>CAVWOD010000021.1:0-265497 GCA_963756355.1 uncultured Acidobacteriota bacterium | reverse complement strand
CCAGAACCCCTGGGGGTCCCGGCCGAAGTGGCGGCGGTAGGTGGCGACCCCCTGCTTCACCTGGGCCTGGACCGTGGTGTCCCGGCCCAACAGGGGCAGATAGCCGTGGGTGGCGGCGGAAGTGATGATTTCGAGGACCCCGGCATCCATCAACCGCTTGAAGGCGCCCGAGCAGGTCCTCGCCGAAATCCTCGCGAAAGCCCGCCGCAAGTTCCCCGTAGCGGCTTTTCCACATCTGGGCCAGGGAGGCGAAATGCTCGTCTCCCAGACGCTTGAAAGGTGACCAGGTCTTCGGTGGCCGCCTGGATCTTCTGGTTCAGGTAGTCCTTGAACTCCCGGCGAAAGACTCTGGCCGCCAGCATCTCCGCCAGGATGGGGGTGATCCCCAGGGTAACCCCGGAGTGGCGCCCTTCGGCGCCCAGGCGGTTGAAGGCCGTCAGCAGCGGAATGTACGATTCGGCCGCGGCCTCGTTGAGCCAATCCATGCCGTGGGGCCAGCGGCCGTGGCCGATGACGTAAGGCAGATGCGAATGGAGCACAAAGGTGAAATACCCTAACGGTTCAGCCATGATGTCCTCCATGCCCGGGCCCGGGGAGTCGGCGGCAAGAGAGCAGGTTATGGGGAAGTTTCGGATTAACTATTTTTTCACTATAAAGAACAAAAATAGCCGGGTCAAGAGATGATACGTGGGCCATTTTTGTCATTTCAGCGGACAATTTTGTGAACCGCCAGCCACCCTCCCTTCCCGGGGAGCGTCTGGCGCGAATCCGTCATCCTGGCTGATGCTGACGGAGCTGAAGGGCTCACGAGATGACGTCGGCCTTGATCAGGTTGGTGCTGCCCCGGGTGCCGATGGGGGTGCCGGCGGTGATGATCACCCGGTCGCCGGCCTGCAGCATCCCGGCCTTGACCGCCTCCGCCTCCACCACCTGGAGCATCTCGTCGATGTCTTGGACGGCCGGGACCAGGAGGGGAAAAACGCCCCAGGAGAGGCAGAGCCGGCGCCAGGTCTCCCCCCGGGAGGTCAGCGCCATGATGGGGGTGGGGCCGGAACCGGCTGATCAGGCGGGCGGTGCCGCCACATTCGGTGTTGGTGAGGATGGCGGCGGCCTCCAGGTCCAGGGCCATCTCGCAGGCCGCATAGCTGACGGCCTCGGGAAATCTCCCGGCGGCCTCCGCAGCCCGGGACCGGAGCCAGGCGGTGTGGGGAAAATCTCCTCGGTAACCCGGCTCACCCGGTCCAAAAACTTCACCGCCTCCACCGGATATTGGCCCGCGGCGGTCTCCTCGGAGAGCATGACCGCGTCAGTGCCGTCCAAGATGGCGTTGGCCACGTCGGTGACCTCGGCCCGGCTGGGGCGGGAGTGGTCTCGACCATGGAGAGGAGCATCTGGGTGGCGGTGATCACCGGCTTGCCCGGCCGTTGGCCGCGGCGATGATCTGCTTCTGGAGCACGGGAACCTGCTCCAGGGGCACCTCCACGCCCAGGTCGCCCCGGGCCACCATGACGCCGTCGGCCACCTCCAGGATCTCGGCGAGTGCCCCAGGGCCTCGTGTTTTTCGATCTTGGCGATGATGGGGATGTCCGCCCCCAGGCTGCGGATGAACTCCTGGGCCTCGAGAATATCCTGGGCCGAGCCCACAGAGGACATGGCGACGAAGTCCACCCCCTGGGCGATGCCGAAGCGCAGGTCTTCCCGGTCTTTGTCGGTGAAGGCCGACACCTTCGGTGAGTGCATGGGGAAATTTATCCCCACCTGGGAGCGCAACACCCCACCCACCACCACCCGGCAGGCGAGAACCGGATCAGCCTTGGCCTCCACCCGGAGTTCGATGTTGCCATCGGCCAAAAGGATGGGCGCCCCCAGGGGGGTCTCGGTGATAACTTGCGGGTAATCCACAATAACCCCGGCCTCCGGCCCGGCCTTCAGGGGAACCGCGCTGAGACAAAACTCTTCGCCCTCCCGCAGCGCGACCTCCCCCCCGGCACGTCGCCGATGCGCACCTTGGGGCCGGCCAGGTCCTGCAAAATGGCCAAGGCAGCCCCGCCGCCGCCGCCAACTCCCGGAGGCGCTTGATCCGGCCGCCATGCTCCCCATGGGTGCCATGGGAAAAGTTGAGCCGGGCCACATTCATACCGGCCGCCAGGAGCCTGGGGAGAATGTCGCCGTCACTGGCGGGGCCCAGGGTGCACACGATCTTGGTGCGTGCGTTGGTCACGCAACACGGTGGAGGTTCCTCCTCGTTCCTGGGAACACGCATGGATATTACCTAGAAAGCAATTCCCTACACTATGGAATAAAAGCCACACCTGGCGCCTGGAGAATCAGGAATTATAACTCAAAAAAACCGGTTGAGGGGGGGTTGACAAATTATTTTATGATATTAACTAATTACTAATTAAGTTGTAAACATAAGATTGACAGGCATAATTGTTGCATTATGTTACACCGAAGGGGGAGATTGATCATGCCGATTTATGAATACCAATGTGTCGACTGTATCGGTCGGGATCAACGGGTGGCCGGTCTGGATGATCACACGGCGCTGTGCACCCAATGCGGCGGCTTGATGCTGCGCCTGGACGAGGATGTCTTTCAGCCCTATTTTGAGGAAGTTACGCCTCAGATCTGGGCGGTGACCGACACCAAAACCAAAGCTTCTGTGTAGTCTGGGTGTCAAGGCCTCATCGACAAGCCCCTCCTAAGGAGGGGCTTCGTTTATTGCCATCTTGTGAAAGTTTTCTTTTATCCCCCCTGCCACGTCCGCCATTGGGACATTTAAGGCCCTTAAGACAAACTCTTGCGGTCCGGGTCCAGCCG
Source organism: uncultured Acidobacteriota bacterium (assembly GCA_963756355.1). Classification (GTDB taxonomy): domain Bacteria; phylum Acidobacteriota; class Terriglobia; order Acidiferrales; family UBA7541; genus JBGPTK01. The sequence goes on along the minus strand of CAVWOD010000021.1, from coordinate 262,674 downwards.
GCCCTTCTCAAAATGGTAACCTATTCCCCTTGCCGCAGCCTGAATTCTCTCCATGATAACTATCCGGATACTCCCCCGCCATCTCCAGACAGTCCCTGCCGGTAAAACCAGCCGGTGACTCCCCGCCCCTCCTTGCCCTTGGCCCCGGCTGCCTGCGGAACCGGCCGGGTCTTTTCTAGCGGGACGCCGGTAACGTTTCTCCCGTTCCGGTAATCTATAAGATTTAAAGAAACACCACCCGGGATTAGCGCATCCCCGGGTTTTGTGATAAAGTCTAGGCCCAAATGGAAGTCATCGCCGACCTGCATATCCATTCCCACTTCTCCATCGCCACCGCCCGGGACGCCGACCTGGAGCACCTGGATCTCTGGGGGCGCTACAAGGGGCTGCAGGTGGTGGGCACCGGCGATTGCACCCATCCCCAATGGCTGGCGGAGCTGGCCGCCAAACTGGAACCGGCCGCCCCGGGGGTCTACGCCCTCAAACCCGGCCTGGCCCTGCCGCTCAACCTTGAGGGCCCGGGCTGTGAGGCCTTGAGTCCCGTCAACTTCGTGATCACCGGCGAAGTGAGCACCATATATAAAAAGGGCGGCAAGGTGCGCAAGGTCCACCTGCTCCTGGTGCTCCCCGATCTTGCCGCGGCCCAAAAGCTCTCCCGGCGCCTGGGCCGCCTGGGCAACGTCGCTTCCGACGGCCGCCCCATCCTGGGCCTGGACGCCCGCTTCGTGCTGGACCTGGTCCTTGAAATCGACCCCCAGGCCCTGGTGATCCCGGCCCACATCTGGACTCCCTGGTTCTCCGTTTTGGGCAGCAAGAGCGGCTTCGATTCCCTGGAGGAGTGCTTCGAAGCCAGCACCGCTTACATCCATGCCGTGGAGACCGGGCTGTCATCCGATCCCGCCATGAACTGGCGGGTCTCCGGCCTGGACCGCTTCGCGCTGGTGTCCAATTCCGATGCCCACTCCCCCCAGAAGCTGGGTCGGGAGGCCAATATCTTTCACGTCGCCCCGACGTATCCCGACCTGGCCCGGGCCTTGCGCACCCGGGAGGGGTTCGGGGGCACCATCGAATTCTTTCCCCAGGAAGGCAAATACCACCTGGACGGGCACCGTAATTGCGGCCTCCGGTTGGAGCCGGACGCGGCGAACCGCCTGGGCGGTCTCTGCCCCCTTTGCCAAAAACCCCTGACTCTGGGGGTGATGCATCGGGTCCAGGACCTGGCCGACCGCAAGAACGGGGCGCGCCCGGCCGCGGCCAGCCCCTTCGAGTCCTTGATCAGCCTGCCGGGAATCCTGGCCGAAGTCCTGGGCGCGGGCGCCGCCACCAAAAAAGTGCGCCTGGCCTACTTCCGGCTCTTGGCAAAGCTGGGGCCGGAACTGGAGATCCTGCGCCGCGTGCCCCTTGACGCCCTGGCCCGGGAGGGAGGCATCCTCCTGGCCCACGGCATTGACCGGATGCGCCGGGGGCAGGTGCACATCAATGGGGGCTACGACGGCGCTTATGGGGAAATTCGCCTCTTCACCCCGGCCGAGCGGCGCACCTTGCCGGGCCAGGCGGCCTTTGGCAGTCAGGCCCCGGCGTCACCGTGAGGCAAGAGGGGAAGGTGGCAAGTTCCCCTTTGATCATGGGGGATTTGGGGCGATTTCCCCTTGGTCTTTCCGGTTAACGTTCCATGACCGTGTTGGGGCCGCAACGCAAGATGCAAATTGGCACAAACCCATTCCGCCATGTTCAGAAGGAATTATGGCCGGCGGCGTCCGCTCTGTAGGTTGGCCGGGTCGCGTCGATACGTGCCTTTGCTAATGGCTGAAAGCTGACCGCTGATAGCTTTTTTATTAAAAGGAGCGCCTGAGAAGCCGATGCGGGTTACCGGGTTTTGGCAAAGCTGGCTGGTGCTCCTCATCCTGGTGCTCAGCCTCATGGGGGTTTCCCGGAGCCTGGGGGCCGAGGCCCCCGAGCCGGCCGCAGGGCCCGCCCCCGCCACGCCGGCCCCGCTGCTTTACGAGCCGCCGGCGCCTGCGCGGTCCCCGCCCCCGCCCCCGCCGCCGGCCATCCGGCCTGACGCTCCACGCTTTTCATATCGTCGGGGACAAAACCTTGCCCGTCAAAGACCTCAAAAAAGAATTATCCATGAAGCTGCCGTCTTTCTGGCCGCCCTGGGGCCCGCCGCCCCCATTCCGGTTCCAGGACCTGGAATATGACGTGGAGCGCCTGAAGACTTATTACCGCCGCCAGGGTTTTTTCCACGCGGAGATCAAACCCGAAATCAACTATGGCCCCCAAGGCGCGGTGGATGTCACCCTGAAAATTGACGAAGGCCCCTGGGTCAAGGTCACCGACATTGATGTCGAGGTCGCCGGACCCATGGATCTGTTGGAACTGCAGCAGAAATGGCCCCTCAACCCCGGGGAGCGTTTCGCCGAAAAGCCTTACGACGATCTCAAAAATCTCTACCTCAACTACCTGCCCAACCACGGCTACCCCAAGGTCAAAGTCAGGGGGCGGGTTTACCTGAACGAAGAGGCCAATACCGCCAAGATTATCCTCAGCGTCAATCCCGGCCCCCTGTGCCATTTCGGTAAGGTGCGGGTCAAAGACCTGGAGAAGCTGGAGACTTCCGAGGCCGCCATCCTGGAGAAGCTCACCTTTAAGTCCGGCCAGCTTTTCAACCAGGAGAAGCTCTTCGACACCCAGCGAAAACTTTACGCCACCGATCTCTTCCGGAGTGTGGTCCTGACCCCGGAGCAGGTCCCCCCCAGGATCCCACCATCCCCATTGTCGTGGAACTGGTGGAAAAGAAGAAACGGTCCCTGAAAGGGGGGCTGGGGTATGGGGATGAAGAAAAAATCCGGGCCCGGCTGGGGCTGCGGTACCGGAACCTGTGGGGCGGCGGCCGGCTCCTGGACCTGGATGCCCGGTATTCCACTTTGGGCTTCCTGGCCTCGGAATTATTTACCAATCCCGCCGTGTTCGGCTCCTCCTTCGACTTTGTCCAACAGAGCGGCGCCCGGCAGCGGAACCTGCCGGGCTTCAACGACCGGGCCTTTTTCACCCAGTCCCGGCTGGAACGGGACATTCCCTGGGACCTGCGGGTCTACTTCGGTCATGGCCTGGAGTTCGACCGCCCCTTCAACCTGCCGGTGGAGACCCTGATCCGCCTCGAAGGGACCCAGCCGGAGAAATTGTACCGGGCCTCCTATGCCCTCATAGGTCTGCGCCAGGACACCTCGGACAGCCACATTGAGCCCCGCCGGGGCGGGATCTTGGACCTGGCCAACGAGTTTGCCCCCACCTTCCTGGGCTCCGGAATCCAGTTCCTCCAGTCGGTGCTGGACTTGCGGCGCTACCAGGCCATCGGTGACTCCAAGTTCGTGGCCGCGGGGCGGTCAGGTTCGGCGTTATCCAACCCATCCAGTCCACCACCCAGATCCCCATATCCCGGCTCTTCTTCAGCGGCGGGGCCAACAGCGTCCGGGGCTATCAACTGGACTACCTGGGTCCCCGCAACGCCAGCAACGACCCCGTCGGCGGCGAAGCAGTCCTGGAATTCAGCCTCGAAGGGCGCTTTCCTCTCCCCATTTACGAAAAAATCGGCGGGGTGGTCTTCCTGGATGCGGGCAATGTCTTCCCCAAGATTCACAACCTCGACCTGGGCCAGTTAAAATATTCACCCGGGGTCGGGCTGCGCTATCTCTCCCCTATCGGGGCCATCGGCGTGGATATTGCATTCCCCACCAACCGCATCAATTACCAACTGGACAGCCCCTACCAGCTCCACTTCAGCGTGGGCTACGGCTTTTAGGGGCAAGGAGGCGAGATGCGCCGTGTAACGATGGTCATGGTTTCTCTGGTGCTCCTCCTGAGCTGGGGGGGGACCGCCGCCGGCGCCGTCCTGCCGGATCTCACCAATTGGGGCGGCCCTTTCCTGCTTTCCCTGATCCAGAGTAAAGTAAACGGCCAGGTGACGGCTAAAGAAATCTCGGGCAATCCCTTATCGGGAGTTGTTTTTAAGGACCTGACGATTACCGATCCGGCTGGCAAGGTCTTGCTCAACGTCGATCGCTTCGAGGCGCGCCTCTCCCTGGCGTCCATCCCTAACTTCCGTCTGGACCTGGGGGCCCTGGCCCTGGAAAATCCCCGGGTTTACCTGTTCCGGGAACCATCCGGCCAGTGGAATTTCGGCTGGCTCATCAAACCGGAAGAAAAGCTGGCCAAACCCCGCCGAACCCCAAGGTCTGGTTGGAAAAATCACCCAGTATTTATTTCAGGGGATAGATTTCTCCAATGTCTCGGTGCATCGGGGCGAGCTTTTTATTACTGAAGGCGGCCGCACCCGTCACTACACTGGTCTGGACCTCAAATCCAGCCTCAGCCTGCTCGACTGGGGGCCAACCGCAGCAAAAAATCAAGATCGATATTTCCAGCCTGGGGATCACCACCCCCCAGGGCCGGGCGGAACTGGAGGCCAGGCTGACTTATAGCTCGGGCCTAGCCCAAATCCGCTCCCTGAACCTGAAATTGGTCGGCCAAACCGTGGCCTCCTTGCAGGGGGAGGTCTGCCGGCCCCTGACGGAGCTTTCCTGCTCTTTGGCCGGTAAAATCGGCCCGATCAAAGGTGACCAGATCCAAGCCTTCTGGCCCCGCTGGCCCGCCCCCTGGGACCTGGCCGGCACGTTGAGCCTCAGCAGTACTTCGGATGGGGGAAAAATCCTGGTAAAAGGGAAGATCGGTGAGGCGGCTTGCGATCTCACGGCAGACCTCGACACCAAGGTTAAGCCCGCAGTCTTTAAGCTGGACCTGGACCTTAAGGGCTTGACCACGGCCCAGCTCAAGGAAATTCAGAACCTCAAGGGGCAGCCGGTCCAGGGCCTGAGCCCGGTCAACGCCCACCTGCGCCTCGAAGGCACGGGCCTGCCCTGGAACCCCGCCTCCCTTAAGACCCGCCTGGACCTTGCACCCTTCCAGTATCGGGACCTCAAAGTGGATAAGGTGCGGCTCGATCTCTCCGGCACTGCGGCCAGCCAGGAGTTGCAGGCCTCCGTGGCGGGGAATTTCGGGACCGTGGACCTGGGCGCCAGCGGCCATCTCCTGCCGGTGGGAGAAACCGGCCAGGAGCTTTCCGGCAATCTGACCGTGCAGACCGGGGACTTTCAGCCCGCCATGCTGGGATTGGCCAGGCTCGCCGGCAGCAGCCTGACCACCTGTTTTACCGGCAAGTTCCGCCTGCCTCCCGGCGTCTCCCCGGCCCAGGTCTATCTGGCCGGCGACCTTAAGGCCAGCGGCCGGGTGCAGAAGGAACCCCTGAAGGACCTGAACGCCAGCTTCGTCCTGGAAGGCAAGAAACTCACCGTCTCCCGGGCCGACGTGCAGTTGGCGGGCCTCACGGCCTCCTGGCGGGGGAGCCTCACCGAATCCGGGGTAGATGTCACGTTCAACGCCTCGCTCTCCGGCTCCGGCATCCTGCCCCTGCCTCCGGGAGCGGCCTTTGCCTCCCTTTCGGCCGAAGGCACGGTCCGGGGGCCCTGGAAGGCCCCCCAGGTCAACCTGGCCGCCCAGGTCCGGAAAGCCTCCTTTCAGGGCCTCACCCTGGAATCGGCCAACCTGAGCGGCGCCCTGGCCGGTTGGCCTTCCCTATCCGGAAACCTGCAAGTCCTGGGCACCGGGCTGCGCACCCCCGGCGGCACTTTTGCCCGGGTCCATCTCAATGCCGGCGGCGCCGGTGGCCGGTGGCAGTTCCAGGTGGCCGCCACCTCTCCCCGGGAACCCAAGTTCGAGGCCGCGGGAACCGCCGACCTGGCGGGCTTACAAAAACCATTCATCCTGAACGTCGCCCGGATTTCCTGGCAGAGCCAGGCCCTGGCGTTCAAGAACAAGACCCCTTTTACGGTCCGCCTCCTCCCCGGCTGGGAAATCTCTCCGGTGACGTTTCAGGTGGACGGCGGCAGCGTCACCGTCGCCGGCCTGGCCCGGGACCAACAACTGTCCGGCGTTCTGGAGGTTCGGGATCTCAACGCCGGCCTCCTGGCGCACCTGGGCCTGCCCGCCTCGGGGAAGCTCAACGGCAGGCTGACTCTGGCCGGCACCCCCCGGACCCCGACCATCGACGGCCAAATCGCCCTGAGCGGCGGCAAGATCAAGGACCTGCCCATCCAGACCCTGACCACCACCCTCAATTACCAGGCTGAACAGGCGCAGGTGGCCGGCTATCTGGAAATCGGCCCCCTGCACTCCCGGCTGACCTGGAGAGGCTCGCTCCCGGTCAAGATCTCCCTGCTCCCCTTTGCCTGCGCCCTGGCCCAGGATGGCCTGGACCTCCGACTCCACAGTGAACGGGTCAACCTCTCCCTGCTGACCTCCATCAGCAAAGAGGTGCAAGCCGCGGAGGGCCCCATGGACCTGGCGGTGGAAGCCCGTGGCAATCCGCATCAACCCCGGGTTTCGGGCTATGTGCGTTGGAGTGCCGGCTCCCTGAAGCTGCACCAGGCGGGGACGCCTTACGCCCTGGCCCCCGGGGAGATTCGCCTCCAGGGAGAAAAGATCGTGATTCCCGGTCTGATTCTCCAAAGCGACGGTACGATCCGGCTCTCCGGCGAAATCCTCCTGGCAGGCGCCCCCCAGGCCCAAGTCCGGCTCCAGGCGGAAAATTTCCTGCTCCTGGATCGGGGGGGCAACCAGGCCTGGACCAACGGCTTCATCGACCTCAAGGGTCCCCTCTCCGCCCTGGTGGCCAGCGGCCGCCTGGTGGTGCCCAAGGCCCAATTTCGCCCCACGTTCTTCCGCTCCGACATGGAGCCGGATGTCATCCTGGTCCCCGTCAAACCCAAGCCCCAAGACAGGGCGAGCGTGGCCCCGGCCATCTATCGGAACCTGCGGGTCGACATCGCCCTGGAAAATTCGGGCAATGCCTGGCTCGTCGACCCCATGGGCAAAGTTGAGATGCTCGCCCACCTCAAGATCAGGAAAGATCCGGGCCAGAAACTGGCCATGGCCGGGGAGGTGCGCGCCCTCAAAGGCACCCTGGACATCGAAGAACGCACCTTCACCGTGAAACAGGCCCTGCTCCAGATGCCCGGCGCCACCGGCAAGCCCATAACCGTGGAAGGAAGTGCGGTTCACCAAATGGAGGACATCACCCTAATGCTCACCGTGAAGGGTACCATGTCCAACCCGCTGATCCGCCTGGAAAGCCTGCCGCCCCTGCCGCCGGCCGACGTCCTGTCTTACCTGGTGTTCGGGGCGCCGTCCGCCACCCTGAACAAGGAACAATATATGGCCCTGGGGGCGCAACAATTGGGGGTTTTGGGAGGCATCAGCGCCAACAAGATAAGCGAAATTTTGGGGTCGGCCATCCCCTTTTTAGGCGGGATCAAGGTGAGGAGCGGCATGTTAGGCGGCCGTCCCACCGTGGGCGTCGGCAAGGAAATCACCAAAAATGTCAGCGTCTTCGCCGGGCGGAATCTCAACGAGGAGCGCGGGGTGTATGAACAGCAGGTGGGCATCCAGTATAAGGTCAACAAGAACCTGAGCGTGGAATCTCAGTTAGGCCACCGGAACTCCGGCGCCGACGTGCTCTTTAACTATGATTTTTAATCGGCGGGAGGGGACAGGGTTTGCTTGCCGGCAGTCTCTTAAACGACCCGGGTTGCGATCATTTCGGGAATATTGACCGGTAACGCTCAAGACTTGAATGGACGATCTTCTTTCCCAAGCCTGGTAGCATCAGAAATACTACCCAGATCATATCGGGAATTTTTCCCGGCCCTCTAATAAGTGTCTATTATGGCAACATATCAGCTATCTTGCAGAATCTCCTGTAAAATTTATTTTCGCCGATAATTCTGCTATCATGCCCCCGGAACGATTTGGCCCAAGAACAGAAACTTTGGGAGATTTTCCCCGGGCAAAGAGGTCCGAAAACCCGTGATAAGGGGGCAGCCTCGATGCAAGCCAATGATATATTGAGATTTATGGTCATTGGAAGACGCGATACCATGGCGTCTTATACGGACAGGAAACCGAATCTCCACATTTTATCGGGATCAATCTAATTATTGTTTGGGCAACAAATTGAAATCAAGAAGAAAAGTAATATTGGCTTGCGTTTTAGTAACGCTGGTTTTTGGCTTGCTATTTAGTTTATACGGTTACAATAGGACATGGAGGCTATGGAATATCCCCACAATGTCTCTGCATTTTGCTGATCTTCGCCTTATTACCAGCGGCGCAGAATCATACGCGGAAGGGCACTTGAGTAAACAGCCGCCTTCCCGCTGCTTCCATCGTCTCGCCGCTGGAATTATTAGCCAGCCATTGCGCGTAATCCGCAGGCGCATCACGACAAACCCAGCCAATCATGCCCGCATGCTCGGCGCCGCAATATTGAGCGCAAAAAAAGTGATACGTGCCGGTCTTCGTGGCTTCAAACCAGATCGAGGAATACCGTCCGGGTAGCGCTCCTTCTGATCCGGAACGCGGGAATAAAGAAATCGTGTATCACATCTTCCGACGTCATCGTCAATTGGATCGGAACGCCCACGGGCACGTGCAGTTCATTGATTTCGCGCGGGCCTTCCGGATGCTGCAGGTGCCACATCCATTGTTTGCCCACCACGAAGATTTCCGAGGAAGCCCGCGGCGGCCTGGCATTTTGGAAATAAAGGCTCGAAGACCAGGCAAAGATCACCACGGTCAGCAAGGTCGGAATCACCGTCCAGGTGAGTTCCAGCGGAAGCGAGCCTTCGATCTCCGGCGGCCTTTCGTCCTCGGAACGGCGCCGGTACTTCACCGCAAAATAAAAAATCGTCGCAAAGATAATCGCTGTAAAAAACAACGTGATAAACGTCAGGAAAATATAAAGCCGGTCCACGCCCTCGGCGATCGTGGATGCCTGGTCAGGCTGAAATGGAAGATTGATTAACATCGTTGGGTTTCGTGTCGGGGCGGCATTTCCTCTCCCGATGGTTTAAACCGGGAAGGCCCGCCCTCTTTCTTCTGAATTTCCGCCCTCACCCGCGCACCGGTTTCTCGCGCAATTCTCCTTGCCCGCCCACGCGCTCCCGCCGCGACAACACAAAAACCATCATCCCGATAATCAGCACCGTCAGCACTCCCGCCCCGCGAATCACGTTTTGGATCACCATCCCATATTTCCCCGTTGCCGGATCGTAATGGAAGCAATACAGCAGCACTTGATCCACAGGCGTCCCACTTCTTCCTTCCGACGCCTCCACCAAACCCAATCGCAAATCGCGCGAGGGATACTGAACCCCGTAAAAATAGCGGGAAATCTTTCCCTCCGGCGTCAATAACATGATCCCGCTGGCATGCGCAAATTGTCCCGATTGAGGGTCGTACGCGTAGCGAAATCCCACAGCCTTGGCCAGTTGTTGGATGGCTGCTTCCTCGCCGGTCAGGAAATGCCAGCCCTCGCCCGCACCCGCCCGGCCATAAAGTCCCACGTACATATTCTTTTTCGTTCGAGCCATCTCAGGCGTTTCCCGCGGATCGATGCTCACCGTCACAACCTGAAACTGCTTGCCCATGTCCAGCGAAACGTTCGTCAATCCTCGCTCCACGGCATTCAGCACCTGCGTGCAAAGCATCGGGCACTGGTAATAAACCAGCGATAGAATCACAGGCTTTTCGCCAAAGTACTCCGCCAGCTTTACGGTTTTGCCCTGCTCATCGCGAAAACTCAGATCGAGCGGAATCTGTTGATTCAACTTTTGATCGATCCCCACTTGCGAGAGCAACGCTTGGGCATTCGTCTGAGATTGCGCGCCGCTCGGCTTGGCGGGCGGTTGCTGAGCGCTGTTCGCGGCCGTCAGCATCCCAGCCATCAGCAATGCCAGCCCGAACCGCGGCAGCGCCTTCGACAAAGACTTGAGTTGCCCCATGGTCATTTCCCGGTTCTCACCAAGATCCAATGATTCTCCAGTTTCAATTACTTCTTCGCCGGCTCCGCCGCAGGCGTTCTTTTTTCCATCGCTTGCTGCCGCACCGGCAATCCCTTCTGCAATATCAATTCCATGGCGCGATCAATCGGAATTCGCACGATACCCGCATTTGGGTCCACCCACTGGTATGTGTGCAGCAACTGATCTTCTCGTGCCCGCAAATGCTCCAGATCGAGCTTCGGTTCTGTTTGCAAACGCGGCGCGGGAGGTATCTGCGAAGCATTCGCAAAAGGCGAAGCGGGCGCTCCCAGCGACTGCGATTCCGAAAAATGCTCAAACACCCCATAAGTAATCAGCAGCACCGCTCCAATGATCACAAACATTCCCAGGCCAAAAAGCAGCAAGCCGCCGGGGTTCGCGTCACTCGTTTCGTATCCCGGCCCTGGCACTGCATTCTGTGCTGGCTTCTCAGTCTCCATGGCCCAGTGCTCCTTCCGCCACTTCCTCGTACTGAGGATCGTGCAGCGGCAATAGCGGCCTCGCCTTCAGTTGCGTCAAATACGCCGCCACCGCAAATCCCGCCTATCCCAAACGTGGCCAGCAAATCCATCCAATGCGGGTTCGGCCCATCCTGATTAAACGCCGGCGTCACCAGCCAGAAAACGTCCACCAGGCTCACCACCAACAGAAGGATCGCGATCACTCCCAGGTAAGGCACGTTCCGCTTCACGGCGCGCATCAACAACAGGAAGAAGGGCACGGCGAAATGAAAGATAATCAGAAACAGTGCCATGCCCGCCCAGTGGCCGGTCGGCCGCTCACCGTGTACCAGGGAATTTCCTCGCTGCAAGTTTCCCGCCCAGATAATCAGGAACTGCGAAAACGAAAGATACGCCCAGAGCATCATGAACGTCAGCAGCAGGTTGCCCAGATCGTTGAACCTTGCCCGGCGTGGCTACGCGCGCGAGTGGCTCCGTTCTGCCAGCCAGGCCAGAATCACAATCAGCGAATGACATCGCCGAGAGCGCCTGCACCACCATGAACAGCATCCCGTAGATGGTCGAAAACCAGTGCGGCTCCAGCGACATTACCCAATCCACGGAGCAGAATGTGACCGTTAATCCGTAAATCACCAGTCCCGGCCCGCTCATTCCTTCCAGCTTCTTGCTCAGCCGCGGATCGCCGGTCTCGTCCTGCTCCGTCGACCATTTGCTCAGCAATAGGACAGCGCAAACCACAACACGAAATAAATGAACCGCGCGAAAAACAAATAAGTGGCACGTTGAGGTACCACTGCTTCGCTTGCAGCACCGGATCGGAGGCAACTTCCGCCGGTCGCGCCCACTAGTAAAGTCGCGGCAAGACCGAAAAACATCGGAAGCAACAGCATCGCCATCAGCGGAAAGTTCTGCCCGCGGCTTCCAGGGGGCGCCGCAGATGTAGTCCCCATCCGCCGCCGACAAGGTGATGAATCATCAGGATCGCCGATGCAGCCCAGGGGAAGTCCAACCCAATACAGATACGCCAGCAAGTACGACCGGAAGAACTGCGTGGGATCACGCAGTCCAAGCAACGCAAACAACACCAAAGCGGCGGCGCCCACTGCCAGCGCCATTCGCCGCACGCCATCCAGCCGCGGCGCCGAGTGTTGCCGCATCCCTCATGGCGCTTTGCTCCGCCGAGTTGCTGTCTCTCCGCCGCCGGCACGTCATCCAGCGTGGCGTGCTGGCTCAGTTGCAGCGCACGGATGTAAGCCACGATTCGCCCAGCGATCTTCCGGGTGATTCGGCCGGCATAGCTGTACATGGCGCCGTAATCCGTTCGGTCATCACTTCGAAGAAATGTCCCGCGGGCGCCTGTCGCAGGCGGTCAATGTGGTACGAAGGCGGCGGCGGGAATCCGCGCTGCACGATCATCCCTTGCCCGTCTGCCCGTGTAATCGTGGCAGGGCGTGCAATAAATGTTGAAGCGTTCGCTGGCCGCGCTCCAGCACCTGCCGCGTGATCGGGAAGGGAAACTGTTCCGCCAGCACGCCGTTCACCCTGCCGGTGTAAAGCAGTTCATCGAGTGCGCATATGGCCGCGCGCCACGGTGTCCGGAATCACCGGGCCGCGCCGCGGCCTCCGGGAAAAAGTAGCGCGCCAGCGGGTTCAATTTCGGCTGCACGTGCATGTCCGACCGGCAGCCCGCACTCATTCCCAGGCACATAAGCACGGGCAGCGCCATACAGCAGCCCCGCTCGCTTTTGCGATGCGGGAATCCACTTGCTCAGCCGCTCGTTTGTCCCGCTAGGCCTCAATTTCCGATACCTCGCGGGGATTCAAATCGATCAGGAATTCTTTGTCTTTTCCACATCGAATTTCGGGTCTCGCGCCTTGATGCAAAGAAAAAATCGGTTGCGCGAGGCCAGCTCGAAACGCGGCGCATTGAACACGGGATGGTAGGGCGTCGGCAAACCGTTCAACGCCAGCATTCCAAATACCGTGGAAAGCGCCGCGCAGAGCACTGTCATCTCAAACGTAATAGGAATAAACGACGGCCAACTGTTGTATGGCCTTCCGCCGATATTCAGCGGATAACCGATCACGTTGGGCCACTACTGGAGAAAAATATCCGCACATCCATCCCAGAATTCCGCCGATCAACAGATCAAGGGCACCGCGTGTTGTGGAATCCGATGGCCTCCGCCAATCCCTCCACCGGGAAGGGAGTGAAAGCATCCATCTGGCGATAGCCCTCTTCGCGTAGGTCCGGTGGGCGGCGCTCAGCAAGTCTTCCGTCGTTTCGAATTCCGCCATCAGGCCGTAAATGCGATGTCGTTTCGCGATCATGATTCAAGCTGCCTGCATGCTGCTTGCTGCTCAAGGTTTCTTTTTCCTCTTCCACTTCCGTCACCAGTCCCCGCATCTCAAAGATCGAAATCATCGGCAGGAAGCGGATGAACAGCAGGAATAATGTCAGGAACAATCCGATCGACCCGATGAACGTGGCCCAGTCCCAGACGTGTCGGGTAGTACATTCCCCACGAAGAGGGCAGAAAATCGCGGTGCAGGCTGGTCACCACGATCACGAAGCGCTCCAGCCACATGCCACGTTTGACGATCAGCGAGATTGCGAACAGGAACAGCGACGTTGCGCCGCATCTCGCCTGACCCATAGAACTGCGGAATCACGATATTGCAGGCGATCAAGATCCAGTAAATCCGGCGTACGGTCCCGTCATTCGGTTCATCATCATGTAACGATCGTATTTGTCGCCGCTGTAAAACGCGCATAAACGTTTCCATCATGTAGCCGTAAGCGACGATCAAGCCGGTGGCGATCAGGATTTTCGCCATATTGTCCAGATGGCGCATGGTGATGAAATCTTCCAGCCGTAAAACTTGCGCAGCGGAATCGCCAGCGTCATCACCATGGCAAACCCGGAATAGATGGCGCCGGCCACGAAGTAAGGCGGAAAAATCGTCGTATGCCAGCCCGGAATGATCCCCACCGTAAAGTCGAAGCTCACCACCGTGTGCACCGAAACCACCAGCGGCGTCGCCAGTCCCGCCAGCAGCAGGTAAGCCATCTCATAGCGATGCCAATGCATCGCGGAACCTCGCCAGCCCATGGCCAGCAATCCGTAGATCACTTGCGCGGCGCGATTTCGGGCGCGGTCGCGCAGCGTCGCCAGGTCCGGAATCAAACCCACAAACCAGAACAGCAGCGAAATAGTCGCGTAGGTGGAAACCGCGAACACATCCCAAACCAGCGGGCTGCGGAATTGCGGCCAGGTCCCCATGGTGTCCGGATAGGGGAACAACCAGTAAAATAGCCACGGCCGGCCCAGGTGCAGCAGCGGGAACATGCCCGCGCAAGCCACGGCGAACAGCGTCATCGCTTCCGCGAACCGGTTGATCGAGTGCGCCATTTTTGCCGCAGCAAAAGCAGAATTGCGGAAATCAGCGTTCCGGCGTGGCCGATTCCGATCCACCACACGAAATTGACGATGGCGAATCCCCAGCCGACGGGAATATTGATTCCCCAGATGCCCACGCCTCTTACCAGCAGCACGGCGATCGCGTATTGCAGCAGCATGCACAACGCGAACGCGATCGCGAAGCCGAGCAACCAGCCCTTCGGCGTCTTCTTTCTCAGCACGATGGCGCTGATTTTGTCCGTGACCGACGCGAAATCGTACCCCGGCTCAAGCACCGGAGGCCCGGGATGTGGTTCGGTCGGTTTTCCAAACGGCTCAGTCGCCATCTATTCTCCAACCACCGTCAAAAGCTCTCACGCCTAAACCCCGTCATTCCGAGCGGAGCGAGGAATCCAGAGTCCCCTGATCAATTCTGGTTTGCGTTCAATCTTTCTACCCGATCTCCGGATTCGGATTCCGCAATTTCGCCAGATACGTCGTCCGCGGCCGGGTGTTCAAATCCCTTAGCAATCCATATTCCGCGATTGCGCCTTCAGCTTCGCTACGCGGCTCTTCGGATCGTTGATATTGCCGAACACGATCGCCTGCGCCGGGCAAGTTTGCTGGCAGGCGGTCACGATTTCACCGTCACGCACCGCCCGGTCCTGTTTCTCCGATTCGATTTTCACCGCGTTGATGCGCTGGATGCAGTAGGAGCATTTCTCCATCACGCCGCGGCTGCGCACAGTCACGTCCGGATTTCGCAGCAGTTTCAGGCTGGGCGTTTCCCAGTCGGTGAACAAAAAGAAATTGAACCGCCGCACTTTGTACGGACAGTTGTTCGAGCAATACCGCGTGCCCACGCAGCGGTTATAAACCATCTCGTTTAGCCCTTCGGGACTGTGCGTGGTCGCTCCCACCGGGCAAACCACTTCGCAAGGCGCGTTCTCGCAGTGCATGCACGTCAACGGTTCGTGAACCGTTTCCGGGTTGTCCAATCCGCCGCGGAAATAAGTGTCCACGCGAATCCAGTGCATTTCGCGTCCCGCATCCACCTGCTCTTTTCCCACCACGGGAATATTGTTCTCCGCCTGGCAGGCCATCGACGCAAGCGTTGCAACCGATGCAGCGATTCAAATCGATGGACATGCCCCACGCATAGCCCGTGTAGGGAAACGCGGGATAAAGTGATTGGGCCTTTGTAGTTTCCTCTTCCGGATCCTGCGCGAAATTCGGATTCTTCTTGAATTCCTCGAGCGACGCGATGCGCACCAAATCGCGCTCGAAAGCATTGACGCTGTCTTCGTCTTCCGTTTTCCCGTTATGCTCGATGGAATGGTGGAATTGCGTCGTCACCAGGTGAATTTTCTCGCCCGTTTTTTCCACTTCCAGACCCGAGCCAAATCACGGCGTTTGCGAATCCCAGATCAAGTAAGTATTGGTCCCCATGCCGTCGCCCACCCGGCCTGCCCGCGTGCGGCCATAGCCGAAATACACGGTTACGCTTTCGTCCGCATGTCCCGGTGTGATCCACACGACTCCCTGGAGTGATCGCCCCGCATATTTCATCTGGATCACGTCTTCGTTTGTCACTTGCAGGCGCTGCGCCGTGCGTGCGCTCACCATCACAGGGTTGTCCCAGGTGATTTGCGTCAGCGGCTTTGGTAGCTCCTGCAGCCAGCCATTGTTCGCGAATCGGCCATCCCACATGGTTGGGTCCGGTCGAAACACGATTTCGAGGCCGCCCTCGGCCTGGCTCTGCTGCGCAGAGTTGGCCTGTGAACCCGCGCCGTCCGTTGGCGCTGAAATCAACCGCACTTGTTTCTCAGGCAAAGCCGTCTTGGCCACCACGCCATCGTTCAGCGAAGTTTCCCAAAACTCTTCGAATGCCTTGTCATCACCCTGTTTTGCGGCACTAAATCGATTCTTCCAATAAGACTTCACCACATCGTGCGCCGCCACATCCTCGCCCAGGAACGCCGCCAGCACCTCGAGCTCTGATTTGCCGTTGTAGAGCGGCGAAATCAACGGCTGCAGAATTGTCACCGTCCCGTCGAACGCGCGAGCATCGCTCCACGTTTCCAGAAAATGAGCGGCGGGGACGTTCCAGTGGCATAGATCCGAAGTCTCGTCGTCATAAAGACTCACGTGGATGCGCAGCGGCACCTTCAGAAGATTCTGCGCGAATTGCAGGTCTGCCGGCGCTGTATAGATGGGATTGCCGCCAAAGATCAGCAGCGTTTGCACGTGTCCCGCCGCCATGTCCGCCGAAAGCGCTCCAATCGATCGCATCTGATCGGTCGGATTCACTTCGATTGGATCGGTCAGGATTACCGTAGCGCCGATATTCCCGAGCGCCATATTCATCGCGTGTGCCAACGCGTGCACGCTGGGAGGCTGCTGGCCGCCCGCGATCACCACGCTTCGCCCGCGATGACTCTGCAGATCGCGAGCCAGCGCCGAAATCCAGGCATCTCCAGCTTGTGTTGCCGTCGATCCGCCCGTTGGCATGCCCAGCTTCGTGGCCAACGCGCGCGCAAACGGCTCCACATCGCGGCTGCGCATTGGCAACCGGTGGTCGGCCTTCGAACCCGTAATCGAAGGAGTGCTTTCGACCACGTAAAGCCGGTTCATTTTCCCGCCGGTCATTTCCACATCACGGCCGTTGGCGAATTGGCGCGCATACCTGACGCTGCCGGGCCCTTCATAAAGAAAGTCGGAGTCGAGCGAAAGAATCACGTCTGCCCGGTCGAACCGGTAGACGGTATTCACGTACTCTCCGAACGCCATGCGCGCGCCTTCTCGCGCCGCATCTCCGCCAACCGGCTCATACTGGTGCCACTTGGCCTGCGGAAATTCAGCCAGCAGGCTTTGAATTTGCGAGCCGAGCGTGGGCGAGGTGGTTGTCTCGGTCAGGATGCTGAGGCCCGCGCCTTTTCCGGCACGGTGATTATCACGAGCGCGGCGCAAAGCCGCGAGGAACAAATCCCAGGTTGCGATGCGCCCTTCATTCGTCACCGCCTGTGCGCGATCGGGATCGTAAAGCGTGAGTAGCGCAGCCTGTTCGAATACAGTGGTCGCGCCCAGGCTGGCTGGATGATCCGGATTCCCCTCGATCTTGGTCGGGCGGCCCATCTGGCTTTCCACCAGCAGGCCTCGCGCCACCCCGCCCATGGTCATTGCGGTCGCATAGAAGAGCGCTTTTCCCGGCACAATTTCTTCAGGCTGCTTCACGTATGGCACGATCCGTTGGGTGGGAAGTTTCGTGCAGCCGGTAAGTCCGGCAAAAGCAGCCGATGCGGCCATCAGCTTCAACAAATCCCGTCTGCTTACGCTTGCTTTCTCGATCTCTGGATCGCCGAATTCATTGTGCAGAAATTCCCGGTAGCGTGGCGTCTCCGCCAATTCGTCCAGGCCCCTCCAGAATTCCTTTCCCTTCGCGCCTCGCAGCTTTTCTTCGATTGCGGCAAGATCAATCGAATCGGATTTGCCACTCGGAACGCTCATCTGCCCGCCTGCGTCTTCAAATTTTTTCTCATCTGCGCTGAATTCGGCCTTCTCTCGAAATCCATTTCCCCAATTACCGGTGGCACGTGGTGCAATTCGTCAGGCTCTGGATCTTGTATTCCTTTACGAGCTTTCGTCCCATTTCCAATTGGTTGGATGGCGGCTTATAGCTCGCATCGAAAACGGACTTCTTTGGCCGCACCTGAAGCTCCGGTTCCCGGTGGCAGCCCAGGCACCATTCCATTTGCATGGTATTCGCTCGCCAGGTCAGCGGCATATCGCCGATTGGCCCGTGGCACGTGGTGCATCCAATCCCTTTGCTGATATGTATGCTGTGATTGAAATAGACGAAATCCGGCACTGCATTCACACGAATCCATTCAATCGACCGGTCCGTCCGGTAACTCGATCGCACCGGCTCCAGCATCGCGCTGTTGGTCCAGATTTGCGAGTGGCATGTCATGCAAGTCGAAGTGGGAGGCAGCCCGGCGAAAGAGGAATCTTCCACCGAAGTATGGCAATAACGGCAATCAACGCCGAGCTCCCCCACATGGTGCTTATGACTGAACGGCACGGGCTGATCCCGCGCCACATTTACTTCCGTCAAATAAGGAGACGCGCTTACTTCATAAATTACGTATCCTAATAGTATAATAATGAATGCCGCGCCGTATATGCTCAGCCGGGAAAGTGTATTTGTGCTTCGATGAAAAATCTGCGGCATTCCGAACGCGCTCCGGGGACTGCACAGTCTACAAAATCGCCCAATTGAATACCATCGAGATTCGTGAATCCCAACCTTTTTTTTGAGGGGTTGTGAGGTGTGCTCGATCGGACCGGTAAAGGGGGTTCAGCTCTCCGTCGCCGCGAAGATTACGGATTTGTTAAAGAAGGTGGGATTAACCAAGGAAAGGGCCCTCGCGTCATCTCGAGGGCCCTTTCCGGAATGGAACAGCTAATATGCTTGGCCTACCCTTGTTTCCGGCCGTTGTGCTTTTTGTTGTAAATCTGTCCCGAGACCTTGTTTTGCTGCTGATTCACGGCTCTTTTGTCAGCCTGAGTCAGCTTGCCACCGTTGGCCTGGCGCATTCCACTCACTTCCTTGTTGATGCCTTGTTCCTTATTTTCCAGGTGCGCGGTCTCGCCCGGCTTCAGTTGGCCGCTCTTGATCCCTTGCGCGATGCGGTCCTGCTGATTCTCGCGTCGCTGCCCAACCTCGTTGTTACCGTAGTGTGCCGTATTGGCATTGTGTTTGTCCGTGGCGATCTGGTTCGAAAGGTGATTTTGCTGATTGTTCAGCTTGGTACGATCCGCCGTGGTCAGGTGGCCATCATCGGCCTTGCGCATATTGCTCTCTTCCTTATTCAATCCGGCTTCCTTGGTTTCCACGTTTTTCGTTTCGCCGGCGGTCAATTGTCCACTCTGCACGCCATTGGCAATCCGCTCCTGCTGGTTTTCCTTGCGGTCCTTGATGGATTCCGGCTTGCTGGCAGGCGCGGCGCTGCTTCCTTGGCCACTCGTCGATTGAGCAAATCCTGCGGGCACGCACAGAGCGATCAGGGCGGCACTCCCAAGAATGATTCCTTTAATGTTCATGACCCTTCCTCCTGTCTCTCATCAATGAACTTGAGTTCTCGCTTTTCTGTGTCAGCCCCGCTCTCCATTGAGGCCGTACAATTGGTGAAACACTCTCCTCCATCAAAAGTTGCGGCTTCGCCAGCCTCAATGGTTCCTGATCTTCGCAATCATTTACTCCTAGAGCACAAGCAGTACTACCTCTTCCGCACGACTAGCCGTGCCTATCCCTCATATTTTTCATATCTCTAACCTCGACCGCCCCACTCTCTCTGGCCGTGCGCCCCGCCCGCTCCCGCGTGCCTGCATTCCCGCAGAAACTGCGCCCACTCAGCGCTGTTCCGTACCTGTAAGTGCTTTCTCTCCTTTGCAAAGGAATATCTCCAGAACCAGCTTGAGCCCCCTTTTGACCCAGTTGACAAACTGTTGAACCGGGATATAGATTCTCCCCTCCTTCAGAACCCTCGGGTCGCTACCGGCTGGTTAGCAATGGAAGGAAGGAGCGTCACTTTCATGCGGGGCATTTGTCTCTTTTGGTGTGTCCTGATTGCTTTCGCCGCAAGCGCATGGGCCCAGGATGCCGCGCCGCCTTCCGCCTCCTCTTCCGCCGATGTGCTTACGCTCGACCAGGCCGTCAGCTTGGCCCTGACAAATAATCGCACCATCAAAATTGCGAAACTGAATTCACAAATTGACGAAGACGCCATCGCCGTCGTCAAGACCTACCGTTTCCCGCAAGTGACCGTTTACGCCCTGGGCGCGCAGCTTCTCACTCCCATCAATTTTGAATTCCTGAAAGGTTCTCTGGGCACGCTGCCGGGAGTCGGTCCGGTACCCGACCAGAACATAAACATCCACACGCCGCTGAAGCCTTCCTTTTATGGAATCTTGGAACTCCAACAGCCTCTCTCCCAGCTTTACAAAATCAGCCTGAATGTTCATTTGGCGAAATTGAATCAGCAATTGGACGACGAGAAAGTCCGCGAGCAGCAGCAAACTGTCGTATCCCAGGTGAAACAGGCTTACTACCAGGTCCTGCAGATTCAGAGTGCGCTCGATTCCAGCGACGAAAATCTGAAAAGCGATCGCGAACTCGATCGCGTCACCACTCAGTATGTCGATCAGGGAACCGCCCTGAAAGCGGACAGCCTCGCGGTCAAGGCTCAGTTGGCTCAGGAGGAATACAACAACCTGAATCTGCGCGATTCACTCGCCTCCCAAAAAGAGCAGCTCAATGATTTGCTCGGTCGCGACATTCGTACTGATTTTCGCGTCAACCCGGTTTCGGACGCCGCGCCGCTTGAATCCAACCTCCAAGCGGCGCAAACCCGGGCTCTCGCCTCCCGCCCCGAATTGCGCGAATCCCGAATCCAGATCAAGCAAGCCGAATTCAACCGCCGCGTCACCAAGTCCAGCTACATTCCCGATGTCAGCTTTAGTGTTCACAATATTTCACTCACCAACGTCCAGCTTCTGCCTTCGAATGTGGCAAGTGTTGGCGTTCTCGTTTCTTGGGATCCGCTGGACTGGGGACGCCGCCGCCATCAGCTTGCGGAAAATTCCAAGCAGATCGAACAGGCCAGGTCGAGCGCCAGCGAAACCGAAGCCCAGGTGCTGATCGACGTAAATTCCAAGTTCCGAAAGTTGAAGGAATCGCGGCTGCTCCTCAACGCCGCTGAAATAGCCCGCGACGCTCAAAAGGAAAATTTGCGCGTGGTCATGAACGAGTTTGAGCAAAAGGCGGCTCTGCCCAAGGATGTCCTTCAGGCGCAGTCTTCGCTTTCCGGCGCCGATCACCAATATCAGCAGGCTCTGCTCAATTTCTGGACAGCCAAGGCCAACTTCGAAAAGTCCCTCGGCGAGGAATAAGCGATGCGGAAATTAGCGAAGCGAAACAATCGGAATTCAGCACAGTTTCTCCTCCTCTTGCTCGGCATGGCCGCGCTGGGCTTCGCTTCCGGCTGCGGCCACGAAGAAGATCTCTCCAAGTCGCCCACTCCGGTCCGCTTGAGCCCGGTCGTCGCCAACCTCATGAATGGCGGCGTCCGATATTCCGCCAACATCGAGCCCAACGCGCAAATTAGCTTGGCATTTAAATCCGGCGGCTACGTAGTCACCATCTCTCAGCGCAAGGGTTCGGACGGCCGGATGCGCAGCGTGCAATCCGGCGACGCCGTGACGAAGGGCGAGGTTCTCGCCCAAGTTCGTCCCACGGATTATACAAACCAAGTCAACGTGGCGAAGGGCCAGTTGGAGCAGGCCCAGGCTTCCTATGAGAAAGGAAAACTTGATTTCGCTCGCGCCAACAATCTCTATTCCACGCAAAGCCTGCCTAAGTCTCAATTCGATGCCGCTCAAGCCGAGCTCGACACCAGCAAGGGCACCCTGGAATCCGCAAAAGCAAATCTGGCGCAATCGCAAACCGCGCTCAACGATTGCACCCTCAAATCACCCGTCGACGGCTGGGTGCTCGATCGCGATACGGAAATCGGCAACCTGGTGGGAACCGGCACGCTGGCTTTCACGCTCGCGGAAACGCGCCTGGTGAAAGCCGTGTACGGCGTTCCCGATACTCTGATCGCGAGCGTGCATTTGGGCGATCCCCAAACCGTCATTACCACCGGCGTTCCGGAAGTTTTTCATGGGCGCGTCACTTCCATTTCGCCTTATGCCGATTCCAAGAGCCGCGTCTTCTCGGTGGAAGTGACCATCCCGAATCCCAAGAATCAGCTCAAGTCGGGAATGATTGCCTCCATCGATTTGGGAGCGGTCAAGTTGCCTCACCCCGTGAATGTGGTTCCGCTCAGCGCCGTCATCCGCTCCTCAAAAAATCCCAACGGTTTCGCGGTGTTTGTCGTGGAGGAAGAAGGCGGCAAAGCCATTGCCCATGAGCGCGATGTTCAGATCGGTGAGACTTTTGGCAACAGCATCAGCGTGACCCAGGGTGTGAATATCGGAGAGCGCGTTATTGTCGTCGGCGCCACGGAAGTCAGCGATGGCAGCCAGGTCAAGGTTGTGCCGTAATTGAGATGGCCGAGCGGGTTCTTCGCGTCCGGTAGTGGCGGCTCATCAAGGAATCTATGCCTCATCGAACTGATGCCGATCTGATCGAGAAGGATCATAACTCCGCTCGTTTTTTCACCGAGCATCGCCAGATTGCCTGGATCGTTCTGGTCGCTACGGTGCTGTGGGGCTGGTACGGCTACACGCACATGCCCGAGCGCAAGGACCCTGATATTCCCGTCCGTGTGGCTGTCGCCACGTGCCAGTGGCCTGGCGTTACAGCCAACCAGGTGGAGCAACTGGTCACCCGCCAGATCGAAGAGACCATGGCCGAAAATCCCAACGTCCATCCCGGCACCGCCGCCGATTACGGGATTAAGTCCCTCACCATGCCGGGTCTCGCCATCGTTTACGTCCAATTGGCGGATACCATCACGGACACCAAAAAGCAATTCAACGACATCAACCTCAAGCTCATTGCCCTTAATAATCAGCTTCCCCAGGGCGCCGGCCCCATCAAGTTTCAAAGCGATTTCGGCGATACGGCGGCCCTGATGCTCACCGTCGCGAGTCCCGCCATCGGCGAGATTGAAATTGATCTGCGTGCGCGCGGCGTGAAACAGGCCATTGAAGATTCCCGCAAATCGTTTCCACCGGCGATCGCCGCGAACCGCGTCAGCATCGTGTTCGGTTTTCCGCAGAGCGTGTCAGCGGCAGCCGTGCATCTTGGCTTCGATGCTTTTGTCCGCACCGCCGTCAAGGATGGCATCCTTCGGGATATTCGCCAGGTCGAAGGTCCCGGATTCGTCGGCGTCGACGCTTCGAGCAATTTTAATGATTCGCAGATCCAAGCCTATGGACAGAAATATGTGCGCGAGCGCCTGCATCAATCCGAAATCCACCCCGATGCCTGGGGACCGATGTTCATCCACAAGCCCGATGAAACCCGCGCCGCGATCGCCGCGATCGGCGGTGCGAAATACAGCTATCGCGAATTGGACGATTTCACCGATCTGATCGGCAGGACCGTTCTCGGCGCTCCCCAGGCGTCCAAGATTCAGCGAAAAGGAGTGCTGCCGGAACAGGTTTACCTCGAATATTCACAGGAGCGCCTGGCCAATTATGGTTTGCAGCCTTCCCAGCTTCAGAGCGTTTTGCAGGCCCGCAATATTTCGCTGCCCGGCGGCGCTCTCGAGGTGGATCGCAAGAATGTCATCATCGATCCCTCCGGCGAATTCAAGTCGGTCGCGGATATTGGCAACGTAATCTCTGGAGTTTCCTCCGCGGGTAGCCCGATTTACCTCCGCGATCTGGTCCAAATCAGCCGCGGCTACCAAAGCCCTCCTCAATACCTCAACTATTACAACTGGCGCGATAAAGAAGGGAAGTGGCACCGCAGCCGAGCCGTCACCCTCGCGGTTTTCATGCGCTCTGGCGAGCAAATCAGCGAATTTGGCAAGAGTGTTGACGCAAAACTCGCCACAGTCGAGCAGTTGATTCCCCGCGACCTCATGATCATCCGCACTTCCGACCAGCCCCGCCAGGTCAAAGAAAATATCGATCTCTTCATGGACGCGCTTTATGAAGCGATCGCACTGGTCGTCTTGGTTTCGCTCATCGGATTCTGGGAGTGGCGTTCCGCCTTGCTCATGGCCATTTCCATCCCCATCACTTTGGCCTTGACCTTCGGTTTCGCCTACATCCTGGGAATCGACCTGCAGCAGGTCTCCATCGCCACTCTGATCATTGCACTCGGCTTGCTGGTAGATGATCCCGTCGTCGCCGGCGATGCCATCAAGCGCAGCCTCGAGGATAACCACCCGCCGGTCGTCGCCGCGTGGCTCGGGCCTACAAAACTGGCGAAAGCCATCATGTTTGCCACCATCACCAACATTGCCGCCTATCTTCCATTCCTGATGCTGAGCGGCAACACGGGCAGCTTTCTCTACAGTCTCCCAATCGTGATGGCTTGCGCACTGGTCGCCTCTCGCCTCGTCTCCATGACCTTCATTCCTCTGCTCGGCTTTTACTTATTGCGTCCAAACAAAGAACCGGAGCCGACCATCGACGAACGCCGCGCCCATGGCTTCACTGGCTTTTACACGCGCGTTGCATCTTTCGCTATCGAGCATCGCTGGAAAGTTTTTATCGGGTCGCTCGCTTTTCTCATTCTTGGATATTTCGTCTCCAAGCAACTGCGCACGCAGTTTTTCCCGGATGACGTCCAATATTGGTCTACGGTGGACGTGTGGCTGCCGAATGATGCGCCGCTTTCCGCCACCAATGACACCACGATCCGCGTGGAGCAGGCGATTCTCAAGACGGCGGAGGAATTTGGCCGCCAACATCCCGGCAAGGACGGCAAGCCACGGCAAGTGCTGCAATCGCTCACTACCTTCGTGGGCGGCGGCGGGCCGCGCTTCTGGGTTTCAGTCTCGCCCGAACTTCAACAGCTCAATTACGCCCAGATCATCCTTCAGGATTTCGAAAAAGAAGATACGCCGAAGTTGGTCGGCCCTCTGCAGGACGCAGTCTCCGCCGAGGTTCCCGGCGCTCGGGTGGATATCAGGCAATTGCAGACCAACCCGGTCGACAATCCCATTCAGATTTTCATCGCCGGACAGGCCGATGTTTCCTCTGTGCAGGAACGAAAAGACATCCTCACGCTACGCACGATCGCGGATCAGGTGAAAGACATTCTTCGCCCCATTCCGCAAGCCGCGCGGGTGAATGATGATTGGGGCGAGGAAAGCGCCGTCGTGCGCCTGGAAGTCGATCCCGACCGCGCCAATCTTGCCGGCGTCAGCAATATGGACGTCGCGCGTTCCTCCACGGCGGCGATGAGCGGAATGAATATGACCACGCTCCGCGAAGGAGATAAGCAGATTCCGGTGGTCGCCCGCCTGCGCATGGAAGAGCGCGCCCAGCTTTCGGACATTCAAAATCTCTACGTGTATTCCTCGCAAAGCACGGCCAAGGTTCCGCTCTCGCAGATTTCCAACATCGTGAACGCCCTGGAATCGCAGCGCATTCGCCGCCAGGAACATTTCCGCACCATCAGCGTCAGGAGCCAAACGGCCACGGGCTCCCTGCCTTCGGAGGTCATTTCCGCGGCGATGCCCAAGCTGACCGCTTTGCGGAATTCGATGCCGCCCGGCTACAGTCTGATCATTGGCGGCGAGTACGCAAAGCAGACGGATGGCTTTAAGAATCTCGTCGTCGTAATGGCGATTTCCATTGCTGCGATTTTTCTGGCGCTGGTGGTGCAATTCAATCACGCCGTCAAGCCGCTTCTGGTTTTTGCGGCGGTTCCCTACGGAGTCGTCGGAGCTTTATCGGCTCTGTACATCATGGGAGCGCCATTCGGATTCATGGCATTCCTGGGCATCGCCAGTCTGATCGGAGTGATCGTCAGCCATGTGATCGTGCTGTTTGACTTCATCGAGGAAATGCATGAAAAAGGCGAACCGCTGGAGCGGGCCTTGGTGGACGCTGGAATCATTCGATTGCGTCCGGTGATGATTACAGTTGGCGCCACGGTGCTGGCGCTTTTCCCATTGGCGCTTCATGGAGGGCCGCTGTGGCAGCCGCTGTGCTATTCGCAAATTGGCGGCTTGGGGGTGGCCACCTTTGTCACTCTGTTGATGGTTCCGGTGATGTATTCGATTTTCGTGCTCGACCTGAAAATCGTGAAATGGGAAGGCCCGCTCACGGAAGAGGAAAAGAATTCCGCCGAATAGCCCGGCCGCAAGCTATTTTTTCGGCGGGAAATCCTTGAATATTTTTTCGGTTAAATCCCCGATGATTACTTCGGGTTTTTCCGATTCCTTGTTCGGATCGCGAATTTTTTTCTTCGAGAAGGAATCCCACACGGGCTTTTGCGTTTGCGCATCCACGATGTGGAAGGAAATGGCGGCGACGGTTGAAATCGTGGAACTGGGCGCGATTCCGCCCACCTTGCCGGCCGAATATCCCGCATTCGGATTCACCGCCGGACCGCCGCCCCCGCTGATGCCGCCCATCGTATCCGCTTCATAGGAAATATAAAAATCCGGCTTTTCCGTGTCCAGGGTAAAACCTTCCGACTTCAGTTTCTGATTCACGGATTCCATGATCGATTTGTCCAGCAGCACCAGATTCTCCGGACTCTGGGCGAGCACCAGCTCATTTTTCTTCCAAGCGTAGTGTTTATGCTCGCTGAAATTGAAATTTTTGTCCCAGTTTACTTTCGTGCTCTGTGCGCCGGCGGCCCCGCAAGCGACAGCCAGAGCCGCTAGAGCGATAGCTCCTCTCCATCCGATTTTTATGCGCATCGTCGTTCTCTCCAGCTTTTTTTCATTACGAATTCTTATTGCTTATTCTGTTCCAAGTCAGCGGCGGCGGATTCGATCAACGCCGCTTCCGCCTGCAGCACGCCCGCCGCGCGAATAATTTCTCCGTCCGCCTCTTTCCACTTTTTCTGTTCGATGGCCTCGCGGACTCCCGGAATGGTTTTCACGCCGTAGCCGGTGTAAGCGCCCGGCGCGTAGATCAAGTGCTGGTACCACGGCCGTCTCGGCAGCCCCTCCGAGTTCGTCAGCTTCCGTTCGCTCATCACCAGCTTTTCATTTACGGAATTGAGCGAAGCCTGCGAAACCGTCCAGGCGCCATCCTTCTGAGTTTGCTCCAAAGCCCGGTCATAATGTTCCGCGCTTTGCGTGAGCGCGTCCGCGGCATTTTCCAGCGGAGCAAAATTCAAGTGCGGCGGCACATCTTCCTTGGAAGGCGGCACGAACATTTTCTTCGGATCGGCCGTCGCCTTGAAAACTCCTTCCTCGAGTTCTCGATTTTGTTCCTGAATCGATTCTTGTTTGTCCTTCAGGAGTTTTTCGATCTCGCGCACATAGGTATGAATCGTATCGGCAAAATCGCTGAAGTTGAACGGCAAAAGATCGGCGTCGGCCATGCGCATCATGGCCGTACCGCCCGCTTGTGACAGCGCGCGCCCGTACACGAAGTCCGTATCCGAAAAATGCGTGTACCAGTAAAAATCGTCATAAATCGAATGGTAGATCCCGCCGCCGCTTTCGCCGCCGAAACCAATATCCAGCGATGCAATTCCGTCGTGATCCAAAAATGCAGCCCAGTCCGATCCCGAACCCAACGCTCCGATTCGCAGATCGCCGCGCTGCCGGATTTCTTTTCGCTCCTCCGCGGTATGCGCTTTCGCAATCTCATTCAATTGATCGCGTTTCCACGCCGTCATCTTCGTCTCTGGATCTTGGATATCGCGCGACACCGCGTTGATAAACCGTTCGAGGGAGTGCGACCCGGACATGTTCAGGAATCCCCGGCCGTTTCCATCGGAATTGATATACACCGCGGCATGTTGCCGCAATTCATCGCCATGCTGCTCCACCCATTCCGTCGACCCCAGCAGTCCCGGCTCCTCCGCGTCCCAGGAACAATAAATAATCGTGCGCTTCGGTTTCCATCCTTGCTTCAATAGCTCGCCCAGGCCGCGTGCTTCTTCCAGCATGGCAACCTGTCCCGAGATCGGATCTTCCGCGCCATTCACCCAGGCGTCGTGATGATTGCCGCGGATGACCCACTGATCCGGAAACTCCGAACCTGGAATTTTTGCGATCACATCGTAAATCGTTTTCAGGTCCCAATTCGATTGCACCTTCAGATGAACTTTCGCGGGACCAGGGCCTACGTGATACGGCAGCGGCAGCGAACCGCGCCAATCTTCCGGAACCACTGGCCCCGCCAGCGCCGCCAGCAGCGGCTGTGCATCGCCGTACGAAATCGGCAGCACGGGAATTTTTGTGATCACGGGCGAGTCCTTGATGGCCAAGCGTTTCGCGTCTTTGGTTGCGCCCTCTCCCGGCGTCAGCGGGTCGCCCGGGATAAATCGGATGTCCGTCGACGCTGCCGCGTTGCACGCCTTCGAGCGGACGATACGCGCCGGCGGGGAAACGTCTCGCCTGAAAATAGCCATCTTCGTGCGGATCGGAATAAATCAATGCAGCCGATTGCGCCATGTTCCGCGGCCACCTTCGGCTTGATGCCGCGCCAGGAGTGGCAGTAACGCGCGATCACGATCGCGCCTTTCACCGAAATGCCCATGCGGTCGAGTTGCTCGTAATCCTCGGGAATGCCATAGTTCACGTAGACCAGCGGCGCAGTCACGTCTCCATCAATCGAATAGGCGTTGTAGGTGGGAAGCTGTTCCGACTGCTGGTTGGAAGTCGGATCAACCGCAAGCGCAGGTTCCTGCAATTTGGCGGTGAATTTCGTGGGCTCCACCAGTTCCACGGCGCGCGCTTTCGGAGTTGGGAATAAAACTTCGAACTCCTCGATGTGCGCGTCAAATCCCCAGGCTTTGTATTGCGAAAGAATCCAATCGGCGTTCTCTTTGTCGTAAGGCGAGCCCACATTGTGCGGGCGCGCGGCCAGCCGCTTCATGGTGTCGCGTTCGATTTCCGGCTGAGGAATCGCCTGGAACTTGGCCTCCCAATCGCGCTCCGCCTTTGCGGAATCCCGCGAGTATCCGGCCAGGCCTTGCCTTGAATCGGCAGGCAATGCAAACGTTGGAATGCTGATCAGAAAAATCGCCATCAACGCCACAAATCGTCGCATCAAATTTTTCCCCCTGTCATTTTGCTTCCCGCTCCATTCATCCCCGTCTGCAAACTCTTTGGCCCCGCCATCCTAACTCTTTGGATTCAATTTTGGTAATTCATGTTTAGTTGGGTGACGTAACTTTGCGTGTGTAAAAAGAGAGAGGGTGTAGGTTTTGTTGTGTCGAGCAACAAAATCTCCCGTAAAGGAGCCTACACCCTATGAGGCGGCACTATAGCACGGAGCAGTTTCACGCGTTTCAAGCAGGAAGCGGCAGAGAGAGTTTTTGGGGCAGGTTCGCTGGACGCACCCAGAAGCGCTTGCAGCAGATGCTGGAGGCCGATTCCGAACAGCAGATGGCCGACTATCTGGGGCTGCAGCGGCTACCAACGCAGCGCAGAACCCGCAGATCGCGTGGACAGCCGCAATGGCTTCTACGAGCGGGACTACGTGACCCCGCTGGGATCGATTCGGCTGCGGATTCGGCGCACCCGCAAGCGTTCCTTCCTGCCGCGCGGGATCGAAACGCTGCAGCGGCGCGCGCCGGAAGTGGCCGAGCTGATCCGCCAGGCCTTTCTGCGAGGGATCTCCACGCGCGCCGTGGGCCGCGTGGTGGCGCTGTTAACCGACGAGCCGGTCAGCGCGCAGACCGTGTCGCGGCTGACGCGCATGCTGGACCGGGAAGTGGAAAAGTTCCATCACGCGCCGCTGGAGCGATGACTGGGCCTATCTGCTGCTGGATGGGGTGTGGATGAAAGTGCGGCGCGCCTTTGGACCGCAGCGGGTGCTGCTGCTGGTGGCCTACGGAGTGCGCGCCAACGGCCAGCGGCAACTGCTGGCGTTCACCCGCGC
This sequence comes from uncultured Acidobacteriota bacterium, assembly GCA_963756355.1. Lineage (GTDB taxonomy): Bacteria > Acidobacteriota > Terriglobia > Acidiferrales > UBA7541 > JBGPTK01. Next base: position 233,334 of record CAVWOD010000021.1, on the reverse strand, counting down.
ACGGGCGAAAGCCAAGCCGCCTGGGAAGGGTTTTCTGTGGGATCTGCACCAGCGCGGATTGACCGGCAGCCAGCTGCAGTTGGTGCTCACCGATGGCTGTGCGGGACTGGCGCGCAGCCATCGAAACCATCTATCCCCGGGCGCGTCACCAGCGCTGCTGGGTGCACAAGATGCGCAACCTGCGCGACGGCGTGCGCCGGCGCGATCAAGCGCAAGTCAAACGCGATGCCCAGCGCATCTATCTGGCCCGCAACGCCGCGCAGGCGCGCGCGGGCCTTCGCGCGTTTTCGCTTTCACTGGCAAGCGCACTATCCCGGCCTGGTCCGGCGACTGGAGCGCGATCTGCCCGAACTGCTGACCTTCTTCGATTTCCCGCAGCCGCTGTGGCGCAAGCTGCGCACCACCAACGCCATCGAGCGCTGCTTCGTCGAAGTCCGCCGGCGCACCCGGCCCATGGTCCTGTTCACCAACCTTGCCAGCGTGGAGCGAATCCTCTATGCCATCTTTTACACTTCAATCAGCAATGGCAAAACCGCACCCTCTCCCTTTTTACACAAGCAGCTTGACGTCACCTTTAGTTGTGGGCAGGACTGGCGGTGGCCTGCGCGGCACGTTCGCGCAATTGCGGCAGAGCCTGGTCGACGCGCGGAATATACGGGCTGTTCGGATCCAGTTTTTCAAACTCTTCGAGTTCCGCCACCGCTTTCACCGGGTCTCCGTTATTCGAATAGAGATCAGCCAGCAGCAGGTGAACTTTGGTTGGCGCATCGGGCAGCGCGCGAGCCTTCTCGCCATAATCAAGCGCTTCCTTCCATCTCTTGGCGCTGGCAAGGCACCGCGCCATTTCAAAAGGCCAGCGCCATCCCTTGGGATCCAGCTCGAACGCGGACTGCAGCACGCCTTCTGCTCCGTCATAATCTTTTTTCGTCTCGAGCAATACCCCAAGCGGATAATAAGGCTCGATAAACGAAGGTTTCAGCTCGATCGCCTTGCGCAGCGATGCAATCGCTTCCTCGGATGAATCGGTAGACACCTGGGCCATGCCCATCAGGAAATAAGCTTCGTAGTAATCCGGAAAATCGTGAATCGCTTTCTGAAAATATTCGATGCTCCGTTTCGGGTCGTTCTTCTGATTCATGAACTCGACGCCCTTCAAAAATTCTTCGTGCGCTTTCCCCGGTATGGATAGTTCGCGAACGGAAACTTTGGTTCTTGCTTCGTTCGGTTTTCCTTCCTCTCGCATCTGAATTCGCACCGGGAAGGATGCCTGATTGTTGCGCACACCCACTTCAACCTGGGCCGGCGAGTAACCGTCCTTGGTCGCGCGGACGATATAAGCGCCGCCCGTCACATGCCGGAAATCGGCTCGTCCGCTGGAATCGGTAATGAGCGATTCGACCATCGAGCCGGGGATCGTATCAACTCCAATTTCACCTGTCCCATACTGACACCAGATTCGTCGCTGCATTGAACCGAAACCACGCCGTCTCCCGCAGGAAGCGCGGCGCCAGCAGGCGGTGCGAAGAAAAAGCCCAGCAGAAGCGCGGCGAGCAATCCGAATGCACGACGGGGCGAGATCCCGCGGCTCGCCGTGGCGTGATGCCGCGGAGCCTTCTGCGAGGGAGTTTCAGGGGCTAAAGCCCACATGCTTAGCCAGTGGGAATGTCGGAGCTGAAGAGTCTGTGTAGCAACTGGGATTTGCTTGTTTCCACGCGTGGCCGCATCTGGCCTTGTGGTTGAAACTAAAGATGCCACCCTGAAGGGTGGCGCTACACGATCTTGGCTACTGGCGTTGCCACACAGGCTCTGAAGCTCCGAGCTCCTAAAAACGTGGGCCAGCCTCAAATTAGAGCACGGCCGGAAATCCTGCCGGCTTTTTTCGGGGCGATTCGTATTAAACCGTATTGGAATCTCGATTCGCATCTTTGACTGAAATCGCCTGTAAGCCGCCGATATAGGAGCGATTAGAAAATCGGAACTTGTTGATTTCCGAGGCACTTGTTTCGCTCGCACTATGATGTTCCGTGGCGATTAGACGGCGCTCAAAAATCCGCACTAAATCGCATTTTTTCTGGCCATTTCCGGCGGGTTTTTAACGATTTCCGCGCGGCGGCGCCTTTTTCCCGTCCCCTCCATTTTCCTGCGCTTAGGGTTTACGGCCGATTCCACCCCCTAATCGAATAACATATTTCGACGGGATTAAAAAGGGCTGTGCCTGTGGTGTTTGGCAAGTTGGCTGGCGCCGAAACCCCGAATCTTTCGAAAACTCCGAAGCCGCGATCTCGCTGCCTTACCGTCATTCTCTAGGTGCCTCCCGCTTCAGTAGTACTTGATTTACTTGGGTCTACGACCTAATGTAGTTACCTCCATAGTTAGATCGAGAGGCAGCAGGCATGTTTTGTCCGCAATGTGGGACGGAAAATCCGCCGGAGGAAAAAACTTGCCGCAAGTGCACGACGATCCTTCCTCTCTCGGTTGTGACGAACGTCACTGCGCGCGCGCCCGCTGACGAAAAGACCGGCATTACTCCCGCCCGCCCGGCCACTGATCCCTCGAGCGATGTGACGATGAGCAGCACAATGACGTCCGGCGCAGCCAGCGGATGGTCGGCGGGGACAACGGCTGCTTCGACTGGAGTGTATCGCTCGCCGTTCGTAATTTTCGAGGCCGGCAATATTATCGGCGGCCGTTATGAAGTGCTTCAATTGCTCGGCGAAGGCGGCATGGGCGCGGTTTACAAGGTACGCGACAATGCCGTGGACCGCCTGATCGCCCTAAAAGTGATTCGGCCCGATCTCGCCAGCCGCCCCGAAATTCTGGCCCGCTTCAAGCAGGAACTGATCCTGGCGCGCCAGGTGACGCACAAGAACGTAATTCGCCTTTTCGATCTCGGTGAAGCGGACGGTGTGAAGTTCATCACCATGGACTTCATCGAAGGCAGCGATCTGAAGTCCCTGCTCAAGGAAAAGGGGAAACTTCCACCCACCGACGCGGTGAAGATTATCGGGCAGGTGTGCCGCGCACTCGATGCCGCCCATGCCGAGGGGGTAGTCCACCGCGACCTGAAGCCGCAAAACATCATGCTGGATGCGAACGGGCGGGTGACGGTGATGGATTTCGGCATTGCGCGCTCCGCGGCAATGCCGGGAATGACCCAGACCGGCGCGCTCATCGGCACCCCCGAATATATGTCTCCGGAACAGGCTAAGGGCCAGCAGGTCGACTCACGCTCCGATCTATTCACGCTCGGCATTATTTTTTACGAACTGCTGACAGGCGATACGCCCCACCGCGCCGATACCGCCATGGCTACACTGCTGAAACGCACGCAGGAGCGTGCGCGCCCGCCCATTGAGGTGGATCCCACAATCCCGCAGGGGATCAGCGACGTGGTGATGAAATGCCTGGAAATCGATCTCGATAAGCGCTACGCGCACGCCGAAGAGATTCTGGAAGACCTGGGCCAGGATGCCCGCACCGGAACGCGTTTGCGTCCGCTGCCTGGCACCGCTCCCGGCACCGCATCCGTGGCCAGTCCTACAGGAACAGGGACAGGCACGGCGATCGCGCCCGCAGCGGAGGCCGGAGGGCTGCAGCGTTATTGGAAACTGATCGCCGGGGGAGTGGCCGCGTTGTTGCTGATTTCCATCGCGGTGCTGTTCCGCGGCAAGATTTTCCCTGGCGGCGGCAAGAGCGCTCCGGGCGCTTCGATATCACTGGCGATCTTGCCGTTCCATAATGCTTCAGGAGATGCTTCGCTCGATTGGCTGGGGCCGGGCCTGGCGGAAATGCTGCGCTCCGACCTTCGCCAATCGCCCGATTTTGCGCTGGTTTCTCCCAACCGCCTGCACGACGTGCTGCGGGACCTGCGGATCACGCCAAATTCCGATATCGATCCGGCCATGATCAGCCGTATCTCGCAATTCACGAATGCCCACACCATGGTCTCCGGGCAATTCGTCAAGGTGGGCGACAAGATTCAGGTGGAAGCCACATTGCAGGACATGACCCACCAGCATACTTTCTCCATCAAGGCGGAATCCCAGAACGATAAAGATTTGACGGGAATCGTCGACAATCTGGCCGAAGCCATTCAGAAGAATCTTTCGGAAAGTTCCGGTGTGCTGACGGCCACGAAACCGAAATCGTTTGAAATTTCGTCGAAGAACGTGGAAGCGGTGAAGAATTATTCCGAAGGGTTGGAGCTGAACCGCCAGGGGAATTACCTGGAAGCGCTGAAGAAGCTGAAGTCCGCCACGGAAGCAGATCCAAATTTCGCGCTGGCTTTTTCGGAATTGGCGCAGACGTATTCGAAGCTGGGCTACGACAAAGACGCCGAAAGCAATTCGGCCAAAGCGGTGGATTTGAGCGGGAGCCTTCCGCCCCAGGAACGATTCCAAATCGTGGCCAGCAACGCGCAACTGCAAAGCAACTACGACAAGGCCATTGAAGCGTACGAAAGCCTGCTGCAGCTTTCGCCCAATGATCCCCAGGTGAATTTCAATCTCGCGAAGCTTTATGAGGATAAGGGCTCTCTGGACAAGGCGCATGATTACTACGCCAAGGTGCTGGCCGTCGACCCGAAATTTGTGGACGCTCAACTGGCCACCGGCCGGGTGGAAATCAAGCGCGGCAACGCCCAGGGCTCGCTGGATTCGCTGAACCGCGCGCTGAGCCTGGCGATTGAGATGAACAACCAGATGGGCAAAGCCACGGTGCTGCAGGCTTTGGGAGTTGCTTACCGGCTGATGAACCGGCCCGATGACGCGCTGCAGAATTACCAACAGTCGCTGGCCATCAAGCGGCAGATTGGCGATAAACGCGGAGTGGCGGCGAGCCTTTCGGAAATCGCGTTTACCGAGGAATCGCAGGGGAAACTGGACGCGGCGCAGAAGGATTACCAGGAAGCGCTGAAGGTGCAGGGAGAAATTGGCGACAAGGCAGGCCAGGGGATCACGCTGATGGGCCTGGGCTGGCTTCAGAAGAACCTGGGCCACTACGATGACGCCCTGAAAACCACCAAGCAGTGCCTGCAGATCGAGCAGGAAATCGGCAACGAGGATAACCAGTCTCAATGCCTGAACAATATCGGCGCGATCTACAGCGACAAAGGCCAGTACGACGACGCCCTTACCTATTACCAGCAGGCTCTGCAGCTCCGCGAAAAAGCCAAAATTCCCGGACCGATCGCCGAAACACAGACCAACCTGGCAGAGACCAGCGCCAAGCTCGGCCAGTATGATCAGGCGCTTGGATATTATTTGAAGGCGTTGGATATTTCGCGCAACGGCGGCGATACGCGCCTGGCGGCCATCGTTTCCTCCAATATGGGGACACTTTTTTCCTATCAGGGCCGCTTCGGCGCCGCTCTCGGTTCCGCGCAAGACGCGCTGAAGGCGTTCCAGCAGCTTCAGGATCATTCCAATTGGATGGCGGAGGTGCAAGGCGGCTACGGGGCCGCGTTGAGCCAGGTGGGCGAGACGGAGGAGGGCCGCAAGAATCTGGAAGAAGCCGTGAAGCTGGCGCGCGACCTGAAAGCCGATCCCGTGCTCGCAAAACTGCTGGAGGCCCAGGGAGACAATTATTTTTACGCGGGCGACTTCAAAGCGGCCCGGCCGCTTTACGAGCAGGCTTTGCAGGTGGCGCAGCGCACCTCGGACCGTGACCGCACTTTGATTTCCCGCCTGGCGCTGGCGCGCCTGGCGGTGCGCGAAGGCCGCGTGGCCGAAGCGATTCCGGCGCTGAAGAAATTGGTGGAGGATGCGGACTCAGCGCGATTTAAATATGCTTCGGCGGAAGGCTCTGTTTACCTGGGAGAGGCGTATTTGCTTTCAAAGAATTATCCGGCGGCGCGGCAGGAACTGGAATCGGCGGCTCGCAAGAGCGAAAATTTGGGATTGAAAGCGCTGCTCGCCAAGAGCGATTATCTGCTTGGAATTACTTCGCGCGCGACGGGCAACCAAGGCGAGGCGGCGCGGCACTTCCAGGATGCCTCCAAGCTGCTGGAAGATATGCATAAGGAATCGAAGAGCGACGCGCTGCTGAAGCGGTCTGACTTAAAACCCATAGCGGAAAATCCCGCCGGGCCGGCTGCGAAGTAATTATTGATAAGCAAAATCAAGATCAAGATCAAGATCAAAAGCAAATCAAAATCAAAACGCCCCACCCTTTCGCAAAGGCGCGTAAGGATGGGCACCCCCTCGAGCAATTCATCAAAAAAAAGAGCCGGGTCCGCTAAGACCCGGCTCCTGTAAATCAGTTTCCCAACATTTCTTCGCCGTTTGCTGGCGAGAACTCGCCGGCTAGAACGAGCCGGGAGTCCCGACAGGCACGACCTTGAAGAGCGTCGAGACCACTGGAGAGTTGTTGGTGGTGAACACCAGCGACAATCCGTAGGTACCCAGCGGGAGTCCATGCACATTAATCAAACCGAAATAGGTGTGCAGAATTCCGACGCCGTTGATGTTGGGTGTAACCAGAATGTTCGGATCGGTGACTGGCGTGAACGTGGGAGAAATCTCCGCGAGCGAGACGAGTATCTGCGCGTTGTCCACGAACGGACCCCACGTGCAATTGCCGCCGGCCTTGGCCACCCGGAACGAGACCAGGATCAGGTCGTCGTTGTCGAATAGCCTTGCCTGGGTTGGATCCTGAGTTGTATTCAGCGGGAAATTGAAGCCGCAGAAAGTCCCTGGCGAATTGCCACCGACAGCCGAAGTCAGCACTCCCGCATTGATCAGGAAGAATTGCGAGAAGTTCGGCACCTTGCCGCCCACCGAACCGTCTCCCGGAATCGGCCCGCCGAGCGGGTAGATACCGGTGGTGGTGTCCACAACGCAAAGTCCGCTGTCGCACTGAACCAAACGTGGATTCGAGAAAGCGTTGGGGTCTGTAAACGCGCCGATCAACGCGGAGGTTGGCGCACATCCCGCGCCGCTCGGCGTGACGCTGAACAGAGTGCCAAACCCGGCTTCGCCGAGGAATGGAATTTCCGTGGACCCGGCGGGCAAGCTGGCCGGAGGAATGGTGCCCTTGAGCACATCCAAAGCGGAAAGCGGGGTTTGCGTGGCGTTCACGTTGACGGTGCAGCTTCCCGTGGCATTGATCTGAATCGAAGTGAATCCAAAATTGAACACCTTCGACGTGGTGAACGTGGCGGTCTTCGTCGCTGTGCTGGTTGGCGTTAACGCGATTCCGATGGCCGCGAGCGGCTCGTCGTGGGGCTCACTCGGTGGATGGGGCATCGTAGCAAACAACGCAGGAACGCTGCCGCAGGAGCTGATATTCACTCTCCAAATCTTGCCGGTGTTGAAAGGATCGATGTGATCATCCGAATCGAATTGGGAAGTTGTGACATAGAGCGTATCGTCAGCGGTGAACTTAAGAAAAAACGGTTGATTGCCGCTCGAGAAAGTGCCGCAATCGTTGAGAAACGTCCCGGCCGAACTATAGCGCGAGATTTTGTTCGCCGGGCTCTTCTGCGCGACATAGATGTCGCCCGTGCTGCTCCGTGCGATACCGGTGGCACTGGTCAGCCCCGTGACGATAGCCGATGCCGACGCGAAAGCGGGCGCCAATGAAAGAAACACTTTGCCGTTCGTCGAATCCACTGCCAGTAGGTCTCCACTGTTCGATTGGGTCAAATCCCCATCGCCGCCAAACGTGGCTCCCAGCTGGGCGCTTCCCAAAACATTCACGGGCGTGGCTGGCAAACTCGCCAGGCTAGCCGCAGTGAATTTATAAATTCCTGATCCACCCATCTCATCGGTGACGTAAAAATCGCCGGTCGAGCTAAACCGTCCGCATTGGGGCTTTTGCAGTCCGGTGCCAATCGACTGAAATACGACATCGTGCGTCGAAGGCGTGGACGGGCTAATTCGCCATATCTGACCATGGGACGGATCGCACACGTACAATCGTTGATCCGGTCCGAACACAATTCCTTCCAAAGTGCGGCCCGGAAACGAAGTGAACAACGTGGGCGTAGTTGAAGGCGGCGCGAAACTATAGATGCTCCCGCCTGTACCATCCGTGACATAAACAGTTGCAGGAACTTGCTGCGCGGAAGCGGACGCGCAAAACGCGAGCACACCAAGAACCAAAACAAGGGAGCGAAGTCTTTGCACGATTGGATCCTCCTATTTCACTTCAGTTGTGGAATCTCTGTTGGAAATTATCTCGGGCCCGTAACGCATGTCCTGGACGCGAGGGAGAAACTTTCAGAATGGCGCGCGGCCGGGCTGGGCTCGAGCAAAACGCTCAAATTATTCTTGCACTTTGTTCGAAACGTCCGCGCTGCGAATCAGGACGATGCGCATTGTCTCTGGCACGTCGGTATCCTGTCAAGGCGAAAGCTGAATCCCGGGCTTTATGAACACAAATTAATGGTCCTCTGAGTACCAATACTCCTACGAGTACCGAACTAGCTGTATCGAATCGGAAGAGTTCGTCCTTGGAGGCTCAAAATGCAAAAGGAAGCGATCTTCTTTGTGGTCGAGACGTTTTATATTGATCCGCGACAGGACCGCCAGGCTACTTACTTCCCACAAGCCGGTTGTACCGCTTCAGAACTTCGCGCAATTGGCCATGCGGCAGCGCAACTACCGTGTGATTGTCAATTCCCGTCATCGTTTCCGCCGCCACCATGGCGTTCACTACGGCTTCTTCCGTCGCCTGCACCGTTGCTTCGAAGAGCGGCCCGATCTCTTCATTCGGCAGCATGGTCACGGCTACATTCTTCTGTGAGCTTCCCGCGCCTGGATTCGCAGTGGAGAACGCGATAAAAATATCTCCCGAGCCGTTTCCCGAAATGCTGCCCAGCCGCCCCAATCCCAGCGGCACGCGCCTCGCCAGCCGCTTCAATTGGTGCGGCAGCAGCGGCGCGTCCGTTGCCACCACCACGATGATGGATCCCACGTCTTCCGTGCGCATGAGATTGGATGCGGAATCCTTGGGAATTTCCTGTCCCACTGGAACGCCCGCGATTTGCAAAAGCCGGCGCAAGCCGTAATTGCACTGCACTTCCACGCCCACGGTGTAGCCCCCCTGCTTTTCGCTAAGCCGCCGCGACGAAGTTCCCACGCCGCCCTTGAATTCATTGCAAACCATTCCCGTGCCGCCGCCGACGTTGCCTTCTTCCACCGGGCCGGAATGCGCGTTTTGGAGCGCGGCGATCACGTGCTCGGGCTTCACGTGGAATCCATTGATGTCGTTCAGAAATCCGTCCCAGGTTTCCGCCACCACGGGGAGCGACCACCAATCGTCGGCCGGAGCCGGCGGGCCGTGCTCGAATTGCCAGGCGATCACCGTGTCGCGCACCACACCCACGCTGTGAGTGTTTGTAATCATCACCGGACCGTAAAGGAATCCGGATTCTTCCACCCAGGTAGTTCCCGTCATTTCGCCGTTGCCGTTCAGCGAAAACCAGCCCGCATAAACTGGATCACTGGAATTTTTGCCACGCGGGAAAATCGCCGTGACGCCCGTTCGGATCGGGCCTTTTCCCACCACCAGCTTTCCTTCACCTTGGATCAGCGTGGTGTGGCCCACTTCGATTCCTTTTACATCGGTGATCGCGTTCCACGGACCGGGAGTTCCTTCAAAGGGGACGCCCAGGTCGCGCGCTCGCGGCTTCGCTGCCGGCGGCGGCCCGCCGGTTGCCATTTTATTTGCCACAGGCAGCAGAGCCGGTAGCGCGATCAACACCGCGCAAATCGCAAACTGTTTCATGGTTTTTCCTTGGGAGGATCCACTTCGTAAATTGAACTGGCGTCTTTCGCGCGAACCCGCCGCAGCAACTCAATATTTTTCTGCAACTCGGCTTCCAGAATTCGCGTTTGGTCTTCCGCAAGTTTCCAATTGCCCGCTTCGGCGGCTTCCGTCAGTCCGGGCAATTCCAAATGCGCGTAGGTATATCGAGCCGCATACAGGGTGTGTTTGAACCATTGCCTTCCGGGAATGCCGTCGGGGTCGAGCCAATTCCGTTCCACTTGCATGATTTGTTCGTTGATTTGCTTTTGTTGTCCGATGGGAATGCCGCCGGGCTCGCCATCTGGTTTCTTGTCCGACAAGGTTTGGGAGACTGCGGCGTCGAGCGCGCGGCCTTCCGTTTCGAATTCGCTTAGTTTAGCGAGCAGCGGCTTCAGATCGGCATGCTTGCTCAGATTCGTTCGCGCATCCAGCTCGGCCACGAATTCACGAATTTCCCGTCCGTAAAATCCGAAATTGTAGGGCAGCACTTCCGCATTTCCCAGCCGCAGCGCCAAAGTTCCCCACAGCATCGACATCACGGCGTGATAACGGTATCCCGGATCACAAAATTGATTCATCCAGAAGAAATCGTCATACATCGAGTGGTACACGCCGTATGGCCCCGTGAACGTCAATCCCATCGTCGGGATTCCCAGAAAATTCAGGAATACCGTATGATCCGAGCCGCTTCCGATCCGCGTGTTGGGAAGATTCTCGTCGGGCACCGTTTTCTTCGCATCCTTGGCCGCCGATTCTTTCCACTCGTCGTAAAGTGTCTTGCCCGAGGGCGCGGGAATCGTCCGGCTTACTTCCACCAGCAGCGGCGCAAGCGATGCCACCGCGTCGCCTTCGAATTTCGTGCCACTGGTGGCTTCGTCCACATTCAAATACGCCACCGCCTTTTTCTTCAGCTCATCCGCATACTGTTCGCCCCATTCCGTTGAGCCCGTCAGCGCATACTCCTCGCCGTCCCAGCTGCAAATCACCAGAGTGCGCCGCGGGCGGATGCCCTGTTGCTTCATCGCACCCAAAGCCCGCGTCATTTCCATCATGGCGGCCGTGCCGCTCGAAGGATCGACGCCGCCAAATGCCCACGCATCGCGATGATTTCCCATCACCACCCATTCATCCGGCAGTTCCGAGCCGCGAATCCGCGCCTCAACCACGTAATACGGCTTCACGCTCGTATCCATGTCCACTTTCAAATGGACTTTCACTCGCTTGCCGCCCATGCGGTATTCCAGCGGCAGTCCTCCTTGCCATTCCTTGGGCGCTATCGGTCCATCCAAATGTTCGAGCAGTGGTTTCGCATCATGCCAGGAAAGCGGCACAGCGATTATTTTCGGAAGTGAAACCGCTTGCTCGATCGGAATCCGTTTCGCGCCCGGCACGGACGCCCATCCCGGAGTCTGCGGATCGCCCGGAACCAGAAAATCGTAGGTGATTGCGCCGCGCTGGATATGGCTCTCCGGCCCCCAAGGTCCATTCGGAAACACTTTGCCCTGCTTGTAGCCGTCTTCCGCCGGATCGGAATAAATCAGCAGGGCAGCCGCGCCCTGGCGCTGCGCCGTTAGCGCCTTGAACCCGCGATAGCTGTACGGATTCGAATAACGAACCAATACTATTTTTCCGGCCAACGCTGATGCCGCGCTTTTTCAGCAACTCATAATCCTCGGGATTGCCGCTGTGCGCGTAAACCACCGGCGCCGTCACTTCGCCAGAGGCCGAATAACCCAGGTAGGCCATGCTTACATTGGGATTCTTTGTATCGGGATCAACGGGGTAAGGTTCTTCGCGCAAGCTGGCTCGGTAGGAAACTGGGCTCACCATTTCCAGTGAAACTTCCCGTGGCGAAGAATGCAGCACATCATATTCGTGGATCGCCACATCTTCCAGGCCCTGCTTACGCCACTCCTCAGCCACGTATTGCGCCAATTCGTTGTTCCGCGGCGATCCGGCCGGATGCGGCTCGGCGGTAAAATAGCGATGGTATTTTTGTATCTGCTCTGTCGAAATCGCCGCCCGCAGTTTTTCTTCCGCCGCCTGCTCCTTCTCAACCTGCCCCAGCGCAAATCCTGACATCACTTTCTGAGTTTTTTGCCGCTCCGCCCCTTCCTGCGCCCTCACCGCCAACGCCTGTAACAGAAACGCGCCAGCGACCATCACCGCAAGAGCGAGCCCCACATTCTTCAAGCGATTTGCACCGGCAGTCGCGCCGGCACCCAAAAGCCCCTCTCCAAAATTACTTTCGTCCGGCATGCCTCTCCTTACGCAAACATCCAAATTTCACACCAGCACTCGTAGGGGCGCAGCTTGTTTACCCTGAGCTTCGAAGGGCTGCGCCTGCCTTTCCGCACGATTCACGATGGGCAGCGCTTGTCTTTCCGTCATCCCGAGCCCTTCGACTTCGCTCAGGGTAAACAGCGCGAGGGATCTCTTTACCAGTGAAAACGCCGAGTGCGGCGAAGTCAGTCCAAAGATCCAAGCCGGCCCAAGCAATTGCCTTCTACTCCCCCAGCTTCTCAATCGCGCTCTCCAGCGCGCCAACGATCAATTGGATCTCTTTCTCCCCAACAATAAACGGCGGCGCAATCAAGATGTGGTCGCCCACATCACCATCCACGCACCCCTGAATCGGATACGTCACCACGCCCGTTTCCATCGCCGCTTGCGCCACGCGGCCGGCAATGCCCGCCGCGCGCGGAAAGGGAAGCCGCGTGGCTTTGTCGCGCACAAATTCAATTCCGATGAGCAATCCCATTCCCCGGATATCGCCCACCACGTCAAATCGCTTCAAGGCCGCAAGCGCATCCATTAACAGGCGCCCCATTGGCGTCACACGCTCGAACAATTTGTCGCGCTCGATCTTCTCCAGCACGGCCAATCCCGCCGCCGTCGCCACCGGGTGGGCGTTGTAGGTGAATCCGTGCAGAAACACACCCGATCCCTTCGCAATCGTTTCAACCAGATGGCGGTGCACCAAGACTGCGCCCAGCGGCGCGTACCCGCTGGCCACGCCCTTGCCCACCAATATAATGTCCGGCTCGATTCCCCAATGCTGGCAGGCAAATACTTTCCCCGTCCGCCCCATTCCCGTCATCACTTCATCGGCGATCAGCAAGATTCCGTGACGCCGGCAAATCTCCGCAATTCGCTGCAGGTAACCATCGGGAGGCGCCGCGGCCCCCAGCGTGGCTCCCACCACCGGCTCACAGATAAATCCCGCCACTGTTTCATCGCCCGAAATGCGCAGGACTTTCTCGAGTTCGTCCGCGCAAGCCACATTGCAGCCCGGATATTTCAGCCCCAGCGGACAACGGTAACAATAACAAGGCGGGATGTGTCCCCATTCTTGCAGCATCGGCGCGTAAGGCGCCCGCCGCCGAACGTTTCCGGAAACCGAGAGGGCGCCGAGCGTGCTGCCGTGATAGCTCTGCTTGCGCGAAACAATTCTCGATCGCTTTGTCCCGCCACGTTCCAGGAAATATTGCCGGCAAAGCTTCAGCGCGGTTTCCGTGGCTTCCGAGCCGCCCGATGTGAAATAGACTCGCCCGCCATGGCGGAAATTCGGAGGGGCGAGGGCCAGCAATTTTTCAGCAAGTTGTTCGGCAGCGGGCGTGACGAATTGCGAGGAATGGACATAGGCCAGGGTTTCGGCCTGCTTCGCCATGGCTCGCGCCACTTCCTTCACGCCGTGGCCGATGGTCACCACGGCCGCGCCGCCGGCCGCGTCGAGCAGCTTTTTGCCGCCGGTGGTGTATAAATAACAGCCGCTGCCGCGGACCGCCTGCGCGTAGTCCTTGCGAAAGCTTCTCGGAAACAAGGCTTCCGTCATTGCCCCTGAATCCTTCCCGCAATTTGGCGCATGGTGTGGTTCATTGGCAGAACTCGCGCGATTCTAACAGAAAAAAATTACCGCATACTCTTCGCAGGCCCGGTGCACCCCGCGAATGGCATTTCCGGCTACACCACCGCATAAACCACTAAAAAGCAGACGACCGCCATCAATCCCAGCGCCATCAGGAAAACGATCTCGGTGGCCTTTTCCAATTTCGCGTTCGGCTTCAGCGACCGCGCCCGCAGCGCGAAGTAAGATAGAAAGCAGGATGCCAGAAACATGGCCCCGGCAAACGCCACCATGTCATCTCCCAAAGTATTCAGCTTGTCGATCTGGAAAATTACCTGGAAGATTCCGATCACCGTCAAGCAAACGCCCACCATCGCCCCGGAAACCGTAAAAATCTGTATGTAGATCTGCTCGGAGATAATCTTTTTCTCGAGTTGCTCGTTGTCCATTCCACGCTCCCTTCCCGCAATATGCCGCCAGGCTCGGATTCTACTGAATTGCGCCCGCGAATAAAGGGATTGCTTGTGGCCTTCGCGAAGATAGCTGCTTTTTGGGGGTATTCTCTCTTTTTGGTCCCGGGAGACAGGTTGACCTTTAACTGGCCATTAGGCCAGTAGTTACCATTGGTATCGCGGGATAACATGGAAGTCCTCCAGCCGGCTCAGCCATGGAGACCCACAAACACGAGGTATCGATGAATCGACCGTCCGCGCAATCCGCCATCTCAAACTCCCAATCCTTTAAAACTCTTGTTCGGCGCGCTCTGGTTCTCCTGATTGCCACCGGCGTGTTCACCTTCAGCTTTCTAAAGGTCCCCAGCTCTCGGGGTGCCGCGTCCGGACTGCCGCCCATTCACACAGTCTTTATCATTCTTATGGAGAATCACGATTGGTCCGATTTTACGGCATCCAATGCGCCTTATATCATCAAAACACTGCTACCAATGGGAGCCCACGCCACTCAGTTTTTCAATCCCCCTAACATTCATCCCAGTCTCCCGAATTATTTGTGGCTCGAAGCGGGCACGAATTTCGGCATCCTGGACGACAATGACCCCTCCAGCGATCACCAGAGCACCAAGCAACATCTGGTCACCTTGATGACCACCGCCGGGCTTACCTGGAAGGCTTACGAGGAAAATATCAGTGGCACCGCCTGCCCGCTTTCCGATTCAGGAGAGTATGCCGTCCGGCATGAACCCTTCACCTATTTTGACGACCTTACCAACACGCTCAGCCCCAGTTCGGCCACTTGCATCGCGCATCTGCGGCCTTACACCGAACTTGCCGCCGACCTGACCAACAACACCGTCGCGAACTACAACTTCATCACCCCAAACCTGATCGACGACATGCACGACGGCACCATCGCCGATGGCGACAACTGGCTGAAGGCCAATATCCCGCCCCTGGTCAATTCCGCGGCTTATAAAAACGGCGGGGTGATCTTCGTCACCTGGGACGAAAGCGAAAATAGCGACGGGCCGATCGGCATGATCGCGCTTTCTCCATTTGCGAAAGTGAATTATTCGAATTCCATTCATTATGATCACAGTTCCACGCTGCGCACGATCCAGGAAATTTTTGGAATCACTCCTTTGCTGGGCGGCGCGGCCAGCGCGACGGACCTGAGCGATTTTTTCACCGTCACCAAGGCGACGGTGAACCCTCCCACCAACGTGAAGGTGACCACCAAGTAGGGTTGCCTGCGAGAGTTCCCACGGCGCCGCGGCTTTCAGGCTGCGCGCCCCTTTGCTTCCGTAGTGACTTTCTCTGTATTCATTAGCCCGCAAGAGCCCACGAAAAATCACCATTGCGGTATCATTCCTGGCGGTAGATGTCACATGCACGCTTTGAGGGGCAGTGTCTCAAATTGAAATTAGCCTAGATTTTTAGGGGGTCGGAGCTTCAGAGTCTGTGTGGCAACGTCAAGTAGGGGTGATCGTGTAGCGCCACCCTTCAGGGTGGCATCTTTGCATTCAATCACTTGGCAAAATGCAGCCACATGTGGCAACAACCAAAACCGAGTTGCCACACAGACTCTTCAGCTCCGACATCCATGTCGGCCCAATAGCCGGCCTTTAGGCCCTGAAGCTTTCGCACAGGTGGCTAATAATTGAGCGTCGAATCTCATAATTTAGGACGCCACCC
Organism: uncultured Acidobacteriota bacterium; assembly: GCA_963756355.1. GTDB lineage: Bacteria > Acidobacteriota > Terriglobia > Acidiferrales > UBA7541 > JBGPTK01. Next base: position 217,587 of record CAVWOD010000021.1, on the reverse strand, counting down.
TTTGACGGTAATTGCCGGCCGAAAAATCAGTTCGTAGTAGCATAGCCACTCTTGGCTGCGCACCGGCCGGGCGTGTGAACGGATGCCTACAGGCAGGAGTGCCTGTGCTACTAGATTTCCGCGGGGGCTTTGCGATGAAATCGGAAACAACCAGCAAGCGTGCCCTGGGCCCTGAGAGCATCCGGGAAGTCGGCAAAAAACTTCAGCCGGCTCACGGCGCGCTGGCACGCCGCTATCCCGGCGAATCGCAACGCCGCCAGCCGGTGCACACCGTCTATGGTGGCGCGCACCTTTTCCTCGCGGACACTTGCCGCAAGCTCGGCGCCACCGCTTTGCGCACCCTCGAGGAATACGCCCCCGATTTCGTCTCCTTCGCCAAGGCCATCGGCCTTCCTGGCTCCCACGAACTTCCCGATTCACAGGATCGCGCCGCCGCCCTTGCCGAACGCGCCCGGCAGGATCCGCAGGCGATGCGCAAGGAACATAATTCCGCCTGGCTGGCCTGGACCATTTATTCCCGCGTAGTGGACAAGTTGCGCCGCGAGCCTGTTGAGGATTTTCGGATCGACTTCGAGGATGGCTACGGAAATCGTTCCGACAAGGAAGAAGACGTCCACGCGGCGGCCGCGGCAACGGAAATCGCTTCGGGAATGAATTCCGGTGTCCTTCCGCCGTTCGTCGGCATCCGCATCAAACCGTTTTCCGAGGAATTGCGCGAACGCAGCATTCGCACCTTCGATATTTTCCTTTCCACGCTGGCGGAAAAAACGCGCGGAGAGCTTCCCCAGAATTTCGTCATCACCCTGCCGAAAGTGATGCTGCCGGACGAAGTGGCCGCGCTGGCCGATTTGCTCTCGCGTCTCGAACCGGCTCTCGCTCTCGATCCCGGCTCGCTCAAAATCGAATTGATGATCGAAACCACGCAATCAATATTGAACGAACGCGGCGAATCGAATCTGCTGCATTTGTTGACGGCCGCTCGCGGCCGCTGCGTCGCCGCGCATTTCGGAACCTACGACTACACCGCAAGCTGCAACATCACCGCCGCCCACCAGACCATGACTCATCCGGCCTGCGATTTTGCGCGGCACATGATGCAGGTGGCCTACGCCGGAACCGGCATCTGGCTTTCCGACGGCGCCACCAACATCATGCCCGTGCCCGTCTATCGCGCCGCGAAAGACGGCCCGGCTCTCACTTCTGCGCAAGCCGCCGCCAATCGCGCCGCCGTTCATCGCGCCTGGAAAATTCATTACGATCACATCCAACATTCCCTGACCAATGCATTCTACCAAGGCTGGGATTTGCATCCCGCGCAGCTTCCCACGCGCTACGCCGCCGTCTACGCTTTTTTTCTCGAAAGCCTGGATGCCGCCTCCGATCGCCTGCGCAATTTCGTCGAAAAAGCCGCTCGTGCCACGCTGGTCGGCGAAGTGTTTGACGACGCCGCCACGGGCCAGGGCCTGCTCAATTTCTTTTTGCGCGCAATCAATTGCGGCGCGATCACTCCCGAAGAAGCCCTCCCGCTCACAGGCCTAACCCTCGACGAGCTTCGCCTGGGCTCCTTCGTAAAAATCCTGAAGTCGCGCGCTCCCGCCTAAGTGCGCCACCACGCCGCGCTTCAAAAGTTTGCTGAAATACTCGACGGCCGCCCTCCCATGGAGTTGGTCTCCGGAACTTCGCCAGAAAAATTCTCTGCTTCTCAGGCATTCTGGATTCTCTCTGGATTCCTCGCTGCGCTCGGAATGACCACGCATTGGACTCTCACGTAGTCTGAGAGGGCGTGAGTCTCCCGACAGCGGGTTAATTCAATGATTCAAGTTTACGGGCTGCGCCAGTGCCGTAAGGAGTTGCCGTCATTCCGAGGAGGCACGGTCGTCTTTTAACCGGGACGACGAGGAATTCCGAGTAATTCGCCAATTCATCGCAAATCGATCCAGGACATCCGCTTTCAATCTACGTTTTCCGGAGCGTCGCCTCAATCAATCCATGCGGCTCTTCCGTGGGCAAGAAAATCTCATTGTCATTTTCCAGCCCGAACGGTTTCAAATCCACCAGCAGAAAATGTTTATTCGGCAGCGACAATCGAATCTCGCGAATCTCGTCATAACTCTTCAGCACCGCCTCGCCCATCGCGTACAGTGTGTGCTGCAAGGAATGGCTTACATGTTCCGCGAAAGTTTCCAGCAGCGCCTTGCGCACGCCGTGCCACGCGGGACCGAACGCCACATCTTCTCCCGCATAAAGCCAGTTCGTGCTCACGGCCGTTGAAAGGATGCGGTCCTTTGTTTCCGGCAGCGTGGTATAGGGATCGCGCAAAAAGCCCTCGAATGACGATTGCGTGGTTTTCAGCACGATCAAATCCTCGATCCCCGCGCGAATCGTGTTCCCCTCGCGCGTTCCGATCACCGTCGCGGTGCGTTTTTCGTTTGTCGAACGCGTAAAGGTGGAACGGTGTTCTTTCCCGCCCATGGGAAGGCGGGCCCAGGGATGTTCGATCACGTCGATCGTCACCTGCGAAACCTGCGGGTTGTACGTCAGGAAATGATCGATCAAGTGCAGCGCGAATTCCTCGATTGGCTCCGCGGGATATTCCTTGGCCAGCACGTACACTGTGTTTTTCATTGTGTCGGTGGCCAGAATCTTGCTGTTGTCGCCCTTGGTGTGCGCCGCCTCGAAATCCCCTTCGAACAAAATCGAGATCGTCAGCTCCTTAATCTCGTGAAGATTCTCTTTGCGAGTCACGCGCAGCAGCCGCACGCGCGATTTGCCGTAATCATCCTGCGCCAGCACAATGCCCATCGGTCAGCTCCCGCGGTACGTGGAATATCCATACGGGCTCAGCAACAGCGGAATGTGATAGTGCTGCTGCGTATCGCGCACGGAAAATACAATCCGCACGCTCGGGAAAAACGCCAGCATGTTTCGCGAGCGAAAATAGGCGTCGGTATCGAACGTCAGCCGGTAAATTCCGTCCACCATTTTTCCCGTGGGCAGCAAATCTTCCAGCCGTCCGTTGGCATCCGTCACGCCGTGCCCCATCTCCGCCCAAGTTTCTCCGCTGCCTTGCAGTTCAAGCCGCACCGGCATCCCGGCGCCCGGCCGCCCCAGCGAGGTATCCAGCACATGCGTGGTGATTCCGCTCATAGTCGATGCTCACGCCCTTCCAGACGATTTACAACGAACAGAACTCGAAATTCATTCTATGCTTTCCAGGGGGCCGGAGCTTCAGAGTCTGTGTGGCAACTCGGTTTTGGTTGTTGCCAAGCGTGGCTGCATTTTGCCAAGTGATTGAAAGCAAAGATGCCACCCTGAAGGGTGGCGCTACACGATCACCCCTACTTGGCGTTGCCACACAGACTCTTCAGGTCCGACATTCTCACCATGGAAAATCAGGGGTTTTAACCCCTGAGGCCGGCCAAGTTGATGCAAGGCCTCCACATCTCTTATCTCCATGCGCCTTCGATCAATTTCTCCAGCCTTAGCCGCGTGATCTTGCTTTGCTCGTCCGCCGCCACGCATATCTCGGTTTCCGCGTCGTTCGCCATTCGCTGCCGCATGGCTTCCAATACTTCCTCGCTTGATTTTCCCGCCGCGCAAATAATGAAAATAAATCCGAATCGCTTTTCGTACTCCTGATTTGCCTTCGCCAATTCCGCCAGCACCGTGGCCGAGGATTTTTGCGCGGCCGCCTGTTCGCCTTTCGACCATCGTTTCGCCTTCCCGCTTTGCCTGGCCGCCGCTTTTTTACCGCCGATCTTCGGATGATGCCGGAACGCCTCCTTCCAGTCGTCGCGCCGCAAGCCCGTCCAAATCCGTTCGGCCGTTTCAAATAGTTGGGATGCGTTCGCGAACGGCCGCGCCTTCAGCATTTCCTGCGCCCAATGTTTCGCTCCGCAACAATCGAGCAGCGCCGCTTCCGCATCTTTTTCCATCCTCGCATTCAATCGAGCGATTCCGTCCGTTCGTTCGTCTCGCCTTCCCGGCGTTCCCAAGATCCGCAGCCGGCTCACGCCGCCATCCGGATAAATATTGAACCGCACCAGAGACACCGTCCCTGCATCTTGAATCTGTTCCCGAAACAAATGCCTGGCGTTCGCTTTCAGTTTCGTGCGCGGCAAGAGTTCCTTCCACGGCGGATTCGCCTTCCGCAAATCATTCGCCGACGCCATCTGCGCGTGGCAGGCTTCCAGCGAACAGCTCTCCGGAAAATTCCCTTTGAAGTGTGCCGTATCCACTTCCACGCCGCGAATGGTTCCGGCGATCCCAAGCTGGAGCACCACCCAATCGTGTCCCGGTCCCCGCCGCCGTTTCGTTTCCCAGCCGTCGCTCATATCTTTCCCGCGGCCTGGCATCAGCAAATTCAGCGGCTCGCTATAAAACTGATCGCTCGATAGAATCGCGCGTCCGCCATTCTCAACGGCCGCCAGATCGATCTCTCCCGCCAGTGCCAGCAGTCGCTTCATATCCGGAACCACCTCGCCGTGCACGCGCAGCCGCGCCACGCCGCCATCCGGGTAAATCTTGAGGCGCAAATGAGTGCATCGCGGCGAACCCTGAATCGGAATCAAATTTTGCGTGTCGCCCTTCAGGCCGGTCTTGGGCAGAATCCCAATCCATCGCGTTTCCTTGCTCTCTAATTTCCTGGCGGCCGGCTGCCCCTCGGCTTCGCACGCATCGATCGAACAATACTCCGGATAATTCCCGGTGAAATAACTGGTATCCACTGCCACTCCGCGAATAATTCCCGCCAGGCCGAGCCGGATAATGCACCAGTCGTATCCAGGCGTGCGCCGCCGCCGCGTTTCCCAGCCGTCCATCCACTTTCCGCGGTCCGTGTATTTTCCTTCCAGGAAAATTGGCTTCGATGCCTTCAACAGATTCTGTTTCGGAGCAAAAAACTCGTCGTTGGCCCACACCACGCGCCCGCCCAGCCGCTCCGACGCCAGGTCCACCAGTTCGGTGAAGGCCATCAGTTGCGCCCTCGCAAAAGCACGTTGCCGGCCGCTTCGGCCGAAAATTCGCCGCGATCGAAAATCTTCTTGCCGCGCAAGAAAGTTGCCTCCACCACTCCCGATAGTTCCCGCCCCGCGTACGGCGTCAATTTGTGCCGCTGATGCAGCTTCCCGGGTTCGACGCGAAACGTCTTCGCCGGGTTCCAGATCACAAAGTCCGCATCATACCCCACCGCGATTATCCCTTTTCGTTTTTCGAGTCCCGCCAGCCGCGCCGGTTCCCCGCACAGCCAGCGCGCCAAATGGCCCAGGGAATATCCGTGCTCCCGCGCTTGCGTCCACACCGCCGGCAGGCTCAATTCAAGCGACGCAACTCCTCCCCACGCCCGCGAGAAATCTCCCGCCTCCTTGCACTTCATCTCCGGCGGGCAAGGCGAATGGTCGGTCGCAATCAAATCAATCACGCCATCGCCCAGCGCCTGCCACAATTTTTCGCGGTTCTCGCGCTCGCGTATCGGCGGAGCGCATTTGAATTCCGTGCCGCCATCGGCAATTTCTTCCGCCGCAAACGTCAAATAATGCGGGCACGATTCCGCCGTCACCCGCACACCGGCGCCGCGCGCCTGCCGCAACAAAGGAATCGCATCCGAAGAAGACAAATGAACAATGTGCACCCGCGCGTCAAATTCCCGCGCCAGCCGCAACAGCAAGCCAATGGCCTCATTTTCCGACGCCCGCGGCCGCGATCCAAGCCATGTCGAATATTTTGTCCACGCCGCGCCCGCAATCGCCGCATTGGCTTTCTCAAGCGGCCCCGGAACTTCCGCATGCGCCAGAAGCACCGCTCCCATCTGCGCCAATTGCTTCAACGCAGCCCGCAAATCCGTTTCGCCCACGGAAGGGAATTCATCCACGCCCGACGGAACCAAAAAACATTTATAACCGAATACTCCCGCCTCCCACAGCCCGCGCAATTCGGCCGAATTTCCCGGAATCACGCCGCCCCAGAAACCCACGTCCACCCGCAAATTTCTTTCCGCCGCGCGCAGTTTCTGGCGAAATCGCTCGGCGCTGGTCGTCGCGGGAATACTGTTCAGCGGCATCTCAATCAAAGTCGTCACGCCGCCCGCCGCTGCCGCCCGCGTCGCCGTCTCAAATCCTTCCCACTCCGTCCTCCCCGGCTCATTGATATGGACGTGTGTATCCACAATCCCCGGCATCACCACCGATTCGCCCGCGTCATAAATCGCGCAGCGCGGCCCGACGGCACTCAACGGCGCGATTGCGGTGATTTTCCCTTCGCGCACCTGAATTGCCGCGGGCGCAACTCCACCCGCGCGCACAACGCGCTTCCCCCGCACGATCAACTCGGGCACATTTTGTGTATTCACGATATCCGCGCGTCCAACCGGCCCCTACATGAGTTCGTTCACGATTCGCGAGCGGCTGATGTTTGGCGCCGTCATCCCGAGCCCGGTTTGAGGGCGAGGGATCCCGCGCACCATTCCAATTCTCCAACCCGTTCTTTTATCCCGCGCCCAATTCCCCTAAAAACTCCGCCAACAAATTCCCGGCCACTCTTCCCCGGTAGCGCGCCGAGGAGCGCATATCATCGATCGGAGCAATTTCCTTCGCCAATTCTTCCCGGGCCGCGCCCAGTAGCGCCGCATCCAATCGCCGCCCCCTCACCACCGCCTCCGTTTTCACGCAGCGCAGCGGCACCGGCGCAACGCTCCCCAGCGCAATCCGAATATCTTCAATCTTCCCACCCCGCACATTCGCCGCCCCAGCGAAGCAGACCTTCGAAATCGCCTGAGCCTTTCGCGGCCCCACCTTTCGAAAATAAGTTTTCCATCCCTCGCCGCCGCCGCGCCGCATTCGAATCCCGCCAATCAATTCATCCGCGCGCAGATTCATCTTCTTATAACCCGAATGAAATCCCAGGTACGGCACCCAGCGCGATCCTCCCGCGGAAATCAATTCCAGTTCCGCGTCATACACCAGCAAAGCCGGAGGCGAATCCGCCGCCGGTGAGGCATTCGCGATATTTCCACCCAGCGTTCCGCGATTTTGCGTGGCAATGCTTCCAGTCTCCGCGGCCGCGCGGCATAGCAGCGAAAACTCGCTCTGCATCGTCGCGTTCCGCTGCACGTCGCTATAAGTCGTGGCCGCGCCCAGGGTCGCGTATTCCGGCGACACATCGATCCCACGCAATTCGCGCAGGCCCCAAAGATTCACGAATTTCCGGTGCTCCAGTTTTCCCGCTTCGAGCAGCACCATTAAATCCGTTCCTCCCGCGAACGGTTTCCACACTCCCGGTTCACGCGCCAGCAATTCCAGAGCCGCCGCCAAATCCTTCGGCGCGCGCAATTCGTATGCGGGAATATACGACCTCATGCGCCCACTTTTGCCTGCCGGCAGGCATGCAACACCGTCTCAAATATTTTCATGTATCCCGTACACCGGCACAGATTCCCGGAAAGCCCCTGGCGAACGTCTTGCTCGGCCGGTTCGGCTTCCCGCGCCATCAAGTTCACCGCCGCCATCACCATTCCCGGAGTGCAAATCCCGCACTGCGCTCCGCCGCACGAGAGGAAGGCTTCCTGCACCGCATTCAATTGTTCGCCGGTTGCGACTCCTTCGATCGTGCGAATGTCGCAACCTTCCGCTTGCATGGCCGGCACCAGGCAGCTATTCACAAGTTCTCCGTCGATCAGAACTCCGCACGCGCCGCATTCCCCTTCGCCGCATCCTTCTTTTGTGCCGGTCAATTTCAATTCTTCGCGCAGCACATCCAGCAGCCGCGCCATTGGATAGACCCGCACGCTCGCCGCGGAGCCGTTCACCGTGCAGCGCACCGTGATTTTTTGCGATGAAGCGGCGTCAGGCAAGCGCGCCCTCCCACATTTCCATCAAGGCTTCCGGCGTAATCGGAATTTCAGTGATCTCGCACTCCCGGTGGCCTGCTCCACCGCGCGCGCGATTGCCGGAGCCGTCCCATCCAGCGGCAATTCGCCGATCCCTTTCGCGCCTCCCGGCCCAAAAGGATACGGATTCTCCGCGAAGAAAACGCGAATCGCGGGAAGATCGACGGAACTGGGCATCACGTAATTTGTCATTTGCCCGTTCACCATCCGTCCTTCCTTCCACACCACGTTTTCGTACAGTGCATAGCCGATCCCTTGCGCCACGCCGCCTTCAATTTGCCCCTCGGCCAGCACCGGATGGATCACTCGTCCCACTTCCTGAGCCGCCACAAAATCGTCCACGCGAATTTCGCAGGTTATCGAATCCACCGAAACCTCCGCCACGTAAACCGCCCAGGCGTACGCCCCATAGGCATCGCCTTGATACTTCACGTCGTCCCAGTGCAGTCCCGGCGGCGCATGATATTTGCACGAAGTTTTCAACTCGCCGAATTTCTCCACATATTCCCGGCAGGCATTTTCGAATTCGGTGGAATCGTAGCGATCCTTCAACAATCCTTGCGCAATCAGTTTCCGCTTCAATTCGATCGCCGCCGTCTCCACCAATTTCCCAACAATCATGCACGTCCGCGACGCCACCGTTGGCCCGCTGTTTGGCACGTGCGCCGTATCCGGCTGGCCGATTTCGATTCGGTCGTAATCCACGCCCAGCGCGTCCGCGGCAATCTGCGCAAAAATTGTGTTGGTTCCCTGGCCCATTTCCGTGCTGGCCGCCAGCACCTGCACGCGCCCTTGCGAGGTGGCCTCCACTCCCGCCACCGCCGCCAGGTATTCCTCGCCCGATCCCGTAAATCCGGCGCCGTGCAAGAACGACGCCAGGCCAATCCCTTTCTTGATGCGGCTTCCAGGATTCTCCCGGTCGAATCGCTCCCGTTTCGCCGCGTAATCGCTCAACTTCAGCGCGCGATCGAGAAGGCCATTCATATCTACCTTCTCGTGTACCACTTGCCCCACCGCCAGCGTTTCACCTTCGTGGATAAAATTCCGCCGCCGTAATTCTTCCGGCGCGATTCCCACCGCTTTCGCCACTTGATCCAGATGCCGTTCCAGCGCGAACACGCTTTGCGGCGCGCCAAATCCGCGAAAGGCTCCGTGCGGCGGAGCATTGGTGGCCACCACGCGGCTGCGAATCCGCACATTCGGGCAACTGTAAGGCCCCGCCGAATGCACGGTGCCGCGCGATAGCACCACGGGAGATAGCGTCTCGTACGCCCCGCCATCCAAAGTGAAATCGATTTCCATCCCCAGCAATTTTCCGTCGCGCCTCACGGCCGTGCGGTGCCGCGTCCGCGATGGGTGACGCTTGGTCGTCGCCACCATATCTTCCGCACGGTCGTAAATTATTTTTACCGGCTTGCCCGATTTCAACGCCAGCAGCGCCGCGTGCGCCGCGATCATCGACGGGTATTCTTCCTTTCCGCCGAAACCGCCGCCTGTTTCCGTTTGAATCACGCGAATTTTATCCTTCGGCAACCCGAACAACGGCATCAGCGCCTTGTGGATGTAATAAGGACACTGCATCGACCCCCAAATCGTCACTCCTTCTTCCGCGTTCGCCGTGGCGATCATTCCCTGCGGCTCAATATAAAGCTGCTCCTGCGCCCCGGTGGCGTATTCGCCTTCCACCACAAAATCAGCTTGCTCCCACACTGCGTCCAAGTTGCCCTTTTCCACCAGGAACGATTTAAAAATATTGTCGTCGCCCCAGATGATTGTCTTTTTGGAAAGGGAATCGTCGATTGTGAATACGGCGGGAAGTGGATCGATTTCAATTCGCACCGCCCGCCGCGCTTCTTCCAGCAGATATTTATCCGCATGCGCCAGCAGCAGCACCGGCTCTTCCGGATGGTTCACCATTCCATCCGCCAGGCAAGGCTGGTCATCAATCAGCAGTAAAATGGAATTCTCACCCGGAATATCCCGCGCCGTGACAATCGTGAATTCCTTCCATGGAATATGCGGCTCAAAATAAATCCCAGCAATCCGCCCCCGCGCCATGGGACTCCGCACCGTCGCTCCATGCAGCATTCCCGGCATGGTAATGTCGTCCACATACCGCGAGCGCCCCATAACCTTCTCGCGGCCCTCTTTCCGCGGCACCCCGCGCCCAATGTTCTGCTCTCTCATATTGGTTCGTGTAGGTAGGGGCCGGCATTCCTCGCCCCGATGGTATTGATCGGGGAGCCGCGCCCTCTGTCCTTTCTCTCGGTGCGCGAACGCCGCCATCGCCGCGTCAGCGCCGCCACACCAAACGCCGTCATTTCGAGGTGCCTCGATCGCTCTTCATCGAGGCACCGAGAAATCCCGAGCAAACGTAAATTGTCCTCAACCCGCGCCTTCATTCCCACACCCTTCATCCCCGAACTGAATCAATACTTCACCTTATCCTGTTTCGTCTCCCAGGCCCGAAACGCCTCCATCGCCTGCTCCCGCATCAACTGCCGAATCGGAATCCGCCTTCGCGCATGCGGCAACTGAAACTCCTCGTAAATCAGCCGGTCATCAAATCCGATCTTTGCCGCATCCTCCGCCGTATTCGCAAAATAAACTTTCGCCGGCCGCGCCCAATAAATCGCGCCCAGGCACATCGGGCAGGGTTCGCAAGTGGTGTAAAGTTCGCATCCCGCCAACTCGAAATTTCCCAGCGCCTTGGCCGCTTCTCGGATCGCCACCACTTCCGCATGCGCCGTCGGATCATTCGTCGAAGTCACGCGGTTCGTCCCCTCGGCAATTATTTTTCCATCCTTCACCACGACCGCCGCAAACGGACCGCCGCGCCCCGACCGCACATTTTCGAGCGACAACTCAATCGCCCGCGCCATGAACGCGTTACTCATTTCGTTTCCCCATCTTTTCGTTCCTCAAATCGCACTGGCAAGCCTGTACCGCACCGATACAGGCCCCGCTAATTCTATCTTAGCCCCGTTCCGCCCGCCGTTCCCGTGTGCCGTAGCGCATACTCCAGCCACATCCCCCCGGGCCGCCGCTAGGCGCGCCGCGCCGCCGTGACATTCTGGGCCAGGTAAATCCTCTGCGCCTCGGCCTTCACTTGCGTTTCATCTCGCCGTCGCACTTTCTCCAAAATATTCCGCATCTTGTGCACCCAGCAGCGCTGGTGCCGCGCCCGCGGATAGACCGTCTCCAGGGCTCGCGCCAGCCCCGGGCATCCATCGGTAATCACCATCTGCAAATTCCTGCCGCGCAGCCCGCGCTGGAACAGATCGTTCAACAACCCTTCCCATCCCGCCTGGCTTTCTCCCTTGGCTCGCGTAAAGGCCAGCAGCTCCCGCCGGCCATCGCGGCGAATTCCGTAGGCCACCAATAACAGCACCCGCTGCGTCTCCAAACGCCCGCCGCACCTTCAGCCACACGCCGTCCAGAACCAGATATGCCCAGTCGTCCTCCAGCGGCCGGTGGTGAAACGTGTGCACCGCCCGGTCCAGCACCCGCGTCAGGCGTGAAACGGTTTGCGCGCTGACCGCTTCGCCCGTCCAACTAACACAACCCGCCCTCGTCCGCGACTCCCTACCTTCCATTTTCTGTTATCATCAACCTAATTGCGATGCTTGGGCTGCGAATCTCGATTTTTGTGTTGTCCATCGTCCTTGCAAATGTGTCTGGGCCGGTACCCGCCGCGCCGTCATCAACAGCGGCAGCATTGACGCCAGATACGCCGGCCAGTTCTCCTGCATCGGCGCCGTCCATTGTGATCGGGTTCGTCGGCGGTTATGTCAGCCACGAAAACCTGGTACACAGTGAAGTTTCTCTTGCCGCCGATCTTGCCAAGGAATATCCCACGGGGGTCTACGTGGCCGCGTTCGAAAATCATCGCGGCAAGGACGCCTATCAGCAGATTCTGAAGCTCCTGGATACCAATCACGACGGGAAATTATCGGCGGAAGAAAAACAGCACGCCCGCATCATTCTTTACGGACACAGTTGGGGCGCCTCGGAAGCCATCACCGTGGCTCGCAAGCTTGGCCGGGACGACATCCCCGTGCTGCTCACCATCCAGGTGGATAGCGTCGCGAAGAAAGGCCAGGACGATGCCTTGATCCCCGCCAACGTGGCTCAGGCCGTAAATTTCTTTCAAACCGACGGACGGCTCAAAGGACGCGCCATAATTCGCGCCGCCGATCCTGCGCGCACCCAGATCATCGGAAATTTTCAGTCCCATTACAAATCAAGCCCTCTCGCCTGCAAAAAATATCCTTGGTGGGACCACATTTTCGCCAAGGCTCACACTCAAATCGAATGCGATCCCGCCGTGTGGGATAAAATTAAATCCTTGATCCGCGCCGAATTGCCAACTCAATCAACCGCCGCTGCATCGCAATAACCTAGCATTGCCTCAGGTTTGTTTCTATCCTTCGCCTTTGTAGGAGCGCTGCTTGCTGCGCCCGGCTATTGGGTTCATCACAATCGCTCCAGCCGAACCAGCAGTTTCCGCCCGCGCGCTTTCATCGCCGCCGTGCCGCTTCGAGTCGCCTCCCGCAAAATTTCAATCACGCCCGGCCGGATCGTTGAATCATCTTCCGCCAAATCCGCCAGCCCTTGCAGCGCAAACGTCTTAACAATGGAACTTCTATCCTCCAAGTACCTGTTCAACAACGAAGCCGCCAATTTCCGTTCCTTCCCGTTCAGCGCCAACCGTGGAACCATCACCGCTAAATGCCACCGCAACTCTTGCTCATTCGCCTCATCCATCAGGCCGAGCAATTCTTTTTTGTAGAGCCCAAGGAGTTCACGATTCTTCCGCGTAACTTTTTCTGCCGCGTCGGCCGCACGCATCCGCACCAGGCGATCCTTCGACCACAGCCCGGCAATCAGTTCCGGAAACAATTTTGGATTTCTGGTTACGGCACCCGCCACCTGGTCAGCGCGGCCGATCGTCCGTCGATCATCCCCACGCAAAAGCAGAAGGATGTTTTTTCGAGGCATGATGAGGGCTTATCCAAAACGAAGTTTGTAAAAATCCGGCCCAGCGCCTACCGCGTGAAAATCGTCGCATCCACGTTCATCCCCGGACGCAGAATCGCCTGATCCGCCGGAATCGGGTCGAGCACGATTTTCACCGGGATTCGTTCCACCACTTTCACGAAATTTCCCGTGGCATTTTCCGGCGGCAGCAAACTCATGCGCGCCCCGGTGGCGCCGGAAATCGAATCCACGTGGCCGGTGAATGTTTTGTTGTACATATCCACGTGAATCTCCGCGTTCTGTCCGGGCCTCACCTTGGCAAGTTGGGTCTCCTTAAAATTTGCGGTCACCCAAACCTTGTCCAGCGGAATCAGGACCAGCAACTGCTGCCCCTGCTGCACAATTTGTCCCACTTCCACCGATTTTCTGGTCACCACTCCATCCATCGGCGCGGTGATGGTGGTATAGCTCAAATTGAGTTGCGCTGCCTCCACGTCCGCTTGCGCCTTGGCGACCGCGGCGACGGCAGAGGCCGCGCCGGCTTGGCTGATGGAAACCTGGCTGGTCTCCCCCCGCGCCTGTTGCAATTCCGCTTGCGCCCGCTTCACTCGAGCTTCGGCCGCCAGCAGCATGGAGTGCTCAATCTGCACGTTCTGTTGAGCCTGCTGTAATTTCTCTTGCGCGGATTTCAATTCGCTTTCCGCCACGCTCGCCGAATTTACGTAAGCGTCGAACTGCTGCTTGGAAATTTCATCTTTCGCCGCCAGCGGCTTCATCCTTTGCAGATCGGCTTGCGCTTTGTCGTAATCCGCCTGGCCCTTGGCCACGTCCGCGGCGGCCATTGCCGTGCTGGAAGTTCTGGCTTGCTCGTACGCCGCTTGCGAGCTCACATATTCCGCTTGCGCCGCTGCCACTTGGGCTTCCGCGCCGGTGGTGCCGCTGGTCGTGGTCGTCTGCATCATCGGGACGCTCACTTTCGCGCCCGTCGCCTTGCTTTCCGCCTGCGCCAGTTCCGCTTTCATCTGATCCAATTTCGCCTGGAGATCGCGTGGATCGATCCGCGCCAGCACCTGCCCCGCCTTCACCTGCTGATTGTCGTTCACCAGCACTTCAGCCACCGTGCCGTAGATCTTCGACGAAATCGGATCGATGTGCCCGTCTACCTGCGCGTCGTCGGTGCTTTCGCGAAAATGGAAATGAAAATACAGCAGCGCAAAAATCACCAATAAGGCTGCCGCGCTCCCCCAGATGAAGCCTCGCAGTCGCGGATTGGCCCAGCGCTTGGCCACCCGCTGGCGCATCGCGGCGGCATCGGGCGATCCATTATCGGCCGGTGTTTTCTTCTCAACCTCGGGTATCGTCACATCCGTCGCCATCTATTTGTTCTCCATCATCGCGAATAAATCGATTCCATCTGCCCCAGCGCTCGCGCCAGATCGGCCCGTGCTTGATTGTAACTGTACAGCGCGGAAATTTGATTGTCGCTCGCTCGCGCCAGCGCATCCTGCGCCGTCACCACTTCGATGTTGTTGGCTACGCCGGCCTGGAAGCGGTCCCGCGCCTGGTTCACTTCTTCCCGCGCCAGTTGCACTCCCTGGTTGGCCACATCCACTTCGCTTCGCGCCGACGCCAGTTCCGCCATGGCATTCTTCACTTCCAGCGCGATCTGATTCTTTTGCTCCTGGATTTGCTGCGCCATCTTTTGCACTTCCAGGTCCGCCTGAGTGGTTTCCGCATGAATTCGCCCGCCGGTAAAGAGCGGCATATCCACGCTGGCCGTATAAACATAGGTCGGAATCACCGTGGTGGACGAAATTCCTTGTTGCGCGTAATTGCCATTGAAATGGACGGAAGGCAGCCGCGATTCACTGACCGCCTTTTTCTCGTCATTCAGCGCGTGCCGTTGCGCTTCCAGCGCCTTCAATTCCGGCCGGTTCGCGAATGCGCTTTCCAGCGATTGCTCCGTCTGGAATTCCGGCGTCTCAAAAAAACTCATCTCGTCGCCCAGCTCGATGGGTTGATGGGGATCCAGATTCAGCAGCCGCTGCAATCCGTTCAGCGACGTTTGCCGCTGCGTCTGCGCATTGATCCATCGCTGCTTCTCATTCTGCAGTTCCACGTTTGACCGCAGCGTATCGATGCTGGTTCCCGCTCCGTTCTTTTGCAGGTCCGCGGCTTGATCAAACAAGGCCGACGCCAGGTCCATGCGCGACTTTGCCGCCTGCACTTCCGCTCCCGCACGCAGCACGCCCAGATATTGCGACACCACCAGCAGCACGGTCTGCTCGCGAACCGATTGCCGCTCCGCCGAACTGCCCTTCACCCGTTCGCGCGAGGCTTGCCACCTCCGCCACAGCGTCAAATCGAATATTTGCTGCGAGAAAATCCCTCCCGCCTGAAACACCTGGAACGGTCCCACGTGCTCGGAAATGCCGGCGAATTTCAACCCAATTGCGGCTTCGATGTTCAGCCGCTCGGCGCTGTCGCGCACATCCAGGCTCGCTTGCGGCAGCAGATCCGCTCGAGCAATGGTCCGCTGTTGCTCGCTTTCCGCCACGTTGATCGCCGCAATCTGCACCTGCGGATTCTGTTTCAGCGCCAGTTGCACGGCATCGCGAAGCGTCACGCGCAGTGGCGCTTTCTCCTGCGCCCGCGCCGGCATGGCACGCAAAAATAGCAGCAGCGGCAAAGCCAGAAGAGCCCCTCTTCCTCTCCATCCATTTCCTCCTGCTCTCCCTCCCGGTTCTCTTACTTGCCCTTTCGTCATCCCTCCGGCCAACGCTTTCGTCATGCAATCCTCCGCGCGATTTCCTGCGCTTTCCCCCATCCCTGATCCCCGCACCTTGCACCTTGCCGGCCACCTCTTGGATGCAATCTGAAATCACTTAGACGCAGATCCATTCCTGGTGGTATAGCCACTCCGGGCTTTGCGCCTTCCAAAAATTACCCGAACGCCCCGGCATCATCCTAACTAACGTACATACTGTTGAACACGTTAAAACAACCCACCCGGCGCCTCACGTTCCACAAAGAATCTTCTCACCACGCTAGATCCCCCATCTGTCATCAGATCCGCAACTCCCCGCACCAAACCAATTGACACCCATTCTCGCCTCAGGCGCAATAGAAGCACTCGTCCGCGTCGCTTGGCGAGATCCATAACAAGGGCGTTTTCCAATGCGAAGGGTAGTCCCGATTGCGATCCTCTGGCTTGTCTTCTTGTGGGCTTCGCCCGCGCGCGCTCAATCCTTCACTCAAAAGAACAATGAATTCGGAATCTGGGCCGGCTATTCCTTCGGCACCACTTACATGCTCGCAATCACCGAACACCGCCAGTTGGCCGTTCTGGGCCTGCGTTACGGAAGAACACTTTTCGGTTGGCGCACCGTGGCGGTGGAATGGACGCTCGACGCAACTCCCGCCGAAATCGTCATCGAACCCGAACAAACTTTCGTTCTGCACCCGAATGGCCCGCAATCCAACGTCTTGCTTGAGAGCGGCCGCATGGCCGTCTATGGCGGCGGCGTCAGTCCACTCGGCTTCAAGGTAAATTTTCTCCGGCAGCGCCGATTGCAGATCTTCGGCGCCGCCACATGTGGGCTCATCGCTTCCGTCGCGCCCGTTCCGATCAATCGCGTGGGCGGCACTCAATTCAATTTCAAATTTGATTTTCAGGGCGGTATCCAGCGATTCAATTCCGCGCATGATCGCGCCTGGATGTTCGGCTACAAACTGCAGCACATTTCCAACGCCGCCCGTAGCGACGTGAATCCCGGTGTCACTTTCAACGTAATTTTCCTCGGCTATTCCTTCTTCAAGTAACCGGCAGTTTCGTCATGACGCTGTGGCGGCTAGCCAATCAGCGCCAGAATTTTCCCGCGCACCTCCGCCAGTTCATCGGACGATGCCGTCCCCTTCTTGATCGCCTTTCGGATGCGCCAGTCCACGCTTTTCACTTGGTCGGCCAAGACAACGCTGGCAGGCGTGCCCACAAGTAAAACCTCGAAGGGATAGCGTTTGATTTCGGTTGTCATCGGGCAACAGATCATCAGGCTGGTCTTGTCGTTATACGCCGCCGGACTCAGAACCAAGGCTGGCCGGTGACCCGCTTGCTCGTGCCCGGCCTGCGGAGTAAAGTTCAGCCACACGATATCTCCGGCTTCCGGCACGTAACGCGCCATCACCAAGCCTCTTTTCCCATCGCCGGCCCGAAATCAACTGCCTGATGCTGATTTTTCGATGTGATTCCTTTCAGCAGCTTGCGCAGTTCATACGTTTTTTGCCGCACCGGTTCGATAACGATTCTTCCTGCATCTTCTCGTACCTCGACCACCTCTTCCAGAGCGAGCTGCGTGGCCTCGAGTACCGAAACTGGAATCCGCACTGCCGCGCTGTTACCCCATTTTTTCAGCCTTGCTCTCATGTCCGGCCTCCCTATAGCGGGCGCTATGAACAGGATGCTTGAATCTGCGGTACGTGTCAACAATGTAGATACGGCCCTTTCCCGCGGAAAGGCCGCTGCAAATCTTTTTGTGCGCGCCGAACTTGCAACGCTTCTTAGTGCCGGCCGATCACTTTCCGCGCTCCGTCTGCGTTGGGCTGCAACTCTTGCCGCCGGTGAATTCTCTAAAGATTCATCTCCCACGTTTCCGCCACCAGGTCGTGGCCGAAGCTGTGATTCGCTTCCTCATGCACCAGCCGGAAACCGCATTTCTCGTATATCGCCCGCGCTGCCACCAGGTTGCTTTGTGTCCACAGCGTCATTTTGCGGTAGCCGATTAGCCGCGCCAGCCGGATGCATTCCTCCACCAGTCGCCGGCCGATGCCCAATCCGCGCGCGGTCGGTTCCACATAAAGCATGCGTAGCTTCGCAATTTCATCCGATTGCTTCACCAAAAAAACCGATCCGATAATTTCGCCGTCCCGCTCCGCGATCCAGCAGCGTTCTTTCTTCGGATCAAAATTCTGCACAAACTTCGCCACGATTTCCGCCACCAGCGCCTCAAACTGTTCGTCCCATCCATATTCCTGCGCGTAAAGCGCGCCGTGGCGATGCACCACCCAGCCAATGTCTCCCGGCTGGTGCGGCCTGAGAATGTACGGGATTTTTTCAGCAACCGCGGGCGCGCCCAGGATTTCTTCAATCGTTTGCATTGCACGGATCAGCTTCGTCTGTTCAGCGGCGGAAATTTCGCTCAGCATCGCCCCAACCACTTCGTTCGCACGCGCGTCCAGCGGAGCGAAAACTTCGCGCCCCTGCTCCGTGAGAGACAAAAGCGTTTGCCGCCCATCGCTTTCCGATTGCAGCTTTTTCAAGAAACCCCGTTTTTCGAAGCTGCTCAACAGCCGGCTCAGGTACCCCGCGTCGAGGCCGAGTTCCCGGACCAATCCGGTCGCGGTGCAATTGTCACGATGCGCCAGCTCGTAGAGAATGCGCAGCTCGGTGAGCGAGAAAGGGCTGTCCAGCAGTCCTTCTCCCAAGACTCCGATTTTCTTGGTATAAAAACGGTTGAAGCGTCGAATCGTGGCAATCCGCACATCCGATGCGTTGGTCGCAGCACTTGCGGTAGACATTTTCATCTCAAGAACATTCTGATTCGCTGCAAACGTGGATTCCTACTCTCTCAGGAATATCTCCCAAATGAATGCCCCAGTCAATAAAATAGTTGCCTCAGGCAATCAATTAAAGGGGTATCTTGGGGAAAAGAAATCCTGCAACAGATCGGGGTGCGTCTTAGAAGTCATCCCGAACCCGTTTTCTGGGTGAGGGATCCAGCGCAGCAGGCTCGACTACAGACCAAGTGTAATTGAATCAGTAATTTACATCAATAACGACGCGGCCATGAAGCCCCCCGGCCAAAAGTCGCTGGGAAAGCTTCACAATCTCGGAAAGTGGCTCGACCGACGAAATAGAATCAAGTTTGGCAAGCGGCAATTCACGCGCCAGCCTCTCCCAGGCTACTTTCCGCAACGCCTTCGGAGTATTCACCGAATTAATTCCCAGCAGCCCGACATTTCGCAAAATAAACGGGAACACATTCGCCGTGAATTCCGCTCCCCCCGCCATTCCGCATGCCGCGATCGCGCCGTAAGCCGCCGTGGCAGCAATCACCGACGAAAGCGTTTGTCCTCCGACGGAATCAATCGCCCCGCCCCATCGTTCGGACGCCAGCGGCCCAGTTTTCTGCTCCAATTCCGCCCGGCTCACAATCGCCGCGGCCCCTAACCCGCGCAGGTAAGAATGAAATTCCTCCCGCCCGGTGGAAGCGGCCACCTTGTATCCCTTTCCCGCCAGCAGCAGAATCGCCACGGAGCCGACTCCGCCCGTCGCGCCGGTAACCAAAATTTCCTTTTCTCCCGGCTTCATCCCATAATTTTCCAGCGCGATCAGGCTCAGCATCGCCGTAAATCCCGCAGTCCCGATCGCCATCGCGTGTTTCGCATCGAGTCCGGCAGGAATCCGAATCAGCGCATCGGCAGCCACGCGCGCCCGCTGGCTGTATCCGCCCCAGCGCGATTCGCCAAGCCCCTGTCCCACCGCAAGCACTTCGTCGCCCGCGTGAAAATCCGGCGACGAAGATTCCAGAACCCGGCCAGCCAGGTCAATCCCGCAAACCAAAGGAAATTTGCGGATCACTTTCCCCCGCGCCGTCACCGCCAGTGCATCCTTATAGTTCAGCGACGAATAGAAGATTTCCACCAGCACGTCGCCGCCAGGCAGATCTCCGCTGGCAATTTGTTTCAGCGCAACCGAGTATTGCGAGCTGCTTCCCTCGGCAATCAACGCATTGAATTTGTCAGTGGGCATATATCGAAGCGATCGGCGATGGTTGTGTAGCGCCACCCTTCAGGGTGGCATCTTTCTTTTTCGGGAAACGAGGCCCTCACAGCCGCGAATCCCCATCCAATTACAATTTATTAATCCTTGCCGCCAGAATAAAATCGTTCTGCGAAATCCCGTCAATCTTATGCGTGTAAGTGCTCACTTCCACTTTCCCCCAAGTCAGAAAAATATCCGGATGATGCCCTTCCTCTTCCGCCAGCGCTCCCACTTTGTTGGTAAATGCCAGCGCCCTTTTAAAGTCCGGGAACGTAAATGTCTTGGTCAAGTGGTGTTCATTCACCGCGCTCCACCCGGTTGCATACTTGATCAGGCCGGCCAGTTCGCGGCCTTTCATGGGTTCCACTCCCCCCTTGCAAGGAGTGCAGTGTTTTTCGGCCAGATCGTTTTCTGTGGCCGGCGCGTCTTTCGGGGATGGTGAATTCATCGGCATCTCCTCCCTGATTTCTAAAACCCGATTATAGCCGAATTAGAACATGCCGGCGCTAACCGATGCCACGGTTCCGTGGATCCGCAGCCCGTTTCCCCGCCAACAGGCCAAGAAATTTACGCCCCTGGGAGTTTCCGCGCAAACTGGTACACCGCACGCCGCACGGATATCGGCATCGTGTCCAAAGTGCAAGATCATTCCCTAAAGAAACGAGGTCCTGATCATGCCAGAAGAAATTAACGAATTGCACGAACGGGCGGAACACGGAAGAACCGATCCCTCTCTCGCGCCTGTCACGGTCACCATGGCCATACTGGCGATGCTGGTGGCTGGAGTGGGAGTGATGGGCCATCGCGCGCATACCAAGGAGTTCCTGTTCCAAACCCGCGCCACCGACGAATGGGCATTTTATCAGGCCAAGGAAATCAGGCGCCGCAATTATGAAATGTTTCTGGATCAGGTCGCTATTTTCAACACCAAGGACGCTGCCCTCTCCGAGCAGGCCAAACAGAAATACCTCAAGGAAGTGGATCGCTTGAAATCGGAGGGAGGGGAAATTCAAAATGAAGCACGCAACATGGAGCAGCAGGTGGAACAATATGAATCGCGGGCCAATCGTTTCGATCTGGGAGAATTGCTGCTGGAGGCCGCGCTGGTGATTGTTTCGATCACCGTGCTCACCCGCAATCGCTCCTTTTGGCTTTTCGGCATGGCCTTGGGAGCAGCGGGCGTAGTCACCGCGCTTTCCGGCCTTTTGAAGTGAGACAGGAAGTAAAAAACTTCTACTCTGGCCGCGAATTCCGCCGGGCCAAACACACCGCCCGTCCTACAATCGCGCCGCCGCGCGCCTCCGTGCCACATACTCGGCCATGTACGCCGCGAAAACCTTTTCCAATTTAAGAGTCACCGGCCCCGGCGCCGCCGCGATTTTGCGCCCGTTGATTTCACCCACGGCCAGCACTGTCCGGTTGGTCGACGAAATAAAAACTTCCTCGGCCGAATAAAGATCTTCCTGCCGCAGCACCCGTTCCACCAGCGGCGTGCCTGCTGCGTTGCCGATCTCCAGCAGAGTCCCGCGCGTAATCCCTTCCAGGCATCCCGAGGAAAGCGGAGGCGTTTCCACGTGTCCATCGCGCGCGCAAAAAATATTCGCCGCCGTGCATTCCGCCACTTCGCCGCGCTCGTTCAGCAGCACCACTTCGTCATAGCCGCCTTGCTGCGCTTCGTATAAATTCCAAACGTTGTTCAGCCACGAAGTCACCTTCACTCCCGCCAGCGGAGAAGCGGCGTGCCGTCCATGTTCCCGCAAAGCCAGCCTCACCGGCTCGCGATACGCCGGAAGCGGCGCGGTATAAAGAATCAGGTCCACTTGCGGCATGGCTTCGTCGCTCCGCCAGAATCCCACCTGGTTGTAAACCGCATAGATCCGCGCACAGCCTTCCTTCACATCGTTCTTGCGAATCAATTCTCCAAGCTGCCCGCGCACTTTTTCCGGATCAAAAGGAAATGGACAGTGCGTGCGCGCTGCGTCTTTTTCCAGCCGCCTCCAGTGCCGCTCATAGGCGAATGGTTCTCCTTCGGAAATCCGCAGCGTAGTGAATAGTCCCCACCCGTTCAAAAGCCCCGCTTGCCCGGGAGACAGCCGCACCTGCTCCACCGGCAGCAACAAATCGTTGTGATAGACAAAACGGTGAATCATTCAGCCCTCCGAACGGGGACATCCAGATTCTAGCAGAACGACGCAAAATGCGAATAGATGACAGTGGCTGATGCTGTCCGATCTTCAAATTGGTCTGGGATTTTTTAGGGGGCCGGAGCTTTGAGACTCTGTGTGGCATCGCCAAGTCGGCGAGACTGTGTAGCGCCACCCTTAAGGGTGGCATCTTTGTTCTCAACCACATGGCCGGCTGCGTGCTCGCATCACGACAGCAAAACCGAGTTGCCCCAAAGGCTCTCTCAGCTCCGGCTTCGCGGCGTTCGGTGAAAATAGAGTTTCGGCCCCTGAGGCCTACTCGCAGACGAAAGCAAATCGTAGTGGCTGGATTAATATCGCACCTCACGCCAAACTCTCAATGATCACATTGCCCGGATGCGATCCGCTGGCGCTTCCACTTCCGTAATCCCCTTAAACGAAAACAGCAACTTCACCAAATATCTCGGTGGTTCTTCCGAAGTCTGCCGCAGGATATTACCCACGGCATCCGTAACGGCGGCGTGAAACAACACTCCCTCCACCATCATTCCTGCCAGGTTCACCCGCACAGCCTGTCCGGTCTTGAACATAAAATCATTTTCACAGCGCCGCGGCCGATTTGCAACTCGTCGCGCAGGTTTGCACTCCTTCTACGTCCTCCTCTGCGAACTCTGCGGTAAAAGCCTTTTTATGTAAATTCCACCAATTCCACTAGAATGCCTATAGAACCACCCAGGTGACAAATGATCAAAGCTGCGATCCCTCTCCTTCACGTATCTAACGCCCAAGCCGCCCAAGACTTTTATTGCAACCGCCTCGGCTTCCGTCTCGAATTCGCCCATCGCGCCGACGGCGCACAATCCGACCCCTGCTACATGGGCATCTCGCGCGACGGAATCTGGATGAATCTGTCTTCATTTTCAGGAGATGGCCTTGCCGGCGGTGTCGTCAATCTGTTCGTTGACAACGTCGACGCACTCCACAGCGAATTCCTCGCCAAATCCATCCCCATTCATCTTGCCCCAGTCGACCAGACCTGGGGCTCCCGGGAAATGTACATTAAAGACGCCGACGGCAACTGCATTCGCTACATCCAACAATAAACGTCAAAAGTCGCCGCTCAGCCCTCACATCGTAAGAGTCTTCGACCGGAACAATCCCCCCGCCAAAATTCCCGCGATGCTCGGCACCACCAGAAACATCCAAAGCTGCTGCAGCGCTTTTCCGCCCGCAAAAAGCGCCGGCCCTATGCTGCGCGCGGGATTCACCGACACTCCGGTAATATTGATTCCGAAAATGTGAATGGCCACCAGTGTGATTCCGATGCCCAGTCCCGCCATCGCCGTCGCCGCTCCGCCCTGCGTCGACCCCAGAATCACAATCACAAAAAGTAGCGTTGCCACGAACTCAAATACAATCGCCGCACTCATTCCGTATTCCCCCAGGTATCCCGGTCCCCATCCATTCTGCCCCAGGCCGTTCGCCGCCACGCTGTAGCCCGCCACGGCTCCGGTCACAATCACCACCAGCACGCCGGCAGCAGCGATCGCGCCCAGAATTTGCCCCACTACGTAACCCGCCAGGTCTTTCGCGCTCATTCGCCCCGCGGCAAAAACGCCAAGGCTGACGGCGGGATTGATGTGGCATCCGGAAACCGGCCCGATCCCGTACGCCATTCCCAGCAGCGCGAAACCGAACGCAAATGCAATTCCCAGGTGCCCCACTGCTTTTCCCGAAACCACCGCGGTCCCGCAACCGAAAAGCACCAGCGTGAATGTACCCACGAACTCCGCAAAATATTTTTTCATGCCGCGCTCCTCTTTCTGGATTTTTTCATTGGAAATTCGTGGCCCACAACTGGCGCAATCGCCGCGCCGCACTCAACTTCCAGCCTCAGTTCCCAATGAATTCGCGCATGGTATCACCGAGCGGTGCGATGCGCACGGATCGCAGGCAAAGAGCAGGTCTAGTAGTTCCCGTACTTTGTTTCCTCTTGATTCTTTCAAAAACCTGTTTATATTCCCTTAAGCTTTCGCGCGCCTTTAAGGTCGCATTCGTCCCTCAGAGCTTTGCTCGGCTTTGGTCCTGTGTTCATTTTTGAATCGGGAGTGACTCATGAAAAGCCTGTTTAAGGTCAGCCTGCTGATCCTGTTGCTCTCCACTCTTGCTCACGCCCAGGATCACAAACAGGGCAAAGACAACGACGACCGTTCCCGCGGTGGCGGAGACTCCTCGGAAGAGCAGCGTTCCTCCAAGCGCCGCCCGAATATTCTTTTCATCATCATGGACGACGTCGGCATCGATCAGATGACCGCATTCGGATACGGCGGCGCCACTCCTCCGCTCGCTCCCAACATCAACGCCATCGCCAAGGCCGGCGTCCGGTTTCGCAATACCTGGGCCATGCCGGAATGCTCGCCCAGCCGCGCGATTTTCTTCGAAGGCCGCTTTCCGCTGCGCACTCACGTGCTGAATGCGATCACTCCCAACGATTTGGCGAATTCGCAAGTGTCGCCCTTCGAGGTCACCACTCCAGAAGTCCTGCGCGAAGCCGGCTATAAGAGCGCTCTCTTCGGAAAATTCCATCTCGCCGGTCCCAACAATAATCCGTTCAATAACGGCACTCCTCTTGCCTTGGGCTGGGATTATTTCGAAGGATATATCGAAGGCGCGCCGCATCCCATTGATACCACTGCCGGCCTCGGCGCCACGGGTTCTGATGGCCCCTACCTCTGCGGCTTCGTTCCCAATAGCAGCGCCACTATTACTCCGGGAGCAGACAGCGGCGCATGCTACGCCGCCAATAATTCCTGCACCAATCTCACCGCCACTCCCGATCAGAACACTCCGGGACGCACCTGCCTGGAACAGGGCGGCATCTTCGTTCCTTCGCAAACGTGCCAAGCCACGCCGCCCTCCAACGTGAATTTCGCGTCGCTCAATGCTTATTACGTCTCGCCGCTGTTCATTGAGAAGCGCCCCAATATCGTCGAAGCAGTTCCTTCCACGGATATCCGCTCGCGCACCTATCGCAGCCGCATCGAGGCCGACGCCGCCATCAATTGGATCAATCAGCAGCGCCCCACTCAATTCTGGATGGCTACACTCAGTTTTTCCGCCATTCACGCTCCCTATCAACCGCCGCCGGATTCGCTGCTCCCCCCGCTTTCCGTCGATCCGAACAATTTTGATTGCACCGGCAATCATGTGGGCGCTCTTCCGGAACAGCGGATTTTGAGCAACCAGATGCTGGAAGGCATGGACAAGGAAATCGGCCGCGTGATGGTGGAAACCGGCCTGGCAACCCTCAATACGGACGGCAGTCTCAATTATCATCCCGAAAAAACCAACACCATGGTCATCATCGTGGGCGATAACGGCACTTACGCCCCCGGCGTAAAGGCTCCCTTCGATCCTTCGCGCTCCAAGGCCTACGTCTATCAAACCGGAGTTTGGGTTCCTCTGATCGTCGCTGGCCCCGTCGTAAAATCACCCAACCGCGACGTCGAAAGCCAGATCAACATCACCGATCTTTTTCAATTGTTTGGGGATTTGGGCGGAGTGGATGTCCACAAGGTGGTTCCGGCTTCGCACATTCTCGATTCACAGCCCATGCTGCCGTACCTCACCAATCCTGTTCAACAAAGTATTCGCACCGAAAACTTTACCCAGACCGCCTACAATCTCACCGCCAATGGCGTCCTGAACCAGCCCTGCGTCCTCGTGGTTGGTGGCGCTCCCATCTGCTCGCAGATCTTTGCCGGCCAGACCATCTGCACCTTCGAAGGCGGCGACTGGTGGGGCACCGGCAGTACAATCCAGGAAACCAACACGTGTTGCGAAGTCCAGGCTTCGCCGCAATACGCGGTCCACTACGGCACTCAGCCGCTTACCTTCTATCCCGACGCCCAAAACGCCATGCGCAACGATGATTACAAGGTGGTCCAAATTAAGAAGCTCGATGGCTGCGCCAATCCCTCCCAGCCCACGGAAACCACCAGCAACGAGTTCTATAAAATCGATGAAGCCGCTCCGCTCCCGCAACTCGATAAAGACGGCGACAACCTGTGCACTTCTCCCGGCTGTCCCAACGGCCTCACCGGCTCGCAATTGCAAACCTATAACAAGCTCTTCGCCGACATGCAGGAGACGCTCAATTCCGAGCCGGCCTGCCCCGGCGACGGCAACCTCGATAAACTCGTCAATTTCCGCGACATCGACCTGTGGACGTTCTTCTCCATCATCAGCCACGGCGAAACGTCAACTCAGAATCTCACGTCCAGTTGGTACGATCTGAACCTCGACGGCTTTACCGACTTCAAAGATCTGAAAATCATTCGCCAGCATTTCAACACCAACTGCAACCCCGCCGATAAAAAGCCCCACCAGGGTGATAAGGACTAAAGCGTCTGTGTGGCAACGCCAAGTTGTGGTGATCGTGTAGCGCCACCCTTTAGGGTGGCATCCTTGCACTCAACCACTTGGCAAAATGCAGCCAGCGTGGCAACAGCCAAAACCGAGTTGCCACATAGACTCTAATGACCACGACGACCACGGCGGCCACTGACCCTTCGGCCATCAGCGCCCGCCGCCCAGAGCCCTGCAGCGCCGCCCTTGAGGGTGGTAACTCTCTCCCGCAGGGCTCTGGTTGCCCCCTCTCGTCCCCTCGATTGTCCCGCCGAATATTTACCGCAGGCTTGCTGGAGGCTCAAACTTTTCATCTTCAATGGAAACGTTCTGCTTCACGTCCAGAATCATGTACCCGCGTCTCACTCCCCACGCTCCCCCCGCGCTGGCCATCCTTACCACGAACGGAATTTTCACTCCGTCCACTTCGCGATAGGCTTCGTAGTTTTCGTCCATCGGAAACCACCCGAACAAAGTTTTCTCTTCGATGTGGCGCCGCACCAGCAAACCCATCCGCGCATCAAAATAAAATTTCTCGCGCGCCCCTTCCGGCGAGATTCCCGCGATCACAAACGTCGGCCGCTCGTTGACCATCTCTTTTCCCGTCACCGAAACATTCTTATATTCGTTCCGCAGCCGGCTGCCTTGATAAATTTCCGAATCCCGCATCGTCGAATGCAATTGCGAAGTATTCAGCAGTCCCCAATACGATTTCTCGGAATCCACGGACCAGGCGCGCTGCCCGTTAAATCCCGTCCAAAGCGTGTAGCCCTCCGATTGGTGGTACACCATCACTTTCCCAGGCCCTTTCAAATACACTTCGTCAATCGATTTTTCAGAACTCGGCTGGCCCAGCGGCGCCTCCTTGATCACTCGAGTCTTCACCGCATCGATCGCCGCTTGCCCGCCCAGCGCACGGACGTAATGATCCAGCACCTGCTGCACCGTGGGCAGCGCCTCAGCGGGCGCACCGCCCGCAGCGCCCGCCGCCGCCGGCCGCGGCGAATGCACAACCAATACAGACGCCATAGACACGGGAGCCATGCTTCCCTGGTGGCACGTAAAGCAATTCACCACATTTTCTCCATGAAATGTTTGCTGATTGATCGCGCGCACCATGAGAATCATTTCCCGCGCGCGCACTTTCGCCTTCGCCTGGTCTCCCTCGAAATTCTGGTTGTGGCAAAAGTCGCAATCCACACCCAGCGAACTGGCAATGAACGACATTGCCCCCTGCAATTCCTCCGCCGGCATTCCCTTCAGCACCTGAATATTCTTGAACACCCGCTCCGCCGTCTGTCCCGGCAAAGGCGCCGCAACTGTCCCCGCAGTCTGCGCCATCACCGCCCGTTCGCAGCAAATTCCGATGACGCAGCTCCCCCGCAACATCCACCCGCGCCCGCCGCAAAACTCCCGATCCGTCGATCGCTCCATCGCAATACCTCCAGTTAATCACGTATGTAGGGGGCGGCTTTAGTTCATCCTGCTCGCCCTGAGAAACGAAGGGAGCTTCGAAGGGCCGCGCCCAGTTTTTGCCTTTGACGTTGCTGTTGCTGTCTGTAGCCGGCTAGTCATCCTGAGCTTCGAAGGGCCGCGCCCTGCCTTTGGTGTTGACGTTGCTTTTGCCGTTGTTTGCGCCCGATGTAGGGGCCGGCTTTAGTTCATCCTGCTCGCCCTGAGAAACGAAGGGAGCTCCGAAGGGCCTCGCCCGTTATTCTTGCTTCGAAAGGCCGCGCCCTTTTTTCGGCTTCCACCATTGCCACAAACCACCAATCGTTTCATATTGCCCCAAGCCCAAGGCTGCAACTTTTTAGTGGCGAATCGCTCCGTCGCAGGGGTGAAATGGTGGAACCCGCAAAATAAGCCGCGCGATTCCAGTTCCGGCCATCTCTTGACTTGCCCGGCTTTCCAGTGTATTCACTTTGAGCCTTAACCAATCCGAATCCAAATACGAAGGAGAAACATACATGTTCAAGAGAATTTTCTGGGGCTTGGTGTCTGTCTGCGCGTTCGCGCTGCTGGCGCCCCTCTTCGCACCAACCTGCAGCAACGTCAGCGCGCAATCCATGTCCACCCAGGCTCCGCGTTACACCTACGTCGCGCACTGGGGAGTCCCGCGCGCCGAATGGGACGCCGTTGCTAAAACGCGCATGGCCTCGTCCGGCGCTCTCGATGCCTTGCTCGCCGACGGCACCATCACCGGCTACGGCTCGCTCGAAATGCTGGTCCACGACGATTCCGGCGTCACCCACTCCAGCTACTGGCAAGCAAACAGCTACGCGGGAATCCTGAAAACCCGCGAAGCCATCCTGCCCGCCTCCGCCGGAAAGGATTCTCCCTACAACAATGCCAAGCACTTCGATCTTCTGCTGGTATCCCTGGTCTATGGAGGCAAGCCGGGCGCTTCCGGAAAGGGCATTCTGTGGGTCGCCAATTACGAACTCAAGGAAGGCAGCACGGAGGATTTCGTCCGGCTGTTCAAGACCGCCATCCAGCCGGTTTTTGAGGAGCAGATCGCCGCGGGCAACATTCTCGGCTACTCTCTCGACGAACCCGTGGTGCACTTTGCCGGCCCGCACATCGTCAGTATCGCCTACGTTCTTCCCGATGGCGCCGCGCTCGACCGCTTCCGAGCCGCGCAGCGCGCCGCCCGCGAAAAGAACCCGCTAGTAGGCGACGCCTTCGACGCCCTGACGGTACCCAAAGGCCACTCCGACCTGTTCGCCACAATAATGTTCAAATCCAAGTAGCCGTTCGGTTCCTGCATCTCGATGGTCCCGCGTGCGGGATCGGGGAGCCGCGCATTCTGTGTTGTAGGGGCGCTGCTTGTTCATCCTGAGCCTCGAAGGGCTGCGCCCGCTTTGGAAATTCACGAGGGCGCCCCACTCTTTCGCGAAGTCGCGAAAGGGTGGGGTTCTTCGCTTAGCCGCAATCATTGTCATTCTGAGTCCGCCAAACGCGGGCGAAGAATCTCTCTTCGGTTTATCAAGCCGTGCGCCGCATCCTCTCCGATTTTGAAAGGGTGCGGATTTTGAATCTTTTCGTTTCTTGACAGCTCTCGGCTTCCATCCAAATGGTCGTCGCGCCAGTAGCACCGCTCGCAAGAATTACACATCGGAGAAAACCCACACCCTGAAAACCGCAGGATGCGCCACCCACCGGGTCCGAGACGAGCGAGCGATGAGCCACACAGATTCCCGCGGAGCAATGGTGGCAAATACCAATTGCCTCAGTGTCTCTGCCCTTCGCCGAACAATCCAAGCATTTCATGCTGAAACCTCCAACATGGGCGGATGGGCATTAGGAGAATCCAGTGGCCCGAAAGTTGTCCCTATCAAACTTCCTGTTTAGGACATGCTGTCACCGGCTGGAATTGGTTGCCGAAGTATCGTCGATTGATCCACAGCGCGACGTTGACCAGCGAGATCATGACGGGTACCTCTACGAGCGGTCCGATCACAGCAGCGAAGGCCGCCCCGCTGTTGATTCCGAAAGTCGCGATGGCCACCGCGATGGCGAGTTCGAAATTGTTTGACGCCGCCGTAAAGGAGAGAGTCGCGGATTCGGCGTAGGTTG
This sequence comes from uncultured Acidobacteriota bacterium, assembly GCA_963756355.1. GTDB lineage: Bacteria > Acidobacteriota > Terriglobia > Acidiferrales > UBA7541 > JBGPTK01. The sequence goes on along the minus strand of CAVWOD010000021.1, from coordinate 187,778 downwards.
CGCCTACTCGCGCGCTCATCCAAAATGAAACAAAAAACATCAGGACGAAGTAAATGGTCAGCGGAATGGCGATTCGAACCACGTCCAGCGGCAAGCGAACGATCATTTCCCCCTTCAGCGAGAACATCACCACGATAGTGAAGAGCAGCGCGATCAGGGTGATCGGGCTGATCTTCGGAATGAAGCGCGTGTGATACCACACCTTGTCTTTCACGCGGGTAAGCACGAACCGTGTGAGGAAACCCGCTAGGAACGGAATGCCAAGGTAAATGAAAACACTCTGTGCGATGTCGCGGATGGAGATATTCACCTGAACCGCTGACATCCCTAACCATTGCGGCAACACGGCAAGGAAGAAGTACGCATAAGCGGAGAAAAACAGAACCTGGAAGATCGAGTTGAACGCCACCAAGCCGGCGGCATATTCGCGATCTCCCCGAGCCAGGTCGTTCCAGACGATCACCATGGCAATGCAGCGCGCCAGCCCGATCACAATCAGCCCCGTCATGTACTGCGGCTTGTCGCGCAGAAAAACGATCGCCAGAGCAAACATGAGCAGCGGCCCCACCACCCAGTTCTGAATCAACGAAAGCGCCAGGACTTTGCGATGGCTGAATACTCTTCCCATTTCCTCATACTTCACCTTGGCGAACGGCGGATACATCATCAGGATGAGCCCGATGGCGATCGGGATGGAGGTTGTTCCCACGCTAAAGCGGTTCAGAAAGGGAACGATTCCGGGCACCAGGTAGCCGGCTGCGACGCCCCCCACCATCGCCACGAAGATCCACACCGTCAGAAACCGGTCCAGGAAGGAAAGTTGGGGCGTACTCTGCGTATTTGCCATGTTCTGCCGACCTTTCTCAGCAATCCTTAAGATCCGCTCGCTTTCGGCTCGAGAACTGGAATCGCAACTATATTCGCCTAAGCGAATGTAATGGTCAAGGCTATTGGCGCGCGGCTCGGGCATTTCCTCGCTCTGGCGGATGTGGCTTACAGGGCGCCGCATCCCTACCGCCACTGAAAGGCTGCGGATTTTGATCTTTTCGTTTCTTGACAGCTCTCAGCTTCTATCCAAATGACCGCAGCGCCAGCAGCACGGCCCGGAAGAATTACACGCCGGAGAAAATGCGCATCCTGAAAACTGCAGGGTGCGTGGCCTGCCCGGATAGTCAGGCTCCCGGGATTTCACTTTTTTCTTTAAGGAATCGGTATAGTGCGGTCTCTCCCGCTTGTCCCCGGCTTGAATATTCGGACGTCAAAACCTCCATCAGGTGCTTTAATTTCTGAATATTCGCTCGAAGAAATCTGCGCCTTCGGAACTTTCCCGGGCTTTTCCGCCACAAACAGGTATGCGTCTTTTAGAAACCTCATGAGTCCCTCTGAAACCGTTAGACTTATTTAGCATTTGTCCCTGTCCTAGATTATTCCAGTGTTCGGGCCAGCGTTGGCGGACGGCGTCAAAATCAGTTCCAAATGACATCAGCAATATTTAGATCCGCCCCCTTCGATCATCATATTTCGGAAAATTAGGATTTGGACTCTTCGGCGCCTACCTTGGACGGGGTCCCCCGCTCTCTTGCAGTTTCTCGATCTTGCATCGGATTCTCGACATGTATTCATGAATGATTCGACGAAGTTCGCTTGCGTTAGTGTTTCCCCGTATCTCCCTTCTGTTGCGACGCCAAGCCGTTTGATTCGCTGGTCATAGAGGACTCTTGTCCGGTCCCATGCGACCGCAGCGATATTGTGGCGAGATTTTCTGTGGGCTTCGAAGCTTTGCAAGGTCGAATAAGTCGTATACAAGGCTCCTGTTCACTCTTTGTCTGCGCAGATTCACGGTGGCAAATATGTAAGCTTGTTCGGCGATGTCGAGCCCCACGAAGATACAAACGTTCACGTCAAAAGTCCGTTCTGAAAAGCCGCGCAGTCCCTCGATTCGGTATTCATCCAACCTGAGCTATGTCCTTAATAAGGACGCGTCTTGACCTTCCTCGGGGTTTGTCACATTTGAAAGTGTCAATTGGCCGGAATCTTCGTGCGTACAAGGCGCACCCGGCCGGAACGGCGAGAATTTGCAGGCCGTTGGAAAACAGGCGTTACGTTTGGACGTACTCAGCAATTTCTTCGACGCGCTTGGGATCCAGCCGACGTTGTATCCCTTGATCGCTCTCAATTTCGTTCTCTCTGATTAATTCTCGGATATCGAATTCGGTGATTTCGCAGAGGGTTTTACTGTCCAACCGTCCGATAAAAAAGTCCCCAATAGGCTGCGTCGCCTTCAAGACAGGAATCTTAATAAACCTTGGGTCTTCTCTTGGGTTCATTAGTAGCTCCTTGAAAAGCAGCACAAATGTATCTTGCTGGCCCCGTATTTTCCTGAGAGACGATTGGCAGTCGGTGGTTATGGTAGAGGGTACCTAAGTAGATTACGATGACAGCTGCCCAGAAGAACAGGAGTGCGAGCCTGTGCAGGATCGCCGGATTTGGGGGTTGAGCCGATTTTTGTAGATCGAGTGACACCGCGGCGAAAACGGTAATGATCGCCGTGAGCAGGCCATGCGCAAGTGGCGTCGGGAAAGGGCCCGCTCCCGGCACTGCGGTAAATTAAAGGATCGGCGCAAGAAAGGCTGCGGCGTAATTGAACAATTCTCCGCCAGTTATGTTTCCGCTGAACGCCGTGCGAAGTGCTCCCAGTTGTATGTGGCACCCTTCGAGAACGCAACATAAGTTCCGACCCAAATCGGTAACATCGACCAAAACAGACCGGGGAAGAGTTCGATGGCGGTCTGCCAATGCTCGCCAATGCCACAGTCAAGCGCAGGGCCAAAGAGCGGCGCCCGGGTGAGGACCCTGAATGTGTGATCCAATAGCCGTCTCACGTCTGTTGTACCTCGTTAGCTGTGATTAGTAGCTCCCTGGTGGCTTGTCGGCAGCGGGATCGAGAAGCGATCACGCTCGGGCGTTGCAGGGATCTTGTGCGAAAGCCTTCCGAGTAAAGCTTCAAACACTAGAGTGATCTGCGTTTGTCGCGATAATGACCGCGCCGCGTTCTCGGGCCCTTCGGAGGCAATCTCGCAAGCGAATCTGGTCAGACCACGAAAAAAGTTTGTCGTTGTATTTTGCAAAACCGCTTCCATTGGACAGAGTTTTGTACGGGGGATCAACGAACGCTATGTCGCCAGATCCCGCCATGTCGACCACGCTCTCGAAATCTGACGCGATGAGGCGCACCGTGCTCAAAAGCATGCGAGTTTGTGCGAAATTGTCCGTCGATAGACAAACGCTCGTCTTGGTTCCGATCGGCACGTTGAAGTGACCTTGTTTATTTACTCTATATAAGCCATTCCAACAAGTTCTATTTAAATATATTAACCGTGCGGCCTTTTGGGTCGCTGTTCGTGGCTTTGAAGATCTAACGTGATAGTAGTGGCGCCGAGAGTGAGTTGGAGCGTCTGGTGTTTCTCAAGAGCGGCTGTCACACCTTCCCAATCCTTACCGATCGTCCGGTACGTATCAATCAAATCCTTATTGAGGTCGGAGAGAATTGCCCTCTTCGGGCGCAAAGCGAAGAACATTGCTCCGCTGCCAAGGAATGGCTCGACGTACATGTTGTACGCAGCAGGGGGTAGAAAGCCTGCAAACATTGCTGAACGAGCCAGCGCTTTCCTCCCGCCCACTTCAGAAACGGTAAGCAGGTATGGTTGTTTCCATTCCCATCCATAGTTTGTGCTCGGCGGGAACTATATCGCAAAAAAGGGACAGGGTGAATGTCCGCGTGCGAAGCCGGAACTCGCCTAGTGCCCGGCGTGCGAGCCGGGAATCACAATGATGTAAGCATCGGGCTGGCCTGGGCGGATTATGCGGGGCATGTTGGCGTTGCTGGGGGCGTGCCGATGTCTTTTTCGGTGGCGTAGGGGGCGTAGAACATTAGGTGCGGGGGGATGGCGACTATTTTGTTTACGCTGGGGATTAGCAGGAAGCCTTGGTCGGACATCATGTAGACGATGCCGGGTTTTTGGGGGGCGCGGAATTTTCCGGATTGGTAGCCTGCGGTTAGGGCGGCGGTGATTTCGTCTTCGGATTTGCCTTGGGCGCGCTGGTCTTCGACGAAGAGGCGGGTTAGGAAAGTGGTGGCGCTGCCTTCGGCGTCGAAGCAGGTGGGTTCGAGGTTTACCGGGGCTTGGCGGTCGACGAAACAGGTGAAGCCGTTGGAGCCGTCGCGCACTTTTACGTAGCCGGTTTTTTCGAGGATGTAGACGGTGGCTTTTCCGGAAATTTCGGGCGGGGCGGCGCTTTCGGCTAGTTTGATTTTGGTTTCTTGCGGCAGGGAGAAATCGTATTTTGGTTTTAGTGGTTCGGTTTGCGGTTGCGGCGGTGCTTGGGCTTGCGCCTGCGCTGCCAGATTTGTTCCAGCCAACAGAATTGCCAGGATGATTGCTCGCATTGGATTCCTCCACCAAACCCTTCGAAAATCGGGCGCGGCTTCCCGACCAACAGCGTCGGGACGCAAACAGCGCGAAAGCCGGCCCCTACACTCTTCGTAGCATAGGCACTCCTGCCTGTGCGGGTTTCCAGTCAACAAAGACATAAAAGCACACAGCCAAGAGTGGCTGTGCTACTGCACACTGCGCTCGGTTCAGAAACCGGGCGCGGCTGAAGCCGGCCCCTACATATGCATTTTGGAGACGACTTGCGCTCGATTCAGTTGGACTTTGCGACGGAGCGTTTCGTGAGCATCGATCTGCGCGGCGGCCAATGTCTACAGGCAGAGCCCTTCCAATTGCGGGGAGTTTACGTTAGCCTGAATGGGATGAAATATTTGAACGAAGAGCGGAGAATTTCGCAGGCCGGCATGCTTTTGGGCTCCCAGAAATACGCATATTCGCGCCTCGTTACGTCTACTCTGGATCGCTTACCCGGCCACTTCACCGCGCTGCTCTTCGACTGTGCTCCGGGCAGGCGGGATGACCGAGTAGGCGGCATTGCTTCGCCGGACGGAGGCGCTCGATTTTTCCGTCTTCCCGAATCCCCGGCTGCATCGGGGTGAGGGATCCAGAGCAAACGAAAACAGCCGCAACCCAAGTGGGTTTTTCGCAGGACTCAGAACTCACTTTTTCCGCGGCTCAGAAGCACAGCCATATTAGCTGTAAGACGTGGAAAACGGGGAGTGTATAACTTTTAGCTAATCGCCAGGACGGAACGCAGTCGGTTTCGCGTAACTCCATGAAAATACAAGGAGATGTGATTGTCTAATCGCCTCTATATCGTCTGTTTTCGGGCTGTTTTTTCGATTAGGAAATTCGCTGCCGGTTCGCGGCCATTGCCCGGCCGGAGTGGACGCCTGCTGGGGACCGGCGCAGCGCAGGCGCTTGTCCTGTTCGCGCTGGGGATGGCGGTGGCGGTTGCGGGGTGTTCGCACGAGCCGAGCGCGCCAACTGCTGGGGTGGATTCGATTTCGGGGGAGCGGATGCTGGCGGCGATCCGGACTCTTTCGTCGGATGAATTTGAGGGGCGCGGGCCGGGTTCGAAGGGCGAGCAGCTTACGATTGATTTTATTCAGAAGCAATTCAAGGACATGGGAGCGGCGCCGGGGAATCCGGATGGCACCTATCTGCAGAATGTGCCGTTTGTGGGGATAACCGCTGATCCGGATATGAAGCTGACGTTTTCGGGGAAGGGAAAGCCGATCGCGGCGGCGTATCAGAAAGATTTTATTGCCTGGACGAAACGGGCGGTGGATTCGGTGAAGCTGGATGGCGACGTGGTGTTTGTGGGTTATGGAGTGCAGGCGCCGGAATATCAGTGGAACGATTTCAAGAATGTGGATGTGAAGGGAAAAGTGCTGATCGTGCTGGTGAACGATCCTCCGGTGGCGGATGAAAGCATGTTCGGCGGGAAGGCGATGACCTATTACGGCCGCTGGGATTACAAATATGCCCAGGCTGTGAAGATGGGAGCGGCGGGATGCTTCATCGTCCATGAGACGGAGCGGGCGGGCTATCCGTGGGACGTGGTTGCCGGAAGCTGGAGCGGGACGCAATTCGCTTTACAGTCTCCGGATAAAAATGCTGGGCGGCTGGCGGTGGAGGGCTGGATCACTCATGAAATGGCGGCGCAATTGTTCAAGGCCGCGGGGCAGGATTTCGCGAAATTGAAAGCGGCCGCGGTGAGCAAGGATTTTCAGCCGGTGCCGCTGGGATTAAAGGCGCAGATGGAGATTCACAATACGTTGCGCGCCTTGGATTCGCACAATGTGATCGCCAAGCGCGTGGGCAGCGATCCGAAATTGAAAGATCAATATGTGATTTATTCGGCGCATTGGGATCATTTTGGAATCGGCAAGGAAGTGAACGGCGACAAGATTTATCACGGAGCGAAAGATAATGCTTCGGGAGTGGCGGCGCTGCTGGAAATTGCGCGAGCCTTCCAGCAATTGAAGGTGCCGCCGAAGAGGAGTGTGCTGTTTTTGGCGGTGACCGGGGAGGAGCAGGGCCTGCTGGGATCGCAATATTATGCCGAGCATCCGCTGTATCCCATCGCGCGCACCGTGGCCGATATCAATATGGACGCGATGAATACGCTGGGCGTGACCAAGGATATCGTCAGCATCGGATTGGGCAAGTCGACTCTGGATGAAGTGGTGGAAGCCGTAGCCAAACAGCAGGGTCGCGTGGTCAAGGGCGATCCCGAGCCGGAGAAGGGCTATTTCTACCGGTCGGATCATTTTAGCTTCGCCAAAGAGGGAGTACCGGCGTTCGATCCCAACGAGGGGATCGATTATGTGGGCAAGCCGGAAGGCTACGGGATGAAGATGCGCGATCAATATACCCAAAACGATTACCACAAGCCGTCGGATGTGATTAAGCCGGATTGGGATTTGAGTGGGGATGTGCAGGATTGCCAATTGTATTTCCTGGTGGGATACCGCGTGGCCAACGATCCCAAAATTCCGGAGTGGAAGGCGAATACCGAGTTTAAGGCCAAGAGGGAAGAGTCGCTGAAGAAAGGCGGCATGAACCAATAAGATGTGGCAAAAAATGGCGATGAGTGTGGGGATGGGGCGAGGCCCATTGCCGCCCTGGCCATTTAAGTTGGCTGCGGCCCAAGACTTAGCAGTTTGCCGCAGTTCACGGCTTTTGGGAACGGCTTAACTCTTAGAACACCTCGCAAACCGTTCCATTGACAGTCCGCCGATACGCCCCTAGATTGAAATGTGACCGTTTTTCGGAGGCCATTGTGCGAACCGTCGTTCGTGAGTGTCTTACATTTATACTGATGGCGAGCCTGATTGCCATGCCCGCTTTTGGAGCGCCCGTCCCTTCGCTGGGGATGGTGGTGCAGGCGCAGGACGCGCAACTGGGCACGGCGCAAGCCGTTGGCGGCGCTTCCGTCTATACGGGAGACAGCTTAGCTACCGGCGCAAGCGGTTCGATGCGCGTGCGCGTGAGCGCTGGACAGGTTTATCTGCTGGCTTCGAGTGCGGCGACGGTTTCCAGCCGCGAGAATGGAGTTAGCGCCACGCTGAATCGCGGGACGGCAGGTTTCACATCCAGCGGAAGCGAGCCGATGGAAATTCATGCCGATACAGCGGTGTTGCGCCCGGCTTCGCAGTCCACAACCCATGCGCAGGTGACAGTGCTTGGGCCAAACGATTTGATTGTTTCGAATTTTCATGGCCTGCTGGAATTGGAATCGAATGGAGAAAGATTTTCTATTCCGGAGAACACTTCGTATCACGTGATTTTGGATGCTTCCGATCAGGGGTCCGGCCAGGATCAAGATCAATCGCAGGGGAGCGCGCCGAAAAACCAAAAAGTGAAAATGGTGAAAGGCTCGCACACGCTGCTGGTGCTGATTGGGGCGGCGGCAATCGGAGTGGGGCTGGGATACGGAATCTACCGCTCGACACTGAGCCCGAGTAAACCTTAATTTCTTAAAATCTCAGAAAACAAAATTTGCTACTCGTGAATGCTGAGCAGGGTGAGCTGCGGATCGATCAGAATTTTTCGCGGCGAAACTCGCGTGGTGAATTGGAAACTGGTGGAAGTTCCAGTGGTGAGAACGTTGCCGAGATGCACCGGCTTGCCGGATGCATTCGCGGCGAAGAGTGGAACAAACGCCGTGAAATCATCGGGAACTTCGAGCTGCTTCAGAGTGCCGCGAACGCGAAATGAATTTCCTTCCTGCTGCACGCGATAAGTGACGGTGAAGCGCGGAATCCCCGTTCCGCGAACCCACTGATCAAAAAACCAATCGAGCGATTTTGTTCCGTCCACGTCCATATCCGGGGTCATGCCCTGCTCGATCACCTGTTCGAAATCCGCGGTGGAAAGCGATTGGAAGCGATATTTCACCAGCACGGCATGGAGAATTTCGATGAAGCGCGAATCGGGATCTTTCGATGAGGGATCTTTTGCGGCCGCGGCAGTGGCAGCGGAATGTTTCGCGCTGGAATCTTTTGCATCGGTTTCGGCCAGCATGGTGCGAAGCATGTGGATCACCCAGGTGCCTTTGCCATAAATAATTTTGTTGTAGGCGTCCGGCGATTTGGAGGAAGCAAGCCGAAAGCCGAGGCTGAGCGGGCCAGCGTCTTCCACTTCTTCTTTTGAGACGGGCTCCTTTTCGAGGAGCGCCGCACGATACTGTTCGAGCGTGCGCGTCAAAATATGTTCCTGCGGATGTTTGTTATCGGCATAGAGCAAGGCGAGATAATTCGCCATCGATTCCTCGATCCAAGAATCGCGATAGGTGGCGATGCCTACCTGATTGCCCCACCACTGGTGAGCCACTTCGTGGTAGGGAACCAATTCGTTCATGGTTTCACGCTGGCGAGTGGAGACACCGGCGCGTGCTTGCGCGTCCGGGCTGAGAAAAGCGAGCGTTGAAAGATAGAGAAGCCCCGGCCAGCCCTGCCCAAAGGAGCCGGGAATCTGCGAAACGGCGAGATGCGAGAAAGGAAATGGCCCGTTATATTTTTCGAAGAAACGAATGGAATCGGAAACATTGTCGCCCAGGTCCTTCAAAATGGCAGCGGGGCTGGGGGGAGGCGCGTCCGCTGCCCCAACCGTGGGCAGGCGATTCAAGTGGCGGTAAGGAAGCGAGCCGTTGGGGACGGCGTCGCTGAGCAAACGGTGCGCTTGCAGGCGGGCCATCAGGTCGAGTTCGAGTTGCCGGTTGGCATAGAGATCGATGCGCGGTTTTTCCGCTTCGGCCATCGAGGTGGCGTATTCGCCCAGGTTGAATCCGGCGAGAGCGACGGGAGTGGCGGAGTGCCAGTGGCCGACGCGCCATTCGCCTTCGTCGTGCTGCTCGATTTGCTCTCCCGTGGAGACGAGCACCAGGCGCCGGGGCCAGCGATAGGCCAGATCGAACACGGCGAAGTGGTCCATGCCCACCGGATGGGGATACCAACTGCCCCGCGCACCGACAAAAAATACTCCGTTGCCCGCGTCACCGATCACGCCACCGCGGTAGGTGAAATGAAGTTCGTACACGGTTCCGGCGCGTGATTGCTCCGGCAGAAAAACGACGGCGGAATCATTTCCGCGCCGGCCGATTTCCTGGCGGCGGATCGCTTCATTTTGAAAAACATCGAGCGGGTGGCCTTCGGAATCCGTGGCGCTTTGGATATCGAGGAAGCGGGAAAGTTCGAGCGCGATCATGCGTTCGCCGTCACGCCGGGCGCGCAATTTCATTACTGCTTTGCCCTCGAGGGAACGATCCTCGGCGATGGATGTGTCAATCAAATAGGAGAGCGGCTCAAAAAAATCGGAGGAGCGCGCGGGAGCGTTCGTGCGACGAAACGACGCCCATACGTCGTAGAAGCGGGTGGCGCTGGCGATGCGAGGCTGGCCCATCAAAACCTGTTCGTCGCGGCGGTCATCCACCAAAACGTCAAACGCGCCCATGGAATCGCTCACCAGTCCCGCATAGAAATAGGGCAGCGGAGTGGATGCGAGGAGATCCTCCATGATGCGCAAGGAGTGCTCGGGATTGAGCCCGGCAACCGTTGATTTCCATGAGTTGACAAAGGCGGGATCGGACATGGGCTGCGCGTTGTCTTCGCGGAGTTGGTTGAGCAGTTCAGAAGCAGTGTCGTCGGTGAACCGGATGTAAGCGCGCGAGATGGATTGGTCGAGCAAGGGTACGCCGACAAAGTGCGCGATCGATCGCCGCTCGGCGGGATCAGGTGGCAGGGCAATGATGCGTCCGCGGCCGGCGAAGACGGCTCCAGTGATTTTTCCATCCAGTGGCGCGAGGAAAGCAAGTTCGCCTTCGATCAGAGACAAGCTGACCACATCGCGGCGCAGGTGGAGATCGTGAACGGAATAAACCTGCTCGGGGTTGACCTGAAGATCACTGAGCGCGCGATAGAGTTCGCGCGGGGATTGAACGTTGGAAGCGGTGGCGTAACTGGACGCAGGTACAGCGAAGAACAGGCAAAACAAGAGTAGTGCATGGCCCAGGCCGCGCATGAAAATAATGTACAACTTAGGACATGCCAGAGCAAGGCGAGGGGCGATCGGCGAGTAGAAGCTCTGCCGGTACTCAGGGCTTGACAGAATCAGTAATCAGACTAATAATTAGATTGTAATTGGAGGCGCCATGGCTGGACAAGCCCTTAAGTTAAAGCAGGCGAGTGCGGTGCTTCAGGTTAATCCTAAAGAACTGCAGAATCTCGTCCAATTCGGTGTGGTGAAACCAATGCGTTCGGAAGGAGCCTATTACTTCGACAGCAACTCTCTATTGGTTGCAAAGATCGCCTTCTGCCTAAAGGATTCGCTCGGTACGCGCGTTAATGTGCTTTCCAAGCTCATGGATATTTTCTCGGCTTCGGCGAGCCGGCTGAAGGCAGGAAACTCGAATTACGTTGTTTTCCATTGCCGCCGCGCGGCAGAAGAAGAGCCGATCAAGCTAGAGGTGCCGTTTCGAGCGTTCCAGGGCCAGATTGAGGCGAGGATGGGCCGGGCCAGTCTCTATAAAGACCTGCCGCGCGGCCGCAAACGGCGAGGCTGGAAAAAGGAGTTCTTGGATTCCTTGAACGAGGCGGCTCAGGAAATCGGAGAAGTAAGCGAGGAGGAAATCCTGCGCACGGTGCGAGCCTATAGGAGAGAGAAGAACGCGCCGGAGATCATCCTTGCCCCCGAGAGTTAGAAAGCGGAGGAGACGCGCGGTGATTGACACGAGCGTGCTCCTGGCTGGCGTTGCCGGTTTCAAGGAAACATACGTTCGCGGCAAAAATTCAAGCGCGGATATTTTCTATTCTTGGGCCCAGAAAAGCAATTTCGTGTGGCTGGTGAGCGAAGAAATCCTCGAAGAATACAAAGAAATCCTGCGGCGCTTCCATGTGCGGCCGAGCTTGATAGGAAGGATCATCAACTTGATCCGAAAACGCGCTGAGCTGGTTGAGGCGAGGTACACCGTTGAAATTTCGCCAGACCCTAAGGACGATGCATTCTGCGTCTGTGCCGGCCATGGCAGAGCGGACGTCATCGTTACTCTCAACATCACAGATTTTCCGCAGGAACGTCTGAAGGCCAAGGTAACCTCTCCCGATGCTTTCAGCCGGTAAATGAGTCGAACTCGGCCGTTCCGATCACAACCCGCGCAGGCGGCAAACGCTTAGATAGCTGGCCGCCGGTACAGCGAAGAGGAAGCAAACCACGCCGGCACCGAGCGAGCTGAAAAGTTCACATTAAGGCATGGCCGGGAAAGGCGGCAAGGTGGCAACCGCGCGGTCTGTTAAAATTTTCAGGTGCGCAGGATTATCCTTCTTGCATTTCTTTTTGCCGCCGTGGTGTCTTCCTCCGGGCGGAGCATCCTTGCCGCGCCCGCCGATACGATAGTTCTGAAAAATGGACGAAAGATTGTGGCCGTGAATGTGGTGGAAGAGGGCGATCACGTCAGTTATGAAACCGATGCGGGCGTGCTGAGCCTGCCGAAATCCATCGTGGCGCGCATTGACCACGACGCGGCGGTTCCGCAGCCCGTTGCGGGTTGGAAGCCGGCCGTGGAAGCGCCGCAGGCAAATCCGGCCCAGGGATTTGCGGAGATCGTAAAGGCCACGGTCCATGACGGATCGATTGATTTTGTTTATCTGGCGCGATTGGAGAATGCGGCGAACGGCGGCGATCGCGGAGCGGTGGCAAAGGTTTCCGCGGCGCAGCATGTGGCCGCGCAATTCCTGCTGAGCAAGGGCGATTTGGAAGGAGCGATGGACCATTACCGGCGCGCGCTGACGTACGCGCCCGATCAACTGGGATTGCTGGTGCATCTCGCCGATTTGCAATTGCGGCGCAGTGAATTTACGGCGGCGCTGGATACTTTGGATCATGCCCGGCGAGTTTCACCCAGTTCCGCGGACGTGGCGAAGTTATCGGGATGGGGATACTACAGCACGAACCGGCTGGAAAAAGCGGTGGAAGAGTGGAAGCTGGCGCTGGAATTGCGGCCCGATCCGGACGTGCAGCGGGCGCTGGACAAAGCGCTGCGCGACCAGGAAACGGAAAGCGATTATCGCGAAGGCCGCACGCAACATTTCAATTTGAAATATTACGGAGGCGCGGCGCCGGAACTGGCGCGGGAAACGTTGCGGACGCTGGAAGAACACTTTCGCGCGATTGAATCGGTGCTGGGCTTTTCGCCGCCGGATTCGGTTTCGGTGATTTTGTACACCGATCAGGACTTCGCGGATATCACGCGCGCGCCGGGATGGGCGGGAGCGATCAACGACGGGCGAATCCGCGTGCCGGTGAAGGGATTGACCAATGTGACGCCGGATTTCTCGCGGATTCTGAAACATGAATTGACGCACACGTTCATCCAGCAGAAAACGCGGGGACGGTGTCCCGTGTGGCTGCAGGAAGGCGTGGCGCAGTGGATGGAAGGGCGGCGCAGCGGGGATGCCGCGGCGGGATTGCTGAGCGTTTATCAGAACCAGCAGAATATTCCGCTCGGGGCGCTGGAAGGTTCGTGGCTGAATTTTTCAGGACAATCCGCGGCGCTGGCGTATGCGCTGGTCGCTGGCCGTGGTGGAATCGATTCTGGCGAACGGCGGCGAGGGCGATTTGGATAAATTGCTGGTGGAATTGCCGGGCGCGCCTTCGGCGGAAGCGGCGGTGCGCGGGGCGCTGCATTTGAGTTATGCGGATTTGGAGGAGCAGACGGCGGGATATTTGAAGAAGCAGTATTTGCGGTAGGGTGTGTGCACCGCAGAGGCTGCAGAGGAAAACCGGAAACGGGCGTCCCGATAAAAATCATCGGGATGCAGAAAGCGCACAGCCCTTCGAGGCTCAGGATAAACAAGCAGCGCCCCTACGAAAGTCAAAAGAGTTCGGAAAAACCAAACTACAACGTGGCAAGCAGGGCGGCGATCAGGGCGGCTCGTTCGGGGAGCTTGCGGATGATTACGTTTTCGCGTGGGCTGTGGGCGCCTTCGCCTACGGCGCCCAGGCCGTCCAGGGTGGGGATGCCTAGAGCGGCTGTGAAATTTCCGTCGGAGCCGCCGCCGGTGGAGGCTTCGCCTAGCGCGAATCCCATTTCTGGGCGAGTTGTTGGGCGTGACGGAATAATTTTATTACGCCGCTGGTGCGTTCGAGCGGGGGGCGATTTACGCCGCCGGTGATTTGGAGGCGGGCGCCTTTCAGGATTGGCTTCAGGGCGTGCGAGTTTTTTGTTGAGCGCGCGGACATCGGAGAGATGTGCGACGCGAACATCGATGCGGGCCAAGGCGCTGGCGGGAATCACGTTGGTGAATTTGCCAGTTTCGATTACGGTGGCGTTGTACGGTGATTCCGCGGCGCGGATTATTGAGCAGCATCAGGCGCTGGATTTGCAGGGCTAGTTCGTGAACGGAATTGATTCCTTCCTGCGGATTGATTCCGGCGTGGGCGGCGCGGCCGGTGACCCGAATTTCCACTTCGCCGATTCCTTTGCGCTGTGTCTTGCAGCGGCCGTCGTCGGCCGAAGGCCGGTTCGAGGACCAGCACGGCATCGCTGCGGCGGGCTTCGCTTTCGATTGCGGCGCGGGAGCGTTTGCTGCCGATTTCTTCGTCGGAATTCCACAGAAAAACGAATTTCTTTTGCGGAGAGATTTTGGCGCGCTGGAGCGCGGCGGCGGCGAAGAGCGCCAGGACGTGGCCGCCCTTCATGTCGAACGTGGCGGGGCCCCAGGCGCGGCCTTTCGAGATGCGGTAGGGCATGCGCGCGAGAGTGCCGCGTTCGTAGACGGTGTCGAGGTGGCCGAGGATGAGGAGCTGTCCCGCGGGGCGTCCGTGACCGAGCCAGAGTTCGGCGCGGATGATGTTGCCGCGGTCGCCGCGTTTCAGTACGTTTATTTTCGCACCGCGTTTGCGCCATTCGGCGGCGATCATGCGGCCGAATTCGTCTACCGCGGATTTTTCGTAGCTGGGCGATTCGATGCGCACCATGCGGCCCAGCAGCTCGAGCATTGCGGATTGTTCGCGGCGGAGCAAGGCGAGCAATTCGCGAAGAGGCAGGTTCGTGTGCGGCATAGAGACGGGTATGCTAGCAGCGGGCGCGTTGGATGAAAACGGAAATGCGTTCAAATGGTTTTGAGATCGCGACGCGGGCGGGCATTTGTCTGATGGCTGTCATCATTCCCTGAGGAACCACCGAACAACCCGCGAGGCTACTTACCGGCTGCGATGGTGAATGCGGACCAAAACAAAGCCATCACCCCAAATAGCACAATGCACATAAGCGTAGTAGTTAGAGTACTGGAAATGTTTGCCAGCAACGCTGAATCCCAGAGTGCTTCCGGATCGTTGACGCCCTGCGCCCCGTATCCGCCCATGAATTGACGGACAGAAAGTCCGCCTTTCATTCTCCGAGCTTCGGCGAGTGCCGCTTTGGCCTCCTCGCGCATATTGCCCTCCAGCCCGATTACCAGGTTCTGCTGAATAGGCTTCTTCTTGCGATCCAAAAGTGGCTTGCCATCGGCACCAACTAAGGGTATTTGCACAATATGGAGCTTGCGCAGTCGTTCGAATCGAGCGATCGCCGCGAATCCAAGTGCCCCACATAGGATTGCCCCAGCCCCGAACCAGCGATAGTTCGATTGACTAATTGTCACATATGTAAGCGCCATCAACGCGACTGCGAGCATTCGAGCGGCTGCCGTCACCAAAAACGGAGGCGAGCCGCTTGCTAGCCATGTCCAGCGCTTCACGCTTCCCAGCATCTTCAGAAGAAGCATGCTGAATGTGGCGACAAGAGCGGAAGCGAGAGCTACAACGTTCGCGAACGGTCCATAGCGGGTAAGATCCATAGCGGCATCCTCAGTAATTCAAATGGGCGTATGGCAACCCTGGAAGGCTGACAACCAAGTTTAGGTCCCACTGTATGTTGTTGCCGTACGCGCCACCATCGACCCCGAAGATGTACGTTCCCGATTGGAGAACGCTTGACGTGGGCGTCGTTGGGTGGTTGAAATTATTGGGCGTCACGTAGTATGCGCCAGACCAGAACACTCTCAAGCCGTTCGAATTCGTGGACACGGTAAAATTACATCCCGGTGTCGCTACCTGTGGACCTCTAAGCAGTTGCCGAAGATTGAGGAGCGACGGGCGATGCCCGGGCTGGTTGGACTGGCCATCGCGAAAACCTCTGACACCCGCGATTCGCGTTGCTACGAAATCTGCACCACGTCTCACGAACGTAGATCGGGCCTCTTGTCGGCTCATCGACGTAAACCCATCGAAGAGCCGATCGCCACTCAGGATCGGGCGGAGATAGTCGTACATAACCTCGTAGAAAAACGGATGTTTCCGCCAAGGGCGAGCCCTGCTGATTCCAAACGGGAAGAGCGGCCATCGGTCAGTTGATTGGCCCATGGCAACCTGGAAAGAACTGGAACGGTCTCACCAGCAATCGGCACGGCTGGAAAGTTTGAATTCAGCTCCTCGAGGAGCGATAGCTCATCGGAAAACACGTTTGCGTCCGACTCAACGTCGGAGACCACAATATCTGGTTCAAGGTTCAGGCCTTCAGCTTCACGATTAATTAAACGCTCCACAATCCGCGTCGCATATGCGGAATCATCGGGGGAGTAATCGGCCATGTTAAGTTACTCCTAATCTAATTAGAATCCCTAGGATTGGTGCATGCAATATACGCTAACCGTCGCTCATATCAACCCAGAAATTACTTTCGGCAGTTTGCGAGGAGTAGGAGGGCGGCTTGGGTGGCGGATTTTTGGTCTTGGGTCCATGGGGGGCCTAGGGTGCGGCCCATGAGGGAGATTTGGTTGAGGAGTTTGGTGGCGGATTTGGGGTGGGTGGATTGGAGTTGGGTGGGTAGGTCGCGTTCTCGGAATTTGGTTGTTGGGATATTTTGGGAGTGGCTGGCTTGGGCGAAGGCTTCGCGAAAGAATTCGCCTTCTGCTGTGTGGATTAACGGGTGGGCGGCTAGGGTTTTTTGGAGCGCGGGGAGCGGGCGGCCCGAGGCTTGGACGATTGCGGAACCGATTACGCGATATTTGCGGGCGCGGAGTTCTTCCAGGACTTCGCGGATTGCGGCCGCGGCCAGGCGGGTGGAATTTGCAAAACAATTTGCCAGGAATTTTTCTGCTTCTTCCAGTTTGAAATTTTCCACATAGTGATAGGGCTGGATCGCGCCTGCGGCGCCGGGGACGATTACGCTGATGCGGCGGCGGTGCAGGATTTCGATTTTGCCGGAATTTAGAGTGACGGCTACGAGCGCTCCCCAGCCGGAGTGCATTTTTACGCCGATGGCTGCGGGGTGCATTTTTTTGTTAGGGCGATTGTTGCATGGGGGTGGGGCGGTCCAAACCTAAAAAAGAGGGCGCGGCTGAAGCCGGCCCCTACATCGTTCCGCGAGGCGGTTTGTTCTGGTGAGGTCATCGGTTAGAATAGGTGGGTTTTGCGCGACTGACTTCCCTTACTGCATAGAAGATGAGGTAGACGATGATTCTGGACACGCAACGGCATCCAGAAGATTCTGCCGCACCGCTATCCGTTTCTGATGGTGGACGCCATCCTGGAGATGGAGACGCTGAAGCGGATCGTGGGCGTCAAGAACGTAAGCATCAACGAGGCATTATTTTCAGGGGCACTTTCCCGGGCAAGCCGATTTTGCCGGGAGTGTTGATCATCGAGGCGATGGCGCAGACGGGCGGTCTGTTGCTGCTGCTGGAAATTCCTGACCGCGAGAACGAAGCTGCTCTATTTTGTGGCCGTGGATGATGCGCGCTTTCGGCGTCCGGTGGTGCCGGGGGATCAATTGCGGCTGGAGGTTACGGTGGTTTCCTGGCGCGGCGATTTTTGCAAGTTGCGCGGCGAAGGCCACGGTGAATGGCGAACTGGCGGCCGAAGCCACGCTGATGTGCAAGATGGTGGACCGCGAGCCGCGGGATTGGTGCCCGCTTCCTGGGCAAAGACGCGAATCTGCGGCGATGGTCGGAATCGAAGGTATGAGCTTCGAAGGCCCGATGCGCAACCTCCACAGAATCAGTTGAACGAAGTACATGATGCTCCGGGCGTGTGTGTCTCGTGAGCGCGCCAGCGATTGGCCCCGAGCGGTGTGCGCGTGGGCGCTTGCGCGTATGCCTTCGTCGGCGATGACGTTGAGTTGGCGAGGATGCGTGCGTTTGATGCCGCATGCCGTGGTGATGGGGCCGGCGCGAGCTGGGGCGCGGGGAACATGCTTCACTCCTTTTGTTCGATTGGTGGCGATCCTCAGGATTTGAAATATGCCGGCGAGCCCACTTTGCTGGAAGTGGGCGACGGAACGTGTTTCGCGAAAATGTGACGGTGAGCCGCGGCACGGTGCAGGGCGGCGGGCTGACGCGCATCGGCAGCCACAGTTTGTTCATGACCGTGCGCGCACATCGCGCACGACTGCATCGTTGGCAGCCACACTATTTTTGCAATGGCGCCACGCTGGCGGGGCATGTGACGGTGGAGGACTACGCGACTGTGGGCGCGTTTTCGTCCGGTGCACCAATTTTGCCGCGATGGGTCGCTATGCTTATGTCGGCGCGCTCCACTGTGATCACGCAGGATGTGCCGCCGTTTTCGCGCTGGTCACTCGAGCGCGAGACGCGCAGCTACGGCGTGAATGCGATTGGTCTGGAGCGGCACGGGTTTGTGCGCGAACGCATACAGTTGATCGAGCGCGCGTTCCGGTTGCTGCTACGCTCGAAGCTGAACACCTCTCAAGCGCTCGAGCGATGCGTGCAACCGCGCAAGGCTCCGGCAGACGTCGCCGAATTGATCGCGCTTTATCGAATCGGCCGAACGCGGCCTGGTCAAGTAGCGAAACGCGTGGCACTACCATGCGCAAATTTCCGTGGATGACTGCCGTCCGCAAGGCGGGCTGGGGATTGATCGCCGGTAACGGGAAATTTCCGTTTCTGGTCCTGGAAGGCGCGCGCAGCCAGGGAATCGAAATGGCGGTGATCGCGATGCGCGAAGAGGCTTCGCCGGAACTGGAAGGCGTGGCGCCGCGGCTGCATTGGGTAAGCCTGGGCGAATTGAGCCGGACCATCGACCTGCTGCACGAGGAAGGCGTGAAGCGCGCGGTGATGGCCGGGCAGGTGAAACACAATAAAATTTTCAGCTCGATCCGGCCGGACTGGAAACTGGCGAAACTTCTTTTGCGCTTGCCGTCGAAGAATACGGATTCGCTGATCGGCGCTGTCGCCAGAGTGCTGGAAGACGAAGGAATCGAACTGGTGGACTCGACCGCGTTTCTGGCGCCGCTGGTGCCCGCGGCTGGAGTGCTGACGAGGCGCGCTCCCGATGAGCATGAGGTCGGCGGATATTGCCTACGGGCGAAACATCGCGCGGCAAATTGCGGGGCTCGATCTGGGGCAGACGGTGGTGATCTGCGATCGCGCCTGCGTGGCGATTGAAGCGATGGAAGGCACGGACGAAACAATCGAGCGCGCAGCGCGGCTGGTCGAGCGGCCAGCGGTTGATAGTGGTGAAAGTGAGCAAGCCGAACAGGATATGCGCTTCGATGTGCCGGTGTTGGGCTGCAGACGATCGAAGATGATGAGGCGGTCGAGCGCCACGGCGTTGGCGATCGATGCGGGGCGGACGTTGCTGTTCGACCGCGAGCAACTGATCGAAGCCGCGAATGCAATGCGGAAATCACGATTCAGGCGTTTGACGCGGAGTCAGGAATCGACAGAGGGCGGAGATTTAACGCGGTGAACGAGCACGAGAAAAATTCGCGTCGCGGTGGTGGGAGCGGGAGATTTTGGGCGCAACCACGTTCGCGTGTGGCGGGAACTGGGAGATGCCGAGCTAGTTGGCATTGTGGATGCGGATCGCGGACCGGGCTGCAAAAGTGGCCGCGGAATTTGGGACGCAGCGTGATCGCGGATGTCGATGCGCTTGCAGGGCAGGAGTGGATGCGGTGAGCCTGGCTGTGCCGACCGTGGAGCACGGGCGAGTTGGGAGCGCAACTGCTGGAGCAGGGAATCGATGTGCTGGTGGAGAAGCCAATCGCGGCGTCGCTGGCCGAGGCCGATCGAGTTGATCGCGGCGGCGAAGCGCAACGGGCGGATTTTGCAAGTGGGGCATCTGGAACGATTCAATCCGGCGGTGGTGGCGACGCATGAAGGTCGTTACGCGGCCGCTGTTTTTCGAAGTGCACCGGCTGGGAGTTTTCACGCCTCGCAGCCTGGATGTGGACGTGGTTTATGACGTGATGATTCACGATCTGGATATTCTGTTGGCGCTGGTGAATCGCTCCGGTGACGGATTTGAAAGCGGTGGGAATTCCGGTGCTGACGGATAAAGTGGATATCGCGCACGCGCGTATTGAATTTGCCACCGGCGCGGTAGCCAATGTTACGGCCAGCCGCGTTTCCACCGAACGCGTCCGCAAAATGCGTTTCTTCCAGGAGCGGGAATATATTTCCGTGGATTACACGCGGCAGGATGCGGTGCGCATTCACGTGGAGGGCGCGGCAACATCGCCGCAAATTAATTTCGAAAAGCTGCCGGCGGAATCGGAAGAGCCGCTGCGCGCCGAATTGCGCGCCTTTCTGGAATCGGTGCGCACACGGCGCGCGCCGCTGGTGGATGGCGCGGCGGGGCGGCGGGCGTTGGAGCTGGCCGACCGCGTAATGGCAGGCATCCTCGAACATGCGCGGCGCGTCCAACTGGGTGCGTTCGCTCCTCAGGACGCCCCATGATCCCCCGACTGCTGGTTCCTAGAAATCTCCGGCCGCTTACGGACGACGACCGAAAGGCGCAGCCTCGCCGCACGACCACGCTGCTGGATGATCGCACCGTAATTCCCAACAACCTGCCGGCCACGCCGATTGATGCTCGGTCGAAAATTCCGCTGCACCTGCCGCTGGACGTGCTGGCGGCGCGCCTGCTGATTCCTCGCGACACGCCGGTGAAACCGTTCGAAAAAGCCGAGGGACCGCCGGACTTTATGCCGGTATCCATTTTGGATACGCGGACGGTGGTGCCGGCGGGCCTGGAATCCGGACCGCTGGAGAGCACCGAGCACATTCCCCGCACGTTCTTCCCCGAAGACGTGCTGGAACCCGACGTAATGACGACCGGCGACGTGAATCTGATGGACCGGCCGGTGGACACGCGGGGCGCGGATTGGAATCAGATCGCGCGGCTCGGTTCGCTGATTACACACATTCTGCTGATCACGCTGATCATTTTCTCACCGAAGCTTTTTCCGAATCACGGGCCGTCAAAAGAAGACCTGGAACTGGCGCGCAAGCAACTGAGTTTCGTCTACCTGCCGCCGTCGATGGATGAAATACCGAAGACTCCGCCGTCGGCACAGCCTCCGAGTCCGAAAATGCACGTCGATCCGGGGATTTTAAGGAAAGTGGCGCCGAAGATGGAGTTTTCTCCGCCCCCCGGACCGCCGGCACCGGCGCCAACCCCTTCGGTGCAACCGAATCTGCCTGCCGCGCCGACGCCGCAGATCACGCCAAGAACGCAGCCACAAGCGCCAGTGAGCCAACCGGTGCCACAAGGGCCGCCGCGGCTCGAAAATGTGCCGCCGCCGAAGGTGGATAACACATTTGCGATGCCGCAGATGTCGCCGGAAAAATCGCTGCAGCAATCCTTGCAGGGTGCGTTGAAAGGGCGAGAAGGTCCCACGGGAGGCGGATTTGCCGGCCCTGTGCCGCGTAGTCCAGCCGGTGGTGGAGGCGGTGGAGGCCAGGGTGGAGGACCACAAGGATATTTGGGCGGAAATCTGCAAATGCTCACGCCGACGGAAGGCGTGGACTTTACCAATTATCTGGCGCGGCTGCTCGAGAGCGTGAAGCGCAATTGGTATGCGATTATTCCGGAGTCAGCCCGGCTGGGCGAACAGGGCCGGGTAATGCTGCGCTTCAAGGTCTATAAGGACGGCGTGGTGGCGGAGACGGACCCGGTGCTGGAACGGACATCGGGAAAAGAACCGCTGGACCGGGCATCGATGTCGTCGATTCGCGCGTCGAGCCCCTTCGAGCCGTTGCCGCCGGCCTTCAGCGGGCCCTATATCGAACTTCGCTTTATTTTCCTCTATAATCTTCCCATCGATTACCAGTGAAACTGAATCGCACACAAGTTTTGGGAACTCTGCTGCTGGCTGCCCTTGTCCTGGTTTTTCTGCTGCTGCGCTACTGGAGATTCCACGGATGAATAAGCCGGCCCGGCTGGTAGCGATTGTGGGGCCGACCGCATCGGGGAAATCGGCGCTGGGGATTCGCCTGGGCGAACGATTGGGCGGCGAAGTGGTGGCATGCGATTCGACGCAGGTTTACAAGCATTTTGATATCGGCACCGCCAAGGTGCCGCCTGGCGAACAGCGCGGCATTCCTCATCACCTGGTGGGCATTGTTGATCCCGAGGAAGTGTTTACGGCGGGGGAGTATCGCCAGCGGGCGATTGAGGTGCTCGAGCAGCTCAAGGCGCGCCGGTGCGTGCCGATTTTGACGGTTGGGACCGGACTTTACATGCGGGCGTTGCTGGAGGGATTGGCGGAGGCTCCCGGGAGATCGGAGGTGTTGCGAGAGCGGCTGCGCAAGCGTGAGGCGTTGCGGGGGGCGGGATATTTGCACCGGCTGCTGGGGCGGCTTGATCCCACAACCGCGGGACGAATTGCCGAGCGCGATACGCAGAAGGTGATCCGGGCGATCGAAATTTGTGTGCTGGCGCGGAAGCCGGCGACAGAGGTTTATCTGGCGGGACGGCCCGGACTGCCTGGCTTCGAGGCTGTGAAAGTGGGTTTGCAGCCACCTCGGGATGAACTCTACGGGCGGATTGATCGTCGAGTGGAGGGGATGGTGGAGGGAGGATGGCTGGATGAGGTTCGGCGGCTGATCGAGAGTGGAATTCCCGCTTCGGTCAAGCCGTTTGAATTTATCGGTTATCCAGAGCTGTTGAAGCATTTGAATGGTGAACTATCGATCGAAAAGGCGATTCTGGCTATTCAGCATGCCACCCGGCAATATGCCAAGCGGCAGTTAACCTGGTTTCGGAAGGAACGCGATGTGGAGTGGTTCGCGGGATTTGGTGATTCTGCCGCGGTACAGAGGGAAGTTGAAAGTTTTCTTCTCGGCCGGGGGATCGCCGGTGGGAGTTCTTAGAATCGATTTTGAGTAATGAGGTTGAGGTGCTTCGATCTATCGTCAGTTGCCATTTGCCGAGCGAGCATACGGAGCCGTACGGAGACGTTTTTTAATTGAACCTTGACATTCCCGTACGGGAGCGTATGTTTCTTGAAGAACTTTACCTCCCCAGCCAGACAATTTAACGGCATAGCTCTACAACGAGCACTCGATGCATATTCGAACGGTGCAATATGGCACCATTTCCAACGGATCCCATCGGGATGAGAAGGGGACGGCGGTAAACGGTGATGAAACCTTCGAAATCGAGTGAGTCAAACAGTGCAGTATTTGGAGGTCTATATGAAAAGCGGAACTGGAGCTGCCAGAGCTAAATCATATACGGTGCCAGCCGCGGCGGATGAGAAGCCGGCCCGGCAGCAGCTTGGGCGGCAGGATTGGGTGCAGGCAGGGCTGCGCACATTGGCGGCTGGGGGCATTGAAGGGGTTCGTGTGGAGGTGTTGGCGCGCGATTTGAAGGTGAGCAAGGGCAGTTTTTACTGGCATTTCGAGAAGCGCGAAGATCTGCTCACGGCCATGATGGATGCATGGGAGCTGCAGGAGATCGATTGGCTGCTGAGCCAGGCGGAACAGGGAGAGGCTGCGGAGCGGTGGGGAAGATTGGTTGAACTGGTTGGGGGATCGGGCTATAGCGCAGTGGAGGCTGCGGTGTTTGATTGGGCGCAGAAGGATCAGGAAGTGGGTGCGCGGGTCCGCAAGGTGGAAGAGAAGCGAGTGGGGTACATCGCTGAAGTGCTGGAGGACATCGGATTTGAAGAGCGCGAGGCGAAATGGTGGGGAGAGGCGGTATACCAGCTCTACTTGGGTTGGGTAAATCGCGCGCAGCGGGATGCGAGCTTGCGTGAAGGCCAGCGGTCGGTGGGGAATTTTCTGTCACGACTGGTACTGGCCGCGGCGGCGCTGGAGGGCCAGGCGGTGGCAGCGCCGAAGAAGCGGTGAGGTTTAGTTTGATTGTGGAACTGAGAGACCGAAAAATCAGAAGAAAGGATTTACCGCAGAGGAACGGAGAGCGCAGACGGAACGCGGTCGCGCGCGAATCTAGACAGGTATATACTGCTGACTAGAGTGGGTCCTGGGCATTTGAGAATGACGCCGCAAGAAATTACCTCAGAAGCGTGATGGTCCCATCCAATTGGACGGTCGCCGTGGCAAGCCGGGAAGGCAGCGCGGAGGGGCGGAGATTGCGCCGGCCGGCAAGGTTTACAAAGTCGCATGAAAACTCCACAAACTGTAGATAACCGGGAACGCGTGGTGCTGCTGGGAGTAGGCATAAAGCGAACGCGAAAGATTCCGGGCGCAACAGCGGGCGAGCGAGAGCGCGAATCGCTTGTCGAATTGGAAGAGCTGGCGGTGAGCGCGGGCGCGAACGTGGTGGGGAGCCTGCTGCAACTGCGCGACACTCTCGATCCGGCCACGTTGATCGGCAAAGGAAAGCTGGAAGAACTGAAAATCGAAGCGCAGATGAGAAAAGCGCCGCTGGTGATCGTGGATCGCAATTTGACGCCGGGTCAGCAACGAAACATGGAACAGGCCACGGACTGCCGCGTGATTGATCGCACTCAATTGATTCTGGATATTTTCGCGAAGCACGCGCGGACACGAGAAGGGCAATTGCAGGTGGAATTGGCGCAATTGAATTATCTGCTGCCGCGGCTGACCGGGCGCGGCGTGGAACTTTCGCGGCTGGGCGGCGGAATCGGCACGCGCGGACCTGGCGAACAAAAATTGGAAACGGACCGGCGGCGGATTCGCGAGCGTGTGGGCAAAATTCAAGACGCGATTGAAGTGGTACGGAAGCAGCGAGCCACGCGGCGGCGCGCGAGGCAGGCGGTGCCGCTGGGCATGGTGGCGCTGGTGGGATATACCAACGCGGGGAAATCGACATTGTTTAATGCCATGACGAAGGCCGAGGTGCTGACGTCGTCCAAAATGTTCGCGACGCTCGATCCCACGGTGCGTGCGGTGCGATTGCCCTCGCGGCGGCGCGTGCTGGTGAGTGACACGGTGGGATTTCTGCGCGATTTGCCTCCCGCGCTGATCGCTGCGTTTCGCGCGACACTTGAAGAAGTGCAGGAAGCTTCGCTGATTTTGCAGGTGACGGACGTTTCCAATCCTCAAAATGAAGAACAAGATGCAGCGGTCGAAAAAGTGCTGGCGGACCTGGGCGCCGAGGACCGGCCGCGGCTGCGCGTGTTTAACAAAATCGATCAGATGCAGGAAGAAGAATTGAACGCGCTTGATGAAAAATCGCGCGGATGGCAGCGTGTTTGTTTCCGCGAAAACCGGAGAAGGATTGGACGAACTGCTGCGGCGAATCGATAAAGCGATGCCGGTGGATCCGCTGGTGCGAACGCGGCTGCGTGTGCCGATGTCCGAGGGACGATACCTTGCGCTGGTTTATACCTGCGGACGCGTGCTGGAATCCTCGGTGGACGAGGGTCACATGCACATCGAGGCGGAATTGCCGGAATCACTGGCGCGGCGGCTGGAAGAATTTTCCGAAGAAGTGACGCATTGAATTTATTTTCGGACTGGGAACTGGAGCGGGCTTGATTTCGTATTCCTAAACAGAGGAGAATCACGATATGGCGAAATTCCTTCTCTGGTGCATTTTGTTGGTGATTTGCTGGCCGCTGGCGCTGCTGGCGTTGATTCTATATCCGATTGTGTGGCTGCTGTTGCTGCCGTTCCGGCTGGTTGGAATCGCGGTGGATGGAGTGCTCGATTTGCTGCGCGCGATACTCTTTTTGCCGGGGCGAGTGCTGGCCGGACCGAGGCGCGCGTAGCGAGTTTGGATACACAGTTTTAAACCCTGTGCAGACTTGAAAATAGAGCGTTTTTTTGAGGCTGGCGGGGGTGGGGTCTGTGGAAATAGTTGTGGAAATTGGGGACTGCGAAATCAAAGCCCGCCTGCGGAATACCTGCCAGAAGAATATATTACGCCTGCGTGAATGCTGCAACGCTATGATTTATAGGCACTTACTGAACAGTTTCAGGGGCCCGGTCTTTTAATGGTTCTTAAATTGCTCTGGCGCATGAATTATTCAATTTGCACAGGTTTGCAGCAGGATGTTCACTATCAGTTACTTCGGGCCTAAGACTTTTCTTGGACGGAAAGGGCTTATTTTCGGGCCTTTCCGACGCATTGGCGTTGTCTGGTGGATGCGATTTGCTGTTCCGGATGGACCGTTTGATGGCGTTCTTGCAAACAGCGAACTGCCGCGAAGGAATGCTTGAAAATCGCGGCTGCCAGCACTGTGGTTGCGGGACGTGCGGGAATAAACGGAAAAGCAGCGGAATAATTTTGAAAGCCTCTATGCAGGTTGGAGATTTTCGTGTTGCACCGCGCGAGGAGGTGCTGTCCTGATTTGGAGGCGCAGTGCGCCACTACAAACTTCTCCGCGAACCCTTCAGGGGCTAAAGCCCGATTTTTCTAGCGAACGCAATCGGTCAGAGCTGAAGCTCCGACCCCCTAAAAAGCTGGACTAAAGTCAGTCTAGGACAGCACCCGCGAGGGAGCAAGATTGACTCGACCGATTGGCGGGTTTATAGTGAGCGGGTTCCCCTCACACTGCGGTGCTACGGGGTTGGCGAAGCCGGGTTCGCCGAGCGCAATATGAATCTGCCAAACAGCCTGACCATCCTGCGGATCTTTTTCGTCCCACTGCTGGTTGTTGTGCTACTGACGCGAGAGCCGAACCTGGACGTGCTGGGACTTCGCGGTCCACTACGAAATCTGGGGCGTGCTGATTTTGCTGGTAGCGGCGATGACCGACGCCATGGACGGATATCTGGCGCGCAAGCGCGGCGAGATCACCACGCTGGGAATTCTGCTGGATCCGATCGCGGATAAACTGCTGATTTCGGCGACGTTTATTTCGCTGGTGGAAATGGGGCTGGTATCCGCGTGGATGGTGGTGATTATCATCGGGCGCGAATTTATTGTTCTGGGATTGCGGAGCATTGCCTCGGCGGAAGGATTGATCATTCCCGCGTCGCCGCTGGGAAAATCGAAAATGGTTCTGCAGGTGCTGGCGGGATGCGCGGTGATCTTGGGAGCGCGGCATCTGCTGATGCGTTTTCTTGCGCCGATTCTTTTGTGGCTGGTGGTGGTGAGCGCGGTGGCTTCGGCGGTGCATTACTTTTTGATGTTCTGGAGCCAGGTGGACGAAAGCGTGAAGCAACGGCACCGCCGCGCTGCGCTGGTGCTGGAACAGGAAAAAAAGACGCAAGATGTTACCGCTCCTTGAGGACGAACGCCGCGCGCTGCTGGAACTGGCGCGGCTGGCGGTCGTCGAGGCTGTCCAGTCCGGGTGGCTTTTGAAAATCCCAACGAAATTTGAATTTGGCGCGCTGCTGAATCCTTGCGGAGTTTTTATTACACTTCGGCGGGGCCGGCGGCTACGCGGATGTATTGGCCAGGTGATCGCCGTGAATTCGCTGGCGGAGACCGTGGCGTATTGTGCGAGGGCGGCGGCGCTGGAAGATCCGCGATTCGAAGCGGTGCGCGCAGATGAAGTGGATGATCTGGAGATTGAGATTTCGGTGTTGTCTCCGATTGAGCCGATCGCGCCGGAACATGTGAAGATCGGCAAACATGGATTGCTGATTTCGCGCGGGCCGCGGCGCGGGTTGCTGCTGCCTCAGGTGGCCAGCGAGCGCGGCTGGTCGGTGGAGCGATTTTTGAACGAAACATGCGTGAAAGGCGGGCTCGATCCGGGCGCGTGGAAAGAGCCAGGGACGAAGATTGAAGCGTTCACGGCGGAAATTTTCAGCGAGGTGGAATTTCGCGCAGAGCGGCGCGCGGGGTGAAGGGTGCGGCGATGGCTCTTTGCAACCGAGACTCGATTCATCCCATGGTTCGTCGGGGAGTTTGCCGGATTGCCTTCAGGGGCTAAAGCCCACGTTTTGTTGGGTTTCGAATGTCGGAGCTGAAGCTCCGACCCCCGTAAAGAACATTTACGAGCTGCCTTCTGGTGAGCCTGCCCGAGGTTCACAGCCCGTCCTATAGCATTGCCGTTGGAACGGGCGGAGGCCGGAGTCTATTCGAGGCGGTATCCGACGACCCAACCTGAAGCGTGAAAAAGGTATTTACTTTCGCTTTTTGTTCTCCTATGATTTGGCGGCTGGACTTGTAGAAAATTTTGAGGGATGGAGGAATGCATGGCACTGAGTGAATCGCTTTTGCCTGAGTTTGATCATGAGATGGCTAATACGCGGCGGGCATTGGAGCGGGTTCCGGCGGAGAAGTTTGGTTGGAAGCCGCACGAGAAGTCGGGAACGATGGGATGGCTGGCGAGCCACCTGGCAACCATGCCGGGATGGGTGGGATCGATGCTCAAGGAAGACTCGCTGGATATCGCGCCGGGCGGAGCTCAGATGGAAGGGCCGAAAGCTCCGGCTTCGCGAGAGGAATTGCTGCAGACGTTTGATAAGAATGTGGCTGATGCGCGCGCGGTGCTGGCCGGCACGCCGGACGCGGCTTTTTTCAAGCCCTGGTCGCTGCTGGAAAATGGAACGACGCTGTTCAGCATGCCGCGGATTGCGGTGTATCGCAGCTTTGTGATGAATCATGTGATCCATCATCGCGGGCAATTGACGGTTTATTTGCGGTTGAACAATATTCCGGTGCCTGCGTTGTATGGGCCTTCTGCGGATGAGGCGAAGTTTTAGGGGCGGATTTTGCGATCAGGAGAGATGCGTGATTTGGTGAATGGGAGCCTGCCATTGCAGGCTCCTTTTGTTTTACGGTTGCTCTGGATCCCTCACTTCGTTCGGGATGACTGCAAGGCCGGCTTTGTATGGGCCTTCGGCGGATGACGCGAAGTTTTAGGGGCGGTGGTTTGCAGGATTGAAGATCATGTAGCGTCTGGTGATTGGGAGCCTGCCATTGCAGGCTCCTTTTGTTTTACGGTTGCTCTGGATCCCTCACTCCGTTCGGGATGACTGCAAAGGCTTGACTGGCGGCATTGCCCAATCGTAACAGCAAGGGCGCGGCTTCCCGACGAAAGACGTCGGGACGCAAACGGCGCGAAAGCCGGCCCCTACATAAACCGTAAGGGGGCGCCCCGATGAACACCATCGGGGTGCAAAAACCGCACGGCCAAATAAAGTCGGCCCAGGCAGAAGCGATATTCGAGGGTGCGCGGGGCTTTGCGGGTTCCGGGCGAACGGCAAATTGCCTGCTACTTATTTGGCGGGTATTGGAAGCGGAAGGCGTTGCCAGGAGGGCCTGCGACGGGCCGGGTGTTGTAATCGAGCAAATATTTCAGGTGATCCGCGTCGGCGGGATATTCCGTGCCGTTGGGATAGGGATAGGGGATCAGGGTGTGGAAGGGGAGCGGGTCGACCGTGTCGCCGTGGGCTGCGTAGAAATCCATATCTTTGGCGAAGCCGTCGGCGAAGAAGAAGTAATCGCGCGTCCAGCCGGCAGGGAGCGGCGGAAGATTTGAGGGATTGAATTCCACCTGGACTTCGTCTCCTGAGCCGTAAATTGCGTATTTTTCGTCGGAGGCTTGGACCAAGGCGCTGACGTCGCCGTAGCGGGTGTAGTTGCCGATCTGGCGGGTATAAGGACCGGTGGGGCTGATGTCTTCGTAGACGTAGCGGATATCGTTTAGGGGATTGCCTTCAATCACGCGGGGATAACCTTTGAAATCCAGAGTGGCGCCCGCTAGCGGCACTTCGTGCAAATGGAAGGGAAGATCTGCCGCGGAATTTGCGATGCGGATGCGGTCCCAATAAATTTTCAGGTTGGTGACGATGCGAATTTTGCGCGTGCCCGCGGGCAGACGGCCGGTCAGATCGGCGACCATGGTTCGCGCGAGGCCGGCAGGGAAGCCGATGTCGTCCATCACGCGAATCCACTTGACCTGAAGAATCCTGCGCTTCGACATACGGCGCGAGCGGCTGAATTCCGGCCTGCCATGCGGCGTACATGGAATTCGCTGTGAAATAATCGGTGAAGCCATCAAGCAGCAGGCGCAGCGGATGAGAGGAATCCCAATCGCCCAGATCGAGCGTGAGTGTGTGCATGGCGGCGAATCCCTGATACGGCGCATTGGGAAAATCGGTGACGTAGACGCGATCGCGGCGTGCAAGCAGCGGCAAAACATCGCGGCCTTGGTCGTCCCACGCTCCCGCGGGCAAATGTGCGCCGAGGCTGGCAATCACTTTGAATTCGGGGAACGGCGGATTGCTGGCGAAATATTCGTTTGGATAGACTTCGATGGTGGAAGGGTGATCGACGGCTAGCAGGCGCACCTGGTCGAGATAATCCAGTTCTTCCATGGGTTCGAGCATGCGGAAACTGATGAGGCCGTTGCGCGGGCGAACGCTTGCGCCATCCACTTTCAAATATTCCGTGGGATCGGGAACATCGCGCTGGCCGGGGCCAGTCCAGTGGCCGACGATTCCGGGACCGACCATATCGGCGAGAAATTCGTAGCGGCTGCCGTTCCAGACGAAGACGATGGGGCAGGAACTGCCGCGGCGATCGATTTCCGAAATATTGTGAATTTTTTCCGCGGCTAGCTGAACTTCATCTTGCAGAACGCCGGTGGGCCAGAGCATGCGGACGACGTCAGCTTCGCGCGCCGCACCGAGGCCCGCAGTGACCTGGGCCGAGCTTTGGCCGAGGTAGCCGGAACTGCTAACTACTTCCCATTTTTGATAGAGCGCGCCCGCGAATAATTCGAGTTTTGTTCCGAAGCCGTTTTTATTGTCGTTGGTGCCTTTAAGCGCGAGCTGAATCCAATGATTGCGATTTCCGCCAACATTGCGGAGAAGCACGGGTGGGCCGCCGTTTTGGGTGATGAGCAGATCGGTTGCGCCATCGCCATCGAAATCCGCTGCGACAATAGCGCGCGGGCTGGTGAGTTTCACTTTATCGAGGCCAACTTCTTTTGTAACGTCGCGAAAGCCCTTGGGGACCTTCGTTACGCAGCAGAGCGATCTGCCCGCCCTGTGCGAATTTTCGCCGACGGCTACCAGATCGATCCAACCGTCATTGTCATAATCAATCGCAGCGACTCCCCAGCCGCGTTGCCAATCGAGTTTGGGAAGTGGGACCGGTTCGAAAATCACTCCATCCTTGTTGCGCCACAGCATCAGCGCGTCGCCGCCGTAATAGGTGAAGGCGTAATCCATCCAGCCGTCTTTATTGAAATCGAGAGCCGTGGCACCGATGGCCGGGGGCGACGAGACGGAGGCAAACGGCACGGTGCATTTAAATTCGCCCTCGCGTTGATTCAGAAGAACTGGAATGGATTTGTGCCAGCCGGTGAGGATGAGATCGACAGCGCGGTCGTTATTGACGTCGCTCGCGATTGCTCCGAAGCTATTGGGGAACTGGTCGAGGCCGGATTCTTTGCTCCAATCGGTGAATGTTTTATTGCCGTTATTTCGCCAGAGGACGTTGGTGGTTTTGGCGGAGCCGGGCGGCGGAGCGAGTTGCTGGATGTCTTCGACCGGATAATCGGCGAAGCGAGTGGCGTAGAGATCGAGATCGCCGTCATGATCGTAATCGACGAAGGTGAGACCCATCACCAGGCCGTCCATGTGGATGCCTGAGGATTCGGTTGCGTCGGTGAAAGTGCCGTTGCCTTCGCTGTGGAAAAGCTGGAGGCCGCCGTTGAAGCTGACGGCGAGATCGGTGTGGCCGTCGTTATCGTAATCGCCCGCGGCGCAACCGATCGCGTGCGGTTTGACGACGAGGCCGGCGGCTCGGGTGACATTTTCGAAGCGGCCATTGCCGAGATTGCGATAGAGCGCGGCAGCGCCGCTGCCATCGGCATTGGCGAGGAACAAATCCGGCTTGCCATCGCCGTCGTAATCGAATACGCAGGCGCCCGCGCCGAGAAATTCCGCGCTTGTTTTTGGAACGGGCGCGGTAGACGACGCATGCGCAGGCAATCCCGATTTTTCCGTTACCACTTCGAAGTGAACGGGAATTTTCGGCAAGAGCGGGGCGAGAGCGGGCGTGGTTTGTTCGGCGAGCGAATATTTTCCCTGTTCGCCATAAACCAGGCTGATGGGCGAGCCGAGTTTATCCTGCGTCAAGTGCTGGAAGCGGGCCAGGTGCGTTTTGGCTTCGTCGGGCTTGCCGGAACGCTGGTAGGCCTGCGCGAGGCCGAATTCCGACGAGACGTGAAAGGGATTGGCGGCGAGAGCGCGCTGATATTCGGGAATTGCTTTTTCGTATTGATGGAGCTGCGAAAAGAGCAGGCCGAGAAAATAGTGCGTTTCAGGATCGGCGGGATCGATGGCCGCTACGTGTTCAAACGAAGCGATGGCTTTTTCGGTTTCGTTGGTGGATTTTTGAAGGAGGCCGAGATTGAACCAGGCTCGCGCGCTCTTCGGATCGGTTTGCGTGGCTTCGAGCAGGATTTTTCCAGCAACTTCGTAGCGTTGCAGGTTGAGAAGCGCGATGCCCTGATTCAGACGGGCCGCGAAAAGTTGCGGATCGAGCGTGGCGGCTTGTTCGAAATATTTCAAACCTTTTTCCATCTGCTGCTGGTTGAGCGCGGCGACTCCGAGGCTATTCAGACGCGCGGCTTGTTGCGATTTCGTGGCAGCGGCGGGCGGGGCGGCTGATTTCGAGTGTTGCGACGGAGAGGATTGGCCGGTGAATGCGGGAGAGATGGAAACCCAGGCTAGCGCGGCAAATGCGATGGAAGAAACAATCAGCCGCACAGATTTCGCGTTCATCCTCTTGGGCATCTTCTCCATGACGGGGCATTATACGCGGCCTTCACGGAGACGCGCGTTTGTTTAGCGGAAGAGAAGCGGTGATTCCCTGACCTTCCTTCACGGTGATAATTTCGTCCACGGCAACTTTCGAAAGCTTATCCACCTGGCCGCTGGGCCATTTGATTTCGATGGAATCGGCTAGCGTGTGCGAGCCCAGGCCGAATGTGAGAACCAGTTCGCTGGAAGATAAATAGCTGGAACCGCTGCGCAACATTTGTGATTGGGCGTCATTGCCGGCAATCACGCGCACGACCGCTCCGATTCCGTCGCGATTTGATTTTGTACCGACCAGCTTGATGCGCAGGCTGTGATTTGTGGCGCCGGTATTGCGGAATAGCAATGCAGGGCCGCCGTTGGTGGTGATCAGCAGGTCGAGTGCGCCGTCGTTATTGATATCGCCATAAGCGGCGCCGCGAGCCACGCGCGGTTTATTGAAGGCGGCGCCCATTTTTGCGGTGACTTCATCAAATTGTCCGCCGCCGTTATTGCGAAAAAGATGCGGCGGCTCGGCGAAGTGGACTTGCTGCTGTACGCGTTCGATGCTGTCTTCAATATGGCCGTTGTTGATGAAAATATCGGGCCAGCCGTCGAGATCGTAATCGAAGAAAAAGCAGCCGAAGCCGAGGGTGAGCAAACTGGCGCGGCCAATTTCGGATTGCGGGGCTTCGTCGACGAACAGGCCGTTTTTTTCGTTGTGATAAAGCGCCAGCATTTGATTCGAGAAATTGGTGATCAGGATGCCGGGATAGCCGGAACGGTCGTAATCGGCCGCGTCAATGCCCATTCCGGCGCGCGCAACGCCATCCTCGTTGAAGGCGATTCCGGCGAGCACGGCTTTTTCGGTGAAGGTGCCGTTGCCGTTGTTGATGTAGAGCTTGTTCGGCTGCGTGTCATTGGAGATGACGATATCCGGGCCGCCCTTTTGATTGGCATCGAGAATGGCGATGCCCAGGCTTTTGGAAGTGGCGTCGTAGAGGCCTGCCGCGCGAGTGGAGTCGCTGAAAGTTCCGTTGCCATTGTTATGCCACAGGCGCACGGAAGTGCCTTTATAGGATTCCGGGGTGCAATAGGATTTGGATTTGCCGTCAAGCGTGCAGTAGAGATCTTTTTCGAGGGACCATTGAACGTAGTTGGCGACGATCAAATCGAGATTGCCGTCATGATCGTAATCCACCCAGGCGGCGCTGGTGCTGAATTCATTGGGGCCGCTGAGGCCGGCTTCCTTGGTGACATCGGTGAACGTTCCGTTGCCGTTGTTGCGGAAGAGATGGCTTTGGCCCAGCGCGGTGATGAAGAGATCGTCGTAGCCGTCGTTATTGTAATCGCCCACGGCTACGCCCATGCCGAACATTTCGACGGCGAGACCGGACTTGCGTGTGACGTCGGTGAATGTGCCGTCGTGATTATTGTGATAGAGGGCCGGAAGCGAATGATGCTGGCCGTGGCCGGGCCAGTCCATTCCGTTGACCAGGAAAATATCCTGCCAGCCGTCGTTATCGTAATCGATAAATGCGGCGCCGGGGCCCATGGTTTCGGGAAGATATTTTTTGCCGAATGCGCCGGTGTTGTGAGTGAAATGGATTCCGGCGGAGTGGGTGACGTCGTCAAAATGGATTCCAGCGGTGGCTGAAGCGCGTGGCGGGTTCGTAGGAGGGATGGCGAATGCGCTTAGAGCGGCGAGGGCGATGGCCGAGAACAATAACTGAATCCGTCGGGAGCGCATCAATTGCCGGCCTTGGTGCTGGGCGCAGGGTTGGAACCTTGCTTTGATGTTTTATTTTGTTGGCGCGATGCGGTTCCGCGTGCAGCCGAAGCGGAAGCTTCAGTGGCTAAAGCCCTTTTTGTTTGCGATTTCGAATGTCGGAGCTGAAGCTCCGACCCCCTAGAAACCCGAGCCGAGACGTGTTCGTGAATCGGCTGGCGCTCGACGTTGTCTTCGGGATGACTTTGGCGATAGGGGCCGGTGATGGACTGCGCGGATTCATCGGCTTTGAAACGCATATAACGCGTTTGATATTCCCTGGCACGATCATCCTGCTTCAGGCCGTTGTAGCAGAGCATTAAATTGTAATTGGCCTGCAAATCTTCGGGGTCGATCGCGAGGGTGGCATCAAATTCGTCAATGGCGGCGGGATATTGGCGCTTCAGGAAGAGGATTCGGCCGAGCTCATTGTGGACCACTCGATCGCGAGGATATTGCTGGAGCACGGTGCGCAAGTGGGCGATGGCTTCGTCATATTTACCTTCGCTGCGCAGCGCTTTGGCGTAGAAAAAATTGGTGCGCGCGAGCGCGGGGGCCTCTGCCAGCGCGCGCTCGAGCACTTCCTTGGCGCCGGAAATATTTCCTTCCTGCACCAGAACGCGGCCGATGTTGGTCCAGCCATCGGGATTGTTTGGATCGATTTCCGTGATTTTGCGAAATGCGGCTTCGGCGCCGGTAAGATCTCCTTGTAGCAGCAGGCCGATGCCGAAATCGTTCCAGCGGGTCCAGTCTTCTTTGTTCAAGACGACGTGAGGGGCGGCTTCGGGAGAATTTGCGGGCAGCACGCGAAGATCGGCTTGATCTTGCGCGAGGGTGATTATTGGCAGTCGGGGATCTGTTTGAATTTTCCGGAGACGATGGAAGTATCACCGGCGAAAGCGAAGCGGCGGTCGTCATGATCGTAGGCGACACTGGCGGGCGGCGCTCCGGGATTTTCCGCTTGCGGAATTCCGGCAAACGAAAACTGCGTGTTCCACCAGGAAAATTTGCGGTAGTGCAATTTGGCGTCGAGATGAATGCGGTCGCCGGCGTTTTTGGGGATTTGCAGGCGATAGTGAACCGTATCGGCGGCGCCGGGGGGAATCAGATGAACGTAAACGACCGCACGAGTGGCCCAGGCATTGCGTTTGTTGATTTGGTTCCCGTGCGAATCGATTTGGAGAGAACGATAGAAATGCGCGCCGGGTTCGACCGGGCCTCTTCCCTCATCTTGAACCGTGCCGCTCCAGAAAAGTGTTTGACCTTTGTCGTCGATGGCTTTCAATTCCAGCCAGACGTCGTAGGCGTCCACAGTTCCGGCGGGGAAAAAGTGGCCGATCTTGCGGGTGCGGACCACTAGATCGACGCGGACTGTATCGCCGCGGCGCACCGCAGCATCGGCGCGATTGAGTGGCGCCGTGACCGGAGCGGCAGCAACTGCTGCGCCGGGACTGGTCTTTAGTTCGGCTTCTTCTCCCACAGCGAATGTGGTTTGAAAATCGGCGCCGGGCGTCTGGCCTGCCCCGGTGGGAGCGGGAGACCGGTCCGGCGAAATGGCGAATAGATCGACGGTTATGAAGCCGCTCTCGAGGAATTTCCTGGTCATGTCGAGTTGGGTTGCGTCGCCATTTTGGAAAGGCACGGCAGTATTTGCGCCAGGGAAGCGGTGCGAGTGGACGAAGCCATTCACATTTCCGGCATCCTGCGAGGGCGCGAGCGGCATGTGGCAATCGGCGCAGTTCTGCGATTTTGGCGGATAGTAAAACGAGCGCGCGCCTTCGCCGGAAACGCCGCTGGCTTGCCAGTTGTCATATTCGTTGAAGCCGCGAATCCAGCGGTAATGGTTCACGGGGCCATCGAGATGGACTTTATGGCAAGAGGCGCAGAATTCGGCGGTCTGCGTCGCGCATGAAGGGCTTCAGGAAAACGCGGCGGTGCGGCTCGGGATTCAGCTCGACAATGAAATCGTGCAGGCGGCGGACGATGGGATTTTTGCTTTCGGCCAATTTGTGCAGCTCGGGATATTCCAGCGTGTAATCGCCCTGGCCCATGGTGCTTTTCACCTGGGCGATGGAATGGCACATCATGCAGCCCATGCCTGCCTGGGCGGCGGGCGTATTCACAATTTGCTTGATGGGAGTATCCATCTTGCCGCTGAAAATCAGCGAGGGATCGTGGCATCCCGCGCACCATTTGGAAGGCTGCACTCCGTTCACTTCCTGCATGTATTCGATGCTTTTGCGATACCACTGATTATTGAACGAAGAGAAATGGTGGACGGAGCTGTTCCATTGATTGTAGATGTCGGCGTGGCAGCGCTGGCAGGCGTCGGATTCCATGAAATAGTTGGAGGGAATCATGACGCTGCCCTTGGTTTGCGCGGAACTGGGGAAGAACGGGCCTTTCGAGCCGTCGCCTTCGAATCCATGGAGGCGGGAGCAATTTCGGGATTTTTGATTTGATAGGCGGATTGCCACGGCACGGTGCGAACCCACCATGCGCCTGCCGCCAGCGCCGCGGCGCCAGCAGAAAAATTGCGGTGCGAGCGAGCGTGGCTCGGGCGCTGCCCGCAAACCAGCGCCGCTTCGCGGCCCATTCGGAGGCGAGCAGGGCCACTCCTGCGAGGCTCGCGATGATGTGCGGCGTAGAGCAGAGTCCATTCCGTGCGGCGTCCACCGGTAAAAATCAGCGCGATGCCCAGGGCCGCGCCGAGGATGAGCAGACCCCAGGCGATGCGGCCGGTCCAAGTGGCTTGTTTGAAAATTTTCAGGAAAGTGAAAAGCAAAACAGATCGGCCAGGAGGATGCCCAGAAAAACATGGATCAGGTCGATGCCGGCATAGACAACGTTAGGCGTGGGCCATGCATATAAGTAGATGGCCGAAAGGAACAGCAAGGCCAGCAAACTGGATCGGAATCGCGTCATTATTTTTGGATGGGGAACAGGCAAATGGCTCATGGAGCGCCAGTTAGATGAGCCGGTCCCTTTTAAAGGCGATGATTTTCCCTTTCGGATTTGGGAGCGTCAATAGTATGAAAACATTAGTGCCGCGCGGCGGCTTGGCTTGGGTGCGGTTGCTTGGGGCAAAGATTAAGAAGCGAGCGGCTCCAAGGAAAGAAATGACCAAATAACTCAGCGTGGTAGACTCTCGGCTCTTTATTCATTTGCATCGGAGAATCCATGGGTGAATTGACTTCGCTTTCCGCTACGGAAATGGCGGAAGGCATACGCCGGAAGAAATTTTCCGCGACGGAATTGACGGAAGCGCATCTGCGGCGGATTGGACGCGTGAATCCAAAGATCAATGCGTTTGTCACAGTGGATGAAGCGCGGGGCGCTGGATCAGGCGAAGCGGGCGGAATTTTCCGTGGCGCGTGGAGGATGGCTGGGGCCGTTGCATGGCGTGCCGGTTACGGTGAAAAGCTCGATCAACGTGACGGGATTTCGCTGCGAGACGGGAACACGGTTGCGTGCGGGGGCGACGCCCGATGAAGACGCCGCGCTGGTGACGCGCCTGCGGGCTGCAGGAGCGATTGTGCTGGGAAATACCAACGCTCCGGAATTTTTAATGGCTTATGAAACGGATAATTTGCTCTACGGGCGCACGAATAATCCGTGGGACCTGGAGCGAACGCCGGGAGGATCGAGCGGGGGCGAATCGGCGGCGATTGCCGCGAGATGTTCCGCGGGAGGAGTGGGCAGCGACGGCGGCGGATCGATTCGCGTGCCCGCGCATTTCACGGGAATTTGCGGATTGAAGCCGACGCCGGGGCGAATTCCGGCGAGCGGGCATTTTCCTCCGTCGCAAGGGCCGTTTTCGTTGATCGGAGTGGTGGGGCCGATGGCGCGAACCGTCTCCGATGTCAAACTTTTATTTGAGGCGATGGCGGGAGCGGATGTGGGCGATCCGAATTCCGCGCCGGTGGCGGTGCGGTGGCCTGCGGAAGGGGATTTGCGGCAGATTCGGGTGGGATATTTTGAGGATGACGGCCGGACGCCGGTGACGCCGGAAACGCGCGCAGCAGTGCGCAAAGCAGCGGAAGGATTGCGTGAGCAGGGATTTCGCGTGGAGCCATTCCGTCCGGCGCGATTGGAAGAAATCCGGCAAGTGTGGTGGAAGTTGTTTGGTCCGGGCGTGCAGGTGCTACTGCGGCCGATTTTAGAGGGGCGTGAAGCTGAGCTTAGTCCATTTCTGAAAGAAGTGCAGGAGCTGGCGAATCGCGAAGCTCCGCTGACTGCGGAAAGTTTGCTGGACGCGCAAATCAAGCGTGATGTGCTGCGCGAGCGATTTCTGCGGGAGATGGAAAAATTTCCGGTATTGCTTTGCCCGGTTTGCGCTATACAGGCGTTTCGCCATCGCGAGCGTGAGTGGATGGTCGAAGGCAAGCGCGTGGAATATCTGGACGCGATGAGTTATTCGCAGTGGTTCAATATCCTGGGGAATCCGGCGGTGGTTGTGCCGGTGGGGCGGTCTCCCGAAGGATTGCCGATTGGAGTGCAAGTAGTCGGACGGCCTTGGGAGGAGGAAATTACGCTGGCGGTGGCGGAAAAAGTGGAGTTGGCGCGCGGGGATTTGAGAGAGCCGGAGATTTAGTGGGCGCGTGATTGTGATCGATGGCAGCGCGTATCTGAAGGCTTCGAGCATTTCCCGTTTGCTCTGGATCCCTCACTTCGTTCGGGATGACAGCAAAATCCCGGGCTTCGCAATTGATAGACGGATGGATGCAGTAAAAGCGTCGGCACGGTTTACGGCCTTATTGGATTCCTGAATTCGTTCAGAACGAAATATGAAGCTAACCGGCCTGGGAGGCCCACGCGACGAAGCAGATGGCCAGCATGTAGAACAGAAACATGAGCGCGACGTAAGTTTTGGCTTTGGAGTTGGCGCCTGCGAATTCCTTCCACACGAATACTCCCCAGAGGGCTGCGACCATGGGTGCGGATTGGCCGATGGCGTAGGAAATTGCCACTCCGGTGTAGTTTGCCGGCCACGAGATTGAACACCGTTCCGACGCTCCAGATAACGCCGCCGAAAACTCCGAGCAAGTGGCCACTTGCGGGCGCTGAGAAAAACCCGCTGAAATTCACGGGAGCCCCAACCAGCGGCTTCTTCATGAAATAAATATTGAAGATGAAACAGGAAAGCAGCGCGCCGAGCGTCAGAAACACGGCGAAACTGTACGGGCCTAGCACATTTCCGTGAGTCATCGCATGGGCCGCTGCAGGGGCCCAAAGACCCATCAGCACGCCTGAGACGATGCAAACGATGATGCTCTTGCGGCTGACGGTGCGGCCGGTGCTGGCCAGATGTCCGTAAGCTTTTCCATCGAGCACGACCGCGACAATCGCGCAGGCCACTCCCAGAGCCAGCAATGCGGCGTTGCCCTTGGCTTGTTGCGCGTAACTGAGCACCACTCCCACCACCAGTGCGATTCCGATGGAGACAGGGAATGCAACAGCGAGGCCGGCCATGTCAATTCCCGCAACGAGAAGCAAATTGGCGATGTTGAAAATGGCTCCGGCGATCAGCGCATAGACGATGTTGGAGGTATCCGCGGAACTTACGTTGGCGGCGAAGCTGGAAGCATCGTGGCCGCTGCTGCCCATGGTGAGGGCGAGAACGAGCGCGGTGAGAAATATCCCGACGGCATAATCCCAATAGAAAAGTTCGAAACGGTAATTCTTGACGCCTTTATAGGTGTTGGCCCAGGAACCCCAGCAGATGGGGCTGACGATCATCATCAGCAAGGCGACTTCAAAAGTATGCGGAGTGAACATTGGCGGCTACCTTTTTGTCAGGATTTGGCCCATCTTCAGAGGCTGAAGCCCCAATCTTGAGGACTTTCCTCTGCCGAAGCTGAAGTGCATGATTTGGGGTTTGAGTTTGGTCGTCGTCATGCCTTATTCAGCGTTCTAGTTGAAATTAAAGCTGCCACCCTGAAGGGTGGCGCTACACGGCACCCTACTTGGCGTTGCCGCAAATATTCTGAAGTTCCGGCCCATTGAGAATCGCTGGTTCTGTGACGAGCTGCTCGTCGAAATTTCAGATTCCGGCCCTCCCATGAAGTGCGAACGATCTGCTCCGGCGCCCGCCCTAAAAAGCGCCAGCCGCGGCGGGACGCTGGGTTTTAATAAGCGAGACAACTTCTTTCAATTTTGACATGGCCCGGGCGCCAACTTTCGTGCAGCACAGCGCGGCGCAGGCATTCGCGAACGTACCTACCTGCTCATGCTGCCAGCCTTGCAGCAACGCATAGGAAAGCCCGCCCATGAAGGCATCGCCCGCGCCGGTTGTATCCACAACTTCCACCTTGAATGCCGGAACATGGACCGATTTTTCCTTGGAAGCGATGATGCATCCATCGGCGCCCATGGTGATGGCTACGAATTTGGGGCCAAGCCCCAGCAATTTGCCGGCGATCCTGTCGTAATCGGCTTCGCCGGTCAGCTCGCGGGCAGCGGCCTTGCAAGGCTTGAGAACGTCCACATCGCGGAGAGAAGCAGCCAGATCCTCCTGCTTT
The DNA here is from genome assembly GCA_963756355.1 of uncultured Acidobacteriota bacterium. Taxonomy (GTDB): domain Bacteria; phylum Acidobacteriota; class Terriglobia; order Acidiferrales; family UBA7541; genus JBGPTK01. The sequence continues at coordinate 147,115 of CAVWOD010000021.1, read as the reverse complement.
CCAAGATTGGACTGCTGGAAGAAACTGGGCGAGACGTCGAGATCGAAAATCACGCGGACACCCGCGGCCCTGGCGACCTTCATGGCTTCGTGCACCGGTTCCAGGGGAAGCTGTGAAGCTTCGGTGTGAAAATGCCTGGCGCGCTTGATGTGCTGGGCGAAGCGATGGTGGACCTGATAGACGCTGATTTTTCCGGTGATGTTGGGGAACATGTAAATGCAGCGCTCGCCGGCAGCGTCCACGGGAATCCAGGTGAGGGAAGAAAGAGCGCCTTTCACGATTTCGATCCCGCTCAAATCCATTCCGTCGTCTGCAAACGCTTTCTGAATGATGCGGCCGTTGTCATCATCGCCGATCAAGCCGAGCCAGCCCGTGCTGGCGCCCAGTCGCGCTACCTGAGTAAGATTATTCGCGGTAACTCCGCCGGCATGAATTTCCAGGCGATCGGCGTTGATTTTTTCTTCCGGGCCAAGCAGGCGCGGCACGATGGCGAAAAAATCCACCGTGCAGCTCCCGATTCCCATGACACTGGTTGCCTGCGGCATTAAATCCCCCCGTGGTGGACGCGGGCGCGCTCGAAGCGGGCGCGGGCAGCGTCATACGTTGAATCAAAGTGGTGCAAAGCCCTGCTGTGTAAAAATCCAATAAAATGAAGCGAATCGCCCGCCTTGCACCGGCTGGCAGTGTTGGCCCGTGCGCACTGATCGATGCAATGCGTTTTCTTAAGAGCCAGGATCGCCAGTTGAATCGTGGCCGAGGCGCGATGCGAATTTCTTTTTAAGAACTGTTTCCGGAAGATTTGGGCCGCCAGCGAAGGGCTTAGCTGAGACGCCAAAAAAATAGGAACCCGGGTCTTTCCCGGATGTGAGGCGTTCAGAGTTTGATCGTGGAAGGACATGAGCCTCGATTTTGGACCGCCAATGTTAACCCTGTTTTGCCAATAGCGGAAGCATTTGACACAGATGACGGGCTTTCCAGGACAGGCGCTGCTTATAGTTCGGGTGGAAACCGGAGTCAAGCGGAAAAAGGATCAAGAGAAAGCGCGCCCGGCTGACGACGGGAGGCAGCCCAACGCGCTTACTTGCCGGCAAGTCTTGAAATAATCAGTTGCAGGAAATGGTTGGCATCCACACCCACGCAGACTTGCGCGTTGGGCACGACCTTGTCCACGGCCTCAATCCTGTAATGATCGCCGTGCAGGACATTGCGCTCGACATACCCAGCGCGGTTGGCAACGGTTTCGCCGCGGGTGTAATCCCCGCGCGTTTCCACGTCCACGTGCAGCGATTGGGTCTGGACAATCGAGCGATCGATGGCCACGCCAATCGCGAGCGGGTCATACATCGCGGCGCCCGGAGATCCGTACTTTTGCGATATGTCGATCAGATATTTCATGATTCCAACGGCAAAATCGTTCAGAGGTCCGTGGGTGCGCTCGAGTTGCTCCAATTCCCTGGGTGCGAAAATTGTCTTATCACCCACATCGAGCCCCACCATGGTCAGCGGCCAGCCGGCCTGGAACACGATTTGCGCGGCTTCGGGGTCGCCATAAATATTTGCTTCAGCGGAAGCATTGACGTTGCCGCCGCTGATCGAGCCGCCCATGACGATCACTTCCTTCACCAGAGGGACGATCGATGGATCCTTAAGAATCGCGAGAGCGATATTCGTTTCCGGCCCGACCGGCAGCAATGTAATTTCATGCGGATATTTGTGGACTAACTCGATGATCAGATCGGGACCGAAGCGCGGATCCACTTTGCACTGGCTCGGCGGCAACTCAACATTTCCGAAGCCATTCGCGCCATGCCAGAGCTCGGCGGTGATTAATTTTTGAAAAATGGGATGCTGTGCGCCGGCGGCGACAGGTATATCGCAGCGGCCGGCGAGGGACACCAGTTTGAGCGCGTTCTCAAGACCTTGTTGTGCCGTGACGTTTCCGGGCACCACGGTGATGGCCTTCACGTCGAGCTCAGGGGAATTCAACGCCAACATGATGGCCATCGCGTCGTCGGTGCCGGGATCGGTATCGATGATCACTTTGCGGGCGGCGGCTGTGGCGGCGGAAGCGCACAGCGATAAAACCAAAGAGAGTAGTGCCAGAGTACGGAGCAGCAAATGATTTTTCATTTTGAAGTCCGAAGGGGAAGATCGGTAAAGTGACACAGGTAGCGTAGTCCCGCACGTTTTCAAGTGTCAAGGTGAATCCGAAGTGGTTCAAGTTGAAGACGAAGGTGGAGGAATCCGGAATTTTAAGTAGGAAATTAAGTGGGAAGAGGATGCCTGCGCTCGATATTGTCTTTATTCATAGCGCAGGGCGTCGATCGGATCGAGGCGGGACGCTTTGTAGGCGGGATAAAAGCCGAAGAAAACGCCGATCGCGATCGAAAAGAGAACCGCTGCTGCCAGCGCGACCGTCGAGATGGTCATCGGCCATTCCAGAATCATAGAGAAGCCGAAGGAAGCCAGAACTCCAGCGAGCACGCCGAACGCGCCGCCCAGCAGGCTGAGCGCAAGGGCTTCGCTTAAGAATTGCATTCGGACGTCCCGTTCGGTTGCGCCCACCGCCATGCGAACGCCGATTTCCCGGGTCCGCTCCGTGATGGAGACGAGCATGATGTTCATGATTCCGATGCCGCCGACCAGAAGCGAGACGGAAGCGATGCTGGCCAGCATCAACGAAAAAGTGGCGTTGGCTTGCTGCTGAGCTTGCAGAATGTCGGCCGGGTGGCGAATATTGAAATCATCCGGCTCTCCCGGGCGCAGATGATGGCGTTGCCTGAGGAGCAGAGCGATGCGGTCCTGCGCGGGAATGACAGAGTCCGGAGAAACGGCCGAGCACCAAATATCATCCAGCCAGTCGATGCCTTTTATCTTGTGCTGCACCGTGGAGTAGGGCACGAAAATTGTGTCGTCCTGATCGTTGCCGGAAGTGGAGAGACCCTTGGCTTCCAGCACGCCAATCACACGCAAGGGAAGGCTATTGATACGGATCGTCTTGCCGAGTGGATTTTCAGCGCTGAAGAGTTGATCGGCGACCGTTTGTCCCAACAGACAGACATTGGCGAGGGATTGGACGTCCTGAATGGTGAAAGGCACACCGGAAGACAGGGTCCAACGGCGGATGGACATGTATTCGGGAGAGACTCCGCGGCAAGAAGTGTTCCAGTTGCGATTTCCGTAGACCACCTGAATCCGCGTATCAACGTTTCGTGAAACCAGCTTGACCAGCGGAATCGAGCCCTGAATCGCGGCGGCATCTTCGAGTGTGAGGGATTTGGTTTCGCTGTTTCCGGTGCGCACGCCATTTACATTGCGCCCGCCGGCTTCGATCCATACCAGGTTATCGCCCATGCTGAGCAATTGCTCCTGAATCTGACTGGGAACCGCCTTGCCCTATGGCGATGGTGCAAATCACCGCGCAAATTCCGATCGTGATGCCCAGCATGGAAAGCGAAGGAACGCAGTTTATTGCGGGCCAGCGCACGCCAGGAGACCGAAATGACGCTGTGAATATCCATTCGTCGGTTTTATTGTTCGGCGAGATGATGCATTTGCAGCCGTGTTTGAATCGCGCGGAGGATTGCGTCACGGCCAATCAGCCCGATAATGTTTCCTTCGGAAACCACCGGCATTTGATTGATATCCTCATTCTGCATTCGATCGAGGATTCCGAGCACCGGTTCTTCCGGCGAAGCCCAGTGGACGCGGTCGCGCGGCAACATGGCCGCCTGAACGGAAGTGTTGCTCCATTCCTCGCGCGGGAAACGGCTGAGCGAGCGCAGGGTAATCAGCCCGACCGGCTGGCCCGCTCCGGTAACCAAGTGGCAGCGGCGTCCGGTGCGCAAAACTTCGTGCACGTAATCTTCTAAAGAAATGTCGCGCGGCACGGACGGCACGTCCGGAGTCATGATGTCCAAGGCGCGGACGCCGCGCAGAGTGTCGCGGATGGCTACTTGCGCGTAGCTTTCCTGGGCCGCGCTCTTCAAAAACCAACCGATGAAAACCAGCCACAGGCCACCCACCCAGTTTTTCTCGCTCATCCCTTGCCAGATGCCGAGGATCATTAAGAGGTAGGCGAAGGTTTGGCCGCTGAGCGCTGCGATCCGGGTGGCCTTGTTGAAATTGTGGGTGATGCCCCAGGCGATGGAGCGCAGAATTCGGCCGCCATCGAGCGGAGACCCAGGCACAAGATTAAACAATCCCAGATAAGCATTGATCTCCGCGAGCAGGCTCGAAGCAGCCGATAACATCCCGCCTTTCGGAGTCGAGAGATAGACCAGATAAAATGCCCCCGCGAGCAGGAAGCTGGTGATGGGCCCAGCAATAGCGATATTGAATTCCTGGATAGGCTTTTCTGGATCGCGCGGAATTTTCGCCATGCCACCGAAGATGAACAACGTGATCGAATCAACGGGAATTTTGTAATGCTTGGCGATCACGCTGTGGCCCAGTTCGTGGATCAGAACCGAGGCGAAGAAAAACAGGCTGGTAATGATTCCCAAGGCCCAATGTTGCGAAGGCGACCAGGTGGGATGCTGCGCGGTGAATTGCGTGCCGAGTGAAAGCGTGATCAGCGCGAAGATGATGAACCAACTGGAATGAAGGTAGATCGGGATCCCTAAGATGCGAACGATACGGGTGCCCGGTGCAGGTTCCACGATTTTCCCCTCGCTGTTTCATTATAGCGAACTGCGACGCTGTGAGTCTTAACTTCCACGCTGTGTGCCAGGGGCTACGCTGAAGGGGCGCGGGTTTGCCGCTTATCTCCTTTGTTAACAATGGCAAATAGCGATGGCGTGTGGCGTGCCACATTGTTGCTGCGTGCGGTGGAAACGCGGAGGCGGCCATGGAAAAACTAATGAATGTGGCGGGAATGGCGAGTGCGGTGGCGGGATCGTTTGCCGTTTCACTGCTGCTGGGATGGCTGAGTTTGCGCGGAATCCTGCTGCTGATGCCGGTGAGGAATGCGAGCACGGTGAAGTCGACGGGAACAAATGGAGTGCGCACGGGATGGGTCGCGGCCGCCCACACAGGCGGACGGCGCGCTGCCTAGGAGAAGCGGCAAGGCGGGGTTGCGGGATCGCGCGCGAAACCAAAAGCGCGAACCGGAAGGAGAAAGACCATGCTGTTTCTGAAGTACCTGTTGTTCGCGGCGGGGATCGGGTTGTGGATCACAGCCGCTTTGGTTGTGCTGCATGACATTTACCTGGCGTTCGAGTTGGACCACTTACTGCGCGGCGATGCCGCGCAGTCCGGAGTAGCAAGCCAGCAGGTTCTTCCGCGCCCTCGACGAGTGATCCGCTGGAGCCAAGCGGGAAAATTATTTGCGACGGCGGCGCTGCCAATTCTTCTCAGCCTCAGCATCGTCGTCGTGCCTGACGGAACAGCGGGAGTGCGCATCAGCCAGATTTCAGGTGTGCGGCCGGGCACTTTGTATCCCGGCGTACATTTCGTCACGCCACTGGTGGAACGCGTATCCCTTTTCGATGTGCGCGATCATGTGTTTTCCACATCAGCCGGCGGCGTGAAACAAAAAGGCGAACCGCTCGAAATCGAAGCTCGGGAAGGGCTTTCGCTTGGCCTTGCCGTCAGCGTGCGGTACCGCATCGATCCGAAACGCCTGGATTATGTGCAATCGAATCTGCCGCAACCCATTGAGGATGAAATCATCGCGCCGGTGGTTGGCAGTGCTTTTCGGGAAGTGGCGCCCAATTACGTGGTGCGCGAAGTGTTTGCGACGAAGCGCGAGGAATTTCGCGCGCATGCGGCCGATATCATCACCCAGCGCCTGGCTTCGGATGGAATCCTGATCAAGGAAGTTCTGCTGCTGCAAATTCAGCTTCCCGGGGAATATGCCCAAGGATTGCAGGACTTGCTTTTGAAGGAGCAGGAGGACGACCGCACCAGCGTTGAAGCCAATATCGAGCAGAAGCGCGTGAAGGTTGCCGAGTTCCAGGCCGACGCGCTGAAGGTCCGCCAGGTGAAGCGCGCCGAAGCCGACGCCCAAGCACGGGTGATCCAGGCCAAGGCTGAATCGGATGCAATGCAATATACGCTGCCGCTGAAGCAAAAGCAGATCGAGCAATCGAAGCTGGAAGCTCAAGCGCGCAAGGAGGCGACGGTGGAAAACGCCGAAGCTGACGCGCAGCGCGAAAGTGATCGATAGCAAGGCCGAACTCGAGCGCCGCAATCTTTTCGCCGACGCGGAGGCAAACCGCATTCGCGTCACTTCGTCCGCCGAAGCGGAAAAAATGCGCCTCGAAGGAATCGAGCTGAAGGCTAATCCGCTGCTGATCCAAAAGATCATCGCGGAGCGCCTCTCCGACAAGGTGCAGATCATGATGGTTCCGGCTGATGGGAAATACTTCTTCGCGAACGATGTGTTGCGTTCGATTCCCATGGCGGATAGCGCAGGGCCAAGAGGCAATAATTCCGGCGTTCCACCGGCGCCTGGAGCCGGCGGCCGCCCCTAGGGACTTCTCTGCAGCACGTCACGGCGCTCCGCGACGTGAGGCAGGGAATTATCCGCTGGCAATCCCCCTAGCGGGTGGCTTCGCTACCGCCGCAGCGAAGCCACTCCGCCAGCGGATTTACCGTGAAAGCCAGGCTTGTTTCCCCCGAGTCAGGATGAAGAATGGGAATTTCCCTGCTTGTAATACCGAGCAGCGGATCGGTTTGCCGCCTTCCAGTTCCATTTCGGTATAGAAAATACTAGGACTATGTCTGGGGGGAGTGTGCGCATGGCAACTTCGTCGAAGAGTCCCGTTTTGGAACACATGGCTTGGCTTCAGCGCACGGAGGCCCCAGCGAAGAGCCTTACCAGCCCTTCCCTTCCGAAATCTTCAAATTCCAAATTTGTGTTTGACGCTCAGGCTCTGCTTGAGTCCACCGGAGTGATTGCCAAGATTGTGAAGTTTGGACGCAAGGAAATTATTTTTAGCCGCGGAGAAGCTTCCGGCAGTGTGATGTATGTGCAGAACGGCGACGTAAAAATCTCCGTGGGGAGCAAGACGGGCAAGGAACTTGTGGTTGCCATTCTCGGCGCCGGCGACTTCTTCGGAGAAGCCTGCCTAACGGGACAAACTCATCGGATGGCCACAGCTTCAGCGATCACGCCGAGCAACATCGTTATAATCGAAAAAGACGACATGGTTCGAATGCTGCGGACGAAGCAAGCGTTAGCCTCTCAATTTTTTGCGCACATGATGGTTCGAAATATTCGCGTGGAGCAGGACTTAATCGGCCAGCTTTTCAGCCCAATGGAAAAGCGCCTGGCACGCGCCCTGCTCCTGCTGGCGCGCTATGGAATGGAAGGTTCAGCGCCGTGGGCGATACCGAAAGTGCCACAGGACGCGCTAGCAGAGATGATCGGCGCAACTCCTGCACAGCTCAATTCGCTGATGAGGCAATTCAAGAAGCTGGGCTTCATTAAATACAGGGACGGAATCGAGATCCACGGTTCTCTGCTAAACGTTGCCCTCCATGAATAGAGTGTAAGTCCGCCGCACTGACCGGGCCAGCCAAGAGGAATCAAAAATTGGTGGAAATTGGCTTGACAGTTGAGCGGCTGGAGCCTATCTTAGTTGAGCATTCAACTAATGAAAGAGAAAGCTGACACCAAAGAGCGCATCCTCCAAGCCGCCATCTTTTTGTTCTGGGAGCGGGGCTACGCGGATACGACCTTGGCGGACTTGATGGAACGGGCCGACGTTAACAGCGGGAGCTTCTATTACTTTTTCAAGAGTAAGGAGAAACTGCTGCTGGCCATGTTGGAGCGTTATAAGGAATTGCTTTATCCCGTGCTGCTGGCGCCGATCTGGGAGAAAGTGAGCGACCCGATCGAACGAATTTTTGGATTGCTGGCGCGGTATCGCGAAGCCGTGGTGATGACGGGCTGTACGTATGGCTGCCCGATTGGGCGGCTGGCGATGGAATTGGCGCCGGAGATGGGCGCGGCGCACGTGCTGATCGCGGAAAATTTTGAAGGGTGGACGGCCAAAGTGCGCGAGTGCCTGGAGGCGGCGCGCGACCGGTTGCCGAAAGATATCGACATGGTGAGGCTTTCGCGCTTTGTGCTGACGGTGATGGAAGGCGGGGTGATGCAATCGCGCTCCTACCGCAGCGTCGAGCCGTTCGACCAGGCGGTGGAGCAATTGCAAGATTATTTTCAGCGACTGCTGGCGGAAGGTGCGGCGGACCAGCGCGAAACGTAGATTCTAAAACTCAAACGGAGGCAAGGAGACATGGAAACGTCGAGTCCCAAATTGGTGGCGGTAATCGTGGCGGCGCTGCTGCATTGGTTCCTGGGGGCAGCGTGGTTCACGCTTTTGAAAAAGCCGTGGCTGGAAGGAATCGGAAAAACGAACGAACAGCTGATGGCGTCGGGAATTCCCGCTTGGCTGCCGCACGTGGTGACGTTGATCGCGAATTTCGCGCTGGCTTACTTGATCGGGTGGCTGATTCTATCGATGGGCGCGCAAACCGTGGCGCGCGGCCTGATGATCGCCGCGCTGCTGTGGCTTTGCGTGGTTGCGTCCACGTTTGCCACCGAATACGTATTCGAGGCGCGTTCGATTCAAAGTTTTCTGATCAACACCGGGTATCCATTTGCAGGCATGTTGATCATGGGCGCGCTGCTGGGCGGTTGGAAGAAGTAGCGGAGCATCGTTGCATCACGGTTTTTTGTTGCTGATCACAAGAAAATCGGCCGGGAGGCCACCAATGAAACGCACACGCGTCGCAGTTTGCCTATTTGCAATGGCCTTAGCCTCGGTCCTGATTGAATACAAAACAACGCACACGCAGGCCGCCGGGCAAACTCAGGTGCAAACTCCCACGGCCGCAGAGAAGGCGACGATCGCCGATTTCGCCTGGGTGACTGGCCGCTGGACCGGCTTGGCGGGCACGAATCCGACCGAGCAGGTTTGTTCCGCGCCGTCGAATGGGCTGCTCTTGTGCATGTTTCACGAGGTGAACGTGAAGCCGCCCTCGATCGAACTGGCCACGCTTCGTGAAACGGCCGATGGAATCGAGGAACGCGTGCGGAATTTCGGCCCCGAGCTCGACAGTTGGGAAGGGGCCGCGCCCATTACGCTGAAATTACAAAGCTACACCCCCACGGAAAGCATTTTTATTAACGCGAACGCGCAATCGCCGGTCAAGCGTGTGATTCTGGAACACCCCAATCCGGATGAAATGAGCACTCGCGTGGAGATCGTGGACAAGCAAGGGAAAGTGATTTACATCGGCGCGAGATCACAACGAGTGAAGTGAGGCGGCGAGCCGCCGGGTAGTGTCCTAATTTGACGTTGCGCCGATCTCGGCGCTAGTCCGGCGTGGAGCTTCAGGGGCTAAAGCCCGATTTTCTAGCAAATCCTGATGTCGGAGCTTCAGCTGAAGCTCCGACCCCCTAAAAACCTGGACTAGAGTCAAATAAGGACAGCACCAGCCATCGGGCTCGGTTGACTCGACCCGTCATAAAATCTAAGATGATCGGCAAATGACGGACTCGCTGTCGCTGATCGGCCAGACCGTCTCCCACTATCGAATACTTGGGAAGCTCGGCGGCGGAGGAATGGGTGTGGTGTACAAGGCCGAGGACACCCAGCTCCATCGCCTGGTTGCGCTTGAAGTTTCTTTCCGAAGAATTCACGCCTGATTCGCAGGCCCTCAGCCGCTTCGACCGCGAGGCACAAGCTGCTTCTGCCCTGAACCATCCCAACATTTGCACGATCTATGAAATCGGCGAGCACGACGGCCGGCCCTTCATTGCGATGGAGTATCTGGAGGGGCAGACGCTGAAACAGCGTATTTCCGGAAAGCCGCTGCCGTATGAGCGAGTGCTGGAATGGGGAATAGAGATTGCCGACGCACTGGACGCGGCGCACAGCAAGGGAATCATTCATCGGGACCTCAAGCCCGCCAACCTGTTTGTCACGGAGCGCGGGCACGCCAAGATTCTTGATTTCGGACTGGCGAAGCTTACTCCCAAGGACGGCGCCGGGGATGAAGAAGAAACGCCCTCCACGAAAGATTTGGAAAAGCTGACTCGAGTTGGCACGGCGATCGGCACGATCACGAGCATGTCACCCGAGCAGGTGCGCGGCGAAGAGCTGGACGCGCGCACGGATTTATTTTCATTCGGCGCGGTGCTTTACGAAATGGTGACCGGAGTGCAGCCATTCCGCGGCGAGACCGCCGGCGTGGTTGCGGAAGCGATTCTGAGCCGCGGTCCGGTTGCGCCAGTCCGGCTGAATCCGGACGTTTCCGCAAAGTTCGAAGAAGTGATCAACAAGGCCCTGGAGAAGGATCGGAAGCTGCGATACCAGAACGCCTCCGACATACGCACGGATTTGCAGCGGCTGAAGCGAGCTTCCGATTCGGACCGCGCAGCCGTCCCATCAGCCGACGCCGGGCCGTGCCGTCCAAGAGATCCACACGGTTTCGATGGATTGCGGCCGTTGGCGCCGCAATTCTGCTGATCGCATTGGCGGTGGGCGGGCGGCTGTTTTTGACACGCAAGGCGCACTCACTCACCGAGAAGGACACCATCGTCCTTGCCGACTTCACAAACACCACCGGCGACACAGTGTTCGATGGAACGCTTCGCCAGGGGCTTTCCGTGCAGCTGGAACAATCACCCTTTCTGAGGATTATTTCTGACCAGCAAATCCAGCAGACGCTCGGCCTAATGGGCCAGCCATCCGACGTAAAGCTGACGCCAGCGATTGCCCGGGAAGTTTGCCAGCGAATGGGGAGCGCCGCGGTGCTCGACGGTTCGATCGCACAGATCGGCACGCATTACCTTTTGACTCTTAAGGCGGTCAATTGCGAAAGCGGCGACTCGCTGGCAAGCACGGAAACTCAGGCGAGTGACAAGAACCATGTGCTCGACGCCCTGGGAAAGACGGCATCTGAAATCCGGAATAAATTGGGCGAGTCGTTGAATACGCTACAGAAGTTTGATACCCCGTTGGAACAAGCGACGACGCCGTCGCTCGAAGCCCTGAAGGTCTACAGCATGGCGGGCAGAACCAGGCGCAGGAAAGGCGACGCCGAGGCGGTTCCCTTTTTCAAGCGTGCGATTGAACTCGATCCCACGTTTGCGCTGGCCTATGCCGGGCTGAGCTCCTCGTATTTCAACCTGAATCAGGCCGGCCTGGCCGCCGAGAATGCGGCCAAAGCGTATGAGCTGCGGGATCGCGTGAGCGAGCGCGAGGGTTATCGCATTTCGACCACTTACTATCACGCCGTCACAGGCGAACCGGAGAAGGCGGCGGAAGTATACAAACTGTGGGCCAAGAGCTATCCGCGGGATGATATCCCACGATTGAATCTCGGAGTCGTATACCAACAGCTGGGGCAATACGATAAGGCTGTGGCCGAAACGGAAGAGGCGCTGCGGCTCGCGCCCACCACCACGGCATACGGAAACCTGGCCTTCGACTACATTGCGCTCGACCGATTGGAGGATGCGGAGAAAGTATTGCGGCAGGCGCAGTCGACCGGCTTCGATGGGCTCGATATTCGCGGGAATTTATACCTTCTGGCCTTCCTTCGGGGTAACACAAAGGGAATGGAGCAACAACTCGCCTGGGCCTCCGGCCGGCCGGGAGACGAAGATGTGATGCTCTCTGGACAGGCGGATACGGAGGCTTACTACGGGCGGAACGTGCGGGCGCGGGATTATTCGCGACGGGCGGTGGAGGCAGCCGTACGCGCCGACTCGAAGGAAACAGCGGCGCTGTGGCGAGCGGCGGCTGGGCTGCGGGAGGCCGAGTTTGGGGACCCCGCAGCAGCCCGGCAGAACGTGGATGCGGCGCTGGCTCTCTCGTCGGGACGCGACGTCAAGCTTTTGGCAGCGCTCGTGCTGGCGCGAGCGGGAGATATCGCCAACGCGAAGAGGTTATCGGAAGAACTGAAGACAACTGCCTCCGAAAACACAATGCTTAGATTCTATAGCCTGCCGACAATTGATGCGGCGATCGAAATCAGCAAGAAGAATCCCGCGCAAGCAGTTCTCGATCTGGAAGCGACCCTGCCGTATGAACTGGGCGGGACACTGACATTCCCATTACTTTACCCGGCTTGGGTACGGGGGCAGGCGTATCTTGCGGCACAAAACGGGACAGCCGCAGCGGTGGAATTCAAGAAGCTGATTGACCATCCAGGCATCGTCCTGAACCAGCCGATCGCCTCGCTGGCGCATCTTCAGTTGGGCCGAGCATACGCGCTGGCGGGCGACGCAGCGAAAGCGAAAGCCGCATATCAGGATTTCTTCCTGCTCTGGAAAGACGCCGACCCCGACCCCGACATTCCCATCCTGATCGCGGCGAAGGCGGAGTACGCCAAGCAGAAAGAACAGTAAACGGCGCCGAAAAGCGATCGGACCAGGCGGTGCGATGCCTGCTTTCCGAACGGCCAGGAAGTCGAAAGCCAAGGAGGAATGCCATGGAATTCCGGTCGAATAATTGCGTGGCGATTCATTTGCGGGACTTAAAAAAGGCGGAGAAATTTTATGGCAGCGTGATGGGTTTTAAGTTGCTTAGCAAATCGAGGGATCAGTTGGAATACGATACCGGGCATTTTCTTCTGTACATCAACCGAGATAAAAAAATTCAGCCACCCATCCCGTCATTCAGCGTCACAAACGCCATGGAAGCGAAGAATCACCTGAAAAAGAACGGTTGCAAGTTGGTGGACGACCGCGGCGGATCGTTTTATTTCAAGGATCCGTTTGGCGTGGTGTACGACGTGATTCAGGCCTAGGCCTGCGCGCGAACTTTTAATTGTTCCTGATATTCGCGCCAGGTGAGCCACACCACAACGAAATCGAAGATGGTCAGCGCCAGCAGGAACGAGGAAAACCGGTAACTGAGCCGGTAGATTTGATAAATGCCGAAACCCCCGAAAACCAAAATCATCAGCGGATAAGCCCACAACCGGTTGAACCACAGCGCGGCAACCAGAACAATTTTTACGATCCCGTGCGACAGCAGGAAAGACGAGACGAAAAACTTGTCGCCATTGGCGAGGATGTGCACGCTGTGAAAGAAGTGCCTTACCAGGAAATTATGCGGGCCTGCTTGCTCGTGCCGGCCGATGGCGGCGACAGCCCCATTGGTCGGCGTAATAAACCAAACCAAAATGCCGCCGATCACTTCCAGCACGCCGTCGATTCCTTTGAGCGTGATTCCGACTTGAAACGACCGGTGCAGAAATAATTTCGCGGCAAGATTCACAGACGTCCTCGCGGACGGAGTATATCGCGGATCATAAAGTAGATGCGGACAGACTGCTACGGCCTGGCAGCCAATTCATTTTGAAAGGTTGCACTCAAAAGAAACTTCAGGCGTGCCGCAACCAGGCCCGGAAACTCTCGCCTCCGGGCCTGATGCAAATGCGGCGAATGGTTACATTGCTTTCTTGGGGTACTTCGGCCGCGGCGGAGGCGGTGGCGCATTCTTCAAGACTTCCTTGGCCAGCTCGATGGCTTTGTCGAGTTGCGGGTCTTCCCCCTTGACGACGAGATCGGGACGCTGCTCGACGGTGATATCCGGTTCGACGCCGTGATTTTCCACGATCCATTCGCCGCCATGGTCGGTGGCCCAGAAGCCTGACTCGGGCGCAGTGACGAATCCGCCATCCATCAGCGGGATAGCGCGGCTGATGCCCACCAAGCCGCCCCAGGTCCTGGTTCCGATGATCGGGCCGATCTTTTCCCGCTTGAAGAACCACGGGAACGCGTCGCCGCCGGAACCTGCCATTTCATTCACGATCATGACCTTCGGGCCGTAGATCGCAAAAGGCGGCCAGGGCACATCCTTGCCATCGCGCGGGGCGATCAGAGCGAGCATCTGGCGTTGAAGTTTTTCGGTATAGAAATCGGGGATGCTGCCGCCGGCGTTGAAGCGTTCGTCGACGATCAGGCCTTCCTTGCCCACCTGAGCGGCAAGATATTTATCGAACATGATGACGCCGGGGATGGTGGTATCCGGCACGTGCATGTAACCGATGCGGCCGCCGGTTGCATCCGCAACACGTTTGCGGTTGGATCTCTACCCAATCGTGGTAGCGCAGAGCATTCTCATTGCCCACGGGCCTCACAGTGATCTCCCAGGCCCCTTCGGCGCTGGGCTTGTCGTTTACCTTGAGCGTGACCACCTGGCCCGCCAGATTCTGAAAATAGGCGTAAGGATTTTGCGACGTGCTCACTTCGTTGCCGTTTACGGCGATCAGGTAATCGCCTTGTTTTACCTTGACTCCGGGTTCGGTGAGCGGCGAGCGAGTCTGATCGTTCCAATTCTCGCCGGGATAAATCTTCTTGAAGCGATATCGGTCATGATCTACCTCATAGTCCACGCCGAGCATTCCGACGTTGATGTGCTTCCAATCGGGGACGTCACCGGCGCCAACGTAGGTGTGCGAAGTGCTGAGTTCGGCGATCATTTCGCCGATAATGTAGTTCAGATCGGCGCGATGGGCCACCCAGGGAAGAAGGACTTCATACCGCTGTCCCACTTTTTTCCAGTCCAGTCCTCCCATGTTAGGATCCCAATAAAAATCGCGCTCGATGCGCCAGGCTTCATGGAAGATTTCGGCCCATTCGGCGCGCGGATCAACCAGGGATTGCAACGCGCCGGTATTGAGCTTGCCTTCGCCCACATGCTTGCCGGGAGCGGGATCGATCACGCCGTAGGTATCCTGGGAGGCGTAGACGAGCTTGTCTCCTTCTTTGTCCAGGTCGTAGGTATCAACGCCGTCGATCACCACTTTGTCTTCGCGAGCTTTCAGGTCATACATGTGCACCGCGTTTCTGGATTGCGGCGGCCCGGGAAGAGCGGCTTGCGTGGCTTCCATGGGCGTGGACATGTAGAAGACCTTGCCCTTGCGAGCCAGTAGACCGCTGTAAATGCCGGCAGGGATGGGAACTGGAGCGATGCGCTCGCCGATCTGGTCGAGATCAATCTGAGTTTTCTTGACTTCCTTCTCGTCGGCCTTCTTATCCTTATCGGATTTTTCTTTCTCTTCGCCAGAGTCTTTCTTCGCCGCATCTCCGGCTGCGGCGGGTTTATCAGCTGCCTTCTTGTCGTCCTTTTTATTTTTATCGTCTTTCTTTTCATCCGCGGCTTTTTCTTCGTCGCTTTGCGGCGCGAAGGGCGAAGGCTCGTCCGCCTTCAGGGTGATGGCGAACAGGCCCAGCGTGCTGTAATAGTTGAAGCGCTGTTCGAGCGCGCCGGAAGTGGGATAGAAAAACCGCTGCGAAATGAAATAGAGGTACTTGCCTTCCGGATCGAAGACAGGGCTATTATCCTCGTAAAATCCGGAAGTAAGTTGCGTGGATTTCTTCTGATCCAGCGAATAGAGGTAGATGGAATGGGCCAGGTTCGCTCCGGTCTTTGCGTAGACGACCCAGTTGCTATCGGGTGACCAATCGCCGCCGGCGAACTGCTGATATTGTTCGGTGTCAATCAGCACCGGCTTTTTCTCGTCGATACTCCACGTACCAGAGCTGCAGCTTCTTATCCCAGAAAAGAAGTTTTTTGCTGTCGGGAGACCAGTTCGGGCCGTAGCGATAGCAATTACCATCCATGGTGACGCGCACTTCCTCGCCGCCCATCTGCGGGCGCATGTAGATTTCCCACTCGCCGGAGCGGTCGGAAAGATAGGCCACCCATTTTCCATCGGGAGACCAGGCCGGATTCTGTTCGTGGATTCCAGGGGTTTGCGTGAGATTTCGCGGGCTGCCGTGCTTTACCGGGAGAGTGAAAATATCGCCGCGACCCTCGAGAACCGCCCGGGTGCCGCTGGGCGAAAGCGCGATGCCACGAATGGTGTCGCCCACCGGCTTGATGGAACTGCGAGCGACGATCTCATCACTGGCCACCGTGACGGGAATATTGCTGGCCTTGCCGCTGGCGAGATCGAAGGAATACAGCAATCCGCCATTTTCGTAAACAATGGCGTCGGGCCCAAGGCTGGGCCATTTCACATCGTATTCTTTGTAATTGGTGAGCTTCTTAGTTTGTTTGCTGCCCAGATCGTATTGGAAGAGATTCATGATGCCGTCGCGATCGGAGATGAAATAGATCGTGTTCCCGTGCCACATGGGGAACATGTCCATGCCGGCCGATTTCGGAAGCTCTTCGTAGGTGTTTTTCTCGAGATCGTAAATGGCGATCGGCAGATTCCAGCCGCCACGATAGCGCTTCCAGGTGCGGAACTCTTGGGACGTGGGGATGTACGCGATCTTATGGCCGTCGGGAGAAAAGCTGGTCAGGTCGGCGCGCGGCACGGGGAGCATGTCCGGCATGCCGCCCTGCGGAGAAACCAGGTAGAGCTGAGTGGTTGGCGGAGGAGAGCCGGCTTGATTCGAGCGGTACAGAATTTTCTTTCCGTCGGGGGCCCAGCCGAGAACGAGGTCGTTTCCGGGGTGATAGGTCAGGCGCTTCGGTTCGCCGCCTTGCGTGGGCATCACGATAGACATCTGGATTGCCATCGTAATCGCCGGTGAAAGCGATGGATTTGCCGTCAGGAGAAAATTTCGGAAACAGTTCGTCGCCCGGATGAGAGGTGAGCTGGCGCGCCTGGCCACCCGCACGCGGGACGATCCAGAGATCTCCAGCGTAGGAGAAAACCACGTTATCTTTGGAGATGTCCGGCTGGCGCATCAAGTGCGTGAGATGAGTTTCCTGTGCAGCGGCGCCGGCGGCGAAAGTAAACCCTAAAACAGATACGAACAAGCAAACGAACAGCAGCAGCAATAATCTTTTTCGTCTTCATTATGCTCCCCTGGCTTGCGGACGCGAGCAGAAGCCGCGAACGCAGATGGCATTGACTGATATTGAATATGGCCTTGGAATCCTACCACTCGCCGCCGTCGAGTCAACCTCGACATTGTTTTGTCAGGCGGTGGGACACACTGCACCCGTTGCTTCAAAATCAGACGCGTACGCCCGGAAATAGTGAGCAGTGAAATTCTCCTCACTCTGTTACGCAGGATAGGGAGCCGAAGTTCGAAGTGGAGCAGGAACGCATGGCAAGACTGTATTTCTACTGTTGCTGGTTCAACCTGGTACGAATCGCAGGTTTCTGTCGGGGCAAAGGGCTTGTGCTATCATCGCCAGCCAGGGATTGCGTGAAAACACACATGGGGGTCTCCCGCCGAATTCATCGTTGCTGGTTTGCCTGCCTTTTTGTTCTGTTTGCTTTGATTTGGCCAAACATCTGCGCCGCTCAGAACCAGGATTTGGACAAATCTTATCGAGCTGTCGAAATTTCTTGCGGAAAAAATCTGCGCGGCCGCGGGCGATCATGCTTCGGTAATGCTCGAAATCCGAAACCTTTCAACTCTAAGTGCAGCGGATGTTGGAGTGGCGCGCCGTTCCATCGAAGGGGAATTGCTCAATCGGGGGGCGAGGTTGGTTCAGGCGCCGCCGGCCGACGCGAATGTTCGCGTCACGCTCTCCGAAAATCTTCAGGACTTTTTATGGGTCGCCGAGATCCATCACGGTGATGCGCCCCAGACAGCCATGATTTCAGTACCGCGTGCGAAACTGGGCGCGCATTCCGAAGACTCCATCCAGAATTAACGCTGCAGAAGGAATTTATCTTGCAGCAGCAGGCGCCGATTCTGGACTTATAGCAGTGCTCTTAATCGAGTCGATGGGCGGCGCTTCGAGAAGCGGATTTTGATTCTCGAACCTGCGCAAGTCGTCATCGAGGATCGGTTGATGGTGGCCTACCAGAAGTCCTGGAGGCAATCTCAAGAAGCCGCTGTGTCCATCGAGCACGCACACCCGTGGCCGCGCGATCTTCGAGGCATGCTTCGAATGGACGGCGCGAATTCAAAGCGTTTCTTCCCGGAATCGAGTGTAGCGGAAGCATTCAGCCATCGTTGAGCTGACGTGCCATCCCAGCACGAATCCGTGGCCGCTTCTTGCGAGCCAAGACTTGGCGATTCGGCTATCGTTCGCCCCAATGCGGAATCATTTCGAAGGCCTGGTGAGTGCTTCCCCGCGAGCCGCCAAATCGACAGCGCCATTTTATTCCTGGACCCACCAGCCGGGCGGCGCTATCTCAGGTATTTTTACAGATCTCAACGGAGAAACACGGATCGTGCCGGGCGATCCAGGTCGCGCCCCACAATTCCAGGCTTGGGAAGCGACATCCTGATGCTTCAGAGCGATTGCGGCAGCGGTTGGCAATTGCTCGCGACAAAACCAGGTGACTGGACCGTGAGCGATTCGGTGCAGGCGTATGAAGTTACGAATAACCAGGCGATTGCGGTTGGACGAGCCGTGGATTTTGACGGGCCTATCACTGCGCTTTGGCCTTCCGCGAGCGACAAGATGGCATATGCGATTGTGCATAACTTAAAATCGGGACTCTATGAAGCGTATTGGCTATCGATCGCTTGCGGCCGTTAGTTTGGCAGCGGTGCTCCTGTTCGCAGCGGCCAGCGCGCGGCCAGCGCGGCGTCCGCACTATGGCGGAACACTGCGCGTCGAGTTGCAGGAAACGCTCGCATCGCTTGTCCCGTCGCAGATCGTCGGCGATCCCTTGAGTTTTTCGGCCAAGAGAAAAATTGATGGTGCTGTCGTTTGAAACTTTGACGCGATTCGATGATTCCGGTTGGCTGCGGCCGGCGCTGGCCTCCTCCTGGAGTGTCAGCGCGAACCGGAAGACATGGACCTTTGTTCTGCGCGATGGTGTGAAATTCAGCGATGGCACAGCGCTTGGTCCAGTGGATATCGCGCCGCTTCTTCGTGGCATCCATCCCGATTGGCAAGTCACCGGCGGAATCACGCACAGCGACAGCGTGGCCTTCGGTTGGATCGAAATCTCGAGCAGCAGCCCGGAGCCCGGGATTCCCGCGGAACTTGCGGCCCCGGAGAATATGATTGTTCGCTACGGAGCGAACGGTTCGATCCTTGGCACTGGCCCATTTCGAATCGCGGAATGGCAACCGGGCCGGCGGGCGGTTTTTGCAGCGAATGAAGAGTATTGGGAGGGGCGGCCCTTCCTTGATGCGATCGAAGTGCAGATGGGACGCACGACGCGCGAACAATTGATCGATCTGGAAGTGGGGAAAGCGGACATTGTGGAAATCCCGCCGCAGCAGGCTCGCCGCGCTTCGGAACAGGGCGCCCGTATTTGGGCTTCCGCACCTGCGCAAATGCTGGCGCTGGTTTTCGCGAACAGTCAAAAATCGGAGGATGATGCGCGAATCCGGGAGGCGCTGGCGGATTCGATCGATCGAACCGCGCTGGCGAATTTTGTGTTGCAAAAAGAAGGCGAGCCTGCCGGCGGATTGTTGCCGCAATGGCTAAGCGGTTATGAATTTCTCTTTTCGACCGCCGCAGACCCGGGACATGGGCGGGAAATCGTTTCGCAAATCTCTCCGCTGCCCTCGGCGCTGCTGCTGGGCTATGATTCCTCCGACTCCTTGGCGCAGGCAGTGGCCGATCGAATTGCCGTAAATGCGAGCGACGCCGGAATCAAGGTTACGACCAAGGGTCTTGGGCCGGTGCAATCGGCGCAAGTGGAGGCGCGGGTGGTGCGCCTGACCTTGGGTTCGCCCGATCCACGGCAGGCTCTCGAAGATTATCTCCGGTCGCTCGGAATTTCGATGCCCACGCCTTCCGCCGGAGCAGGGACCCCGGAAGAGTTATATGTTCGCGAACGGGCCGCGCTGGAGAATTACCGGATCGTGCCGCTGGTTCATTTGCCGGAGGTTTTCGGATTGAGCAGTCAAGTGAAGGATTGGATGCCTGCACGCTGGGGAGAATGGCGGCTCGCGGACGTGTGGCTGGACGCACCAGCGGGCTCGCCTGCGGCCGGTGGCCTTAGTGAATCGCATCCAAATCGTGCGAGCGGCCCGGCGGAACAAACGGCTGGAGAGAAACGATGAGCTTTCGAACTCGTTTGCTCATCCTGTTCACTCTGACGATGGTAGCCGCCGTGGCGCTGGTCACCTTGGGAGTGATGACCACGTCGCGGCGGGCATTCGAACAGCAGGATTCGAATCACTCGGAAGCGTTCGTGGCGGAATTCCAGCGTGAATTTGCGAGGCGCGGCCAGGACATTGTGGGTAACGTGCAGGACATCGCCCAGGCGGAGGGAACTCTGCGAATGGCGATCGACCTGAGCCGCCAGCAAGCCGATCCGTCCCTTTATGTGAGTGACGCGCGGGGAGGGGCCTCTTCTCACCAACTCGACTTTCTGGAATTTATCGCCAGCGACGGCACGATTATTTCTTCGGCGCAATGGCCCGCGCGGTTTGGATACAAAAATGATTGGGTCACACAGCCGGCGGACTGGGCCGCGACCGGCCCGTTCCTGAAGCGCGAAGAATTGCCCGACGGTCCCGCGCTGGCGCTACTCGCCGTTTCCACAGTGACGGTGGGCGAGAGAAAAATCTACGTCGTGGGCGGTGATCGCCTGGGGAAAGAATTCCTGGCCTCGATGGTCTTGCCCAGCGGAATGCGCGCGCTGCTCTACACAAACCTCAGCGCGAACTTCTCCGCCGAGGACTTAACCGATCTGAACGGCGCGGTCAGCCAAGCCGAAAAGTTTGCTCCCCTGATCGAGGACGAACGCGCCCACCCGCGCGAACTGACCGAGCTGGTGAAATGGACGGGCGATAAAGCCAGCGCGGAATCGTTCCATGCCTGGCCGCTGCTTGGCCGGCAGAAGGAATTGCTGGGCGTGCTGCTGGTCGGCAGCTCGCGGCGGGCCCTGGTAGTGATGGAGCGCTGGATTTTTACTCTGGCGCTGGCGGTGGCGGCCGGGAGCGTCCTGTTTGGAATCCTGTTGAGCCTGTGGGCCTCCGCGCGAATCAGCCGTCCGGTGCAAAAACTAGCGGAGGCGGCGCGCGAGGTGGCCGCCGGAAGGTGGAACACGCACGTGGACGTGCGCTCCAGCGATGAGATCGGCGATTTGGCTCGCGCCTTCAACAAAATGACCGTGCAGCTTTCCGAGCAGCGCGACCGCCTGTTGCAGGCCGAACGAGTGGCGGCCTGGCGGGAAGTGGCGCGGCGTTTGGCGCACGAATTGAAAAATCCGCTCTTCCCCATGCAAATCACGGTGGAAAATTTGCAGCGCGCGCGCGAGCAAAATCCCGAGCAATTTGACGAAGTTTTCCGCGAATCCACCACCACGCTGCTGGCGGAACTAGAGAACCTGAAGACGATTATCGGCCGCTTCAGCGATTTTGCCCGAATGCCGGCGCCCGAATTGCGTCCGGTGAACCTGAATGAAATTGCGCGCGGCGTGGTGCAAGCTCTTCGAAGCGCAATTCAGCGCGGTGGGCCGCCCGCAAATTACGCCGGAAATGTATTTCGACGAGAAGATGCCCGTGATCCACGCCGATGCCAGCCTGCTTCATCGCGCGGTGGAGAATCTGGTGCTGAATGCCATGGACGCGATGCCCGCCGGCGGCACCTTGACGTTGCGCACCGGACACGACGATGGAATGGTGCGGCTCGATATTTCGGATTCGGGCATCGGGATTGACGCGCGAGGAATGCGAACGCCTTTTCACGCCGTACTACACCACCAAGCAGCACGGAACTGGCCTGGGTTTGGCCATCGTGCAATCGGTGGTCAGCGATCATGGCGGCACAATCGCCGTGGAAAGCGAGCCGGGAAGCGGCACAACTTTCCGCATCGAACTTCCAGACCGCCCTCCGGTTCACCTGATCCAGGCTCCGCCGGTTGCGCCCAAGCGCCCTGTAGCGGCGGAGGTTTAACGCGCCTTGCCCGTGCCCGCCAAATCGCACGTCCTGATCATCGACGACGACCCGAACACACTCGCCTCCCTGGCGCGCGCGTTTCGTCTGGCCGGCCACGAAGCCACGGTCTGCGACAACGCCGCACGCGCTCTCGATCTCGCCAAATCCGAGCACTTTCGACTTGATCCTTTCCGACGTGGTGATGCCCGGCAAAGACGGCATCGCGTTGCTCGAAGAATTGAAAAATGCGGGAGTCGCGGCGCCGGTGGTGATGATGTCCGGGCAGGCTTCCATTGACATGGCGGTGCGAGCCACGCGCCTGGGCGCGCGCGGATTTTCTCGAAAAGCCGATCTCCACCGACAAACTTCTGCTGACCATCGAGAACGCTGTCCGCCTCACCCGCCTGGAAGAAGAAAACCGCGACTTGCGCCGCCGCCTGGGCCGGCACCAGATCGTCTGGACCAGCCCGGCGATGCGCCAGGTGATGGCGCAAGTGGACCGCGTGGCAGCCAGCGAATCGCGCGTGTGCATTCTGGGCGAGACGGGAACAGGCAAGGAACTGGTGGCCCGCACGGTGCATGAAAAAAGTCGCGCGCCACGGCGGGCCATTTATCACGCTGAATTGCGCGGCGGTCCCGGCGGAATTGATGGAATCGGAATTATTCGGCCACGAAAAAGGAAGCTTTACCGGCGCGGCATCGCGGCACACCGGAAAATTCGAGCAAGCCCATCGCGGCACTTTTTTCCTGGATGAAATCGGAGACATGCCACTGGCCATGCAGGCCAAGCTGCTGCGCGTGCTGGAGGAGGGCGAAATCGAGCGGGTGGGCGGTGACCGGCCGGTTCGCGTGGACGTGCGCGTGGTGGTGGCCACTCACCGCAATCTGGAAGAACAGGTGAAGCAAGGCACGTTTCGGCAGGATCTGTACCACCGGATTTATGTTTTCCCCGTCACGCTGCCGCCGCTGCGCGATCGCGTGGAAGATATTCCGGTGCTGGCCGATCACTTTGCGCAGGCAGGTTGCCGAGCAGAATGGCTGGAAGCCGCGCAGTTTTCGCACGGAAGCGCTGCGAAGAGTTGAAGCGTTATTCCTGGCCGGGAAATGTGCGCGAGCTGCGGAACGTGGTGGAACGCACGCTGCTGCTGGCGCCGGCTGGCGCGATCGACGCCGATACGGTGCGCCTGGCGCTGCCTACAACGGCCATAGGCGCGCACACTGCGAAGCGGCTGGCGCGACTGGCCCGCTGGCGGAGCGCGTGGAAGCGTTTCGAGCGCGTGACGATTCTGGCAGAACTGAAGCGCCAGAACCATCACATGACCAACACCGCCAAAGCCCTGGGGCTCGAGCGCAGCCACCTCTACAAAAAATGCGAGCACCTGGGAATCGATTTGCGAAGCGTGCGAAAAATCGAGTAATCAGATTAAGCGCAGCGGGGCAAAGCGCCACGTGGGTCACCTGGGAGCGCTATTCTCCTGAATGGCCATTGGCTGCGCGCCAATCGGGAGATTGGCGGGCCCAGAATTGTTCTTATTGACTCCCCTGCCCGGTCCTGCTTCTGGGCAAGCATCTCGCAAGCACCCAATGCGTTGGCAAGTAGACAGCGCCCACGAGCACCGCAAGCGTAATTGCAAGATGAACCGGCGCGGGGCCCCACGCGCGGTGGAAGAATGGATCGGCGAAAGCGTAATTAAGATTCTCCACAGGGCCGAAGAATCGCGATACCACAAGAACAACCGCCGCGATCCCCGACTGCAAAATCCAGCCGCGCCGGTCGTAACCCACCTGGTAAATCGCCCACAGCAGCAGGAACGGCCAGATGACGTGAAACATCGAAAGCATCCGAACCCACAGCGGACGCGTCGCATCCCACATATATTCCGTGCCGCCGATGGGATGCTCGGCGCGCAGCGCCGTCCAGGCCACGTCGAAACACCACACCAGGTCCACCAGGATCGACGACACGGCCTGGCTGGAAAGCAGCAGTGAATTGCTCGACCACAGGCCGATGCAGGTCAAGATCACTGCTACGTCGCACAGGTGCACAAATGTGGAGGGACGCCAATAAATCCAATAGGTGGGAAACCACACCGCGAGAAAGAGCAGTGCGCACCAGCGCAGCCATGCAGGGATTTGGCGCGAGCGTTCGGCTGGCGTGAGCATTGTGAGGATTGCTACGGCCACATCGTAGCAGAAATTAGGATTGGCAAGCGCGTAAGCAGGCTACCTCGGGAAGACCAAAGCCAGCTGGCTGCCGAACTCTCTTGTCTGGCCAAAGCGGTGCCTAGGCAGGTCGAGCCCGGCCAAGGCAGACCTAGTCAGCGTAGGATGCATAGCCGGACTCAAACTTTTCGCGTTAGGGCAAAGAAGTTGAGGAAGTTGAAGCTGCGTGCAATTGGCAAAAGAACGCCCAACCTCAAGGGGGCCGAACGAAGTCAACCTAAGTAGAATAAACGGAGTAAGTTAGACTCCCTTTGTGAGTTGCAAAGCAGATCGGAAAGAATGTGTTGCGCACTTTATGTCAAGGAGAATAACCTGAAGGAGTATGCCAAGAAAAAAGAGCAAACTTGACTTAGCTGTGGAGCGGACTGCGGAGATACTCGAAGCCCATATGAGTTCTCTAACGGCCCCTCAAGCGAAAGCGATGCGCAGAGATATACACAATGTGGCTACTAAATCTTCCCGGCACGCGAATCGCGGAAAAACTTCACGATCTCGGCAAAGCGCGAATCCTCGTCAGTTATCCCATACTTCCGCAGAACTCGCATAAGATCTCGCTCATCGCCAGATTCGTAAATACGACGAAGATCCCGCAATAGAGCATTTCGCTCAGCATAAGTGTGCTTGTACTTGTCGGGCATGCGCTAGACTTCGCTTTGAATCTTTTCCTCTTGTTGGCTAGACTTCCTTCCCCCAGGATACCATTCAGATAGTCCCCACTCGCCTTTGCCAACTCGGGCTACCACGCCATCTTCCTCCATCCGCAGCAGGGTAGGATAGACAGTGGCGTAGAGATTCTTTGCTTTATGAGTCAAACCACCGCCACTGAGAGCAGCAGTGATATCCTTAGCTGATTGCGGCCTTCTGGCAATGTTGAGATATGTTTTAATGGCTTGTGAAACTGACATCCGGAAAAACATATCCGGAGCCAACTTGGAGGACACGACCGTTCCTTCAAATACTTTCGTCAGACCGATCTTGTCTGGACCGCCGATATACGGTTTAGCAGGAGCAGACGGCTGACCGAGCTTCTTCTGGGCCCAAGCGATCATTCGGTCTAAATCCCCACGCTCTTCGAGCAAGCTGCTTAGTATCCGTTCATAGTCAATAGGATCTGACATCTCTTGTCTCCGTTTCTGAACTCTGGAATAAACTAAAAGGCAGAGATTAAAGGGGGAGGTAGCCCGTGCGCAAATCCTCCCGAGGGCTAACCTAGCTTCTCATTAAAGCACCTCGTTCCTAGAGCGCCGAATAATTGCCAGCTGACAAATCCGCCGCCTCTCCCGAAACTACGATACCGGAAACCAGGGTTCTGTCAAGCTGTTGTCATTGTAAAAATGGCGCAATGTCGGCCTTGCCATGTTTCGCCTTACTTTCGTACTTGACGATGTCTGGGGGGCCCACGTAGACCGGTAATCTAGTGAAAGTCTGAATTGCAGATCGAGTCTGGTCTAACAGGAGATCGAGAAGTTCCTGGAATTGAACTGAGCTAGTTCCAACGGAAGCGAACCGGCGCACGCGGGGCGATCTGTAGGAGATTCCTCGGGCCAATCGCGAGTCCTCGGAATAACCGAACGGCACTGGGCATGCTCTGGGGGAAATTCAGCTAGGGCTTCTGTGACGGTGCGGCGAAAGGCAGTGAGGCAGCGGCCGGGGGAGCCTCGGACGCGCGCAATGCGAGGTAGGTTCGCGCGAACGCGGAATATTCCGTGCCGGCATCGACTGCAATGGCTTGCACTGTGTAACGCCCGGTGGGCAATTTATCAAGAGGCAAGCTGATGCGGAACGAAGCGGTGCGCGTCCTGGAATCGATTTCGGCAGCCTCTACGAGCGGCGTGGCACTGACGCGAATGCCGCCGCGGAAAAATGCCAGGCCTGCGCGCAAATTCGCGGGATTGGCCTTCGCCGGATAATACGCCTGGAAGAAAACGTACAGCGTCTGCTGTCGATTAAAGACGCGCGTCACGCTGGGCACGATTCGCTGGCCCGCCATTTCCAGCGGCGAATGCTGCATCTTTGCATCGGCGCCAATCGCCTTCTTCTGCACCTCGATGTTTTTCTCCACCGGAACCAGTTGGCTGGAGAGTAGAACGGTGCTTAGCGCCAGGCGGTCGGGCTGGGACGGTGCAAGAATCAGGTCGTCTTCGAAGGTTCCCACGCGGCCCGATTCGTTTTCGCGCACCAGGAATTTCATTTTGTAATTTCCCGGCGCGAGGATCACTCCTCCCTGGTAGAGCAAAGCGCGCTGGTTGACTTCCTGAAACCGTTGCGTGTCGAGTTGCACGGTGATCGTATCGCGCAAAGCGGCGACGGCTCTGCCAGTATTCACGTTGCGCACTTCCGCGGCGAAATCGAATTCGGTTTGATGCTTGCCGTGTTTTTCCGCCCATTGCAGGGCGCTAGAGGAAAGTTTGGCGGCGATGGGGACGAAAATTTCCCTGTCGCTCAAGCGGAACTGAGCGGTTTCGAGCGCGATGGGCAATTCCACCAGGGGGCGGTCGGCGCGCATCGCGTCTTCCAGTTGGCGTTCGCGGTCTTCGGTGGTGTAGTAATTGTAAGTTTTCGGGGCGTAGTATCCTTCGCGGAAGCGGACGCGAGCGCCAGGTATATTCACCTTCACTTTGACGGCGCGCCATTTGCCGTCATGTAAAGAATTCGTGCTGTAATATCCCACCAGGTAGTAGCCGGTCATGTCCTGCTGCACTTTGTCGAACGCTTCGCTCAAATCTCCCAGGTCGAAAAACGAGCGGCCACCCGTATCGCTAGCCAGCGTAGCGAGAGTATCGCGGGAATCCTGCCGGTTGTCGACCTGGCGGAATACGGACGCGCCGCTGAACATCGATGTGCCCGAGGAAGCGTCGGCGGTGGCGTCGCCGCCGGGAATGGCGGCCATCAATCCGCGGGAATCCACGGTATAAAACGAAACATTGGCGCGATTCGCGGCATCCGTGGCGGAGCGAAGCTGCGTGCGATTTTCTTCTCCCGTCTGCGTGATGCCGCTGCTGAATTGAATCACCGCTTTTTTCCCGGGCACTCCGCGCAGAATATTGGCCAGGCCCTCCATGGCGGCGAGCTTGCGGTCGGTATTAAACACGTTGAATTCAGTTTCGTCCGGCGCGAACGCCGCACCGTTATCCTGTTGCACATCCGATTCGCCGTTGGTCGCCGCGGCATAAAGTGGATCGGCGAGTTGAGCATCTTTCCCCGGCGTGATGCGGCTGACGGCCTGCTCCACCGCGTCTTTATCGTTTGTGAAATTCTCCAGAACGCTCAAGCGGTTGCCGAACGTAACTACCGCTACCAGGTCCGCCGGGCTCATTTTCTTTTGCACGAATTTCAACGCCGAATCCCGCGCCCGCAGCAATTCGTCGGATTGCATCGAGCTCATGTCGA
The DNA here is from genome assembly GCA_963756355.1 of uncultured Acidobacteriota bacterium. Classification (GTDB taxonomy): domain Bacteria; phylum Acidobacteriota; class Terriglobia; order Acidiferrales; family UBA7541; genus JBGPTK01. The sequence continues at coordinate 119,765 of CAVWOD010000021.1, read as the reverse complement.
AAAACATAACCATCAGCCGGCGGTCGCGCACTTCCTGGCGAATCGTTTCCGGCGATGCCGCGCCGGCCAGCGCCACTACCACCGGCTCTTCCCCCGCGGTTCCCGCCGTTTCGATTTTCTCGATGTCCGAATATTCGAACGAAGAAATCTTTTGCGCGCGGTCGTCTTCGCTGACGGTGAATTGTTCCGGCTTCAATCCCTGAATCGGTTTGCCCGAGCGATCGGTCACCTCAACGTCGATCAGAACCAGGTCGGTGAAGCTGCGAACCACCGGAGGCTGCTTGGCATTCGGTTGCTTCTGCTGATCCTGCGGCGGCGGTGGCGGTGCATTTCGCGGATTTACCGTCGGCTGCTGCGGCGCATCCGGAGCTGGGACAGGAACCGGCTGCGATTGTGGGGATTGGGCCGCGGAAGGAGTCACAAGCAGCGCGGCCGCAAGCCACAACGCCAGCGCTTGTTGAAGAAAGGGTCGCATCAGAACGTCATCCGCAGGGAGACGCCCATCGAGCGCATGGATTTGGCGGTGGTCACGCGGCCGTAGGTAGTTGAGTTAACCACCGTCGAGAGGCCGGAGAAATTCGCCGTGTTGGTCAGATTCTGCGTATCCCAGCGCAAATCCGCGTGATACTGCCCGTCTTTTCCGAATCGGAATTGGCGGTCGAGTGAAACATTCAGGTTGAACGAACACGGCCCCTCAATTGTGTTGCGTGCTGCAGTGCCAAATTGACCGACAAGCGGAGTGACGAATGCGGCTCGATTGAAGAAAGTGGTGGCATTCCCTCCGCACAATCCGAAATTGGGATCGCCCACCTGGTCGGCTCGCACGGAATTATTGTTGGCCTGCCCGGTGTTGCCGGAGATGCTGCCCAATACCCGCGCGGTGTACGGATTGCCGGTCTGCCAAGTGGCCACCGTGCTCAAGCGCAGATTGCCGAGGAGATGTTCCCTCCAGCCTTTTTTCGCCCATCGCTTCCGTTCGCCAAAGGGCAGTTCGTAGACGGAATTTCCGCGGAACTGGTGGCGAATATCGAAGCTGGAAAGTCCGCGTTCGAGTACGAAGTCCTGGTCGTTCTGCACCACCACCTGCTGGCCGCCGCCGATGGAGCTGGCATTGTCGATCGATTTGCCAAAGGTGTAGAGACCCGTAAACAAGATGCCTTGCGTGAAGCGGTGCTGCAAACGCACCTGGAGCGCGTTATAGATGGAAGAAGCGCCGTAGGTGTCATAGGTGAAGCTGCTGGCGTCAGGGATCAGAGGCGGCGCATTGCCGCCGATCGAGCGATTGGGAGCGCGCAGCAGATCAAGATGTGTGCCTTTTGTCCCGGTGTAAGTAGTCTCGAGAATCCAATTGGTCTTGAAGGAAGTTTCGATGGAGAGATTCCAGAGCTGCGCATATCCAGGACGGTAGTTCGGGTCCACGGCGATGGTGTTCGGCACGTCGGCGGGCGGCTGCGGTGGAAAGCCGCTTTGCAATGTGAGCAATTGCGTGGCATTGCTCAGCCGTGTTTGCGCTTCCGCGAATGGAGGCTGATTGGCCATGGAACGGGCGAGCTGATTGTAGACGGATTGATTGTAGAAAATTGAGTAGCCGGCTCGCACCACCGTCTTCAATTTCAATTTTGGATTCCAGGCGATGCCCAGGCGCGGCGCCCAATCGTTGTAATCGGCCCGGATCAGAGCTCGGGTATTGACGCCGGTGAAGGGAGAAGTCTGGCCAGGGACATATACCTTTGCCGCGGGATTGATCAGGTTGATGTCGAGATTGGCCAGCGCGTTGAACAGTTCGATGGGCGGCGTGGTGACTTGATAGCGGACGCCGTATTGGAATGTGAACCGCGGATGAATTCTCCAATCGTCTTGCGCGTAAGCCACGTAGCCCCAACTGCGGAAATACGTGCTGGTGCTGCCAAACTGTGTGTTCGTCGCCTGGGGAAGTCCCAAAAGAAAATCGGCGAAATCGAGTCCCGTGCCGGAAACCGGCTGGCCGCTCGCGTCGAGCTGGCTGGTCTGCTGGCCGGTAAACGTAAATTGGCCGCGCGGCGTGGGATCGGACTGGTAATTATTTTCCATGCGGCGCACTTCAAAGCCGAATCGCAAGCTGTGCTTGGTCCGGGAATAAGTGATGCCGTCGTTGAAGCGATACGTCATGTTGCGCGTGAGCGCTGGGACGGGATCGCTGGCATCGGTGAAATTCGTGAAGCTTAGCGCCGGGACGCCGAAATTGATCGGATCGGTGGAAACGCCCGTGATGCCGAGATTCCCGGCAATGTCTGGTCCAAAGGAATCGTTGCTGAGGAGCCGGCTACGGCTACGGCTCCAATTGAACGTTGTGCTCTGCAGAAATCGCGCGCTCCAATTCTGAACCAGTCCAAACGTCACGTTTTGATTGCGACTGGAGGAGTTGCTGCCCAGCAAGGGAAAACTGGTGAGCGAATCCTGGCGCGTGGAGCTGAAGTTGTAGCCCACGTTGAAATTCAGTTTGGCGTTGATGGTATGGATCACGTGGAAATTCAGCGCGTCGCTGATTCACCGGCACGTTGTTCTGCTGGTGAAAATTTTGAACGAAGCCCGGCAAGTTCGGCAGCGGAATAAAAGGCAGCAGCCCCAACGCCGCGGAGTTCTGCATGCCCTGAGGAATCTGGCTGCCCAGCGACGGGCGCGGTCCGGTGATGATCGCTGTGCAGGAAGGATTTGCGCACGGATTGAAAAGCTGCGCGCTGCGATCGCTGAAGTCGCCGGAACGTTCCGGCACGGTCGGAACCGTGGCAAATGTGTCCACGGCGCTTTGCGCCGAGCCGTGCGTGTAATTTATAAAGAAAAATGTGCGATCCCTGCCGTCGTAAATTTTCGGAATGCGCAGCGGCCCGCCTAAATTCAAGCCCACCCGTTCGTTGTAATGCCCCAGCTTGGGTGATTCGACTCCGGTGATCGAATAAGGCCGCGCGTCCCAAACCGAATTGTCGTATGTATCGAAAAAGCTGAAGCGCATGCGATTCACCGATTGTCGCATGATTCGCTGCGTTCCCCACAGCGCGCCTACTCCGTCTCCGAACGCGACCTGCCGTCCCCCGCCTTGACCGCCTCTTCCTCCGCCCGCTCGGCCTCCTCCTCCACCGCCGCCCCCGCCACCTCCTCCGCCCTGCCGCTGAACAACGGTAACCCCGGGCCCGAACTGTCCTCCCGGTCCGCCCGGAAATCCACCCGCGCCCGCTCCGCCCTGGCTGGCCGGTTGACCGAAAGGATTGCCCGCGCCTCCGGGCGCGCCCGATGAATCCATGCTTCCGGGCCCGCCGAATGCGCCGGTCACCCCACTCATGTCCGGACCACCGCCTCCAGACACTCCCCTGCCCACGGTTCCATTCATGAGCAATGCATCGGAAGAGGACGCCGCGCCAAGAGGCCCGGTCCCCGCTCCCGCGGATTCGTCCTGGGCGCCCGGCTGGCCGGAAACGTCCACTTGTTGAAATCCGCCCTGGCCCATCCCTTGCCGCAGCGCGTTGACCACTCCCGGCGGCAGGGCCTGCTGCCCGCGCCTGCCGCCATTTTGTCCCTGGCCGTTTGGGCCACTCCCATTTCCAGGGCGGTTGCCGGATGGCGCGTTTGTGCCGGGTTTGGATGTGGCGGTTTGGGCAGTTGTGTTCGGTGTTTCACCGGGTTTTGTTTCGGTCTTCGGGCTATCTGGCGGTGTATTCGCCGGTGGCGCTGATTTTGCCGCCGCCGGAATTGCTGCGGCATTTGCTTCCTGCAAAGTTGCGACGCGCAGAGTGAAATCAACCGAAGTCTTCGGCGGAAAAGTGAGGTCGGCTTCGCGAGTGGCGGAAACAAACCCTAACTGTTCCACTTCGAGCCGGTAATGTCCGTCGGGCAATCCGGGAAAATCAAATTTTCCGTTTACGTCCGTCCAACTGATCCAAGATTGTCCGCTGGCGGGATTGGTCAGCCGAACTGTCGCGCCGGGTATGGGCCAGTCCCCGGGTGTCTGGACAATTCCGGTGGACGGTGGAGCTGTGGCGGGCGCCGGAGTTTGCTGCGCGCCAAGAAAAGTTGCGGAAAGCAACAGCAGCGCGAGCCAATATATTGAATGCTGCTTTTTCACCCCAGCCCGGTCCTTTGCGATGCGATTTTGTTTCAGTATGCCTGAAGTACAAGCAATTAGACGCTACCAGGCATGCCAGGGTTACCCAGTGATCATCGTCGAAATTTCAAAAAAATCATGCGGATATTTGGATGCGTGAATCCCGAATGCTGGCGCGCGCCATCCTGGCGTGCGAGAATGGCACTGGGTTCGAGGTGCTTCTTGAAAACAACAATACTCTGCGCACTGCTTCTCTTCGGCTCTGTTGCCTGGGCGGCAGCCCCGGAAACAAAAAGTTTGACCGGTACGATCTACAAAGTAAAAGACAGGATCGTTTCCGTGCGCAAGAACGGGGTGTTCAGCAAGAATACGAACACGATTCCAATCGAAATTGACGACGCCACGAAAACCACCGGGCAATTGGCGCCGGGTTTGTATATTAAAGTGAAGTATCGCGAGGAAGGCGGGAAGAAAATAGCGGTGGAAATTGAAACCAGGCCGCAATACGCGTCGAAGGAAGCCAAGCAAGCTCCGGTCGAGCCTCCTCCACCGAAATGATCCGCTGCGGACGCATGATTGCGGGAACCATCGCGGCGCTCACGGGGGCGGCGGCAATCGCCGGAGCCGCATCCTGGGGCGCGATGCATCCCGCATCGCAACTCTTCGGCCGCACAATTCGCCATACTGGAAACAGCCGCGCGATTGCGTTGACGTTTGACGACGGACCGAATCCGCAGATTACGCCAGGACTGCTCGAATTGCTCGCTCGGCACCAAATTCACGCTACATTTTTTCTGATCGGTAAATTCGTGAGAGAGTGTCCCGAGCTTGCCGCGGAGATCGCGGCGGGCGGCCACGGAATCGGCAACCACACGGAAACGCATCCAGATCTTATCTGGCTAGGTCCGCGGCGCATCGAAGAGGAGCTATCGCGATGCCAGGAAGCGATCCACGCGGCGGCCGGGCAAGCAGCTCCGTGGATGCGCCCGCCCTATGGATTTCGCGGGCCGCAACTCGATCGGATAGTGCGGCGCGGCGGATTTTCGGCGGTGGTGATGTGGTCGGCATGGGCCTGGGATTGGAAGCCGCAGCCCGCTGCGCCGGTGATCGAACGCTTGCGCCGCGCGCGAGGAGGCGATATTGTCCTCTTGCATGACGGCGATCATCGCAAGTTAAACGGCGATCGACAGCACACCGTAGCGGCGCTGGAATACTGGCTGCCGCGCTGGAAAGACGCAGGGCTTGAGTTTGTTACCATCAATCAATTGAACGCTGCTTGAACAACCGGTCGATCGCGGCGAAAATTGAAAGTGCGTTTGAGGCGGCCATGGACGAGAGAAGATTTTACGACGAGAAAGAAGAAACCAAACAGATGACTCTGGTGTGCCCGCATTGCCGCCAGGAAAATGCGTTTCCCGTTCGCTGGATGGTGCGCACCAAGAAAGCGGCGTTGCCCAAAGGCGGAGGCGAAGAGGACCGCAAGCATTACGAAAAAGCGCGCTCCTACATGGTGCGGATCGACGAGATGGTGGCCTGCCGGAATATTCGCTGCCGCAAGAGGTTTGATCTGACGGGCCAAACGGTCGTGCTTACCTAACTGCCTTTCTGAATTTTCTGTGCTCCGTGCTGGGTTCGCTCGGCGCCGGATCACATTCGCTCGCGGCGGGAAAACCGCTTAAGAAGTTAGATTTCCGGGTACAGATCGAAGAACGCATCGATGGACTGGCGCAGCGTTTTTTCGATTTCCTGTTTGCTGCCTTCAATCAGATGCATGGTGACGTGAGCCGGCTTGCCATTCTTCATGGTGACCGCGGCTTCGCCCACGGCATCGAGATCATCAGCCGGAAGCAATCGCATCCCGTAAACCAGTGCCAGTTTCGCCATCGGTTTCTCCTCTTGATTTTGCCGCCACAGCGTAAGCGCAACGTGCGGGAGAGTCAAATGCGGACGCACTTGTGAACGACAAGCTGACGGAGAGCAATCATTGCAAGAAAGAATGTGGAGGGATAATCTCGAAGCATCCTGTTAGCCGAAGCGGGGCATCTGAATCGTGCAAGGACCGGCGGAGGATTTGATGAAGACTCGCACGCTGTGCTCGAAGATTTCTGGAATCGGAGTTCTTGCGCTTTTTCTGGCAGGCGTTGTGTACGCACAATCGCCGGAAGGGCCGGCCGCACAACCCCCTGCATCCGCACAGGCTGAAGCGCCCAAGCCGCCGGCGGCGGCTCCTGCACAAACTCCCGCTGCCGAGCCCAATCCAACTGCGCCGGCGAAGACAGCCAAGGTGGAAGTGCCGTTGGGAACGAAACTTCCGCTCGTCCTGCACAACGCGATTTCCACGCGCTCGGCGCGGCCCGGCGATCCGGTTTACCTGGAGACGCTGTTTCCCGTCGTGGTGGAAGGAAAAATCATGATTCCGGCCGGTTCGTTCGTCGGAGGAGAAATCGTGGAAACGAAACGCGCTGGAAGGGTGAAGGGACGCGCGGAGCTGATGATCAAGTTGAACACCCTGATCCTGCCGAACGGCTATGTAACCAGCTTTAACGCAGTACCCTCGAATGCTGGCACTGGCGGAGGCGAGAGCACGGACGACGAAGGCAAAATCAAGGGTGATACGGATAAGGCTTCGGACATCGGCACAATCGCCAAGACCACCACGGCCGGCGCCGGAATTGGCGCGATCGCGGGCCGCAGCGCGCAAGGCGCCGGGATTGGCGCCGGAATCGGCGCGGCGGCGGGATTGATCGGAGTATTGCTTTCACGGGGGCCGGACGCGGAAATGCCGCGCGGAACAACTTTGGACGTTACCTTGAACCGGCCGTTGTTCCTCGAGGCCGACAAAATAAATTTCACCACGCCGGGACAGGCTTCCACACTGGCCGGTCCATCCAATCGCGAACCGCAGAGAAGCAAAATTCCGTTTTAGTTATCACCTTTGAAAATTCGCGGTTAACCGGCGGGGCGCTGTACCTGCGAGAAACGCAGGGGACTGAATGCTTCCGTGGAGATTGAGGTACGGCCATTGACAATCCATTCGCAGAGTAGCTTCGCCGTCACGGGCGCCAGCAGGATGCCGTTGCGATAGTGTCCAGTGGCGATCAGCAATCCTTCGATATCGGTGGGACCGAGAATCGGCAGATGATCGGGTGTATCCGGGCGAAGGCCAGCCCATGTTTCGATAATCGCGGCATCCGCCAGGGATGGCAGCAACTCCAGAACGGCGTGCAATATCTTTTGGATGCCCGCGGGAGTGATTTCTTTTTCGAACCCGGCATTTTCCAGCGTGCTGCCGGCAATGGTGCGGCTATCATTTCGCGGCACCAGGTAGCCCGATTCGCCCCGGATCGTGCATCGCAGATTCGAATTGGCCGAACGCAGGGCCACCATTTGACCTCGCACAGGCCGCGTCGGCGCATAAGATTCCAGCCAATCGATTCCGGCTGAAAAACTTCCGGCCGCGACGATAATTTGTTTGGCCTCGAATTTCTCGCCTTCCGCGATTACCCCAGTGCAGCGATTTCCCTGGCGTAGAATTGAAGTGACCGCGACGCCGGAAAGAATCGTGGTATTCCGGCGCTTAGCGGCAGCCAGCACGGCTTCAGTCAAAAGCCGCGGCTCGACGGAAGTTTCGTACGGCAGCCATGCGGCGGCTCGTACATCCGGCCCAATTTTTGGTTCGATGCGCCGCGCTCCATCCAGCGGAATTGTCTCGGAGGCAAGCCCGAGCCGCAGATGTTCCATCACCATTCGATCGCGTTCGTCCTCCGCGGCCGCGCCAAAAAATAAATAGAGCGCGCCATCGCGGCGGAATCCGGTGGGGCGGCCGGAAGCTTCTTCGACGGAAGCGACAAACTGTGGATAAAGCGCGAAACTTTCCTTCGCCAGCGCAACCACCGGAAGGAAATCCGATTGGTCGGGCGCGGGGCAGAGCATCCCGGCAGCGGCCCAGGAAGCCTCGCGGCCGGGCTGTTGCCGGTCGAGAACGGCAACGCGCAGATTCTTGCGCGCGAGTTCGAAGGCGATCGAGCCGCCGATAATTCCGCCGCCGATTACCAGGACGTCGTACGTTCGCACGCCGACATATTATCAGCAAACGGAAATTATGGGGCCCCCGCCGTACTTCCATGGACCGCGCAAGTTCTTTCAGAGTGAATTGGCCAATTCGACGGAGAGGACGAAAGCTTTTTGGGCCAGGTTGCGGGCGCGAACCCAATCCGATTCGCGGATGGCATCGCGCGCCTGGGCGAGGAATCCCTGAATCTTTTCCACCAGGTCATGCTGGGCGGCATTGATCTCGCGGCCTTTTACCCGCTCGAGATTTTTTTCCGCCGCGGCAATGTCGCCGTTGGTGTTTCGTTGATAGACCAGTTGATCCGCGGGCGAAAGTTGTTGCGACATCTGCGGAGCTGCCGGCTTTTGCGGCGGACTTTGGGTCTGATCGGCGTTTTCCTTCGGCGCCGGAGCAGGTCTGCGTGGCGCTGGCTTCGTACTTGGATTCGCAGCCGGCTGTTTTGCGGGCGTGGGCGCTTCCGGCGCGGGCTCGGAATTCGTGGCTGGCTTGGGAGTGGGAGGCGGATTTTCAATCGGTTGCGGCGTGGCAATCACCGGGGGCGCCGCTTGCACGGTTCGCTTCTGGCATCCCGACACGCCGAACATCAAAACGGAGGCGAGCAAGGCGAGCGCTCGTTCAGCGAATTTTGCGGGGCGGGGCATTTTCAAGCCAATGGCAATTCGATGCGAAACGTGGTTCCTTTGCCAACCTCGGAAGTAAAGTCTATCGAACCGTTGTGCAACTGTACAATTCGAAAAGTAGTGGCGAGTCCCATGCCGGTGCCGCCGGGGCGAGTGGTGAAAAATAGCTGGAATACTTTAGCGCGATTTTGCAGGGCGATCCCCGGTCCGGAATCGGCCACGCGCACCTCCGCCAAATCGCCCACGCGGTTTAGAGCAACCGTCAACATGCCGCCTTGCGGCATTACTTCGCAGGCATTCAGCACCAGATTGAGCAGAGCCTGCTTGATCAATTGGCGGTCCACACTTGCAGGGGGGAACTGCGCGGGCACTTCCGCAATGGCCGTGACTTGCGCCGCTTCAATTTGAGGCTGGGCCAGTTCGAGCACCTCATCGATCAACTTGCCGAGATCGGTTTCTTCCAGGCGAAGCTCCACCGGCCGCGAGAAATCAAGAAACGTTTTTACCACGCGATCCAGCCGCCCGATTTCCTCATCCAGGATTCGAACCGCCTGTTGACCTTCGTGGTCGCTCGGCAAGCTGCTTTTCAAATTTTCAAGCCATAGCCGCATGGAATTCAGCGGGTTCTTTACTTCATGGGCCACTCCGGCAGTGGCCCGGCCGAGTGCGGAAAGGCGCTCGGACACTTGAAGCTGCGAGCCGATGCGTTCCAGCGAATCGAGATCGCGCAAGGTCAGCAACACGCCCATGCGCGAGCCGTTCTCCACAATCACCTGCGTGCTGGCGCTGGCATGGACTGGGCCGTCCGAACCTTCCAGGCGGACTTCGGCAGCTTCCACCGGTTCGATCTGATCGCCTTGCACATGCAAGGCCTGCTGCAGAGGGTGGCCTTCCGGAAATATGTCACTCACGCGCCGGCCCATCAGAGTTTCCGATTTTGATCCAAGAAATTTTTCCGCGGAAGGACTGACCAGCATGGCGCGCCCATCCGAATTGAAAAGAAGCAGGCCATCCTCGAGGCCGGTCATCACCTGGTTCAGGTTTTCGCGCAAGGTGCTGAAAATTTCGCGCACGTCGCGCAGTTGCTGGCCGATCCGGCTGATTTTCGTGCTCACCTGGCCCAACTCGCCGCCTTGGGTCACAGGCGCCACATCCACCTCGCCCGCGGAGATGCGATCCAATTGCGCCAGGATACGCTTCAGGGGATTCAAAGTGATGTAGCTCGAAAGCGCCGCGACGAGAGTGGAGACCAGGACGGCTCCCAGTACGAACACTACCGCCTTGTGCAATTCCGGCGAGATTCCAGTGCGCAGCAGCACGGTAGAGATGCCAACCCGTACATCGCCATAGGGCACTCCGCCCAGATTGAAAGGCAAAGCAACTTCGTATACCTGAGTGGGACCGTAAAGAATTTTCAATTGCTGAAGAAATCCGGCCCGCGTCAGCGAAGTGTAAGGTGTACGGTGGGCTTCAATTTTACCCGGAAGCGATGCGTCGGTGGAGAGCAACACCGTACCCTCGCCATCCGCGATCGAGATTTCGTAAATATTGGGGGAGTATCCCAGCGTGGATTCGAGCAGCGAATTCATTCCCGCGCTTTGCAGCAGCGAATAGCGGACGTATTGGCGAACATCGGCTGCACTGGAAGAGATCGGCGCGTCGCCGCGTTCGGCCGCATCGGTGAGCGCCTGTTGCGCTTCGTGAAAAACAAGCTGAGCCACGAAATTCGCGCGATCGTCCGTCTGGCTGACTACTTGACGGGTAAGCCGCCCGAGGTAGATTGCCGAAATCACGGTGACGACGGCGAGAACGAGCAACGCCGTGGCCAGCGTGAACTTAGTCTTCAGGCTGAGTTGCATGGGACTGCTGCCGAGCCGACTCGTATTCCTTCAGCTTGTTGTGCAGAGTTTTCAGGCTGATTCCGAGGAGTTCCGCCGCCCGGGTTTTGTTCTGGTTGGTGGCGGCCAATGTTTGGATGATCAGTTCGCGTTCAGCGTCGTCTACCGTGGTGCCGACGGGGAATCGAAGGCCGGTGAGCGCGCTGGTGTCGGTAACCGGTGCGCGTCCAAAATCGGAAGGAAGATGCTGGCGGCCGATGGGTCCGCGCTCGCAGGCAATCGCGGCACGCTCCAGCACGTTACGCAGTTCGCGGACGTTTCCGGGCCAGGGATAAGACTTGAATAGTTCCATCACTTCGGAGCTGACGCCGGGAACTTGCCTTCCATGCTTGATATTGATGTCTCTCAATAAATATTCGACAAGCCCGGGTACATCTTCCTTGTGCTCGCGCAGCGGCGGAAGATGAATGTGAAAAACATTCAGGCGGAAATAAAGATCCTGGCGAAGCTGTCCGCTGGAGACGGCGTGCTGCGGATCTTTGTTGGTAGCCGCTACCACGCGCACGTCCACTGGTGTTTCCACTTTGCTGCCCAGGCGGCGCACTTTGCGGTCTTCCAGCACTCGCAGCAATTTCGCCTGCGTGGGCGCGGGCATTTCGCCAATTTCATCAAGCAGCAGCGTTCCTCCGTCCGCCAATTCGAAGCAGCCGATGCGGCGTTCGGCGGCTCCGGTGAATGCGCCGCGTTCGTGGCCGAAGATTTCGCTTTCCATCAGCGATTCCGGAATCGCCGAGCAATTGATGGCCACAAACGGACGATCCACGCGCGGGGAAAGCTGGTGCAGCGAGCGTGCCACCATTTCCTTTCCGGAACCTGTCTCCCCGGTGATCAGCACGGAAGCCGTGGAGGGCGCGGCGGTTTCCACCTGGTGCATCACTTCCTGCATTTGTTTGGAAATGCCGACCAATTCGCCCAACCGGCCAGCCTCGCGCAATTGCCGCGTAAGCGCCGCCACGTTCTTCTGATCGCGAACCTTGCCCAGCGCGCGATCGAGCAGCGCGCGCAACACCGGAGGCTTCAGCGGCTTTTCGATATACCAGAACGCGCCGGCCTCGATGGCTTGCACCGCGCGTTCGTCGCTTCCTTTTCCCGTGATGATGATGACAGGAATATCGACCAGTTCCTTTTCCAGGCGCTGGAGAAGTTCGAGCCCGTTAATTCCAGGCAGTTCCACATCCGCGAGCAAAACGGCGGGCTGAAATTCGGAAAATTTTGCCAGCGCATCCTCGCCGCTGGCAACGCCCAGAACTTCGCAGCCCCAGCGGCGCAGCAATGCTTCATAGCCCTTGCGGGCGTTTTCTTCGTCTTCGACGATTAAAATTCGTTGGGGAATCAGGGCTTCCGCGGCCATCGTCTATTGAATGTACCAGCAGAGCCGGGGAAAGCCAAGCCGGGTGGCCGGGGTGGTGACAGATCGGGTCCGACGGTAACTTCCGAGTAGACGACGATTCTCCCAGAACCTCGTATTTCCTTTCCCGCACCGTTTATCGGGCAGATCTTGCAAACCTGGGCGAAGCAAAGTCCCAAACGCGTTCCCCATCCCCGACGATCTTGTTCTCAGGGGTCTGTTTTGGACGAATGTAATAGTTTTGTAATGTGTCTCGAGATCACCGCGAAGAACTCTGCCGAGGGGTATCGCTCTACACATGAATCATATGCAGACTCACCCAAAAGGAAGTCGCGCTCGCATCCTGCTGAGTTCGGTCTTCGGGCCTTATGCGCAAGACGACGAATTTGGCAGCCGGTCCATCAATCCCATGGAGCTTTATCACAACCAGGTCACCCGCGCGCAAGGCAGCTTCTCGCTGCGCATGTTCCATCGCTCCTGGGGCATCATGCTGATTCAGGCAAATATTTCGGCACCCTGCACCGTGCTGGATTTCCCCACGCGGGAATCCTTTGCTCGCGAATTAACCGCGAACCACTACGACATCGTTGGAATCTCTTCGATCATCGTGAACGTGTGCAAGGTCCGGGAGATGTGCCGAATGGTGCGTGAGCTATCCCCGGATTCGGTGATCGTGGTGGGCGGACACGTGTGCTGCCATTCCCGGCCTGGAAGCGATGATCGACGCCGACCACATCGTGCGCGGAGAAGGCATCTCCTGGATGCGCCGGTACCTGGGAGAAGACGAGCATGCACCGATCCATCATCCCGCCATTGTTTCCGGTCTACAGGCACGCATCATGGGAGTGCGCCTCCCTCAGCGGAAGGGCGGGACGGCAGCCACAATCATCCCGTCGGTGGGTTGCCCCATGGGGTGCAACTTCTGTACCACGTCTGCTTTTTTTGGCGGCAAAGGAAAGTTTGTCAACTTTTACGAGACCGGCGATGAACTGTTTGAGGTGATGTGCCGGATCGAATCTGAGCTCAAAGTAAATTCCTTCTTTGTGATGGACGAGAACTTTCTGCTTCACCGTTCGCGAGCCATGCGCTTGCTGGAGCGCATGAAGCAGACAGGCAAGAGCTGGGAGCTCTCGGTTTTTGCTTCCGCCAATGCGATTCGAAAATACACCATGCTGGAACTGGTCGAACTCGGCATTTCCTGGGTATGGATGGGTTTGGAATCTCCGAAATCAAGCTATAACAAGCTGCAGGGTACGGACATCGGGCAACTCACGCGGGAGCTTCGCGAACACGGTATACGAGTGCAGGGCTCGACGATCATCGGACTGGAGCACCACACGCCAGACAACATCGTCGAGGAAATCGAATCGGCGGTTGGCTACCAGACCGACTTCCACCAGTTCATGCTCTACACGCCGGTTCCCGGCACGCCGCTTTACCAGGAAATGGCCGAGCAGGGACGTCTGCTGACCGATGTTGACTTCGCCGATATCCACGGGCAGTTCAAATTCAACTTCCGGCATGGCGCAATCTCGCGCGACGATTCAAAGCGCTTCCTGGATCTGGGCGTTTTGGCGCGATTTCGAACGCAATGGGCCGAGTCTCTATCGCATGTGCAAGACCATGCTCCAGGGTTGGCAACGCTATAAGGATTATCCCGATCCGCGCGTCCGTAAGCGGTTTGCGCGGCAAGTGAAAAAGCTCAGCGGCGCTTACAATGCGGCGCTTTGGGTGATGGAGCGAGAATTCAAGAAGGTCAATCGCAGCGTGAGTGAGCAGATTCACAAGCTGCGCCGCGAAGTCGAGAAGGAATTCCCGGTCATCGCCCGCCTCACAGCCGCATCGCTGGGCCCGATCTTGTTGTGGTCCACACGCCGAGAGGAGAATCGGCTGGCGTCAGGACGTACGTACGAACCCCCCACCTTTGTCGAGCGCCGCAATTGGATTTCGGCTTCGTAGCCTCGTGTCGACTGGCCGTCTTTAACAGCGCCCATCTCTGGCGAGATCCCCTACATGCCCGTGCAGTGCTGGAGAGTCGCTGGCGAAAAATCGCCATGTCGGCAACAGTCAGATTCTGAGTGCGCCAAAGTGTCGCGAAGTCCGCCGGGGGGACATTGGAAGCTCCTTTGATGCTGGCTCGATTGCGGGCGGATGATGGAGTACTCGGAAGTATTATGCCTGCTTGTATATCGCGCCTGCTGTAAAGCTCACGACCCACCACCGGACCGAGAGGCAGGACTGCTTAGTTGCCGGGCAACATTCTCCCCACTGCCTCGTGATTGCGCGCGCAGGCGGGAAGGCTTGCGTCGGTGGACGCAGCTGTTGCGTGGAAACCGTTCCGCTGTTTTTGTCTCAACGGCATGCGCAGCCAACTGGTGCGATCTGGATCGCCCGGCAAACTCGTCCGCTCAGCGGCGGCCGAGTATCAACGGGCGGAGGAGTTCGAGTTCGAGCTTGGTCCCTTTTTCCAGCACCAGTTCTTGTCCGTAGCCGGAGGCGATGAAGAAGGCCGCGGCAGCGCCTGCGGCTGCTCCGATTGCGGCATCTTTACCGCTGTGGTGCGCGCCGGCTGCTGCGCCCATGGCGGCTCCGCCCGCGGTCGCTTCTAGTTCTCGTTTGCGATCGCTGGTGCGGGCTTCGATTTCGCCTTCCTTGCTGTCTCCCTGCTTCACACTATGCTCACCAGGGACTTGAACGACTTCGGCGATCAGCGGAGCTCGGCCCCAGCGCGTCCTGATGTCATCGAAACTGAGCCAAAGTCGTGCGCGGCCGGTGACGCCAGCAGGCTCAACTTTGCTGATATGTCCGCGCACTTCCTCTCCGGTGGGCAGCACCAAGCCGTTGCGAGTATAGAGGGGCTCCAGGGTCACAGCCGTGAAACGCATTCCGGCTTTGCTCCTCCCAGTTTCAAGCTTATCCTTAATGCCGATCAAGAAGCGCGTCCCAGTTGACACTTCAAACGGAGCATTGGGGGGTTGACCAATTGCGTCCTGGTCCTGCGCACTCAGCAGCATCGGGGAAATGATCATCGCCAAGGCACACACCGATAAGCGCCGGGCATGTTTCGCACTCATTCCTGGCCTCCTTCGAATTTTTGACTCAAGGTTCGTAATTGCACGGGTGCAGCCACTGGGAACAGTGCTGCTCACTGATAGACCTGCGAACGGGAAAGAAGGGCAGTGAGCCCAGAAGTCTTGGATTCTCAAGGGCGCGGAGCCAATCGAACAATTCGAGGTTCGTCAAATTGCAGAACTTGTTCTCCATCTCCATGAATTGGCAATTGGAGCCAATTCACGACACATGGCGCCTCAGTCCCCTAAACTCCGATAAATCTGCTCAAACTTCGCGCCGAAGTACAGGTCCTCCCTCTGGCCTTCCGGACAGGTACAAGTTGACTAAGAGTGAAAGTCTTCAAAAATCTCTTTGGAAGGGTTTGAGCGCTAGTCTATAATTCATCCCGGCACAGTGGCTTTTAGCTGATATGAAGCAAAGGACTTCGGCAGCTTTGGCCACAGGAGTGGGGACGTAGCGCAGGGTTATGCAGAGCTGGCGCGACTAGTACTTTAGTACCTCATGCGCAGTTCTTTGGTACAGTAGGCATCTGTGAGGAGGTCGGGATGAAATCGGTGCTCCGGGTTTTGATCGCTCTTGTCTTGGGTGCAATGATAGTTCCAAATGGTTTTGCAGCGACTTCTGCAAAGTCCAAGAAACACTCGCACGCGTCCAAGTCACGGAAGAAGGCGGTTGCCAAAAAGACGCCCGCCGCAGCAGCGAAGACTACCGAGCGGAATGAACCGGATGCTCCTAAATGGAGTCCGATGCCGGCTACCACAGGCGGCCTGGGACTCTTCACCGTGGAAAGCGGCGAAACCCTTCCCAAGGGCGGTTATGCTTTTTCTTCTTTCGCGAATAAATTCACGCGCGCTCCCGGCAGCGCTAGCGTACTCGAATTGGGCACTGATTTCTCCGTGGGCGTCAGGGACTGGCTCACGCTTTATGTGCAAATGGATCCGCACCGGCATGTCCACGTAGGAAATGCGAGCCAATTGAGTTTGGATACTCCCGTGAATGGCGCCTTCCAGCAGTTTGACAGCACTTTGTACAGGTCGTTGCGGCCTTGCGCCCCTCCTTCGGTTCCCTGTACTGCGCCTGCATACGTCGAGGATTTTCCGTTCATCGCCGGCAATGGGGGCGGATGGGGTGAAGTTCACGTGGGAGCAAAATTTGGACTTCTTTCCGAACGGCGCGGTTCGCCGGTGAGTTTTTCGGTTCGCGGGGAATTCCTAATCCCCACGCGCTCGAATCTTAATGATTTGCTCAACAACGAAACGCAAACGGGCAAAACGGATTTCCTGTTTGGAGCGGCGCTGAGCAAGCACGTGTTCGGAAACAGCATTCTGGCGACGGCGAACTGGAGCTATGAATTCACGCGCGATCCTTCTTTTACCGCTCTGAACGTCACCACCGGAGCTTTTCAGAAATTGAACGTGGGAATGGCCGATCAAATGGTAGTCGGCGCGGGATTGATTTTGTTCCCCGAAAAACGCTTACAGTTCATGACCGAATATACCGGCCTGATTTTTGTTGGTACGCACACTCCCAATACATCCTTTGGCGCTCGCGATCCGGTCGATTCCGTCACCGGGATTCGCGTCTATCCCACCAAGTGGCTGGGAATCGATCTGGGTTACCGATCGATGCTGAACTTGACGCAAGTGAATGACCGCAATGGTTTCGTGATCAAGGTGGGAACCGTTTACTGGCCGGAAAAGCCGAGGCCCGCGGATAATCTGACGGCTTCCTGCTCCGTGACCAAGAATTCGGTGATGGCAGATTCTGGAGAGGCCATCAATTCCAGCGTGCAAGCCACGGACGCCTACAATCATCCTTTGAATTATAATTGGACGGCGACCGGTGGAAAAATTATCGGCAGCGGTCCGGAAGTACGTTGGGATTCCACGGGCGTAGCGGCAGGCAATTATTCCATCACGGCGCGCGTGGATGACGGCCAGGGATACAACGCGAGTTGTTCCTCCGACGTGAAAGTAGAAGCGGTACCGATTCCCGCTCCAACAATGTCTTGTTCGGTGGATCGCTCCAGCTTGCTGGTCGGGGAACGCGCGCAGGTGGCTGCGAATGTGGTGGACAAGAGCAACACGCCGTTGAATTACACTTGGAATACAAATGGCGGACAGATCGTCGGCTCGGGCGCAAATGTCCAACTCGATACCACCGGACTGGCGGCCGGTACCTATACGGTTACAGGCCGGGTGGAAAATGGTAAAGGTGGCGCCGCGGATTGCACGACCAGCGTTAGTGTTCAGGCCCCGCCTCCGCCGCCACAGGCCACCAAGTTGAACGAGTGCGCTTTCCGTGAAAACAGTGCTCGTGTCGACAACGTTTGCAAGCGCATTCTGGACGATGTGGCCTTGCGTTTGCAGAATGATCCGAAGGCGAAGATTGTCGTCATCGGGTATTCGGCGCCGAAGGCAGGCAAGGCAGGCGAAAAAGCCTCCGCGAAGCTGGCCAAGGATCGCTCCGACAATGCCCAGAAATATCTCTCGAAGGAAAAGGGCGTTGATCCCTCGCGCGTTGAATTGCGAACCGCGGGCGGCCAGAAAGGCGCCGGCAAAGCGAACAACCGTACGGACATCATCTGGGTACCGGAAGGCGCTTCGTACTAACGAGGTTGCATTCTGAAACCTCTTTCGGGCTCCGTCCGCACGCTGGACGGAGCCCTTTTCTTTCTGGGCCACTTGAGGGTTAGCGATTGAATCAATTCAGTGCACGTGCGAGTGCAGGCGTACCCCGGTTCGCCAGCAGCCGTCGATCGATGACGCTGAGTTTTTTGCTTTGCCTGGTGTTGGTGGCGGCTAATTCCCAACCGTTGGGCGCTCAGGAATGGCAGCCCATGGGGCCGCCGGGCGGCGATGTGCGCGCGTTGGCTGCCGATCCGGCGAACCCTCACATTTTTTATCTAGGCACCACCGACGGACACATTTTCGGCACGCACGACGACGGAGAACATTGGCGAATCCTCGGCCGTGCGGGCATCCGGCAAGACGGTGTGGTAACTGGTTTGATCGTGGATTCACGCGAATCTCGCACGATCTATGCCAGCACCTGGACGCGCGGGGCGGGCAAAGAAGGCGGCGGAGTATTCCGAAGTGTTGACGGTGGGCGCAACTGGACGTCCACCGGGCTGTCGGGGCACGCTGTTCGCGCTCTCGCCCAGTCCATCTCCGATCCTGATTTGCTTGTGGCAGGCGCGCTCGACGGTGTTTTTCGGTCCAGCGATTCCGGAAAAACCTGGGATCGCATCTCGCCAGAAGCAGACGAAGAGCTTCGCAATTTTGATTCGATCGCGATCGACCCCCTTCATCCGCAAATTATCTATGCCGGCACATTTCATCTTCCCTGGAAAACTTCCGACGGCGGCAGAAATTGGGTTTCCATTCACAATGGAATGATTGACGATTCCGATGTGCTGAGCGTGGTGGTGGATCGCGTTCATCCGCAGCGGCTGTTTGCCAGCGCCTGCTCTGGAATTTATCGCAGTGACAGCGCCGGAGCGCTGTGGAAGAAAATTCAGGGAATTCCGTACTCCGCCAGGCGTACGTACGTAATCCGCCAGGATCCATCGCATCTGAATACCGTCTATGCGGGCACTAGCGAAGGTTTGTGGAAGTCCGCCGACGCGGGCGCCACTTGGCGGCGCGTCAGCCCCGCGGATTGGGTAATTAATGCGCTGGCGTTCGGCACTATGGCGTCCAACGCCGCGACGGCGGATGCGCAGGGGGAGCCGGCCGAACTCGTCCGGCATCAGCGTTTGTTGATCGGTACCGAACAGCTGGGAGTTCTATCCAGCGAGGACGGTGGGGCTCATTTCCATGGCGCGAACAGCGGGTTCAGCCATCGTCAAATTGTAGCCCTGGCGCTGGACCAGGAGCATCGCGGACGCGTGCTGGCAGTTTTGGCCAACGCCCCCGAACCCGCGCTGGCCACCGATGATAACGGCCAAACCTGGGCGCCGCTCGGGCCGGGCTTGCGGGCGGAAGGATTGAAGCGCGCCTATGCATCTCCCGCCGGTTGGGTGGCAGCCCTCGAACGCGGCGGTCTAAAACGCTACGATTCTGTAAATGGAAATTGGATACGCCTGGGCAGCGTTGTCGGAGAAGCCGCCTTCACCATGGATCGCCTTGGGCGCCGCATCCCTTCCAGCAAACCGCTGGCATTCAATTGGATCGTGAACGACATGGCCTTCAGCAAAGATATCTGGTTCGCCGCGACTCCGAATGGCCTTCTTGCTTCGCGAGATCTGGGCGCCACCTGGTCGCTTTTTTCGTTTGCGCCGCTGGTATTGCCGGTCAGTTCCGTGCGCGTTTCCGCCGATGGACAACAATTACGCGTGGTCTCCCTGCGGGGAATGGTGTTCTCCCAAGACGCGGGCAAAACGTGGAGCTGGCACGATCTGCCGGTGGATGCAGGTGGCGTATCGCGCCTGGACGTAGCGGACGAAGATACATTGCTGGCCAGTTCGCAGCATGGCTTGTATGTTTCGCGTGATGCCGGCAAAAGTTGGCAAGTGATGGCTTCGGGTTTGCCGCAAGTTCCGATACAAGATCTCGCCTTCGCCGGCCCCGTGTGGGTTGCTTCCGTGCAGACTGGCGGACTGTATATCTCGACCGACCGCGGCGCTACCTGGGGCCGAATTGAGGGAACCCTTGCGGAAGGGTATTTCCCCGCGGTAACAACTGGCCAGGAATTTGGCATCGTCTACGCAGCCTCGACCACGGATGGGCTTTACGCAGTGGAAGTGGCATCGCATCCGGCTACGGCTGCAGTTGCGGCTTCTAACTCGCAACGCTAGCGTTTTAAGCTGCTTAGTTAAATCCTCCATCAAGACCCCACAAATATTGAAGCAAGAAAAACAGCACAAGCGAAGCGTTTAAGTCGCCGAATTAGGAAAAGTGAAATGCTGTGCCGCATTGGGAAACTCAGGATTTCAATGTTGCACAGGGCTGACTTTAAGGGGGTTGCCGGTTCGCGACGTATATTACTAATTGACTATTATTCCGTTATGGTACTAGATTAGAGGCGCCCGCTCAGCTGCGAATTGACCATCTTCATGAGTCTTATGCGGATTAACTTCCGTTCCTGATTTGGTCCGGTTCTTGCAGTTGGTTGCAGGAAGGGGAATCAATGATTGCTCAATCTGAAAGCGGAATTGCCATCGCGACAGAAAATTCCGTCGCTATCTCTGTGTTGGTGGTCGACGACGAAAATTCGGCGCGCGATCTGTGCCGCGATGTGGCCATTGAAACCGGGCTGCAGGTGCGGACCGCCAACAATACGGAGCAAGCCCTCGATATCCTCGACCAATATCCGGTGGATATTTTGATCACCGATCTCCGCGTGCCGCAACTGGGGGGCATCGAACTGCTCAAGCGCGTCCGCGAACATTATCCTCAAACTGCGGTGGTGGTGCTGACGCAGTACGGAACAATCGAGAATGCCGTGGAAGCCACGCGACTCGGCGCCGCTGACTATCTGACCAAGCCATTCCACGTGGATGAATTGCGGCGCAAGTTGGACCGGTTGGTCCGGGCGCAAACACTCGACCAGGAAAACCGCGTACTTCGCGAGCAATTGCGCACGCGGGGATTCATGGGCCTGATTGGAATTTCGCCGCAGATGGAACGGGTATTTAAGATTATCGAAAAGGTCTGCCAGCACAATTATCCGGTTCTGATTCTGGGTGAAAGCGGGACGGGAAAGGAGTTGGTGGCCCGGTCGATTCACTATTCCGGTCCTCGCAAGACCAAGCCTTTCGTCCCAGTGGATTGTTCGGCCCTGGTGCCCACGCTGATCGAATCGGAGTTATTTGGCTATGTGAAGGGCGCATTTACCGGAGCGAATCACAATAAACGGGGCTTGATGGAGACGGCTGAGAACGGAACCCTGTTCCTGGACGAGATTGGCGATTTGCCAATTGATTTGCAAGCCAAGCTCCTGCGAGTGCTTCAGGAGCGGGAAGTAAAGCCGGTAGGCTCAACGGAGCGCATCGCCATCAGCACGCGGGTGATCGCGGCTACCAATCGTGATTTGGAATCCGCGGTGCGCACGGGCGGCTTCCGCCAGGATCTTTTTTTCCGCCTGAATGTTGTCCAAATCAAACTGCCCCCTTTGCGTGAGCGCAAGGGAGATATCCCGTTTCTCGCGAACACCTTCGTCGAAAAATTCTCTGATCCGAGCAGGCCGGTCCACCTTTCCGAGGACGCCATGGCCCGCCTGGCGGCTTACGATTGGCCGGGTAACGTGCGCGAGCTCGAAAACGCTATCGAACGCGCCGTGGCGTTAAGCTCCGGACCAATCCTTCATGTCGCCGACCTGCCGAGCAGTCTTCAATACGGAAAGTCTGATAAAATGCCGGACAACGATCAGATCCTACCGCTCGAAGAACTCGAACGGCGCGCCATCCTGCGAGCCTTGCGAGAATCCGCAGGAGACAAACTGGCAGCCGCACGGCTTCTGGGAATTGGGAAGACCACACTCTACCGCAAGCTGAAGCAATACGAGGCTCAATCTCACTAGAGCCGAGTTCAGATAACAATTTCAAATATCTGATCACTATGCCTTTCGGTCTATCTCTGTCTGTGGGCAGGCTTTTCTAGTCCGTTTTTTCCTGATAAGGAATTGATTCGTCTCGCAGTGGGAAAAGCTGACTCGCGGAACTACCTCCACTCGCCCCGTATCTGATTGCAATCCCATCATTTATCACGATTGGCAAAAATGGAGAGCGCTTTGCTCTAGTGGCCTTGGGTACTAGGGGATACACCAACCGTCGACGCCTGCATCTTGTCGAACCGTTGGTCCAGTTGGCGGCCTCCAAGGACGCGGGGACGACAATCCTCAACTCATGCCCGGCTTCTCTGGAACCGGAGCAGGAAGCGTATGAAAACGATCCGTGCAAGAGATTTAGCCGAAAACGCATTCGAATCGCAACGGTGGTTTGGATGTGTCACCGAAATCGCTGCTGCCGGTAAATCCATTGAGTCTGTCATCGATCTGGGTGCCTGGGCCCTGCTGGGGGCTGGCCAGGCTGACCGGGCGGGAGTCTGGCTGGACCGCAGCAATGGAGAGCGCGCCTGGGAGGGCGTGGTAGCGAGCGCAGGTCCGATTCCGGCTCCAGGCGGTTGGAATCAAGTTGATTTCTCGACGATTCTTTCAGGAGAATTCTTTGCCAAGCGCGAGCCCTTTGTCGTGGATTTACCCACCGATTTAGAACAGACCAGATTCGCTTTCCTGGAGGGCGCCAAGAAAGTGATTTGGCTGCCGCTGCGGTTCCGGTCCTCGGCGCTGGGCGTCGCAGCCGTGGTGTGGACCCATCTAGGCGAGAAGGGCGAGACGGCACTCCTCAGAGGCATTTCTTCGGAGATTACGTTGGTGGTCGCCGAGCGGACCAATCAGGAGCGATTGGCAAGAGTGCAAGCCGGATTCGAGAATCCCGCTGAAAATCCGCCCGCTCAGAGCAGGGGTATTGAATCACCCTTCGGCGCCATCGTCTCGAATCAATTGGATGCGGAGCTTCGTAGCGTGCTGGGAGCGATGTCGGAAGGAGTGCTGCTTCTCGATACGGCCGGAAGGATTCGCTTCACGAACGGAAGATTTCTGGATTTGCTCGGCCTCGATTTTGGCCGGTTGTGCGCGGTCAAGACGTTCGAGGAACTGGTGGCGGTCATGCAAAATCAATTTCGCGATCCGGAAGGCTTTGCCGACCGTTGGCGAAATTACTTTGGTAAAGGCAACCATGCGGTGCGCGAGGAACTGGAAATGGTATTGCCCTCGCGGAAGCTGATCGAGCGCGTGGCCCATCCCGTATTTGACCCGCAAGGAAGAAGACTCGGGAGATTGGAGATGTATCAGGACATCACCACGCAAAGCCATATCCAGTCCAAGCTGATGCAAACCGAGAAGATGGCTGTCCTCGGCCGGTTGGTTTCCGGGGTGGCCCACGAACTCAATAACCCGCTGACGGCCATCACGGGATTTGGTCAGTTGCTTTTGAGCCGTGGACTCGAGCCGAGGCAATTGGAAGATGCCCAAAAAATAAATCAAGAAGCCCAGCGAGCCAGGGAGATTGTGAAAAACCTGCTTTATTTTGTGCGGGGAACGCAACTGGATCGAATCCGCGTGGACTTGAACGAATTGATCGAACGGACGCTTGCCCTTCGTGGATACGAAATGAAGCTCAATAACGTCGCGATCCAATGTGACCTTGATCCCGACTTGCCGCCCACCATGGCGGACCCCTACCAATTACAGCAGGTGATTCTAAATTTGCTCGCAAATGCCGAACAGGCTTTGCTTGAAAATCGCGGACAAGGGAATATCCGCATTCGATCGCGGCGATTGGCCGAGAAGCGCATGGCCCTCGAAGTTTCCGATGATGGCCCGGGAATTCCCACGGGCAGCGCTTCCAGGATCTTTGATCCCTTCTTCACCACAAAATCGCCGGACGCAGGAACCGGCCTGGGACTTTTCATTGTGTACGGGATTGTCCAGCAGCATGGAGGGGAAGTTTACGTGGAAAACCGGGAAGAAGGCGGAGCGCGATTTGTGGTGGAACTGCCGATACTTGCGGTGCCGGAGAACCGGTTAGACGCACACGGACCTGCGGGCCGCGAAGCCATCTCCCCGGGAGCGGAAGCAGGCCGCATCCTTGTGGTGGAAGATGAACCCACGGTGGCGCAATTAATCATGGACGTGTTGCGAGACGAAGGCCACCAGGTAGATGCCGTGATCGATAGCGAGGAAGGCCTGCGCCGCATCGCCCGCATTCCCTACGACCTGGTGATCTGCGATTTGCGCATGCCGCGCCTCGACGGGCAGGCTTTTTACAACACCTTAGTCAATGCCGGCAGCCTGATGGCCAACCGCATGATCTTCATCACGGGAGATACTCTATCTCCCAGGACTCTTGAATTTCTCGAGCCGCGTAACCTGCCTTTCCTTGCTAAACCATTCCTGGTCGAGGAGCTGAAGATGGCCGTGAGCCGGCAACTGGAACGAGGGCGCGCCAAGTCGGTAGCCGCAGCGAGTAGCCCGGAAGCGAACGGATCCCCCGAACCGGCAAGGAGTTTATGACCAACCCCGATCCAATCGCATTTCTTGGTACCCCGGATAACGACATGGTGCGAGAGTTGGCCGCAATCATCCTGGGATCCGGCCGCCGGTGCCGATTGACCTTAGCCCGCAATCTGACTCAACTGCGCGCTCATCTTTCGATTTCATCTCCCATCGTGGTTCTGCTGGACGAGATGGCGGTGAAGGAGGCAGGACTGGAAGCTACGGCGCGGAAGTTAGCCGTTTTCGCGCCGGTGATTGTTCTGGCGAGTATTGGGCGGCACAAAGAGCTTTCCGCGCTGATTGCCGAGGGAGATGTGGAATTTGTGGCGCGTGTCGGCGATTTTGTTCCCTTGGTAGCTAGCCTGATCGAACGCAGGATACGCTGGGCCGAGCGATCCGACACTGTACTGGGGCCGGCCTGGATGTACATGCCGAAAGATTTTGGTGAAATTCTTCGGCACGAAATTAATAATCCGCTCACCGGAGTGCTCGGCAACGCGGAGCTCCTCCTGTGCCATCGCGAGCATCTTTCCCCGCTGGAAATTCAGCGTTTGGAAACAATTGTCGATCTTGCCGTCCGACTGCGGGAGACGATCCGTCGCTTGAGCAATTCTTGGCCAAGCGAAAATCGCCAATTGCGCGCCTCGTAATTGCCTTCGGTACCATCGCCGGCGTCTGTCCCCTCCACTCCTCGAAAACCAGCGCTGGCTGCACCTAGGGATCATCTTTCGTTCAAATCTATTTACATCGGACCGCAGTTTCCCTACCATTGGCGGTGGTTTGCGTTGCCGGACTCTTCTTTTGCTTCAAAAGGGCGGCGGCAGACTGTACAAAACATGGCACGAACTCCCCGATTAGTTTTAATAGAACCAACTGGCGCCAAGCGCGAAGTGGTGATTTCTTCCACTCCGTTCCGCATCGGCCGGCAGGCGGGCAACGAATTAACTGTCCGCGACAGCCGCATCAGCCGCCAGCAGGCGCAGATCCTCGCCATGGACGGCGCCTACATCCTGGAAGATATGGGCAGCCGCCACGGCACATTCATCAATGGCCAGCGGGTGGTGAGCCGCCAGGAATTGCACGCCAGAGACAAAATTGATTTTGGCATGACGGATTCTTACCGGCTGATTTTTGTCGGAGAAGAAGCCACGCTCGATGAACTGCTGGAGCGTGTGGACAAGCCCGCCCCTTCGGAGAATGGTTCCCGGGAGCTATATCACCTGGGCGTGCTGCTGGAAGTAGCGCGCACGCTGGGCACGGGCGGTTTGTCCCTGGAAGATGTGTTGACCTCCGTGGTGGATGCCGCGATCCAATTGACGCGGACGGAGCGCGGCGTTCTGCTGCTGCTGAATGATAAAGGAGAACTGGAAACCCGCGTCGCGCGTGATTCGCAGCGCGGCACTTTGGCGCCCGAGCAGGTTCAGATTACGCAGAGCGTTCTGCGCCAGGTGATGAAGACGCGGCGCGAATTAATCGTCAGCGATACGGGCAACGACGCTTCCATTCAACAACAGGCCAGCGTGGTCCGCTTGGAATTGCACACTGTGGTCGCCGTCCCGCTGGAAAAGCTTCCCATGATCACCTCGATGGACGTTACGTTGACGCCCCGCGAGGCGGAACTGCTCGGCGTGCTGTATCTGGATAGCCACGCTCCTTCCAGCGCGTTTTCCGATTTGGACCGTGAAGTGTTGCGCACGCTGGCTCGCGAAGCGACTAACGTAATTGAAAATGCGCGATTGTTCGCTTCCGCGCGCGCCAAGCAGCGGTTGGATCATGAGCTCGAAATTGCCAGCCAGATTCAACAGCGCCTTTTGCCGAAGACTTTTCCCAACACCGCCAATTGCGCGGCAATGGGTTCCACATTGGCTTGCCTCTCGGTGGGAGGCGATTGCTTTGATGTGATCGAACTCAGCGGCGGCCGGTTCGGTTTTCTGGTAGGAGACGTTTCCGGAAAGGGAATTTCCGCCGCCTTGCTCGCCACCATGCTGCAAGGAGTATTTTTCACCACCGCCGCGCTCGATATTCCTTTGAGCGAAATTGTTTCCCGCGTGAATCAATATCTTTGCGAGCGGAGCGGCGATGAGCGCTACGCCACTTTGTTCTATGGCGTGCTCGAACCCACCGGCGATTTGGAATATATCAACGCCGGCCACGTGCCCCCGATCATTCGCCGCCAGAATGGACAATTGGAAGCGCTGGGATCGGGAAATTTCCCGGTCGGAATGTTCGCGGAAGCCGAGTACAGTTGCGGCCGCGCCAAATTTGGCGCCGGGGATTTCATGGTGATTTATTCGGACGGCATCTCCGAGGCCTATAACGTAAAGGGCGACATGCTGGGAGAAGGCGGCCTCTGCCAGATCGTCGAGTCTGTGGCGGGAGATTCAATAGAGCACTTTGCCACGGCGATTCAGAGCGGCGTCCGCACTTTCAGCGAAGGCGCTCCTCAATCGGATGACATCACCTTGCTGGTGGTCCAATACAAAGGAAATCCTGCATGACCGACTTCCAGCCTGGCCCTGTAGCCCCGGAGAATTCTCTCCGCCGGCTCGATCAGGCGCTGGGTGCCATGAACACGGAAGCCGACCCCAGCGACCTTGCCCGCCAATTTGTAGCGGCCGTAGCCTCGCAGCGGGGAGTGCTGGGCGCGCGCCTGTGGCGTTTCGCCGCAGGTGTTCCAACCGCGTGGGGCGAAACGGGAGAATTGCCGGCTCCCGATCTCGCTGCCATGGGAAAATTCCTGGCGGGACAGAACCTTTTCGAAACGAATGGCCGCAGTTGGATTTGGGCCATGGGCCAGAATTCTTCGCGCACGGCAGTGCTGGAAACCTACGCAGCGGAAAACCTGGAAGTTGAAACGCAGAGTTTGCTCACTCTGCTCAGCCGCTACGCGGAAGTGGCTTTGGTCAATAGCGAGCGCCGCTATGCGGTTGTGGAACTTTCCACGATTGTCGAAGCTACCAAGCGGCTGAACTCCACTCTCGACCTGGGCGAGCTGATCAATATTATTCTGCAGCTTGCCACCCGGCATACCTCCGCGGACCGCGGCACTGTCTTTCTGGTGGATAAAGAACGCGATGAAATCTGGTCGCTCGTCGGTCTGGGCCTGCAGCAACAGGAAATCCGGCTGCCTGCCACCAAGGGCATCGCCGGCTGGGTGGTTCATCACGGCGAGATCGTAAATTTGCCGGACGTCTATCAGGATCCGCGGTTCGAACGCGACGTGGACCGACGGCTCGGCTACCGCACTCGCACTCTTCTCTGTCTGCCCATTCGAAATAAAGACGGCGAAGTGATCGGCGTTCTGCAGTTGCTCAATAAAAAGGACGGCCCGTTCACCGCCGCGGATGAAGGATTCCTGGAAGCGCTTTCCGATCACGTGGCGCTGGCCATCGAAAATGCGCAACTGCATCGCGAACGGCTTGCCAAGCAGCGCATGGAACGCGACCTGGCGCTGGCGCGAAGCATTCAGACTGGTTTGCTGCCGGAGTGCCCGCCAAAGCTCACTGGATTCGATATTGCCGTTTCGCACCGGCCTTCGCTCGAAGTGGGCGGGGATTACTACGATTTTATTCCCATGGGCCCGGAAACTCTGATGACCGTGGTGGCCGACGTGGAAGGGAAGGGAATCGGCTCGGCGATGATCATGGCCAATGTGCAAGCCACCTTGCATGCTTTGATTGCTCATGTTCACTCGCTCGAAGCGCTGGTGGCTTCGCTGAACGATATGATTTTGTCGGATACGCGCGGGCAGAAATATCTGACCATGTTTCTGTGCCTGCTCGACCAGCGCCACAGCGTTTTGCACTATGTAAACGCCGGCCATGTGCCGCCAGCGGTGGTTCGAAGCGACGGAACAGTGGAATTTCTTTGCGAAGGCGGCATGGTGGTGGGGCTTTTTCCCAGCGTCAAATTCGAGCGCGGACACATCCGGCTGCGCCCCGGCGATATTTTTGTCGCCTGCACCGATGGCATTACCGAAGCCATGGATACGGAAGATAACGAGTATGGCCGGGAGCGCCTGGCGGAGACCGTGCACCGTGAACGAAATGCTCCGGCGGCCAATATGGTGGAAGCCATCTTAAAGGACGTCGACAAATTTTCGCTCGGTGGCCATCACGAAGATGATCGAGTCATCCTGATCCTCAAGGTCCTCTAGCCGGTTCGCGCCATTAGTTCCTGCCTGCGTGAATGCTCAATGCCGGACTAATTCAAGAATGTTTCGAGATCGACGCCGCTCAAGAGCCAGTGGAAGAATAGTGCCGCACGCCTTCATTCCACACCAGAATGGTGATTCCCAGGCACACCGCGGCCACCAGCGGAATGAACGGCGCGTAGGAGTGAAACGCGGTGCGGCCCAGCAATCGCACACTGGGATAGAAAGAAGCGAAACCGAAGGGAATAATCCAGCTCAGGAAAAATTGGATTGCGCCGCTATAAATCGAAAGCGGGTAGCGGCCGAATGCCATCAAGTTCCATACAGGCGGATGCACGCCGATTCGGTCCTCGAACCAGAACGAAACGGTGCTGAGCAGCAGGAAAACGGAAATATAAATGATGCCGCGCCGCAGATCGCCAAGAAAATCAGCAGCAAGGCGACTTCCACGAGTCCAATGAAGACGCAACATGCCGCGTGGCCCAGCCACATCCGAATGATCCGGTCGCAACTTCCTGGAACGATTCGATCCGAAATTGTTCGAACAGCACCTGAAACAGCGAAGAAATCGGCCGGAGCAGCACGCGATC
Organism: uncultured Acidobacteriota bacterium; assembly: GCA_963756355.1. GTDB lineage: Bacteria > Acidobacteriota > Terriglobia > Acidiferrales > UBA7541 > JBGPTK01. The sequence continues at coordinate 90,880 of CAVWOD010000021.1, read as the reverse complement.
GAATTTTCCCTCGATGATGTAATTGTTGCCGAAATCGTAGAGATTCAGGCTGATGATGTTGAAGTGCCGTAGGGAATCAGCGAGAAACCGTAGAGAAACATCACCTCCTCGAATTCGCCATCCCGCCAGTTTGGGAATTTTGTTGAACAAGACGACCACGAAGCTCAGCCAAAAATAGTGGCGGCAAAACTGGTCAGGAGGCTGATGAAGAAATCAGCCCGATAGCTGATGCGCACTTTCACATATTGGGAGAAGTATTCGAAAAACAACGCCAGGTATCGTTTCATCGTTCCGTCGACATTTCAGGAGACGTCTGGCTTGGTAGCGTCCGAAATTAGACGTTGTTGCCGCACCAAAGTGCCACCCTTAAGGGTGGCGCTCAGGACCACTCCGGCCTGGCGTTTTCACAGCTATTCTTCCGAATCTAGGAACCTCGGGCCGCAAAAACGGGACGCTCCGGCCCCCTGAAAACCGATTCAAATTCAACTCAAGACTGGACCCACGGTTGCTACCCGCCGTGGATCGTGATTTTGCGTGCCGCTCGCTCCCACCACACATGCGCCGCCACCAGCAGCACGATCACCCAAACCATTGAATCGCCAGCGCACGCAACGCATGCCGCGCGGTCCAGCTTGCCCAGATAAATCTGCAGAGGCGTGAAAGCGATGTGCTCAAACGGCAGCCACGCCAGCACTCTCTGCACGCTGTCCGGGAAAAATGACATGGGAATCAGCAACCCGGAAGCAACTCGATCAACCAGTATTTCGCGCGAATCAACGCGAGAATGGATTTCAGCGGAATCGCGCACGTGCCGATCATAAAATTGATCGCGGCCATCAGAAAGAAGCTGCCCAGCACCGCCAGGAAAAACAGGCAGAAATTCTGGCGCGAGGCCGGCGCGGCACCGGGAAAAAAAGCCAACTACCACCGCGGTCGGCAGCGTCAGCAAGCCGAATCGAAAAGCCGATTCGCCCATCGCGCGGCACAGCCACATCCACTGACGGAAACCGGCTTGATCAAATCCATCGCGATCTTGCCTTCGATCACTTCGTACGCCATTTCCTGGTCGATGGTGTTCCAATAAAACGATCGCATGATCCAGCCAACGCTGAAACGTAAGTGATCATTTGCGCCAAGTTGTATCCCGCGATGGATAATTCCCGCCGCGGTAGACGGCGCTCCAGATGAAGTAATAAACCGTCACATTGATCAGATAAGTGATGATCCCGGTGAAATAGCGCAGGCGGAACGCAAGAATATTGACGAACCCTACGCGCGAAAATTCCGCGTACGGCACCAACGCCTCGAGCGTGCTGTTCATTTCCGGTTGTCCTTGCCGTCGCGCGCCGGCTGATCGGCAAACAGAAGCGATGGCTGCGACCGGTATCCGCTGGCCACGTTCCCCGTCATGCGGACAACCTCTTTTCCTTCATCGGAAAGCACGGTAATCATCAAGTTGTCGCTCAAAGCGACGCCCTTTGTTTGCATCGTGAGATGGTACATAAAGGAGCCGCGCCCCTCCTCGAGCCACCAGATTGGCTCGATTGTTTCGTAGCGAAGTTTTTCGGCTGGCTGCCATTGCAAATCTTTCTCCCACACCGCCTTGAACCATAGCAACTTCATGAAATTCCACTTGTTCAGGGGAGGCGCGGATGAAGCCATCCGGCTTTGGCACTCATAGGCTCTGCCTTCGATATCGATGGCGATCTGGTCCGGATAAAACTCGATCAATTCGGTTCCCTTGCGAAACGCGAAGCCTTGGCATCTCGAGGCGTTCCAGCCCGGAGAAAAACCGCCGCCGTCAAGTCCGCCACGAAAAAGAAGCACGAATTGCCGATTCGTCCTGTGGCGGCGTCAAATCCCACGGGCTCCCAGATCTTTACGGGTTTATTTCTCTTGGATGCATTCACGGACATTCCGGAAGGAACCCACAGCGATGCCAGCACAACAGCCGAACACAAAACGCGCGTGCCAAGACTGCGCCGCAGGCAGCCTCGATAGGCTAAACGAGCGGATCTCCCAAATAGCCTTCTGGCAATTCTCGATCATCTCGGAAATATGGCTCCGATTCCAGTGCAGGGCTCATGCGCTGCGTCTCCAGCAACGCTTCACCCGCATAAATACGCTTGATGATTTCTTCGATCGGCTCATCCTCGATCAGCAAATCGCGAACTTCCACTGTCGACAGAATTTGGCGAATCAAGTCCGATGTCGAAATCTGCGTGCGGTCGAACCGGATTCGGTAGGTCAACTCGTCCACCTGGTCGATGTGCCAGCCCGTCGCGCGCGATCATTTCGATGCCGCCGCTTGCTCGCGGTCCTTGAATGCAGAATTTGATCTGCTTGGTGCGCAACAGTCTCTGCTTCAGCACTTCGCAGCTGGCCGTCGTAGAGCAGCCTGCCATGGTCAATGATCACGATGCGGCGGCAAAGCTCCTCGATATCGTCCAGGTCGTGGGTGGTCAGCAGCACCGTGGTCCTGAATTCGCGATTGATCTCACGCAGAAAATGACGGATGTGATCTTTCGCCACCACGTCCAGGCCGATGGTCGGCTCGTCCAGAAAAAGCAACGGCGGATTGTGCAGCAGCGCGGCGGCCAGGTCGCATCGCATCCGTTCGCCGAGTGAAAGTTTGCGCACCGGCGTGTGCAGGTAATCGCTTGATGCCCAGAATTTCGTCGAATTGTTCCATGCGCGAATTAAAGTCGCTCTGCGAAACACCATAAATGCGTCGAAGCAGCTTGAACGATTCCACCACCGCGATATCCCACCACAATTGCGTGCGCTGGCCAAACACCACGCCGATGGTTTTCACATACTGCGGGCGCTGCCGGTGCGGATCGAAGCCATTGACGCGCACGAAGCCCGAGGAGGGAACCAGAATGCCGGTGAGCATCTTGATGGTGGTGGATTTGCCCGCGCCGTTCGGGCCGATGTAACCGACCATCTCGCCTTGGTCGGCGGAAAAATTGACGTTGTCCACCGCCTTCACAGTGCGGTAGTCGCGCACGAACAGGTTTTGGATCCCTCCCCAAATCCCTTCCCGGCGATGAAATGTTTGGAAGTGCTTGCAGAGTTCGCGAACTTCGATCAAGGGCTCGGGCGCCATGGAGGCTTAGATTCTAGCATGGGCCATTGGGTAAGCAGCGAAAGAGGAAATAATTTTGCTTCGCTCTCTGAGAGAATTCCAGTGCCAAATCGCAACACCTGCGCACATCTGGCAAGCCGGAATTATTCTCCCATCACTTTCACCAGGATGCGTTTGGGGCGTTGTCCGTCAAGATCAGCGTAAATAACAAATTGCCACGGGCCAAGATCGAGCCGCCGCCCCGTGAACGCCACGATCGCCTGGTGATTCAGCAACAAAGCCTGCAAATGAACCGCGGAATTGCTTTCGAACCGGCCCTCGTGCTTGAAATCGCTGCGCGCCGGCGCCATTTGGTCGAGCCACGCTTCCAAATCCTGCAACAGGCCGGGTTCATCGTCATTCACAAAAACGGCGCTATTCGAATGCAGCGAAGAAACCACAATCAGGCCGTCGGAAAATCCGCTCTTCTCCACCGCCGCCTTTATGTTCGAGGTGATGTTGAAAAATTCCCGCAGTTTGGTCGAGTGCAATGTGATCTCTTCGTTATAAATTGGCATTGTTTCCCCTCAGTGCTTCAATGATGTCCGCGCCATTGTAGCGAAACTTTCACAAGCGTTGAATTCCCGGCGGAGTCGTCCCCGGTGAATCGGACGCAAATCTTATTTGAGTCCTTCGACAAGGTACAAATCGGAGAGATTGCGGTTGTAACCATAGATGTAGCTTTTCCCATCCAAAGCGATCAGCACCGGCGCCACGTGATCGATTCCAGCCGGATCTGGAGGTTCCAATTGTTTCAACAGCGTCTTTTGGCCCGTCGCCAGGTTCAGGCTGTACACGCTGGATGGAACTTTGTTGTAAGCGAAGATAAACACGATTTTTCCGTCGGCGGAGAAACTTGTGAAGCGGTATCCCGCTTCGTATCCGGGTATGGCGCGTGCCTCACCTCCATCAACCGGAAACAAATAGGCTTTCTCATCCGGCCCGACGCCGGCCACCCATTTTCCATCCGGAGAAACGTTCATGATCCGGCCCGAAAGCACTCCTTCCGGCGAAATTGGCTTCGGCTGTCCACCATTGATGTCTTGGACGAAGTAGCGCAGCGCGTGACCGGGTTCGCTTCCCAGGAAGACGATCCGTTTGCCATCCGGAAGCCAGGTAGCGGCATTGTGGTCGATCTTATCGTGCGTGATTGGCCGTGCCTCGCCAGCGCCCGTTGGCAGCAACACAAATGGCTCCGGGGCTTCATTCGGGACCGAAATCGCCCATTTGGCATCAGGTGACAGCGCCGCACAGGTTCCGTTTCCCAGTCGAATCGCCGGAGATCCATCCGTCTTCCGCAAGAAGACCGAGTAGGTGGCCCCGCCACCTTCACCGGATTCGTCGAATAGCACCAACCGGCCGTCGGCACTCAATGCACAGGGACTGGAAAAATCCAGCCATGAAAGGTCCCGCTCCTTGGTGGCTCCGGGAGCCAGCCCATAAAATCCTGCGCGAGGCGCTTCCCGTGTAACCAGCACCCGGCCGTCAGGCGCGATGTCTTGAAGCGTTAGCATCCCCGGCGCACGCGCCACCAGCCGTTGTTTCCCGGAGAGATCCACTGCATACAGCGCTCGGGAAAATCCAGTGGGCGTGGCCGTAAACCAGATTTCGTCCCCCCGAGGAGACCATGCCAGGCCTTGCACGCTTACCCATCCGGTCGAGATCGTTTTCTTCTTTCCAGCGAGATCAATTACCACTACTGATCCCTGATCATCGCCGGGAAGCGGATGATCCAGAAACGCGATGCGATCCCCATTGCGCGAAACACGTGGGTGACTGACCCATCCGCTAGTTTCGTATAAGGTTTTTCCAATCGGATACTCCAGATGCCTCCGTCCCCCCTGGGTTCTCACCACCAGGAATCCATCTCCTGCTGGAGACCAGTCTGCGTATTCCACGCCCTCAAGAACTTCCCGCGGCGCGCCTCCCGAAAGCGAAACTCGGCCCAGCGTGCCCCGGTGGACAAATCCTTCGACCGGAGTGTCATTCAAGGAAACGGCAATTTCACCGGTTGACGAGATACTGAAGAGTTCCGTCTTGTCCAGCCCCAGGCCCCGCGATTGCGTGCTATCCGGCCGGGTTGTGAACAGTTCTGCTTGCTCTCCTTCCCACCAGGCTCCGTAAACAACCGTTTGGCCATCGGCGGCAAATCGTGCGGCGCGAATATTTCCGCGGCGAAACGTGAGCTGCTGGTAGAGAGGCGGCGTGGTCCTGTTCAGGCCGCGCATCAGAAATGCGCCCGCGAGCGCGCCAATCACCAGCGCTGCACCGGCCACAATCGCCAGCCGGCCCTTTGACGCCGCGGCTGCCATCGGCCGGACAGCTGGCGCGGAAGCTGCCGGCGTCTCAAATCCCGACGGCTGGCTAATCGCAAATCTCCGGCTCGAATCAGTGTCGCGCTTCAACCGCATCAAATCCGCGCGAATTTCCCCGGCGGATTGGCAGCGCAGCTTGCGATCTTTTTCCAGGCATTTGTTCAGAATCCTTTCGAAATCCGCCGGCAAATCTGCGTTCAACCGGGCAGGTGCGGGAGGCGACTTGTGCAGAATTGAATCGAAGATTGCCGCCGAAGTGTTGCCCGAAAACGCTTGCTGCCCGGTAGCCATTTCATACAGCACCACTCCGAAGCTGAAAAGGTCCGTGCGCGCATCCAGTTCTTCGCCCAATGCTTGTTCGGGTGACATATACGCCACCGTTCCCAGAGCCGCGCCCGGACTGGTGTGGAACGCGTCCGCGGGAGATTCCACCGAAGCAACGGTTGGCTGCGCCGAATCGTTCGCGCGATGTCCCGGCTGCTGGCCGGGAGCAAGTTTCGCGAGTCCGAAATCGAGAATCTTGGCCTGATCGCGCTTGGTGACGAAAATATTCGCCGGCTTGATATCGCGATGGACGATCCCTTGCGAGTGCGCGGCATCCAGCCCGTCGGCAATTTGAATTCCCAGTTCGAGTACCTGATCAATGGGAAGCAGTCTCCCATCAATTCGGTGCTTCAGTGTTACTCCATCCAGAAACTCCATGGCGATGAACGCGCGCCCGTCTTGCTCGCCCACGTCGTAGATCGTGCAAATGTTGGGATGATTCAAGGCGGACGCTGCTTGCGCCTCGCGCTGAAATCGTTCCAGGGCGCTGTGGTCCCTGGCCGTTTCTTCCGGCAAAAATTTCAGCGCTACCTGGCGGTGCAGGCGAGTGTCCTCGGCTTTATAGACAACGCCCATGCCTCCGCCACCGAGTTTTTCAATGATTCGATAGTGGGAAAAGGTTTGCCCGATCATGGTGACAATTCGCGCGTCATACTATTCGCGCAAGGTGGGCTAAGTCAATCAAGCGGCTCAAAGTGATAATCAGGCTTTGTGGCACGCGGAGCAATGCTTGGCTTCGTAATTATCGATTGTCACTTCGAACATATTATTGCAACTGATGCACACCCGGTGAATCTTGGGTTTCTTGGCCGCATCCGGGTCTGGCGCGTGGCCCTGAGATGCCGGAGCCGGGGGAGTTTCCGGTTTTGCGGGAGTCGTTTCAGCCATGGCCGGATTCTAACACGAACCAGCAGTGCGGCAAGCCTGTCTCGCTCAAACCGCCTGCCCTTTTAATGCCTGCATCACCCGCGCCACGATTTCGCCCACGCGAACCGGCCGGTGAAAAATCGCGGCCGCCTCGGGAAGAGCAATGCGATCGAGGCCGGAGGTCACCACGATCAGCGGTACGCGTCGCGCCAAATCAGCCATTGCCTCGGACTTTTCTCCGGAACTGGTCTCCAGAACCACTGCGGAAGGCATCTGCCCGCCCGCGATCGCACGCGCCGCGTCGTCCGCCGTCTCCATTCCCAGCGCATCCACTCCCAATTCGCGGAGTTGAGCGCGCAACATCGCCCGCAACATCCAATCTTCGGCGATCACGAAGACAGTTGGCATCTCGATCCCCGAGTATAGCATCCGCCTTAGTATGCCTTGTGCGCTAGCCTACAGGGAGCGGCCTGGCGCGTGGCAAGTGGTGCAGCGGTCTGTTACAATTTTGCGATCTTGCACCATCTGCCGCACAATTGAAACGTGGCGACATGGCAATAACGCGTACTCAGTGGGTCGGATCGCTTCTGGGCGCCATAGTGGTTGTCCTGGTGCTGCTTGGCGTAACCGGGCGGAACCATGCCCCGGAGGTGCAATTGGCCAAAGTGGTCCGCGAAAATCTTGATGCCTCCATCACCAGCAATGGGAAAGTGGAGCCGATTCAGCCCTACATCGTCCGCGCCCAATTTCCCACATTCGTCGCCAGTGTCTCGGCAGCGGAAGGCCAGAGTGTGCGTTTGGGCCAGCCGATTCTGATGCTGGATGCGCAGGACGCCCGGGCACAGCTCGCCCAAGCTCGCGAAAGCCTGATCGCCGCACAGGAAGATCTTCGTGCCGCTCGCGCCGGGGGGCCTGCCGCCCCAATGGCCGAACTCGAAGGAAACCTGAAAAAAGCCCAGGCCGATTTGGTCAGTTTGCAAAACACGCAGGAAGCTCTGAAAAAACTGGTCGCGCAGAAGGCCGCTACGCAGGACGAGCTCGATCAGAATCAGCTTTCGCTGGCGCGCGCGCAGGCCGAATTGCAGACGTTGCAGCAGAAAAAGCAGGATATGTCCCGTTCGGCGTCGGTGGATGTGCAACGCGCCACATTGCGCGCCCAGCAAGCCAACGAATTGATCAAAGCACTCGAAATCAAAGTTGCTTCCGCTTCGGTAAAATCCTCGGTAAACGGAACTTTGTATTCGCTCCCGGTGCACGCTGGCGACTATGTAAAAGTGGGAGACGAGCTCGCCGATATGGCCGACCTACGCCGCGTCCGCGTGCGCGCCTACGTGGACGAGCCGGATCTCGGAGCCCTGGCCGCGGGACAGCCAGTGGAAATTACCTGGGACGCCCTGCCCGCAAAATTATGGCCTGGCGTCACCGAGCAGGTTCCCAAACAGGTGGTGCCGCATGGGACACGCAGCGTCGGCGAAGTGCTCTGCTCGGTGGACAATAGCAAGTTAGAGTTAATACCGAACATTAATGTGAACGTACGAATTCGGGTGCGCTCCCAGGCCAACGCACTGGTGGTTCCGCGCTCCACGGTGCGCTCGGAGGGGACTCGCCATTTCGTTTATGTGCTCGGGGGCGACCGTCTCCACCTGCGCGAGATCACGGTCGGCATCGCCAGCGCGACCATGTACGAGGTAACTTCCGGATTGAAAGAGGGCGATCGCCTGGCTCTGCCTGGCGACGTAGACCTCAAGGACGACCTGGAAGTGCGCGGCATAGATGTTCCGTAGAGGGTCCGAGGCAATGGTCACAACAAAGGATTCTTTCCGGGGGAGAGTTTGGATGCGCCGTCGCGCCTTAGTCCCGCTCGTGATGCTCCTGGCCGCTGTTTTGATCACCGGGCCGGCGATTGTTGCCGCCGATGACCCGGCATTTTCCACCGCGCAACATCAGTTCGAACTGGGCGCTTACTCCGCGGCGGTTGCCACTCTCCAAGGCGTCGTGGCGAGGAACAAATCGAATGCCGAAGCCTACTATATGCTTGGCCGCTGCTATTACGAGTTGCACGATTACAACGCCGCGATTGCTCAGAGCGAACAAGCCATAAAGATCGAGCCTCTCAGCTCCCTTTATCACATGTGGCTCGGCCGCGCCTATGGTGCCAAGGCGGATAAAGAGCGCAGCCTGTTCACGGCACGCAAGGTCAAAAGCGAATTCGAGGCGGCTGTCCGCTTGAATCCCGGCAATCTCCAGGCGCGCCGCGACCTGATGGAATTTTATCTGGAAGCTCCCTGGATCGTCGGCGGAAGCAAGGACCTGGCGATGGCGCAGGTGAATGCCATCGCGGCGCAAAATCAGGTGGAGGGGCACCTGGCACGCGCGGAATACTGGCGCGACGCGAAGAAACTCGATCTGGCTGAAGCTGAATATGGCTGGGTGATGGAACTGAAGGAAAAGAACGTTGACCCCTATCTCGAAATTGCCGGTTTTTATTCCCATCAGAATAATGCGCCAAAAATGAAAGCGGCGATTGACGCCGCCGCGAGCGTGAATCCTTCCGATCCCCGCCTGGCCTATTACCGCGGTGTGGCCGGAATCATCGCCGGCACGAATTTGAGCGAGGCTGAAAAATATCTGAAGTCATTCCTCGCGAGTACTCCGGACCGCAGCGATTGGCCCACTCACGCCGCGGCACGCGAATGGATTGGGAAGCTATACGAGCACTTGGGCAGGCGCATGGAAGCGGCGGAGCAGTATCGCGCCGCCTTGCAACTCGATCCCAGCCGCCAAGACGCCAAAGCCAACCTTCAACGACTCGAGAAACAGCCGAAATAGCCATCCCAATCACAAGCTTCGAGTCGAAGAAGTCTTTTCTCCCCGGCTGGCGCCGCGGAATTTATCGCCGTGGCCTGAACCTTTGTACGTGTTCCGTCCAACCTGGATATCTGCCCTTGGCTTGCGGAATCTCTAGGAAAGTGAGATTGAAAAGCATCGCCCCGTTCGTTTTCAGCGTCCAATCTGCATACCCGCAACCGGGGGAGGGCCACGTATAGTGTGCGCAACTCGTTAGGATTCTCAGGGGGGCCGGTCGCAGTGTTTGCTATAGTTTCCCGCAGCTCGTTTCCCGCCGTTGGGACGCATATTGCTTGGGCGGCAAGTGGCGCCCGGATGGAAAGTTGATTACCAGCGAAACTTGGTCTCTGGCTTTCGACGCGCTCCGCGCCAATAAAGTGCGGGCGCTGTTGACGATGCTGGGCGTGATCATCGGCAGCGCCTGCATTGTCATGGTTGTTACCGTGGCCCTGGCGGGCAAACGCTACATTATTGGGCAGATTGAAGGAGTCGGCGCCAATATCGTTTACGCCGAATTGGTTCATTCCAGCGCCTCGCAGCCCACCACACTCTCCGACGAAATCACCCTCGCCGATCTGGAAGTTGTGAAGCGCGATGTCCCCCACGTTGTGGAAGCCGCGGGCACCCGCGATATCCCCATGTCGGTCGTTGTGGATGGAGTGGAACATCCCATCAGCCTGGTGGGCGTCACCGCGGGATTTCAAAAGATTCGTAACCTGGCGGTTTTGCAGGGCCGCTATTTCGATTCGGACGACATGGCCGCCCGCAGTAAAGTCTGCCTGCTGACGGAAGAACTGGCAAAGCTGGTTTATCCCTCCGAAAGTCCCGTGGGGAAATCCATCCGGGCCGGCGAACTGAGCTTCACGATTATTGGTGTGTTCCGGGAGCGTGTGGCCACTTTCGGCCAAACGGAAATCACCCGCGAATCGGTGATCGTGCCGTTTACGCTGGTGAAATATTACACCGGAAGTGAATACATCAAGACGTTTTACGCTCAAGCCGACAAACCGGAGGATGTGCCCTCCGTGACGCGCGGCGTCTATGAGGCGTTGCTGGCTCGCCACCGCGCCGGCGCCGAATACCGCGTGCAGAATCTGACGGGAATCCTGGAGACGGCGCACAAAATTTCCTGGGCGCTCACCGTGGTGCTCCTTTTGATCGCGTTGATCGCCCTGGCAATCAGTGGAATTGGGATCATGAATATCATGCTCGTCACCGTCACCGAGCGTACTCGTGAAATCGGAATTCGCAAAGCCATCGGCGCCCGCCGAAAGGAAATCCTCTATCAATTCCTGATCGAGGCTTTCCTGATCAGCGGCTCCGGAGCCGTGATGGGAATCCTGATCGCCGTGGCCATTCCATTCCTGGTGGAGGGCGCGCTCAGCATTGCCCAGGTGCCTGAAAAGATCACTATCCCTGTTTCTTGGCTGTCGGTTTTGCTGGCATTCGTTGTATCTTCCGGAACGGGCCTGCTTTTCGGATATCTGCCCGCGAACCGGGCGGCAAAACTTCATCCCACGGAATCGCTTCGCTATGAATAAAACTCGCTTGATTCTCTATGTCGTTGGGCTGGGTCTTCTCTTGGGACTGTGTATTTCGCTTTCTGCTCAGCAGCCCGGCAACCTTTCCCTGAAGAAAGCCGTGAATCTCGCGTTGCAGAATAGCCGGGAACTGGCCATGGCCAAGGCCCAATATGCAGTCGCGCTCGACACCGCGCGCGTCAATCGAGCCGAGTTTCTTCCCAATCTTTACACTGGCTCCGGCGCCGCCTACACCAATGGATTCCCGCAAACGCCGGGTGGCGCGCCGTCGGTGTTCGAAATGTCCTACACGCAATCCATTCTGAATCCTCCTTTGCGCGGGCAGCTCCGCGCCGCCGAAGACCGCGCGGAAAACCAGCGCCTGGAAATGGAGAACACGCGCAACTCCATAATCGTCCGCACAGCCACTTCCTATCTCGAACTCGCCAAGGTGCGCCACTCGCTGGAATTGCTGCGCACCGAGCGCGCCAGCGCGCAGCAAATTCTGCAAGTCACCCGGCAACGCACCGAAAGCGGAGTCGAGCTGTCCCTTGAATTGACGCGAGGCGAATTGAATTTGGCCAAAATCGAACAGCGGGTGATTCAGCTCGAAGGCCGCGACGAGATCCTGAGCGAGCAACTCCGCGACTTGACCGCATTGCCTTCCGACCAGCGCGTGGAAGTCTCCGCCGAGGATTTGCCCGATGGAGCCGCGGAGCCCGAAGGCCAGCTAATTGATCTGGCTCTGGCCTACAGCCTGAGCGTCAAGGAAGCCGAAAATGAACGCAGCGCCCGCCAGCACATCCTGCAAGGCGAGCACGGCGGCTATTGGCCCACGGTTGATCTAGTGGGGCAGTACAGCATCCTCAGCCGATTCAATAATTACGATTTATATTACAACCACTTTCAGCGCAATAACCTGAACGTAGGAGTCCAGGTAAAAATACCCATCTTTGCGTCCCGCACTTCCGCCAACGTGGCGCTGGCCCGCAGCCAGCTAGCCACCGCGGAGATCAATGTTGGCTCGAAGCGCCGTGATTTGCGCCTCGACGTGGTTCAAAAGCTCCGCAGCGTTCGCGAACTCGACGCCGCAAAGGAAGTGGCCAGGCTGGATTTGAAGCTGGCTCAAGAAACTACCGGCCTCACTCAATCCAAATTCGACGAAGGCCGGGCTACGCTGCGCGATCTCGAGCAATCCCGGCTCGATGAGAATGAGAAATGGCTGGCGTTCCTTGACGCTGAATTCGCCAAACAAAAGGCGCAACTGGCTGTGATGGAAGCCACCGGCCAGCTTGCCAAAGTGTTCCAGTAGCACAGGCCGAAGAAAGCAAAGCTATGGCTGATATTCGAAATCGAGTACAATTTATCTTCGGGTCGTTCGCCGGAGTGTGGCCGCTCCGTCCATTTGCTGGGGGTTCTATAGATGCCGTCTGTAATGAAAACTTTATTTCTAAATCCGCCTAGTTTCGAAAATTTCGATGGCGGAGCCAGTTCCCGTTGGCCAGCCACTCGCGAAATTGAGTCCTACTGGTACCCGGTTTGGCTGACCTACCCCGCCGGAATGCTGGAAGGCAGCCGCCTTTTGGACGCGCCTCCGCACAAAGTTTCGAAAGCGGAGACGGTCAAAATCTCCAAGGATTACGATTTCGTTGTTCTGTTCACTTCCACCGTCGGGTTCCAAAGCGATTTGGGCATGGCCCGCGCCATGAAGGCTGCCAAGCCCGACATCAAGATCGCTTTCGTCGGCCCTCACGTGCAAATCAAGCCAGCCGAAAGCCTGCTGGCCAGCCCCGACCTCGATTTCGTGGTTCGCGGAGAGTTCGATTTTTCCGTCGTGGAGTACGCCCAGGGAAAGCCGCTCGATCAGATTCTGAACGCGAGTTACGTCAAGAATGGCAAAGTGGTCCACAATCCCCCGCGCCCGATGCTGCAAACGGAGGAATTGGACAGTCTGCCCTTCGCCACGGATATCTACAAGCGCGACTTGACCATCGAAAAATATAACGTCCCCTTTCTGCTCGATCCCTTCGTTTCCTTTTACACCACCCGCGGCTGCCCCGCCCTTTGTACTTTCTGTCTGTGGCCGCAAACACTTTCCGGCCATTCCTGGCGCACTCGCTCGGTTGAAAACGTCGCCAGGGAATTCCGCCAGGCGCGCCAGTTGTTCCCGCAAGCCAAGGAATTTTTCTTTGACGACGACACCTTCAACATCCGCAAGGATCGCGTCATCGAACTGTGCAAGCTCTTCAAGCCCGTCGGCTTCCGCTGGTCCTGCACGGCCCGAGTTCACAGCGATTACGAGACGCTCAAGCACATGGCCGATGGCGGCGCCCGCCTGTTTATTGTCGGATTCGAATCCGGCGACTCGCAAATCCTGAAGAATATCAAGAAGGGTCAAACGCTCGAAATGGGCCGCAACTTCGCCAAGAACTGCAAGAAAGTAGGAATTAGAATTCACGGAGATTTTATTCTCGGCCTCCCCGGCGAAACCAAGGAAACCATTCAGCGCACCATTGATTTCGCCAAGGAACTGGACTGCGAAACCATCCAGGTTTCCATGGCCCACGCTTACCCTGGCACCGAACTTTACAATTGGGCCGGCGAAAAAGGGTTTCTGCACGGCGAAGCTCTCACCGATGATGGCGGCCACCAGCTTCCTCATCTCGAGTATCCCGGCCTCACTCGCGAAGACATGGTCAACGGTGTGAGCCGGTTTTACGATTCCTATTACTTCCGCCCGCGCGTCGTTTGGCGCATCCTGCGCGAAGCCCTCTGGGACAGCCACGAACGGAAGCGCCTCTATCACGAAGCCGTTTCCTTCATGCGTCTGCGCTCGGAACGTTTAAAGGTCGCTCGCAAGGGAATTCAGGATAAGCCGATCGTCTCTGTGCCGCCGATGGATTCGGGCACGCGAGTGGGCGTCGCGAGCGAATCTCACAGCGCATGAACGATTCCCACGGCTTGCACGGAAAAACCTTCGTCCTGATTTTGCTCATGGTCATTTTCGGACCGTTGGGCGATGTCTTGCTCGGCAAGGGTATGAAGAAAGTCGGAGCGATCTCCGGTTGGTCTCCCTCCGCCTTCGCCCAATTGTTCGCTGGAGCGTTCTCCTCGATATTCATCTGGCTGGGAATCTTTTTTCTACTCCTCTTTTTCATTGCTTATTTGCTGGTGCTTTCCTGGGCCGATTATAGTTACGTGCAGCCCGCTTCCGCCTCCAGCTACGTAGTGGTGGCGTTGCTGGGCGTTTTCCTGCTCGGCGAAGCAATCACTTCCGTGCGCTGGACCGGCGTCTTAACAATCTGCCTGGGTGTGGTGCTGGTTGGCGGCACTCCTCCTCGCACCACCGAGCGAGGATGACCACAATGCGCGAAGCCTTCTTCATGGCCATCGTGGTTTTCGGCGGCACCGCAGGAGAGCTTTCGATCTCCCGCGCCATGAAGCAAATCGGCGAAGTGCACGATTTCTCCCCGCGCAATCTGGTGCGCGTGATCGTCCGCGCCTTCCGCGTCGGTTGGATGTGGCTCGGCCTGGTAATCATGACCGTGTCATTTTTTGCGCTATTGGCCCTGCTTTCGTGGGAAAATGTTAGTTTCGTGGTACCTGCCACCGCGCTGAGCTACGCCATGGGCGCATTGGGAGCAAAATTTTTTCTCGGCGAGCGCATATCGCCGAAACGCTGGGCCGGTGTACTCTTGGTTTGTCTGGGCGTTGCACTGGTGTGGATCGGCTAGGAAGCTAGGAAAATGTCCCTAATCGTCGCTCTTCGTTGGCTCGTGCTCCTGCTCGCGCTCGGACCGTTTGGGTATTATCTCCTGGCGATCCTGGCCGCGCTTCGTTTCTTTCGCAATCGTCCTGCGGAAACGGATAACTACACGCCGCCCGTCAGCATTCTGAAGCCGGTAAAGGGCCTGGACCGCGAAGCCTACGAAAATTATGCCAGCTTCTGCAACCAGGATTATCCGGAATTCGAAATCCTTTTCAACGTTCCGGACGAATACGACCCCGTCATCCCCATCATCGAAAGAGTAATTCACGATTTTCCCGATCGCAAAATCCGTCTGCTCGTCGGCGCCGTTCGCCTGGGCACCAGCAACAAAGTGAACAAGATGGTCCGCCTGGTTCAGGAGGCGCAGTACGATATCCTTGTGATCAGCGATAGCGATATCCGCGTCGGCCCCGGCTATCTTGCGCGCGGTCGCTTCACCCTTCCGCGATCCCAAGGTGGGCGCTGTCACTTGTCTCTATCGCGGGCTTACGGACGGTTCCTTGCCATCACAGATGGAGGCCCTCGGCAACACTTCGGATTTCGACGCGGGGGTGCTGGCCTCCTGGGCGCTCGGTGGCGTGGATTTCACATTGGGTGCCACCATGGCCACCACCCGTCAGCATCTTGCCGAAATTGGCGGCTTCGAAGCCCTGGTGGATCATTTCACGGATGATTACGAACTGGGCCACCGCATCGCCGCTCTGGGCTATCGCGTCGAACTGACTACCTACCCCGTTTACACCGTCTTCCCAGCTCAGAAATTAAGCGAGAGTTTCGCCCATCAAGTCCGCTGGACTCTCACTCTTCGCCACGCCGCTCCCTGGGGTCATTTTGGATTGCTATTCACTCATGGCCTCGCCTGGGCCTTGCTGGCAGCGGCCGTCGCTCCCACAGCCTTGATTTCCGCGGCCTATCTCGCTGCCTACGTGGTTTTGCGCGGAGCCATGGCTTGGACCGTAGGCGTCTGGGGAGTGCAGGATCAACTCCTTCGCCGCAAGATGTGGTTGGTTCCTCTGCGCGATGCTTTTGCCTTCGTCGTTTGGGTCACCAGCTTCTTCAAAAAACGCATCACCTGGCGCGGCTCCGATTATTACATCCGCGATAAGCGCCTGGTTCCCGCGGAACCACGAGCAGCCCGCGGTTGATCTTCATTCCGTCTCTGCGGAACTCAGCGCCTCCGCGGTAATCCCTTCCTCGTTGGATACGGCAGCGCTAAGCTGTCATCCCGAGCCCGTTTTTGGCGAGGGATCCCGCGTACAATCTCGGTGCTTCACAAATCGCGCAACGCAGCAACCTTGCATGAATCAAGCTGGTTCGCCCGTTGCAACCACGACGCGCGGTTGACGAATCTCTCCATCCTGATTAAAGTAGAAGCCGGGTCGCGCCTGCGGCTCTTTTTTGTTGTCTCCCTTCGGCTGGGAGGTCGTTCAATCGGTAGGACATCAGCCTCTGGAGCTGACTATCCTGGTTCGAGTCCAGGCCTCCCAGCCAATTTTCTTCGTGTTCCTGAAGCCACGAATGTCGCGTCCATGACGCGCCTCCGTTCGTTGCGACGTTTGGTTTCCTCGATAATTGCCCAACTCTGGCATGGCCAACCACTTGCTCCTCTACATGTGGAGAATCAAGATCGCAGGAATTGAAACCTGCCGCCACGGTCTGATGTGGCCTCGGGTTTCTTACGGGGGCCAGAACTTTCAGAGTCGGTGTGGCAATGTCGAGTAGGGTTGGTCGTGTAGCGCCACCCTTAAGGGTGGCATCGTTATCGTTGGCCTCATGGCAGCCTGTAGCGGCGCCGTATCACAAGCGCAGGCGGTTTCTCCGCCCAGGTCGAGTCCTATGGCAAGAGTTTCTTGGCGCGCCGGGTAGGATGATTTATAGTCTCGGCGACCCTTCAGGAACATTGGCGATGATGTTTCCCGTGCGAAAATATTGGCTGGCCGCTGTTGTGCTCTCGGTGGCTTCTTGCGGCATAGGTGCCGCTGCCATTTACCGCGCCGCCGCTGGCAGGCGCGACGCCTCACTCACGGGGTCGCATGCGCCCGCGTCGCCAGGCAGCAGCCACCCCGCTTACCTCGGAAGCCGTTTTGCCGATGGCACTCCGGATTTCCTTCGCCTCGATTCTCCCAGCGACCAGGAAGCATTCCGCCGCTGGTTCACGTTGATCGCCGAATATCAGGCGCTGCTTCCAAGCGCCGAAGTTCCTAAAGAAATCAACGATTGCGCCGCGTTGATTCGTTTCTCCTATCGCAACGCTCTCCACGCTCACGATTCAGCGTGGTTTCAGGAAACACAAATTCGCCCGCCCCGGGCTCTCCCCTCGATCGAAAAATATCACTATCCGCACACCCCGCTGGGCGCCGCCCTTTTCCGAGTGCGCCCCGGATCCTACGCCCCCGAAGACGCCAAAGACGGCGCATTCCGCGAATTCGCGAACGTGGAAACACTGAAGGATTTCAATACTTTCTTCCTCACGCGCGATATCCGCTTGGCGCGCCCAGGCGATCTCCTTTTCTATCGGCAACTGCGCCAGGACTCCCAATTTCACTCCATGATTTTCATCGGGCGTAGCCCGTGGCCGGCCGGCCCGCTCTCGAATCCATCCAGCAGCGTGATCGTCTATCACACCGGCCCAATCGGCAAACATCCCGGCGAAATCCGCCGCGTCACACTCGAAGATTTGTTGCATCATCCCTCGCCGCGCTGGCGCCCGGTGGAAGGGAACAGCAATTTCCTCGGCGTCTATCGCTGGAACATTTTGAAAGAGGCTGACTAGTGCGCCGTAAACTCAAAAGCGGTTCGGATCCTAGTAGCACAGCCACTCCTGGCTGTGTGCCTTCCTCGCCCGCTAATACTCCGCCCACAGGCAAGAGTGCCTGTGCTACCAAACCCGCCCGGCAACAGCACTACGAACCGCTACGGAAAATTGATCCTTCTGCTCCTCCTCGTGATCTTCTTCGGCCTCCCGGCCGGTGGCCAGCGCAACGGCGTATTTTTCTCGCTCTCCTCCAACAAAACGTTTCTCCCTGGAGAAAAAGTCAGCATCCGCCTTGATGGCAATGGCGTGGACGCTCTCGAATTCCGCGTCTACAAAGTAAACGATCCCGCGCAATTCTTCGAAAAACTCGAAGATCCGCACAGTTTCGGCCGCGTTTCTCCCAAGGAGCAGATCGAAACACCCACATGGGTCGAGCGCTATCACGATTGGAAGCGCGGCCTGTGGATCAACCTTCGCGATTTCTTCCGCTCTCAATATTCCGGCCGCGTACGCGCGCAAATTCGTGAAACCGAAGGCCGCGCCCAGAAAAGCAAAGCCGGCGAAGCCGCGATTTTCGCTCAGGTCCCGTTGCTCAACAGCAAACAACTCGTCGCCCGTTGGCGGCAGCAATTGCCTTCGCACTTCTTTTCGGAATCGCAGGACGTTCCGCTCAACTCCATGCCCAAAGGCGTTTATTTGGTCGAAGCCACCAACGGCGGCTTGCGCGCCTATACAATCGTGATCATCAGCGAACTGGGAATCGTCACCAAAGCCACCAGCGGTCAAATCGTCACATTTGCAGCCGACCGCCGCAGCGGCGCGCCCGTCGCAAACGCCAACGTGCTGGTCTGGTCCGATAAAAAAGAACTCACCAGGCTAATCAGCGATCCGAGCGGCTTGGCCGAATCGTCGCTTCCGCAACAAAAATATGAAGATGTCCGCGTCCTCGCGATTCACGGCGACGATGTGGCGTTGGTCACTCCCTATTCCTACAGCCTCAGCAGCAATCCCGACGAAGATTGGAAAGGTTATGTCTACACCGACCGGCCGGTATATCGCCCCGGCCATACCGTGCACTTCAAAATCATTATTCGCACGCGAAGCGGCGAGCGTTACAAGATTCCCGCGGGCGAGCAGGTCCAAGTAGTGATCGAGGATCCCGCCAGCAAGCAAGTCTATCAATCGAATTTGCCCATTTCTTCATTTGGCACCGTTCATGGTGAATTGATTCTTTCGGACGCCGCCGCGCTAGGCTACTACTCGATTTCCGTGAATGCCGCGGGCGCCCGCCGCTACAGCATAAGTGGCGGCTTCCACGTCGAGGAATACAAAAAACCCGAATACGAAGTGAAAGTGTTTCCAGCGAAGCCGCGCGTGCTGCAGGGCGATTCGAACACCGCAACCATCGAAGCAAAATATTATTTCGGCGAACCGGTTGCCGGGGCGAACGTGAAATGGGTTGTGCATACTTCGCCCTACTGGTCGCCTTTTATCGATCGCGATGAAAATGACCAAGGATCATCTGAAGCGCCCGCCGCCGAAGGGGAAGGGGACGATGGCGGCGACGCCTCGGAAGGTGATTACGGCGGCGACCAAATTTCGGAACAAAGCGGCAAGCTCGATGCCAACGGGAAATTGGTCATCCAGATTCCCACTCAAATCGATCCGCGTCATCAGGATATTTCCTACCGCGTCGAAGCGCGCGTCACCGATGCCGGCAATCGCGAAATTTCCGGCCACAGTATTTTTATCGCCACCTACGGAAGTTTCCAGGTCGGGATTTCGCCGGAAAGTTATGTTTTCCAGAAAGGCGACACAATCAATGCCACAGCCTTCGCCAAGGATTACGACGGCCGCCCGGTTCAAACCGCTATTCGCGTGGAATTGCTGCTGCCACGCAGAGAGAATGCCGGCTCGAAAGAAAAAGAGGAAGTGCTGGATTCGCAAAATGTGCAAACCGGGCCTGATGGCACGGCCAAGGTAGCATTCTCCGCAAAGAAGGAAGGCATTTTCATTCTGAATGTGACCGCGGAGACGCCGGAAAAACGCCAGGTCAAAGGTACGTCCTGGATTTGGGTTGCAGGCTCCGAAGGCGCCTGGTGGGGCGGCGAGAGCCGCGAAATCCGCATGGTCGCCGATAAGAAATCCTATAAAGTTGGCGATACCGCGCACGTACTCGATCATGACCGGCGTGCCGGAATCCTATCTTCTGCTCACCACCGAAGCGCGCACCGTGCAGAGCAAAAAAATCGTGCACGCCGCGTCGCAGTCGATTACCGTGGACATTCCCATTCAGGCCGATAACCAGCCCAATGTTTTCCTCTCCGCTGTTTTTCTGCACGACAATAAAATTTATCAGTCCACAAAGAACCTGAAAGTTCCCGCGATTCAGGAAGCGCTGCAAATTGAAATTGAACCCTCCAAACCGCAATTCCAGCCCGGAGAAAAAGCGAAATACTCTCTGGTCGTTCGCGATTCGACGGGCAAGCCCGTTGCCGGCGAATTCAGCCTGGGAGTGGTGGACGAAGCGATTTACGCCATCCGCCCCGACACCACGATGGACATCCACCAGTATTTCTACGGCTGGACCTACGATGCTGTATCCACGGATTCTTCCCTGAATTTCTATTTCAGCGGAGAAGCAGGAAAAAGAGAAATCTTCCTGGCTAGCGGAAATGGCGGCGGAAGAGGCCGCGCTCTCGCGCAATTGAAACCTTCTGAAACTCTGGTCGAACCCAAAGTTAGAAAAGTATTTCCAGATACCGCTCTGTGGGTCGCGGATGTGCGCACGGATTCCACTGGCCGCGCCAGCGCCGGCTTATCGTTCCCCGATTCGCTAACCACCTGGCGCGCCACGGTTCGCGGCGTCACTCTGGATACCAAAGTCGGAAGCGCGATCAACAAGATAATCGTCCGCAAGAATTTGATGGTGCGCCTGGCCGTCCCGCGCTTTTTCCGCCAAGGCGACGAAGTAACCATCTCCGCGATCGTCCACAATTATTTGACCAGCGCAAAGAATGTCCAGGTCTCGCTCGACCTGAAAGGCCTCGACGTCCTCGAAGGTTCCACGCGGCAATTGGAAGTGCCCAGCAAAGGTGATGCGAAACTCGATTGGCGCGTGAAAGCGAAATCCGTGCAAGAAGCCGTGATTCTGGCGAAAGCTCTGACCAAAGAAGAATCCGACGCGATGGAACTGACGCTTCCCGTAATTCCGTTCGGCGTAAAGTTGCGCGATGCAAAATCCGGAGCGCTCGTCGCCGCCGAGCAGCAGGAAGATACTTTTGTAACTCTGCCGGGAAATCCGGATCAGGCCGCGCAAGCACTCGACATCACTCTGAGCCCTTCCGTCGCGGGAAGCATTTTCGGCGCGCTCGATTATTTGACCAGCTATCCCTACGGCTGCACCGAACAGACCATGTCCAGCTTCCTGCCAAATATCGTCGTCGCCCAGGCGCTCAAGGATTTGAAACTCTCCACCTCCACCAATTCTCCCGATCTGCAAAAGAAAATCCAAGCCGGAATGGACCGCTTGAAAGATTTCCAACACCAGGACGGCGGCTGGGGCTGGTGGAAAGATGATGAAAGCCTGGTGTTCATGACCGCCTACGTAGTCAGCGGCTTCGGGCAGGCGCACGCCGCCGGATATGATTTTGATCCACAAAATCTCAAGCGCGCGGACGATTGGCTGCGAGCAACGCTCGACAAATATCCCAACATGCGCCCGGACCTCCGCGCCTACGTTGTCTACGCTCTCTCTGTGAACAACGCATCGAAGCCCGAATATCTCGAAACCGCCTGGAGCAAGCGCGATTCGATGTCCACACAAGGGCTGGCGATGCTTGGCTTGGCGCTCAAGGCCGCCGCAGACGATGCGCGAGCCAAGCAAATCGCGGCGGCGCTTGAATCCACGGCAAAAGTAAACGACCGCGAAGCGTATTGGCCTTCGACCTACGACTATTTCATGGAATTCGCGATTGATGACGATGCCGAAACCACTGCCTACGCCGTGCGCTTGCTCAGCCTGACCAAACCGGATAGCCCGCTGCTTCCCAAGGCGGCTTTCTGGCTGGTGGATCACCGCGATGGCGGACTTTATTGGGACAGCACCAAACAAACCGCCATGGTGGTTTTCGGCTTGACCGAATATATGAAAGCCAGCCACGAACTGGATGCGGATTTCCAGGCCGAAGTGTTCGTCAACGGAAAGCAGGTGATGGCGCGCCACTTCACGGCGGCGGACGCCTTCAATCCCGTGCAGCCGGCCGTTCACCTCGGCACGGACCAATTGCAGTCCGGCAAAAACGAAATCCGCATTCACAAAGCCGGTGCGGGAAGATTGTACTGGGCCGCCAGCGGCAGCTACTATTCGAGCGAAAAACGCTTGTTTCAGAGCAACACGCTTTCGCTTAACATCACGCGCGATTATTTCCGCCTCGTTCCAGAACAAACCAGCGGCAAAATCGTCTACCGGCTCGATCCGCTTAGCGGAGAAGTTCACGTCGGCGATATGGTGGCGGTGCGCGTGACGGTAGGCGGCGGCGAGTGGCGCTATTTGTTAGTGGAAGATCCTATTCCGGCCGGCGCGGAATTCGTTCAGCGCGATGATCTGTATGAATTGAAGCAGCGGCCGCCGTGGTGGGAATCCTTCTGGACGCGCCGCGAATTCCACGACGACCGCGCCACTTTCTTCCAGACTTACTTCACCGGCAAACATGAATATGTCTATTTGCTCAAGATTGTAAACCCCGGAAAATTCCAGGTAAGTCCGGCGATGGTCCAGCCCATGTATCAGCCTTCCGTGATTGCAACCAGCGACGCGGCCATGGTGGAGGTGAAGTGATGGCGGCAACTTCCACTCGCGGCGCCTTCGCGGCCAGCTTCGAAAATAAACGGCTGTGGCTGATTCAGTTCTTTGCCAATCCGGTTTTGATTTTGCTGTACGCGGCATGGCTGCTGATTCCCGAAGCCCGCACATGGGAATTGATATTGAATGTAGTGCTGGGCATCGCAATCGTGGTCCCGGCCGTGGTGCTTCACGCCGGCACTCTGAGCTATTTTTGCGGCCGGTTCAGAAACGAAGGAACATTGCTGAAGCCCGCGTTCGCGCGTGCCCTGCGGAATATTATTGCTGTCGCGGTGTGGATGGTTGTTTTTTACCTGATTTGGCGAATGTGGGGAAAGCTCGATCAATATCAGGATTCGATGTCCACTTATTTTCGATCGATGCTGCCGGCTTTTCTGCGCCGGCACATCACGCTGCGACGCTGTAATCCGAATCTTTGAAATTAAAATGTTTATTTTCCGCTGGATCGTCACACCGGGGTTTCTGCTCCCGCTCCTGGCACAGGCCGCGGATCGCGGTTTCAGCGGATTCGGGAAAGCCGGATGGACCGCGCTGAAATCCGCCATCACGAGCGTCCCGCTATTGGGTCACGATAATTCTGGCGGCCGTGGTGGGAGTTCACGTCAGCGGCCACCTGCTGCATCGGCAGCCGCATTCTGAAGACTCCACATTTGCCGGTGAAACAACCAGCCTGGTTTTGCGATTTTTCCTGGCGTATCTTTTCGCATTATTTTCGTGGCTGCTCACCTGCTCCGTGGCCGGGAGCAGGTGCGGGATTCGAGAGGACTGCCGGCGGGAATTCCGCTTCCTAGCCAATCCAGAATCGTTAGCTTGCCGTGCTGCTGCGCCAGCAAAGCGACGCGCGCTCGGGCAGCGGCATAGGCTCGCTTCACTTCCTCACGATTGGCCGGTTGACGCAGAATTTCTTCGATTTGTGCGTCGGCCATCACCGGCGCGGCGGATTCCGCGGCGTGTGGTGCGGAAAGATAAAGCACCAATCCCTCGCGAAACCAAAGCGGAATATCCGCGTGAATGTGCGATTCCACCAGCAAATGAAAAAATTCATGCCGCAGCGTCGATTCCACAATGGATTTCTTTCTCAGTTCGGCGAGCGGCTGCATTCGCACGGTGTGGCCGCGCGTCACGCCTGCAACCCAACCGGGCTGGCCCGTCGTGTCACGATAGAGATCGAGAGTCGGAAAGATTTGCAGGGTCACTCGAGTGGGAAATTTCCAACCAATGGCGCGTTCATCCGCGTTCAGAACTTTCCCGGCAACGGGCAGGATCGCGGCATCCATTTCCGGCGCCGTGCTGATCAATTCGAATCGTTCAGTCGTTCGCTTTTGCCACTTCACTTGCTCGGGCTTGTTTAATTGTGCTCCCGGATAATAAAAGCTAAGAATTTCGCGATAGGTTTTGCCCTCGCGCCCCATCTCTTCCGCGCCATCCTGGCACATTCCCACGCCATGCCCCGCCCCTCGTCCGGAAAATAAAACGTGATCGCTGGAATTCCGAATGTCGTAGAGGTCGCTGCGAATCTTGTTCCACCCCAGTGCCCGGTCCACGGCGTATCGCAACGTAGAGGCGGATAGATCCACCGCCGGCGTATTTCCGCCCTCCAGTCGAACCCGCTTCGCGCGCCCGCTCACGGAGCGAGAGACAATCGCAAGGCCGGTCCAATGACGGGGAGGATCGATTCCTGAATCCCGCAGCGCGCCGTCGAGATCTTCCACCGCAATGGACGATTCCCACTTGAGCGGCGAAGCGGCCAGGCAAAACGGATCGGGGTGTCCAAGCAAGTAGGCTTTGCGAACCGTCGGCCACACTTCATTGCTCGCCGCAACGATGCCGCCGCAGTTCTGATGGTAATACGTTTCAATCGGCGCTCCAGAAAACAACAGCACTTCCCCTTGAGTTGCTTTCACCGCGGAACGAACGCGGGCCGAAACATTTGTCCAGTGCGGAACCTGGCAATGAGTGGAATCGCAAAAATCAAAACCATCTTTGCCATGCTTGCCTCGGAAATGAGCGGAATAGGTCCGCGCAGCCACGGCCATCGCCCGCATGGCAGAATCGTTGTTGAAGTCTCCGCTTTCGCCCGCCAGAACCGCCATCACATATTCCTCGAAGGGAATTGCGGCGATTAGGAACAGGCGGCCGTCGCGCGATTGAACCTGCAGCGGAAAACGAAGCGCGAACGGCGGAAGCCCGGAAGCTTCGAGCGTGTAAGCGCCGGAAATGAAAACTTCCGGACTGTTTCCCGCGCCGCCCAGGTGAAGCATCGATCCGGATGCGCTCAAATACAAACTGTTCGTTGAATTTTCGGGACAGGCCGCGCAGATTCGCCAATGCAGATCGCCCGCTGTAGCCGTGATGTTTATTTCCGAGGGAGCGTGCAGTGAATACAAGCGCAGGCGGACTTCCTGCGCCTGTGCGATTCCCGGTGCGAACGCAGCAAACATGAAAATGATCCGCGCGAGCTTCAATTTGCGTTCCTGTGTTTTGCGTATGCTTCGAATACCGGCTGGCCTACGGCGGCCGCATCCGCTCCGCGGCCTTGCTGCAGAAAAACCACGAAAGCGACCTCTGGTTTTTCCGCCGGAGCGTAGCCGGCAAAAAATCCATGCGTATATCTCGCGTTACGTGCGGGCGCCGTTCCTGTTTTTCCAGCCATCGTCATTCCTTCCACATTGGCGGCATGCGCCATGCCAAACGCGACTGAATGTTCCAGGCCCAGAAATACAGGAGTATCTGCGCCAAGTTCGCCGTCTCGTTTTCGGATTGCCAGCTTCCGGTACGCCTGCAGCAATTCCAGCGGCGTCACTTCAATGCCGCGATAGCCCAACGCCTCGAGTTGCAGATCTTCCAAGCTGGACGGCAAAGTGATTCGTCCGCTGGCTTCGTGCGCGGCCAACTTCGTCGGAGAATCGAATCCCGCGTGCCGCAACAGTTCAACCAGCTCCGAATTGCTGAGCCGCGCCGCAACTTGCGAAACATAAGAATTGCAGGAATAGGCGATGGCATCAGCGGCGTCGAGTTCGGCGATCTGCACGGGATGCGTGCAATCCATTCGCACATCGCCCATTCTCAGCGGGCGACGGCAAACTATTTTTTGTTTCGGGTCCAATTTGCCGGATTCGAGCAGCGCCATCAGCACGAACGGTTTTAGCGTTGAGCCGGGCGATTCCAAATGACTCGAAGCAATTTGCAAATTGTGTGACGCCAAAACGCCGCCGGTGAAAACATCCACGATCACAAATGTTCCAGGATGGGCCGCCATCGCGCGGTCGACTTCTTTTTGCAGATATGCGGAGGGTGTCGCTGGTGGCGCCTGGCTCGCGGGCAGCGCTGCGCAAATGAACGGAGCGAGAAAAAGGGCGAGCCTCATCGGTTGTCCATGGGTTAAAAGGCGTCGCGCAGGGCGGCGCGCGCTGCAAGGTGCCCGCACATTCCGTGGACGCCGCCGCCGGGCGGAGTGGAAGCCGAGCAAATATAGATGCCTTTTGCGGGAGTGCGATACATGTGCCGTGTCGGCCTGAAGAAAAGTTGGCTGAGTTCCGGCGATCCGCCGTTGATGTCGCCGCCCGTCATATTGGGATTGTGTTGTTCAATGTTGACGGCGGTTCGCACGCTGCGCTTCAGGATGCGGCTGCGAAATCCCGGAGCAAACCGCTCGATTTGATTTTCGATTCGTTCGGTCATGTCTACGTTAGATGCGTTGGGAACGTGGCAATAGGCCCAGGCGATATGTTTTCCGGCCGGTGCGCGCGTGGAATCAAACAGAGTCGGTTGCACCACCAGCACGAATGGTTTCTCGGCGGTGGCGCCGCGCCACGGAGCGCGCTCGGATTCTTCAATCTCCTCCAAAGTGCCGCCCACATGCACAGTTCCCGCGTAGCTGCACTCTTCCGCTTTCCAGGGAATCGGAGCATCGAGAGCCCAATCCACTTTGCAGGCTCCGGGCCCGTACCGGTAATTTTCCAGCTTGCGCTTGTATCCCGCGGAGAAACGTGATCCCGCAATTCCCAATAGTTGCCTGGGCGAAACTTCACACAGCACCACGCGCGCTGAAGGAAGCTCTTCGAGCGATTTGACCGGCATGCCGGTCACGATTTCTCCGCCGAACGACCGCAGATAAGAAGCCAGCGCATTCGCCAGGGCTTGCGAACCCCCGCGCGCGAACGGCCAACCGGCCGCGTGGGCCGTGATTCCCAGCACAAGCCCGAACGCGCCGCTCGGCATTTGTTCGAGCGGTAGCAGCGAATGCGCCGCGATGCCCGCGAATACAGCTCGAGCTCGCCCGCCTCGGAATTTGCTTCGGGCAATCGCGGAAGCCGGGCGCAGGGCATGCAAACCGAACCGGGCCGCGGCAATCGGATGCGCGGGAAAACTCAACGGGCCAAGCAGAAATGAATCGAGCTTGGGCCAATCCTTCACGAGCGGCCCCATAAGCGCTGTGTAGCTCTTGCCGTCTTCTCCTAAATTCGCGGCCGTCTTTTCAATGGATCGATCGATGATTACAGCAGTGCCATCGTCCAGCGGATGCGCAAGAGGCACGGAAGGATGAATCCATTGCAGGCCATGCTCCGCCAGCGGAAGCGTGCGAAAAAATGGCGAGGCAATTCCCATGGGGTGTACGGCGGAGCAGACATCGTGAACGAATCCAGGCAGCGTCAACTCGGCGGAGCGCATGCCGCCACCGATCGTGTCTTGTCCTTCGACGACCAGAACGGAGCGGCCTGCCTGCGCTAATGTGATCGCGGCAGCCAGGCCGTTGGGTCCGGAGCCGACCACGACGGCGTCGTAATTTCGCCGCAACGGCGTAAGGGCGCTCACGCATTTCTCCCAGCGCAGGCGCCTGAGTTTTCGGCCATCCGTATAAAATCGTATTGTGAAGCTGCTGGCGGCATCGCGGCGCCAAAAATAGCCGATATAGGAGCGATTAGAAAATCGTTACTCATTCAAATTCCAGGCACTTAGCTGGCCCGCATCATGATTCGCTCTGGCGATTAGCCGGGCGATTCGATTCGCGTTAAATCGTATCTTCGACTTTGCTTCCCCATACGGATTTATAACGAATCGTGTGCGATTGTCGCTCGGTTCGCGCGTGCGATTCGAGTTGTGATGAGTTGTCATCAAATTATTCTTCACTAATCGAATAACATATTTTTGAGGGGAATTCAGATTTAAATCCTGTGGTGAGCCTAGTACTCCCTAAACTTTTGAGAAGGCGAGGGTAAGAGGATTTTCGGGAAATAAGGGATAGCGATTCGTTACCGGCATTCTGTGTTTGGTTGGGTGATTTTACCCAGGTGGCGATTCCACTGGGGGAGTCAGGCGTGAAATGCACAGAGCAGAAATGTCTTAGCTGGGGCTAGTCGTGGCGGAGGGCAACCATGGGATCGACGCGCATGGCGCGGCGCGCGGGGATCCAGGCGGCGGCCAGGGCGATTAGCAGGAGTAGAACTGCGACTGCCCCGAGAATTGGCGGATCGCTTGGCTTTACTTCGAAGAGCAGCGCGGAGATGGCGCTGGACAGAAAATAGGAGCCAATCAGTCCCAGGACGATACCGGCGGCAGCCCAGCGTGCGGCGCGCGCAAGGACCAGGATGGCGATGCGGCCGGGAGTGGCGCCGAGCGCCATGCGCACGCCAATTTCCTGGGTGCTTTGCGCCACCAGGTATGAAATCACGCCATAGAGCCCGATGGCGGCGAGTAACAAACCCGCGGCAGCGAACAGACCGAGCAGCGCGGCATTGAAACGAGGTTTGGCGGTCAATTGGCTGACGCGCTGGGTCATCGTTTCGATCTTGACCGGCAACGTGGAATCCACCGATGCAAACTCCGCGCGAATCCAACCGGCAATTGCTTTTGGATTTTGAGAACTGCGAACAATCACGCTCGACGCTGGACCGGCAAGAAAGTGAGGGTCGTTCGAGGCAAAGTCCACGTTGTGTTTGCGAACCAAATAATATTCGGGATCATCGGGAACCGCGATTCCACCGTTTTTCACATTGCCAGCGACGCCGACCACGGTGAACCATGCGCTGCCGTGATAGACGGCGATGTGTTTGCCAACCGGATTTTGATAAGGGAGCAGTTTCCGCGCAAGCGTGCTGCTGAGAATGATTACGTTTTCCCTGGAATCGCGGTCCGCTTCCTGGAATGGCCTGCCTTCGAGGATGGGAATCTGAAGCGCAAAAAAATATCCAGGCGATACCAGGCGCCATGCCGCCATCCCACCAGCCTGATCGTGCTGCGGGGGCGCCTCTCCCTCCACTTCCAGGCCATAAAATGGCGACATGTGGGAGGATCCATTGGGTGGAAGGGAATCGCTGATTGCGAAGGCGGCGACTCCCGGAATCAATGCGATGCGCCGCTCGAGCTGTTCGAAAAATTCCTGCTGCTGTTCGGGCCGCGCATAGTTTGCCGTCCCTAAAACCACGCTCGCTGCGAGCACGCTTTCCGTTTGCATCCCAAGCGGCGTTGCCTCCATGTTGCGAAAGCTTTGAAGAAGCAGGCTGGCGGCCGTGAGCAAAATTAGAGAAGCAGCCACCTGAATTGCCGCCAGCGATTGGCGGAGGAAGCTGCGGCCGCCTCCCGCCGCGTGCCAACCGGCCAGAGACTCGGCGCGCGGATTCTGCAGAGCTGGCACAAGTCCGAACAAGATCGTGGAGGCCGCGGTGGCGAGAAGCGCGAATAAAAGCACTCGGCTGTCCAGGGCTGCCGCTTGCAAATAAGGGATGCCCGGCGGCGCGATGGCGATAAAAACTTTCAGAAGCCAAAAGGCCAAGACGTATCCGGCTGCGCCGCCGGCAATGCCCAGAAGCAAACTTTCGGTTAGCGCCTGACGAATCAGGCGGCCGCGTCCGGCGCCCAGCGCGGCGCGAACCGCGAATTCGCGCCTTCGCGCCACAAAACGCGCGAGCAACAGGTTTGCCACATTGGCGCAGGAAATCAACAGCACCGCGAATATGGCGCCCAATAGCACCCAGGAAGAAGCCCGCACGTTTTCCGTCTGCACATCGCGCAGGGAACGAATGCTGAGTTTTACATCGTTGCGAAATGCCGGTGGAACGTAGCGAAGCGAATCCTGGAAAAGAGGATGCAAGGCAGCGGCGGCTTGTTGCACCGTCACGCCAGGCTTGAGCCGCGCATAGGCGCGGAGGACCGTGCCGGTGCTCGGTCTCTGTTGCCGCGCTTCATTCAGCCGCTGCGGGCGCAGGATATCAACGGGAGCGAGAGTTGGAAACTCAAAAGAGGAGGGCAGCACGCCTAGGATCGTTGTCAATTCACTATCGAGCGAAAATGTTTTGCCGATGATTGCGGGATCGCTGCCGAAGCGGGACTTCCACAATCCATCGGAAATAATTGCGACGCCGGGGCTATTGGGACGATCTTCCTCGGCTGAAAAATTGCGGCCGAGAAGCGGAGATACTCCCAGAGTGGCAAGGAAATTGGATTCCACTTCGGCGCAGCGCTGGCGAACTGGCGGCAAAGTCGTGATGTCGCAATCGCTGACTCCGCGACCAGCGTATGAGGTGACAGACGCGAATGGAGTCTGCTGGCGGCGCCAGACTACGTAATCCGAACCCAGCATGAATTCGCTCTGCTCAATCGGGGCTAGCAGGCCGAATGTGACGAGTCCTTCGCCCGCGGCGTAGGGAAGGGGCCGAAATAGGATGCGGTCGACTACGCTGAAGACCGAGGTTGCGGAGGCAATACCGATTGCGATGGCCAGGAGAGCGGTGAGGGTGAAGCCGAGGTTGCGGCGGAAACCGCGCAGGGCGTAGCGGATGTCGGCGGCAAGGCTTTCCAGGAGAGGGATCGAATTCATGGGCGCACCCCCTTGTTGGACACCGGGGAGCAACTCCAGGTTTCAAGAGGATTAGAAAAAGTGGAATTGGAATTGTGGGCAGCGAAAGGCGCGATGCCGCTCAGGAGTGGCTGTGCTACTTTCGGTGGAACATCTCCATTCGATCGCATCCCGCACTTCACGGCATTCTGCTAGGATGTGCCCCATGAAGCTTGGCAGAATCATTTCCTGCTCACCGGCCGGAATCATCCTGTTTGCCGCATGCGTGCTGGGCGCGGCAAGCCCGGGAGCAGCGCAGCAATCGGGCACGGTTGAATTTACCGCGCGAATCCGGCCGTCGTCGGGCATCGCCGAGCCGGCGCGCGGGCTGCCGTTTGTCCTGCTGCGCAAGAGTTTTGCCGACATCCAAAAAGAAGCCGATGCCACGGAGCCCAAACCGGTTCTCAACGAATACATCGACAGCCTGAAGCAATCGCCCGAACTGAAAGCCTGGATGAAAAAGACCAAGACCGTGAAGCTATCCGGCGAAGATTTGACCCACCAGATGACCCCGGCGGACATCATGAAGATTCCGGAATTTTATGACGCCTACCTGGAACACAACGCGGGCGACAAGGAAATCGGATTCCCGCAGCCGAAATTTCGCGAACGCGACAAAACAAAGAACCCCGAAAAATACGAAAAGCAAATGAAGGAATATCGCGACACGATCGAAAAATACCTGATCGCAAACCCCAGAAGCGCCAACGGGATTGACGTGGAATTGATGCCCATCGATCCCGGTCCCAAATGGGAGCGCATGCTTGCGGAACGCGTGCCCACCGTCCGGCGGCGATCGCTCGACTGGGCGGATTCGCGCTATAAGGCCGGCAGCGCGGAAACCGATTTGGATGGTCGGGCGACTTTTCGAAATGTCCCTCCCGGGGAATACTGGATCAGCACTTTGGAAGTGGCCGCCGTGGCGGGCGACGCCCGGTTGCGCTGGGATACTCCGGTGTTCGTCCGCGCCGGAGAGGTGACGCGCGTCGAGTTATCCAATTCCAACGCCGTCGAGCCGCCGCGAATTTCCAACGAATCGAAGTAGCACAGCCACTCGTGGCTGTGGGCGGTCCGGGAATCCGATACGTGCACAGCCAGGAGTGGCTGTGCTACTAGAAACTCTTACGCCACCCGGCGCAATGGCCAAACCAATACATTTAATTTAAAAGAGAATTGCAGCAGCGGAGGCGCTTCCAGCAGTTCGATTCCAGCGGCTTGTGCAATTGTATTCTCTTCAATTTCCGCGTAGGCATCATGCAGCGCCCAGGGGATGTGGTGGATTTCCGCTCGATAAATTCGCGCGCCTTTCGCGGCATACAGACAGTAACGCTCCGTAAACCAGTGCTCCAGCGTGCCGGGTATAGCCCGATGTTCGGGAGCAACTGGACCGTAGATTCCCTTCCATCTCGCATCGCCCCGCAGCGACGAATAAGAAATAAAATCCGCCCGCTTTTCCACTCGCATTCTCGAGTGAAAGTAAGGCAGATGGTAAAAAGATCGCGCCCCCCACACCGCCGCGCGGCTGGCCGCATCCAGGCTGAAGAAGAAAACTCCGGGCTTCCCCTCCAAATGGACATAGGTCCGGCAATTAAGCTCCGGAAAACGCGAGAAATACGGCACCGGAGGCATCGCGCGCACCCGAAGATCCATGTGGAACGGAGTGATGCTCAACCAGGATTGGCCGTCGAACGTATCCAGCGTTAGTTCCGCGGGAATCATCGGCCGCAGGATTTCAGAATCGACTGGCCAGTGCGAAAACAACAAATCGTACCAGTTCTGAACCATGAACCACGGACCCGCGGGCAATGGCCAGGGCCGGTGCTCCACCATGTCCAAAAGGCTCATGATTCGATTCTATCGCGAGCCTGAAGATAAAAAACGAATGTGCGGCGGGATTGTTCGTGCTGCTGCACGGCAGCGCGCCCGCACATCACGGGGAGGAACTGCCCCCGTCATCTGATAAACTGTGGCCCGTGGGCACGCCTGCTCTTTGGATCGGCTTCAATTTGGTGGTCCTCTTCCTGCTCGCGGCAGACCTCAGCATTTTTAGCCACAAGAAACGCGAGAGCACGATATGGGATGCCGCATTCTGGAGCGCCGTATGGGTGGCGCTCTCGCTCGGATTCAATGTGTGGATCTGGCTGCAATACGGATCGAAGCCCGGCCTGGAATTCTTCACGGGCTATGTGATCGAAAAATCCCTGAGCATGGACAATCTGTTTGTTTTCGCGCTGGTATTCCATTACTTCTCGGTGGAGCCGCGCGATCAGCACCGCGTGCTCTTTTGGGGAATCCTGGGCGCTCTGGTGATGCGCGGCGGATTAATCGCCGCGGGAGTGGCGCTGATTCACCGGTTTGAGTGGATTCTCGCCTTCTTCGGCGCTTTCCTGATCGTCGCCGGCGCCAGAATGCTGCTTCACTCCGGAGAAACAGTAGACCCGGCGAAAAATCCCGCGCTGCGCTGGGTGCGCAAAGTGATTCCGCTTGCCGAAGGTCCGACGGGCCATCATTTTCTGGTGCGCCGCGAAGGCCGGTGGATGGCTACGCCTCTGCTGCTGGTGCTGGTGGTAATCGAAACGGCGGACCTTACCTTCGCGCTGGATTCCATCCCCGCGATTTTCTCGATCACGCGCGACGCGTTCATAGTTTATTCATCCAACGTCTGCGCGATTCTGGGCCTGCGCGCTTTGTATTTCCTGCTGGCCCGCGCCATGCCCAAATTTCAGTTTCTGGATGAAGGCCTTTCCGTCGTGCTGCTCTTCATGGGCGCGAAGCTGGTGGGAGAAAGATGGTTCAACATTCCCACGCACATTTCCTTGTTGATCGTGGTGGGCGTGCTGGCCATTTCAATCGTTGCGTCGCTGCTGGCGCCCATCAAGAAAAAAACCCAGGAAGAGAAATCTCCGGCCGGCGTGAAAATGAAAACCACAAATCCCGGCCCTGGAGCGGCCCAAATGACCGATTTAATTCGCGATCTGGCCAGCGCCGATGAAACTGCCCGCAAGGCAGCAGCCCTGGAAATCTATCGCCGCGGCCAGGAACTCGGCAACGAAGCGATTGCCGGCTGGCTGAAAGTTCCGGAGCTCGCCGCTCTTGTCCGCGCCCGGGCAACCGTGGGCGTGGCGGTGCGGCCCGAACATTTTGAAGCGGTTCGCGGCGCCGCGGGCAACCCGCATCTGGCGGATGTGCCGCCCGATCAGGACGCCCGCGAATTCGAGTGGGTGATCGATGCGGCGCATCTCGATATTCTAACGGCGCGCGATCAAAACGGCAGCGGAGCGATCGCGCGTTTTCTGGCGAAATTTGGCGAAGGAATTCAGCAGGTGGAATTCGAAACGGCCGATGTGGACCGCGCAACGGAGTATTTGAAGTCGCACCTCGGCGTTTCAGCCATCTATCCTGCAACGCGCCCCGGCGCGGACGGCACGCGAGTCAATTTTTTCCTGGCGAACGCCGGGAGCAAAAAAGTCCTGGTTGAATTGGTGGAATTGCCGAAAACCAGATAGCTAGGATTCCCGCGCGAATTCCCGCCTCCGGGCTTTCACGGCCATTCCCCGCTCTGTTCGAGCAGCTTGGCCACCAGCGCGGTCCATCCGGTCTGGTGGCTGGCGCCCAGCCCCATGCCGTTATCAGCATTGAAATATTCGTAGAAAAGAATCAAATCGCGCCAGAAGGGATCCTTTTGGAAAATCGCGCCATCGCCATACACCGCGCGCTGGTCATTTTCGCGGAGAAAGATTCGATTCAATCGCCGCGAGATTTCGCAGGAAATATCCCACAGGTCTTTCGATTGGCCGGAAGCAAAGGGAAACTCGGCCTTGAACTCGTCGCCGTAGTAATAATCGTAGCGCTGCAAAGCCTCGATTATCAGAAAATTCGGGGGAAACCAGATCGGTCCGCGCCAATTAGAATTTCCGCCGAAAAGATCGACGGTAGATTCCGCCGGCTCATAATCCACGGAGTGTTGCTGCCCATCCAATTGCAGAATGAACGGATGGTCCGCATGAATTTTCGAAAGCGAGCGAATCCCATAGGGTGAAAGAAATTCCTTTTCGTCCAGCACATAACGGAGCATGCGGGAAAGCCGCTTCCGGTTTACCAGGCATAACAGCAGCCGCGGCCCTTTGTCCGTTTTTTGGCTCATATCCACCTGCTCGGATACTCCGGGCCGGTGGTCGATAAACCATTGCATGCGCCGCCGGAAATTCGGAAGGCCTTCCAAATCCTCGGGCTCGAAAGTTTCGGCCGCGAACATGGGAATTATTCCCACCATCGAACGGACTTTCAGCGGCGTGTGAGTGCCGTTCATTTGCATCACGTCGTAATAAAATCCGTCCTTGTCATCCCACAGGCCGATGCCCTCGCCCGCTTCGCCTCCGATATCATTCATGGCGTCGGCGATGTAGACAAAGTGTTCCAGGAATTTGCTGGCCACATCTTCGTAGGCGGGATCTTCGTGGGCCAATTCCACAGCCATCGAAAGCAGAATCAGGCAAAAGAGCGCCATCCAGCTGGTGCCGTCGGATTGCTCCACGTAGCCGCCGCCGGGAAGTGGAGTGCGAGCGGTCGAACACTCCGATATTATCGAGTCCCAGGAAACCGCCCTCGAAAACGTTCATGCCATCCGGATCTTTGCGGTTCACCCACCAGGTGAAATTCAGCAGCAGCTTGTGAAACATGCGTTCGAGAAACCCCCGGTCGCCTGTGCCACGGATGCGCCGCTCAATTTTGTAGACGCGCCAGGCCGCCCAGGCTTGCACGGGTGGGTTCATGTCGTCGAAATTCCACTCGTAGGCGGGAAGCTTTCCGCTGGGATGCATGTACCATTCGCGGCAAAGCAGAATCAGCTGTTCCTTGGCAAAGTCCGGATCGATCAGGGCCATGGCGACGCAGTGGAACGCCAAATCCCAGGCGGCATACCAGGGGTATTCCCATTTGTCGGGCATGGAAATCACGTCGGCGTTGTAAAGATGCTTCCAGTGGTGATTCCTGCCTTTCAATCGCTCTGGCGGAGGGGCAGGCATGGTGGGATCGCCGTCCAGCCAGGTTTTCACTTCGTAGTGGTAACTCTGTTTGTTCCAGATGAGGCCGGCGAACGCCTGCCTCTGCACTTGCTTGCCGTCTTCCGTGGAACTTTCGCCCAGGCGCTGCACATAGAATTCGTCGGCTTCGCGAATGCGATCGGCAAAAATGGAATCGAATCCGGGGCCGAATAGTTTGGGATTTGGCTCGTAGTTGGTAAGGCGCAAACGCAACGTGACACTGGCGCCCGGTTCTATTTTGAAGGGATAGTGAAATGAAACTTTCGTGCCGACCTGCGCGGGATTCACGGCGTCTTTTTCTCCGTGAACGATGAAATTATGGATGCTGTCTTTCACGTAATCGGAGCGATTCTTCAGGCCGAACAGTGCTTGCATGTCGCTCTCGTTATCCGTGAAGAGCAATTCCGGGGCGCCTTCCGCAGTGAGCCAGCGCTTCCCATAATCCGGCTGGAAGGCTTCGATCGCCGTCAGGTTGGGAATTTTAGCGAAGCGTTCCGCTTTGCAATCGCGAACCAGGCCTCCCCAGGACCAGGTGTTGCGAAACCAGAATGTGGGCAGCAGGCGAAGAGGTGCGGGGGCCGGTCCGCGGTTCCAGGCGGTAATGCGCACAAGAATATCTTCCGGGCCGGCCTTGGCGTATTCCACGAACACATCGAAATAGCGGTTTTCGGAGAAGACGCCCGTATCCATCAGCTCGTATTCCGGATCCTTGCGGGTGCGGCGGCCATTTTCCGCCACCAGCTTTGCATAGGGAAACTCCGCCTGTGGATATTTGTACAGGTACTTTAAATAGGAATTGGTGGGAGTGGCGTCGAGATAATAATAATATTCCTTCACGTCTTCGCCGTGATTGCCTTCGCGATTGGTGAGGCCGAACAGCCGTTCCTTTAAGATCGGGTCGCGCTCGTTCCACAGCGCCAGCGCAAAACAACAGCGCTGGTGGCGGTCGGAAAATCCCGCGATGCCATCCTCGCCCCAGCGATAAGCCCGCGATCGCGCCATGTCGTGCGTGAAATAGCGCCAGGCGTCGCCATCGGCGCTGTAATCCTCGCGCACCGTTCCCCACTGCCGCTCGCTGAGATAGGGTCCCCAGCGCTTCCAGTGAATATCTCGGTACGCGCGATTCTTCCAGACGTTTTTCTTCCGCGGTCATTTACCTGCCCGGGATGCGAACTCAGACTCTACCGAGTCCCGGCAATTCTGACAACTATTGTTGCGCGCAAAATACGCAAAACCGGCGCAATGTGGTTGGCATCGAAGTGAATGTTCCGCTATGCTCGCGGCCGCGATGCAACCCGTCAAATTGCACCACGTCGAACCCATCGCGCGCCCAGTCGCACTGCCGGCGGAAAACACATCTGTCCGCACAAAGCCTGCGCGGCTGGCTGGGGATCGCGATTGTGCTGCTGGTGGCCACGGCAATCATTGCTCCGTTTCCATTTCGCGAGAACTGCATCCGGGCACGATATCGCATTTCATATCCAGTCCTGGATGGATGCCTCCCGGCAATGGCACGAGGGTGTGTTCTTTCCTCGCTGGGCGGCCTGGGCGAATTTCGGATATGGAGAGCCGCGCTTTATTTTCTACCCGCCAATTTCCTGGATGCTAGGCGCGGCGCTCGGCCAGGTGATGGAGTGGAGAATGGTCCCGGGCGCGTTGATCTGGCTGATGCTGGTGACGGCCGCGGCGGGAATGTTTTATCTGGCGCGCGAATGGCTGCCGCCGCGGGATTCGCTGGCCGCCGCGGTTCTTTACATGGCGAATCCGTATCAAATCGTGGTGGTGTATTACCGCAGTGATTTTGCGGAACTCGTGGCGGGAGCCATTCTTCCGTGGCTGGTTTTGGGGGCGATACGGATCCGCCGCAGCCACGGGCGCGGGATCGCCTTGTTATCGCTTGCCGTTGCGGCGATTTGGCTTTCGAACGCGCCAGCCGCGGTGATTGCCACGTATTCCCTGGCTTTGCTCTTGGTGGTGGAGAGTTGGATTGACAAATCACCGCGGACGTTCGTGCGTGGTTGCGCGGCCATGGCGGGCGGTTTCGGGCTGCGCCGCGTTTTACATTCTACCGGCTGCCTGGGAACAAAAATGGGTGCAGATTCAGCAATCGCTGGGGCCCGGCGCTGCGGCCGGCGGAAAATTTTCTGTTCACGCATTCGGACGATCCGGAATTTCAGCTCTTCAATTGGAAAGTGTCTATGGTGGCGATTGCAATGATCCTGATGACCGCGATTGCAGCCACACTGGCGAACCGCCGCAGGCACGACGCGCCGAAGATTTGGTGGTCCCTGGCGGCGCTGGGCGCCGTATCAGCCGCGCTGATGTTTCCCTTCAGCGGATTTATTTGGGTGCTGCTGCCGAAGCTCCGGTTCGTTCAATTTCCGTGGAGATGGTTGATGCCGCTTGGCGTGGCGTTCGCGATGTTTGCCGCGGCAGCGGTGGCGCGATGGCACAAGCGATGGATCGGATGGATCGTACTGGCTGTGGCGCTTGGGTCCGCCGCGGTGCTGATCGCGCGCGACGCCTGGTGGGATTCCGAGGACATTCCTCAGACCGAAACCGCGATTCAATCGGGCTCTGGTTACGAGGGCACCGACGAATACCAGCCGATGGCCAGCGACCGGTCGGATTTGCAGATTGCCGCGCCGCGCCTCGCTGGCCATCGATGCTCCCGTCAGCACCGTCGCGAGTTCCGTGAAAGTTCCTGCCAATCAATTGGACCGCGATTTTCGCTTTCATATCGAGCGATGGAATCCCGAGGATCGAATCGCCACAATTGATACGCCGCGGCCCGTCACGCTGATTTTCCGTCTGCTCGACTACCCGGCATGGCACGTGGAATTGGATGGCCGCCCGGCGGAATCCCACGCTCGGAAGAACACGGGAGAAATTATCGTAGCCGCTCCGGCTGGACATTCCCGGGTGGAAATTCGCTTTGTGCGCACACGCGACCGCACAATTGGCGGGGCGATTTCGCTGTTCACTATGCTGATTTTTGCCATGGTGTATTTTCTTGATCGGCTTGTAAAAAGTCCCGCGGAAAGCCATCCGTCCACATGATTCGGTGTCCGCTTTCGCAACGAAACATCCCGCAAGCGGGCAGACTTTCAGGTTCGCGTCTGTCAGACTTTTATTTAAACGCCAATCACTAGCCAATTCTTAGCCGACAGCGACCGCCGGCACCTCAGGGGCTAAAGCCCCCATTTACTGGCAGTTATATGTCGGAGCTGAAGCTCCGACCCCCTAAAAACCACTTGTGAGGCCGCGCACATAAGTTGTGCGGGCGATCGGCACTGGATTTGCTTATGGGCAAGGGTGTAGAACGTCTACACCCGTGGTAGTAGACGTTCTACCTCGTGCGGCGTCTAACGGTGCAGCGGCGCGGAAAAGGTGGCACATGAAGGAACGCTATCAGAATCGCATTGAATTATTGCAAGGCACACTCGATCTGCTGATTTTGCAGACCCTGCAATGGGGCGCGCAACATGGTTACGGCATCAGCCAGGCGATCCGTTTGCATTCCGGAGATATTTTGCAGGTGGATACTGGTTCGCTCTATCCGGCGCTGCACCGGCTGGAGGGGCAGAAATGGATCAGCGCGGATTGGAAAGTTTCCGAAAACAACCAGCGCGCCAAATTTTACCGTCTGACGGCCGCGGGGAAAAAACAATTGGCTTCGGAACGCTCCCGCTGGGAACAACTTTCCGGAGCGATCGCCGGAATCCTGAATCCGGCGAAGAGTGAAGGTGGCGCATGAGACTGTGGCCGCGGCGCGAACGACAAAACGAAGAGTTGAACCAGGAACTAAACAGCCATCTTCAAATGGCTGTGAAAGACCGCATGGAGCGCGGCGAATCGCGCGCCAGCGCCGAATCTTCGGCTCGCCGCGAAATGGGAAACGAACGCCTGATCGAGGAAGCCGCCAAAGACCAGTGGGGATGGCGCTGGCTGGAACATCTGTTGCAGGACGCGCGTCACGGCCTCCGCATGCTGCGAAAAAACCCCGGCTTCACGGCGATCACAGTGCTCACGCTGGCGCTCGGAATCGGCGCGAACACCGCTCTTTTTTCCGTCGTCAACGGAGTGCTGCTGAACCCGTTGCCGTTTCCGCATCCGGAACAACTGATCACGCTGCACGCCAGCAAGCCGAATTTTGAAACTGGATCGATTTCCTTTCCGAATTTTCTGGATTGGGAAAAAGACAATCACACGTTTTCCGGCATGGCGATCTACCGCGGCACGAATTTCAGCCTCACAGGCCTGGGCGAAACCGAACGGGTGCGCGCTGAATTAATTGCTCCTGATTTTTTCCGTGTGCTTGGCGTGAAGCCGGAAATCGGCCGGACCTTTGTTCCGCAAGATGACCAGCAAGGCGCCGGCCCGGTTGTCTTGATCAGCGCGGGATTTTGGAAACGCAAATTCGGATCGTCCCCCGCCATCCTGGGGAAAACACTGGCCCTGGACGGAAAGGATTACGCGATTGTCGGAGTGATTCCGGCGGGTTTTAATTCCGGCCTGACCGGCTTCCGTGACGCGGACGTTTACGTGCCCATCATCCAGTGGAGCAATAACCTTCTGCAGCATCGCAGCGCGGGCCTGGGATTTCACGGAATTGGCCGCCTGAAACCGGGGACAACCCTGCGCCAAGCTCGAGCGGACATGAACCAGGTGGCGCAAAACCTGGCCGCGGCCTTTCCCGAAGCCGACAAAGGAACGGGTGCGAGCTTAGTGCCGCTGAGGGAAAGAATGGTCGGCGATATTCAGCCGTTTCTTCTGTTGCTGCTGGCCGCTGTTGGATTTGTGATGCTGATCGCATGCGTCAATGTCGCCAGTCTATTGCTGGCCCGTTCGACCAGCAGGGCGCGCGAATTTGCCGTTCGTGCCGCGCTGGGAGCGGGACGGGGACGCGTTGTCCGGCAGCTTCTTACCGAAAGCGTTTTGCTCGCGATTGCTGGTGGCGCGCTCGGCTTGCTTCTGGCTTCTTGGGGCACGCAGGCCGCGCTCAAAAAGCTTCCCGAAGCATTGCCACGAGCTGCGGGGATCGGGCTCGATGCGCACGTTTTGATTTTCACTCTGGCAATTTCATGCCTGGCAGGAATCCTGTTTGGGTTGGCGCCGGCCTTGAAGATTTCGCGGACCGATTTGCAGGAAACATTGAAAGAGGGGGACGGGCCGCGTCGAGCAGGCGGCACGCCGCGCAACGAGTGTTTGTGACGGCTGAGCTGGCGCTGGCATTCGTGCTGCTGATTGGTGCGGGACTGATGATCCGCACGCTATCGCATCTCTGGAGCGTGAATCCGGGGTTCGATTCGCACAACGTGCTGACGCTCGCGGTTTCGTTGCCGCCACCGATGCAAGCGGCGAGTCCGGAAGCGATTCGAGCATCCCTTCGCGAGATTCATCGCAGAATCGATTCCATGCGGGAGATCCAGGCGGCTTCTTACACCTGGGGAGCTTTTCCGATGGGCTGGGACGATGAAGAGCTCTTCTGGCTCGAGGGCCAGCCAAAACCGGCGAATCTGAATGACATGAACTGGTCGCTGAAGTACGTCGTCGATCCTGATTATCTGGAAGTAATGAAGATTCCACTGGAGCGCGGCCGATTTCTTACGACGCAAGATACCGACCATTCGCCGAGGGTTGTGGTGGTGGATGATGTGCTGGCCCACAAATATTTCGGAAATGAAGATCCCGTCGGGAAACTCATCAACATCGATGATTCGGATACTCCCGTGCAAATCGTGGGAGTGGTGGGCCACGTGAAGCAGTGGGGACTCGATTCCGACGAGCAGCAGAGCCTGCGCTCGGAAATGTATCTTTCCTTCATGCAAATGGACGACGTGCTGATGAAGTTGATGCCGGCGGGGGTGGGAATCGTGGTGCGTTCCGCGGGCAATTCACCGGGGCTTTACGATTCGCTCCGGCATAATTTGCAAAGCATGAACAGCCAGCAGGTGGTCTACGGCGCGCAAACCATGGATGAAATTATTTCCGATACGCTGGCCACGCGCCGCTTTTCGATGATCCTTCTGGGATCGTTCGCCGCGCTCGCTCTGCTGCTGGCCAGCGTGGGAATTTATGGTGTGATTTCGTACCTGGTGGGCCAGCGCACGCACGAAATCGGTATTCGCATGGCCCTGGGCGCGCAGCGGCGGGATGTGCTGCGGTTGGTGCTGGGCGAAGGCGCCAGAATGGCATTCCTCGGAATTGGAATCGGAATCGCCGCCGCGCTGGCTCTAACGCGCGTCATGTCAAAAATGCTTTTTGGAGTAAGCGCCACCGATCCGCTGACGTTCGCCGGCGTCGCAGCAATCCTTGTGTTTGTGGCAATGGTGGCCTGCTACATCCCAGCGCGCCGAGCCATGCGAATCGATCCCATGGCAGCCCTCCGCTACGAATAGGTAGCGCAGCCACTCCTGGCTGCGTGCCTTGCTTTTCGCAGTCAGAAGAGATTCCGCAAGGAGCGGAACAAATGGACTTTCCCTGGAGACGAAAGCGCGAAGAACTGAACGCTGAAATCGAAAGCCACATCCAAATGGCGATTCGCGACCGCATCGAGCGAGGCGAATCCGCCCGGCAAGCGCAAGCCGCCGCGCGGCGCGAATTCGGCAACGTAGGCTTAGTCAAAGAAGTGACGCGCGAAATCTGGGGCTGGAACTCTCTCGAACGGTTCACACAAGACGTCCGCTACGGCCTTCGCTCTTTGCGAAAAAATCCGGGCTTCGCCATTGTAGCAATCCTCACTCTGGCGCTCGGCATCGGCGCAAACACAGCCCTGTTCTCTGTAGTCAACGGCGTCTTGCTAAATCCACTCCCCTTCCACGATCCCGGCCGTCTGGTAATCTTCTTCGGAAAAACCGCAAATTTCAATAAAAGCACATTTTCTTACCTGAATTTCCTGGACTGGCAAAAACAAAATCGATCCTTTACAGCCATCGGGGCATTTCGCCCCGCATCGTTCAACTTGACCGGCAGCGGAGAGCCCGTACACGTCCGCGGTGAAAGAATCTCCGCCGCGCTCTTCCCATCTTTCGGAATATCCCCCGTGCTGGGCCTCAATTTTCTGCCCGAAGAGGATCGCCGCAGCGCCGCGCCCGTGGCCATGATTGGCGCGGGTTTTTGGAAGCGCAAATTCGGAGCGTCCCCGGACATCATCGGCCGGCAGATCACGCTGGACGGAATCGCTTACACGATCGTCGGCGTGATTCCCGCGGAATTTCATTTCACCAATCACGGCGAGCGCGTCAACGCCGATATTTATACTCCCATCGGCCAGTGGGATAATCCCGATTTTCACGACCGCAAGATTGCCCTGGGAATTGTCGCGATTGGCAGGCTCAAGCCGGGCGTCACCCTCGAGCAGGCGCAGTCCGATATGAACGGAATCACGGAGAATTTGGCGCGCGCTTATCCCGAAGCGGATAAAGGCACGGGGGTAGGCCTTTACCCGCTCAGGGAAGAAATGACCGGCGGCATACAACCGGTCCTGCTTTTGCTCTTTGGCGCGGTTGGATTCGTTCTACTGATCGCCTGCGTCAACATTGCAAATCTGCTGCTCGCCCGTTCCGCCGGCCGCGCCCGGGAATTCGCCATTCGCGCAGCGCTTGGAGCTGGCCGCGGGCGCATCATCCGTCAACTGCTGACCGAAAGTATTTTGCTGGCTGTCGCCGGAGGCGCGCTGGGCCTGTTGATCGCGGCGTGGGGATTGCAGACGGCTCTGCACACGCTGCCTGCAACTTTGCCGCGTGTGGATGACGTCAGCCTGGATTCCCACGTTTTGATCTTTACGATCGTCGTCACGTTATTGGCTGGCGTGCTATTCGGTTTGGCGCCCGCGCTGAAGACCTCTAGGCCAAATTTGCAGGAAACTCTAAAGGAAAGCGCCCGGGGGGTGAGCGGCGCGCGCCAGCGCACGCAAGGCATCTTCGTAATGGTCGAAATGGCCCTCGCTCTGATTCTGCTAACCGGCGCCGGACTGATGATTCGCTCCTTTATCCAGCTGTGGGGCACGAATCCTGGCTTCGATTCGCACAACGTGCTCACCTTCGAGCTTTCCTTGCCCCCCTCCATGCACGCCGCAAGTCCCGATGCCATTCGTTCGGCGTTCCGCCAGGTAAAAGAAAAATTGGCAGCCGCTCCGGGCATTCAAGCCGTTTCGCTCATGGGCGGATCTCTGCCGATGACCGGCGACTGGGAGGATCAATTCTGGCTCGAAGGAAAGCCGAAACCCGCCACAACTCACGAAATGGAATCGGCGCTTTTCTATGCCGTTGAGCCGGAATATCTGCAGGTGATGGGAGTCCCGCTGCGCAGCGGCCGTTTCTTCACCGCGCAGGACGACGAACACTCCAAATTCGTCATCGTCATCGACGAAGCATTCGCGCGCAAATATTTCCCCCAGCAGAATCCCCTGGGCAAGCAGGTCAATTTTGAAGACGGTGAAGTGGGCGAAATCATCGGCGTGGTGGGCCACGTCAACCAGTGGGGCCTCGGTGCGGAAGATCAGTTCATCTTGCAAGCACAGTTCTATTTTCCCTTTATGCAATTCGGCGATAAATCCATCCTACGTGAAGCCCACAGCGTGGATGTGGTGATTCGCGCTGGCGCCGGCCCGCTGCGCGGCATTTGGCTCGGTTCGCGGCGCAATGTCACGGATGAACAGCCAGCAAGTGGTCTACGGCGCCCAAACCATGGACCAGATCGTTGCGGATTCCCTCGCCGTTCGCCGCTTCGCCATGATTCTGCTAGGCGTGTTCGCCGCGCTCGCACTGGCCCTTTCGGCCGTGGGAATTTATGGTGTGATTTCCTACCTGGTAGGGCAGCGCACCCACGAAATCGGAATCCGCCTCGCGTTGGGAGCACAACGAAAAGATGTGCTGCGGCTGGTCCTTGGCGAAGGCGTGAAGATGGCCCTGATCGGCGTGGCCATCGGCATCCTGGCCGCGCTAGGCCTCACCCGCCTGATCGCAGGCCTGCTCTACGCAGTCAGCCCCACCGATCCCGCAACGTTCGCGGCCGTAACCATCACTCTGCTTTGCGTGGCCCTGCTAGCCTGCTACATTCCCGCCCGCCGCGCCATGCAGGTAGATCCAATGGTTTCCCTCCGCTACGAGTAGCCGTGGTAGCGCAGCCACTCCTGGCTGCGTGCTTTTCCGCGCATTTTGTTCAATATTTCGGGAACAGCACACAGCCGGGAAAGAGTGGCAGTGCCACTAGAATCGCGATAGGGAATTACATTTGATAGGAAATTTTCAGAGTTTACAGCAGCCGGTATGTAACTTCGATCAACGCCGTCACGGAGCTCGCCTGGCCATTAGGGCCGACGGCAGGTTTGAATCGCCATCCTCGCACGGCTTCGATGGCCTTTTCATCCAAGCCCACGCCCAGACCTTTCACTACTTTGATATTCGTGGCTTTGCCTTCGGGGGTCACCACAACTTGCAACGTAATCACGCCCTGGTATTTCGCTTTTACCGCTTCGTCCGAATACTGCGGCTGCGGGCAATACACGCAGGTGGGTA
Organism: uncultured Acidobacteriota bacterium; assembly: GCA_963756355.1. Taxonomy (GTDB): domain Bacteria; phylum Acidobacteriota; class Terriglobia; order Acidiferrales; family UBA7541; genus JBGPTK01. The sequence continues at coordinate 46,095 of CAVWOD010000021.1, read as the reverse complement.
CTCCATATCCGTTCGTTCCCGCTCCTGGAGGGCCGCCGCCTGTGCCCCAGCCTTCGCCAGGTCCCACGCCGCCTCCCGATCCGCTGCCCACTCCGCCACCGCTGCCTGAACCGATGCCGCCGCCGCTGCCGGGCCCGCTCGAATCATTCAGCAGCTTCGAAAGCGGGTCGCCATAGTTCGGCATGTTCGGACTGGGAAGATGCAATTCCGGCGGACCAAGAACCGTAGCCGTCATCGGAAGTTTTGGATTCTGCGGGACGACCACTCGTGGAGGAGTGAATTGCGTCCACGAGAATTTCGGCAATTTTCCAACGCTGGCAGGGATCGGATTGTGTTCGCCGCCGCCCCCGCCTCCACCGGCCCGTTTTGCTCCGGCGGGCAATTTTGCCAGGTAGGGCGAGAATTCAAGCTGAGTCACTTTAACGGTGGCCTGCACGGAGGACGGAGCCATCAATTTCGGAAGGAAGGGAACCACGATCAGAGCGATCACCGCAACGTGCACCAAAATCGAAATCAGTTGCACGCGTTTGAAGCGTTCGTTCTTGCTCCAAATCTCCGGTACGGGAATCGGCTTGCTGGAAACATTCAGCGGTGGCAGCTTGCGCGGGGCAATCGCATCGCGCACGTTATTCCAAAAGCGCTGATGCCAGGGCTGCCAGGCAATCAGCATGTCGGAATTCTTTACCGGTCCGCGAGCTTCGCGGGGAGTGCCCTTCATCCATTCCTTGAAATTTTCCGTCAATCCTGCGCCGAAGTGGACGTCCGTCAGGGCGCTATAGGCTTCATTGCGCACCTTCACCTGGCGTTCGAATAGAAAGTCCCTGAAATTGGAAAAGAATTGCTTCGGACCGGACATTCGGTCGGTAACCAGGCGCGGCATGCCGTTCGCCTGGCCAGTCAGGATTACGGAACTCGATTTACCGGTGTTGGCTGCCATATGCCCCGTTGCCGGGTTTTAACCTAACCCCGGCTTTCAGGTTAGATTCAACATCACAAAAAAGGATGCCTGGCCGGACTGCGGCTGACAGGCTTTCGAAATCATTGTAACATACGGGTCGTCCCATCACACCAGGATTCGGAAGCGGAAGAAAGTACGGGAGATATGAAAACCGATCAAGATGGATAAACCCTTCGATCTTAAAAGCACTCTCAATTTACCGCGCACCGATTTTCCCATGAAGGCGAAATTGCCGGAGCGCGAGCCCGCGCAATTGGCCGAATGGGATCGCCTGGATCTTTATAATCGGATCCTGGACGCTCGATCTTCCGCGCCTCTCTACGTGCTGCACGACGGGCCACCGTATCCCACCGGAGATATTCATCTGGGCCAGGCACTCAATAAAATTCTGAAAGATCTCGTCGTCAAATCGAAAACCATGGCCGGTTTTCGCGCGCCGTACGTGCCGGGATGGGATTGCCACGGACTGCCCATCGAATCGAAAGTGGAAAAAGAGCTGGGCGGGAAAAAGGGAAGCGTTGCGCCGCAGGAATTCCGCCGCATGTGCCGCGAATTCGCCACTCGCTATGTGGATGCGCATCGCCGCGATTTCAAGCGGCTTGGTGTTTTAGGACAATGGAATGATCCGTATTTGACGATGAGCAATTCGTACGAAGCGGCCACCGCGGATGCCTTCGTCACTTTCTTTGAAAAAGGATACGTCTACAAAGGACTGAAGCCGGTTTACTGGTGCATCTTCGATCGCACCGCTCTTGCCGAAGCGGAAGTGGAATATGAGGATCACACCAGCCATTCCATCTGGGTGAAGTTTGCGGTGGTTCCGGAAGGCAAGGCTGGCGGCCTCGGCTCCGGCGTGAGCGCCCTGATCTGGACCACCACTCCCTGGACGCTTCCCGCCAACCGCGCGCTCGCCTTTCATCCTGAATTTCGCTACGTGGTGGCGGAAACTTCCGCGGGAGATTTGCTGGTGGCCGCCGACCGGGTGCCGGCGCTCGAAACCGAGGTGGGGCTCGCTGTGAAGGGCACGCGCGGAAATTGGAAAGGCGCGGAACTCGAGGGAATTCGATTTCAGCATCCTTTTCTGGATATTAAAGTTCCCGCGGTTCTGGCCGAACACGTAACCCTCGATCAAGGCAGCGGAATCGTGCACACCGCTCCGGGCCATGGCGCGGAAGATTTTTATGTTGGGCAGAAGTATGGCCTCGATACCTACGCGCCGCTGGATGACGACGGCCGCTTCCTCGAGGGCTTGCCGGAATACAAAGGCAAAACAGTTTTCGAAGCCAACCCTTTGATCATTGCGCTGCTGCGCGCGCGCGGCGCGCTGGCGGGCGACGCCAAAATTTCGCACAGTTACCCGCACTGTTGGCGCTGCCACAATCCGGTTATCTTTCGCGCCACCGAGCAATGGTTCATCAATTTAATGCACCGCGATTTGCGCGAGCGGTCGCTCGAAGAAATTGCCAAGGTGAAGTGGTCGCCCGAGTGGGGCAAGGAACGCATCCGCGACATGATCGCGGAGCGCCCCGACTGGTGTATTTCCCGGCAGCGATTTCTGGGGCGTGCCGCTGGTGATTTTTTATTGCGGCGAATGCAACGCGCTGCTGAAAGATTTTGCCGCGTTGCGCAACGTGATCCGCTGGTTCGAAAAAGAGGGCGCCGACGCCTGGTATTCGCGCTCCGCCGAAGAATTGCTTCCGCCGGGCACGCGCTGTTCTTGCGGCGGCTCCAGCTTCCGCAAGGAAAAAGATATTTTGGATGTGTGGTTCGATTCCGGTTCCAGCAGCCTGGCCGTGCTCAGCACGGCGGACAAGACCTGGCCCGCCGATGCCTATCTCGAAGGCCTCGATCAATATCGCGGCTGGTTCAATAGCTCGCTGCTGATCGGAGTGGGAGTGCGCGACAAGGCTCCCTATCGCCAGGTGATCACCCATGCCTGGGCGCTCGATGCCGACGGCCATCCCATGTCCAAATCGCTCGGCAACGTGATTTTGCCGCGCGATATCTGCGAAAAGTGGGGAGCCGAACTGCTCCGCATCTGGGTTTCTTCCCAGGATTATCACGCGGACATCCGCATGTCGGATAACGTAATGAATCAGCTTTCCGAGTCGTACCGCAAGCTGCGAAACACGTTCCGCTATTTTCTGGGAAATCTGAACGAGTTTCAGCCCGTGCGCGATTCCGTGCGCGACGCCGAGTTGTGGGAAATAGACGCCTGGATGATGCATCGCACCGGAGAGTTGGTGCGGCAGTGCCGCGAATGGTACGACAAATTCGAATTCCATCGCGTCTTCCACGCCGTCCACGATTTTTGCGTGGTGGATTTAAGCGCGTTCTATCTCGACATCCTGAAAGACCGCCTGTACACCTTCGCGCCGCGCAATATGGGCCGGCGCTCGGCGCAGACGGCGCTCTTCCGCATCGCCAATGCCCTGTTGCGCCTGCTCGCTCCGATCATGGTTTTTACCGCCGAGGAAATCTGGCAACTGATTCCGCACCGCCCGGGCGATCCCGAAAGCGTTCACATGTCCTATTTGCCGGCCGTGGAAAACATGGATACCGGCCTGCGCAAGGAAACCGTTGAAAACTGGGAGCGGCTGCTGGCCATCCGCCGCGACGTCCTGAGCGCCCTCGAATCCGCCCGCAATAAAAAAGTGGTTGCCGGAGCGCTGGAAGCGGAGATCACCATTTATCCCCGCACCGATCTCGAGGAAAAAGTCGGCAGCCGCACCTTCGAAGTTTTGCAAACCTATCTCAAATCCCTTCCCGCGCTGTTTCTGGTTTCGCAGGTGCGCATGGCCGATTATTTCGATAACAGTCCCGGGGCCGTCACCGAGGCTGGCGAACTGGTGATCGTGGGTGTGCAAAAGGCCAAGGGAAAGAAATGTGAGCGCTGCTGGAACTATTCCACCCAGGTAGGCATCAATCCTACCTGGCCGACGGTCTGCGAGCGTTGCGTCGCCGCGCTCGAGGAAATCGCACGAAGCGGGGGAGTGGCCGTCGCCTAGCAATCCCAAACGAAATGGAATCCGTGGCGCAAACTCGCAGAGCTTGGCTCGTCTTCATTGTGCTTGGGGTGCTGGCCGTTGATCAGGCCAGCAAATACGCCATCGAACAGATTATTTCGCGCGATTTCAGTCACGTTTTGATTCCCGGCCTCTTGAATCTGGTGAACACGCATAATTCCGGCGTGGCGTTCGGCTTTCTTTCGGATTCCAAATCGCCGTGGGTGGCCAGCGTGGTGATGTTTTTTTCGGCCAGCGTGATGATTTTCCTGATTTGGCTGCTGGCCAGCAGCCGCGCCGGCGGGATCCTGGGCCAAGTCGGCTTGTCGCTGATTCTCGGCGGCGCAGCGGGAAATATGCTCGACCGGCTGGTGCATCGCAGCGTCACCGATTTTATCGATATTCACTGGCAGGGATATTATTGGCCTGCGTTTAACGCGGCGGATTCGGCCATCGTCATGGGCGCGTGCCTGGTTCTGCTCGAACTGCTGCGCGATTGGCGCAACGCCGCCCACGAAGCAGGCAAAGAGCCCAGCTGATGGAAACGGATCTGGTCGGCGGTTTTTAGGGGGTCGGAGCTTCAGAGCTTGCATGGCAACGCCGAGCAGGGGTGGTCGTGTAGCGCCACCCTTCAGGGTGGCATCTTTGACTTTCAACCACATGGCTCTTGGTAGGCAGTCTTGACTTAAATTGATTTCGTTCAAGTCATAGCGCCTTCGAAAAATGTATCCAACCCTATTTCAGATCGGGCCCTTCAACGTTTACACTTACGGCGTCCTGGTGGCCACGGGAGTCCTTGTCGGCCTGTGGTATGCCAGGCATCAAGCCCGCCGCCTGGGTCTCGATCCCGACCGGGTGTGGAACCTCGGCGTTTACGTGATGCTGGCGGCCTTCCTGGTAGCCAAGCTGTGGCTGATCGCCGCGGATTTCGGGTTTTACCGCCAGCACCCCGGCGAAATTTTTTCCCTGGCAACTCTGCAATCCGGCGGCACATTTTATGGCGGCGTGATCGGCGCGCTCACCGTCGCGGGAGTTTACACCTGGGTCACCAAGATGCCTCTTCTCCCGCTGCTCGATTCCTATAGCGCCGCGCTGCCTTTGGGCCATGCCATCGGCCGCCTGGGCTGCTACGCCGCGGGCTGCTGCTGGGGAAAGCCAACCGATCTCCCCTGGGGCGTGCAGTTTTCCAGTCTGGACGCATCAAGGCTGGTCGGCACTCCCATCGGAGTGACGCTCCATCCCACTCAACTCTACGAATCCGCCGCCGAATTCATGAATTTCATCATTTTGGTCTGGCTGGCCCGCCGCCAGAGCTTTCGCGGCGAATTGTTTGCCGCCTATTTGCTCCTCTATGGATTCGAACGCTTCATCATTGAATTTTTTCGCGGTGATCCGGATCGCACCTTGTTTTTCGGCGGCGCTTTCTCCTTAATGCAGGTCGCCAGCATCGCCATGATCTTGCTCGGTGCGTGGCTCTGGCGTACGCGCGCCGGACGCCCGATTCCCGCTTCCGCGCAATCCTAGCGCTCACAACCGATGCCCAAAAAACAGCCAATCGCGCCTTCCTCTCCAAGTTCCACCGGGCGCCGTTTCTCCGTTTCCGCCGAGGAAACCGGAATGCGCCTCGATCGTGTCCTCACCGCCCATTTCCCGGAGATCAGCCGCTCCCGCCTGCAACAATTGGTGGACGACGGCCTTGTGCAGGTGAACGGATCAGCCTCCAAACGCGCGCACCAGGTGGCCGCCGGCGAAGACGTTCAAATAGAAATTCCGCCCGTCAAGACAACCAGAATTGTCGCCGAAGACATCCCACTGGAAGTTCTCTACGAAGATGAAGATGTAGCCGTGGTGAACAAACCAGCCGGGCTGATCGTTCATCCCGGCGCCGGCGCGCCAGTTAGCACGCTGGCGGGAGCGCTGCTGCACCGTTTTGGCCAGCTTTCAGGAGTAGGTGGGGAATTGAGGCCTGGAATCGTACATCGGCTCGACAAGGGCACCTCCGGCGCGCTGATTATCGCGCGCACCGATGCCGCCCATCGCAGCCTGGTGAAACAATTTCAGCAGCGAACGATTCAAAAAACCTACCTCGCCTTGCTGCACGGCCAAATGAAGGATAATTCCGGCCGCATCGATCTGCCCGTCTCCCGCGATTTGCACCGCCGCGAGCGCATGACCACGCGGCGCCGCGAAGGCCGCCCGGCGCGAACCGATTGGCGAGTGCGATTACGCATCAATGGCTACACGTTGGTGGATGCGGATTTGCACACCGGCCGCACCCATCAACTCCGCGTTCATTTTTCTACCTTGGGCCATCCCGTGGTGGGCGACACTCTTTACGGTGCGCCGCGCGAAGCCTTCGCGGGCGGCCAGGCCATGCCGCATCTCGACCGAAATTTTCTGCATGCGGCCCGAATTCAATTTCAACATCCGCGCACCGGCAACCCGGTGGAAGTGCGCGCCCCGCTGCCGCTGGAATTGCAGCATTATTTGCGCGGCTTGGGCAAAGCTGCCGGCGCCGATCCAGCTTTGATTGACGCTGCGGTGCATCCGTTCCTATAATCGACTATGCCTACTTGGTTGCGAGTTCCTGTTCTCTGTATGCTTGCCGCGCTGGCATTCAGCATTGCCCGGGCGCAACAGCCGCCTGCTCCGGCTCCTTCACAGGCGCCGCCGGTCACATCGCCGCAGAACCCGCCCCAGGATGCCAATACGCAGGCAACCATTCGCACCAAGGCTGAACTGGTTTACCTGGTCGCCACCGTCACCGACCGCCGCCACAAATTCATCACCGATCTCGAAAAAAACGATTTCCGCATTGCCGACGAAGGCAAGCAGCAGCCCCTCGAATTTTTTACCCGCGAAACGGATTTGCCTCTGCGCATCGGCGTTTTACTCGACACCTCCAACAGCATTCGCGACCGCCTGCGCTTCGAGCAGGAAGCCGCCAGCGATTTCCTCTACAACACCATTCGCCGCGGCAAGGACATGGCTTTTATCGCCATCTTCGATAACGAGCCCGAAGTGATTCAGGACTACACCGATAGTCTCGATCAGTTGAACAAAGCGATTCAAGGACAGCGCGCCGGCGGTGGAACGGCGCTGCGCGACGCCATCTACATGGCTGCTCAGAAACTGCAGCACGCCCCGTTGCCGGAAACCGGCAGCTCCGAAGTGCGCCGCGTTTTGGTGGTGATCAGCGACGGCGAGGATAATTTGAGCGACCGTCCGCTGAGTGAAGCCATGGAAATGGCGGAGAAGGCCGAAGTCGCCATCTACGCCATCAGCACGAATACCGATTGGCTAAACATCGAGGGCGACACTCCCAAGAAGGTGATGGAAACTCACGGCGATAAAGTGCTCGATCAATTCGCCACCGATACCGGCGGCCGTGTTTTCTTTCCCTATAAAATTGACGACCTCGCTCAATCCTTCCTGGATATCGGCAACGAACTGCGCAGCCAGTATTTGCTCGCCTTCGCTCCCGGCCCCATGCCGCCCAAGGGACAGTTCCGCCGCGTCCAGGTGGAGGTTGATCGCAAGGGCCTGATCGTCCGCTCCCGCAAAGGCTATTCGCTCCCGCGCGTAGCCGCGGGCCCGCCCCCGCCAGTCACTCCTCCCTCGGACAAGTGAGCGTAAGGTATTTTTCTCTTCAATCCATGTTCATCAAATAAGTATGGACCACATCAGAGAGTAATCTCGGATTTTGGTGCTGTCCTAAATTGAAATCGGCTCAGTTTTTAGGGGGTCGGAGCTTCAGCTCCGACATTTGAAGACATTGTAAACAGGGGCTTTAGCCCCTGAGGCTTCACCCTCGGGCAGCGCCGCGACGAGGTGAAAGGTCGAATTAGGACACTGCCTGGATTTCCCGTTTGAATCTCGCTGATCCGGGTGTAAAAGATATTCGGGGCTTCTGTTCTCGCGTTCACCGAGCTCACATCTGCGTTTTGAAGGCGGCGGGCAGGCGATCCAATCTTCCGGTTCGTACCAAAATCAAAAACGGAAATATGGCCTAGGAGCTAAAGATGAGCGAATGGATCCAAAACCTTCCACTTGGCTGGATGACTTTGCTGATATTCGCGCTTACGTTCCTGGCCACCTGGGGACTCTTCGCCATCATCATGGGTTTTGCGACCGGCGAGCGCACGCGCGCCTTCAAAGGCGTGTCGGCCGGAATGCTGCCGCCGCTGGGGATCATCTTCGGACTGTTTGTCGCGTTTATTGCCGCGCAGGTTTGGAGCGACGTGGATCGCGCCAAGGCCGCCGTCAACCGCGAGGCCAGCTCGCTGAGCTCGGTTGTATTTCTAGCCGCCAGTTTTCCGGGGGAACCGGAAGCCCGGTTGCGCGATCTGACGCGCCGCCAAATTCAGGAAGCTGTCTCCTACGAATGGCCGATGATGGCCAAGCAATCCGCATCGCTCCGGGTCACTCCGCTCGCTCTTGCGGAGGAGATGGAATTGATTCTGAGCCTTGCGCCCCACAGCGAAGGACAGACCACCGCGCAGCGCGAGATCGTGACCGCGCTCGAAAACGCGATCGACGCGCGCCGCCAGCGGATCATCGTCAGCCGGTCGGGCGTGAACTGGGTGAAGTGGACGGCGCTTTTGCTGCAGGCTCTTTGCACACTCACCGCCATCGGCATGGTGCACAGCGATAATCGCGGCGCAGCCGGCCTGGCCATGGGGATCTTCGCCATCGGCGTGGCCGTGTCCATCGTGCTGATCGCCTCGCACAACCGCCCCTTCAGCGGGGCAATCTCCGTGAAGCCCGATTTGCTGCAGCAGGTGATGCCGGAGGAAGCAGCCAGCGAGGATGAGATCGATCATACGGTATTGCTCCATTTGACGGGATTTCTGCGTTCCGCCCGGCAGGTGATTTCCGACCAACAGGCCTTGATCAACGAACCGAAATCCGGCAAGCAACTAACGGGTCAGAAGCTGATCGAGTTGGCCAAGGCGAAATATGTCGAACAAACCGGCCACCCGGTTCCGGTGCTTGATCCCACCTCCGCGGAAGGACAAATGCTTCAGGCTGAAGTGGACGCCATGCAGGAAGTGATGGACGATGCACAGCCCTTGATTAACGATCCCAGTCGCGGTTTTAAGGGATTCCTGCCGGCCGTTTTTGCGTATCAAGTGGCGGAACGTTTCAGCCGCAAAGTGGGAGGGCTTGGCTACTTGAAGCTTACGGCGCCGGCGGAATTGGTGCGCCACCACCCGAATTTCCCGGATGCTTGGGAGAACGAAGTGATCACAACCAAATTTCAGGCGCCGGGATTTAAGAGAGGCGAATTTGTGGAGCAAGAAGCCCCACTCAACGGCAAAAAAGCGTACCGTGTGCTGATCCCCGAATATTATGACTCATCCTGCCTCTCCTGCCATGGCGAGCCGAAAGGCTCCCGCGATATCACCGGAGGCAAAAGAGAAGGCGGCAAAATAGGAGATCTGGGAGGCGCGATCAGCGGTGGCATTTATCTGAAATGATTTAGTAGTAGCACAGCCACTCCTGGCTGTGCGCGTAAATTCAAGAGTTAGACGCAAGTCCTAAGTAGCCGCGCGACAGCGGCCCAAACCTCTATCGTTTCGGCGCGTAATACCCGTGCCGCGCCAGAACTTTCAATCCCGTCTTGGTGGTTTCCACTCGAATCTTTCGGAACGTGCCATCGTGCGCCGGATTGGTTGGGTAGTATCCCAGCACATACTGGCTGCGAAGTTCCTCTGAAATTTGATCGAACGCTTCATCCAATCTTTTGCCGCCGTTGGCGTCAATCACGCGCCCGCCGGTTTCCTCGGCGATCTTTTTGGCCACGCTTCCGCCGTTATATCCCAGCATCCCATAGGCGCCCGGTTCCGCGATCAAAATGAAATGGACCACCGTGTCAGCCCGTTGCGCGGCTTCAATAGCATCCTTGATTCCCACCTTGCTGCCTTCATCCATCGCGTCGGTCATCAGGATCAAGGCTTTTCGCCCCGCCTGTCCGGCCAATTGTTCGTTGCAGGCCACATAGATCGCATCGTACATGGCCGTGCTGCGCACATTGTCTCGCGACATGGGGCCCATGCCGATCGGCGAATTGATCTGGGTCCGTTCCACAGCGCGATCCAGCGCATCCAGGTCCTCGGTAAAATCCGCCAGCAGATTCACGTCTGTATCGAAATCCAGCACCATTGCCTCATCGCCTTTGCGCATTACTTTTTGGAAAAAGCGTGTGGCGGCCACCTGTTCCAGGCCCAGCAGATTTTGCTGGCTGCCGCTGGTATCCACCATCAGCCCCAGCGTAATCGGCATGGTCACTTCTTTCCCGAAAAATGAGAGCTGCTGCAATTGATCGTCTTCGAAGATCTTAAAATCGTCTTTCGTCAAATCGCCCACGATCGCGCGATGGCTGTCGCGCACCGTCGCGAACATATTCACCAGCGATACGTTTACCTGGATTTTTCCCTGCTGCTGCGGCTGGCCTTCCGGGCTCGGAGGATTTTGCGCCGAGGCGCGGTGCAGCGGCGCCACGGCGGCGAAAAGGATCGCGCCGCCCAGCAGGGCCGAAATTAGAGTGGTGCGGCGTTCAGCGAATCGCATTGTATAATCCCCCGTGGCAAAACTTTCACTCGGTACGATGCATCTTAACAGGTGCGGGATGTTTTTCGCGCCGGACGTCGCAAAGGGGCGGCTGCCCTCCGTTACCCGCGAGTCCCAATTTCACGCTGGCAAATATAAGGGAGAACGCTTGCACACCAACATCCGAAAGATTCTCACGCTGGCAATCATTTCTCTTCTCTTGCTCCCAGCCGCTTATCCGCAATCCGACGTTCCGGCTCGCATCAAGGTGGATACTTCGCTGGTCGTCGTTCCGGTTTCCGTCAAGGACGGCAACGGCACCCTCGTCCCCGATTTGAAACGCGACGAATTCCGCATTTTCGAGGACGGCAAGGAACAGCGGATTTCTCTTTTCTCCGCCGAGGCCTATCCGCTCTCCGCCGTCATCCTGATCGACAATAACATGCCGTTGAAATCCTCGGAGCAGGTACAGAACAGCTTGAAAGCGATTGCCGCCAGTTTCAGCACCGCCGATGAAGCCGCGCTGATGACCTACGACCAATTCTCCCAGACCTTGCTGGAATTCACAAAGGACAACGACCAGCTCTTCACCCAGCTCAAGCGCCTTCGTCTGGAATCGGCATTCCCAGGATCCAATTCGCCCGCCACCAGCCCCGCTCCCAAAATTAACAACCAGCAGATTTCTCCCGGTGTGCCGCAGATCAACGACAAGGCTCCGCAAGCGAACAATGCTCGGCTGGACGATGCCATGTACGCCGCCAGCCAGATGCTCCGTGATCGCGGACGCGACCGCCGCAAGATTATTTTCCTGGTTTCCGACGGCACCAATTCCCACCGCAATACCATGAGCACCGATCGCGTCCTCGAGAATTTGCTGGCCGCCGATATCGCCGTCTATGCCATCGCCGTCGGCAACAAAATCCTGAGGGAGGGCAGCGGCCCGCTCAAAAAATACGCGGAAGCCACGGGCGGCGATTATTATTACGCCTCGAACGCCACAAGCCTCGAGCGCCTTTACTCCGCCCTCGCCGAGCAGGCCCGCAATCAGTACACGATCGCCTTCACTCCCACTGCGCCCAATAAATCCAAGGATTTCCACTCGATCGAAGTCCGCGTCCGCCGCCCGGGTCTGTCTCTAATCGCCCGCCAAGGCTACTATTCCGGCGCGCCTCACTAACCCGCGCAGCGGCCCATGTACGCGCCGGCTTCACTGTTTGCTCAATTCGCCTCAACGCTATCATTCTGAGCGAAGCGAAGAATCTCTCTGTATTTCTGAGCCTCGTGGAATGAATAACGATCCGTGACAAAGTATTTCCGAACTCTCCGCCAGCCGAGTTTTTTTCGCAGGCTGTTCAGCCGCGACCTCGCAGCCAAATACGCTGAACCCATCTTCGAAAGCCGCCCAATCACGAACTGTAGGGGCCGGCTTCAGCCGCGCCCTCGCGCAGTTGATCTCCGCGTATTCCGAACTTGGAATCTCGCTCCGCCACCCAAACAGAAAAAATCAATCACCATCCTCCTCGCGCAAAAAAAGTTTTCCACTTGACACCGGCGTTTCGCGCCCGTACAAAGAGAGAACCGTGCGCGGCCCTTTTTAGAACACGCTGCGGCACGGAGGGGAGTTTAGCTTCAAGGTTGGCATGCGCGAAGTTTGAAGCGGGGCGTTTCGATTCGTCGAAACGCCCCGTTTCGTTTTTAAAGCCCACGCGCTTCGAAAAGCGGAGGCGCTGCTAAACAGCTTGCGGAAAAATGCACTTAGGGGTCATTCCGAGCCCGTTTTGTGGGCGAGGAATCCGGAGTCGCTCACAAATACTTGAGAAGTGGGGAATTTCTCTATGACCCATCCGGGGCGCAATTCCACAAAACCCAACCCGGTTCCTGCGCAATCCGCGCTTATTCCCTTGCCACGCGAATCGAAACCAACTGCTCGTGCGCCGGGCACAGCGGCCGGTAATCGCAATAGCGGCACAGGAACCCCGCATTGGCCGGAAAATCCTTGGCGCGAATCCGGTCGGCCACCTCGGCAACTTTTTCGCGGGCCTTGTCGAGCGACTTCGCGTCGCGCGTAGTCGTCACTGCCTGGTTCGTCGTCAGGTTGTAAAAAACCAGCCGCTCGGGATCCAGATCGAGCACATCGCGCGCCGCCATCGCATAAATGCTGAGCTGCAAACTATTCTTCGCGGCTTTCTCATCCTTCGGTTTTCCGGTTTTGTAGTCCACCACTTCCACCGAATCTCCGTCGATCCGGTTGATCTGGTCGATTCGCCCGGTCACCACGATGTTCGGCTCGAGCGGCAATTCGAAATTCTTTTCCACCGCGATCACGTCCGGCGGCGCGGCCACCGCCGTCTTGTAAAAGCTTTCCAGCTGTTTCCGCCCTTCTTTCTTATATTCCTCTTCCTGATACTCGTCGCGAAATCCGGAATCGAACCACTCGCGGTCGTAAATTGCCGAGACGTCTTCAAACGTGATCTTGCGGTGCTTTTTCAAGTCCTGCAGAAATTCCCGCACCGTCGAGTGCATCACGCTGCCAAACGTCATTGTGCCCTGCGCCCCGCCGCGCACTCCCCAGGCATTTCGAAACAAATATTTCATCGGGCACGATTCGTAGGTATCGATCGACGACGCGCTGAGTTGCAGCGGCTCGAGCGCGGGCGGGTAATAGGCCTTGGCCCACAGCGCCACCCGCGAATACGCGCGAATATTTGTTTCCGCGGAATCGAAAAGTTGCGGCTTTGCCGCATCCGCCGCCGGCGACCCCGCTGCCTCCAGCGCCGCTGGCAACTTCACTTTCGGCGAAAGCTGCAGCGCGTCGGCCCGCTGGATCTTCGGATCCATCAGGATGTCGTCCAAAAACGGCGAAGGCTTTTTGCGCTTGTTCACCACCAGCGAAAGCGTCAATTGCCGCCGCGCGCGCGTCAGCGCCACGTAAAAAAGCCGCCGTTCCTCCTGAATCCGGAAATCTCCCTGCGGTTTTTCCTCCTTCATCAGCTCCGCGGGAAATTCCAGCACCGGGCTTTGCGGCCTGGCTGGAAATTCTCCCTTGGCCATTTGCAGCACGAATACATGCGGAAATTCCAGCCCTTTCGCGGCGTGTACCGTCATCAATTGAACCGCGTCGTCCGCCGGCTCATCGTCCAGGCAGATTTGCCCGCCCGCTTCCTCGAAATATTCCAGGTACTCCACAAAATCCCGCAGCTTCGTTTCTTCGCTCTTCTTTTCCCACTCGCGCACGAACTTGACGAACGCTTCCAGCGCCAGCCGGTCGGCATCGGATTCCAGAAGCTTCAATCCGATTCCTTCAATCAATTCTTCCAGCAGCGTGGTTGCGTTGGCGCGCCGCGAAATTCCGCGCAGCCTCTTGATGAACGAAACCAGGTCAGCCGCGCGCATCGCGCCCTTCGTGAACGCCGGGTCAGTTTGCTGCGATTCCAGCGTGTCCCACAGCGCGATTCCCTTGGCTTTGGACGAGCGCTCGGCCAGCCGCGCCAGATCCTGCGGCGCGAATCCCCAGTAAGGAATCGCCAGCACGCGCGCGCAGGAAACGTTGTCCGTGGACGCCGCGATCAGCCGCAGGTACGCGATCAAATCGCGAATCAATGTGCTCGATAGAATCGAAAGTTTTTTGATGACGAACGGAATTCGCCGCTGCCGCAGCGCGTCCACCAGCCGGTTGCGATGGTTGTGCTTCCGGTAAAGCACCGCAAAATTCCGCCACGGATGTCCCGGCCCTTGCAGGCGTTCCATTTCCGACGCCACCCAGTGCGCTTCTTCCTCCGGCGTTCCGAATTCCACGATGCGGATTTTTTCTCCTTCCGCGTTGCCGGTTTTCAATAATTTCGCGGGCAGCAGCGGCGATTTTTCGTTTTGCGCGATCACTTGCCCCGCCACGCGCAAAATGCGCCGGCGTCGAGCGGTAATTCGTTAGCAGCGAAAGAATCGGACGTTTAGCCGCCAGCGATCGCGCGTCCACCCCGCAGAACTTCTCCAGAAAAATCGTGAAGCTGCCGAACGAAGCGCCGCGAAACCGGTAAATCGCCTGGTCGTCATCGCCCACCGCCACGATGTTGCGGTGCCCGCCCGCCAGCAGCCACAGCAATTCCAGTTGCGCGATATTCGTATCCTGAAATTCATCCACCAGAATGTATTTAAATTGCTCGCGGATTCGCTCCAGCATTTCTGGGTTTTTCCGCAACAGTTCCACCGCTTGCAGAATTTGCGAGCCAAACGTCACCACGTTCCGCTCGCTGCAGCAATCGTTCGCTCACCCGGTACGCGCGCGCCACTTCCTCCTGCCGCGCGATTTCCTCTTCGCGCAGCGCGCGCGCGTCGGCATCCAGTCCCTTTTTCTCCTGTTCGTATTTTTTGCGCAGCGCCGCAACATACTTCTCGTAATCCGGCGAAGTGACCAGTTCGTCCTGGCAACGCGAAAAAAATTTCACGAAGTCGGTCAAGATATTGCCCCGGCTCCGCCAGCCGCTTGTAATGTTCCAATCCGATTTCCTTCAGATGCCGCCGCAGCAAAATCCAGTGATCGATTTCATCCAGCACCTGCGAATCCGGAAACGCTTCGCGCAGCACGCGGTCGAAACAGAACGCATGGAATGTGCTGATCCACACGTCTTTGGCGCGTTCGCCCACCGCTTTCACCACGCGGTGTTTCATTTCCCCCGCGGCTTTATTCGTGAACGTAAGTCCCAGAATATTTCCGCCGAGCAGCTCCGGATCGGATTCCAATAAATATTTAATTCGCTCGGTGATCACGCGCGTTTTTCCCGTCCCCGCGCCGGCCACCACCAGCAGCGGACCCAGGCCGTGCTCGACGGCCGCCCGCTGCTCCGCATTCAGTTCAATTTCCGGCGCCATTGCCGTTTACTCCCAAAATTACCGAGAAAATCTCAACACGCGAACCCACAAACGTCGCAGCGCAATCCGGCGGGAACCCGATCGAAACCCGCGCCAAAAACGCAGCCACCCGCTTCTGTTCGCCTGGTATTCGCCTTGCCCTCATACTAGCCGATTTACGCCGTCGCGGAAAGCCAGGAACTAGTTTCCGGCCTGGCGCGACACCCATTCTGCCACTCAGTCGGCGATTGCTTTCCGCGCCGGTGAGCTATACTTTAACGGCGTAAGTTTTTTTCGCAGCCAACTGATGAACACTTCGCCAAAAGCATCTCCGGGAATTCGAGCGGCCGCGATCGTCGCGCTGATCGGCAGCGGGCTCAGCATTCTGCTCGGCCTGTTCCAAATTTCGATCACCTCCATTCCCATGCCCGCGCCTGCCGGCTCCGCGATGCCACCCGGATTCATGAAGTTTGGAATGTTTTTCGCGGCGGCAATGTCGTTCGGTTTCGGCGCTTGGGGAATTTCTTCCGCGGTCGGACTGCTCCGTCTGCGCAACTGGGCGCGCATCTCGACTCTCGCATACAGCGCGATCCTGGTTGGCTTTGCCGCTCTTGTAATTGTGCTGGTCCTGGTGATGCCTCTGCCGCCGCCTCCGGCTGGGCAGTTTCCACGAAACGGCGAGTTTTCGCCCGCGGAGTTTACAAAATCCATCCGTTTTTTCATGGCGGCGTTTTACTTGGTTCCCATCGCGATCGGCGTGTGGTGGCTGATTTTCTTCACTCGCCCGCGGGTGAAAGCCCAGTTTATTCCAGCGCCGCAGCCGCCGTCCGTGTTCCCGCCGCATCCCTGCGGAGGTGTAATCGACATCGACACAGATCGACTCCCGCTTCCGCCCCCGCCTCCGGCAATCGCTTCCCGCCGTCCCATCAGCCTCAGCATCATCGGCTGGTACATGATCGCCGTGGGATTTCTGATGCTGCCGGCGATTCCGTTCATGCGTTTTCCCGCTCTCGTCCTGGGATGGAGCCTCACCGGCCGCCCGGCGATGTTTTTCTACCTGGTGTCCGCCATCGTGGTTGCCGCGCTCGGTTACGGAATCCTGGAGCTGAAGCCGATCAGCCGCCCGCTGGCGATCGCTTATTTCGTTTGGGGCGCCGTCAACAGTATCACCATGGCCTTCTGGCCCGGCAGCATGGCCCGCATGCAATCCGTGATGGACTCAATCGCTCCCGGAGGAAGCACTTCTTCCGCTCAGGCCGCGTGGACCACCCAATCCGCGCAGTTCGGCCTCTGGTTCGGCGCAATTTTCGGCGCTCTCTTCTCCGCCCTGATCATCTGGTTCCTAATCCGCGAAAAATCCGCCTTCGATTCCCCGCGCCCGCTTTCCTGATTTCTCTGGACTCCGAAGGTGCCCCATTCTTCCCGAGCTCCATCGGGAAGGGTGGGGATTTTGTACCCCACTATTTGCCGGGTGAGGTTCGAGTGACGTCGATAACCATCGGAAGTTTTTGCTGCGAGTAATAATCTCGGTAAGGAAAAAAACCGGACCACATCGTGCAGTCGTGGATTTCATGAGTTCTTCCAGTCTGTTTCCATTCAACCGACAGCTGCGATTTTCCTTCGCGCAATTGATCCCATTCCCCATTCTTTGAGACCAAAAGCTCAATTCTGATCGTGGCCGTGACCCATTCGCCTGGCTGGATCGAGAGCATGCTGCCTCGAGAATATTTCGCTCCGTAGAGTGGCGGGCTCAAATTGTTCAAAGGAATCTCGCGGCTTCGCCCATTTTTTAGCAGGACTTGAAAGCTTCCCATGTCCCAGGCCTCTGTTTTCGGGTCATCTCCATTTGTGGTTACGCGGATGTCGGTGCTCCAGGGAATCAGAATTGCGCCATTGCTCTTGTTGATCAGTCTTACCTCGGCGGTCAGTTCCTGGCTACGCCCGGTTTCGTGTCGCTCAATTTGAGAATTTCTAATTCAATCCTTTGCGGTTGCGAATCCGGGTGCATAATCTATGCCGTCGGAGACGCGCCCAAACGGGAGTTCCCTGCATCCGTTCGTTTCCGCCAGCTTCCTATAATGATCGTCCAAAGCCTTCGAATCAGCCGGAAGGCTAAGATCGATCGACGCAATCTGTTGCGCCCCGCAACGCACAACACACACCAAAACCGCAGCCATCAGCCACCAGAATTTATTCCGATTTAATCGCCGAGCAAATTCGCGCATTGGTTTCGTAGAGGCGCTGCTTGTTTACCCTGAGGCACGAAGGGCTGCGCCCGCTCTTTAATTTTGCTGCTCACTCCAGAATCAATTGTCACGAGTTAACCCCCGCTCCCCTAACCAAGAACGGATGCGCCACCCGAAATCTTCACCTCGCTTCAAGCCTCCACCATTCGCCACGATAATTTTAGCTTGACGGACAATATGAATAGTAATTCGAGCCCAATCTCTTTCTAAGCCCGCGTGTTACTTGACAGGGGAACCTACGGTGGCATTATGCAAGGAGCGATGCTGAAAATCCATAGGAGGCATCATGGCAACTTCAAAAGTCGCAGTAGCTCCAATGAAGGCGGCGCAGGTCCCCAAGCCGGGAGCCGATTTCGAGATCGTCGAGCGCGAGATTCCTAATCCAGGTGCGGGTCAAGTGCGCATCAAGGTGCAGGCCTGTGGCGTTTGCCACAGTGACGTGCTTACCAAAGAAGGCGCGTGGCCCGGCATCGAGTATCCCCGAGTTCCCGGACACGAAGTCGCCGGCATCATCGATGAAGTGGGCGCCGGTGTTTCCGCGTGGACAAAAGGACAGCGCGTCGGCGTCGGCTGGCACGGCGGCCAGGACAACACATGTCCGCAGTGCCGGCGCGGAGATTTTCGCAATTGCCGCAACCTGAAAATTCCCGGCATCAGCTATGACGGCGGATACCAGCAATACATGCTGGCTCCGGTCGAGGCTCTGGCTGCGATACCGGAAAGTCTAAGCGACGTGGAAGCGGCTCCGCTGCTCTGCGCCGGAATCACCACCTTCAACGCGCTGCGCCACAGCGGCGCGATGCCCGGCGACCTGGTTGCCGTGCAGGGGATCGGCGGTCTGGGTCACCTCGGAATTCAATTCGCCAACAAGTTCGGATATAAGGTCGCGGCGATCGGGCGCGGCTCCGAAAACGCGGCGCTCGCAAAGAAACTCGGAGCGAGCGTCTACATCGACAGCAAATCGACGAACGCAGCAGAGGAATTGCAAAAACTGGGCGGCGCACAGGTAATTCTGGGCACAGCCCCAAGCTCGAAAGCGATGTCCGAGCTGATTGACGGTCTGGGGCCGAACGGCAGGTTCATGGTAATCGGTGCGACGTTTGATCCCATTGAGGTCACACCGATACAGCTCATTACGGGAAGTCGAACTATTCAAGGCTGGGCCGCCGGAACACCAGCCGATTCCGAGGACACGCTGCGCTTCGCCGAACTAAGCGGCGTGCGTCCCATGATTGAAACCTATCCGCTCGAAAAAGCGGCCGAAGCCTACGCGCGCATGATGAGCGGCAACGCACAGTTCCGCGTCGTTCTGACGATGTGAAGTTGCCCAATAGGATCTGTGTGGCAACGCCGAGTAGGGGAGGTTGTGTAGCGCCACCCTTCCTCGCCCGACGAATTCTGTCGGGAGGGTGGCATCTTTAGTTTCAACCACACAGCCAAATGCTCCCAAGCCTGGAAACGAGCAAAACCCAGTTGCCACGCAGACTCAATAGGACTGGTGGCCACCAGAATCTTCTCGAAGCAAATATTGGGTCATTGAGATAGAGAAACTTTCCTCTCGGGTAAAAGCGCTGCCAGCAGTAGTCCCGGGCGCCGCGTCGAGCCTTCGCCGTCACGCGTGCGCATGGCCGATTTCATTGACTCGCTTTGATTCCAATGCTATAAGCATCCCCTCTCACGTTTAATTCGGCCCTATTGAAGTAAAGACGTTGAGCGCCTGCCGCAACGCCGGTGCTTCGTGTCCACGTGCATTCTGAAATTCATCCTGGCGCAGGCCCATACCACCTCAAGGAGAGAATTGAAAATGAAGAAGCAAATGTTGTTCTGTTTGGCCGCGGTACTGTTCTGTTGTATTTCCAGTTCTGCTCAGCAATCGCAACCTCAGGTCCTCACCTATTGGTCCGTCTATACCATCACTCCCGGCAAAGAAGACGATTTCATGGACCTGGTGAAAACAGTCGGCCAGCCCGTGCGCGACAAACTCATGGCCGACGGAGTCGTTCTGGCCTGGGGAGTGCAGCAAACCATGCTTCGCGTTCCCGGCGACGGTAACATTTGGGTGTGGTATGTGGTCAACGATTGGTCCGGCGTCGAGAAAGTGGAAAACGCCATGCACGGGCAAATCGCAAAAATGAGCTCCAGCGATTCCGCCATGCCTGTCGGCAAAAAAGCCGCCCCCGCCGCGATGTCGCCGATGGACAAATTGCGCTCCATCGCCGACCTGAGCAAGACTCACGACTACATCACTCGCGACCTGATTTCCAATGAATCTCCTGCTGCTGCTTCGCAAGGCCTGCCCTATACCCGGTATAGCTTCGTCAAGGTAAAGCCCGGCAAAGGCGGCGACTACCGCAAAGCCTGGGAAAAATACAACAAGCCAGTCTTCGACAAACTGGTCGCCGACGGCGTGCTTCGCGCCTACGGCTTCACCGTCGAAGAAGTGAAAACCGAAGGCGGCTTCACCCATTTCATCTGGGCGGACATGAACTCCCTCTCCTCCATGGATAAGCTGCGCGACACATTCATCGCCGATCGCGCACGCCGCACCCAGGAAGAGCAAGACGCAATCAACAATCTATTCTACAGCCTAATCGAACCAGACGCCGCGCGCACCCAAATGGCGCGTTCCCTGGTGTTCCACGCTCCCCCCGCCAAGTAAAACGTCAATCGTCGTGCGCGCCCCCCACCCTCTGCACCAGCAGAGGGTGGGGCCATGCGCCAGATCTGTTGGGGGCGCTGGTTGTGCGATTTTGGCACCCCGATGAATTTTATCGGGACTTGCCCTGAGCTACGAAGGGCCGTGCGGTTTCTGCACCCCGATGTGCGTAGTTTGCATCCCGACGCCTCTTTGTCGGGGCGTTTGATCGGGGCGCCCGGCCTTTCCGTTTGTAGGGGCGCTGCTTGCTGCGCCCGCTCTTTTCCGCGCGCCCAAACAGGCGCACAATTGCCGGATGTCCCGTCCAATCTTACCCAATCGCTCCTCTTTACGCCTTCGCGGCTACGACTATTCTGAACCCGGTCTCTACTTCGTCACGATCTGCACGCATGCCCATAAATCCCTATTCGGAGAAATCCGCAACGGCAAAATGATTCCATAATCCCGCCAATCACGCGGTGCAAGAAACCTGGCTGGGCCTACCGAATCGTTTCCCCACAATGCAACTCGACTCTTTTATCGTGATGCCGAATCACGTCCACGCGATTCTTGCGTTGTTTCCAACGCCACAAAAAACCGCGGGCGCAGCAAGCAGCGCCCCTACAAACAGCCCACCGTCCCTCGGCAAGATTATCCGGGCCCTTAAGTCCCTCTCCGCAATCGAAGTAAATCGCCTCAGCAACAAATTCGCGCAGCCGGTATGGCAGCGCAATTATTTCGAGCACGTAATCCGCCAAGGCGAAGACTTGGACGCCGTCCGCCGCTACATCCAAGAAAATCCACTCCGCTGGGACCACGATCACAACAATCCCAACGCCAAGCCACGCGATGAGCAAACTCCCGAACCCCCAACCCCGGAATGGCTTAAGTAACGCCGCCGATTCCGCAAACCGGTGTGGGCCTCGCTGTTGCACTCGTAGGGGCGCTGCTTGTTTATCCTGAGGCACGAAGGGCTGTGCGATTTTTGCACCCCGATGAATTTGATCGGGGCGCCCAGCTTTTGATTCTGGTTTTGATTCCATAACCAATCAAACAGCAGAAATCAAACACAGCACCCCTAACGACGAAGGGATGCGGCAGCCAAAGCTCCACGTCGCGTCATGCCTATTCCACACGCCATTCCGCTTCTTCAGATTCCAAAGTGTCGAGGATCTCGGCCCACCGGATGCAGGTCAAATCGAGCGACGCGCTTCTTGAAGGTTGATCCTGAAGGTATAACCATGCTTTTTCAAGAGCCCGAGAAGCTCCGCACCATTTAATAGAGTGATCGGTTCGTTGTTGGCGAACGCATATGCATCGGCGCCGTACGTACTCGTCGTCACGAGAATACCCCTCGATGCTCCCTCTTTCTTAACTACGGCACAGAGGTCCCTGACCGAACTTACGTCCACTGTATTCGTGTAACGCTTCGCTTGAATGACGTATTTCCCTCCGTGGATCGGGTCCGGGTCAAATACGACCGCATCCACACCCCTATCCCGGCTTGCTTGCGTTATCTTGACCTCAGCTCCTCTGCCGGAAAACTCCTTCTCAAACAGCTCCCGTATCAGGTGCTCAAAATCCTGCCAGTCCATTGCTGCGAGATTTGTCTGTGGTCCTAAGCCCCTCAAGACTTCTTTCGCATTCACAAATCGAGAGTCCTTGCGATTCAGGGAAAGCACCGGCTCTATCGGGATAATCTCGATCAATTTTCCGGCAGACTTGCCATGCAGATTGTCAAACGCCACTAAAGGATCGATTTTGGTGAGATTCAAGGTTATGATCTGATCTTCCGGACCATAAGAGATGCTGTGTAAGCCTTTGTCTTAGTCCCCGTAGCAGGATCGTCGAATTTGACCCAACCATTCACAACGAGGAGGGCAATTATGCCGTCAGTATCGTTTCGAAAGACTTCGTACGCGGTCCTCAGCAGAATTGCCGGGTGAATCTTCGGAATGATTTCCTTTCTTTCAGTCTGATTCAGGGGTTTTTTAACTGCACCGGATTTCAGGATGACGGTTTTCAAGGGCGCTTGATGAACCACATCGGGTAGTCCGATTTCTATTACTGCGATTTGCTGCTCTTCATCAAAATCAATGTCCCAGGTGTGAGGAACTGAGTCGGGAAGTTGACTTTGTCGAGAACATAGTCGAGCCGTTCGAGCACACTCTGCTTCTCTCCCTTTTGGTAGCCTTCGAGCAGGCGCTTAAAATAACTCCTTTCCTCTCTGCACGACTTCGTGTAGACGTCCGAAGCGCGTTGGAAAGCGAGTAGTTCCGCCTCTTCCATTTGCTTGGACTCTGCGACGTAGCTCTCCCAAGAGATCCGGCTCTGCCTATTCCATGCTTCAATGGCCGAGTTCAAGCTAGCAGTTTTTGCGATCAGATCGGCACGCCGATTGTTGTAGTCGAGAACTCTGACTTGCTCGTCCGAAAAATATCGGACCACTTCCTTTTCGCTGATGTGTGCTGCATCGATTTCGAAAACGGCCGTTTTTCATATCGAGGCTCAAAATCGGAAACGCAGTGAACTTGTCAGGTTTGGCGATCGGAGGCCCAGCTGGATATCTGCATTGGCGGCTTGTGATTTCTGATTCCTTCGCCGACCATGTTGAAGAGCCCGAATTTGGTCTGAGTATGGCCTCGATATCGTCAACGCACATCTGTCTGTGGCGGCTACTTTTGCGCGGAGGAGCGAGGGGCTGAAATTCCTCTTTTCTCCAAGCAGCCGGACGTGCGACCCAGTTTGTGATCTCTTGTGCCTGCTCAACTCGATTTCGCGCGGTCTCGAACTTCTTCTCAAATCTGTTGAGTTCGTCGGGTATCAGGGTGCTGAACGTACTGACGGAGGCTGTCTCGCTCTTTCGCGTGACGATTTTGTTTCCTTGTTGCCGCCGCATGGCTGTAGCTCTTCGACGCGGTCAAAGGCGGCTCCAATGCCCTGCAGTATCTTCACCAATAGCCAGATTGCCCCTATGAGAATGACTAAAATGATGATCAATTCTTCGGGCATTGACGAGCTACTATGTCACTGGGGCTTTTCGCCCCGTGACACTGGGCGGATGGCCCCGAGAACCTCCTCGAATTAAACGCTTGAGTCACAGAAAACTAAAGAGCCATACCACCCAGTTAAAAATATCGCGGGCAGTTGCCGTGGGTGCCGCATCCCTTCGCCGTTAAGGGTGCGGTTCTTGAATTGTAAATTCCTCAAAATCAATTCGATACGACTGGCCCGAAATCTCTTGACTTCCTGTTATCGTTGTGGTAAATAGTGGTATGAGATACTTTGATACCATCCGCCAACCGGCAGTACCTGGCATCCATTCAGACACAAGAATTGTTCCGTCAGAAATTCCCGTAACTTTATTTCGCCGCTCACCGCGAACGAACTCGCGATTCATTCCGCGCGCAGGCACTAACTCTTCCAGGCAACTTTTCGAGCCCAAAAACAGCACTTTCTAATCGCCAGTGGCAAACGATTAGAAACAGACCTAACCCCTGCGGATTCAACACGGATTGCATTTCTAATCGCCTCTATATCATCGAATTGCAAGGCCCCAATGCGCGCGGAAAATTCGCGCACTTTTTCACCAGGAATCGCAGATTCCTCCAGTAGCACAGCCACTCCTGGTTGTGTGCCCCTCCGGAAAATTGACCACACTCAATCACGCGCCTATACTGAAGTTGGAATTCGACGATGCGAGGCGATCATCATGGTCGGGGCGCTGCTTGCTGCGCCCGCTTTGATCGTTGTCGCGATCTGAACTCAACAGCAAAGATTCGAACGCACAAAAGAATTTTCACAACGAAGGAGAATCCATCATGGAACAACCCGTGATCCTGAGCGCGGTGCGCACGCCGATTGGGAAATTCCAGGGCGGACTGGCTTCGCTTTCGGCGCCGACTTGGGGCGAAAGTTGTGGCGGAAGCGGTGCGGCGCGCTGGCATTGAGGCGAAGCAGGTGGACGAAGTGATCATGGGCAACGTGGTGCAGGCGGGGCTGGGACAGAATCCGGCGCGGCAGGCGGCGCTCGGCGGCGGGACTCGATCCGCGCGTCGCCGCGATGACCATCAATAAAGTTTGCGGCTCGGGACTGAAAGCCGTGGCGCTGGCGGCGCAGGCGGTGATGCTGGGCGAAAGCGAAATCGTCGTCGCCGGCGGCATGGAGTCGATGTCCAACTGCCCGTACCTGCTGACCGGGCGCGCGCACCGGCTACCGCATGGGCAACGCGGAAATCGTCGATTCCATGATTCACGACGGGCTGTGGGACGCGTACGAAAACTTCCACATGGGCGTGACCGGCGAACTTGTCGCCGAAAAATACGAGATTTCGCGGCAGGAGCAGGATCAGTTCGCGGTGGAAAGCCACCAGAGAGCCGTGCGCGCGATGAAGTCGTGCTTTTTCGAGTCGACAGATTTTGCCGATCGAAGTGCCGCAGAAGAAGGGCGAGCCCGTCGTGATCAGGCGCGACGAATCGCCGCGCGAAGATTCCTCGCTGGAAGCGCTTGCCAAGCTGAAGCCCGCGTTCAAAAAAGACGGCACGGTGACGGCCGGCAACGCGCCGGGCACGAACGACGGCGCGGCCGCGCTGGTCGTGACCAGCGAACGCGCACGCCGCAGCAACTCGGCAAGACGCCGATGGCGCGCATCGTGGCGCAGGCGGTCAGCGGCGTCGAGCCGAAGTGGGTGATGATGGCGCCGGTGGAAGCCGTGGAAAAACTGCTGGCGAAAACCGGCTGGGACCGCGACAGCGACGTGGACCTCTACGAACTGAACGAAGCGTTCGCCGTGGCGGCGATCGCCGTGACGCGCGAGCTGCGGCTCGATCCCGAAAAAGTGAACGTGAATGGCGGCGCCGTGGCGCTCGGCCATCCCATCGGCGCGTCCGGCGCGCGCATCCTGGTCACGCTGCTCTACGAAATGCAGCGGCGCAACCTGAAGCGCGGCATCGCCGCGCTCTGCCTGGGCGGCGGCAACGCCGTAGCGCTGGCCGTCGAGCGCGGCTGATAGCACGCTATCGTTATTGATCAATGAGCGATCCTCACCACAATACAGGAGAACGATCCCTTTTGCCCATTTTGGCAGAGTCGAAGATCCACGACGTGCATCACGCAGCTGTGCGATGATTTTCGCGGATGCAGAAATTCCATTTCAGACGGTGGAGCGCCATCCGGATACGATTTATTTAACACGCCATCCAGTTCCTGGTTCTACCGAATTGCTCTGGAGTCCCTTTTTCTATGCTCTTTCTCCCAGGCCCAACAACTCTGTTGTCGAATGCCTATGGTAGTCCCGAAGAAGCCGAGAAGGTGTTGCGTCAGCCAGCGTCGAGAGTAGCCTTCGAGTTTGAATCTGCAGTTAACCAACTGTGGCCGCTAAAAGAAAACACGCTGCGGCGAGCGCCGCGTCGAAGCTTGATTATCAGGCCCGGCCTCTTTCGGTGAGCTATGGCCGTGGAACAAAGTGGATACTTCCAAGGCGGCTTGACCCGAAGAAAAGAGCTAGTTACCCGATGTTCTTGCATTTATCGTAGTAAACTTTCTCGCCCCGATGTTTTGCCCTCAAGGTGCAGAGCGCGAGTATCGTCCGGGTTCCACCGGCTGCTCCGATTGCGACCTGCGAGTTGGCATCGGCTGAATCCTTCACGCTCCTGAGCCTCACGGAGCCATGCTCAAATCAGTCAATCCCCTCCTCGCGAGTACAAACACGCGAATTTTTCTTGGATCATAGTTTGCGCCCAATGCTGTGTTTTTTCTTGTTCGTCTTTCGCAGTGATGGCTGTCAGCCCTGATCAGTAATGCACTCTTAATTATACGCATCAGCCTCTGTTGGCTCACCGATTCGGTCTCATGACTCGAGGACCATATACAGCGTATTCGGCTGAATTCTGGATGCTGTACCAAGCGGCACGACACAACAAATAGCGTTCAGGGGCTGAAGCCCACTTTCTTTCGGGACTCTTGATGTTTATCGGAGTATGAAGCTCTTCGATTGCCTCTGGAAAAAACCGCGAAATTGCAAGCAGATGTCGTTCTCGTGAAAGGGAGCGGTGATGAATCTCGGTGAGATCAAAACGGTGGGCGTGCTTGGCGCGGGAACGATGGGAAATGGGATTGCTCATGTGTTTGCGCGCTCAGGTTACACGGTGATTCTGCGCGATGTGGAGCAGCGGTTTTTGGATCGCGCGCTGGAGACGATTGGAAAAATCTGGATCGCGAAATAAAGAAAAATAAAATCACGGACTCCGATAAATCCGCCACGCTCGCGCGGATTCAGCCATCCACCGATGTGAAAGCGCTGGCCGCTGCCGATTTTGTGGTGGAAGCGGTTCCCGAGCAACTCGATTTGAAATTGAAAGTTTTGCAGGATGCCGACGCTGTTCTTCGTCCCGAAGCGATTTTGGCGAGTAACACTTCTTCCATCGCAATCACCACGCTGGCGGCAAAAACTTCGCGCCCAGACCGCTTTATCGGAATGCACTTCATGAATCCGGTGCCAGTGATGGTGCTGGTGGAAGTGATTCGCGGCCTGCAGACCAGCGACGACACTTTTTCCCTCACCATGTCGCTGGCCGAAAAACTGGAAAAGAAGCCGGTTGCGGTGAACGATGCTCCGGGATTCGTTTCCAATCGCGTGCTGATGCCTCTGATCAACGAAGCGGCGTTTTGCGTGATGGAAGGAGTGGCCAAGCCGGAAGCCGTGGACGCGGTGATGAAGATGGGAATGAATCATCCCATGGGGCCGCTCGAGCTTGCCGATTTTATTGGACTCGATGTTTGCGTGGATATTCTGGATGTGCTCTACAAGGGATTTGGCGATCCGAAATATCGTGCTTGCCCGTTGCTGCGGAAATTGGTTGCCGCCGGATGGCTGGGACGTAAATCGGGCCACGGTTTTTATAAGTATTAATTTCAGATGGTGTCCTAAGTTGATTCACCCTCGCGTGGTGACAATCGTTTCTGTGTGGAGCTATGGGGGCTAAAGCCAGCTTTTCTTGCACACGCTGATGTCGAAGCTTCCCGATCAGATGCGGCGGGACGCAAAGAGTCGCGAAAGCTCCGACCCCCTAAAAACCTAACCAACCTAAGATTAGGACAGCACCCATCTGTAACTCGGCATGCAGGCTGGGTAAATAATTGCTACAATGTAAGTCCCCTTGATCTACGTAAACAACATCTCGATGCGCTTCGGCGCTAGAATTTTGTTCGACGACGTCTCGTGCTCGTTCCTGGCGGGGCGGCGCTACGCCATTACCGGGCCAAACGGCGCGGGAAAAACCACGCTCATGAAAATCCTGACGGGTGAAATCGAGCCGTCCATGGGCTCCGTCACCCGTCCGAAAAAACTCGGCATTCTGCGCCAGGATCAATTTGCGTTCGACGAGTTTCGCGTGATCGATACCGTGATCATGGGCAATGCTCCGCTTTGGAAAGCTCTGCAGGAACGCGAAATCCTCTATGCCAAGCCTCACGATCAGCTAACGGATAAAGATGGCATGCGGCTGGGGGAACTGGAAGGAATCGTCGGCGAGGAGGGCGGCTACACCGCGGAAACCGACGCGGCCGTGCTGCTCGATGGTCTGGGAGTGGAAGTGGAACTCCACGAACGAAAAATGAAGGAGTTGCAAGGCGGCCAAAAAGTTCGCGTGCTGCTGGCGCAAGCGCTGTTTGGCGATCCGCCGGCCCTGTTGCTCGACGAGCCCACCAACCACCTGGACCTTGATTCGGTGCACTGGCTGCAGCATTATTTGTGCAATTACGAAGGCGCGCTGATCGTGATTTCGCACGACCGTCATTTTTTGAACAGCGTGTGCATGTACACGGCGGATATCGACTACCAAACCGTGATCATGTACAACGGCGGCTACGACGACATGGTGGTGGCGAAAACTTCCATCCGATCGAGAATCGAATCGGAAAATGCGCAGCGCGAAAAGAAAATCGCGCAATTGAATGAATTTATCGCGCGATTCTCCGCGGGCACGCGCTCCGCTCAGGCTACGTCGCGCAAAAAGGAAGTCGAGCGGCTGCAAACAGCGGAACTGGCGCGCTCCAATATCGCCCGTCCCTACATTCACTTTGAAATGAAGCGTCCCTCGGGCCGCCATCCCATCGAAGTCAAGAGCATCGCCAAGTCGTATGACGGCGTGAAAGTGATCCACCCGTTCACCGCGAGCGTTTCACGCGGCGAAAAAATCGCGCTCATCGGGCGGAACGGCGCGGGCAAGACCACGCTGCTGAAATCGCTTTTGCGCAACGCGCCCGGACATATCGACGACGTCGAACGAAAATTTCACGTGGATGGCGGCTCGGTGGTGTGGGGCCATGAAGCCAGCGTCGGTTATTTCGCACAGGACCACACGGACTCGATCACCAAGGGAACCACGACGATCGATTGGCTGAACCAGTTCGATTACGCGGCGACGCAATCGGAACTGCGCGGATTGCTGGGGCAAATGCTTTTTAGCGGGGATGATGCGCTGAAGCCCACCAAAGCGCTTTCCGGCGGCGAATCGGCGCGCCTGATTTTTTGCAAGCTGATGCTGCAGAAGCCGAATATCCTGGTGCTGGATGAGCCGACCAATCACCTGGACCTGGAATCGATCAACGCGCTGAATATTGCGTTGCAGCGCTACCATGGAACAGTGTTGCTGGTGACGCACGACCACGATGTGATCGACGAAGTGGCCACGCGCATCTGGCATTTCGCGCCGGGAGGACACGTGGAGGATTTCAAGGGGCCTTACGCGGATTATTTGGTTTATGCGGAGGAGAAGGCTTCGTAGGGGCAAATTCATTAAAAACAAAAAAGCAAAAGATTTACCGCAGAGAACGCAGAGTACGCAGAGAGAGATTGGGATCACGAAAGAACTAAATCCAGGATTTGAATTGCGGCCATATTTCGGCTAGCGAACTAAATTTTGGTTGGCGCACGATCATGATGGGTTTGTGATTTTCGAAGGGAATCGCGTATTGCTGGTATGTTTCTCCGGCCACTTCCACGCTGGAATACATTTCCTCCCAGGCTTTGCGGTTGCTGCTGATTACGATCAGGCACTCGCCGGTGTAAGGCGCGGGTCCCCACAGCCAGTAATTCTGGTGGCCGCTGATGGCGTGCGGCAGTCCGTATTGCCTGCCGAAATAATCGATGGCGCCGGCATCGCCGTAATTCGAGCCATAGATGCCGCATTTCGCGCGTTCTTCGGGCGGCAGCGAGAAATAAACCTTGGCCACTGCCGCCGCCATTTCCGGCCAGCCAAACATATCCGCGTACTGCTGAGGAAGCTGGCTTAACTCCATCGTCTCGGTCTTGTGCGGCACCACGTGCAGCGCTTCTTCATACGCGATAAATCGTTCCACCGGCATCATCGGCATCGCAAACGGCCAGGAAAGAATTCCGTGCAGCATGATGACCACGACGATGGTGGCCGCCAGCACCTGCTTCAGCTTTGCACGCTGCAGCGGCTGCCATTCGAGCAGCGATTCAATCGCCACTGCACCGGCCGCGAAAAGCGCCGGGTAAACCGGAGCGAGGTAATAATCCTTTCCCTTCAGCGCCACGAACGTGACGAAGGCAACCACCCACGTCCAGCCGATCGCGCGGAATCGTTTGCCGCGCGGCGCAAACAGGCACCACAGAATTCCCCCAAACCAAATGGGAAATGACCAGGAAGACAAATAATCCACATTGCGCATGAAATAAGCCCACGGCCCGAGCACCACATTCTTATCGCTCTTGGCGATGTTTCGCAGCAGTTCGAGAGTTGCCCAGTGATGCCGGTATTCCCAGATTAAGTTTGGCAGCACGATAAGGAAAGCGGCCAAGCCGCCCGCATAGGGCCAGGCACCGAGCAGCATTTTTCGTTGCGGCGAGAGCAGCAACGCCACCACGAACGCGAACCCGAAAAACACCATGGCGTGCTTGCCCTGCATCGCCAGGCCCGCCACCACGCCAAACCAAATCCACAATCGCGGATTTCCTCCGGCCAGAATCAGCGTCGCGATATAGGCGCAGGCCGTCCAGCCGAATTCCATGAACATGTCTGTGTTCAAATAGCTGCCGAAAAATTGCGGCGCGGCCAGCACTCCCAGGCATCCCAATAAAATTGCGAACCGCTTTCCACCCATCGCCTTGGCCGTCAATCCCACCAGGAAAATTTCCGCGGCGGCAAACAGAACCGGCACAATGCGGACGGCAAATAGCGTATCGCCCAGCAGGCGCCGCGAAGCCCATGCAACCACCGCTATGCCGGGCGGCTGGTCCACGTATCCCCAAGCCAGATGGTGGCTGCAGGCGATGAAGTAAAGTTCGTCGCGGAAAAAACCGTAGCCTTTGTATAGGACCAGGTGAATCACGAACGCCAGCAGCGTCAGCGCGCCAAGCAGAATCCAATCGCCGCGGTCCATTTTATTTGTTGTGGCTATATTGTCTGCGCCCGCTGTCTGCATAATTCCAGGCCGCCTTAAAATTCGAATGATTGCAATGTTCTGTAGCGCCGGCCCTTTAGGGCGGCATCTTTTCTGATTTTGTCCTGGGAGATATTACGACCATCTGACTGGCGGCTACAACATTCCAGGGAGAGAACAGATCACGTCCGGGACAGCCTGAAGGCCGTCCCCACTCGCTTCACGCTTCATTTGCAGCGGTCGAGAGCCACCAATTCTTGCCGGCGCACCAGCACGTCTTGTCCGGAGGCGACTTTCGTCGCAGCGACTTCACGTCGCGCATGTTGCCCTTCTTGAATGCTTCCGACAATTTATTCGCCGTCTCTTCGTCCCGCGCTCCCACGCAGGGGATGAACATCACCGGTAAAAGCATTCGCGCCTCGAACGCATCATTCGCTACACGCGTGATCAGCAGCATTCCCCCCGGTCCCTCCGACGGCGTCAAGGGGAAGAGCAGCCGCCCACCCGGCCGCAGCGCATCGAGCCAAATATCCAGTGGCGCTGTCGCTCCCGCGTTCACATAAATCACATCGCATAGCGGCAGAGGCGCTTCGCATCCCGATCGCGGATGCACGGTCACATTCGCAAATTCCGCCAGGTTCTCCTTCGCTTGCTTGGCCAATTTCTCTTCGATTTCATACGCCGTTACCGAGCCAGCCGGCCCCACAAGTCTCGCCAGCACGGCTGTGTAATACCCCGTTCCAGCTCCCACGTGAACAACTGCCTCTCCTTCCCTCACCTTCAGTGCCGCCAGGCAATACGCGTGCAACGCGGGCTGTCCATTGTTGATTTGTCCCGCTTCCATCAGAGCGATCACAATGTCTTGGTACAGAAACGCCGGATCGTCCGATGGCGTAGTGATATAGCCCGCGGAAGTGAACACCCGCCATGGCCCCGGCCCCACAAAGCGTTCCCGCGGCGTGGCTGCAAACGCCGCGGCCAGGCGCGATTCGCCGCGCGGAACCCCTGCATTGGCAGTCACCAAAGTTGCGTAAAAGGACCTATGAGCTTCGATTCGATCCACGCTTCTCACCTCGTTTCCCGGGCTGTTCCTTGATCACAGGGCCATAAACTTCCTGGCTCAACGGCTTGAAGGGTTCGCGCGAATAAATTGCATTCAGCGGCAATTTGAAAAATTCCATCAAGCGCACCACGATTTCCAGGCTGGGGTTGTAATCGCCGCGCTCCAAGTAGCCAATGGTTTGGTAATTGACGCCGATCGCGTCGGCCAGGTCCTGGCGGCTCAAGCCTCGTTCGGCGCGCAGGACTTCGAGGCGATTGTGGAGTTTGAAATTGGTGTAAAGGGTAACGGTTCCTTGGACTTCATGTATGGATCATTGCATAGATACAACATTTTTGTCTAGAGTGTTTTGGTAGCGCAGGCACTCTTGCCTGCGTGGGTTCTGGAGGATTGGCGCCGCGGTAAAGCAAAGGCACTCAGCCAGGAGTGGCTGAGCTACTTACCCACAATGGTTAGCGGTTGATCGCACTCTTGCCCGCGTGGGTTCTGGAGGATTGGCGCCGCGGTAAAGCAAAGGCACTCAGCCAGGAGTGGCTGAGCTACTTACCCACAATGGTTAGCGGTTGATCGCACTCTTGCCCGCGTGGGTTCTGGAGGATTGGTGCCGCGGTAAAGCAAAGGCACTCAGCCAGGAGTGGCTGAGCTACTTACCCACAATGGTTAGCAACTGATCGTACTCTGGCGGCATCGCATGCAGGAGACGTGTACCATTTCACCCCCGGGCCAGAGCGGCCTGCCACATAAGCGTTGAATTCGTCTTGTGGCGCAGTTTAGAAACGTAGGACGGCAGGAACTCATCTAAATCGTTCTGGAACATCGAGAGGATCCATGAAAGCTTCGTCTGCTACAATTCCGAGCATGCAAACACCCATCGCTCGCTTCATGTCCATCGTTTTGATTTTGCTATTGCTGGCTGCGGCCCCGCAAAGCTGGGCCACGTGCGGCGGCGGTGGAGGCGGAGGCATGGGCGGAATGGGCTCCGGCCCCGCGCCGGCGGAGCAGGTCTATCACGTGCCGTGGAAGCTTATCACCCCGTCGGATCCGCCGGTTACATCGGGATTGATCCTCTATTGGCTGCCCACCGGCCCCGAGGAAGTGAAGAAATCGAGTCTGCTGAATTCGCGCACGCTTTCTCTTTTCGCCACGCAGTGCGTCACCATGGGCGTGGTGGATTCCGAAACTCCCATGGGACAGAAACTGGTGTCCGGCGACAAGTTGCCGATTGCCGTTCTTGCCACTCCGGATGGAACCCCAGTCGTCAAAGTGGAGAACAAAGACGGGTTTTTGAAAGTCGATCAAGTGGAAAAGGCCGTTGAGAGCGAGATGAAAAAGCGCGAAAACGCCCTCAAGGAGCAAATGGAAGACGCCAAGAATAAAGCCAAATCCGGCGACAATCAGAATGCCATTCAGGAATACCGCGCGGTTCTCGATCAGAAGTGCTTGTTTCCGAATCGCGCCAAGGACGCGGCGAAAGCGCTGAAGAAACTGGGCGTCACCGATGTGGGGCAGATTTTTGACGCGCCCGTTTTCGATCATGCCAAAAGCGCGCAGATCGATCGCACCATGCGCGCGGGGCTGAAAGCGGAAAACGCCGCGAAATATACGGAAGCCGAGCGGCTTTATTCCGAAGCGCATCGCCTCGATCCGGCCGATCCGGTTCCGCTGCGCTATTTGGGAGAACTCTACCGCCACGAAACCGGGCAGTGGGATTTGGCGCGGGCGACTTTTGACGAAATCCTGGCCATGCCTGCCGATCCGCTTTCGCGGGCAGTGGCGCTGCACGGCCTGGGGAAAATGACCATTCACGAAGGCGATTTCAAGAAGGGCCTGGGGCTGATGGAAGCTTCCGTGGCCACCTATCCGCTGGCGCTGGCTTACCGCAACTTGGCTGTCTATTGGAATTCGGAAGGCGACGCGGCCAAGACGAATCTTTACGTACACAAAGCGTTGACGCTCGAGCCGGACGATCCATTTAACCTGATTTTTGCCGCAGCGTTTATGGCGGCCAATGGACAGGGCGAAGAAGCCCTGAAAATCGCGCGGGAAAATGAATCGGTTTTGCCCGCTTCGTACAATCTGGCCGCCATCTACGCGCAAGCCGGCCAGCGCGATAAAGCGCTCGCCCTGCTGAAGCGGCATTTCTTTGAATACGAGCGCTACGAATCAGTGCGCAGCAAGGAAATGATGGAAGCGCGCGTGGATGCCGTGTTCGCATCGCTGAAGAGCGATCCCACATTCGTCGCGCTAACCAGCGGCGCCGACGGCAAACTCGACGGCGCGCAATCCACCTTCATGCACCACTAATTGAGGAACGGAGCCGGCCATCGACCGACCGGCTCCGGTTTTCTCTTGCGGAAGATTCACACCCAAGAATCAATCGAAGCCGCTCCATTGCCGGGCGGCAGGTTGCGCGTAATAGCCTTGGCGGGTGCGGGCGGTTAGGCCGGATTTTGCCAGCTTGATTTCCAGGTGGTGGTATTCGTTTTGCTGGTCGGCTGCGGGCGAGATGAAAGAAATTTCGTAATAGGGCACCGTCTTGGAAAGGGCTTCCTGCAGCAGGCTGGCGACGTCGTTATTGAACTCGAGAACCAAGCCGCCGCTTTGGATGGCGATCACCTGCAGCGCCAGATCCCCCACGTCCACCTGGTTGAGCTTGCTGACGCCCTTGACGAAATCCAGGTAATGCGACGCAAAGGAGAGCGATTCACTGGCGCCCAGAGGATCGACGCTGTAAAGCGTGACGCGCGACCGCTGGAGCTGCGTCGAGAAATCCACGATATTTGCAAAGATTCGTTCGCGCTGCTTGGTATCGAGCTCGATATTTGGGCCGGAGAGCAGCGGCCATCCCGGCGAAACCCACAGCACAAGTTTTCGGCCCGGGCGCGGAGCTTCGCTGGCCGCCAGTTGGTGCAGCGCTCCAAGAGAAATCTGCAGCCGTTCGTCCGCGCCGTAAAAGCCGCTGGACCGGCGAATGGTGCGCAGGCCGATCTCTTCGCGATCCAGCGCGGCGCTGAGCACGTTGCCGTCATTCGAGAATTCACCCAAAACCTTGATGCCTTGATCGGTGTCGAG
This sequence comes from uncultured Acidobacteriota bacterium, assembly GCA_963756355.1. Lineage (GTDB taxonomy): Bacteria > Acidobacteriota > Terriglobia > Acidiferrales > UBA7541 > JBGPTK01. The sequence continues at coordinate 11,314 of CAVWOD010000021.1, read as the reverse complement.
CACCAGCAGGGTGGGGTACGCGAGGTGTCCGCCTTCGCTGCGCAGAAATTTATCGATTTGGTCGCGCGCGAATCCCAGATGCTGGAAATCGATGTTCACCGCGTCGATCACCACCACCACTTCCATGGGGGCTTCGCGGCCGCTGACGGCCTTGAATGAAGTGATCGCCTGCGGGGCTTTGTTATCGAGCAACGTGAAATCCTGCTGCTGAAGACCGGCGACCGGCGAACCAGATTTTGCGGCGACGACAACATCCAGGTAGATCGTGCCGCCGCTCGGTTGAGTTCGCGGCTTATCCTGCTGCGCGGAAAGCGCGGCCGCGCCGCCCAGCAGAGCGATCGAAAGAAGAAAGCTACGGCGTGCCTTGATGAACATGAAGTGTCTTCCTCCCGGGCGTGCTAGACCGGTATCCGCTGGATCAATCCGCCAAGTTCGGCGCGCCGGAAACTATTTTCATAGACGCGATGCAAACCAGAATAGTTTCGACGAAGCCGCGACAATTTCCCTTGTCGGAAGAGTGGACGCTTTTACACTCTAGACAATGAAAATCTAAGCGCGTATCTTTTCGGAGTGCGATGGAATTTGGGCAAACCAAGCTTAGATTCTGGATGGTGAAACATGAAAATCGCCCTGGCGTTGCTTGTCGTGGTGGCGGGTTGCTTGGTCTGGTTTGCAGTGGATCAACCCCGGCTGGTTTCTCCCTCTTCGGAAAACGAAAGCGCGTTTCTGAAAACTTATTCGCCGGATAAAGTGATCGCGCGGTTCAAGGCTGCTCAATTTTCGGAGCAAGCCTTGGGCACGAGCGGCGGCGCGGGGCGGGGATTCGCCACGCATGAGGCGGATTTTGAGCCGACGCTGGTGATTCAGTCGAAGGATTGGGCCGCTTTGATGCAGGCTTTGCGGGACGAGATTGATTCCAGCTTGACTGCGCAGCGTGGCCGGATTGTGGAGCAATCCGGTAATGCATCGGACGGATTCCAAATCAAATACGTGCTTGGAAAATCCCAAGGAATCGTTAGCGTGGAGCCGGTTCAGAGCGTGGCTGCTGCTTCGCTTGGTGGAGTGGGATCGGGTCCGGGTGAGTCGACGGTTCGCCTTCGCATTTGTATCAAGGAAACTTGGTTCAAGGCGGGGGATCATTCCGAGCGGGTGATGCTTCGCCATTCTGTTTAGCAATCTAGCCAGAAGAACAGGAAAGGCTTTTACCGCAGAGGGCGCAGAGTTCGCAGAGGGGAAAAGCGTAATTCGGTGGGGAATCCCTGGCGGCGAATGTTACTTTCCCGGAATGGCCTTCCATTGATTCCACAACCAATTCCCCGAAACCCTGCTACTTTTTTGCGCGATTGTGTAAGATTCCTGGCGATGGATATTCTGCTTACGGAAATCGAGGCGCGCGTTTTGGGCGCGCTGATCGAGAAAGAAATTACTACGCCGGATTACTATCCGCTTTCTTTGAACGCGCTGGTGAATGCCTGCAACCAGAAATCGAATCGCGATCCGGTGATGAATCTGGATGAAGACGCCGTTGCGCAAGCCATGCGCAGCTTGGATGAGAAGGAACTGGCGGGGCCGGCGGATAATTTCGATAGCCGGGTGCGGAAATACGAGCACCGCTTGCAGGAAGCCTTTAATTTCAACCGACTGGAGACGGCGATTCTGTGCGAATTGCTGCTGCGCAACCGGCAGACTCCGGGAGAACTGCGCAGCCGGGCCAGCCGCATGCATCCGTTCGAGGAATTGAGCGAAGTGCAGTCCACGCTGGAGCGGCTGATGCAGCACGATCCGCCGCTGGTAAGAATTCTGCCCCGGCAACCTGGCACCAAGGAAGCGCGGTATACGCATCTGCTTTGCGGAGACGTGGAAATTCCGGAAGCGCAGGTTGCGCCCGCGCGGGAGGCTCCCGCTGCTGGAGCGAGTGCGTCCACAGGCGATCGGTTGGCGCGTGCGGAATCTGAAATCGCGGCGCTGAAAGATGAAATTGCCGCGCTGAAGCAACAATTCGCGGATTTCCGGAAGCAATTCGAGTAGTTCTCTCTGCGCTCTCTGCGAACTCTGCGGTAAGGCTGTTGCCTTTGATTGGAATCGAAAACCCTTTTTACCGCAGAGGGACGCAGAGAGATGCGGACGCAGAGAAGGACCTACTCGTAGCGCAGGGCGACCATGGGATCGACGCGCATGGCGCGGCGGGCTGGAACGTAACAGGCCGCCATTGCCACCAGCACGAGCAGCACGGTGACCGCTGCGAACGTGGCCGGATCGTTTGCTTGCACTCCGAAGAGCAGCGTTGCCAGGAAACGCGTCAACGCGAGCGAGCCCGCCAATCCCGCCACCACCCCTGCAATTGCCAGCAACATGCCGCGCTTTAAAATCATGCGCAGCACTTCGCCCGGCTGGGCGCCCAGCGCCATGCGGATTCCGATTTCGTGGGTGCGTTGTCCCACCGTGTAGCTCATCACGCCATAAATTCCTACGGCGGCAAGCAGCAACGCCAAAGCCGCGAACACCGCGATCAGCACGGCCGAAAATCGGCGCGGCGAGACGGAATCCGAAATCAAGCCATCCAGGGTCATCACGTGAGTGACCGGCAGCGCCGGATCGATCTTATGAATTTCCTGGGCTGCACCGAATGCCAGCGCCCCGGGATCGGAAGCCGTGCGAATCACCAGGTTTCCCGTCCAACCACCGGTGAAGTAAACGTCGTAGGTGGGCCCGGCATCCAGCCCGAACTGGTGCACGTTGCTGACAACGCCGACGATCGGATGCCAGCACGGCTTCGGATCAAGCGAGCACATGTTGATGCGCTTTCCGATGGGACCCGTCTCCGGCCAGAAGCGCCGCGCCATGGTTTCGTTTACCATGATATTTTGCAGCGGCCAATCCGCTTGATTCAGCCAGCGCCCGCTGAGCAGCCGGATTCCCACAGTGGAAAAATATCCTTCGCTGGCCGTGCGGAATTGCGCCACGGGACGCACGCCCGAATCGGGCAGCGGCTGCCCTTCCACGACAAAGCGGCTGGCTTCGCGCAGTCCCGACGCAAACGGCAGCGTGCTCACTCCTCCCACCGATTTCACTCCCGGCAATCCCTGAATTTTCTCGGCGATCTGCTGGAATTCCAGCGCTTGCTTGATGCTCAAAGCCGTTTGCTGCTCTTGCGTCTGTTTCAGGTATTCCTCGACCGTCAGAGAGGGTTGCTCGATATTCATGGTCAAAATGTGATCGGTCTGGATTCCGGGATCAACCTGCAGCAATTGATGAAAACTGCGCAGCAGCAGCCCCGCACCCACCAGCGGGATAAGCGCCAGGGCAACTTCGCAAATCACCAGAAGGTCGTGAACACGGTGGCGGCCGAACGCGCCCGTTCCCTTGCCGCCTTGCTTCAGGATGTTGCTCAAATTGGTTTGGCGCGCCTGCAGAGCGGGAAGCAATCCGCACGCGATTCCCGCCGCAAGGCACAGCGCGATGGTGAAGAGCAACACCGGAACGCTCAGCCGCGATTGCTCGACGATAACCAGATCGGCCGGAACCATGGCGCTCAAGATGCGAATGCCGGCCCCGGCTAGCAACAGTCCCACGGCGCCGCCGATAAAGGAGAGCAGCGTGGTTTCCGTCAGCAATTGGCGCATTAATCGCAGCGGGGTGGCTCCCAGAGCGGTGCGCAATCCGATTTCCTTTTCGCGCGCCGCGTTGCGCGCCAGCAGCAGGTTCACCAGGTTCACGCAGGCGATCAGCAGCACCAGCCCCACCGCTCCGAAAAGCACCAAAAGAGTCCTGCGCAATTTCACTGCCGCCGGATTTTCCAATCGCCCCACGACCACGCCCCAGTGCTTGTGCGAATCGGGGAAGGCAATTTCTTCCTGGTGATTCAATTCCGTAAATTCCGCCTGGGCTTGAGCGATCGCCACTCCCGGCTTCAGCCTGCCCACGCCAAAAACTCCGTGATGGACGTGTTCGCTCAAATCATCCGGAGATTGCCCGAACGGCATCCAGAGATCGGCGGTACGCAGCACTTCCGAGGCCGCCGGCAAGACGCCGACAACTATGTAGCGCCGCCCATCGAGTGTCAGGGTACGTCCTACCACGCCGGGATCGCCGCCGTAGCGGCTCTCCCAAAATTTATGGCTCAGCATCGCCACCGGAGTGCTGCCCGGCTTATCTTCTTCGGGATTGAATCCGCGTCCAACCACGGGCTGCACTCCCAGCAACGGGAATAAATCCGAGGTGGCATATCTGGCATCGACGCGCTGCGGCTCGCCTTCGCCGGTCAGGTTGAATCCCGAAGTGAGTTCGGTAAACCCGCCCATGGCCGAAAAGCTGCGCTGTTCGCGGTGCCAGTCCAGGTAATCCCCGGGAGAAACGCCGAGCTGAGGAAACGCCGGCAGGTAGCTATTCCAGATTTGAACCAGGTGTTCCGGCTGAGAGAAGGGAAGCGGGCGAAGCAAGACGTTCTGGATCACACTGAAGATTGCCGTGTTGGCCCCGATTCCCAGAGCCAAGGTCAGCACCGCCACCAGGGTAAACCCAGGCTTGCGGCGAAGCATACGTAGGCCATACCGCACATCTTGCAAAACTGTCTCCATCCTAGTTCACCCCGCGCGCACAGAGCTGCCATTCCTATGGTTAATGGACTCCGCCAAATGCGAGCCGTGAGCGCGCAAACTCACTTTTTCGAATATCCGCCGCCAGCTTGACTTCTTAAGGGGAGCCTCGAGCCGGTTCCAGAAAGTGGCGCGCCAATTAGCCATGGCGCCTTGTCGGCCTGCCCGCGCCAATAGATGCTCCCGCCGCCGGACCGGGCAATCCCAAGATTCCCCAATGCGAGGATGTTCTTTTCCCCCACCTGTATTAATATCGTTGGGTAATCGGTAGATTAATCCAAGTGCATCCCACAGGGGAATGGAGTGTCCGATGAGCGCCAAACCCAAGAATGGCGATAGCGCTGACGAGAAAGCAGCCGTAACCCTTCCAGGAACCGTCGAGAAGATCATCCCTTCCATCGGTCCTAACTATCCGGAAAAGGCGCAGATCGCCGTGGAGGGGGCCGAGGAACTCTACCGGGAAATTCGCGTGGAAAATACGCTTGAAGATGGCCAGGGCAAACCCGTCAGCCTGAAACTGGGAGCCGATGTGGAAGTCACGATCGAAGCGGATTCGGACGCTACTCAGCCGAAGGGACCTTCGAATGCCAAGGATTCCGCGCAACCCCGCCCGCCGGAAAAGAGCAAGCACGCCAATTAGCGCAGCCAATTCTCCCGCCGCTTGTCAGTGATCGCTGCCTACCTCATTCAAAAAAGCGAACAAATGATCGGCAGCTCCATCGGATTTTGAGAAAACGTCTTGAATGCCGGCGGCACGAGCATCTTTCAACAGCCGCTCGCGATCGTGAATTGTAAACATCACCATGACTGTTTTCGGCGCAATCCGGCTGATTTGCCGGGCCGCCTCCAGGCCATTCATGACCGGCATTTGCAAATCCAATATCACGATGTCCGGTTGCAATTCCTTCACTTTTTCTACAGCCACCTTTCCGTCGCTCGCCTCGCCACACACTCGCCATCGGCCGGATTGACTGATGCTGGACCGCAGGGAATCGCGAAACAGGGAACTGTCGTCTACGATCAAGATGGTATTCGTCATGGAACACGTCGTTTGCTGTTACGGAGCGGCTGACGACGTCCTTTGCGTCGGCGGTCGGCAATGCAGCGGGCGAAGCTCACCGTACCTCTAATTTTCGGGTCAGAGAATACACTGAAGACTGTACGCTAGCGCACATTTATTTGTTCGGTAGGCGCTCGGCCGAAATCAGGTCCACGGATGCGAATATTCACCGAAATTGATAATTAGAGAGTAATATAGAGATGTCTCTTCTAGCAACCTTCCGCCGCGCCCTTTGGGTGACGGTTCCTTGCGAAAATCAGATGCTGTAGATTTTGCCAAGGAGCCGTTATGGCCAAAAAGATCTCCTCTGCCTCTCCACCTCCCCATGATGGAGACGGAAAAGCTATCGGCAGCAAAATCCTGCACAGTCTCCCCCCCGACGAACGCGCCAAGGTGCTGGCAAAACTGGAATTCGTGCGACTGAAACTACATCAGGTGTTGTACGAATCCGGGGAAACAATCAAATCCGGCTATTTCGTAAACGAGGGATTGTTGTCGGTTCTCGCCGTCCAACCGGACGGAAAATCAGTTGAAGTTGGCCTGATCGGCAGGGAAGGCTTCGCCGGCTTGCCGCTTTTGGCAGGATACCGCACCAGCCCCACGCGGGTCGTTGTGCAGGGTGATGCCACGGCCTATCGCGTGGGTGCCGAATCGCTCAAGCAGCTTATGAGCCAGTGTCCGGAATTCACTCAGCAACTGCATCGATATGCGCAGCAACTCGCGATGCAAGTGACGCAGGTGGCGGCCTGCAATCGCTTGCACGGCGTGGAAGAACGATTGGCCCGCTGGATCTTGATGAGCCAGGACCGCATTCATTTGCACAAACTTCCTCTGACACAGGAATTCCTATCGCAGATGCTGGGAACTCGCCGCTCCAGCGTCACCGTCTCCGCAGGCATCCTGCAGAAAGCAGGCCTCATCTCTTACACGCGCGGTACCGTCACAATCTTGAGCCGGCAGCGGCTGGAAGATGCGGCATGCGAGTGTTATGGAATCGTGCAGCGCCAGCTAAAGGAATGGGAAGCCGAAGCGATCTAAAGCTCATGTGCGGTACCGCACATAAAAGTGGTCAAAAGTGAACAGACAAACCGCCGCTCGCCTTGATATGAGTTGTACGTAATCGCCTGAGTATTACTCAGGCGAGTAAAGGCGGGGGCGATGAACACTGACGAAACTGTACAATTGAATCGCAACGCTGGCACACGGTCAGCCGGCACTAACGGCGGTTCTATGCAGTTTTTGAAGCAGCAAAATTCGGAAGGCCACAAGGGGTTCGCTCACAATCCCTATCTGGACGCCATTAGAGCCGCGATCATTATTACGGATCAGGCGGGCACGATCACCTACTGGAATCCCTTCGCCGAGCAGCTCTACGGGTGGCCCGCAAAGGAAGTGATGGGCTCGAACATCCTGGAAATCACCGTGAGCGCCCGGACGGAGCAGGAAGCAAAAAACCATTTGGAACAGTTGAGCGCGGGCCAAAGTTGCTCGGACGAATTTGAGGTCCGCTGCAAAAACGGCCAATTTCTCCCGGCCTTGGTCACACTTTCGCCCCTGTACGACGAATCCGCCACTCTGTGCGGCATCATCGGGATCTGCCAGGACTTAAAGGGGTGCAAGCTGGCCGAAGAGCAGCTTCGCAACGCGCAAGCGGACCTCGAGAACCAGGTTCGCGAACGCACCACGGAACTCGAGTTGAGCAACGCATCGTCGCGCTCGCTCACCGGTCTTCTGATCAGGGCTCAGGATGATGAGCGCAGGCGGATCGCTCGCGAACTTCAAGATACCTGTGGACAATTGCTCGCGGCAATGAGCAAAAAGGTTGACCGCATGGAGATGGACTCGTCCATCTCAAATTTGAATAAGTTTCAGGAATGCAGGGAATTGATCGCGTCCGCCGCCGCCGAACTTCGCAATCTTTCCGATCTGATGCATCCGCCGCTAATCGACGATCTGGGATTAACCGCCGCCCTCGCCGAATATATCCAGGGATTTGAAATGCGCAGCGGCCTGACCGTGCAGGTGGAAATTTCCGACGAAGTGGGCAGGCTGGACGGTGACCGCGAAATCGCGCTTTTCCGGATCATTCAGGAAAGCCTGCGAAATATTCACCGCCATTCCGGCAGCAGCGTCGCCAGCATAAATATTTTCTGTCTCGGAGAAGAAGTGGTGCTGGAAATTCGCGATCAGGGCCGCGGCCTGCGCACCGATGGTGGGAGCCCAACCACTCTCAGTCTGGGCATCCGCAGCATGCAGGAACGCCTGCGCCTCTTCGGCGGTTCGCTGACAATCGAATCCAGCGCCTCTGGAACGCTGGTACGAGCCACCCTGCCGCGTGGATCTTCGCCCGCCAGGTTCTCCTCAAACTAGCCGGGCCTCATGTAAGGGCCGGCTTCAGTTTACCTTTGCCCCGAAGGGCCGCGCCCGCCTGCACTCAGTCGCCAACATCAAGGACATCCAGCGCGTTGGCGCAGCTTATGCACAGCAGGTGTCGCTCGGTCATCTCGGTAGTTTCGCCCCGACTGCACTCGCAGGATAATCTGCCTGATTGCAACGCGGATAGGAGACCAATCGATGGACGACAACGAATTGCCTCAACTTGGTTGTGTCGTTGCCGTGGCCGGGCGGCGAAACTGCGCGCAGACGGTACCATCCGCCGAGGTTTCCGCTTGCCAATATACCGCTCGTGCGTAAGCGTCTTGTGGATCTGCTGATAGCTGGGGACGGGGTTGCGGTTGTTTGCTCGGCTGCTTGTGGCGCCGATCTCATAGCGCTTGAGGCAGCTGGGGAACTTGGGCTGCGACGGCGCGTCGTGCTGCCGTTCGGGCGCGAGCGCTTCCGCGAGACCTCGGTGATAGACCGGCCGGGTGCCTGGGGTGAGATCTATGACCGGATCATCACTGAGGTCGAGGCCGCAGGCGACCTCGTCGTGCTCCCGCCGACGGTTGGCGATGATAGCGATGCCTACCAGGCCGCCAACCAGGCCATTATTCGAGAAGCGGTTAACCTCGCTGGGGCCATACAGCCCATGGCCATCGTCGTTTGGGAGGGCACTTCTCGTTCCGAATCCGACGCGACAGAGGCATTTCGGGTGCTGGCGGAAGATGCCGGCTTTTCGCTGAGTTTTGTCCAAACTTTTTAGAGGAACGGCCAAGGCGCCAACAGGGAGGAACCGCTGTGCAGCGCGCATTATCATCATTCGTCCGTTTGGCAAGAAGAAGGACGGGGCCGGACGGGAGATCGACTTCGATCGCGTTCAGAGCGAGCTCATCGACGTGGCGCTCAAGGCCGTCGGGCTCGGTGGTGGAACGACCGGCGAAATCGTCGAGGGCGGCAATATCCGTGAGGACATGTTCGCCCTCATCCTCGAAGCAGACCGACGCCATCTGCGACATGACGATCCACAACGCCAACGTTTTCTACGAACTTGGAATCCGCCACGCCTTTCGAAAGAGGCGCCGGGTATTGATCCGGGGCGCGAACTCGGCTGACAATGTTCCCTTCGACAACCTGACGGACCGATACCTCGATTACGATGTGGGCCACCCTGCGGGGGCGCTTGAGCAGTTGGTCGGCACGTTGACCGCCACGCTGGCGAGCGAGCGCACGGACAGCCCGATCTTCAAACTGCTTCCCACCTTGTCCGAGGTCGACCCGACGTCCGTTGTCGTCCTGCCCAGAGACCTGGCGGAAGAAGTGGAGCGCGCGAGGGCCGCAAAGTCGGCAGGGTGGCTGCGTTGCTTCTCTCACAAGAGGTCGAAACCCGACGGTTTCAATGGCTCGCGATGCGCCTGATCGGCCGGGCACAATGGGATGTTGGTGACGCCCAGGGCGCGCGCCTTACCTATCAGAAGCTGATCGATCATGATCCGGACGATCTCGATGCGAACAATGCGCTCGCGAACCTTTATGAGCGGCAGTATCGGCTGGAAAAACGCGAGGACTTGCTAGCCTCTTCCGACATCGCCGTTAAACGGATCCTTGCGAATAGCCGGGCGACCCTCCAGGAAAAAACTGAAGCTCTAAGCTTGATGGGGCGGAATGCGAAGACACGGTGGCGACTGGCTTTCGAAGGCTTGGCAGACGTTGCCGAGCGCCGGAAGGCCGCCGTCAACCGCAAGCTCATCGAAGCCTACAAGGGCTATTTGACCGCGTATCAGGAAACCTAAACCATTACTGGTCGGGCTTGGCCGCCGTGCAAATGTGCGCCATCGCAAAAAGCCTGGCGGATGAGGAGACCTGGGAGGACGCGTTCGACGACGAGCGAAGTGCTCGCGACATGAGGGACGAGTTGACGCTGGCATTCGACGAATTGAAGGGTGCGGTCAAGCTGGCCGTACCATCGAGCACAACGCGCTTCCGGCCGGCAGCAACGATCGGATCTGGGCGGACATCTCCCGCGCGGACCTTCTCTTCCTTACCGAAGAGCGTGTGAAGCGAGTGAAGCGCGCTTATATGGACGCGGTACTTGCTACGCCATGGTTCGTTGGGGCCGCCCGCGGCCAGTTGGAGCTGTTCGCCAGCCTGGGGATCAAGGCCGTTTTTGCAAGCACAATTCTTGCCGACCTTGAAAGGCGCGTCGGCGCATCCTTACCCACCCCTTCGCTGCCGATCGTCATCGTCGCCGGTCACCGGGTTGACGAGCCAGGACGCGGCGAGACCCGGTTTCCCGAAAGCGCCGCGCCGGCTGTCCGGGCCAGGCTGCGCGAGGAGCTTCAGCGGCTTAGCCAAGGCCCTGACGGCATCCGCGTTCTGGCGTCCGCCGCGCCGGGGACCGACATTATCTGTCACGAATTGTGCCGCGAGCTTGGCCTCGATTGCACGATTTGCCTGCCGATGCCCGTGGAGGACTACGCCCAAGCGGGTCTTCCCTAAGGATCAGAACGGATGGCGCTCGCGTTTCCTCGCCCTAGTCACGGGAGACGCCAACCGCTTACAGCTTAGTGACACGGCGGGTCTGCCAAGGTGGTTGAGAGGCACAAGCACCAACGAGTGGGAGCGGGGCAATCGCTGGGTATTGCAGATGGCTCTCAGCTCCGGCGCGCCGACAGTGTCGCTCGTCGCCGTCTGGGACGGAACCGACATCGGGGATTCGCAGGGTGGGACGGCGCACATGGTGCAGATCGCCCGCGCCGCGGGGAGAGTTGACGTCAAGGTGATTGAATTCAAGGACGGTGCGGTTTTGCCCGCCAGTGGCTGAGGAAGTCGGCTCCTGGCTTCCTGGCTGTGCCCCGGCCTCGCCGTCGGAGCTCAAGCCGAGCGCAGCGCCTGCCTTGTCGATCTGAAGGCTCATGGAGTTGGGACATGACCAAGACACCCCCTTGCCTGCATTCGCAAAACCGAAGCCAATCAGGGTGCGGTCCTGTTCGTGCACGGCTTTAGCGGCGACGGTCTGCTGACCTGGAAAAATCAGACAGAGTCGCTCCTGACAATCGGCTGTCCTCTTGGGACTTTTGGACGATCACCTACGGGACCAGCTCGGGTCCCCGACATAACCGGGATCTGGTCCGCGGACGCGGATCTGACAATCCTTGCAAGGCGCCTCCAAGCCAACCTGGTCGAGGGCGCGCTGGCGCGGTCTACGGAGAGCATAAGGATGTCTGGGGTGCTGGCGTGAGCCGGCCAGATGGGCGCTAATCTGGCTGGAAAGAAAGAAATT
>CAVWOD010000020.1:0-153098 GCA_963756355.1 uncultured Acidobacteriota bacterium | reverse complement strand
ACTTTCCGCCCTCGGTACGACTTGTTCAACGCGGCGGCTTGGAGTTTCGGCATAGAGCTTCATTTCTCGACCCGGTGCTTGGTGAGCGTGCGAGAACCTTCTTGTGAGTCCACCAAAATCGTATCACTCGCTGTAAAGAAGGTCAATTGACGCCCCGTAGTTGTGTCGCGAGAGCATCAGTAATTGTGGGTTGACCGCCCGAAAGTATGAATTTCCCCTCCGCAGCGAAATATTCCGCCTGTTCAGCGGTCCCTTGACGGTCCCGCTGCCGCACTACTACCCCGCCCCGGGCCAGGCCCCGGGAAAGCTGCCGTTGGGCATTGGCAACCTGATTTGCCGCGCCCGCCGCCATGCCGCTCGGGGAGGCTGGAGTGAGGAATAGTTCGAGCGTCTGCGAAAGCAGGCTCCCCTGCTGCGATTCTGCTCGCACGCCTCCATCCAGCAGGGCGCGACCCTGCCCCCCCCAGTATTGCAAATGGGGCGCCTGGACGTGCCAGAGAACCGGCACGATGGCTTCTGCTGGGTGGGCTGTTCCTGTGGGCCTGGCACCTGAGGCAGCAGCGCGATTACATTTTGACGAGCCTCCAGACGCTGGTCCTGTCTCCAGAGCTCGATCGAGGCCGCCTGGATAACTGAATCTCCCTGCCAAAGCCGGGCCCGGCCGGTGTACAGGGCATGCCCAGTTGAACTGTTGCCCGTCAATTTATCGGCGCTCAGTTGAGCCGGTCCGCTTCCAATATTAGGAACGCCAAAGGCGGGTGGCCGGCTTCCTGCCGCCACCGCGAAATAACTTGTTTGTACGCTTCCGGAAGCCTGCACATCCCCAGAGCGCTGGTTTATCTCGATGGAAGCCGCGGTAGTGCGCGAGAGTGAATCGGCCACCGAGGGGCGATCAACTGTCCCGGCCCCTTTTCCTGGAAGTGTGTCGAGAGTGATTCGATCGCTGGCCCGCTCCATTACTCCGCGGCCTGCTTGAGCTGTCCTATCGCCTTGGTGAAAGCGCACGTGCCCCGATTCTTCGATTCGAGACCAGTCTCCGTTAGGATCAAAATTTGCCACCAGGTCTTCCGCTGTGCTTATTTGCGGCGGAGTGTCGCCAATCTGGCGATTGATTTCGATTCCGGAATGGCCGAGGAGTTGCTCCATTCGTCCGGCTGCGGTGAACGCAGCGGCAAATTTTCCAGCATGAATCCGCGTTGCTTCTCCTGTGGACTTCGTCTCGATTGAGCCGGGTGCGAGCGTCTCGAAACTATCAATCCGGCTTGCATTGGAACGATGGCCCAGGCTTCCACGCGCTGGCGCAAAATGAACGGCGAGCGCAGCCGTCTGCAGCCGCCGCGAATCCCCATTTTGGAGCGACGCGATTCGCACTTCACCGGCGGCGTTCATCTCTTTCGGCTGGCCATCCTTCGGATCGATCGAAATATCCACCTGCTGCGCCTCGAAATCGTCTCGTCCCCCCGTCAAAGTTCGATGTGCGCGCACGTTGCCTTGGGCCTGGATTCGCTCAATCGCTCCCGCAGCGTCCAGCGCTGCGATCATCGTATCCGCAACCAGAGTGGATTGTTCCTGCGGGGCAGTGTTGCGCAATTCAGCGTGCCCGCTGGCAATCGCCCGGCGGGCATGCATCTGCGAATCAAATTCGAGCAGCAGTTTCCCCGCGTCCAAAGTGCGCTGGCCCTGTTGCGCTCGAATGGGTCCAGACAATTCCATTTTGTGTTCATCTCGCCCGAATTCCAGGCTGCTACCGTGAAACACAACCGGCGGCGCCGAAGGCGCCCGCTGCGATAGCTTCAATTCCACATCTTGATTGAGCCGCACGTGCTCCTTCCGGGTGTCATACGAAATTCCGATGCCGCGGCCTTCGCCCGAGGGAAACCGAAATTCAACCGGCTCGTCCGTGCTTATCTCGCCCGAATCGCGGTCAAACGCGATGTTCTTCGTTGACACACGAATTACTCGCTGGTCCTCGCTTTGCCGCGCTTCCTCGGCGCTCTCCAGATCGATTTGCACAGCGCCCTGGCAAACGATGTGGCCGCTGGCCGGATCGTAATTGCACTGCTGGGCATGAAGATTGTCGTAGCGGCTGTTCTCGCGCCCGTAAATGGTGATCCAAACATTTTCAAGCAGGCTTTTATTCTGGTCCTTGAATTCCGTGGCATGCGATGCGCGAACCGTGAAGATGGTGCGTTCGCCTTCCGATTTGGAGAATGAGAATCCCGCGGACTGCTGGTGCACTTCAGCCGGCACGGACGGCGGCGCATGCCTGCGAGCGATCGATTCGCGCCACACGCGCCCGCCATAAATTCCCGCCGCGACCAGAGCGATCAACAACGCCGCCATCGCCGACCCGCGAGCATATCGCGCAGCTTCCGTGGTCCGCACTCGTCAAGCTCCTTAGGATTGAGAGCCTAATTCTACGGCTAGCGTTGTATTTCGAGGGACGCAAATTGCTTCGAGGAGGCGTGAAATGAATATTCCGATGCCGCTAATCCGAGCGGGATTTCTGCGCTCCGCTCGGCAAAAGCAGCGTTTCCACGAACACTTCGTTGGTGGAAGCCAAGTCGCGCGCCGAAGGTGTAACAATCGTTTTCGGCCCGATGAAGATTTTTTCTTGCTTCGTGATCGCCATTCTCACGTCGTTTTCGCTGACGAAGGCCGATACGTTCAGTTGTGGGGCCGGTGTTGGCGACGCTCCCCTCGCGCTCTCCTGTTTCGGCGGGTTTGCGCTTGCGCTTCCCGCAACAGCAGGAATCGAAGAAATATTTGCTGGGGGCCGCGCAGCGCTCTCTGCGGAAGCGCTCGCTGCAACGGCAGGCGCTGGTATGGGCCTGGGCGCGCTCGTCTCCGGGTTGCCGTGCGAGTGAGCGCCGCCCGGATTCGCAGCGGAGCCGCGTGCGATGCCACGTTGCTGCAGCACGCGTTCCACGATCCGCGCAATCACTTGCCGGTCAGGAACGGTCGCGGCAGTCGTAATGCTCGAAGCCGTCGATGGCGCCGGGGGCTTGGCGCTTACCGCCGCAACTGCTGCCGGCCCATGTCCACTTTCCGCGATCATCCGGCGATCCGCGGGAATTGTGCGATGCTCGATGGCGCGCGATTCCCAGGCGATCCGCTTGATATCCATCAGGTGCTGCGGCCCAATGTTATCGGACGTAATGTTGCCGCCCGGCGCTCCGCAGCCCAGAGTCATGGCCGGAAATAAATTTGTGGAATAGCCGATCGATCCGTGAACCGACGATGTGTTGATCGGAATCCGAAACGCCGGAACAGCCAGGCCAAATTCACGCACTGCCGATTCGTTCTGAGAATGCATCGAGCAGGTGTGCCCCAATCCGCCAAAGCGCAGAATTCGTGTGCACAATTCAATCGCTGCGGCCGTGTTCGCCACGGAATAAAACGCCAGGATTGGCGAAAGTTTCTCGGAGGAAAGCGGCTGCTCGCGGCCCACCACGTCCAGCTTCGCGATCAGCACGCGCGTCGCAACGGGCACTTTGATCCCCGCCATTTCGGCGATCATGGTGGCGGGCTTGCCTACAATTTTCGGATTGGGTGTGAAGGACCCCGGCGCGATCACCAGCGCGCCGAGACGCTGAATTTCCTCCGGCGTCAGAAAATAGGCTCCTTGCTGCCGCAATTCCTCGAGCGCCTGATCCCGCACCGCTTCGTCCGCCACGATGGCTTGCTCGGAGGAGCAAATGGTTCCGTAATCGAATGTTTTTCCCGCGATAATATCCGCCACGGCTTTCTTCACGATCGCGGTTCGTTCAATATACGAAGGCACATTGCCGGGTCCGACGCCGTATGCTGGCTTGCCCGAGCTGTACGCAGCGCGGACCAACCCCGTCCCGCCCGTCGCCAAAATCACACCGGTCAGCCGGTTCTTCATTAATTCCTGAGTGCCTTGCATCGTTGGATGTTGCAGGCAACCGATCAGTCCCTCCGGCGCGCCCGCGCGCAAAGACGCCCGGCTCAATACGCTGGCTGCCTCGCAAATACATTTCATCGCCGAAGGATGCGGGCTCAGAACGATTCCGTTCCGCGCTTTCAAGGAGATCAGAGTCTTATAAATGGCAGTCGAGGTAGGATTGGTGGAGGGAATCACGGCGGCTACAACGCCGATTGGGCTGGCCACTTCCAGAATGCCCTTCTCGCGGTCTTCCCGCAAGATTCCCACCGTCTTCATCCCGCGAATCGCTCGATGCACGTCCACGGATGCCAGGCGGTTTTTAATGATTTTGTCGGGGACGTTTCCGTAGCCCGTTTCTTCCACTGCCAGCCGTGCAAGCTGTTCGCCCGCATTCGTAGCGGCTTCGGCGCAAGCGTCCACAACCGCATCCACCTGGGCTTGCGAAAACGCGGCAAATTTTTGCTGGGCTGCGCTCGCCTGTTCCAGCAATTGGCGAGCTTCCTGGATGGAAATTAGGTCGGAATCGCGCAAACTCAAAGCGATTTACCTTATAGGAGAAAAACCCTTGCGATCTAGAAAGACAGGCTGCAATCCCATTCCCGGCCTCACGCCTGATTCCGGAGACCCAGGAAAATCTACTTCTTGTGCGAACTCTCGGGAGCTTGTCCGCCCCCCGGCAAAATCTTTTCCACCAATTCGTGGGGGCGCGGAATCACATGAACGGCAACCAACTCGCCCACGCGCCGCGCTGCCGCGGCTCCCGCATCGGTGGCCGCTTTCACTGCGCCCACGTCGCCGCGCACCATCACGGTGACGTAACCCGAGCCAATATATTCCTTGCCGATCAAGATCACGTTGGCGGCTTTCACCATCGCATCGGCAGCCTCGATCGAGCCTACCAGCCCTTTGGTCTCGATCATCCCCAACGCATCATTCGCCATGGAAACCCCTCACGATTTGTCCCTACTTCCGCCCGCAACCAGTCTCAACTACGAATGTAAAAGTCCAGCGCAGCCTAGCACGCCCATCCAAGCGAATCAAGCCGTGTGGAAACAATTGGGCGCCCGCGATGTAAGAAAATGCAGAATGCGGCATTTCGAGAAGCCGCCAAGTGGATCGCATCTTCAAATGTAATTCAAGAAGAGCTGGGCCCAGGAGTGGGCAGGGCTTCCTTGCCCGAGGGGACAACCCGGTTCCGGGTCGTGTTCTTCACCGAGTACATGGCTTCGTCCGCCATATGAAGCAACTCGACCTTCGTTTTCGAATCGGTGGGAAACGAAGCCACGCCGATGCTCGCCGTGATCTTGATGTTCAATCCCGAATCCTTCAGCCAGACCGTCTCGCTGATCAGTTTAAGCAGCCGATGGGCAACTCGCACGGCATTTTCCTTGGAAGTCTGGGGAAGCAGGATGACGAATTCGTCGCCGCCGTAGCGGAACGCGAAATCGATCAGCCGGCAATTGCCTTTCACCGCCGAACCAATTTCACCCAAGAGCCTGGATCCAACCAGGTGGCCGTGCGTATCGTTCACGGCCTTGAAGTGATCCAGGTCGATAAAAATCAACGAGAATTCGAACGAATAGCGCTGCGAACGGTAAATTTCCGTATCCAAAATCAAATTCATGTGCCGCGCGTTGTAAAGCGTGGTGCAGTCGTCCGTAATCGTAAGCTCGTGAATGCGATGAACGTGCCGCGCATTCTCAATGGCGATGGCCGCATAGTCCGCCAGAGCTTCCAGCAGCGCCAGATCTCGCGAGCTGAATCCCTCGGGGCCCACGCAATTGATCAATTCGATCACGCCCAGGCATTGTTCGCGGAAGCGCACCGGCACGGCCACAATGGAGCGTGTCTCCATCCGCGTTCGTTCATCCACCTGCGCGAAGAACCGCGAATCCTGGCTGGTGTCCGGCACCACCACGGCCTCACCCGATTGCGCCACCCATCCGGCAATTCCCTGCCCCACGGGGATTCGCACGTCTCGCAAGGCGCCTGCGCCCGTGCCCGTGGCGATTTCGAAATATAATTCTTTCTTCTCTTCATCCATCAGCAGCAGTGACCAGGTATCGGGACGCAGCACTTCGTTGATCTTCTCCATGATGGTGCGCAACACCTGGTCTAGATGCAGTGAGGAGGTGAGCGCTTTGCCCAGTTCGTGGAACACGGCGATCTCGTGGAAATCTCGAGGATCCAGCCGGACGGCTGGGTTCCGCCGTCGCTCCACTCCGTTGAATGGTTTGGGCTCAGTCACTTTCCGTTTCGTTCCTGGGGACAAATCGATCACTGAATACATGGGTCCTGACTCGCCCTTGGCATTATAAGAACCACTTCCGTTGGCTGCAATGGGTGAGGTACCTATAGTGTCGAAGAAACTATCTGCGGAAATGCGCCGTGCACCAGGCCGTGGGTGGCAATCTAGCGCATGGCCGATTGACACCCAACTCCCGCCCGCCTATATTTTGAAGGAAGACCTCCTAAATGGCCACTACACCTTTTGGCGATCACCTCCGGCGCGAGCGGGAGATGCGCGGCGTATCCTTGGAAGAAATTTCAACCGCCACGCGGATCAGCATCCATTTTCTGCAGGCTTTGGAAAATGAGAAATGGGACGTCCTCCCCGGTGGCATTTTCAATC
The DNA here is from genome assembly GCA_963756355.1 of uncultured Acidobacteriota bacterium. Classification (GTDB taxonomy): domain Bacteria; phylum Acidobacteriota; class Terriglobia; order Acidiferrales; family UBA7541; genus JBGPTK01. The sequence goes on along the minus strand of CAVWOD010000020.1, from coordinate 146,556 downwards.
GGGGCTTCATCCGCGCCGTGGCGCACTTTCTCGGCTTGGACGAAGAGAGCTTGATCGCCGAATATGCCCTCACCACAAACGATAAGCCGGCAGTGGCCGTATGGTCCAAACCTCCGGCGAAATCTCCCGCCTGGTTATTGCCTGCGCTTGCCGGCCTGCTCCTTGTGGTCTTGGCGGTGGCGGGATGGATGGGATTCCGGCACTTTGGCTCGCGCCTGAAATTCTGGCACAGAGATACCAAAACACCGATTTCTCAACCAACAGGAATGCAGCCAGCCGGCTCCACTCCTCAACCGGCGATACTTCCCACGGCAGCCTCCAATCCCTCGCCCGGAAAACCTGGCGGGCTCGAACTGAAGGTCGAAGCCGGCAAATCAACAAGGTTAAAGGTGATTGCAGACGGTAAAACTGCGTTCAATGGCAGGTTGGTGGCGGGCCAATCGCAAGTTTTTCAAGCCAATGATCGCTTTGAAATAACCTCCAGTGAGGCCAGCGCGCTGGTGCTGGAGTTGAACAGCCAGATCCAGGCCCCGCTCGGCCCACCCGGACAACCTGGAAGTGTCACTCTATCCCGTAAAGATCTGAAACCTTCCCCAGGAGGCAAAGATTAGCGCGCAGTTGCTTGCCGAAATCCGCTCCGGCCAAGCGAAATTTGAACGAAAGCTTGCCGTCTGCGCGGGCAGTGCCGGTCTTTCCCCCGAAGACCGGGTCGAAGTTCTCGCGATCCTTCTCCAGGATGACGCGTTCAAGGAGCGAGCAGCCTATGCCCTGCTGGCCCAGCCCATCGAATCCTTCCTCTCCGCACTCATCCGTTTCGATGCAGCTCCGGAACTACTCACCTACTGTGCTGAGAATCTTGCCGAAAAACCAGGTATCGCGGATTTCCTGGCCAGAAATCCGGCCTGCCCGATCGAAGCCCTGGTGCGTACCTCGCGTTTTGTCACTTCTTCTGGCGCTCAATCCTTGTTCGACAATTTGGACCGCCTGACCACGGATCCTATTTTGATCGTCGTGCTTGAGCGCTGCCCGTCACTTACGGTGGACCAGCGTGAATTGATCAAGGAATTGCAAAAGGGAGCCAGCAGCGAAGTCGAACCGGAACTTCTGGAAGCGATCGCCGCGCTCGAGCCTGATCTCGAAAAGCGCCGCACCATGCTCCAGAAACTTTCCCAGATGAACGTCGTCGAGCGTGTGCAGCTCGCCTTGAAAGGCGGCCGCGAAGAACGCATGATGTTGATCCGGGATCCCAACAAGGTTGTTCAGCGCGCCGTGCTGCAGTCGCCAAAATTGAGCCCCACAGAAGTGGAAAGTTTCGCGGCCATGGGAAACTTGAACGCGGAAATCCTCCGGGTCATATCGGCCAACCGCATGTACATGAAGAACTACACCATTGTGCGAAATCTCGTCTCCAATCCCAAAACACCCCTCGAAGTTTCCTTGCATTTGCTGCCGCGATTGATCGCGCGCGACTTGAAAATTCTCACGACAAACAAAAACGTCCCGGATGTGCTGCGTTCCAACGCGCTCAAGCTGCATCGCCAGCGCAACGAAGCGCGTACTCAGTCCTGATCCGGAAACCAGCCGATGAATTGATGAATCTCCGAGAAAGCAATTCTCTATTTCACGGGGCTGCCCGCAAGCGATGAACTGGTCTTCTTTGCAATTTCGCGGGCCTTTTCTAAGATCTCGTTTTCGTTCAGCGTCAGCATCTTGCGATGCTCCATCACCGTGCGCCCGCCGACCATCACCGTATCCACATCCGCTGCTTTCAGCGCGTAAACGAGTTGTGAATATATATTGTAGAGGGGAGTCGCATGAGGCGCATCCGTGCGAATCAGGATCAGGTCCGCTTTCTTTCCGGGTTCCAGCGATCCGATTTCTTTGTCCATGTGTACCGCACGCGCGCCGCCAATGGTGGCCATCTCCACCACCTGCTGCGCCGGTAAAGCCCGCGGATCGCCCCGCGAGATCTTCTGAAGTTTCGCCGCCAGGTCCATTTCACGGAACATGTCCAGATCGTTGTTGCTCGCAGCGCCGTCGGTGCCCAGGCCTTCGAGCACTCCTCCCGCGATGATGTCCACCACCGGGCTCACGCCACTTGCCGTTTTCATGTTGCTCGAAGGGTTGTGAATGCAGCCCACGCCATGTTCCGCCAGCAACTTGATGTCGCCCGCATCCACCCAGATGCAATGCGCACCTATTACATCCGGCCCTAAAACTCCGATTCGCTCCAGGTAGCCCGCCGGAGTTGCGCCGTGCTTGGCGCGGCTTTGATCCAACTCGAACTGCGCTTCCGAAAGATGGATCTGGATCGGCGCGTGATAGCGTCGCGCCAGGGATGCCGATTCCTGCAACGTTTTCTCGGAACACGTATAAATCGAATGCGGTCCGACGGAAGCGATGATCAGCGGATCACCTTTCCAACGCTTCAGAAAATCTTCCGTATACGCGAAAGCTTGCGCGGTTGTCTTGTTATCCGGCGCCGGGAAATCGATGATCGTTTCGGCCAGCACGCCGCGCATGCCCGCTTCTTTTGTCACCCGGGCGACGGCATCCTCGAAATAGTACATGTCCGCGTACGTGGTCGTTCCTCCGCGAAGCATTTCCAGAATGCCCAGCCGCGTTCCCCATACCACGAAATCTTCGGTAACGTTTTTCGCTTCCGCCGGGAAAATATATTTTTCCAGCCAATCATTCAGAGCCAGATCGTCCGCCAGTCCGCGAAATAGCGTCATCGCGGCATGTTGGTGGCCATTGATCAGTCCGGGCATCACGATCATTCCCGTCGCGTCGATTCGTTGCGCCGCGTCAAATCGCGCTTCCATCTCCGCTGGAGTTCCAACTCCCACGATCGTATCGCCGCGCACGGCGATCTCGCCGCCTTCGAGGATTCGCCGCGATCCGTCCATCGTGACCACCGTGCCGCCGGCAATCAGCACGTCCGCGTGATCCTTTGCCGTCGCCCTCTGCGCCTGCAAAGCAAGCGAGAACAAAACCACCACACTGCAAATCAGCGCGGATAAACGCACACTAGAACTTAAACAAGGCACGGCGCGTAAATATGGCCAAAGGGATTTCATTTGTATTCTCGTGATATGGCTTGCAGAGTATGTGTGATCCGAAATTTTCATTTTCACTACAAAAACGAAGAATCAAAGGGCCTCGGCAGCAGCGTACCGGAACGCTCTTCTTCCACTTTGCCTTTCAGATTCGAGAGGATCACTGGAATATCACTGCAAAATTCCCAGATCAATTGCCGGCAGGGACCGCAGGGCGGCGTCAGCACATCCGTATCCGCAACTACAGCAATCGCATCGAACTCGCGCTCGCCCTCCGAAATCGCTTTCAGCAAAGCCACTCGCTCGGCGCACACGGTCAATCCCAAGGTCGCATTTTCGACGTTGCAACCGGTATAGATGCGCCCGGATTTCGTCCGCAACGCGGAACCAACCCGGAAGTTTGAAAACGGTGCGTAGGCGCACTCGCGCGCTTGCATTGCCGCGGCGATCAAGCTGTCGTATTCGCTCATGGTCTGGTCACTTCAATATCGTCAAACATTTCCCCCCGACAATTCGGATCCCTAACCCACATCGGACGCAATTTTTGGAATCACCGCGCCTAAAAGCGCCATGAACTGGCCCTTCACTCGTTCGCCCGTTTCCAGAACTTCCTGGTGATTGATCACCACATCTAAAATTCCGGCCGCCATGTTTGTGACGCATGAAATTCCCAGCACGCGAATTCCCATGTGGCGGGCCGCAATCACCTCCGGCACGGTGGACATCCCCACCAGGTCCGCGCCAATCGTGCGCAGGTAGCGAATTTCCGCCGGTGTTTCATAGCTCGGACCGGACAACGCGGCATAAACCCCTTCGAAAACCTTGATCTTCAGCCGCAACGCTTCCTGCACTGCAAATTCCCGGTACTCCTTCCAGTAACCCTGCGTCATATCGTTGAAGCGGGGACCAAATCGTTCGTCGTTCGCTCCGATCAAAGGGTTCGAACCCTGCAAATTAATATGATCCCGAATAACAACCAGGGCGCCCTGCTCGAATTCCGTATTAATTCCCCCGGCTGCATTCGTCAGGATCGCGGCGCGAATTCCCATGCGTGCGAATACGCGCATCGGAAAAATCACATCCTTCAGCGAATATCCTTCATAAAAATGAACTCGTCCCTGCATCGCCGCTACTGGAATTCCACCCACTTTGCCGATCACCAGCCGCCCCGCATGTCCGATCGCCGTCGAGCGCGGATAGAATGGAATTATCTCGTAAGGCACTCGCGTCGCGCCGTCGAATTCATCCGCAAACGCGCCCAACCCCGATCCCAGCACCAGCCCAATCTTCGGCCGCAGCTTCGTCTTCGACAAAATAAATTTCGCCGCGCGCTCAGCCCGCGCAAATTCCCCACCTGATTTTCCTGATTTACCAGTTTGCCTGACCAGAGGAGCCACCCGCCTGTAGTCCGCCTTCCCGCCAGCGGAGAAATTCAAATTCTCTTTCCACTCGTGCGTCGCCGCGTTACTTCAACATGATTCCAACAATCGAGGCGGACATCAAATTCGCCATGGTCCCCGCCAGCATCGCACGGATTCCCAGCCGCGCCAGATCATCCTTCTTATTCGGCGCCAGCGCGCCGATCCCGCCGATTTGTATCCCAATCGAACTGAAATTCGCAAACCCGCACAGCGCGAAGGTGGCCAACGTAAACGAGCGCGGATCGAGCAGTTCCTTCATCTGCCCCAACTTCCCAAACGCCACCAGTTCATTCAGCACCATGCGAGTTCCCAGCAGGCTGCCGATTGCCCCGCAGTCTTTCCACGGCACGCCGATCACCCACGCCACCGGCGCCAGAAACCATCCAAAAATCTGTTCCAGGCTGGATGGAAAATAAATGAACCCGTGCCGCCCCAGGAATCCGTGGACGCCGCCCAGAATTCCATCGCACAAATAAATCAACGCGATAAATGAAATCAGCATCGCTCCCACATTAATCGCCAGATTCAATCCATCCGACGTCCCGCGGGAAAGCGCCCCCAGCGCGTTGGTATCCTTTTCCAAGTCGGCCATCTGAACCACTCCGGCCGTCCGCGGCACTTCCGTCTCCGGCACCAGCATCTTGGCCAACAGAATCGTAGCCGGCGCTGTCATGATCACCGCCGTGATCAAATGTTTCGCATCGATTCCAAACGCGATGTAAGCGGCCATAATGCCGCCCGAAACGTGGGCCATTCCGCTGGTCATGATGGTCATCAATTCCGATCGCGTCACATCCGGCAGGTACGGACGAATCGTCAGCGGCGCCTCCGTCTGCCCCATAAAAATGCTGGCGGCCACATTCAATGACTCGGCCCCGCTGGCCCCCATCAGCCGCGTCATCACTTTTGCGGCCTGCTTCACGATAAACGGCATCACTCCGTAGTAATAGAGCAGCGCAAAAAGCGCCGCGATAAAAATAATTGTCGGCAGCACTTGAAACGCAAAAATAAATCCTATATTGGAATTTTGTTTGCCCAGCGGGCCGAACACAAACTCCGAACCATAAAAAGCGTAGCTCAGCAATTTGTTCACCGCATCGCCCGCCAGCCGGAACAGCCTTTGCCCGACGCTGGTATCCAGCACAAAAAACGCAAAAGCAATCTGCAGCCCCAGCCCCCACGCCACCGTCTTCTTACGAATCGCGCTGCGGTTGGTCGAAAACAAGTAGGCAAGACCCATCATCGTGATCAGGCCCAGCACGCCGGTCAGTCGGTGCATCCCTGCCCTCCAATGTCGCCAGAGCCATGATCCAAAACAGACATGAATATCAAGCGCCGATCACTTGCCTCACCAACACTGGTTGCGGCGGCGCCTTGGGTCCAACCATAAAGCTTTCTTCCAGCAACTCCGTCACTTCTTCCATGCGGTGATGTGCGTTGTAATGCACGGTGCACAGCGGTGTTCCCACATCCACCGGGTCTCCCACTTTTTTGTGAAGCACGATTCCCACCGCCGGATCGATCGAGTCTTCCTTTTTCTCCCGCCCCCCGCCCAGCAGCATGCTGGCCACGCCTACATTTTCACAGCGAATCTTGGAAATAAATCCCGCTCGGGAATTCACAATGTCCAAAGTGTGTTTCGCGTGCGGCAGCCGCGAAGGGTCATCAATCGCCGCCACGTCTCCCCCTTGCAGCCGCACGATTTCGCGGAATGTATCACGCGCTCGTCCGGAAGAAATCATTTCCGCCGCAAGCCGCTTCCCTTCACCGACGGACGAAGTGCGCCCGCCCTGCTGGAACATCCATGCGGAAAGTTCCAGGCACAACTCGCGGCAATCCTCCGGCCCGCCGCCATTCAGAATTTCTATGCACTCTTCCACTTCCAGCGAATTCCCTATTTTCCGCCCAAGCGGCTGGCTCATATCCGTAATCAATGCCACAACGCGCTTGCCCATCCGTTTTCCGGTCTCCACCATCAATTCCGCCAGGTACACCGCGTCCTTTTCCTGTTTCATGAACGCGCCGTCGCCGGTCTTCACATCCAGCACAAGCGCGTCGATTCCCTCGGCAAGTTTTTTGCTCATGATCGAAGCGCAAATCAAATAAGGGCTTTCGACAGTCGCGGTCACGTCGCGCAGTGCATAAAGTTTTTTATCCGCCGGCGCAATTTCCGCTGTCTGGCCGATCAATGAACACCCACACTCGCTTAGCACCAGCCGGAATTCCTCCAGCGATAAGTTCACGTTAAACCCGGGAATCGATTCCAGTTTATCCAGCGTGCCGCCCGTGTGACCCAGTCCTCGGCCGCTGATCATCGGCACCATCAACCCGCCGGCCGCCACAATCGGAGCGATCACCAGCGAAGTTTTGTCTCCCACGCCGCCGGTGGAATGTTTATCCACGAATCCAGGGATGGCTTCGAGCGGATCGGACTTCTTCCGGGGTAAATCGGTGAAATCAAGCACCCGCCCGGAATAGAGCATCTGCTCGGTCAACACAGCCAGTTCGGCGCGCGTCATTCCTTTCAGCACCACGGCCATCAGCCAGGCTGCCATTTGATAATCGGGAATCGAGCCGTGAGTAGTGCCTTTAATCAGGAATTCGATTTCTTCCGTGGTCAGTGCTTCGCCGTCGCGCTTTTTCCGGATCAAGTCAACGGCGCGCATTCAGGCAAGCCTCTGAGAATGCTTCGAAGAGGTCGCAACAAAACTCGAGTAAGGCTGTGGTAGCGCTTCAGTCGCCATGTGCGAGAAACCGCCGGACACGCTAGCATCCCCTGTTTTCGCTTGTAAAGGATGTTTTCAAGCTGCTTGCCCGGAGCGCCATGCAGGCAGCCGTTTCTGAAAATTACTCCTCTTTGCAGGTCTGCCCTTTTGCTTACCCCGCAAAATAGGGAGAATGGAGCGGCCTATGATTATTAACCCCGTTAGAATCAGTCAGAGTATTGGCCGGCGCCAAAGCTTCCGGCGAGCGTTCGAACCGGCACTGCTCCTTCTTGTTTGTCTGATCTATCCTCACTCCGTCCGTGCGCAATTCATGGGAAAACAGACCGGGTGTTACGGCTCTGAAATTACCGCCACAAATCGGCCCATGGTTGCCAATCCCAATCGGCCTACCATCGCGAACCCGGCAGACATTACGCAGTATGGCGTTTTGGAAATCGAATATGGCTGGGATCGCGGGTGGCTGGGAGAGGGCGCCCGGCAGAGTGACCTGGCGGGTTTGCTGAAATTCGGCCTGCTTTGCGACGTGGAACTCCGCTGGAACACGACCAGTCTGATTGCCCTCGACGACGAAGATGGCAGGCGTCACGGTTTCGGCGATAACTGGTTCGGGCCGCAGGTCCGCTTCTATCGGCAGACCGCTCACGTGCCAAGCCTGGCGTTCAGCTATGCCTTCAAAGTGCCCACAGCCAGCACCAATAACGGTCTGGGTTCCGGCCGCTACGATCATCAATTCACATTTCTCGCCAGCAAAGATTTGATCGGGACCCATTTCGATTTCAACGCCAGCTCATTTCTGATCGGCCGCCAGAACGCCTCCGGCTTCGACCGGAACTTCCAGTTCAACCTGGCGTTGTCTCATCCCCTAAAGGGCAAGCTGGCCATCACTGCGGAATTTTACGGCAACACGGAGTTGAACGCGGATACGCCCGGATTTGCCTCCACACTTTGGGCGCTGACCTACGCGATCTCGCCCCGGTTCGTGATCGATGGAGGGATTGATACCGGGCTGACCAGCGGGACTCCACAGAAGCGAGTTTTCACGGGACTGACTTATTCCATTGCGAATCTATATTCGGAAGTGAAGCGTCGTCACGCATCCCCAAGCAATTCGAATCTTCGGGATTCCCGCTAATGATGTTTCGAGAAGCCTTTTCTAACTAAGCTTTGTTAGCTGCCTGCTCCGCGATATCGGCGGCCAATTTTTGCATTTCGCTGTGGATATAGCCGTTAGAAGCGAGAATTTCATGATCCCCTGGGCTGAACGGATGTCCGTTGAAGTGCGTCACCATCCCGCCTGCTTCACGGATCAATAAGGTTCCCGCGGCGGTGTCCCACGATTTCAATCCGAATTCCCAGAAACCATCGAATCGTCCGCAAGCCACCGAACATAAATCGAGCGCGGCCGAGCCGTCGCGGCGAACTCCATGCGAGTGCAGCGTGAATTGCCAATAATAATTCATGTTGGGATTCGAGGTGCGCTTATGACTGGGAAATCCAGTTGCCACCAGGCTCTTCGACAGTTCTTTCACATTCGAAACATGAATTCGTTTCGAATTTAAATACGCTCCTTCTCCGCGCATCGCGCTGAATAGTTCTCCGCGCGACGGATCCAGAACCACGGCGACGAGTGGTTGGCCATCCTCGAACAAACCGATCGAAACCGCGAAGCAAGGATAACTGTGCGCAAAATTCGTGGTTCCGTCCAGCGGGTCCACAAACCAGCGGTAACGTGCGCCAGCGCCAGCGCCACCCTCACCGCCTTCTTCTCCTATAATCGCGTGTTGCGGAAAGTGGCTGCGCAGCCGGGCCACGATCGCTGCCTCGGACTTCCGGTCGGCTTCCGTCACCAGATCCACATCGCCTTTGTATGTAATTTTCACCGGCCGGTCCGATTCCGAAAGCAGAATGGCGCCGGCTTCGCGCGCGGCCTCCACCGCAACTTCGAGAAAATGGATCGGGCTCGCAGCGGGGCCATTCATCGCGAAGATCCTCCGGCGAAATATCCTTTGCGATAATGAAGCGTGTAATCGCCTTTCACTTTCAGCACCACGCGGCGGTAACTTCCCGGCGGGGGCGGCGGATTTGCATAATAACCCAGCAAATATTGAGTGCGCAGTTCGCGATTGATCCGCTCAAACATAGCGTCGAGTTGATTCAGTTCGTCCGCATGGTACATGGCCCCGCCCGTGGAATCCGTGATGGTGATCAGCGCATGTTCTCCGGCGGTGTTTCGCCCGTTTTCATTTTTCACCGGCCGCACCAGAATGGTGTAGAGCAACGCGCCGGAGAGAATCGCGTTGCGGCGGGCCTCATCGAACGTGGAGACGCTGGTGGTTTCACCGGCGTCGGTCACTAGGACGATTACGCGCCTCCGGTCGGCTGCTCGGCGCGTTAGTGCTTTCGCTCCCAGAAAAACCGCGTCGTAAAGAGAGGTGCCCCCTCCGGACATTACCCGCCGTGCCGCGGCTTGCAAGGCGTTCACATCACCCGAGAAATCGGAAAGCTCAGTCACTGAATCCGTGAATTCGAAAAAAGCCAGGCGGTCATCAGGGCGTACAACCAGCCGGATAAATCGCGCGGCGGCTTCCGCTTCAAAACGGAGTTCCTTGTAAGCACTCGAGCTGGTGTCCATCATCAAGACCAGATCAAGTGGCCGATTCGTTTGCGCTTCGAAGCGCTCGATGTTTTGTTGCGCTCCCTCTTCGTAAATTTCAAATGCTTCCTTCGGCAGATCCAGCACCGGCCGCCCACTCGCATCCAGCACGCTTGCCAGGATGCTTACAAGATTCACTTGTACCTGGATGCGCGCCCTTTGGTCCGGCGATTTTTGCCGCTCGGTGGAAGATGCGTGGCTCCGGCCTGGCATCGGAACAAGCGAAAGCACCAACGCGAGTGCCGCCCCAAGTGGCGCTGATCGTTTCATCTAGAGTTTCGATTCATCCGGGCGAGCAAAGGCTTCCCGGGGAGGAATCTCGCCTTCCGCCCACACGGCGCCATCCGCGAAATATTCTTTCTTCCAAATAGGAACGACGCGCTTGAGAGTGTCGATCGCGAACCGGCAAGCATCGAAGGCAGCGCGCCGGTGCGCCGACGCAACAACTATGAACACGCTGGTCTCACCGAGTTCGAGCCGGCCGAGGCGATGGAGCATCGCAATTCGGTGAATATCAAATTGTCTGTGCATCTGAACCGCAATCTCGTTCATCTTTGCCAGGGCCATCGCTTCGTACGCTTCATATTCCAGGTAAAGTGTTGTCCGGCCGCGCGAATTGTTGCGCACAATCCCATCGAACACCACCACCGCGCCATCTTCCGGCATTTTCATCCCGGCAACAATTTCGGCCGCGTTGATCCCCTCGCGCACAATCCGGATCAAATCCCCCGGGGCTGCCGCCTGGCCGCCTCCGCTCACCGGCGGAAGGAAAGCCACTTCATCGCCAGCCGCGAGCTGCGCGCTCCACTCCGCGAATTCCTGGTTCACTGAGGCGACTACCGACGGGCGAAACTCCGCGAGCTTCGCGAAGCGATTTCCGTATCGGGCGAACAAATCTTCCACCCGCGCTCCCTCGGAAAGTTCCGCTTCGTCCCGGGCCAGTCCGGTAATTTCCTTCAATTGTCCGAAAAAAAGTACCCGCACTCGCATGTCCGGCATTCTAACCCGTCCTGCTGAAATTCCATTGCAAATGGCGAATATGCCGGCTTACTGGCGAAGCCCTCGACGAAAAGTTCCAGCAGACTGTCAAAGGTTAGCTGCGCTTACTGCTTCGCCAGCCGGGCCACGTCATCCAGCTTGGATGCGGCGCGACGCAATGCCGCTGCCAGCGAAGCGATTTCCTGTTTTCCGGCCTCTTTGTCCTGCCGGTCAATTGCTTCGTTCACCCCCGGCATCACCACGGCGGCATAGCCCGCGTAACTTCCCGGCGCATAAATCGTATGCCGGTACCACGGCCGGCCCGTCAATCCCTCCGGTGCAAGCAGCGCCTGTTCGAATGTCACCAGGGCGCGATTCAATTCTTGCTCCCGCTTTCCCGATGCAGGCGTGGCCGCGGCGGCGGCAAGCGCCGCCATGGCGCGCCCTGCGGACGCCGATAGCGCCGCAATCGCTTCCGATACCGGCTTCATATCGAAATCGCTGGCGCCTGCGGCCGTTGCACGATTCTCCAGAACTTCCGCGGCATGTTCAATCTCCGCGGAATAAGCGGCATAATCGAATGGTAAGACGTCTGCCTCATCAAGCCTCAGCGCCAGGGTTCCCACAATTCGCGCCATTTCAGCGTGATACACGAATGAAGGATCGCCAAAGTGCGCCATCCAATAAAAATCATCATAAGTAGAATGGTACACGCCGTATTCGCCGCCTGATCCCACATCCATGCTGGGAATCCCGGCATGATCGAGAAACGGACAAAAATCCGAGCCTGCCCCCAAATTGCTCAGCGGCACATCGCCCCCGCGCGTGCCGGAGAGTTCTTCGCGAGCCGTGCCGCTTTTCTCCGCTGATACGTGCTGCACTCTGTATTTCCAAACGTCATAGACGCTGCGCCCGGTGCGCGGGTCGGTAACGTCGCGCGTGGCTTCGCGCACCAATTCTTTCAATGACGGCACAGCCGATGCTCCAAAATTTGGTCCCGTCACCCCTACATCCGAATTGATGTAAGCAACGGCTTTCAACTGCAATTCGGCAAGATTGCTTTCGACCCATTCGGTCGAGCCCAACAGCCCGGGTTCCTCGCCATCCCAGTGGCACATGACAATCGTCCGCTTTGGCTTCCATCCCGACTTTGCCAGCTCGCCCAGTGCGCGTGCCGTCTCCAGCATCACGGCAGTTCCGCTCGATGGATCGGCGGCCCCGAACACCCAGGCGTCGTGGTGATTACCAAGCACCACCCACTGGTCGTCAGCGGTTCCGTGCAATTTTGCAATCACGTCGTAAAGCATCCGCCGCTGGTAATCCATGGCCAACTTCATATGTACGGTCGCCTGCCCCGCGCCAACGTGATAAGAAAATGGCAGTCCTCCCTGCCAACCGGAAGGTACGCGCAAGCCGCCTACATAGGGCAAAATCGCCGAGGCATCTTGCGGGTTGATCGGCAGCGTAAGAATGTGCGGCAGGTTTGTAGCTTCCGCGGGTGTGAGCCTTCTTGCATTTTCGGTTGCGCCGGTGCCGGGAGTGAGAGGATCGCCGGGATAATTCTGCGTGTAAAGAATCGAACCTCGCTGAATTCCACTCATGGGCCGCCACGGACCGCGAGGATACGGATCGCCGGCGTCGTAGCCGTCGTCGGCAGGATCGGAATAAATCAATAGGCCGGCCGCTTTGTGCTCTTCCGCGAGCTTCGCTTTAATGCCGCGATAACCCCGGCCATAGCGCGCGATCGCGATTTTGCCTTCGACGCTTACGCCGAGTTCAGCGAGTTTGTCGTAATCCTCCGCCATTCCGTAATTCACATAAATTACCGGCGCGGTTATTTCGCCCGAGGGCGAATAGGAATTGAATCCCGCGACGGCCCGTTTATCGTAGGTATCCTTGTCCCATTCGAACGGTTCTTCCTGCGTTGCCAGCGATTTCTTTTCGGGCTCCACCAGATCGAGCTTCACCTCGACTGGCAGCGGCAACCACACGCTATAGCTCACCAGATCGGCATCGAATCCATAGCCGCGATATTGATCGCGCAGCCAAAGGGCCACACGATGGCTTCCTTCCGTGCCGGCCATGTGCGGCTCGATGGTCAGACGGCGCAAAACTTTTTCGGCGTGATCGGCGTCGGGAATTCGCCGCATTTTTTGTTCAAGCTCGCGCTCTTCCGCCACGCGCGCGGGCGCAAATCCGCGAATCGCCGTTTGTCCTTCCACCGTGACGGGCCGCGCAGCGAAGCACAGCAGCACTGCGCCAGCGCCGAGCGCTGCAAATTTTATCGGACGAAACATTTCCACCTCGCCGCGCTTGGCATACGCGCCCGCTGATTTCCAATCATCGAAAGGAAACTTTAATCTTATCTCAAATCGTGATTTGAATTGGAATGCGCTCACGCCAGAAGTTCGATCACAGAAACCGCTCGGTCATCCGCGGGCGTCCCCGCCGCTTGCAAATTTCACACACAGGATTCCTTGACGTTATCGAGTGCCGCGCCGTACGCTCGGACTGTCCAGCTTCTGGCGAGAGTATTTTCGCGGAGTTCTCACTATGAAAATTCTGATATCTGGTTCTTCAGGTTTTGTGGGAACCGCGCTCATTGAATCTCTGCGAAATGACGGCCACACCGTCGCGCGATTGCTGCGCGGTAATCGCGAAATTCCAGCAGGAGATGTGAGATGGGATCCGGTTGCAGGGACGATTGATCTGGAAGCGGCGGAACATAGCGATGCGCTTGTGAATCTTGGCGGCGAAAACATTGGCGAAAAAAGATGGACCACCGCGCGCAAAGCAGAACTCCGCAGCAGCCGTGTGAACACAACGCGCAGCCTGGTGGACGCAATTGCAAAACTTCGCAATCCGCCAAAAGTTTTTATTTCCGCTTCCGCAACCGGCTATTACGGCAGCCGCGGGGACGAGCAACTCACCGAATCCAGCGGCCCTGGAAATAGCTTCCTCGCTGATCTATCGGCCGAGTGGGAAGCCGCAGCGAGCCGAGCGCAATCCCGTGGAATCCGTGTCGTGATACCCCGTTTTGGCATTATTCTGGCCGCCCATGGCGGGGCTCTTCCCCGCATGCTGCTGCCCTTTAAAATGGGTTTCGGAGGAAGGCTCGGTTCCGGACATCAGTGGATGTCCTGGGTCACGCTGAATGATGTGACCTGCATCGTCCGTTACTTGATTACACGAACTGATCTACACGGGCCGGTAAATGTGGTCGCTCCGAATCCGGTTCAGAATTCCGAATTCACGCGCACCCTGGCTCGAGTTCTTCATCGCCCCGCGATATTTCCCGCACCTGAATTCGCTCTGCGGCTCGTTCTGGGAGAGATGGCTGACGGGCTTCTTTTAGGGAGCCAACGGGTGTTACCCGCCAAGCTGGCCGATGCTGGATACGAATTTCGTGATGCGGAGCTCACGTCGGCTCTTGCCTATGTCCTCCGCAAAGCCAATTAGCCTCCTTCTCTAAAATTTTAGTTCTGGTGGTCCTGTACGTTATGGACTTGACATTGAAGTTCTTTCTGCTAGCATTTTGCCGAGAGTCGAACGGAGCCGAAGCCCTTGACTCTTAACTGGTTACACGGGGAGGCTGACTGCATGTTTACCAGAAAATTAGTGGCTTTGATTCTGGCAGGAATCGTTGCCGTTCCCGGCTGGGGAGCCTCAAACCCTGTGGGGACGGTGCAAAGCAGCAACTCCGCAAGCTTGCGCGGCTCCGCGCTCGTCAAGGGCACGACACTCTACAGTGGGGATGTGATTAGTACGGCGCAACAAGGTAATGCTTGGGTTTCGCTACCGGGCGGCGCCCAATTCTACCTGGCGGCAAATAGCCAGGCTCAAGTTCGCAAGCTCGCGGACGACAGGGGCATTCAGCTCGAACTCCAGCAGGGGATATCGAAGTTCCGTAGCACGGATTTGACACCGATTGAAGTGGTCCTGGCGGATGCGACGATCCGGCCAGCCACTGGCGGCGCCGGCTACATATCACTACTCACTCCAACCACTGCAATCATCGGCGCGGAAAAAGGCGCGATCCTGATCACCACCGAACACGATGGCATAACCACGACGGTGCCGGAAGGATCGGCTGTAAATGTAAGTATGGCCTCCGGAGCACCGTCCGGATCTTCTCAAGGGGTGAAGTCGCCCGTGGCCTCACATGCCTGGATCGTTATCGTTGGCGCATTTGTTGTCGGCGGCGTGATCGGCGGTGCGATTGGCGCCAATCTGGCGGAAAATTCGCAGAATCCCAACAACATCAGTCCCTTCAAACCTTAGGCGGGAATCGTTGAAAGAAAATTTGAGGGCGTTCCGATTTGACGATCGGAACGCCTTTTTTGTTCAGGAGAGAGGAACCGCACTGAGCGGGTTTGTACCACTTTACTTTTCGACGTTGATGGTGACATCCATCATCAGGATATGACCGTTGGCCGGGTCGCTTGCCACGGTGGCCTGAACCGTTTGCGCCTCCCGCATCAAAAGTTCGAAAGAATTCCGAAATTGGCGAATCAGGGGAACAGCATCTCGCAATTCCTGATTCGCCATTCCTTGCGCAGACTTGTCTTCCCCGCCGGTTGGCACCACGGTAGAACGGTCAACAGTTAGATGAAGCTTATAGCGCCCGTCACCCAATGATCGCGCCGAGGCGTCAATGTTGGTGCCCACATCAATGAGCTGATACGTAGAAGTATTATCCTTGCTTGAACCGGTGGACATGGGTACCCGAAAGCCAGTGCGCAACAGAGTGGACATCTGCCTGCTTACGAAATCGCCCTCGGACGCGAGAACGTGGAGGACGTAGGGCAAGCTGCTAATTTTTTTGGTACCGTCCATCTCCGTGAGTACGATTTGCAACTTCAACTGAGTGATCGGCCCGGGTTCCTCGGCCGTCCGGGCCTTCTCTTGGCCGTGCATAGTAGCTGCCAGAGACAACACCATCACAAGCATTCCCGCCAACATTCGCATCGGCCTCATCGCTTTCTCCTTGAAAATCGTCTGGAATCGCTCTTCCAAGGCAAGACGCCGCTGGAAGCAATTGAGTTCAACGGCTGCCGGAATCGTTTGCCGGTTGGCCGTCTTCGAGCTTGGTCATCTCGAGCGCTGGGAATTCAAGGGATTTCACAACCAGCGGGTTGCGCGTCTCTTCCACGTTGTTCCTGAGTTGGGCGTGAACCACTCCCGCGCGATTCAGAGCAGCAGCAAATTGGACGACCGCCTGCAATTCTCCCGGTGGCACCAAAACAACGAAGGCAGGTGCGGTGTTCGCGGCCCGGCTGGAGCGGCGATTTGCCTCTGCCGGCCCTTCGCCGGAATGCAGGGGGAGCTCCGTTAGTGGCCTACGAATCACTGCAGCCGGTTGCGATGGAATGCGACCTGTTGCGGCAATATCATGCGACTGGGCAGGTGCACCGGGCCGCCTCGGGGGCGCCTGGGGCCGCAGCCAGAGCGCCAGCAGCGCGGCGGCGAGCACCAGCGCTCCGGCTACCGCGGGGAAAAACGCCGCGAACCGCGCAGGAGCAGGATGCTCGGCAATTCGTTGACGCACTCGCGCAGCGAAATCTGGCGAAGACTCGGCCCCCACCGTTTTTGCAATGCCGAGACTAATGGCCTGGTGCAACACCCGGCTACGATGGAGCGCAGCGCTACACTGCGTGCATTCCGCGACGTGCGCGAGCAATTCTGCTTCGCGATTCACCGCCAGCGCTCCCAGTGCCTGCTCTGTTATCCAGCCTTGATATCTTTGACAGCCCATTGCAGTGTCTCCGTCAGTTGTTTGCGCGCCGAATATAGCCGGGATTTCACGGTGCCTTCGGGCACTTCAAGCAATCGCGCGATTTCGTGAACGTCGTGCCCTTCGATTGCCGCCAGAATGATGACGACTCGCAGCTTTTCCGGCAGCTCATCAATCGCCGCGTGCAGGCGCCGTTGGAATTCGCTCGATGCCGCCAGGTCTTCCGCTGTGGCCGCAGGCGCCGGGTCAATGGATGACTGTTCGCGCCGCTCGCGACGGCCCGAGGAACGAATGCGATCGATCGCGATGCGCCAGGTCATGCGCACCAGCCACGCGCGGAATCGTTCGCGGTCGCGCAACCGGTGAAAATTGCGATACGCGCGAAGCAGGGCATCCTGCGCCACATCTTCCGCCTCCGCGCGATTCCGCAGCACGCCCAACGCGACGCGGAACGCCAGTGTGGGCGAATCGGCGAGCCGCTGCTCGAACTCCTGCTCGAGCGAAGGGTCCAGGCTCACAAAGTTTCCAGAGAAGCTGTCCGCCAGAGCATCCATCGCCGTCCTAGCCAGCCAGACGCCACCCGTCGGGTTTTGGTTCATTTTTCCCTGCTGGTAGCAGCGTTCCATGCAAAGGTTTTCACAAATTGCCCAAAGATTCGGCCTGCCTGGTCTATCTCCGCTCGAAATGAAACTTAAGGGCACAGCCAAGAGTGGCTGTGCCACCAAAACTGGCCGCCTTGGTGAGAAGCGTGAAAGTGACATGGTGAATGAAACACGATGGTTAGAGATCCAGTTGAGTCAAAAATGTGGCCAGATTCGAATCATCGACAATTAAATCGCTCCGGCTGGCCGAAAGGTCTTCGATTTCGTCGAATGCCTGAAAAAGGCGCAACTTGGCCACGGCATATTCTTCCGTGCCGGATAAGGGCCGCCCATTCTGGCGGGTCCAGCGGTCCACTGCATCGCGGCTGATAAAGACGCCGAGCGGGAACATCGTTTTGCGGTCGACCGACACCAGGTAAACAAAATCCTTTCCCGCTTGGAAGCCCCTGCGGGATGGCTGCACTTCCTGGAATTGATATTGGTACACGTAGCCTGTCGCGGCGGAATAACTTTTGATACGGCGCACAGTTTCGGGATTGGCCATGGTTCGCATTATTCGGCCCGTCCGAAGAAGTGTCAACTCGACAAAGGTTGCGCGACAAGAGTCCTGAAGAGAATCCCGCGCCCCTCACGTACACCTGGAAAAGTGCCTGTATGGGCCGCGATTCCCAGCTTGCGTTCCATTGTGAAGCAGAAGTTCGAACAGCCGGATTTGACACGAAACTTCGCAAACGCTAAGGGCACAAATCAAATGGCCGCCCGTTCATAAATAACTCTCAGAAAGTGAGTGCGTTAGGAAGGTGCTGGCACTCGGGAGATCGCGGACGATCGCCAATTCGATGGAACGTTTAGCATTGCTCCAAGTTGGCACAGTTATTGCCATAGGGATTGCGCGATGCCCTTCACGCAACAAAGAGCGGAGAGATCGAAATCGGAAGATGCGCAGCTGAACAGGCGCATTTCGACTCTGGTCATGATCCTAATGTTCATGGCTTTTTCCGTAGGCTGCGGAAGCACAAGCTCATCCGGGCCGACTCCTCCAACTCCTCCAGTGAATGTCACGGTTACAATTGATCCCGCGCCAGCTTCACTCTTTCTCGGACAGGCGCAGCAGTTCACTGCAACAGTGACTGGCACACAGAACACGCTGGTAACCTGGGGCGTGAATGGAATCACCGGCGGCAATTCCGCGGTAGGAATTATTTCCAGTACGGGCCTATACACCGCTGTGCAAATTCTGTTGAAACCGCCCAGCGTCACAATCACGGCAACCAGCCAGGCCGATGCGACAAAGAGCGCGACGGCGACGGTGACGCTTAAGAGTGACGCGACGATCAGCCTGCTGCCCGCTTCGGCGGACCTGGGACTGGCCGTGGCCCAATTTTTCACCGCGAGCATGACGGCTTCCGGCAATCCAAGTTTAGCCATTACCTGGAGTGTGAATGGAATTGCGGGAGGAAATGCAGCGGTGGGAACCATCGTGCCCGCCAGTTTTACTACATCTCTTTATACTGCTCCCTCCACACTGCCAACTCCCAGTTCCGTTACGATCACCGCTCAGAGCGTTGCCGATCCATCGGCAGCCGCAAATGCCGTAGTGACGATACAGTGCAACCCGAATTCGATTTCACCCACGGCAGCCACCCTTGGTTTTGGAAAGTCTCAAACCTTCACGGCCACGCTATGCGCTCCCGCAGCAACCCCATTCGTGTGGGGCGTAAACGGAATTGCAGGCGGAAATTCAGCGGTGGGCACGATCGTGGTTGCCACTTCAAGTTCAGCGCTTTATACGGCTCCCGCATCATTGCCATCCGGCTCGACGGTGACGGTGTTTGCCCGGAGCGCCGCCGATCCAACGACAGTGGCAAATGCCGCCGTGAGCATTCAATGCGACCCCAATATCATTTCACCTTCCGCGGCCGGAGTAGGATTTGGGAAAACGCAAATCTTTACCGCGACCTTGTGCGTTCCGGTGGTGACGCAAATCGTCTGGGACGTGAATGGCATCATCGGCGGCAGTTCGACGATTGGGACAGTGTCGAATTCAGGCACAGGGACGACTACTTACACGGCTCCGGCGACAATGCCTACCCCAAATCCGGTCACGATTCGCGCGACCAGCCAATCGAACCCAGTGCAATCCGCGAACGCGGGCGCGACCGTAACCGATAATATTCTAGTCACCATTTCGCCCGGCAGCTTAAACATAATAGCGGGCCACCGGGCATTGTTCAGCGCTTCCGTGGCAAACGCTCCAAACTCGGCGGTGGCGTGGGCGGTAAACGGGATCGCCAACGGAAATTCCACTACCGGCCGGATTTGTGTACCCAGCTCCAATCCCTGCGTAGCTCCATCAGGTCCGGTTTCGGAAGGCGTGGAATTCCTCGCGCCCAACCGGATTCCGTCGCCGAGTAGCGTGCAGTTGACGGCAACCAGCCAAACCACCCCCGTTCATACCGGCTCGGCAGCGGTGAACATCACTCCTTCCCCGATCACCGTCAGCGTCTCGCCGGGGTACGCATTCCTGGGCCCGGTGAATTCATCGAGCAGCACGCAACAATTTCTTGCAACGGTGAGCGGCACATTGAATCAGGCGGTCACTTGGAGCCTGCAAACCACAATCGACGGGCAAAGCTGCACGAACACTTTGTGCGGAACAATTTCAGGCACGGGTTTATACAGCGCACCGGCCGCGGCACCATCGCCAAATGCAATCGAAGTGGTGGCAACCAGCCAGGGAGAGCCGACGCAATTCGGAATGGCGATCGTTGCCGTCACAAGCGGTCCGACCATTGAAACACTTCTGCCATCGAGCGTGCTGGCGGGCATCTCGGGCATCTTCACGCTGGCTGTTCAGGGGATCAATTTCGTGGCGGGCAGCGGGAAGACAGCGTCCGCGATATTAGTAGACGGTGTCCAGCGGACAACCGTTTGTGCGAATGCCAATCGCTGCACTACCACGCTGCTGCCAGCGGATGCGGCGGCGGCAACGACGCATCTCGTGCAAATTTTAAACCCCGGCTCGCCCGGGGCACTCTCAAATCCGGCGCCATTTCTTGTGGCGCCCAACGTGATTACGCAAGGGGTGATCTCGCTCAGCAGTTCGTCGCCCTCGGCGGAGGGTGCTGACGTTCTGGTGGTAGAGCCAACGAATGCCGGAGCGACAACGCTGCAGCTCAATATCGATTTCGGCAGCATGCTGAGCGGCAGCAACGGTTGCGCGATTCAAGCGAATCCCATTGTTGTGACGCGCCCGGCCTCAGGAACCAAGACGGTAAATCTATGCGTGCACGGGAATTTTCTGGATCCATCGTTTCAATACTCGTTCAGCGGACCATCGCCAAACGACATTTCCACGACGCCGTCGGTGATCTCGAACGGATTTCCCAACACCGTTCGGCTGATTCTAATTATTTCCAGCACAACTTTTCCCGGCACACGGACTTTATTCATTTCGACGGGGAATAACGACAAAGCGGCAGCAAGCGGAATCCTGGAGATACGGTGATGCGCTGTTACAAATCATGGCCTGCATTCGCAAGGATGGAAATTTGCGCGGCGGTTTTCGTTCTGGCGCTGTGCGACTGCGCCGCAGCGACCTCGCTGGCTCGATTGTCGGTGGAGCAAATGACCGTTGCTGCTTCCACCATCGCGCGCGGCCGCTGCATCGCGAGCGAAGCGCGCTGGGAAAAAGGCGAAATCTGGACCATCTCGACAATCGAGATCGAAGACGTTTGGAAAGGCACCGCTCCGAATCGGATTTCGGTGCGCCTGATCGGGGGTCGTTCCGGACACATTCTCTCGACTGTTGCAGGAGTGCCGCGATTCCATCCAGGGGAAGAAGTGATTCTGTTTCTCGAACCGGACCGCAGTGGCGGCCTGACCGTGACGGGATGGGTGGAAGGAACTTTTCGAATCGGACGAGATCCTCGCAGCGGCGTGGAACGTGTGACTCAGGATAGCGCGAGTTTCGAAGGAATTCGTCCGGCCACTTCGCCAGGGGATGATGGCGAAATCCATGGCTTGCCCATTGAGCAGCTTCGGGCGCGAGTGCGAGCTGCGCTCGAGCGGAGCGGGAGAGTTCGATGAAACGAAACATTTTTGCGTTTGCCGCTATTCTTCTGCTGGTTCACGCATTTTTCGCGGCTCCGGCTGCCGGATACACTTTCGATTACATGGCACCACGGGACGGCGGCTGCCCCCAGCCCAGCCGTCAAAATCTTTCACCCGGCTCTTCCATCTCGCGGCAGTGGAGCACATCGCTTCCCCCACAGCCAACGATCCTGACGGCGGCGGCGCCTGGTTCGGACGCACAGCTCAATGAAATTGAAGCTGCAATTTCCCAGTCATTCGGGATTTGGACGGGCGTATCCGGAACTTTGCTGAGCGCTACCACGAACCCCGATGCGCTTGCACCAATTACCAGAACCGATACACAGGATGCATGCAGCAACGATCAAGGCACGGATGCGGACGGTACAAATACCATTTGCTTCAACCAAACCAGCTCCGCGTTTGCGTTCGGTGTGCTGGCTTTCACTCGAGTGATTACGGCTGACGCTCCGGGAATCAGCGTGGGCGCTGGCGCGCCTTCCACCTTTGCAGGAGAGATTCTGGACGCGGATATTTGCTTTCGAAACGATGGGCAGGCACAGTTTGCCACGCCCAACGTGCTGGCAAACCGGCCGAGCGCCTACGACCTGGAATCGCTGCTAGCGCACGAGCTGGGACATATGTTTGGCCTGGACCATTCGGGGATCTGGCGAGCGTTGATGTTTCCGTTCGGACCGGTGCAAGGAACATTTCTGGGCAGCCGCCCTTCGGTGCAAACTCCGGACGCGCCGTTGGCTGACGATGATCGCGTCGGGCTACGAGAGCTCTATCCCGATCCGAACGACATCCTGGATTCCGGGGTGATTACAGGACACGTGCTTCCCGCGAATCCATTCGCGTTGGCGGCGTTTCCGCCGCCGTCACCCGGGCAATTCGTGACTGGAATTTTCGGAACGCACGTTGTGGCGTATGACGCGGATTCGGGAGCCGTGGTGGCGGGCACGATGGGTGGATGGTCCTGCGATCCGGCAAATCCAATAGTGCTGTTCGATGGATCGTACCGGATCGGACATCTGCCCGTGGGACGCGATTATAAAATTTATGCAGAGCCGTTTGATGGAGCGGTTCAGCCGGGAGAAGTGAACAATGTGACGGCCGGTCTGTGCCTGGGAAGCGTTTTACCGGCGTGTACGGCGCCGCCGGTGAACACGAATTTTGCCGAGCGGGTGATGCCTGCATCACCTTAACGAGAAAAGAAAACGGCCTCTGAAATTCAGAGGCCGCTCTTGGAGTAAAGAGGAAAGCGCTGTCCGCCGGTACAGCAAGGCGCTAGTTACTGGACAGCACAACCCATTTCGTCCGCTGAGGTTTGCTGGCCGAAATTGTGGCAGTGCTGATTCCAGGACTACCTACGGTTGTGGAAGGAAACCAAGGCGGAGCAAAGCCTCCCTGCTGGAAGCGCTGGTCGAATAATTCGTTGAGCGCTTGCGCTTTTACGCAGGAGTTGACGTTGTCGATGATCCCACCCATGACCGTCAGGGTGCTGGTCAATTGGCCTGCTGAGCAGTTATTGCCGGTGGTGACGCCCCAGTTTTTTCCGGAACCAATCGCGGCCACGCTGGCGTCGAGCTCCATGTTGTTGCTCGTTTGGTTTTTGTTCAAGTTGATGTTTCCACCCGAGGTGAAGATGCCGAGAACCTGCCCGCTGTTGTTGGCGGGGATCAGCGTATCGGCTGGAGTGCTGCCCACTTGACTCATGGTGACCGGCTCGGTGACGTAACGCAAGTCGCCGGTAATGTTGATATCGTTCGCCGCGGTGATTGTTACAGCGGAGCCATTCTGAATGGCCGGCAAACTATTGCCACTCCCATCATACTTGGAGGAAAGGGCGGTGACGGTGCCGTCCACAAAGAGCATGGTCGCGTCCCGCATGAAGTTGGCCGAGGCATCTTTTTGCTGCGGGACTCCCGTCATGGTGATCGAGGTGGTGGAACCCGATCCGATTTTTGACGCCATGGTTGTGGTGTTTGCGGTGTTGTCAATTGTTACGGTGGTGGTAGTGGTTCCCTGGACAATCGTGAAAACCTGTTGGGATGTGCCGGCCGTCGAGAGCGTGACGGTGGCGCTGCCCTCGACGTAGATTCCGCCGCCTTGAAGCGTATAAGTGGTGCCGGCGCCGCTGCCCGAAGTGGTGTAAGGAATATAGACTCCGGAAGTGACGCTGCCGCTGCTGGGATAGCCTGTGCCGCTCACTGTCTTGAGGTTACTGGAGCTCAAAGTACTTTGGGTGACGGGAGAGGTGTCGATTCCTTCGCTATCGAGCACAGCGCGTTCCTGGCTATAGGAATTCTGGGGCAAGGCGATAGTGGGCACGCCTAATGTGAGACCAGCTTTAAATACCGGGTTGATGGTCTGTCCGTTGCAGCCTCCGGAGGTGCACTTATCGCTGCTCGCCGCTACGCTGTGGCAAGTCCCGTTCGAATAGAGGAAGCCTGCGTTGGGAGAATGGCTGGTGATGGGATCCTGAAACGTATAACCGGGGCTACCGGTTCCGAAAGTCCAGCCGCCATTGGTGGCAACAGGGCCGGTGTACAAGCCAGGCATTTGATATTCGCCGCTGCCGTCGCAAAGGCCGGACTGGTCGTCAAATTCCGCCCAGCCGGCAAAGCTGGTGAGCGTGCCGGGAGTGGGTTGGACGGTGACGTTGAACGTAAGAGTGCCGCTATCTTGAATGGTGGTTTGTTCGCTGCCGCGGGCCTGACCTACCGAGGTGATGACGTAGGAATAAACGTATTTATATCCGGTGACGGTGGTGCTGGCGCCAGTTCCCGTGGTGTTGCATTGGGTGTAACTAATCGTTGCCGGGCAAGGAGCCGTTGAGCTGGGAGCCAACTGAAGCGACAGACTGGTTGGATTGGCGCCGGTGTTGATGATCTCAAAATTCCCGTTCCAGGATCCGTTCGCACCATTCGTGTTGATCGGAGTCCAACTGCCGTATCCGGAGGAGGATGTGGAAAGGACCTGGCTCAGGACGGTAGAAGTTGTCGCAGCAGGAATGGGAGCCGTGGTAGTGGAGAAGCTTCCGGCGGGAATCGCAGCTAGAATCTTGTCCACCAACGTCTGGCGCGCCACATTGATCCCGGAATCGGCGGCGTAGAAGGCGCCGCGATAATTCCGGTAGTAGCCGTTAATCAATGAATCCGAACTGACGGAGACTACCATCGCAAGGCTGAGTGCCGCCAAAAGCGAGAGCAAGAGCAAAGTGATGATCAGCACAACGCCTTGTTCCGATGACCGCGGGCGCCGTGCGTTCGATGGCAGCATCAATCCAGACAGAGTTACAGAATTTTGTGTTTGCATCCTGGTTCTCCTCAGTCGTTCATCGTGAGGTTTCTTGGGTTGATTGCGATGGATACTCCCTGGATGATGTAGGGGCCACCGTCGAAATTATTGCGATAGGTATATTTCGGGTCATTATTTGGCGGCGTGCGGCCGATCAGCGTAACGCCGACGGAGCGGACTAGCGTGAAATCGAATTTGGAGCTGCCCGCGGGATTGCCGTAACTGGAGGCGTCATAATTATAATTCGCCACGTCCGTGCTGGTAGCCGCATTCCAGATGGTCGCGCCCACTTTGAATGCCACGATCTGCTCAGCCACAACGTCGGAAGCACCCGATTGCGACCGCATCAGTCTCGGGTTCGTGGTATCCGTGGTGCTGTCCACCGTGTAGTTTATAGGCGACAAGTGAATGATGGAATCGCCCACACAATAATTGCCCATCAGTTTAGCGGCGGCATTTCCATTTGTGGTGATGCCCAGGGGATCGTTGGTGGATGACGAGTTCGTGCCATCAGCATTGGTGGCCGTGTAGCTCAAAAGCACATCAGTGCCAGACACGGTGGCATTCGAAGACAAGACGAAAGTGGTCATGAACTTTCCGTTGGCCGTGACCATGAGAATTTGATCGCCCTGCAGGAAATAGCCTTTGTCCGTGGCCGCGGTATCTCCCGGGAATGGCTTGGCAAGCATGGTTCCCGTGGATGTATTCATCTCCGCCGTACACAGATAATCCGGCTGGAGAACGGGAGTGCCGGACGTGGCGATCACAATATTGAGATCATCAAAACAATTAACGCCGTAGGTGAGAGTGGCTGGAGTGTTGCAGGTCAGCCCAGTGGCGGGAGCTCGATTTACGATGGTCACGCCGACGGGAAATCCGACTACCAGCCCCCCCTGGTTTACGCCTGCTCCTGCGTTCGCCAAGTCCAATTCGAGCTGGGTGGCAGCATTCCGCAAGCCCAGATTTAGTTTGGTCAGATTCTGCTGGGCGTTGTAAAGGGGCATATCCTGATTCAAGAGCGCGAAGGCAGCTCCGCCGACAACCAGGAACAGGCCGACGGTAACCGTCAGCTCCACCAGCGTGAAGCCACGCTGCTGAGAGCGTTTCGAGGTGTGCCACCGGCTAAATCGCGGAATCGATAGGACAGGATTCATGGTCGCACCAAGCTCATTTGAAATTTCACCGGCGGCTTTACTGCGGGATCTTGTGAGAGCACCAAGACGGTGATGCGGTGCAATCCGGTGATGACCGTGCCGTTCACCGCCGGGTTTGTCTCAATCACCCAGCGCCTCTTGAAGCTGTAGGAGCCGGGGGCGTTGGTGCTCGTTGAGATCTGAGGGGTGCCTCCGGCAGGCAAGAAGCTGGTAGTAACGTAGTTGGTCGCCCCGCCGATCAACCCGCTTACAACCTCTGAATAGGTGCCCTGGTTGGCCCCGAGAGCGACCTCGTCGTAGTAGGTGACCGGTTCGGTAATTCCGTTCGAAGTTACGCTCACTGGACCGGTGTCCGCGGTCAGGCTGCCGGCTGAGGCGCCACCGGTTACCGCGACATGCGGGTCAATCGAATTCCAGCGGTCCAAGTCCTCGAGCTTTTCGGATGCCAACAGCGAAGCAAGGCTCAGGAATTTTGATTCCGTGGTGGAACTCATCGTACTGGAGATCAACATGGCCATGGAAACCAGCCCGATGGTGAGCACCAGAATGGCGATGACTGCTTCGATGAGCGAAAATCCACGCTGTGCGGACTGTTTATGAAATGAGTTTGGCATTGGTCGGCTCTATGGAATGAAATCGGTGACCTTCACATCACCCAGGTTGGAAACAGTTATTTTCTTGCCCAATCCCGCGTACGTCATTGTAAAGTTCATCGCACCCGCGGTTGCCGAAACCGTACCGCCAGGATTGAACTGGAGAGTTGTGGCCGCGCTTAGAACCACCGAGGACGAGCCGCCAAGGGGAATCTGGTTGCCGGTGTTGCTGAAGATGACGGCCGGCGGCACCTTGTTCTTGGCTTGATACGTCATCGTGGTGGGATCCAGCACCAGTTGGAACGGGTATCCGTTCATGATTGCCTGATAGCGAGTGGCTGAAATTGCGTTTGCGGCAGTCACTGCCGCAGCGTTCAACTTGAAGGACTTGACCGCGCTTACGGTTATTGGCACGGCGATCGCACTCACAAGCAGGATGATCGCCACCGTGACAACGAGTTCGATCAAGCTGAAACCTTGATTTGGTTTCCGGAGCGATTTCTGGCCGGGCCGGATTGGACTGGCTGATTTCATCTTGTTCTCTTACCTTTAAACCTTCAGCGGAGGACCTGGAAGCCTGCGATCCTTCCTAGATAGAGAATAGGCATTTCGAAGGCCGGAGCGAGTTTCTTATACATGTCCTTTATTTAGAAATGGTTACACGCCACTGGAGGAGCAGTACCGCAGGCCGGCAAACCGGGGGGCAGGGCAAAAACGTTACCGATAGGCACGGCGCGGACTGACCCTCTTAGGAAGGCCCGGAATGCGGTTTTGGCATCAATCGCAGGATCTTGTGGGCTTAGCCGCCGTCTTGAACCTACGTTGCGGCTTTAGCTGCATTTCCTAGGGATGGGAGGGAGGAATTCAAAGACTCCGCGAACTGGCGGAGACTTCCGTGAGTACTTCCAGAGTACGCTTAAGTTCATCGACCAGCGGACAGGGCGTCGTCTCGCACAGCACCTCGGTTACGCGGCGGTAATAACCGAGCGTTTCATTCTTGTCGCGCTTGAACCGTTTCCAAATTTGGCCGCCAATCCGGCGGTAGTCGAACAGAATGGATCGGACGTTATGTAATTTGTCCGCCGCGACAACCAGGCGCGCGCCCGGGGATAGAAACGGCAATCGCGCAATGAACTGGGCCTTGCGTCCTTCCCAGGGCGGTTTGGGTGATTCGAATGAATCCGTGCATTCCTCCACAATTTTTGCGACGCGTTCTCCGAATTTTCCTCGGATCGCGTCGAATGTGATTTGTCCGCCCTGATCTTCCACAGCGTCGTGCAGCAATGCCGCGATTGCGATATCCTCATCCGCGTCGTTTTCGAGCACCATGGCGGTCACCGCCATCAGATGCGCGAAATACGGCACACTCGTCTCCTTTCTGGTCTGGCCTGCATGCAGGCAGGCCGCGTAGACCATCGCTTTACGAAATCGCGGGCCCAGAGCCGCCGATTCTGAAACCATTCCGTTTCTTACGTCCATAACCGCCTTATGCTGCTGATTTTTCGCACGGAGACCGGGATTACTTCTTCTTCGCTTCGTCGAGCTTCGACAAATGCACTTGACCCGGTTTTCGTTTTCCATCATTCCAGATTTCTGTTTGCACCACTTCCGGAGGCAGCAGTGTGAAATCAGCATTCGAGATGGGCCCGATGAAAGTGTCCAGGCTGCGAATCTGATTTCGCTTCCGGTCATAGAAGAATGTGGCGAAGTGCCAGGCGCGGGGTCTTCCTTCGCTGGAGAGGCTGAATACGAAGAACTGGGAATCCTGCGTCCACCCGGCCTTCACAACTGCATGCTTTTGGACCGCATCCGGGAATTCGTCGTCCGGAGTTCTGAAAAACTTACGCTTGTTGTTGGATTGAATCTCGACGCGAGTCTCGGCGGCCTCCGCCATTCCTTCGACAAAACTGGAAGTAATCGTGATGCAGAGAGCCTGGTCAGGCGATATGTACTTATCCTGTTTCCTGGGAGAACCGCCAGCGGCCATAAAAATGAGGAGTGCCAGCGGCAGAAGAAATAATCTCGTTGCGATGCGTGAAAGAACTTTCATCCAAGGCTCGTGAAAAGAATTGGTAGCGCTAGCGGGAATCGAACCCGCATTTCGGCCTTGAAAGGGCCGCGTGCTAACCGTTGCACCATAGCGCCATCGTGAGGATCAAATGAAACGGCTCCGGGAATTATAAGGGATTCCGGCGAAATCACCAATGCAGGACGGAAAGAACCATAACCAGAAGGCCGCCACAGGTTACGGAGCGGCACGGTAGGCAATTATGAAGATGCGTTTGAAGGGGAACAGAACGCCTCCGGCTGCGCGGGGCGAATAAATGGAACGGAGGCCGTCCGAGTATTCAGCGAGGAATCGCTGGCGGTCCGGTTCGGAGGGTAGAAGCGCGAGGTACGGCCGGAGCGCCGTGCCTTTGTAAAATTCGACGATTGCGGCGGTATTCTCCATCACCTGAAGATATTCGGTTTGCCAAATATCAAGGCGGGAAGCGAGCGGCGCGAGAATTTCGTAATAGAAAGCTGGTTCTTCCGACCGCCACTCTTTCGCTCCGTTCGGAAACCATCGCTGCCAGGCAGCGGAACGGGCCATGTCTCGCATCAGCCGATGCACCGGGCCGCCGTAATTTCCTGGCATTTGGATAGCCAGTGCGCCGCCCGGAGCGACGTGCTTGAAAATCCGCGGGAACGATGCGGAATGATCGGCGATCCATTGAAACGCGGCATTCGAGAAGACTACCTCATATTGAGTGGAATCCGTCGAGGCGGCTGCCCAACTTTCGATTCCTTCGGTGATCCAGCGAACCTGCGGCAGCGCGTGACGGGCGGCGGCAATCATATCCGATGAGTTATCGAGCCCGGAAATTTCCGCGTTAGGCCAGCGAGTGGCGAGGACCTTGGTGCTGTTACCGGGCCCGCAGCCCAGATCAATGACGCGCCTCGGCTGCTCGATCAACACACGGTTCGCCAGATCCTGGCAAGGCCGAGTCCGTTCTTCTTCGAATTTTAGATACTGATTCGGATTCCAGGTGTTCATGGGCCGGGGAGGAAGGTGATTAGTGACTGTCCTGGTATTCCTCGTGCCAGGCCATTTGGATGGATTCGAGTTTGCCCTCGCTGGAAAGCTTGGGATCGCCGGAGAAACCGGGAAGCTCCGTCACCCATTTGTGCAGGTCGGTGAAGCGAACGGTAAGCGGATCGGTATCTGGATATTTTTCCGCGAGGCGGATGCCGATCTCTTCGGCATTATCCCAATCGAATTCTTCTGGCATTGCGTCTCCTTCAAAGCCGGCGGCAGCCTGACAAATCTCTAGTGTTCGGCTTCCTTGGCGAAATTGCGATTCCATTCGGGAATTTCGACCACCAGGTCCGCGGAACCGTTGGGGATGCACTGGCAGCCCAGGCGCGATTTTGCAGTGACGCCGGCGGCCTCGTCCAACTGATCCAGCTCGGGATCGGAAGGCTCGTTGCAGGATTCCAATCCCTGATGGACGATCACGTGGCAGGTGGAACAAGCGACCACGCCGCCACAGGCATGATCGAGCGGGATGTGATTGCCCTGCGCAATGTCGAGAATGCTGCCCGGCAGGCCGTCGTGCCCCATGGGAAATTTTTCCGGATCGACTTCGACGGTTTTGCCTTCCTTCAGAAAGGTGACCTTGAATTTCTTGGTCGCGGGCGTGTATTTCACTTCTTCGATGTATGGATTCTTGCCGCCCATGTTCGTGGACTCCTCTTGATGCTGCGCAGAGGGGCGCGGCTAAAGCCGGCCCCTACAACTGCAACTGCTTTGGGCGGGGCTAAAGCCCGCCCCTGCATAAAACCTTCTCGGGCGGGTTGAAGCCCGCCCCAACATGAACCCTGACAGAGCAGGTTGAAGGCCGCCCAGACAGAAATATTTAGACGTCTTCGATGCGCTTGCCTTCCAGGGCCGTGTGCAACGCGCTGTTCATCACCACTTCGGCCAAGTGCATCGTGGCCTCGTTCAATTCGTCGATGCGTGTGCGGACCAGTTTGTAATCCCAGCCTACCATGGCGGCGCGCAGATTGGCGATTGCCTGATCAATGGTGCGCCGCTCGTCAACCGAGATCGGAGCGGCGGATTGTTCCGCCAGCGTTTTTACGGTGGCATGAAGGATGGTTTCACCCTCGTTGCGAGCTTCGATCAACTGGCGCTCGGAGAAATCCTGCTCGGCGAATTCGATGGATTCCTCGAGCATGCGCTCGACTTCGCTGTCATTCAAACCGTAGCTCGGCTGCACTTCAATGGAGCGCTCCTGGCTGGTGCGCAGGTCGCGCGCGGCCACCTGTAGAATTCCATTTGCGTCGATCAGGAACTTCACTTCCACCCGAGCGAGACCGGCTGGGCCGGGAGGAACTTTCAATTGAAACTTGGCGAGAGAACGGCAATCCTTGGCCAGTTCGCGTTCACCCTGCAAAACGTGAAGATCGATTCCGGTCTGGTTTTCGACCCCGGTGGTGAACATCTCGGAAGCGCTGGCGGGAATGGTGGAATTGCGCGGGATGATCTTGGCCACCACGCCGCCCATGGTTTCGATTCCGAGCGAGAGCGGCGTGACGTCGAGCAGCAGCATGCTCTTCACGCCGGATTCGAGAATGTCGGCTTGCACCGCGGCGCCGAGAGCGACCACTTCATCGGGATTGAGTTCGCAATGCGGGGCGCGGCCGAAATATTCGCCCACTGTCTGGCGCACCAGCGGAATCCGCGTGGAGCCCCCCACCATCACCACTTCATCCATTTCGGATGGTGGGAGCTTCGCGTCGGCGAGCGCCATTTTCACCGGCGCCATGGTGCGAGCCACAATGGGCCGAATGAGATCATTGAATTCGGCGCGATCGATTTTGCGCACATAACGGGCGCCGCCCGGGAGTGCAAATTCAACGGTAGCGCTTTCCGCAGTCGAGAGATCATGCTTCGCGTGAATCAGCGCTTTCCGCAATTCCTGCAATCCTTCGGATTGCTGGCCGAGATCAGCATTGAATTGCTCGCGGATTTCGGCACGGGCCAGAGCCATCAGAGCATTGTCGATATCGTCGCCGCCCAGGTGAGTGTCTCCGTTTGTGGAGAGAACCTGGTAAATATCGCCCTCGGTGGTGGAAATCAGTTTCAAGATCGAAATATCGAATGTGCCGCCGCCGAAATCGTAGACGGCTACTTTCCCTCGACGCTGCTTGTGCAATCCGTAAGCAAGCGCGGCTGCCGTAGGCTCGTTCACCAGCCGCAACACTTCGAGGCCGGCCAGGCGGCCAGCGTCTTTCGTCGCCTGGCGCTGAGCGTCGTTGAAATAGGCGGGCACGGTGATTACGGCGCGGTCAACGGAATCCTGGAAATATTCCTCGGCCCAGCCTTTCAGCTCGCGCAAAATGAAGGCGGAAATTTCCGGCGGAGTGAATTCCTTGTCGCCGAGGAGGACCCGAATCACATTGCCGCTTTCGGAATCGATGCGGAAAGGAAAGAGTCTCAGCTCATTCTGGACATCATCGACCCCGCGGCCCATCAGCCGCTTGACCGAATAGATCGTTCTTTCGGGCTGAGTGAGCAAGCGCCTGCGGGCTGGCTCTCCCACCACGATGCTGCCATCGGGATCGACGCTGACGACGGACGGGCAAAGCGCCGAGCCGTAAGGCCCGGAGATACAGCGCGGCCGGCCTGTTTCCGGGTCGAGATAGGCGATCAAGCTGAACGTCGTTCCCAAGTCAATTCCAACTACACGACCCATTCCCTACTCCTCCACCATTTCTTTCTGTACGTTTGCCACCAGGTTGCGGATATAGGAGCGCCGGTTCAAAACTTCGTTCATGCGCGCCATCAGATCCTGCTCAGCAGCCTTCCCGGCATTCGTATCGACCACGCGATCCCACTCGCCGAAAATGGCCTGGAGCTCCGCGTCAACCTGATTCAATTTTTCCCGAAAACTCTGCTGCGCCGTGTTCAGACGTTCGCGAAGTTGTGCCATCCCGGCACCCGATTCGCGGGCTTCGCGCAATTCGTCGAGCGCTTCATTCAGCTCGAATACTTCCTCGAGCAATTCCGGCGGCGCTTGCTGCTTGCTCGTGCCTTCCTTGCGTAATCCCGCTTGCGCCAACAAATATTCCACGCGGGCAACCGGATCTTGCAGCGTGCGATAGGCGTCGTTTAGCTCGGAGGAACGTTCGAGAGACAGATTCCGTTCGAATTCGCTGGCGCGCACGAAATTATCGGGATGCAGCTTCCAGCTCAACTGGTGGAAGCGCTGTTCGAGACCCTCGAGATTGACCTGCAATTTTCGAGGCAGGCCAAGCGCGCCGAAAAAATCCGTGCCGGGAGGCAACGGCTGAATTTTTCCGCAGGCCGCGCAGAAATGTCCGGCGTTGACTGGCGTTCCGCAACTCCAGCAAGCGACAGCGGGTTTTGCGTCCGTGCGAGTTTTTGTCACACTCATTCTTCACGCTCTGGAATCTACGGATCGGTTCCGGGCTCCGGCGGAGGATTACCTGGCAGCCCCGCGCGCCGCGCGAGGAAATTACGCAGTGAAGGAGCTTCCACAACCACAGCTACGGGCTGCTTGCGGATTCTGAAATACGAAGCCTTGACGCATCAGATCCTCATGGTAATCCAGCGTGGTGTTGTTCAAATAAAGATAACTTTTCGGATCGACAAAAATGCGCGCGCCATTTTCTTCGAACACTTTGTCGCGCTCACGCTGTTGCGTATCCAGTCGCATTGCATACGTCAATCCGGAACACCCGCCGCCTTGCACGCCCACGCGTAGCCCGCCGGTTTCGACGGGCACGCCGTCCTTGGCAAGCAGTGCGCGGATTTGCTCCGCCGCTTTTTCGGTTACATGAATCATGTTCAATATTCCAAATCCATCAATCAATCGAAAATAGCGCAGCGCCTCAGTTCGAACGCTGCACGCCTTCCAGGCTCCGCACACGGCTCCCGCCATTTGAGGCTCCGGCGGCATGAACCGCTCCCGCGGAGACAGAAGCGGCCTAGTGCCGCGCCGCGGCTTCGGTAGCCGGCTTCGATTCGCCTTGCTTTTTCTTCCAGTCGGTCAAAGCGGCCTTGATGGCGTCCTCGGCCAGCACCGAGCAGTGAATCTTGACGGGAGGCAGCGAGAGCTCGCGGACGATGTCCGTGTTGCTGATCGCCAGCGCTTCCTCGACCGTCTTGCCTTTCACCCACTCCGTAGCAAGGGATGAACTGGCAATTGCCGAGCCGCAACCGAACGTTTTAAATTTCGCTTCTTCGATCACGCGGGTATCGGGATTCACCTTCATTTGCAGCTTCATCACGTCGCCGCATTCCGGCGCGCCCACCAGGCCGGTGCCCACGTTGCGGTCGTTCTTATCGAGCGAACCGACGTTGCGCGGATTTTTGTAATGGTCAACAACCTTATCCGAATAAGCCATTAGTTGTTTCTCCTCTTCACGGGAGGCACGCCGTCCAGACCATGCTTTTGGACGACCTTCTCCGAAAGAACTACGCTGGGAATTTCCACCGAGCGCCCCGCGAAGAGCTGCCGCAGCGCGTCGGAGATCATGTCCTTGCAGATTCCGAGGGTCTTGAGAAACGCCCCCACTTGTTGGAGTTCGTTGAAGCGGCGCACCACTGAAGTGGTGCCCTCTTCCTTGGGCACGTAAGGCGCAAAGACAACGCCGAATCGTGCTCCGCTGCCGCCGAGAGATTGATGAATCGCTAATGTTCCTTCGTATTCCACGGTTTCACCTTTTATTAATTTTATTTATTTATTCGCTCTTCCAATTCATCTTGCTCAAATCCACGCCTTCTTTCGCCATTTCATAAAGCGGCGAAAGTTCGCGCAGCCGGTTGACTGTCTCGACCAGCCGGGCAACCACGTAATCCACTTCCTCTTCGGTGTTGAACCGCCCGAGGCCGAAACGGATCGATGTATGCGCCAGATCCTCGCCCACGCCCAATGCCTTGAGGACGTAGCTTGGTTCCAGGGTTGCCGAAGTGCAAGCCGAACCACTCGATACTGCAATGTCGTTAATACCCATCAAAAGCGATTCGCCTTCGACGTAAGCGAAACTGATATTGATATTGTTCGGCAGCCGGTGGACCATCGAGCCATTGATAAACACCTCATCAAGCTGCGAGAAAATCTGGTCCTTCAACCGGTCGCGTAAGCGGCGCATCTTTTCGCTTTCCTGGGACATTTCCTGCATGCAGAGTTCGCAGGCCTTTCCCAGTCCCACGATTCCCGTCACATTCAAAGTGCCGGAACGCATGCCACGCTCGTGCCCGCCGCCATCGATAATCGCGGAAAGCTGCACGCGCGGGTTCTTGCGCCGCACATACAAAGCTCCGACGCCCTTGGGACCGTAGATCTTGTGTCCCGAAAGCGACAGCAGGTCGATCCCGTCTTTTTGCACGTCCACCGGAATCTTCCCTACTGCTTGGACGCCATCCGTATGGAAAAAGACGCCCTTTTCTTTGGCGATCTTGCCAATTTCCGCAATGGGCTGAACCACGCCAATCTCATTATTGGCGTACATGATCGAAATCAGGATGGTCTTGGGCGTGATGGCGCGCCGCAAATCATCCAGGTCGATTCGGCCGTCTTTCTGCACCGGCAAGTAGGTGACCTCGTAACCATACTTTTCGAGGCGCTTGCAGGTATCGAGCACCGCCTTATGTTCGGTGACCTGGGTGATGATATGGTTGCCCTTCTCCCGGTACATTTCCGCCAAGCCCTTGATCGCCAGATTGTTGGACTCGGTGGCGCCGCTGGTAAAAATGATCTCTTTCGGGGTGGCATTGATCAACTTGGCGATCTGTGCGCGCGCATTTTCCACCGCTTCTTCGGCTTCCCAGCCAAACGCGTGGTTGCGGCTCGCGGCATTTCCGAATTTCTCGGTGAAATACGGCAGCATCTCAGCCAGAACGCGCGGATCGCACGGGGTGGTGGCATGATTATCGAAATAAATCGGCAGCTTAATAGCCATCTTGCTCTCCTAAGCTCTTAACTCGATGACTTCGGACGACGGCGAATCGTCGGTCATCTGAGAAATGGTGACTTTATTCAGCACGTCAAGGATGCTGTCGTTCACACGCCGAAGCGGCTCACGTACCGTACAGGTGCCGGCTTGATCGCAATGCCCCCGATGGGTAACGCAAGAAGTGATAAACAGCGGGCCGTCAATGGCTGTGATCACATCCAGGGCAGTGATTCGTCTTGCGTCCCGTCCCAGCGTATAGCCGCCGGACGAGCCGTGCTTGGCCGCCACGAGCCCGTTTTTCGCCAATTTCTGCAGCACCTTGGCCAGCAACGGCGCCGAGATGCCATAAAACTCCGCGATATCGGAAGCGCTGGCAGAGCCTTCGCAGCCGTGCATCGCCAGATGCTTCAGGGCGATGAGACCATAGTCCGCTTTCTTCGAAAGTTTCAGCACGGCGGTATAATTGGTGACGAGGTGAAAAGCAAGAACGGCGATTTAGAAGCGAGTTACTTCCCCCATTGCCGCGCCAGGTCACGCAACCCATATGCGACTAATTCAGTCGCAATTGGATTCTACGCCTTGTCCTACGTAATTGTCAAGTTTCCAATTGGACCCAAAGTGAGTGCCACCAACAGGTTAGAATTAGGACTGTTTCGGTCGTATTGGCTATTCCCGTTTACACCGAAGTGCGAGTTTTGGAGGCTGAACGGTGTTTTTCCGCTACCAAATGGATGTGGATTCGCCTGAAAGAGAGGTTTTCTGTGATGCAGAGTTCCAAGTTTCAGGTTCCTTGCCTGGTTCGGACCGGTTTCCACTTGTTCAGGAAGGTCGAGACATCTTCAGGCCCAACCTTCAACGAGTTCTCAAAGTCGCCGCTGCGCACGACCAACTTCCCATCGCTTTCGAGAACGGCCAGGGCTGGTACGCCCTTATTCAGAGGAACCTGGTAGCGCTGCGCAATGTCGAGATTCTTATCGTACTCACCGATATTGATGTGGACAATCTCGTAATATTGCCTGACAAGAGGGGCGATCTGCCTGGAGCGAAATGTGGCGTCGAGAACGTGGCAGTCGTAACACCAATTCCCCCCAAAGACCACGATCACCCGCTTATGATCACGCCCGGCGGCGGCGAGGGCTGCTGTAAGCTCCGCCTGGGCCTCCTCAGGCGGAGGGTAAAGGTTTGGATTCGTCACTTTGGGTTGCGGAAGTCGCGGCTGGATCACTTGAGCGGCCAACGTGCCCCGCTTGGAAGCGACCACCCGCCACGCTCCTCCGGCATTGATCCAATATTGCACCAATGAAACCACGAAGTGTTGCGACTGTCCTTGCGCTTTCAAATCGAACTCCATCCGCATGTTCGCCGCTTGAATTCCGGGCCGCACTTCAACGAACTCCAATACTTTCACGTCGAGATTCGAAAGGCCAGCAGCTTTCAGTTTCGACCAGAACTCAGGCTCGAAATTCGGATCGACGCTCTTGCCTTCCGGGGACTCCGTCATAGAGGCAGGATCGATGGAATACAAGGCTGCCAAGGAAGCCTTGTCGCCCGCCCGGACGGCAGCCTTCCACTGATCGAGCGGTTGAAACTGGATGGTGGAAACGATGGAATCCTGGGCCGTCTTTTTGCTCGAGACTGCGGGAGGATGCACGGGCTTCGAATTTTGTGAAGCCTGCGCGGCGAACCCGGCTGCGAATATCAAAAAAGCTGCTAAACAAGGCAAAACTTCCGCCCACCGTGAATACTTCCGAGAACCCATCCGTCCCTCCGGCCCGTAACTTGCTGGTGCTTGATTGGATGATCATATCCTAGCCAAGGCTGCATGAAACTTATCTCTGTTGTGTCCTCGCCGAAGTTTCAGCCGTTATTTGAATGCAGCAAGCGGAATCGGTTATAGCGTGCCAAGCACCTGCAAGAGGAATGTCTGTTACGGAATTACCGCGCGGAATCGCACTATCGCTTCGCGCCGGCGCCGTTATTTTCTGCACGGCGGCTCGCTGTAATCTGAGATAGAATGTGGGCCTCGAAGGCATACAGCAAAATGAAATCCGTCACGGCAATCTATCCCGGTTCGTTTGACCCGGTGACCAACGGCCACCTCGACTTAATTCAGCGGGGCGCGAAAATTTTCGACCGCCTGATTGTCGGCGTTTTGCGCAATTTCGAAAAGCAGCCGTTGTTCACGGTGGGCGAGCGCGTGGAGATGCTTTGCGAAGTAACTAAAGCGTGGCCCAACGTGGAAGTGGACATATTCGAAGGCCTGTTGATGGATTATGCGCGGCAGAAGAACGGCCAGGTGATTTTGCGCGGCATTCGCGCCATTTCGGATTACGAATATGAATTGCAGATGGCGCTGATGAATCGCAAGCTGGAGCCCCGCATCGAGACAGTTTTCATGATGCCGGCGGAAGCTTTCAGCTACCTGAGTTCGCGGCTGGTGCGCGAAATAGCTCAATTGGGCGGCTCGGTAAAAGACCTGGTTCCGCCGGTAGTGGAAGAGCGTTTGCGCGCAAAATTTGCCGTGAAAGCCGGATAGCGCAATCGCTGTGTACTAAACCGCTCCTTGGAAAGACGGGGTTATACCGTGGGATCTGCGGATCGGAATCTCGACTAAACTAAGACCAGGAGTTTTGATGGCTCAATCAGCAACGGCAGCAGGAGGAACCTTGCATTTCGCCAACCGGGTAGGACGCATTCAAATTTCGGCCACTTTGAAAGTGATCATGGAAGCCGAGCAGTACCGCGCGCGCGGGATCGATGTGGTGGACTTTGGCCCGGGCGAGCCGGATTTCCCGACTCCGGATCACATCAAGCGCGCCGCCATTCGCGCTCTGGATGAAAACCGCACAAAATACACTCCCACGGCCGGAATCACGCCACTCCGCAAGGCAATCTGCGAGTGGCACCAAGCTAAGCTTGGATCGTCGTATGAACCGGCGGAGAGCATTGTTTCCGTCGGCGGTAAGCATGTGATTTTTAATACGATCAGCGCGCTGATCAATCCCGGCGACGAAGTGATCATCCCCTCGCCCTACTGGGTCAGCTATCCCGACATCGTGAAATATGTGAACGGAACTCCGGTATATCTGGCGACCGATCCGGAGGACGGATTCCGGCTGCGCGCAGCGCAGTTGGAGAAGGCGATTACACACCGAACGAAAGTGGTGATCATCAATTCTCCCAGTAATCCCACGGGCGCTGTGATACCTCCCGAAGAGTTTGCGCACATTCTGGATGTCTGCAAGCGGCATAAGGTGTGGCTGCTCTCGGATGAGTGTTATTCACACTTCACTTATGGCGACGCGAAGCCGTTCTCGATCGCCAGCATTCCGGGGGCAAAAGAGCACGTCATCATCGCGGGCTCGCTATCGAAAACTTTTGCGATGACCGGCTGGCGCATCGGTTATGCGCTGGCCCCAAAACCGCTAATCGAAGCGATGCTGAAGCTGCAAAGCCAATCGACTTCGAATCCCACTTCGATTGCGCAATACGCCGCGCTCGAAGCGCTCACGGGCCCGATGGATACAGTAGCTACCATGCTCGCGGAATACTCTCGCCGGCGGGCCAAGATAGTCGAGGGGCTGAGGGCCATTCCCGGCATGCATTGCGCGGAGCCGGACGGCGCTTTCTACGTCTTCCCCAGTGTTGCCGGATGCAAAAGGCACAATGGGATGGCGGGGCTCGCAAGCACCGGAGCCATCGACACCGCTTCCGTGACGAAACAACTTCTCGAGGAAGAGCATGTGCTGGTGGTGCCGGGAGAGGCTTTTGGCGCTCCCGGCTATCTGCGCATCTCTTACGCCACGTCCATGGAACGAATCGAAGAGGGCTTGCGGCGATTCCGCCGATTCTTTGGCGGCGCTTAGTGAGCCCCACGCCGGTTCCAATTCGTCCAGCGCGGATCGAGCCAATTTTCGTCCCGCGTATCTGGGGGGTGCGTCAACTCGGCCCATTATTTCCTGAAAAAACGGGACTGCCCGAGCCGGTCGGCGAAGTCTGGCTGAGCGGAGACGAATGCCGCTTTGCCGACGGTCCATTTGCTGGCAAGAAACTTTACGAGGCGTGGCCCGAAATGCCGGCGGAGTGGGCCGGCCTTCGCGCGAATCAAAACGCACCATTCCCGTTGCTCATCAAATTCATTTTCCCGGAACAGAAACTCTCAGTGCAGGTGCACCCGGGCGACGACTACGCCCGCCGCCAAAACAGGGATGCGGGAAGCGTGGGAAAAACGGAGATGTGGTATGCGATTTCCGCACAGCCGGATGCTTCCGTGCTGGTGGGATTCAAGCCGGGTATCACCTCAAGTGATTTTCGGCGCAGCATCACCCAGGGAAAAGCGGAGCAATTTTTGGAGCGAATCCCCATTCATGCCGGCGATGTGGTTTTCGTTCCTGCCGGAACCGTCCATACCATTGGCCCCGGCATGGTGCTTTGTGAAATCCAGCAGAATTCAGACATCACCTATCGCGTTTATGATTACGGCCGGTTGACCGCCGAAGGGAAGCCGCGCGATCTGCATATAGAGAAAGCCTTCGATGTAATGCATTTCAGCGAACAGAGCGGCGGAAAGATCGAGCCGGTGCGGATCGAGCGTGGTCCGGTAACGGAAACTTATTGCGTCGCATGCCGGTATTTCGCCACGGAAAAGTGGGAGTTCTCCGAACGAATCGCCGCAGCGACGTCGAGCGAACATTTCGACCTGATTGTCGTTCTCGAAGGGCAAGGAAGTATTGAATTCGGCGGCGCGTCTAGCGCCTACGGGCCGGCGCAAATTTGGATGGTGCCCGCCGCACTCGGCGCGTATCAGATCGCTCCCGGTTCGCGGACCGTCCTGCTGCGCACCTACGTGCCCAAGAGCGTGCAAGATGTTGCTCAACGTCTCGCCGATCAGCATGTTCCCGAATCGGCGTGGTCGCGCCTCGTGTATCCTTAGACCCATGCCGCCATCGAGCCAAAAACCTGGGAAGCAATTGGTTGCTTGCGCCGTGATTCTTGCGGGCGGGCGCGGCACCCGCTTCTGGCCGCGCAGCCGCATCCGCACGCCGAAACAGTTGCTCAATATAACCAGCAGCCGAACCATGCTGCGTGAAACGGTAGAGCGTCTGCGGCCGATGTTTTCGCCACGGCACATTTGGGTAGTGACGAACGAAGCGCAAGTCTCGGCCGTTCGCCGGGAATTGCCGGAGGTGCCGCGCTCCAACATTCTTGCCGAGCCGGTGGGACGGAACACGGCCGCCGCCATCGGCCTGGCAGCGATTCACCTGGCGCACGAACACGGAGACGCGTTGATGGCCGTTCTTCCCGCGGACCATCACATCGCGAACGGCTCTCGTTACCTCAAGATTGCGCGGGCGGCGTTGACGCTCGCGAAGCAACAAGAGATTCTTGTGGTCCTGGGCATCCCGCCAACCCATCCAGAAACCGGCTTTGGCTATATCGAACGTGGCGCGTTGGCCGCAAAGCCCAATGGATTCCATGCTTATATCGTGAAGCGTTTTACCGAAAAACCGGCGCTGCCCGTGGCGCGGCGCTATGTGGCTTCCGGACGCTACTTTTGGAATGCGGGAATGTTTTTCTGGAGAGTGAGCACTTTTTTTGAAAATCTGAAAGAGTTTCTGCCGGAAACGGATCGCGCTCTCGCAAACCTTGCGGCAAGAATTGGAACGCGGGACTATCCCGCAGCGCTGCGGAGAACCTACCCGCGGCTCGAGAATATTTCGGTGGATTACGCCATCATGGAACGGGCGACGACCCTAGCAGCGACTCGCGGACAAACTCCGCTGGTGAAGCCGGTGCAGCGGGTGTTCGTTTTACCCGCTGAAATTGGCTGGAGCGATATCGGATCCTGGTCTGCCGTATATAATCTGCTCACACGGAAGCCTGAGGCCAATGTCAGCTCGGGACGCATCGCTGAATTCGACGCCAGCGGAAACTTTTTTTGGAGTCCCAATAAACTTGTGGCCGCAATCGGCGTGCACGACCTGGTTCTAGTGGATACCCCGGATGCGATTTTGGTCTGCCACCACAGCCGGACGCAAGATGTGGGGAAAATCGTCAAATGGATCGAGGAGCAGAAATTGCGGCACTTGTTGTGAGCGTGGCATTTTGGCTCTGCTGGCCGGCTTGCATGAATCCGTACCGCGCGCGCGGGAATCGAATCCATTCTGAGTTCACCTTTTTTGCACACAATTCCCGGAGGCACTCTTTTCGCCGCTAATTCCTTCGCATATACTTCTAGCCGATGACCACGATTCAGTTTGGAACCGACGGTTGGCGCGGCATTATCGCCGAAGATTATACCTACGCGAACGTCGCGAAGGTGTGCACGGCGATCGCACATTATGTGGTGCGTGCCGAAAAACCGGAGAACGGCATCCTGATCGGTTACGACACTCGATTCGGATCCGAGCGGTTTGCCCGGGTGGCCGCCGAAGCCGTGAGCCGGACGGGCATTCCCGTGTGGCTGGCCGACGCCGCCTCCCCAACTCCCGCGATTTCGCTGCTGGTCCGCCAGCGTGGCGCGGCAGGTGGCATCGTGATCACCGCCAGTCACAATCCGTATCGCTGGAATGGAGTGAAATATAAAGCCAGTTACGGCAGTTCCGCGCTGCCGGCGATCGTGGCGCAGATTGAAAAAGAATTGCAGGCCGTGCTGCGCGACGGGCAGCCTGAATTGCCGCTGCGAACGGATTTAATTCATTCGCTCGATGTCCGCACTCCCTATATCGAAACGCTCGATAAGCTGGTGGATTGGGAACGTATCCGGGCAGCGAAGTTCCGATTCCTTGTCGATCCAATGCATGGCGCCGCGCGCGGAGTGCTCCGTGAACTATTTTCGCGGCACGGAATCGAATGCGATGAGATTCGCGGCACGCGCGATCCGCTTTTCGGAGGCGTGAATCCCGAACCGATCGAGCCGCATGTAGAAGCATTGCGCCGCGCCATCCGGGAGGGCGGACAAGACGCCGGATTCTGCGCCGATGGCGATGGCGACCGAATCGGCGCAATGGACCGGGATGGGACGTTCGTCAATCCGCATCAGATTTTTTCACTCTTGCTGTGGCATCTGGCAGGCGCGCGCGCGCTTTCCGGCGACGTGGCTAAAACATTCTCCACCACGAAGATGATCGACAAGATTGCCCGCAAATTAGGCCGCCAGGTCCATGAAACCGGAATCGGCTTCAAGTACATTTGCGAATTGATGCTCGAACGGGACATTCTGATCGGCGGCGAGGAAAGCGGCGGCATCGGAACCAAACTTCACCTGCCAGAACGCGACGCCACTGTGTGCGCCTTATTGCTCGCGGAATTGATGGCCTGGCACGGCAAGCGGCTGGGTGAATTAATCGCGCAGTTGCATTCCGAATTCGGCGAGCATTATTACGGCCGCGTGGATCTGGAGTTGCGACCCGGGCAAAAAGAAAAGGCCATCGAATACTTCGCAGGACCAAAACTTACCCGCGTTCTCGATTGGCCCGTGGTGCGGCGCGAGGATCTTGACGGCGTGAAAGCCTACTTGGGAGATGCGGGCTGGGTGCTGGTGCGCGCCTCCGGAACCGAACGGATGCTGCGGGTCTATTGCGAAACCTCGCGGGCCGAATCAACCCGCCGTGTCCTGGATGAAGTCTGCTCCCTCGTGCAAAACCTCTGATGGATCGTAATCGGCTTACCAGCCAAATTGGGCCGTCTCTTTTCGCTCTAAAATGAGACAATCTCGGGTCAGGTAATTGGACGGCTAAATCCCGCGCGGAAAGGGTGACTGTTCACAATGAAAAGACGCCTATACCAACTCGACGTGTTTACAACCAAGCCTTATGCCGGAAATCCTTTGGCCGTTGTCACGGATGGCGATGGGCTTTCGGGCGAGAAAATGCAAGCGATCGCGCGCGAAATGAATCTATCCGAGACGGTGTTCATTCAGCGTCCGAAGAATAATCGAGCCCTGGCGCGGCTGCGAATTTTCACCACCTCGCGCGAATTACCGCTGGCCGGCCATCCGGTGATCGGCACCTGGTTTTTGCTTGCCGAGCTGGGCGCCGTACCGGCGCAGGAAGGCAGTGTGCATATCCTGCAGGAAACCGGTGCGGGAATCCTGCCGGTGGAAATTACCTTCCGCGGAGGACGCCCGGAGCTCGTCACCATGACGCAGAAGGCGGCGCGTTTCCAGCGGGCGCGAATGCCGCGCGCGGCGCTGGCGGCTGCGTTCGGC
Organism: uncultured Acidobacteriota bacterium; assembly: GCA_963756355.1. Classification (GTDB taxonomy): domain Bacteria; phylum Acidobacteriota; class Terriglobia; order Acidiferrales; family UBA7541; genus JBGPTK01. Next base: position 103,065 of record CAVWOD010000020.1, on the reverse strand, counting down.
CTTCGCGCAAGCGACATGGAACCGTCACTGCCGCCGGAATATGTCTCCACGGGAATCTACAATTTGATGGTGCCGTTGGCGAACCGCTCGGTATTGAAAAAAATCCGGATGGATCAAAACGCACTCAAGCGCCTGATGGGCGCGAGCGGAGTGATGGCCTATTGCTTCGCGCTGGGAGGCCGCGAGAAAGCGTTCTCGCGCGGGATGCTGCCATGGGGATTGAACGAAGATCCAGCAACAGGCTCGGCAGCAGGTTCGCTGGGCGCTTATCTGGTGCAGCACGGGCGGTTGGATGCGGGCAATACTCTCGACATATTACAGGGAGTCGAGATGGGGCGTCCCAGCGAGATTCGGGTTACCGTGCGAGAGGACCGCGGGAAACTTGTGCCGCTGGTCAGCGGATCGGCGGTGCGAAACTTTGAAGGGCACCTGGAAGCTTAGACTTGGCTTGTCAATCGCCTGTATTGGACCCTGCCGGTTTTGGCCGATTCGGTCGATTGGATTCAGGCTCGAGACTGGCCCGGACCAGAGCATGAAATTCCTCACGTGATAATTTGGTTCCCAAAGCGCGTTTCGAGCTGCGCGAAGTCTTCCGGGCGACGATTGGAACTTTGACTGCGAGCAGTTTCCGGCGCTGTTTTTTTTGCTTCCTATCTCGCGCTTTGTTTATCTTCACTGCCACGGTCTGAGTCGATTCTCCAAGGCTTCGGAGCTCAGTTCGAGTCTTCCGCGCTCGCTGCAGTAGATTATCTCTAAACCTGCAAACGGCACAAAACACAAACACTTATCAATTACTTGCGCAGCCATCGTGGACAACAGGCTATAGAATGATTCGATTCTACTACCACAGGTCGTAGATTGTTTTGGAAAAAAAAGACGAAATGACCGCGCAGGATACTTCCCCACTCGCGGCGCTCCAAGAAGGCAAAACGAAACGGTCCCCGCCTAGAAAGTCACCCGCACTCCAACCTGAGCGGCGAAGGGAATGCCAACCGTGGTGCCCGGCCCGAAGAAATCGCCCAGTGCCCCCGCGGGGCGCCGCAAATCATTGGGAGATGCAACTTCACGCCGGTTGGTGCAAGTTGGATCAAGACAGATTTGCGTGATGTTATCCAATTGATTGGAAGGAACCGGCAAGGCGCCCGCATCCGCGATAAAATTGTTTCCGGGATTGTTGCGGTTGAACAGGTTGAAGAACTCGATAAACGGCAGGAAGGTCCAGCGTTCACGAATTTTGAATGGACGGCTGACGCGCATGTCAATTTGAATATAGGGCGTTCCGCGGAATTGATCGAGCGTTGTCTGGACTCCCTTGACGACAGCGCGGTTGTCGGCTGGATCTCCCAATCCATTCACATCCACGGGGGTTGTGATTGTGTACGGCCGGGCACTCTCCGCCTGGGAAAGAGTGGTGATTTCGAAACCACCCGGCATGCGAAGTATGCCCGCAAGCACAAACCGGTGGCGCACGTCTTCTCCTGACGGACCATAATCTCCCGGCGCAAAAGCATGCAACGGATCGCACACGCCATTCACATAATCAAACAATTCTCCGATCACACATCCCCATGTCTTGGCGCTGGCGAGCGTGTAATTCATAACCAGGTGGAATCGTTGCGAAACATTTCCCTGCAGATGCACGGATAACGCGTCGTAGCTGGAGCGATTATCCGTTCGGAACACCGTCATGTCCGGCACATTATCCATTTGAGTCATCTGGTCCGGCGCAAAGAGCGGAGAAGATAAGGTGAATCCCGCCTGGTATTGGTAGCGCCGATAGGCGTGGACACCCTGCTCGTGCGTCCAATCCGCACTCACGGTCCAGTTCGGGTTCAAGGCATGTTCGATGCCTGCGCTGGCGTGAAGCGCGTAAGGAGTCTTGTAGTGCGGATCGATGATCGAACCCGCGCCTCCCGCAGACGCGCCCGGTAGACATCCAGGATCACCCGGTTTCACGCAAACTCCCGGCGGCGCGTTGACGGCTTGAAAAGCAGTTACCCAGCCATTCTGCGCAAGGTCATTGTAATAAAGGCCGATTCCCGCGCGAATCACGGTGTTGCCATTGCGCCCGGGAGAATATGCAAAGCCGAGCCGCGGGCCAAAGGCGTGGCGGTAGTCATGAGGCGCGCCGCTGATCAGCGGAATCTGCAGCGCTTTGAGAGTCAGAAATGCAGGATTCTGCAACTGGGTGCTGCCGGAAGCCTTGAAGAGCCCAAAGCTGGTGTCGTATCGCAGGCCATAGTTGATCGTTAGATTCGAAGTGACTCGCCATGAATCCTGGGCATAAAATCCAAGCCGCTGCACATTCTGGGAAAAGCTTCCGTCGCCGGCCGGCGTGCTCGAGCAGGAGGTTCCCGGCGTTTCATTAGGACCACAAATTAAATCTTCGGAAAATTGTTGAGGGGCGGCGAGGTAATCGGCCGGATCCGTGGCAAACACAGTCAAGTCTTCCGCGGTTCCGGGAAGTGCGCCGCTCAGCACCGGTTCGTGAATGAAGCTGATCCCAAAACGTGGCGCATGCCGGCCGGCCGTGTGACTGACGTCATACCGAAACTGGTATTTTTCCTGGTTGCGCAACACCGGGAAATGCAGTGATGGGAGTAACGAACTGATTGTCGCCAAACGTTTCGAAGCCGGAGATGGTGCTGGCAGTGGAGCTGAAAGGAAAGGCAAGCGCGAAACCGAGATTCGAGTTACGCATTTCCGTGTGATGCAGACCGCTGGCATCAAACGTAAAAGATCCCAACCAGGCGGGGCCGAAGCTGAACTGCTGGCCGATGACCAGGCTGAGGTAATTGGAAAAAGAAGTCGCACCGGTTGAGGGAAGCGTGGCCTGCTGGATCAAGTCGTTGCGAGTGATGTAATTGTCGATGGCCGCGCGCAGAAACCACTGCGAGCGATTCGATTGCGTCCAGTCCAGTCGCGTGGTGCCCAGATAATCGTGGAACGGAACCGGGACGTTGTTGGGAACCGCGATGGAATTCACCCCCGGAATCAATCCTTGGGCAGCCAAAGAAGCCAGCGCATTAAATTGAGCCAGGCTGTCCGGGCTGTAGGCAATGCTGGCGTCCTCGTGTACATATTCAAATGAAGAGAAAAACCAGAGCTTGTTCCTGAGGAGCGGGCCGCCGATCGCGCCCACATAGTTCTGGCGTGAGAACGGCTGTTTGGGATCGGGGGCGGGATTATCGATGGGAAGTCGCGCGTTCAAGGACGAGCCTCGCTCGTAAAACGCGCCTGTGCCATGCCATTCGTCCGTTCCTCGCTTGGTGGTGATTACCACGGAGCCGCCCGTGGTACGGCCAGTGTCGGCATCTTCCTGCGAAGTTCGCACGGCAAATTCCTGGATCGCGTCCGGCGAAAAATTCTGAAGGAAGCCTCCGATGTAATCGTCGGAGTTGTCGCCGCCATCCACCGACAAATCCACATTCAATCCGGAACTTCCGCCGAAAGAAACCGCGGTGATGCGCGCCTTGGTGGGATCGGATGGTTCAACTGGTTCCGTCCCCGGAACAAGATAAGCGATGTTTGCAAAGCTGCGATGAGCCAGGGGAATATTGAGCAGATCCTGAGCTGTGACGGCCCCTTGATGAATTGTGCTGGTGGTATCGATTGGTTCGGTGGTGATGGAAGAAGATTCCCCCTGCACATTTACAGTTTGCTGGGACGGAGCGGGCTTCAAAGTGACGGTTATCTCCCGGACAAAACTGACCACGACCGAAACTTCCGCTTGCGCCTGGGCAAATCCCTTGGCATTCACCGTCACGCGATAGTGGCCCGGCGGCAAATTATCGAGACGAAATTCTCCTTGATTGCCCGTGGCAGCTTCCCGTTGAGCGGAGGATTCGACGGACTGAACAGCTACGCTGGCAACCGGGATTCGACCACCGCTCGAATCCTGAACCGTTCCTTGCAGGGAACCCCCGGAATTTTGGGCAAAGAGTGAAATATCCGTCGAGAGGCCCGCCGTCAGTCCGAGAATAAAAAGAGCGATTTTAAGAGGACCTGATCTGATTTTCATAAGGCGAGGAAGTTACTCTGTAGATCGTTTTACTACCATCCCTAGTAACTCACGCTGCGCAAGGAGGATGCTAGTGGACTAGGCGTTCGAGGAGTTCGTGCACCGAGGAAAGTGTGGAAGGCCACAGCAGGGCGGCGGCGAGTGTGCCTGTCAACGCAAGAGCCGCACCACCCAAAGCGGCGCGTAGAGCGCGGCCCAACGGATTCGGATGAGACGGCGCGGCATGGAGCAGGCGATCCACGCGAATGGAAAGATCCCGGTCATCTTCAATTAGAGATGTCAAAAGTATTGCCGGGCGCGGACCCGCCTTCATTCGTGCGACACGCACCAGCGCTCCCGCAAGGGAAAGCGCGCGGCGCGAATCTCCCCCGGCAGCATGATCGTCCGCGGCCCATTCGGAAAGCCGCGCCCAACTGCGGTCAAGCGGAGCAAAGGTTCGGGAGAATGGAAACAGATCCGGCGCGACCAGCAGAAGCAGCCGCTTCAGATTATCACGTGAAATCCGGTGGGCACATTCGTGCCGCAGGGCGGCGTCCAGTTGCTCTGCAGAAAGCGCGGAGATTACGCCGCTCGATACCATGAGCCGTGGACGAAACACGCCTGCCAGCGCAAGAAGCGGAGTTTCTTGGGGCACCACTAAAACGAGCGAGATTTCTCTGCCGATTAAAGTTTCGCTGCCGGACTGCTGGCATTGGCGTGCATACCGAAGCGATTTCGTGGCCGCGCTAATGCTCCTCGCAAGCGCGGTGGTCCAAATCGCAAGACCCAGCAGCGCCGCCGCGATACATGCGAAGCTGATCCCTTCCGCCACGCTCTCCGGTTCCAACCAAAGATAGCTAGGCACGCAGAGGCCGAGCACGACGAATAAACTCAGTGCCGCGGGAATCATCCGCAAAGCGAACAGAAAAGTGGTGGCCGAACTGGGCTTCATTTTCTCCGCAAGCCGTAAGGCCAGCCGAGAACTGAACCAGACGATTGAACTCAGCACTGTGTGAACCAGGAAGAATGCGGCGAAGCAAAGGCAAAGCAAGCGCAACAAATAGGGAAAAATCATGGCTGGCTCTTCTGAGAAAGTTCTTTGCGTTTTAAGCGAATTCTTTTTTCCAGCTCGTCAAGGAGCGCCGCATCATGCTGGCCCACCGCATCGAGCAGGCAGGAAAGCAGCAGTTCTCGGGAAGGTTGCGGCCCAGCCAGGAAACCGGCAACCATGTCGCCGGCTCGAACCCGTTCCCATTCCACCCTCGAAAGCCTGGGAGCATATAGAAACGCACGCTCGGGTTTGTGCCGATTGAGCAAGCCTTTCTTGTACAACCGGTCGAGCGTGGTCATGACCGTGGTATAGGCGAGAGGCCGCTTGAGCCGCTGCACCACGTCGCGCACACAACATTCACTGCGCTCCCACAAAATCTCCATCACGCTGATTTCCAGATGGCCCAATCCCCATTGCTGCGAGGCTTCGCTGTTGTCTGCCGATCGGTTGTTAAAAAGTCGGATCAATTTGTCTTTTCCCCGGCCGCGGCAATTTGCGTTGGAATCGTACACCGATTGAATCCACCCGCGCCAGCCCGCAATCGGCGCAGGGAGGAGGGACGGCCTTCAGCCCGAAATCAGAGACTCGCGGAGATTGCCCGGGCGTCATCGAGACGACGAACCCCGCATTGCCCGCGAGCCCCCGGTATTTCGCTTCATTGTTTAGTGGCTCGGTCAATAAAGCCGGCGATATTGTTATGCAAATGGGCGCGGCTGTCGTCGTGCAAATACATCATGTGCCCCGCGTCGTAATAATCCTCGGTGATGTGGCTTTGCAATTCCTTCGGCAGCCCGAGATGCTCCATGGTGTATTCGGTGGCGAAGAAGGGAGTGGCCATGTCGAAATATCCATTCTCCACCTGGATGAGCAGATGCGGGTTGCTGATCATTGCGTTGAAAAGATCGGGCTCTACGTTGGGGGCTCCGGGGAAATCTCCTCCCGGCCCTTGCCGCTTCCAGTTCCAATCCCGGCCGTCGCTGAAATTATGATAGGTCTTGTCCTTCCCGAAATTCAATTCATCGTGGGTATACGAATTGAGCATCGCCGTGAATGCTCCGCCGACGGCGGGACCTTCGGGGTCGTCCGCCGCAAATTCGGCCAATAGATCGGGTGTGTAGCCCGAGAATCTTGCGTCAATGCGGCCGGTGGTGAGCCCCCGGCTGCGTTGCAGCTCCACGTTAAACTGTGCCAAATTCACTCTCAGATCGGCCTTCATCAAGTAATCCTCGCTCAAGCCAGTGAAATAGGAGAGTTTCTTCGCCACCGCCGCCTTTTCATCGGGCGTAAGCTTTGAACCCTTGGAGAGAGCGTTGGCATATTCGCCCATGGCGTACTGGCGGGCCTCCTGGATGAACGCGGTCATGTCCGTTGGCGGATTTTTCAGGGCCTTGTGATACCACGCCACGGCGGCGTAGCTGGGAAGATAGTAAACGAAGCATCGATCGTCGCCCGGGCCAAAGATGAGCGTGGAAAGATCGAGCACTGACGAGATCAGTACGATGCCGTTCAGCTGCATCGAGTAGTTATTCTGGAGATAGTTGCCCAGCGCGGCTGAACGAAATGTTCCGTAGCTTTCTCCGATTAGGAATTTCGGTGAATTCCATCGGCCGTTGCGGTTGACGTAGGTGTTGATGAATTGCCCGAAGGCGTGCACGTCCTCGTCAACGCCGTAGAAATCCTTGTTCTGCGCCTTGCCCACCGCGTGGCTGAAACCGGTGCCCATAGCGTCGATAAACACCAAGTCGGTCTTATCGAGAAGGCTCTCCATGTTGTCCACCAGTTTGTAAGGAGCGGGTGGGGTGAACTGCGCGTCGACGGTATACACCCGGCGCGGTCCGAACGCTCCCATGTGCAGCCAGATGGTGGCGGACCCAGGGCCGCCATTATAGAGAAACGAAATCGGGCGCTGGCTCGCGTCTTTTACGTCGCTACGGGTGTAGGCGACGGAATACATCAGCCCGGTCGGCTCTCCCTTGTCATTTTTCAGGAGAATTGTTCCGGCCGTGGCTTTATAAGGAATCGCCTGGCCGCCGAGGCGAATGGTGTGATCCGTTACCGAGGATTCTTCTTTGGCGGGATTTAGATCGCTCGCGGGTTCCGGTTTCGCCTCCGCTGGCTTTTTCTCCTCATCGGCCGCTTGCGCCCCAACTCGAGGACTCAGTCCCATCAACATCAACATAATTGCCAGCAGACACAGACTTTTCCTCATGAATTCTCTCCCTTTCATGTACAACTCCACCCGATTGAATTTAAGGTTCGGCCGTGATTCTATGAAGATAACATCACCTAAGTCAAAGAAAGTATTCCAGCGCTTGGCGCAAACCGGGCCGAAATTCAGCTACGACGGCTGGTGCCAGATCGCCGCCAGGCTTGCCCTCGTTTATTTCATGAAATCCGGGAAATCCAGGGCCACTCCTCTACACAGATTCGAACAGAGACTTCCCACCGTTACTGCCGCCCACTTGTTTCACTACTATCAGACGCACTGCCACGAGTTTGGTGTTTGCCATTTTTCGATTCGAGGTCGTCGCTCCAGCGCAATCCGCCGCTGCAAACGGTTCGATCTGACTCCGCAACCCTCCGACTCGAATCGGCGGATCAGCGAGCCTTCGCTTTGCGGACTGCGACGCGCCAGCGCGCGAATCCGAAGACGGCAATCAGCAGGCAACAAATTTCGACGAACACTTTCTCGCCATCCAGAAAGTCGATTGGCGAGTTCTTCAAATTCGGATCCGTGAGGATGCTGTGCCAGAACAGCGCGATGGCCGCGGCGTAAACGAAGAAGTGGAACGCTTTCCATAACCTGCGGCCCAGTTGCACCCGAAAATAAGACGTCACCACCACGAACACAACCAGGTAGAGCGCGATCGCTCCGATACTGTTCACCAATCGCTGCGTGGGGGAATGGACCGGATAGACAATGTCGCGCAGCCGGAAATTTGCTGTCGGAGAAAACAACAAGATCACTGGATGGATCATGGACGCGGCGAGGGCCAGCCCTCCCGTCCAGTAATGAAGCCGGAAAATATTGAACTGATGGTGGGGCCAGTAACGCACGGGGCTATACCGCACGGCGATCAGCAAGCCGATCGAGACGTTCACGGTGACCAGGAATACGGCCGCGAGTCCCACATACGCGCAAAGGTCGATGGCATTCATTCGTTCTTCGGCCGGGCGAATATATTCCACAAACTCCTCCCCAGCCGCAAGCTATGATTCGAATGATTCTTCCGGCGATCTAAGGGCGTATCCGGGCGGACGGGTGTTTCAAAGCCTGAAATTATTTTGTTTCCGACTTCAGGACTGCATCGAGGATTCCGTTCAGAAACGGCACGGATTCGGGCGTCGAGAATTTCTTAGCGAGTTCCAGGGCTTCGTTCAGCACTACGTTGGGCGGCGCCGTCCCTACCTTCAGTTCGTAAATGGCGAGCCGCAGGATGTTGCGATCCACGGCGGCAAAACGTTCCAGCTTCCAATCCACGGCGAATTGCTCGATCAACTTGTCGCTTGCCTCCGCTTTCGCCGCTGCCCCTTCGAAAAGCTCCGTTGCGAACTTCCGCGTGGAATCCGCGGCGCGCACCGGCTTCCAAAAAGTTTTCTCGATTTCAGCCGGTTTCTGCTGGCCCAGGTCCCACTGAAATAACATTTGAAGAGCGAATTCGCGGGATTTCCGCCGCAGAGACATTTTACGTGCGACCCGCGGAACGTTTGCCGCTCGCAGCTTTCAAATCTCCGGCACTCTGGTTGCCAGCCGGCGATCGCGACAATTTGCGGGAGAGATTGGCCATCTCGACTGCCGCGAGGCCCGAATCGAAACCTTTATTGCCGCTTTTCAGGCCAGCCCGCTCGATCGCCTGTTCCAGCGTATCGCAAGTGAGCACGCAAAAAATCATGGGCACGCCGGTATCCATTTGGGCAAGCTGGATGCCGCGGGCTACTTCGGTGCAGACGTATTCGTAATGCGAAGTTTCCCCGCGCAGTACGCAACCGATGCAAATTACCGCATCGCATCGGCGTGATTCGGCCAGTTTTTTCGAAGCGAGAGGAATTTCAAAGGAACCGGGCACGCGCACCAATTCAATCTGCTCTGATGCAGCTCCGCTGCTGCAGCGCATCCAGCGCGCCCGCCAGCAGGCGGTCGGTGATGAAACTGTTGAACCGGCTCACCACGATTCCGAAGCGCAACCCCGTCCGCACGAATTCACCGGCGATGTGCAACGGGCTTCAGCTTTTCGCTCATCATTTGCCCTTAAATTGCGCGGGCCGCTTCTCGATAAAGGCGCGGGTGCCTTCGCGCATGTCTTCCGTAGCGCAACACACGCTGAACAGTGTCGCCTCCAGGAATAATCCCTCTTCCTGCGGCATTTCCATTCCGTGTTCCACGCTTCCATCGCGTACTGCACAGCCAGTGGCGCGTTCGCGGCAATCTTTTTTGCAATCGATTCCGCGACGGCGAGCAGGTCGCCAGGCTCGACCACGCGATTCACCAGGCCAATTCGCAGCGCTTCGTCCGCTGTGATCATGTCGCCGGTAAGTATCAGTTCGTGCGCCATTCCTTTTCCGCACAGCCGCGGCAGTCTCTGCGATCCGCCGTACCCGGGCAGAATTCCGAGCTTCACTTCGGGCTGGCCCAGCTTGGCCGTTTTGCTGGCGATGCGCATGGTGCAGGCTAGCGCCAATTCGCAACCGCCGCCCAGCGCGAATCCATTGATCGCGGCAATCGAAGGCTTTCCCAACGTTTCCAGCCGGTGGAGAATCGCCTGGCCGAACAGGGCGAACTCCTTGCCGTCGACGGGCGTACGCACCGCAAGTTCGTTGATATCCGCGCCGGCGATAAACGCCTTTTCACCCGAGCCGGTAAGGATCAGGACGCGCACGGAGGAATCACCACGCGCTTGATTCAACGCATCGCCGAGTTCCTCCACGGTTTGCCGGTTTAATGCGTTCAAAACTTTCGGCCGGTTAAAGGTGATTCGCGCGATTTGATCTTTCACTTCATAGAGCAGGTTTTCGTATGCCATTCTCGCTCCGCTGTTCGGGGATCATTTTCGTGACCTGTGAAACAGAGTTTCCGCGATCCGACGCGCCCACAAAATTCAACACTCGAAATGCGAATCGCACTTTCCGCGATTATCCAGCTTCATCGGCTTCGGATTCTTGGGATCGGCGTAATCGTAAAAACCGCGGCCGGCTTTGCGTCCGTTCCAGCCCGCCAGCACCATGCGTTTCAGCAGCGGAGGCGGCGCAAAGCGGCGCTCCTTGAATTCATCGAACATGATTTGCGCAATATAGTAGGTTGTGTCGTAGCCCACAAAATCGAGCAAGCGTCAGCGGCCCCATGGGGTGGCCGCATCCGAGCTTCATGGAATTATCGATATCTTCGATGGAGCCCACGCCTTCTTCCAGGGCGCGAATCGCGTCCAGCAGGTATGGCACCAGCAGGCGGTTCACGATGAAGCCGGTCCGGTCGGTGGTCCGCACCGCTGTTTTCCCCAACTGCGCGCGCGAACGAGACCATTTCGTCAAAAACTTTCGGGTCTGTCGCGATCGTCCGGATCACTTCCACCAGTTTCATCACCGGTACGGGATTGAAAAAATGCAATCCCAGAAAACGCTCAGGCCGCTGTGTGACCACCGCCATCTCTGTAATGGAGATGGAAGAAGTATTGCTGGCAAAAATCGTTGTCGCGGGGCAAATCGTGTCGAGCACCGTCGAACAATTCCCTCTTGGCAGGCAATTGCTCGATGATGGCTTCCACTACCAGGTCACAGTCCCTCAAATCCTCTAACTTGGTGGTGCCGTGAAGCCGACCGCGAATTTCGCGCTCTGCGCCGCCGTGATCGTGCCCTTCTCCACCATCCGCGCCAGATTCTTTTCGATCCCACTGAGCCCCTTTTAACCAATTCCTGCGACACTTCGCGCACGATCACTTGGCAATCCGGCCTGCGCCGCCACCTGCGCGATTCCGGAGCCCATCAGTCCGCAGCCCACTACGCCCACTTTTTCTATTGCCATTCCGATTCCCTCCCGCGCATTGCCAATCCTGACTGGAGCCTAAAGACTTTCGCACAGGCGAAGCAGTGCTTTCAAGCCGCTCTTTCTCGCGATTTCGTCTCTGTTCACTCGAATTCAGGCCATCGATTCCACAATCACTGCGATGCCCTGGCCGCCGCCAATGCAGGCGGTCGACAAGCCATATCGCGCGCCTCTGCCGGCGCAATTCAAGCAGCAGCGTCAGCACCAGCCGCGTTCCGCAAGCAGCCCAGCGGGTGGCCGACGGCGATCGCGCCGCCATTTACATTCGTTTTGTCGCGATTGAGGCCCGAGTCCCTTTTCCACGGCCAGATACTGCGCGGCAAATGCTTCATTCACTTCCACGCGGTCAATTTGTTCCAGCTTCAATCCCGCAAGTTGCAGCGCTTTCTGCGTGGCAGGCACCGGACCGATCCCCATGATGCGCGGCTCAACTCCCACCGCAGCCCAGGAAATAATTCGTCCGAGCGGCTTCCAGCCGCGCTCCTTGGCGATCCTCTCGCGCGTGACGACCACGGCCGCAGCGCCGTCCACGATTCCGCTGGCGTTCCCGGCGGTCACGATGCCGTCCTTTCGAAATGCGGGCGGCAGTGCCGCGAGAGTCTCCATGGTAGTTTCGGGCCGGCGGTGATTGTCCTCACTCACAATCTTTGATTTCTTTCCCTGCTTCACTTCGACCGGCACAATTTCTTCTTTCATCAGCCCGGACCGGAACGCAGCCTCGGCAAGTTGCTGGCTGCGCAGTGCATATTCATCCGCATGCTGCCGGGTAATTCCATATTCGGCCGCCACATTTTCGGCCGTGTCAGACATGTTGCATCCGCAATAGGTGTCCAGGAGCGCGGTCATCAGCGAGTCTTCCAGCTTTCCTTCACCCAAACGAAACCCGGTGCGCGCGCCGCGAATCACGTGCGGAGCCTGGGTCATATTCTCCATGCCACCGGCCAGCACCAAGTTCGCTTCCCCCAGCAGGATTCGCTGTGCTGCCTGGCAGATCGATTCCATACCGGAGCCGCACAGCCGGTTCACGGTCACTGCGGGAGTCTCAATCTTCAGGCCCGCCTTCAGCGCCACGTGCCGCGCGCCATAAAGCGCATCCGAACTAGTCTGCTGCACGTTGCCGAAAATGGAATGGTCGAACTCGTGCGGGTCCACGCCCGAGCGGCGAATCGCTTCGCGGGAAGCGGCGGCGCCCAATTCAATCGCCGAAGTATTCGCAAATTCACCGTTGTAGCGCGCAAAGGGTGTGCGCGCTCCGGCCAGGATCACAACGTCAGTCGGAAACATAGTTTGTCCTCCGGACGATTCTACCTCAGTTTTCAAAATCGACTCGCAGGGACGGAAGGCTGATTCATGCCGGGCAATCGAGAGATCGCCACACCCGCAGGAAACCGCGTCCGGCACTCGGTCTTGAAAACTCCACTTTTAGCGGGGAGTAGCCAATTCCAGGAGGGCGTTACCGCCGTTCTGCTGGGCCTCGTCCAATCCAAATTCGGCGCGATTGATCCACTCGGTCACTACGTCTTCCCGGTCGTCGTGCATGCGGTTCGTCGCTTCGGCCACAATCGCGCTCATGGTTGGCGATGGACCGGACCATGCGGGCTTTACCTCGGCAGCGACGCGCCGCAATTTATCGCCGACGGATCGCCCTTGGTCAAGAGTCGTATTGGGCAGAATAAAAGCCAATGACCATGTGGTGTACTTCACAGACAGATCCGTTTGCCGCACGGACGATTGGAGAGCCTTGGCCACAAGTTCCATATAAGATTCGAGTGCGGCCTCGCCGTGCTCGCGCAATAGCTCGGCACCCGCGGTCCAATTGCAGAATCGCCAGCGACACGGGCATGTTTTGCGAGCGCGACCGGCTTACTTCTGCGAGCAGGCAATCGAGATAGGCACCGCGGCTGAGCAATCCGGTTTTCTCGTCCGCGGCTCCCAGCGTGCGGACCAGCGACCGCAGGCGCGTGTGGCTGACGGACATTACAATCTGATCGCCGACGGCTTGCAGGAAAAAACTTTCGTTAGGCTTCCACACACGCACCGCGGAATCGCCAATCAGCAACACTCCCGCCGCCGACTGCGTTTCTTTGTCCGTGAGTTGAGCCCCTAACGCCGTCGCCAGTCCCAAATCAGCCAGTGCATGCGTGGTTTCCGCGCGCAACTCAATCGCACCCAGCGAGTCCGGAGTGGCGCGCACAATTGCGTCCAGCGCCGCGGCCTTAGCGGCGGGCCCGGCAGCCTCCATCCCCGTTCGAGCGAATCCCGCCTCGAGCGGCCGCGTCTCTTTCGGATGACCGATGGAAATAAGGCAGCGTGCGACACCGAGATATTTACCCACTTCGTTCACCGCCACGGCCAGAACTTCACGTGGCGTCGCCTGCCGGTACATCAGGCTGGTGATCTCCGCGATCTCCGCCAGGTCGCGGCTCGTCTCGCGGCTGGCGGCTTCGCTCTTGGCACTGGCCGTTTCGACGGCCGTCGCGTCTTTCGGGACGGGGGTATATCCCTTCGGCCACCACTCGGCGCGCTCGTACAAGGCGTAGAGCCGTTCATTTTTCGTTTCCTCGCCGGGAAACATTTCCCGCAATTCGTTCCAGGCGTTCGTAGGCCTTTGGTTTCAGGGAATACTGCAGAAAAATTTCGACCTGCACCATCAAGTCGTCCAGCACCTGTTGCGTCTTGGCTTGTTCATTTTCAGACTGGCCTGCATCCGGGCTCGAATCTTGCCCGTCGCTTCTCGCGTCGTTCTGGGTATTCTTCTCGACGGCCTTTCCCGCGCGCAAGGTCAGGCTGCGCAAGTAAGCCGGATCCGTTTTGCCTTCCAGCTTTGCGATGCGGTCCTGATTGCGGTAATCGTAGGGATCGATGTCCACCAGGCGGTCCAGGCAATCACAGGCCTGCTTAATTTTGTCGGCGTTGTAGTACAGGTCGAATAACTTCACGAGCACATCGAAATATTTGGACTCACGGTTCAGTTCTTCATAAAGATGCGCCCAGTTCTCCGCCAGGAGAAGCGAAGCCGGATACGCCTCTGCAACCTGGTCGAATTGCGCGGTGAATTCATTCTCGCGCCGCAGCCGGAACATCCATTTCTTTGTTTCGGCCAGGACGTCCACGGCCTTTTCATCCTCTCCCAAAGCCAAGTACGCGTCAGCCAGCTCAAAAAGTTTTTTGAAGTTTTCCTGTTTCTGCTTGTAGAACGTGACCAGCACCGGCCGGGCACGATCCAATTCTCCCGCGCGCAGCAACGCTTCGCCGAAAACCACCAGGAAGGTGGTGTCCATTTCGCCCGGGGAAAATGATTCGAGCAATCTTACCGCTTCGCTGGGCTCGCCTTTGCGCAAGCAGGCTTCCGCGTAAAGCAAGGCGACGCTGCGGTCGCGGGGGGAAAGAGCATGCGCGCGGGCAAAAAAATCAAGCGCGAGTTCCAGATCCTCCGCCGCCAGTGCGAGTTGCCCCGCCCGCAGATAGCCATGGGCCGCCAGTTCATTCTTGTGCAGGCGCTCCGCGGCTTCGGCAAGTTTTACGTGGCATTCGGAATTATCCGGATCGAGTTGGGCGATTTTTTCCAGGCAGGTAACAGCCTCGTCCAGCCGGATGTGCTCGAAGAAAAGCTTCGCCGCCGCGCCATAATGCGCGATCGACTCCGCGGCTCGATTTTGGCGCTGCAGAAGAAATGCAAAGCTGGCCAGCCGCTCCGGAGGTTGCGGCACCGCGCGCAGAAATCGTGCGTAGACGGCGGCGGCTTTCGCCAGGTCTCCGGCTTCCATCAACCGGTCGAATTGTATTCCGTAGTAATGCGTCGCCCGTTCCGGATTGCTCAATCGCGCGTGCAGGTCACCCAATGCCTGAATGGATTCCTGATGGGAAGGAACCAGGTCAAGGACCGACTGGTATTCGGCCACGGCCTCCTGGATTTTATTTTTCTCCAGGTACCGTTTGGCGCGTTCGAGATGTTTATTGATGTCCTGGGCCATGGATCGCCGGATTCTTCTAGGGGCGGCTGGGAAGCGCCCTCTACTTGAACCAATGACTCGCCTTCGATCAGCTTCGGCGGGCGGATTCGCCCGAAGGTATCGGAATAATCAATTTATACCGGAGGGGTTGTGCGCGTCCAAGCGAAAATGGCCGGCAGGTTCGCACTTCTAATCCTCAGTTCCGTTGGAGAATCGCGGGGGTGCCGGCATCACGTCATGGGCTTCCGGGCGGCTGCCGGCAATTCGCGGATCTGCTCGCGCATCGACCGCACCGTCATGCCGCTTTGAAACATGGCCGCAAATCCCAGGAACAAGAAAGGCAGCGTGACCATTACGAAAGCAAAAATGGAAAACCCTGCCGCCTTCGTTTTATCCACATCAAACATGCTCAACCCCAACACACAGAAAAACTGGTACGAGCCTACGTTGGCCGGAGCGTTGGGAAGCGAAACTCCCAGGTTGATCACCAGCAGCACAACGCTGGCGGAAACAAACGGGAGCCCGACGTCATACGCCTGCATCATGCACCAAAGCGCGACAATCTGAAAAAACGGTATTCCCAGGGAAGTTGCCACGGCAGGATAAAAGCTGGGAGCTGTGCCCATGGCATGCAATCCGACCAGCGCCGGCATGAATTTCCCGGTCAGCCTCTTGGCCCTTACATGCTCGGGATCGGATGTTAATTTGATTTCCAGGTAAAGAATCGCTGCCACCATCAATCCCACAAGGATCAAGGCCACGATGCCCAACGCAGTGGCGGCGCGCTTTAAACGGCGCGGCAGCGGCAAATATAACGACACGATCCCGAGAGCCGCCGTCGCCACCACCAGGTCGATCAATCGTTCCACGCCCACCGACCCGAGCACCCGCCCGAAACTTATCTCTTCCGAATCCGAGAGCATGTAACTTCGCAACAGCTCGCCGGGCCGCAGCGGAAGGATCATGTTGGCAAACAGGCCGGCAAACACTGCTCGAATCGAGCGCCACAGATTTACATGGCCGAATGGCTTCAGCAGTAATTTCCAGCGAACTCCCTGCACCATGTAGCTGAGTATGTCGAAAATAATTCCCAGTGCCACCCACTTCCAGCTGACGTTGGAAAGGTCTCGAAGTGCTTTGTTGGGATGAATGTCGTAGAGAACAAATATGAGGCAGGCAATGGATACAAGGTATCCGCCCCAGCGCATGACAGCTGATCCGCCTCGTCGGCCGGATTGTGCTGGCGCGCTCAATTCTTCTTTTTCGACTCCGGTTCAGTTTCTTGGCGCAGCACGCTTAGTTTCCCCATAGTTGCAAGCACGTCGACCCGGACATCCGCCAACTCGAAAACTCCCTGGCAACGGAGAATGCCCATCAAATGCGTGTTGGTAAAGATGTTCCTTCCGCAGATTCTCATCGATGATCTGGCCATCGTGGATCAGCAAGGTTGGCACACCCTCCACGGCACGCTTGAACCAGCGGCTCGCGAATGCCGCTCGGCTCACTTCACAAGCCAGTTAAGCCCCAAAACCGCTGAACTGCCAATCAGTCCGCCTGTCACCAAAGTATCCGGCCCAATCATCGCGTTCTGCAGCACATTAGCTCAGACGAGTAAGACGACTAAATCAAACACCGTAATTTGTGCCACTTGCCGCTTTCCCAGCAGACGGAACATCACAAGCAGGAATGTGTAATCCACAACCGAGCGCAGTATCTTTATCCCAGGCTGGTATTTCCGGCAACTCCCAATGCACCATCACGTACCTCGCTCGGAAATCCAGAGTCTTACCTCCCGGATCGAGACTTCACCCTGCCGAACCCTCCGGAATTTGTGGCCGGAGGCAGGCTTGGTCACAGCTTCACTCCGCCAGCGGGCGGAGTCTACCAGAGCCGGGATTCTACGATGATTCGCCTAATTCTGGGCCAGTTACCCTCAACAAATATCCCACAGCCTACGATACTCGAACGCGCTAGGCAATCCCGATGACACTGCGACCCATTGGCCGCGGGCTGCAATCTATGGCACACTCGCTGGTTTAGAGAACGCGGACTGAACCAATCGGCTGGCTCTTCGGAAGTCTGCACGGCCTCGGATCATTTACCGCGCGGAGACCATGGATCCGCAATTTATTCGCAATTTCTGCATCATTGCGCACATTGACCACGGCAAATCGACCCTGGCCGATCGGCTGCTTGAGATTACCGGCGCCCTGTCGCAACGGGAAATGACGGCGCAAGTGCTCGACTCCATGGACCTGGAGCGCGAGCGTGGCATCACCATCAAAGCCAAGAGCATTCGCCTCCACTACACGACTACGGCAGGACAGGAGTATCAGCTCAACCTGATTGATACTCCCGGCCACGTGGATTTTTCCTATGAAGTTTCACGGGCGCTCTCCGCATGCGAAGGCGCGTTGCTGGTAGTAGACGCAAGCCAGGGCGTGGAGGCGCAAACCGTTGCCAACGCTTTTCTGGCCTCGCGGCACAATCTCACCATCATTCCGGTGCTCAACAAGATCGACCTCCCGGCGGCTCTTCCCGAGCAGGTGAAAGAGCAAATCGAAAGCGTCCTGGCGATTTCTGCTGAGGACGCCTTGCAGATCAGCGCCAAGAGCGGCCTGGGCGTACAGGAAGTGCTCGATGCCATCATTGAGCGCGTTCCGCCACCGGTCGGCTCGGCGGATTCTCCCTTGCGCGCCCTGATTTTCGATTCCTGGTTCGATATCTACCGCGGCGCGGTGGTGATGGTGCGCGTGATGGAGGGCCGGATCGCGCCCACCATGCGCATCCGGCTTTGCGCCAATGATGAAGTTTACGAAGTAGAAGCTCTCGGCGTGCTCACGCCCAAGCCGGTGGTAGTGCCGGAGCTGGCTGCGGGGGACGTGGGGTTCATCGTCGCAAACATCAAGCGAGTGGCCGACGCGCGCGTGGGCGACACTGTAATCGAAGCCGACCGGCCGGCCGCGCCGCTTCCGGGATTTGAAGCGATCAAGCCGATGGTCTTCGCCGGCCTTTACCCTGTCTCGGCCAACGATTATGAGTTATTGCGCGATGCCCTCTCCAAATTGCAACTGAACGACGCTGCTTTCTTCTACGAGCCGGAAAATTCCGTTGCGCTGGGCTTCGGATTTCGCTGCGGATTTCTGGGCCTGCTGCACATGGAAATTGTGCAGGAGCGGCTGGAGCGCGAATTCAATATCGATCTGATCACCACCGCGCCCAGCGTGCGTTACCGAATCACCACGACGGCCAATGAAGTTCTGGAGGTCGATAGCCCCACCAAGTTTCCTCCGCCCACTTCGATCGCAAAGATCGAAGAGCCGATCCTGATCGCGATGATCATCACGTCGGAAGATACCGTTGGCGGGATCTTGCAACTGTGCGAGGAAAAGCGCGGCGTTCAGAAAAATTTTGAGTATCTCTCCCCCACGCGCGTGATGCTGACCTACGAGATGCCGCTGAACGAAATCGTTCTCGATTTTTATGATCGCCTGAAGAGCGCTTCGCGCGGCTATGCCTCCCTTGACTATCACCTGGAAGGCTATCGCGAAGCGGACCTGGTGAAGCTTGACGTATTGGTGGGGGGAGAGCCGGTGGACGCATTGACGATCGTGCTCCATCGCGAACAGGCCTACGAGCGAGGCCGCGACCTGGTCACGCGCCTGCGGAAATTGATTCCCCGTCAAATGTTCGAAGTTCCCATCCAGGCAGCCATTGGCAGCCGCGTCATCGCGCGCGAAACCATCAGCGCCATTCGCAAGAACGTCATCGCCAAATGCTACGGCGGAGACATCAGCCGCAAACGGAAGCTCCTCGAAAAGCAAAAAGAAGGCAAACGCCGCATGAAGCGCGTGGGCAAAGTGGATATTCCCCAGGAGGCGTTTCTGGCGGTGCTTCGAGTTGCCAGTTCGTCAGACGAATAGTGGCCCATTCTTATCCTTCTCCGGCCGCCTGGCCTCTCGCTTCGCCGGCATCATGGCGCCAACCGCTGCCGCAACAGCCGCGTCAACAGTCACGGCCACCGTGTTGACCGCAAGTGGCCAGTCGAATTCCTGGCAACGGTCGCAGTGGCGGAACGCATCGATTGCGGAGGGCTTGCGGAGCGCAGGCACCCACAGGTAAGCTAATTGCATTGAGGATCACCCGTATGGCCAAGCACTCCAAATATGTGACTAACAGAAAGGGTGAAAGAGTGTCGGTGGTTCTGGATATTGCGGACTATCAAAAGATTCTGGAAGACTTGGAAGAATTGGAAGCCATCCGCGCCTACGACGCTGCAAAATCCTCGGCCGATTCGGCAATCCCTTTCCGGCAGGCAGTCGAAGAGATCAAACGAACTCGAAAGTGAATTATTCAATTTTCATACTGCGAAGAGCTCAAAAAGAGATGGAGACACTCCCCGCAAAAGAATTTCAAAAAATTGAGTCCGCCATCAATTCACTGGAACGCGATCCCCGGCCCTCAGGCTGCAAGAAATTGACAGCCCGCGACGGTTGGCGAATTCGAGCGGGTAGTTATCGGATCATCTACGAAATCGACGACCACTCTAAGATAATTACAATCCTTCATGTAGGACATCGGCGGGACGTTTACAGGTGATGCCCGAGGTTCTGAAATCTCACAGCCGATAGCCGGGAAATACTCTCCACCTTCGAAGTGTTGAGGGCCTCATGCGGCCTAACTCACCAGAACATTCGTGACTTCTTCGAATTGGCGACGTCTGATACGCCAACGGGAGGAGAGCGGACATGTCCACAATCGGGCGGGACCTTCGCTATGGCTTCCGAGTGCTTCGACTCAGCCCGGGATTCACCTTTGTGGCAATCCTGACGCTGGCCCTGGGAATCGGCGCCAACACCGCAATTTTTCAATTGATTGACGCCATCCGCCTGCGCACGATTCCTGTGCAGAACCCAGAAGAGCTCGCCATCGTAAAAATCGCGGATCGCCATTGGGGCTCTGGAAATTTCCAGGGCCGCTATTCGGATATCACTTTTCCCATGTGGGAGCAGATTCGCAAACGCCAGGAAAGCTTTTCCGCCATTTCGGCCTGGGGAACCGAACCGTTCAATCTGGCGACGGGCGGCGAAGCGCACTATGCGAAAGGCATCTGGGTGAGCGGCGACTTTTTCAACGTCCTTGCGGTGCATCCGTTTCTGGGACGGCTCATTTCTCCAGCGGACGATCAGCCCGGCTGCGGGTCAGCCGCGGTAAGCATCAGCTACGCATTCTGGCAGAGAACTTACGGCGGAGATCCCGCGGCAATCGGGAAGCGTATCACTCTGGAAGGCAGCCCGTTTGTGATTAGCGGCATAACGCCGCCGAGTTTCAAGGGAATCTCCGTCGGTGATTCGTTCGACGTGGCCGTGCCGATTTGTTCGGAGCCGCAAATTCACCGGGACGAAAGCCGGCTTACCGTCCGGCATTCGTGGTGGCTGGCTACCATCGGCCGATTGAAGCCGGGCCGCTCCGTCGCGCAGGCCAGCGCTCAACTGAATGCGATCAGCCCGGCTATCCTACAGGAGACCATTCCCCCTTTTTACGACGCCGAAGGAGTGAAAAATTATCTGGCCTACCGATTCGCCGCGTATCCCGCCAGCACTGGATTCTCGAATCTGCGCAAAGACTCGGAAACTCCGCTGTGGCTCCTTTTGGGAATTTCCGGAATGGTGTTGCTGATTGCCTGCGCGAATCTGGCCAACCTGATGCTGGTTCGGGCCAGCGCGCGGGAACGCCAAATCGCTATCCGCCTGGCGCTGGGCGCCACGCGAGTCCAATTAATCGTGCAGCAACTCTCGGAATGCTTGATTCTGGCGATTGCCGGGGCCATTTTCGGTATTTTGCTGGCAACGGCCGTCAGCCATGCATTGGTCGTGTTCGTCAGCACGCAAAATAGCCCGATTGTTCTCGATCTGACTATGGATTGGCGGGTGCTGGCGTTCACGGGCGCTTTGGCGATCCTGACGACCATTCTCTTTGGATTGACTCCCGCGTTGCGTTCGACGGCCACTGAGCCGAGCGCCATATTGCAATCCGGTAGCCGGGGAATGACGTCGGGGCGCGAGCGGTTCAGCGCGCGGCGAATTCTGGTGGCGTCGCAGGTGGCTCTGTGCTTGATGCTTCTGGTGAGCGCGCTGCTCTTCACACGCAGCCTGCGGAATCTGCTCACGCTGGATGCCGGATTTCAGCAGAACGGCATCCTGGTAACCGCCGTCGAATTCAGCCGGGCCAACATCCCGAAGGAGCGGCGCATCGAGTACCGGCGCGAGATCGTGGATCGATTGCGGCAGATTCCGGGTGTGGAAGCCGCCGCGGGCGCCCGGGTGACGCCGATTGGAGGGAGCAGCTCAAACCGCTATTTGCTCGGCGACAGTTCCGAGGACAAGCGAGGCACCACCTGGCTGAACTACGTCAGCCCCGGATTTTTTAACACCCTGGGAACCCCGCTTCTGAGCGGGCGCGACTTCAATGACGGCGACACCGCGGCCTCACCCAAAATCGCAATCGTCAATCAGGAATTCGTCCGCAAATTCCTGAACGGAGGAGCCGCGCTGGGGAAGACCTTTCGCATGTGGGAAACGCCGGGGAAGCCAATCCCCGTCTATGAAATTGTGGGAGTGGTAGCGAATGCCAAATATCAGGACCTTCACGAAGATTTCTTGCCCACCGCATATTTCCCAGCCTCCCAGGAAAGTTCCACCTGGCCGGAAGAAGAAATCGTGATCCGCTCCCAAGTATCGCTGGCGGGGCTGATCGCGTCCGTGAAGCAGGCGATTGGCGAGATGAACCCGGATATCGATCTGGATTTTAAGGTCTTCAAAACTCAAATTCGGGATTCGCTGATGCAGGATGAATTAATGGCAACGCTTTCCGGGGTGTTTGGGTTTCTGGCGGCGCTCCTGGCCGCGATCGGGCTGTATGGAGTGATTTCCTACATGGTGGTTCAGCGAACCCGCGAAATCGGAATTCGCATGGCGATTGGGGCGCAGGGGCGGGATGTAATCTGGATGATCATGCGCGAAGCCGGAATTCTGACGGTGATCGGATTGGCCGCCGGCACGGGTATGGCGCTTTTCGCCGCGCGGTCGGCGAGATCGATTGTTTTTGGATTGAAGCCGCGCGATCCATTGACGTTTGCCTCGGCCATTTTGATTCTGGCGGTGGTGGCAGCGCTGGCGAGCTTCGTTCCGTCGTATCGCGCGTCAAAACTCGATCCGGTGGTGGCGCTGCGCGAGGAATGATCGTTGTCTGGAGAAAAGCCCCGCACGTCTACGCGGCCGTGAGCAGGATCGGCTCGCCCCTGGTAATCACAATGGTATGTTCGTAGTGAGCGGCCAGGCTGCCGTCTTCCGTGCAAACCGTCCAGCCATCGGATTGCAACTCTCCCTCGCCGCACCCCGCGGCGATGATCGGCTCGATCGTAATCACCAGTCCTTCCGTTAGAATTTCATTCGCGTTGGGCTCCCAATAATTTGGAACCGACGGCTCTTCGTGTATCGTGCGGCCCACGCCGTGGCCGCAAAGTTCCCGGACCACGCGAAACCCGCTGCTTCTCACTTCGCGCTCCACCGCCCGGCCAATTTCATTCACGCGGTGCCCCGAGCGAGCCACGCGCAAAGCCTTGCGGAACGCGCGTTCGGCGCAACGAGCCAGCTTTTCGGCTTCCCGGTTCACCGGCGGCACAGTCACACTTACAGCGGAATCGGCGTGGAAGCCATCTTTCATCGCGGTCAAATCAAGCTTCACCAGATCGCCCGGCTGGATCACGCGTTCTCCGGGGATTCCGTGGACTACCTCGTCGTTTATGCTGATGCAAACCGCGCCGGGGAACTTATAGACCGCAGGCGGCGAGGATCGCGCTCCTTCTCGCGCGAGCAGAGTTGCGCCCATCTCGCTGAGTTCCTGCGTGGTCACGCCGGGACGCACCGCGGCAGCCAGCGCGCGAAGCGTACGCGCGACAATTCCTCCGATTGCCTTCATCTTCTCCAGTTCCGCCGGCGTTTCAATCGACATTCGAATCTCCCGTTCAATCCCACGATCTTCCTAATTATATGCGGCCCTATCCAGATTGAAATGTCAATTTGATTGAAACACTCGTCTCAATTCACATTCAGGACGGGCGCTTGAGCTACTCGGCTTTCTTTTCCTTCACTGTGGCGCCAATTTGCCCGTGCGCCAAACGCAAGGAAATTTCATCGCCCAAGGCCACTTGCTCTACCGATCGCAGCAATTTTCCGGAAGCATCGTAAGCCACGGAATAGCCGCGCTCGAGCACCGCAAGCGGGCTCCGCTCCTGCAATCGCAAATTCGCTGCCTCCCACTGCCGTCGCTTGGCCACCAGCAGCCGGCCGGCCAACGCCCCCAATTCATTCGACTGCAACTCAAACTGACGCCGCAACCGGCCCACGCGCGCGCTCGGCTCCGCCGACGCGAATCTCATCTGCGCGGATGAAAGTTCCCGGCGCTTTTGCGAGATTGCTTTGCCCAGGGCCGCGCCCAGTTCTCCCAAACTTCGCTCGATCCGCAAGCGCATTGCCGTCGCGCGCGCGCGCAAATCAAACGAGGTGATCCGCGTCTGCGCCACGTTCAAGCGCTGCCGGGCATGCTCGAATCGCGTCGCAAGAGTATCGCCCAAAGCCGCGGTGGATTCATCAAGCTGCTGCCGGCGCAATCGCACCAAATCCTCCAGCCGGCGGAACCCGCGATGCTGCTGCAAATCGCGCAGGCCGTGCCGCAATTCCGATAGCCGGTAACGCATGTTATGCGTTAATTGGCGTTCCAGGTCGGCGATGTGCTTTTCAAACTCGACCCGCGAGCGCAGCACCAACTCCGCCGCTTGCGAAGGCGTCGCCGCTCGCACATCGGCAACAAAATCCGCGATTGTGAAATCCGTTTCGTGACCCACTCCGCTGATCACTGGCACCAGGGAAGCGGCAATCGCCCTTGCCACAATTTCCTCGTTGAACGCCCATAAATCCTCGAGCGAGCCGCCGCCCCTCGCCACGATAATGACGTCCACCATGACTTCCAGAGCCTGCGAACTGCTCAGAAACCTCACCGCTTCCGCAATCTCTTCGGCCGCGCCTTCGCCTTGCACCTTCACCGGATATACGATCACCTGGACATTGGGGAAGCGCCGCCGAAGGACACGCAGGATGTCGCGGACCGCGGCGCCTCGAGGGGAAGTCACCACGCCGATTCGCGCGGGAAGGATCGGCAGCGCACGCTTGCGCGCAACGTCGAACAGCCCCTCGGCCGCCAGCCGCTTCTTCAATTGTTCGAACGCCAGTTGCAGGGCGCCCAGGCCCACTGGCTCAATGTGCTGGACGTAGAGCTGATATTCACCGCGAGGTTCATAAACGCTCACGGAACCTCGCACGGTCACTTGCAATCCATCTTCAGGACGAAATTTCAGCAGCCGCACCTGGTCACGAAATGCAACGCAACGAATCTGCGAACGCGCATCCTTTAAAGTGAAATAGAGATGCCCCGGCTGCGAGAGGTGGCAATTCGAAACTTCCCCTTCCACCCAGATATTTCTGAACTCGAGTTCGAGGATTTCCTTAATGCGCGCGGTCAGCTCGCTGACTTTCCAGATGTGCCGTTCCGGCATCAGGCTGAGCGTGAATTGGCTCATAGTCTTGTCATTAATCTACATCACAATTGGGTTTTTGCAGCGTCTCGGGGAGGCAATCGCGGAGGGACGCCGGCAATTCTAGTGGCGGAAAAGGGAGACCAGCCACATCACTACTGTAAAAAAAGCGCTCAATACCAGGCAGGTGACGATCGGGAAATAAATAGTCGAATTCTGGCTGTGATACGCGATATCACCCGGCAGACGTCCTAACCGGAACGGCAAGCCGCCCGTGCGGGTTCCAATCAAAATCCCAGCGCCCACAGTCGCGAGAAACAGGCCCAAGAAGAACAATAATTTCCCAAGTTCCCGCATAGTGCCCTCGCGCGCCTCTTTGGACCGGATATAACTGCGTTCTTGTAATTCTAATGAATTCTGGAAGTTTGTGCTTGTGCTTCGTGCCAGTGGAAACGTAAGAGACACCATACGGTGCCTTACAGGACATCAAAGAAAGGTAGAAGAAGTCCAACGGACAAGCGAGCGAGTGACGGGTTTTAGAATTCTCATTACAGCAGCGGCTTCCCAGTTTGTGGCAGAATCAAAATCTTGGTCATTCCGAGCCCGAATTTTGGGCGAGGAATCCAGAGAGAACCCAAAATGCCCGAGAAGTAGTTCGTTATTCCTGCGCCCATTGGGGGTGGCGTCGTATCGAAGAGCGGATTTCGACTGTCTCCGAAAACTGATCGGCCCATGGAATGCCCTAAATTACATTATTGCGGCTCTGAGAATTCCGTGTCTTCTGGCACATCGGTCGGGCTCTCAAATTCGATCCTGTACCCATCCGGATCCGCTAAAGAGGTGACCCACAGCCCATTTCCAACGAAAGGTTTCGAAGCCTGAATTCCCCGGCTCATGACCTCACGGTAGATTGCCAGCGCGTCTTTACATAGGAAGCAGATCGAAACGCCCTCGCCCACATTCCCATTGGGCAGCCAGGAATTAAGCCCTTGTTTGCGGAATTCCTGCAGCATCAATGCCGCGTTTCCAAGTTGCAACCAGCACCAGCGGAGCTTGCCATCATCGATCCATTTTTTGGTCATTTCAAAGCCGACGCCATCAACATAAAACCGCAGGGATTCGTCGTATATTCGACACCCTGAAAAATGGCACGGCCTGTTCGACGTTTGCTTCGGTTTTCGTTCCAGTTTTCGCCTCAGCGTTCACTGTTCCGTATCCTCAAAATTACATCCGAAGCAGCCCAAGGGCGCATTCGGCGGAATGAAAAACTCCGCTCGTCTTATATTAGTTCCACGCCTCCAAAAAAATATCCGATCTCAAACGCCGCCGTGTCCGGCGCATCTGATCCGTGCGTGCAATTATTCTGGATGCTGGTCCCAAATAATTTTCGAATCGTCCCGGGAGCAGCTTTCGCGGGATCAGTGGCCCCCATCGTTTCCCGCCATCGCGCGATGGCGCCTTCCGCTTCCAGCACCATCACAAACACTCTGCCGGAACTCATGAACTCGGTCAGGTCCTTAAAAAACGGCCGCTCGCGGTGCACAGCATAAAAACCTTCCGCTTCCGATTTCGTCAACCGCCGCGACTTGATCGCCACAATTTGAAACTTCGCTTCATTAATGTGCTTCAGAATATCGCCTGCCGCTCCCCGTCCCACAGCATCCGGCTTGATGATGGCTAACGTCCTCTCGATCGCCAATTCTGTCTCCTTTTTTCCTGAACTCTGTTGATTTTCCCGCTATTTCATCGCCGCGGCCATGGCATGGCCGATTTCCGCCGGACTATCGACACAGTGAATACCCGCCGCGCGCATGGCCGCATATTTTTCCTTTGCCGTTCCCTGCCCTCCGCTGATGATCGCGCCGGCATGGCCCATTCGCCGTCCCGGCGGAGCCGTTTGCCCCGCGATAAATCCCACCACAGGTTTTCGCACGTTGGCCTTGATATATTCCGCCGCGATTTCTTCCGCATTGCCGCCGATTTCGCCAATCATCACGATGGCGTGCGTGTCGGGATCATCATTGAACAATCGAATCGCATCCAGAAAGGTCGTCCCGATAATCGGATCGCCGCCAATCCCGATGCAGGTGGATTGCCCAATGCCAAGTTTCGTGAGTTGATCCACCGCTTCGTAGGTCAAAGTTCCGCTACGGCTCACCACTCCCACATTCCCCTGCTTGTGAATCCTTCCCGGCATGATCCCCATCTTGCATTTTCCCGGTGAAATAATTCCCGGACAGTTCGGCCCGATCAATCGCGTCTTGCTGCTTCTCAATGCAGCCGCCACGCGAACCATGTCCAGCGTCGGAATTCCTTCGGTGATGCACACAACCAGCGGCATCGCCAGCGTCCTCCGCTTCCAAAATTGCATCCGCTGCGAACGGAGGCGGCACGAAAATCAACGACGCATCCGCATTCGTTTTTCGCACCGCTTCCGAAACGGTATTAAACACCGGCACATCCAAATGGCTTGTGCCGCCCTTGCCCGGCGTCACGCCGGCCACCACCTTCGATCCGTATTCAATCATCTGCTCGGCGTGAAAACTGCCTTCGCGGCCGGTCAATCCCTGCACCACGACGCGCGTCTTCTCGTTTACCAGCACGCTCATCGTGCACCTCCCGCCAACTGCACCACCTTCTCCGCGCCATCTTTCATTCCATCCGCCACCGCGAAGTTCAAGCCGGATTTCTTCAAAATTTCTTTTCCTTCCATCACATTTGTTCCTTCCATTCGCACCACCACCGGCACCTTCACTTTCAGTTCGTGCGCCGCGTTGACGACCCCCGTCGCCAGTACATCGCAGCGCAAGATTCCACCGAAAATATTGATGAACACGGCTTTCACGTTCGGATCGCTCAATAAAATCCGGAACGCGTTCTTCACCTGTTCCGCCGATGCCCCGCCGCCCACGTCCAGAAAATTCGCCGGACTGCCGCCGGACAGCTTGATAATGTCCATCGTCGCCATCGCCAGGCCTGCCCCGTTCACCATGCAGGCGATGGTTCCATCCAGCTTGATATAGTTCAGCTTGAATTTCGAAGCCTCGATTTCCAGCGGGCTTTCTTCATCCACGTCGCGCAATTGCAGCAGGTCCGGGTGCCGCGTCAAAGCATTGTCGTCAAAGGTAATTTTCGCATCCAGCGCCACCAGCCGCCCGTCGCCCGTCACAACCAGCGGATTGATTTCGATCAGCGACGCATCGGTTTCCAGGAACGCGCGATACAACGATTGAAAAAACGGCACGGCCACGTTCACCACTTCCGGCGCCAATCCCAGTCCGAATCCGATCTTTCGCACTTGGTACGGCTGCAATCCCACCGCAGGCTCGATGGTCTCGCGCAGAATCGCTTCCGGATGTTCGCGCGCCACTTCCTCAATTTCCATTCCGCCGGACGCGCTGGCCATGATCACCGGCGCCGCCACCGCGCGGTCCACCAGAATGCTCAGGTAAAGTTCGCGCTTAATGTCGAGCCCCTCTTCAATCAACAATCGGCGAACCACCCTGCCTTCGGCGCCTGTCTGCGCAGTCACCAACGTCATTCCCAGAATATTTCCGGCGTGCTCATCCGCCTGCTCGGGGGATCGCGCCAGTTTCACGCCGCCGCCCTTGCCGCGTCCTCCAGCATGAATTTGCGCTTTCACCACCACAACAGGAGTCCCCAGCCGCTCCGCCACCGCCTTGGCTTCTTCCTTTTTAAAAACAACTTCCCCGCGCGGCACCGGAACTCCAAATCTCGCAAGGATTGCTTTCGCTTGATACTCATGAATCTTCATGGTTCACCTGTTTAGAATTGCTTTTATGCGGCACCGGCGCCTGATCCGCACTCTTGTGCCCACGCCAGATTCGACGCAAATTAATGTTAGAATTTCCATGCAATCAAAACGACCAAGTTTACCCGGAAGGGTGAACTCCGGCAAGAAGCCATCGGACCGTTTCAAGACGGAACAAACTATACTCCGATTGGCGGCGGCGGAAATTCTACGGCGCTGTTTTTCAGCGGGAGCCTTAAAAGCCGATGCTTAAATTCGCGGTCGTCCAATACAAGCGTCCGGACTTGACCTTCCAACAATTCCGTGACTATCTCCTCCAGGTGCATGCGCCGATGGCCAGAAAAATTCCTGGGCTTCGCCGCTGCCTCTACAACATCGTCATGGACGATGCCACCCGAAACGCGCCTGGCTGGCACGGAATCGCCGAGCTTTACTTCGACGATTTTACATCGATGCAAGCAGCATGGGCCACGCCCGAGGGACAGGCAGCGACAAACGACAACGCGCAGTACGCGGACTTGACGAAAACTTCCTGGTCAATCGTGGAAGAAATAACCATCCTATGATTGCCGCCGCGACACAAAAGATTATCGAACGCCATGATCTCTCCCGCGCTGAAGCCGAAGCCGCGATGGAACAAATTCTTGCCGGCCATTCCACCGAGGCCGAAATCGTCGGCCTTCTCACCGCCCTGCGCGAAAAAGGCGAGACGGTGGAAGAACTCGTCGGCTTCGCCGCCGTAATGCGCGCCCACGCGATTCCGATCTTCCCCGCGATCCGCAACGGCACCGCTGCCTCCGATCCGGTTTTGGTGGATACCTGCGGCACTGGCGGTGATCACATGGGTACTTTCAATATATCCACCGCCGCCGCGTTCGTGGTGGCAGGGGCGGGAGTTCGAGTCGCCAAGCACGGCAACCATTCCGTCAGTTCAAAATGCGGCTCGGCCGACGTTCTCGAAGCGCTCGGAATCGCCATCGAGTTAAGCCCCGAACGCACGCGGGCCTCGATCGAGCAGATCGGATTTGGCTTTCTGCTTGCCCCCGCGGTACATACCGCCATGAAGCATGCCATGCCCGCGCGCAGGAAAATCCGCGGACAGACGATTTTCAACTTGCTCGGCCCGCTGACGAATCCCGCGGGCGCTTCCGCGCAGATCGTCGGCGTTTATGACGGATCCCGTGCGGCCACGCTCGCCGAAGCTCTTGGGGCGCTGGGAGTGCGCCATGCGTTCGTTGTCCATGGCGCCGATGGTCTGGATGAAATTTCGCTCTCGGGCGAATCCACGATTGCGGAACTGAAGGACGGCGCGGTCCGCAGCTACACCGTCACGCCCGAGGATTTCGGTTTTTCCCGCGCGCCGCTGGATGCAATCGCCGGAGGCAACGCCCGACACAACGGTGAGATCATTCGAGAGATTCTGGAAGGCGGACCGGGCCCGCGCCGTGAAATTGTTCTCATCAATTCTGCAGCGGCTCTCGTCGCTGCCGGACGAGCCGACGATTTTATCGGCGGAGTGTTCATCGCCGCGCAATCGATCGATTCCGGCGCCGCCCAATCCGTGCTGAATGCCCTCGTTCAGTTCTCACGGCAAGAACATAAGCAACCCAAATCCGAATAGCGTTTCGAGTTTCCTTGTCGATCCGCAAATCTTCCGCCTCCCTTCGCCTCCTATTGTTGCTGCAAATTCCGCGCCGCGATCACGAACGAAACAAGAGAAAACGCCATAAAAAGCGTGGTCTCCCACGCGATTCGTCCCGGCGAGCCAATTCCCAGCGTGCAGAACCGGAGAAAATCCACCTGCCAGGTGATCGGATTAATGTACGCCGCCACGCGCAACCAGGCCGGCAATGGCTCCAGCGGATAAAACATCGAGCTCACCAGAATCAATAAATAGAAAACCGAGGTCAACGTGTTGAACACGTCATTCCGCCGGATTTTCAAAGCGAACACTGCAAAGAAGAAAAACCATCCGGCTGTTCCGCCGATCACCCCCAGCAGAAGCAGAGGCAACCGGCTGGTCAGCAGCGTCACGCCGAGCATCCACCGCGCCACGGCAACTGTTACTGCCGCCTGCGCCACCGCAACGAACACGTTGAACATCACTTTGCCAACCAACAACTGCCCGCGCCGCAGCGGATAGGTGAGCATTTCATAAAAAATTCCATTGTCGCGGTCCATGAAGAATGTCCACGCCGTGTTGGACGCGATGATGAAGCCGGCCATGCCAATCACTCCCGGCAGAAAGAAGGAAAGGTAATCCACGCCTGCCGCAGTGGCCGGCGCGCCGATCGCGTGATTCATTCCGACGCCGAACAGCAGGAAGTAGCCGAGCGAATAAATCAAATCCCAGAACAGATAGATGAAATTCGTCGCGCGGATTTTTCCTTCGCGATACAGCATCGCCGAAATTCCAGACATCTGGTTCCTCCTCCCGGCCTTCTACTTCCCTGCTTCCTTTTCCTGGGTCAGCTCCACGAAAACATCCTCCAGGCTGGCCCCGCCAATTTCCACGTGCAGCACTTTGCCTCTTCTCGCTAACTCACCCACAATCTCGATCACGCGTCCTTCGTCCGATTTCAAGGCAAGTTCCAGCGTGTTCTGATTGATATTCGAGCGCAAGGGAGCCAGCCGCGCTACGTCCTCTTGCAGCGCGGCGGGCAGCGCATCAAACGTGATTGCGATTTCATAAACGCCCGCTGAAAGCATTTTCAGTGAGTGCAAGTCGCCGCGCGCCACTTGCTTGCCTTTGTTGATGATCAGGATGTCGTCACACAAATCCTCCGCCTCGCTCAGGATTTGCGTGGTCAGCACGATCGTTCGCCCGCCGGCCGCCGCCTCGCGCAAATAGCCCATCACGGCGCGCTTCAGAATCGGGTCCATGCCGGTGGAGAATTCATCCAGGAAAATCACCGGAGTTTTCACCATGAATATCTTGGCCACCTGCACGCGCCGCCGGAATCCGCCGCTCAGGTCCTGCGCCTTGCGGTCCGCTTCCGACTCCAGGTGAAACCGCTGCATCACATCGCTCGCGCGGCGGCGCGCCTCCGCTGCGTTCAGGCCGTGGAATCGCGCAAAGGTGAGCAGGTTATCCCGCACGCTCAGAAATAATTCCACGGCCGTCTCCTGGATCACCATGGAGATTCTGCGGCGAACTTCGAGGGGTTGCGCGGCCACGTCGAAGCCCTCAATCCGCGCCTGCCCGCTGGTGGGAGCCAGCAGAGTGGAAAGCATTTTCAGAAGTGTTGTTTTTCCGGCCCCATTTGGACCGAGCAAGCCGAAAATGACGCCGCGCGGCACGCTAAAACTGATTCCGTTCACGGCATGCACGGGCGGGCTGGCTGTTCGCCACCCCGCAAACCCGCGCGGTTGATAGACTTTTTCCAAATTCTCCACTTCGAGTGCAAATTCGCTCATCGTTTCTCCTGATTCCCTGCAACAACAAACACAATTCGCAATTTCGCCACGATGCCTGGTCTAGAAAAGTTAGTTGCCGATTGGATTTCAAAAACTATAATGAGCACCCTGCCGGGCGCTTCACTCGCTGGAGGCCAGCGATAATTTAGAGGAGAATCTGGATGATCCGCATAGGCTTTTTACTCTTGTTGCTGACGGGAATAATCTATCCAGCCGAAGCTCAAAAGTCAAACACGCCGATAGACCGTTCCGCGATCACGAACCTGCCTGCGGCAGCCCACGTAGCTTCCTCCGCGCGCGCATACCGGCAGGCCAACGAGCACGCGATCATCGACGAATTCGTATCGCTGCTCTCCATTCCCAACACCGCTTCGGATGCGGCCAACATTCAAAGAAATGCCGCCAAGCTTGTCGCTATGCTCGAACAGCGCGGCATTCGAGCGCAATTGCTTCCCATTTCCGGCCGCGGCCCGGTCGTGTTCGGCGAACTCACGACCCCCGGTGCGAAGCACACCCTAATTTTCTACGCTCACTATGACGGCCAGCCCATCGAACCTGGTAAGTGGACCGGCACCGACCCCTTCGTCCCTGCGCTGCGCACTGATTCTATCAACGCCGGCGGCAAGCTGATCGCATTTCCTCCCGCTGGCACGCCCTATGAAGACAATTGGCGCATCTATGCGCGTTCCGCTGGCGATGACAAAGCACCCATCGTCGCCGTTCTTGCCGCGATTGACGCATTGCGACGCCAATAAAATTCCACTCTCCGTCAATTTGAAACTGATTCTGGAAGGGGAAGAAGAAGCCGGCTCGACGCACCTCGAATCCACTCTTCTGGCGCATCGCGATTTGCTCTGCCGGCGATCTTCTGATCGCCGCGGATGGTCCCGTGCATCAAAGCGGCCGCCCGCTGGTCTGTTTTGCCAATCGCGGCTCGGTACCAGTCGCGATAACGGTCTACGGCCCCTTGCACTCGCTTCACAGTGGCCACTATGGCAACTGGGTTCCGAATCCTGCTATGCGGTTGGCGCAATTGCTCGCCGGCATGAAGGACGCCGATGGCCACGTCCTCGTGGAAGGATTTTACGATGGCGTCGTTCCTCCCGGCGCCACGGAGCGCCGCGCCATGGAGCAAGCTCCGGCCTATGACGAGGAACTATTACGCGATTTCGAAATTGCCGCACCCGATGGCGGCGGTAAGAAACTTCTCGAAATGATCATGCAGCCATCGCTGAACATTGATGGCCTGGAAAGTGGATGGACGGGCGACTCAAGCCAAAACCATCATTCCCGATCGCGCTGTCGCCTCACTCGATCTGCGACTGGTAAAAAACATTCAGCCACAGCAACAATTCGACCGCCTTGTCGCGCACATTCGCAAACAGGGATATTTCGTGATCGATCGCGAGCCAACCCGCGAGGAACGGCTGAAATATCCGAGGATCGCCACGGTCACACGCGAAGGCGGCTATCCTGCGTGGGGAACGTCGATGGATCTGCCGGTGTCTCATGCGCTGGTACACGTAGCGAGCGAAGCGACCGGCGGCTCGCTCGTTGTCCTGCCCTTGATGGGCGGCAGCACGCCCATGTACATCTTTGAGAATTTGGGATTGCCCGTGATCAGCGTTCCCATCGCCAATTACGACGACAACCAGCACAGCCCCAATGAAAATCTCCGTCTCGGCCAATTCTGGCGAGGCATCGAACTTTTCGCCGCGCTCCTCGCCGATTTGAACTGGTGAGCCAAGGCGCAACGGGCACAGCAAGCAGCGCCCTTACATTCAATATTTACGCTTACAATTTCAGGAAGTTTTCGAGGAGGCGGAAGCCGACTTCGGTGAGCACTGACTCCGGATGAAACTGAACGCCCTCCACAAGCAGTTTGCGGTGCCTCAGGCCCATTATCACGCCGTCGTCGGTCTCGGCGGAAATTTCCAGTTCGCGTGGTAACGATTTTCGTTCGACGATCAGCGAATGATAGCGCGTCGCCGTAAATCGTTGTGGCAGCTTGTGGAAAATAGTTTTTCCGTCGTGCGTGATTTCGCTCGTTTTGCCGTGCATTAGTTTTCGCGCGCGAATGATTTTCCCGCCGAAAGCCGCGCCAATCGCCTGGTGCCCCAGGCACACGCCGAGAATCGGAATCTTCCCCGCGAACCGCTCGACCAGCGGAACGCTGATGCCCGCTTCCTGCGGCGTGCACGGCCCGGGCGAAATTACGATGCGCTCCGGCGCCAGATCCTCGATTTCATCGATCGTGATCTGATCGTTGCGGCGAATCGCGAGTTTCTGCCCCATCTGGCCAAGGTATTGCGCCAGGTTGTAGGTGAACGAATCGTAGTTGTCGAGCAGCAGAATCATGGATGCCAGGTTTCCGAACTTATCCCTTAAATTCTTTTCGATGATGCTTTTCTGGTCCTCAGCGTGCCGGCATTCCGCGCTTCCGCCACTTCCAATGCCCGCAAGGGAGCCCGCGCTTTATTTACGCATTCCTCGTACTCTCGCTCCGGAACGGAATCGGCCACAATTCCGGCGCCAGCCTGAACGTACGCATGGCCGTTCTTCAAGACCAGCGTGCGCAGGCCGATGCACGAATCCAAATTGCCCGAAAAATCGAGATACAGAATCGCGCCGCCATAAATTCCGCGCCGTGTGGGCTCGAGCTCGTCGATAATTTCCATCGCGCGCACTTTCGGCGCGCCGGAAAGTGTCCCCGCGGGAAAACAGGCCATGAGCGTATCGAAACAATCCACATCCTCGCGCAGCCGCCCGCGCAGATTCGAAACCAGGTGCATCACGTGCGAATAGCGCTCCACATACATTAATTTCTCGACGCGCACCGAGCCGTATTCGCAGACGCGGCCGATGTCGTTGCGGCCCAGGTCCACCAGCATGATGTGCTCGGCACGTTCTTTGGGATCCTTCACAAACGCAGCTTCGATTTCGCGATCTTCTTTCTCGTTGTGCCCGCGCGGCTTTGTGCCCGCGATGGGACGGTAAAAAACATCGCGCCCCTGCACCTTCACCAGCATTTCCGGCGAACTGCCCACCACTTCCACGTCACCCAGCCGGAGAAAATACATGTAAGGCGAAGGATTGATCACCCGCAACGCGCGGTAAATTTCGAAGGCATCGGCATTGGTTTGCGTTTCGAAACGCTGGCTCGGCACCACCTGAAAAATATCGCCCGCGCGAATATAGCCCTGGGCCTTGCGCACCGCGGCAATGAACTGCGGCTTTGTGAAATTCGAATTTACCTTTACTCGGCCGCTGCTCCGCGGCGCGCGTTGCCGCGGCAACGGCCCTTCCAGACCGCGCCGGGTGCGCTGTATTTCGCGGACGGCCGCATCGTATTTTGCGCGCAAGCTTCCTTCACTCTTCGTGAAAACGTTGCGCACGATCCACAGACGATGTTGCACGTGATCGAAAACCACCAAGCCCAGATAAAACATCAGGACCGAATCATCGAGTTTCAAATCGTCGCGTCCACTGGCGGGAATGCGTTCGATCAGCCGCACCATGTCGTACGCGCAGTATCCGATCGCGCCCGCAATCAACGGCGGCAACCCCGGCACGCGCACGGGCTGGTAGCGCCCGACGAGACCGCGCAAGATTTCAAACGGATCGCCGGCAATTTCCTCGCGCGCACCCTGGCGTTCAATTTCACAGGACCGCCCGCGCGAACGGAATACTTCCTCTGGGTTTGCTCCGATGAACGTGTAGCGCGCGATCGTTTCGCCGCCCTCGACGCTTTCGAGCAGGCAGGAATAGCGCGCGTTGCGCGCCAGGCGCAAATACGCGCCGACCGGTGTAAGCAAATCCGCGGTGACGGTTTCATACACCGGGACCAGGTTGCCCTGGCGCGCGAGTTTGCAAAACGTTTTGTAGTTTGGCTGGATCATTTATTCGTGCTAGAAGAATCGCCGCTAACAGTAAATTGACAATCGCTTGTGATCTTCGGCCCAAATGCAGGGCCTCGGGATGAGTTCGTTCGTTGATGCCAGCGCAATTGCTCTTTCCTCGGCGCTCCCTGCCCGGCTTTTTGCTTTTTATTATCTTTTCCGCGGCCTGTTGTTCTCTCTTTATTTTTTTAGCGCTTCGAGCACCGTTCGCCTCATTACGGATTCGGGCGCGCTCTTGCCGGTCCAAATCTCGAACTGCGCCATGCCTTGGGCCAGAAACATTTCGAGCCCTGAAACCGTTTCGATGCCGCGGCGCTGGGCGAGTTGCATCAATTTCGTTTTCAACGGCCGGTAAATAATGTCGAACAGCAGCCGGCAATTCAGCTCGGCGGCTTTGAGCGGCGATGTATTCGTATGCGGATACATCCCCACCGGCGTTGCATTTACGATCCCGTCGAATTCTTCGTGCCGCAGCCGCGCGCGAGGAATCGACGCGCCGCCAACTGCAAGCGCCAATTCTTTTGCGCGCTGAAGCCGCCGCGCGCAAATGAAAACAGAAGAGCCTTCACGCGCCAACGCAAAGGCCGCGGCTCGCGCCGCGCCGCCCGCGCCGAGGATCAATATGCGAGCCCCGGGCAGCGCGATTCGGCCCTTCAGAGCGCGCAAAACACCTATGTAATCGGTATTGTAACCATGTAGCGCCCGGCCACGCACCACCACCGTATTCACCGCGCCAATCTCCGTGGCGAGCCGGTCGCAATTGGCCAAATATCGCTGGATTTGCTGTTTGTACGGAATGGTCACACTGAACCCGGAAATCCCCAGCGGCTGAATGGCTCGCAGAAAATCAGGCAAGTCGCGGACCAAAAAAGGCAGAAATACCGCGTTTACCCCGCGCGCCCCAAATGCCGTATTCTGCATTCGAGGCGAGAGTGAATGGCTGACGGGATCACCAATCACTCCGAAAACTCGAGTTCGCTCATTTAGTTTGTCAGCGCGATAGACCCGTTTGAATTCCTCAAGCGGCACTTGGCCGGGCGCAGTGGCATTCTCGACCGGCGCATAAGCCAATGCACTGCCCGCGCGCAGCGCAAGTATCCGCGCGGGCAATGCCGCCTCACCCATGGGAACCGCAATTACTTTGTTCTTGCCACGCGCCAGATTCAAAACTCGCAAACTATCCGCGATGGTCTGGCAATGTGTGGCTACCTTAACGATGGCGCCGCCCGCGCGCTCCAATTGCCTGGTCTTGGCACCCAGATTCCGTGGCGTCTCTTTGAAATTGTGGTAGGAGACGACTCGGCCACCGGGTCCGAGCAGTTTTCTCAGTCCCCCCGCTCGCAATTGCCGGGCAGATTCGATTTCCAGATCAGCCCAGGAGCACCCGCATTCCATCGCGAAGCGCAGAATGGCCAATTGATCCACCACGTTCCCGGCGAATTTTCCTCCAGCCTGGATTCTCCGGCAGGTGGCAAGAAGAGTCGTCCCATTGTCACGCAGCTGTCTTCTCAGCCAGTCCAGGAAGCGGGTCACCTCGCGCTGATTGCGCAGCCAATCCAGCCGAAGTTCCACGGTCCTCGTAAGATTCAGAGCCCGTTGGAGTTGGCTCTGCATTCCCTGGGCATCAGCAGAGGCCGCTACACCGCAGATTTTGTCCTGCCAGATGAGGCTTCGCATCCCGTCCGTTTGCCCCGTTTACCAGGGGTTTAGGGCTTCTACCATGTGGTGTACAAAGTGTAAAGCGTCCCTCGGCACTGTCTTGACGCCCTCTGGACCATTTGCTACGTTCAGATCGAAGGTGTGTTCTCCGGTTACCGCGTCTAGGCACCCAAGGAGTCCGTCCTATGCGAAGCACGATCGTCTCACGAAATCTGGCTATTGGCCTGTTCGCTACCATCTCCGCCCTGCTAGCGGGCGCGCTGGCGCCTCCAGCGGCCTCCCAGATCGCGCACGCACCTATTCCGGCGGACATGAATTGCTCCGGGACTTTCACGACCGAAGCTGTGCCGCGAGACAACTTTCTGGTCACTGGCGAAGAATCCAATTTCCGGATAACGTTCGAGGAAGGCGACATCGTTTACATCAACAAGGGCGCTGACCAGGGCGTAAAGGTTGGCGATGAATTCCGGGTAATGCGCGTGGCATCGTTCGCTCCGACAATTAAGTGGTTTTCGTGGCAAAACTCACTGATGCACGCCATGGGCATTCAATGGGAAGACGAGGGCCGGCTAAGAGTTCTGGTGACTCACCCCAAAGTTTCCACGGCTCAAATCGTTGAATCGTGTTCGTGGATGCAGCGCGGCGACGTGGTGATTCCGTTCGCCGAGCGTCCAACGCCATCGTTGAAACCGGATGATAAATTTGACCGTTTTGCGCCTCCCAGCGGCAAGGCGACGGCGATGGTGGTGATGGGGAAGGGATTCACCAGCCTGCATGGAACCAACAGCATTGTTTACGTAAATTTGGGAAGCGCGCAAGGCGTGAAAGTGGGAGATTATTTGCGGGTCTTCCGTTACCAGGACACGCATTCCGAGACTGTTTATGAAACGCCCCGCCAAGCATTCGACATGTTCGGCTTCGGGAGTGTTCCACTGCAATACTCGTCCAAAGATATCCCCAGAGCCGTCCTCGGAGAAGGCATCGTGCTGCGAACGTCTCCGAACTCTTCGACGCTACTGATCACGTTTTCGCTTCGCGACATCTATTCGGGCGATTACATCGAGATCGAATAATTCACGATCCGGCTCCGCGCAACTTCTTTGACTTACCTGAAAGGCGGCGATGGAGTGCTGTCCGCGAACTGCAATTCGAGTGCGCGGCGCGAATAGCCATCGATGCGGCGTTCGGGACGCGATTCAAAATAACCTACAAGTTTTGCCAGGTAAGTCGAGAACGGCGTGTAGTCCATTGCGATTTCCAGTTTGCTGCGGGAGTTATCGACGGAAGACATCCAGGGATCGCTAAACGGCGAGCAGCCGGGAAGCAATCCCGCTTCATCCAGTTTTTCGCGCGGGAGCCGCACGAATCGCAGCGGCCGGCCCATCACATCCGCTAGAGCCTGCAAGAATTCTTGCAGGGAAATCGTTTCATCCTGCGAAATGTTGTAGGCCCGGCCGATTCCCGTGTTGCTTGGAGCCAGCCGGATAATTGCCTGAATCACATCTTCCCCGTAAACATGGCGCAGCGGAAGATCCGTTCCCTCCGGCAGCAGGATGGGTCCGCCATCCCGCATCCTCAGCCAGTAACCGTAAATGCGGTCGTAGTGATCGCGCTCGCTATTCACCATCGGCAATCGAAGGATGGTGACAGGGAATTTTCTTTCTTCCCATCCCCGCATCAGCACATCTTCCGCCGCCCGTTTTTCCACTCCATAAATCCAGTTCTCATAATCCAGTGCATTCGATTCCGGCGGAGCAGCCATCACCGGCCCGGGATAATCCTGCTCCTGAAAGGGACGCTGCAATCCGGTTCGAACCAGATAAACCTGGCCTGTGCTGATGAAAACGTAACGACGGATGCGTCCTGAAAATAAATCGACCACCGGCTGCGCATCGGTCCCATTGTAAAGAGTCGTGTCCACAACCAAATCAAATTCGCGGCCTCCCACTGCTGTTCGCAACTGCTGCTGGTCGGTTCGATCTCCGCGCAGCGTTTCTATTTGACCGGGCAAATCAGCATGAGTGATCCCGCGATGGAAAATCGAGACTTGATATCCCACTTGCAACAATGCCGGGACCAGTGACGGCCCCAGGTTTCGCGTTCCGCCGATCACGAGTGCGCGCATCCAGCTAGTCTACGGCAAGAATCGCGATCAAAAAATAGATTCGCCAAACGACCCGCAGAACTCTTGGGGAGTGGTTCAGTTTCCCACAAGCGCGCTTACCGGACATTAGATCCAAGCGCGACGAGAGCATCCGCCGGCATCAGTTTCAATAGTATAGCGCGCAGGCTGCAAGACGAATCTAGCAAGAGGAGCGTCTAATACGGCAGCAAGCAGTCACAATTTTGCCGGATTGGGGAACTCACGGCGACCCAACTTCGTACAGGATTGAGGGGTGCGGAATGCAAAACCTTTTGGGCAATCTTCGTTACGCTTTGCGGCAGTTTCGGATGTCGCCCGTCTTTACGGCTGCGGCCGTACTTACGCTGGCCCTGGGAATCGGCGGAACGACGGCGATTTTTACGCTCATCCATGCCGTAATGCTCCGTTCGCTGCCGGTTTCCGATCCGGGGAGGCTCTACCGGGTCGGCGAAGGCGACGAGTGCTGCGTGGAGGGGGGACCGCAGGACCGCTGGGGATTGTTTTCCTACCCTCTGTACGAACGGCTGAAAGCCGAAGCGCCGGAATTTGAAGAGGTGGCCGCTTTCCAAGCGGGGCAGAGGCTCTTGAGCGTGCGGCGTCAAGGCGCGGAATCGACTGCCAGGCCACTGCATTCCGAGTATGTGACGGGGAACTATTTTTCAACATTCGGGGTGGGCGCGTTTGGGGGACGCGTGTTTACTCCCGATGACGACAAGCCCAATTCACCGCCGGTTGCCGTGCTGAGCCATCGCGTGTGGCAGAACACCTACGGCGGCGATCCATCGGTGGTTGGCGCAAGTTTCGTTGTGGAGGGCCATCCATTCACCGTCATTGGTATCGCGCCGCCTGGTTTCTTCGGGGAAACGCTTCGCAGCGATCCTCCGGATATCTGGGTTCCCGGTGCACCAGGAACCGATGATCGACGGGGAAAGCGCGCTGCTGGATCAATCCGTCGCGGCGTGGCTGCGCATGATTGGGCGTTTGCGGCCGGGAGCCACGACGGACGGAATGTCGCCCCACTTGACTACCGTGCTGCGGCAATGGATGCAGAACGATTCCGGGATACCCGGCAAACTGGATGCCCGATATAATCCGCATGCTTCCCAAACAGGTTATCAACGTGGTGCCGGCTGGCGCGGGAGTCGCCGTGATGAAGGAAGAATACGGGCGCAGCCTGCAGATTCTGTTAGGCGGTTTGCGGGCTGGTGCTGCTGATTGCCTGCGCCAACGTGGCCAACCTGCTGCTGGCGCGGGCGGTGGGGCGGCGCGGACAAACCGCGTTGCGAATGGCGTTGGGCGCGACCCGTGGCCAGATTATCGCGCAGGCGCTGACGGAGAGCGTTCTGCTGGCGATCGGCGGCGGGATTGCCGGAATCCTGGTGGCCATGGCGGCCGTGCGGCTGCTGATCGCGCTGGCGTTCCGGACGTCGGGATTTCTTTCCATCAGCACGCGCCCTCGCTGATGGTATTGGCGTTTGCCTTTGGATTGGCCCTGGTGACGGGAATCATCTTTGGAGCCGCTCCCGCCTGGTTTGCCACGCGTACCGATCCCGCGGAAGCATTGCGTGGAGCGGGCCGGGGCACCAGCGATCATTCCTCGCTGGCGCGCAACATCCTGCTGATCGTGCAGGCCACGATGTCGGTGGTGCTGGTTGCGGGGGCAATGATGCTGGCGCGCAGTCTGAATAAGCTGGAGCATCAGGATTTCGGATTTCAAACCGAAGGCCGGGTGGTGGTGGAGCTGCACGATCCTCCCGCCACCTATACCCAGCCGCAGCTGGCCGCGCTCTACCGACAGATGGAAGAACGCCTCAATCGAATTCCAGGAGTGCGGGGATCGGGTTTGGCGCTCTACAATCCGCTCACCGACAACTGGGGCGAACTCATTTTAGTAGCCGGCCACCCTGCCCCCAAGATGGCGAAAATGCTGGAGCGTCGTGGGACCGCGTGAGCGCGAATTATCTGCAAAATTTTGGAATACCGGTTTTGCGAGGGCGCGGGTTCACCGCGGCGGATAACGAAACGACCGCGCCGGTGGCGGTGGTCAACGAAGCGTTTGTGAAACGCTTTTTCAAGAGCAATGAAGACCCGCTGGAGCAGCATTTCGGCCTGGACCTGCCCGAAAATGCCAGCACCTTCCGGATCGTCGGCGTGGTGCGCGACGCGAAATTCGCGGGTTTTGCGTTGAAGCGGCCCGCGCGGCCGATGTTTTTTGTGCCGCTGGCCCAGAACGTCGATTACAAAGATCCCCTGATGAAGCGGTTGGAGGTGGCGACCCACTTCATCGAGGGAATGATGCTGGTGACCGATCTTCCCACGGGATCGCTCGAACCGCTGCTGACCAAAGCGCTGGCTGAAATCGATCCCAACCTGACCATCATCAGCATGCGAACGATGCAGGAAGCAAGTGGAACTTTCCTTCGACGAGGAACGCGCCGTGGCAGGACTGTCCGGACTGTTCGGGATTGTGGCTCTGATTCTGGCCGCGGTGGGACTCTACGGAGTGACGGCTTACACGGTCGCGCAGAAGACCAACGAAATCGGCATTCGCATGGCGCTGGGCGCTGATCGCGCGAATTTGATTCAACTGGTGCTGGGTGGAGCATTCAAGCGGGTCTTCGCCGGGCTGATCCTGGGGCTGCCTCTGGCCATCGGTGCCGGGCGTTTGATCTCAGCGCAACTGTACGGCGTTTCTTCCTGGGATCCGGCGGCATTGACCGTGGCCGCGGGGGCGCTCGCGATCTGTTCCTTTTTCGCGGCGATTATTCCTGCAAATCGCGCGGCGTCCATTTCGCCTATGAATGCGTTGCGGATGGAGTGAGGCTAAAAGCGGAAAAGCTTTACCGCAGAGGCGCGGAGAACGCAGAGGGACTGCCGCCACGGCCTGCTACCCATAGACTGTCTTCCGAGGACATTCTGCTGGCTCAAACTTAAATTTAAACGCAAGAACAATTGTGAATGGCCGAAAAATGACTCTTGTGGTAGATGATCTATGGGAGTATAAGTTTGGAATGCCAAAACGAGGCGCACCCCCGCTGCAAGGCGAATTGCTGCAAGGCACTCTCGATTTGCTGATCCTACAGACACTGGTTCTGGGCGCCGCGCATGGACATACCATTGCCTACGCGATCGAGCATCGCTCCGAGGAAGTGCTGCAGGTGGAGCATGGTTCGCTGTATCCGGCGTTGCACCGGCTGGAAGATCGCGGGTGGATAGCATCTTTCTGGGGCAGTTCGGAAAACAACCGCAAGGCGCGTTATTACCGGCTGACGCCCGCGGGGCGAAAACAATTGGTGGTGCAGACGAGCCGCTGGGAAGAATTGGTGCATGCGATCAATCGCGTGCTGCGTCCGGCGACGGAGTAACTCGATGCGATGGACGCCGCATTTTCCACCGGAATTATTGGGACGAAGAGCGAGCCCGGGAACTCCAAGGGTATCTGGAGATCGAGACGGCGGAAAATATTGCGCGAGGCATGCCGCCTAAAGAGGCGCGACGAGGCCGCGCACCGCAAGCTGGGAAATCCGGCCCGAATCCGGGAGGAGATTTTTCGCATGAACAGCCTGGGATTTCTGGAGACGCTGTGGCAGGACGTCCATTACGGCGCGCGAATGCTGCGCAAGAATCCCGGCTTTACCGCAATCGCCGTCCTCACGCTGGCGCTCGGCATCGGAGCAAATACAGCGATCTTCTCGGTGGTTAACGCCGTGCTGCTGCGTCCTTTGCCTTACCAGGATGCGGATCGACTGGTCGCGCTGCAGGAAACTTCGCCGCGCGTCGGGGCCGGTTTCGGTTTCTTATCCGAATTTCCTGGACTGGCGGCAACAGAGCCACGCATTTTCGCAGATGGCCGCCGT
Organism: uncultured Acidobacteriota bacterium; assembly: GCA_963756355.1. Taxonomy (GTDB): domain Bacteria; phylum Acidobacteriota; class Terriglobia; order Acidiferrales; family UBA7541; genus JBGPTK01. Next base: position 59,685 of record CAVWOD010000020.1, on the reverse strand, counting down.
GCACAACCTGGGCTTCAATCTTTCCGGAGTGACGCAACCGGAAAACATTGAAGGCCTGGCGGTCTCGCCAAATTTTCTGTCATTACTCGGTGTGCGGCCATTTCTGGGACGTGATTTCCTGCCGGAAGAAGAAACAGCGGGAACGGCGCCGGTGGTTCTGCTCAGCTATCCAATTGTGGCGATCGCACATGGGCGCGGACCCGAATGTGATCGGGCGAAGCATTACGCTCGATGGCCGCAGTTTCACGATTATTGGGGTCCTGCCTCCCACGTTTCGCGCTCCCGAAAAATCGGATGTGGTTGCGCCGATTGGCGTGTGGGCGAAAGACATGATGGAGCGCGGCGCTCGCGGGGATATGAACGTGATCGGCCGGTTGGCGCCAGGCGTGACGTTCGCACTGGCGCGCGTGGAGATGGAAACGATCGCCGCGCGGCTGGCCAAGGAGTATCCGGAGGCTAATCATGGCGCGGGAGTGGCCATGATGTCGATGCGGGATGTTTTCGTGGGCGATACGCGCCCGGCCGTTCTGGTTCTTTTTGCAGCAGTGGTGCTGGTTTTGCTGATCGCGTGCGTGAATGTGGCCAATCTTTTCCTGGTGCGCGGCGCTGCCCGCGCGAAGGAAATTGCAGTGCGGCGGGCGTTTGGCGCCAGCCGCGGCCGCGTAGTCCGGCAGATGCTGACGGAAAGTTTTCTGCTATCGCTACTGGGAGGCGCACTGGGAATCGTTCTGGGAGTTTGGGGAGTGCGCGGCCTGGGACATCTGATTCCGCCTGATTCGATTCCAGGGATGGATGTGCGCATGGATCAGAGTGTGCTGCTCTTCACGGGAGCGATTGTTGTGCTGGTCTCGATTGCATTTGGGCTGTTCCCGGCTTTTCAGGCCACCCGTCCCGATGTGCAGGAAACGCTGAAAGAAGGCGGACGCAGCGCAACCGCCGGCGCGGGACAGCAACGGCTGCGCAGTGCGCTGGCAATTGCGGAAACCGCAATTGCACTGGTCCTGCTGGTGGGCGCGGGCCTGATGATGAAGAGCCTTTACCGGCTGTTGCAGGTGAACCCGGGATTCCGGCCGGCGCGCGTGCTGCAAATGGAAATGAATTTGCGCTCGGCGCAATATTCCACTCCGGAAGCCATGAAGAATTTCTGGCAGCAGGTGCTGGATCGTACTCGCGCATTGCCGGGGGTAGAAAGCGTGGCGTTGGGGACGAATGTGCCTCTATCGTTCGATCACCGTCGCAGCGACATCACGATCGAAGGGCAGCCTCAGCCTGCTCCGGGAGAATACGCGCACCCGGATTTCCACATCGTGAGCCCCGGCTATACGGAGACGCTTACCGTGCCACTCCTGCGCGGGCGGTCGTTTGTCGAGGCCGACAATGAATCGGGCGTGCCGGTGGCGCTGATCAATGCGGCTTTGGCGCGCCGGTATTGGCCGAATGAAGACCCGGTGGGAAAAAGAATCCTGCAGGGCCATCAGAGCTCAGGCGCCAACCCCTGGATTACGATTGTGGGGCTGGTGGGCGATACAAAACTCTACGGCCTGGCGAATCCATCGCGATTTGAAGTGTACCTGCCGTTCCGCCAACGCCCGCAAGATGACATGAGCCTGCTGGTGCGCTCCTCCGCCGATCCGGCCAGCCTGACTGCTGCCATCCGGCAGCCGTGGCGGCAATCGACAAAGACCAGCCTGTGTTTCGAATTGCGACGATGCAGAACTGGTCGACGATTCCGTAGGCACGCGGCGGCTGACATTGATTCTGCTGGGGCTCTTCAGCTGTCTGGCGCTGATTTTCGCGGCGATCGGAATATATGGCGTGGTTTCCTACAGTGTGGCGTTGCGCACCCATGAAATCGGCATCCGCATGGCACTAGGCGCGCAGCCCAAGAATGTGCTGAGGCTGGTGCTCGGGCAGGGAGCGCGGCTGGCGATCTGGGGCGCCGCAATCGGACTGGTGGCGGCGCTGGGATTTACACGGTTGCTATCGAGCCTGCTCTATTCGGTTAGCGCGAGCGATCCGTTGACGTTTGCGTCCGTTGCCCTTCTTTTGTTTTTGATCGCGCTGGCGGCCAGTTACATCCCTGCTAGGCGCGCCTTACGCGTGGATCCGATGGTCGCGCTGCGCTATGAGTGATTCTTTTGCCGCTCAGGCGGGATCAGCGGCTTAACGGGAATTACTAACCTCTCATAATTGGGCTGCCTCGAAGCCTCCGGACCACCATTCAATCGTAAGTTCCGCTTCACTCCCGGTAAAGCCACGCCCCCGCCACCGCCGCGAGAATGATTGCGGGAAGGGATGCCACCATCGGCGCCAGAACGGCTCCTGGCGCGACGAATCCGAAAGAACTCCAGGTGGCATCAACAAGGCTGCTTATAAGCGCCCTTTGCTTGATTAGTGCCCTGGAGAGTGATAATTTCAGCCTGCCAAGGCTTTAACTGCACGCGCCCGTCCCATATGGATTCGAGGAAACCAATGCCATCGGATGCTTCAGGTTTGTTCCAGCCGTCTGGGAGCGCCAGAGCCCTAACTACGAGCATGTTTTGGCGGGTGGAAGGCAGCCTGCTGAACCTGACTGCGGTTCGTCCTGTGGGGTTTTTTGCCTGGAACGCTCAGACTTTCCTGGAGAGGTGGGCCCGCCGGGGATCGATGGGGGTTCTGGCCGTGTTGCGGCCGTTCCTTTATTTGACCCATCGAGTGTTTGCCACTCGTGTGCTGCATTCGGTGCTGCGGGGAGTGAGCGAGGATCGGCTCCATTTGCTTGGCGATGAGTATTTCCATTATGTACTTAAGCCGCGGCTGAAGCCTAGCGGAGTGGCGAAATTGAAGGAAGCTCTGGCCTCGGGCGGCGAAGTAATCCTGGTGAGCCAGGGGCTGAATTACATCATGGACCCGCTGGCCAAGCATCTGGGCGTGAAAAGATTCTGTGCAACCGGCTGGAATTTCGCGATGGGATCGCTACCGGACGGCTGCTTTTTCCGGTGATCCGGCCTCGTGGCGCGTTCGCACGCTTTCTGGGCACGGCCGCGGATGGAAGTACCTCGCTTGATAAGCTGGCGCGCAATCTGGGTTTCGAAGATCATCCGGAAGCGCTGACAGCGTCCATCCGCTCCGTGCGGCGGACAGTCTCCAAAGTTCACCGCCCGGTGGTGCATTACACGCCAAAAACCCAGATTCCCCGGCTTTCCGTGCGCGAATCGCTGAAGGGTAAAAATATTCTGTTGATCGGCGCCACTGGATTTATCGGAAAAGTATGGCTGGCGAATTTGCTGAGCGATCTGCCGGAAATCCGCAAGATTTATCTGCTGATCCGGCGAAACCGCTCGACCTCCGCCAGGCAACGCTTTCGAGCGGATGGTCGCAGGAATCGCCGGTGTTCGACCCGCTGATGGAGCGGCATGGCAGCGGGTTCGGCGCATTTCTTGAGCCAGCACGTGGAAGTGGTGGATGGCGATGCCGGGAAACCCGATCTGGGACTTGATGCCGCGACGAAAGAACGTCTGGCGGGCACGCTGGATTTGATCGTCAACAGCGCGGGACTGACCGACTTTAATCCCGACTTGCGCGACGCGCTGGCGATCAACGTCGATGCCATCGCCTACCTGCTGGATTTCTGCGGGAGTGCGATCATGCCGCTCTGCTGCACCTTTCCACGTGCTACGTGGTCGGGCCGCGCAACGGGCGGATCCTCGAAAAACTGCAGCCCAACTACACGCCCGCAAAGTCCCGGGCTTCGATGCCGAACAAGAGTGGCAGTCGCTCGACGCTCTGATTCACGAGACGGAAGCGCGAGCGGAGTGCCCGGAAGTGCCGAAGAGATCCGCCGGCAGGCCTCGAAAAGCAGCATGCGGCTAAGGATCTGAAGGGCGCTGCGCTTGAAAACCAGATTCGCAAGAATCGCGTCCGCTGGCTTCGGCAAACCTTGACCGAAGCAGGCACTGAGGCGCGCCAACGAACTGGGCTGGCCGAATACCTACACTTTGACGAAGAGCCTCTCGGAATCGCTGATCCAGAACTTTCATGGAGCGGACGCCCCAGGCCGCGATCGCCGTCGTGCGCCCGGCCATCGTGGAATCGTCCATTGAGAAGCCGTTTCTGGGCTGGAATGAGGGCATCAATACTTCGGCGTCACTTTCCTATCTGCTGGGAACATTTTTCCGGCAGCTTCCGACGCAACGCGAGCAAATGCCTCGATCTTATTCCCGTCGATCTGGTGTCCCGGGGCATGACGCTGATCGCAGCCGCGCTGGTCGACGCGGCGCATGAGCGCGTCTATCACCTGGCTACGTCTGTGGCAAATCCTTGCGACATGCGCCGCTCCATCGAACTGACCGGCCTGGGACACAGGAAATTCTACCGGGCGCAGAATGGGTTCCATCACCGGCTGCGGCTGAAATTCGACGCAATTCCGGTTTCAAAGTCGCGCTATGAAAAGCTTTCCGCGCCCGCGCAGAAAGCTGATCGTGCAGGCCATCAACCGCAGCATCGAGCCGATTCCGTTCGTGCGCGCGCCGCTGGTGCGGCAGGAGCGCGAACTCGAAAGAGTGATCAAGCTGGTCGCTCTTTTCGAGCCTTTTATTCTGCACAACGATCACGTTTTCGAGGCCGCGAACGTGGAACGGCTGACCGCGGCGCTTCCGCCCGAAGAACGGGCGACTTTTGGCTACGATGCGCGCTCGCTCGATTGGTGGGATTATTGGATCAACGTGCACATTCCGGCGCTTCGCAAGTGGTGCTATCCTCTGATCGAAGGACGTCAACCGGAATCCCGGCCTCATCGCGGTATTCTTCTCGCTGGAACGCACGGAGCGCGAGAGTAGGCAACCGAGGCATGCCGGGCAGCCCCGGCATCGGCGTCCTGAACACTCAAACATCGTGGCTATTTTCCTCACCGGCACCACTGGATATATCGGCGCTCACATCGCGTCGAACCTGCTGGACGGATCACGCCGAATCGCTGAACCTGCTGGTGCGCGCGCGCGACGAGCAGGAAGCCCGCGAGCGGCTGTGGCGCTCCTTTCAACTGCACATGGATTTCCCGCAGTTTCGAAAGCTGCCTGAATTCACGCATCCGGATTTTTCGTGGCGATCTGACCGAGCCCGAATTCGGATTGGCCGAGGATGACTATCGCGAGCTTGGTCGCGCCGACGGATTCGATTATTCACTGCGCCGCATCGCTGAATCGCAAATCGGAGAAAAGCTGCCTGAACGTGAATCTGCGCGGCACGCTGGAAGTGATTCAGCTGGCCATGCGGGCGCGAGATAGCCACGGCTTGCGCCGCTTCAGCCATGTGAGCACTGTCGCTGTTGCCGGGCAACGCGCGAATGAAGTGGTGGCCGAAGATACGGCGATCGATTGGAACCGCTCCGACTACGATCCGTACGCGCGCACAAAAAAATTCTGCGAGCACATGGTTCGGCAAGTTGCTGCCCGATGTGCCGCGCACGATTTTCCGCCCCAGCATCGTGCTGGGCGATAGCCGCCGGCCGGAAACGAATCAATTCGACATGGTGCGGGCGTTTGTGTTTCTTTCCGGGCTTCCGGTGCTTCCCTTCCGTCCCGACGGATCGCATCGATATTGTTCCCGTGGATTTCGTGGCGGAGTCGGTGGTCACGCTGCATCAGAAAGAAAAACCCGCGCACGAGATTTACCATCTTTCCTCGGGCACGGGTGCGGAGACGTTCGTGCAACTGACCGATGCGCTCTCCGAAGGCGCAGGGCAAGCGCGCGCCCGTGTACATGCCGGGCCTTGAGAAGCCCTCTTCGAAGATGGTTAATGCGCTTGCTGGACGCGCCGGAAAAATCGGCGGACTCGCGACGCTGTTGAAAGTTTTCCTGCCCTACCTCGTTTGGAATACGGTGTTCGATAATTCGCGAGTGGTGGCCGAGATGGGCCGCGCTCCAGCGCCATTTTCCAATACTGTTTTCCCGCTGTTGCAATTCAGCCGGGAAAATCATTTCACCTATCAAATATCACGAATGGCCGGCTCGACTGGCGCGGAGCACTGTGCCGGGCAGCGGACAGGCGCAGGATTCCACGCCGATGATGGACTTCGTCCTGGAGGCCTGGGTCAGCGGCCTCATCGAGATGAACAAGATGAGTGGATGTTCGGCGCGGGCGATGACCTGGAAGCCGGGCAGAAGTTGAAGCTTCTTTTTGCAGGCTACAACGGAACGCGCAATACCGGCGCCGATGTTCGCGTGGAGGAAATGCTCCGGCAGGTCCGGCGGATTCTGGGCGAACAGAACATTTCGCTGAGCGTGATGACCCACAATTTCGATTTGACGCGCGGCTATTTCGGAGATGCGAGCAGGTGCATCTTCCGATGCTATTTCCGCCGTTCCTTTCCGAAGTGCCGAAATAACATGGCGTGGTGGCGCCGAAGGCTCGATGTTCAAAAGCAAATTTGCGAACGCGCTCGACTACCATGATGATCGGCTCGCTGGGCATCGCCGCCGCCCAGAATAAGCTGTCCATCGGCTATGGCGCCGAAGCGGGCGCGATGGACTCGATGCTGCAGAAAATGTGCCGTCGATTTTGCTCTGAATCCTTCATCATCACGCGCAATCCGGAATCACAGGCGGTGCTCAGCAGACTGGGAATTTCCGAGCGAACTGGGCACGGACACCGCCTGGACTTTTGAACCGCTGGGACCGGAATATGGACGAACAGTTTTACGCGATGCCGGATGGGACGAGAAGACCCGGTGCTCGTCCTCTGCCCCATCCACCCATACTGGTGGCCTGTAAAGGCATCGCTGGCCAAAGCGGCCGCGAGGACACTCACCGGAGCCTACAAAGAAAGTCATTATCGTTCGATCTATTTCCACAAATCCGGCGCGGAGGTAACGGCCGCTTACCAGCGCTACCTGGAAGCGATCGCCGGCGCGGTCACCCGTTTTCGGAAAGACCACACTGTCTTTCCGATCGTTGTGGCCATGGAACGCCTGGACATGGATGCCTGCCGCCGCTTGGCCGCTCAATTGGGAGGCGCTCCCATCTTCACCTCCGACGAATACAATATGTACCAGCTTGTGAGCATCCTTCGGTCCAGCCATCTGATGGCATCTTCGCGCTACCACGGCATCGTGACGTCCATGCCCGGCTTAGTTCCGTCCCTGGGCATTACCATGGATGAACGCATCCGCAATTTGATGAGTGAGCGCGGCCATGATCATTTGTTGTTTGGCGTCGACGATGCGGAACTCGAGGACAAGTTAACGGAGGGCCTGATAACTCTCGCTCGCGAATCCGCTGCCGTCCGCGAAGGCATCGGGCGCACGGTCGTGAGAAATCTGAAGCTAATGGCTCGCATGGGCACCTATATCGAGGACCGCGTGGCGCTCCGTTACCCGGAGTTTCCCATCCGTTCCGGTTCGCTCATCTGGGAAGATTACTTGCCGCCCCTCAGCCCCACGCTACGCAAACTGCTCGAACTCTACGATACCCAAGATCGCGCACTGGAAGCCAAATCGGCCTGATCGGAAGCGGGAGAATCCTTCGATGTTGCGCGAAAGAATGTTGGCGAATGGAATCGGAGTAGACGGATTGAATCATTCCGCTCGGCGATCCAAATGACATTCCTCGATATCATTTTTGAACGTTTGCGGCGCGATGGCGCCGAGCCGGTCCTGCAGGAAATCCGCGACGGCAAGTTCGAAACCATAAGCGGGCGCGAATTACTCGAATTGATTCAGACAGCGCGAGAATATTTGCAGCAGGCCGGATTACGCAAGCGCGATCGCTGCGCTTTGCTCGCGCCGAACGGCATCCGCTGGATCGCTCTTGACCTGGCTCTGATGGCGGAGGGCATCGTGGTAATTCCACTTTATGCCAGGCAAGCAGCGGTGGAATTGGCGGGCATGATTCGGGACGGCAGCCCTTCCCTGGTTTGCTGCGGTGAGGGAACATTGCTCGCTGCGGTGCAAGTTCATCTGTCCCCCGAAACGCGGCTGGCATCCTTTGAAACTGTGTTCGCGAATCTCTCGGACGCCTCCCGTGTCCGCGTAGTGGAAGATCCCATTCCACTCGCTCCGGAGGATCCGATCGCAATTATTTATACCTCTGGAACATCCGGCGAGCCCAAGGGAGTGGTGCTGATGGCTCGAAATCTGAATCACATGCTTCCCTGTACGAACGACCGGCTGGACCGCCTGATGGGGCCGCGCCAGCAGCCTGACAAGGTATTCCACTTTCTGCCCCTGAATTTTGCGGGGTCTTGGATTATTTTACTCACGTGCCTTTCACGCAAAAGTCTGGTGGCACTTTCCACGGACCTGGCGAAACTGGGCGATGAACTGAAATTGGCGGAGCCCAATTATTTCCTGAACGTTCCCACGCTGCTGGAGCGGGTGCGCGGCAAGATTGAAGAGCAAATCCAGCAACGCAGCAAAATGGCTGCTTCCCTGTTTGAAAAAGCCAGACAGGCCTGGGTCCGCTTGCATCTGGAAAAAGCCAAACCAATGGATCCCATCTGGCTGGCAATCGCAAATGCGTTTATGTTTCCGGCGATTCGCAAGAGCCTGGGACCCAATTTGAAGGCTCTGATTTGCGGATCGGCGCCGCTGGCAATCGAAACACAACTCTTCTATGCCATGCTCGGCGTTCCCGTTCTGCAAGGTTATGGATTGACGGAGACCACCGCCCTCTGCACTCTCGATGATCCGTTTGCCGTCGAGCCGGGACGCGTGGGATTGGCAATACCAGAAGTACAAATGCTGCTCGGCGAAGATCAGGAAATTCTGGTCCGCGGCCCAAATGTCTTCGCAGGGTATTGGAACAAGCCCGAGGCTACCGCGCGCGTCCTGCAAGAAGGATGGTTTCACACCGGCGATCAGGGAGAAGTGAATGCTGCAGGCAATTGGCGGATCATCGGCCGATTGAAGGAACTGATTATCTTGAACTCGGGACACAATATTGCTCCCGACCCGATCGAGGACAAGCTGCTCCGCGCTCTTCCGGGGGCGCAGCAAGTGATGCTTTACGGTGACAATCGCAGTTACTTAGTGGCGCTGATCAGTGCGGCTGACTCGAAAGCTTTTACCCGCGAACAAATCGCCGCGGCAATCGCACTGGTGAATACGGACCTGCCGCACTATAAACAGATTCGCAATTTCTTCTTCGGCCCGAATCTTTTCACGATTGAAAACGGGCTGCTGACCGCCAATGGCAAACTGAAACGCCCCATGATTGCCGCCTACTTTCAGGATGCGATTGAAGAAATGTACCGCAAGCCTCAGGCTTGATGGTTCCGAGACCATTTTTCCGGGCCACCCTTGCGCGCTGTTCAAAAAGCTTGCGACGAATCCCTCCAGTCGTTAGTGTATGGTCTGCCAATGAAGCACTATCGCGGTGAAACGCTTTCCTGGGGACTTGCCGGCGGCGTGGTCGAACTGGAACTCCATCGCGCGCCGTGCAATGAGGTCGGCTCGGCCACGTTGGCCGACCTGGAACGATTCGTTCCCGAACTCGCAGCCGCCGAAGACGAGGCGAGCGTGCTCATCCTCTACAGCTCGCGCGGATCCGGCTTTTGCGCTGGCGCCGATTTGCGCGAACTCTATTCTCGCTCAAAGGATCTGGCGAAACCGGAACGGCTTGCGGGAGTTCACGATTTTCTGACTCGAATACATCGCGTGCTGAATGCGATTGACGCCTCGCCGCTCACCACGATTGCCGCCGTGCACGGCGTCACGTTTGGCGGCGGGTTCGAGCTGGCTCTTGCCTGCGACATCATCATCGCCGACAAGATGGCGCGATTCTGCTTCCCGGAATTGCGCCTCGGACTGATTCCGGGCTTCGGAGGAATTCCACGGCTGAAACGCGACCTGGGCAATTCGGTGGTGCGCGACTTGCTGTTAACCGGGCGAAGCATCAACGTGACCAAGGCTCAGACCATCGGCTTGGTCAGCCAGATCGCCGCGGAAGGCGAGGCATTGAGCCTGGCTCGCTCCACCGCCGCGCAGCTCAAGAAATTTGACCGCGCAACTGCCACAGCCGCCAAACAATTCATCAAACCAGTTCCGTATGAAGAATTGCAGCGCGAAATCGAAATTTTCTGCGAGCTGTTCACACGGCCTGCCGTGGAAGCGGGATTGCGCAAATTCGTGGAGAGCAGCGAAGTTTTGCCTTATTTGCCTTGATCGTTCGAATCGGGAAGGGGGACCCGAAAATGACAAACCAAAAAGTGAACTGTGCGTCTGTGTGCCCGAACCGTTTCATCCGTTTCGCATCAGTGGTTTCCGGCGCGGCAATCCTTTCTTACTTGTTTGCTGCAATCACAATTTCCAAGCCTACCGCCGCGCAAGGGAGAAAGATTGAACTGTCGGATTATCCTAAGATCGTCAGTGTCTCCGATCCGGAAATTTCTCCTGACGGACGATCCATCGCTTTCGTAGTCTCTCGCACGAATATGGATAAAGACCGCCACGATCGGCAGCTCATGCTTTACGACATCGCCACCGGCGCGCAACGTCCACTTACGTACGAGCGGGAAGCCGTCGGTTCGCCGCGCTGGTCGCCCACCGGCGACCGCCTGGCCTTTCTTGCCGACGCGGGCGATGAGAAGAACAAGAAAACGCAGATTTTCGTTCTGCCCATGAGCAGCGGTGAGGCAAAGCAAATTACCAATGCGCCGAAGCGGGTGGAACAATTCGCCTGGCGGCCGAACGGCGAGGAGATCGCTTTCGTCACCGCCGACGAAACCCCCAACAAGAAAGAGATCGAAAAGCACAACGATGCTTTTGAAGTGGGCGACAACGATTTCCTCACCACCTCCGCTCCCACCCCTTCGCATATCTGGATTGTTTCCGCCGCGGGCGGCGAAGCCCGCCGTCTCACATCCGGCGCGTGGAGCCTGCCGCAATCGAATCCTCCGGGCTCACCCAGTTCGCCGATCAACTGGTCACCCGACGGCCGCTATCTCACGTTTACAAAACGCACCGACGTGCATATTGGCGATTCCGATCTCTCGACGGTTCAGATTCTCGATGTGAATAGCGGCGCGATTCGCCAACTTACTTCGCGCCAGAAATTTGAAGGCTACGGGCTTTATTCGCCCGATGGCTCGCAAATCGCCTATTGGTTTCCCCTGGATGGCGATACGAAAAATCAAAATGAAATTTTCGTCAGCCCCAGCTCCGGCGGCGAAGGCACGGACGTGACCAAGGGGATCGACCATCAGATTTCGCGCGCGATCTGGATGCCCGACGGAAAATCGCTGCTGGTTGGCGGACACGATGGCCCTCGCGTTTCCTTGTGGATTCAGCCGATTCAGGGCCCTGCGCGGCGGCTTGATCTGGGCAATATCAGTCCTTCGTGGTCTTTCTGGGTGGATGTTTCCGTGGGCCATGATAACGCGCTTGCATTCACCGGAAGCACACCCGACCGGCCGAGCGAGCTTTATTACATGACATCACCAACTGCCGAGCCTAAGCGGCTGACCGATTTTAATCACGATATCGCCGCGCTTTCGCTCGGCCGCACGGAAGAGATCAAGTGGCAGGGACCGAACGGATTCAGTGAAGAAGGCATCGTGGTTTATCCGCCGGGCTTCACGAAAGACAAGAAATATCCAGCTGGTTCTTTATATTCATGGCGGACCGCGCGCTTCGTCCACCGATAGTTTCAGTTTCTTCGCGCAATTGATGGCCGCGCATGACTACGTTGTTTTCCAGCCAAATTATCGCGGCAGCGACAATCTGGGAAACAAGTATGAAGCCGCGATTCACAACGATGCCGGAGACGGCCCCGGGCGCGACGTGATGGCAGGCCTCGATGCGCTGAAGAAAATGGGATTCGTGGATGAATCGAGGATCGCCGTCTCCGGCTGGTCTTACGGCGGATACATGACCACCTGGATGATCGGCCATTACAACATCTGGAAAGCCGCGGTTGCCGGCGCCGCCGTCACCAATCTGGTCGATCAATATAACCTGGCGGATTTCAATGTCCGGCAGCGCTATTCGATGGATGGCTCGCCTTGGGTGGGCGATACTATGAAGGCGTATCGCGAACAGTCTCCCATCACCTACGTGCAGCAGATGAAGGCGCCCACGTTGATTCTTTCCGATACGGGAGATTTTCGGGTCACGGCCCAACTCAATCCTACGAGCTCTACCACGCATTGAAAGATAATGGCGTGGCCACACGCTTCTTTGCCTATCCGGTGCGCGGGCATTTTCCCGAAGATCCCGTCCGCACCATGGATATCTATAGTCGCTGGCTCGATTGGCTCGATCAGTATTTGAAGTAATTTTCTTTCGGGTGTACCCAGCAAAGATCCGAATCAGGTGCGGTCGCCGCATCTCCGTGCACGAGACTGGAAGCGAGCAAAGAAAGAGTTCAGCCGAGGAGCAACGAGAATATGAAGCGCAAGCAGACCAATCGCAATTCGCACGGGTTTATGGCTCCACAGACGATTGTCGTTCTGATAGTTCCAGCAATGCTGTTGTGTTGCGCGATTCTCGGGACATTGGCCGGAAAACCCACTGCCGCACAGGCGCGCCGGTTCAATCTTTCGGACATCCCAAATATTGTGAGTGTCTCCGACGCGCAAATTTCTCCCGACGGCAAATCAATCGCCTTCGTGGTCTCCCGCGCGAATATGGAAACCGACGCCCACGATCGCCAACTCGTCTTGATCGATGTCACGACCGGCGCGCAGCGTCCACTTACCTACGAACGTAAGGGCGTGGGATCGCCGCGTTGGTCGCCCTCGGGAGACCGTCTTGCCTTCGTGGCCCTTTTCCGCACAGGCAAGGACGATCAGCAGCAGGTCTTTATACTTCCGATGGATGGCGGTGGTGAAGCGAGCAAGATAACCGACGCCCCCAATGGAATTGAGCAATTTGCATGGAGCCCGGATGGCAAGCAGATCGCCTACGTCACCTCCGACGACGCTCCGAACAAAAAGGAAATTGAGAAGCATAACGACGCTTTCGAAGTGGGCGACGACGATTTTCTCACCACCGCAGCGCCCACGCCTTCGCATATCTGGCTGATTTCTTCGCAGGGCGGGAACGCCAAAAGGCTCACTTCAGGCTCCTGGAGCCTGCCGAAAAGCGCGCCGCCCAGTTCGCCGGCTTCGCCTATTTCCTGGTCGCCGGACGGCAAATGGATCACCTTCGTCAAACAAGCCACCCCCCACTACGGCGATTCCGACCTATCGACAGTTCAACTCTTGAACGTGGAATCCGGCGAAATCAAAAAGCTTACCAAGCACGAGAAATTCGAAGGCTTCAGCGATTTCTCACCGGATGGATCGCAACTCGCCTACTGGTTTCCCCGCGACAACGATCCGAACAATGAAAACGAAATCTACGTGGCGCCCACGGCGGGAGGAGACGGCGCGGATCAGACGCGCGCGATCGACCGCAACATCGCCCGCGCCATCTGGATGCCGGACGGGAAGTCGCTCCTGGTGGGCGGCCACGATGGAACCGGCCTTTCGCTATGGATTCAGCCGCTCTCCGGTGCGGCAAAGCATCTCGCTCTGGGCGATGTGATTCCTTCGTGGCTTTTCTGGGTGGATATTTCCATGAGCAAGGATGGCGCGCTGGCATTTCCGGGAACCACCGCTGGCCGGCCTTCGGAAATCTATTACATGTCTTCCCCCGATGCCGCACCCAAACGCTTAACGGACTTCAACCATGAGATCGCTTCCCTTTCTCTTGGAAAAATGGAGCGCATCGAATGGAATGGACCGAATGGATTCCAGGAAGACGGCGTCTTGATTTATCCCCCCGATTTTTCAAAGGAAAAGAAATATCCACTGGTCCTTTATATTCACGGTGGTCCCACGGCCTCTTCCGCGTTGACGTTCAGCACATTGGGGCAATACATCGCCTCACACGACTACGTGGTCTTCTCGCCGAATTATCGCGGCAGCGACAACCTGGGTAACGCCTATCAACGCGCCGTATTCAATGATGCCGGCGACGGCCCGGGCCGCGACGTTATGGCGGGCATCGAAGCGGTAAAGAAAATGGGATTTATCGATACTTCCAGGATGGCGGTCACCGGCTGGTCCTACGGCGGCTACATGACCTCCTGGATGACTGGCCACTATCAAATCTGGAAAGTAGCGGTGGCCGGCGCGGCCGTGAACGACTTGACCAGCGCCTACACCCTTTCGGATTTCAACGTGACCCAGCGTTATAACATCGGAAACGGCCCGCTCGGCAGCGGCTCCCCCTGGACCGGCAGCAACATGCAAACGTATCGTGATCAATCTCCCATCACTTACGAGCAGCAGATCAAGACTCCGACGCTGATCCTCTCCGATACGGCCGACGCGCGCGTGCCCATTACCCAGTCGTACCAGATGTTTCATGCTCTGAAGGACAATGGCGTCACCGTGAAATTTTATGCCTATCCCGTTCCTGGACATTTTCCCAGCGACACGGTTCGCACCATGGATGTGTATCGCCGCTGGGTGGAATGGCTCGATCAGTATCTGAAGTAGGATTCTGGTAGGATTGCTGTTCGCCGGCCGAGGAAATGGCTACTCATAGGTTGCTTCCGGCCGCTCTAGCGGAGTGGATCAGATGCCTAAGCTCGACAACACGCTGAACGAAGTTCTCGACCTGGCTTCGTTGCACTTCAAGGTTCCGCGCGAGAACCTTTCGCCGGACGACGATTTTTTCAAAAAGTTAGGCATCGATAGCCTGCAAGCGCTCGATCTCCTCACGCGCCTGGAAAGCCATTTCCGCGTGGAATTGCCCGACTACGAACTTCAGGGCGTCACCGATTTCCGCACCTTGGCCGGGCGGATCCAATCTCGCTTGTAAAAGGTGCTTCCAGCCATCCATTGCAGCAGGCTTCGCTTGAGAGATGCCAGTAAGAGGTTTATCCTCACACTTCCCGTGCCCGTACATTCGTGCGTCTATTAATAAATGCTTGATCTGAAACAATACGATTCGTTGGGAGCAGCTCTGCGCGATGCCTTGGACCGCTGGCCCGATGAAATCTGCCTGATCGAGGCGGATCGCGAGCGCGAGAATTGCCGCCTTACCTACCGCCAGTTTAAGGAAGCAGCGCTTCCGGTGGCACGGGCGCTGGAAGAGATCGGATTCGGAGCCGGCAGCCGCGCCGCGATTATCATGACCAATCAGTCGAAATGGCTGATCTCGGCCTACGCGATTTTCTACCGCGGCGGGGTGCTCGTCCCCCTCGATTACAAACTCAGCGCGTCCGAGCACTTGCAGTTGCTGGCGCATTCCGGGGCCGGAGTGCTGGTTGTCGAATATCATCTGTGGCGCGCCATCACGCAGGCGCCTGCGTTTCACGATTTCAAGGTGGGCGCCGTTCTGGTTACCGAAGCTCCCGCGGGCGCTGATCTAGCGGGCGCGAAACGCTGGGAAGAATTCAAAGGGGCGGAAACTCCTGCATTTGTTCCGCGCGCGCGCAAAGACTGGGCCTGCATCGTCTATTCTTCCGGCACCGGCGGCCGGCCTAAGGGCTGCGCGCTGACTCACGAAAATTATCTGGAGCAATGTATTGGCCTTACCGCCCTTTATCCATTCTGGACCGGCGTGCGTTACCTCAGCATTCTGCCCACCAATCACGCCATCGATTTTATGGTCGGCTTTTTCGGCCCGTTCACTTGCGGCGCCACCGTGGTTCACCTCCGGACGCTTCGTCCGGAATATATTCGCGAAGCGTTCACCCGCTACAAGATCACTTACATGACGCTGGTTCCCATGGTCCTCAAAAACCTCGAGCGCGGATTGCGGCAGCGCTTTGCGGATCTTCCGCCCCGAAAACGATTTGCCTTGAATCAATTGATTCGCGTCAATCGCGCATTCACGCGCAGCCAGCCGAGCCTGCCGCTGAGCCGGTTTCTGTTGCGCGATATTCACCAGGCTTTCGGCGGAGAATTGCGAGCTCTTTTTGTGGGAGGCGCGTTCACGGAGCCCGCGACATTGCAATTCTTCTACGACCTGGGAATCCCGGTCGGCAACGGCTACGGGCTCACCGAAGCATGCACCGTCGTCACCATGAACGATTTTCACCCGTTTCGCCCGGATACCGTGGGGAAGCCCCTCCCAGGTGTCGAAGTAAAAGTATTGCATCCAGATGCGGAGGGAATTGGCGAGGTCGCCGTCCGCAGCAATACGGTGATGCAGCAATATCTGGACGACCCGGAATTGACCGCGGAAACAATCTCGGACGGCTGGTTATTGACTGGCGATTTGGGCCGCATCGATTCCACCGGCCACTTGCAGCTCTTCGGCCGCAAGAAAAACATGATTGTCACCGGCGAAGGCAAGAATATTTATCCCGAGGACATTGAAAATGTTTTCGAAGGGATCCACCTGAAGGAATTTTGCGTCTTCGCCGCGAATTATATTTGGCCGCAGCACACCATGTCCGGCGAACAATTGGTGATCGTGGTTCACGCGGAACCCGGCCAGACGATCGACGACGCCCTGCGCGCTGAACTTGCGGAACGCAATCGCAAGCTTCTGAATTACAAGCGCATCAGCGGTTACGTCGCGTGGGATCGCGATTTCCCTCGAACAGCTTCGCTCAAAATCAAACGCAATATTCTGGCTGAGGAAATTCGGCGGCAAGTTGACCGCGGCGCGACTGTCGCTCTATGAAGGCCCCACGATGAGCGAGCGCTTTTTCGCGATCATCAATCCCGCCGCGGGCGGCGGCCGCTGTGGCAAACTTGCTGGCCCGGCGCTCGCGCGCCTCCGCGCAGGCGGAATCGAACTCGAAATCTCGCAGACCAGCGGTCCTGGCCACGCCACTGAACTAACTCGCGCGGCGCAAGCTCGCGGCTACAACAATTTCCTCGCGGTTGGCGGCGATGGCACCGCCTTTGAGATCGTAAACGGCCTTTTCCCCCGTGAAGCTTCCCAACCGCGGCCGTCTCTCGGGTTTCTTCCGCTCGGCACAGGCAATTCGTTCTTGAAGGATTTCACTTCGCGCGGCGCCGCGCACGCGATGGAGGCGCTGCTCGCGGGTCGCCGGCGCCCTTGCGACGTTTTGCGCCTGACGCATTCGCGCGGCGAGCTTTATTTTATTAATTTATTGACCTTGGGCTTTGCGGCCGATGTTGCCGCGCTTACCAATCGCCGCTTCAAGCGTCTCGGAGAACTCGGATACATTCTCGGCGTGCTGGCCTGCCTCGCCCGCCTCAGCCGTCGAGCTTTCCCAATGCGCGTGGATCAACAATCGGATCTCGACCACCGCCGCTGCCTGTTCCTCGCCTTCAGCAACAGCAAATTCACCGGCGGCAAAATGATGATCGCCCCCAATGCCGACCCTTCCGATGGGCTGATCGAATACGTCCGTTGGGGGCCGATCAGCCGCTTGGGCCTGGTGCGCAATTTCTCCACGCTTTTCGACGGAACGCACATTGATCACCCGCTGGCTTCGCGCGCATCCGCGCGGCGAATCGATTTCGAACTCGAAGGCCCAGTCGACGTCACGCTCGACGGCGACAGCATGGTGCTGGATTGCAAGAGCGTTGAGGTGCTGCCAGGCGCCTTGGAGGTGCTGGCATGAAGAATTTCTACCTCACTGTTCGCGCCGCTATTTTGTGGACAATCAGCGGCATCCATTTTGTGGTCCTATGCCTTTTCTTGATGCTGTTGGCGGTTTTTGTCGATCCGCGAAAAAACGACTGGCCGCAGCGCCTTTTTTTCCGCAACATTCTGCGGCTTATCGGCGTGAAAATCGAAGTGCATCGTTCGCCGGGATTTGATCCCGCGCGCACCAGCATTTTCATCGCAAATCACGTAAACATTTTTGATCCGTTCGTGGTCTACACGGCGATTCCTCAATTTCTCCGCGGTTTTGAGCTCGAGTCCCATTTCACAATTCCCGTCTATGGCTGGCTGATGAAGCGATTCGGCAACGTGCCCGTGCCCGCCGATTCCAGCCGGTCCGGACTCGAAGAAATGATTCGCCGCGCGAAACATGCCATTGATTCCGGGATCAGCCTGATTGCTTTTGCGGAAGGCTCGCGCACCCGCGATGGCCATGTGGGACCTTTCCGGAAAGGAATCTTCCGGATTGCCCAGAATTTCGGCTGTCCCATCGTCCCGGTGAGCATGGTCGGCTCGTTCGAATTCTTCCGCACCGGCCACTGGATGATTCACCCGGGAACAATCACCGTCTATTTGCATGACACAATTGAGACGAAAGAGATCGGCCGCTCCGGCTTGGATGATCTGCGCCTGCGCGTTTTCGACATCGTCTCCAAGCCAGTGGAGGAT
This sequence comes from uncultured Acidobacteriota bacterium, assembly GCA_963756355.1. Classification (GTDB taxonomy): domain Bacteria; phylum Acidobacteriota; class Terriglobia; order Acidiferrales; family UBA7541; genus JBGPTK01. The sequence goes on along the minus strand of CAVWOD010000020.1, from coordinate 41,458 downwards.
GCGATAAATAACTCCACGGAGAAAACCTGATTTTCTTGTTGGGGGTGGATTCGTTTCTTGCAGGTTAGGTCTGTACGTTGCTTGGGTTCAGCGTGCGTCCGGCCTGAATTTCCTGCCAGGTATAAACCACGCGATGAACCACGGTGATTGTCGAAATCAACGCAATCACCCAAAGCGCCTGCGCCATACGGTGGAAAGCTCCGCCCAGCAGCAACAACACCAGCCTCTCCGGCCGCTCCATGAAGCCTACCTTGCAAGTGGGGATCAGCGATTCGGCGCGCGCCCGCGAATAGCTCACCATGAATGAACTGGCCATCGCCACCGCCGCCAGGATCATGTAAAACGTCCTGCCAATCAGCGTGTAGTAAACCACCAGGCCCATGTAAATTCCGAGATCGGAATAGCGATCCAGCGTCGAATCCAGAAAAGCACCGAAGGCCGTCACTCGTCCGGCGTGGCGCGCCACTTGCCCGTCGGCCATATCTAGAAAACCCGCTAAAAACAACACCGCAGCAGCCGTGCGGAATTGTCCCATGGCAAACATCACCGCTGCCCATCCGTTCACCAGCAGCGCGATAAACGTCAGCGCATTTGGCGTGATGCCCGTGGAGGCGACAGCGCTCACCACCCTGCGTAGCAGCCATCCGCCGCCGTCCCCGATCAACTGCGTGATTGGCTTCCCGTGCTCAGTCGTCATTGTTTTGCATCATACGTCAGCAAGAGCGGTTGCGCCTAAAATTCTGCGCTGCCACCACTCGGCCAGGTTCTGCCGCGCTGGTATCATCCCGGCCAGTTCCCAAGGACCTGTTATTCGCTCCCTGGCTTTTTGTAAGCTGGCGCAACGGCTGCGATATTTTCCTTTCGAATCATCTCGTTCAGCGCCGCCAGGTCTTTATCCTGGATTTCTTTCCACTTCGCAAGTTGCTCATCGAGCTTTTTGCTAAGCTCGTCGAAAACTGTATAAGAAGCTGCCGTCGGAGTTCCTTCCCCGCTCTCGACCGTCGAAGCCAGCGCCATCAGTTGGTCCGCCGTCATGATCGGGTAATTCAGCGGGTCCTGGCTGCTCTTCGATTTCGGCTGAATAATCTGTTCTTCCACCGCCCCCATTTTCTTGTTCAATTCGTCAGCCGCGCTCACGATGGCCTTGTCCTTTTCATTCCCATCCAACCGTTTTTTCAACGCATCGATTTGAGCGCGTACGCTGCGAATTTGGTTCACAGCATCGTGCCCGGCAGTGACGCGGTCGCGGATCTTCAGTGCCAGCTCGAGCTGTTTTTCAAGATCGGCCTGAGTAGCCTCGATCCGGGGATCTTCCTTGATCTCCAGAGGCGCCGTAAAACTCTTTCCTCCCACCATAAGCTTCACCTGATATTTGCCAGGCGTGGCCAGCGGCCCGATCGGCCGCCCTCCCCAACTGATGGCACCGGGAACACGGCTTGGCGGGTCGTATCTCAGATCCCAAACGAAGCGATTGAGTCCCGCTTCGAGTGGCAACGCGGTCGCTCCGCCTCGCCCACCGCCGCCTCCATCGTCGCCTGCGTCCTCGTGCTCGCCCTCTTTCTTGCTCGCGTACTTCCGGATCACTTTCCCGTTGCCATCCAGGATCTCCAGCGTTGCCGGATCCTTCGAAGCCGCTCTCAGCGAGTAGTCAATAATTGCGCCATTCGGAGGATTCGCTCCCACCGTCGCACCCGGCGGAATCGGCCCGCCTCCGCCTTCGCGGAACCGGTACGCCAAGCTCGGGTTGAAAAGATGAACGTCATCCGCCATTGCCTCCCCGGCCATTTGCCGCAATGGCGAGATGTCATCCAGAATCCAAAATGCCCGCCCATGAGTGGCCACAATCAAATCGTTGTCATGAATCGCCAGGTCATGAATCGGCGCATGTGGCAGATTCAGCTGCAGGGGCTGCCAAACGCCGCCGTCATCGAAGGAAACATAAATTCCCGTTTCCGTACCCGCAAACAGCAATCCCTTGTGTTTCGGGTCTTCCCGAACCGAGCGAACGAAAGCTCCGTCTGGTATTCCATTTGTAATTTTCGTCCACGTTTTTCCGAAATCCGCGGTCTTGAAAATATAAGGATGAAAATTGTCCAGGCGGTGAGCGTCCACCGCCATATAGGCTGTTCCGGCGTCGCGCGTGGATGGATCGATCAAGCTCACCGTCGCCCCACTCGGGCAATTCCTTCGGCGTAATGTTTGCCCAGTTCTTTCCGCCGTCACGCGTCAAGTGAACCAATCCATCGTCGCTGCCCACCCAGATTTGATCCTTTTCGAGCGGCGATGGCGCAATCGCGAAAACCGTGTCGTAATACTCGACGCTTGTATTGTCTTTGGTGATTGGCCCGCCGCTGGATGGCTGTTTGCTCTTGTCGTTGCGCGTCAGGTCCGGGCTGATTGTTTCCCACGTCTGGCCCTGATCCAAACTTTTCAGCACCATTTGAGCGCCGTGGTACAAGCGCGTTCGGATCGAGTGGCGACAAGGCGATTGGCGCCGTCCACTGAAAGCGGTACTTCAAATCCGCGGGCCCGCTCCCCATGGGATTTTCCGGCCAGGAATTGATGTCGCGTTGATCTCCATTCTTTTTGTTATATCGCGTGATCAACCCATCGTAGGAACCGGCGTACACGATGTCGGGATCGGGCGGATACGGCACCACGAATCCGCTTTCGCCACCTCCTACTTGGTACCAATCCTGTCGGTCAATCGCACCGTCATCCCTGCGGCTGGCAATCGAAATCGTCGAGTTATCCTGCTGCGCGCCGTACAAGCGGTAGAGAAAGCGATTATCGGTGGCGATGTGGTAAAACTGGGCGGTCGGCTGATTTTCTTCCGTTGACCAGGTCTTTCCGCCATCGACGGTGATTGTGGCGCCGCCATCATCACTTTCAATCATCCGCGAGGTATTCGCCGGATCGATCCACAGGCCGTGACGATCCCCATGCGGAGCCGAGATCGAATTCCATGATTTTCCGCCGTCCGTCGAGCGATACATCCCCGTATTCAGAATGTAGACGGTGTCTACCGCTTTCGGATCAGCAATCATGTGTGTGTAATACCAAGCGCGCTGTCGGAACCGGCGGTCATCGTCGATTTTTTGCCATGTCTCGCCCGCATCGTCCGAGCGGTAGAGTCCGCCATCCTCCGCTTCGATCAGCGCATACACGCGATTCGGATCGGCGCCTGAAACCGTAACCCCAATGCGCCCCATTACACCCTTGGGCAATCCATGACCTTCAAGTTGTTTCCAGATCAGCCCCCCATCGCTCGATTTGTAAATGCCCGAGCCGGGGCCGCCGCTTTCCAGAGTCCACGGCGTTCGATTCGCCTGCCACAACGCGGCATACAGCGTGTGCGAATTCGTGGGAGCAAAAGTAATGTCGATCGCGCCGGTCTTATCGTCCTTGTAGAGAACTTTCTGCCAGGTCTTGCCGCCATCTGCTGTTCGAAACACCCCGCGGTCTGCGTTCGGACCGTACGCATGCCCCAGCGCCGCCACGAAAACGATGTCGGCATTTTGCGGATCGATGATCAGCCGGCCAATGTGCCGCGTGTCGTCGAGTCCCATGTGCGCCCACGTTTTCCCGGCATCCACCGATTTGTAGACGCCATTCCCATAGGAAATATCACCCCGGATGCAGGCCTCGCCCGTGCCCACATAAATCACGTTGGGATCGGACGGCGCCACCGCGATGGCTCCGATGGAAGCGATCGATTCCTTATCGAACAGGGGCGTCCAGGAAAGCCCGCCATTCGTCGTCTTCCACACGCCACCCGCCACTGCTCCGAAATAATAGGTATTTGGCTGGCTGCTGACTCCCGCCACCGCCAGCGCCCGGCCTCCTCGAAACGGCCCCACCAGCCGCCACTTCATTCCTTTCAACGAATCTTCTTTTAAAGTTTGCGCGGCTGCAAAACCCGCCAAAATTGTTGCGCACAATAAGGTCCCAAGCAGAATTCGAGACACAAACACCCTTCCGTGTTTCATCACGTTCCCCCGTTAAAATGGCGACAAGATTCTATATCCCGAGTTACTAGGACGTGTAGTAGTTTTTAGCGGTTTCAGCCTCGGAAAAAATTGCAGACTTGCGCAGCCATGACGCGTGATTCACTTTTGACCAGCGCATTGCTTTTCGCATGCCGCCGCGAATGCCCGTTCCCGATCGGCCGCTGCGACTTGGTGTGAACTATTTCGGCTTGCGGCTCGAAACGCTACTTGTCCGTTTCCATTTCGCTTGAGCCCAGCAACGGCGAATCCTTTGGGATCGCTTCCGCCCAAATATAGTGGCTGAACCAATCCAGGTTTGCCTGCGTGACGGCCTTATTCGATTTAGGCTTGGTGATGCCATGTCCGAAGCCCGTATACAAGATCAGGCGCGATGGCACGCTTTCATCCTGCAATCCGCGATACAACTCGAAGCTATCCGGCACCGGCACGCGTTTATCCAGGCTTCCTTGCTGAATCAAGGTGGGCGTTTTAGCCTGAGTAATCGTCGTGATCGGAGAAGTCTTCGCATAAATTTCCGGATCACTCCAGGGAGTTGCGTGCAGGTACTGCCGCGTAAAGGGAGTAATGTCCGTATTGACGTAGTACGTCATCCAATCGCTGATGCCCGCGCCAACGGAAATCGCCTTGAATCGATCGGTGTGCGTGGTTAGAAACGCGGAAATGTATCCGCCTTGGGACCATCCCATCGAGGCCAGGCTCGACGCATCCACCAAACCGCGGCTGATCAGTGAATCCACGCCGCTCATCACATCCCACATATCGCCCACTCCCAGGTTCCGCACATTCAACGCCCGGAACGCAGCCCCATATCCGGCGCTGCCGCGATAATTCGGTTCCAGCACCAGCGCGCCCTTGGCTGCAAAATTGTGAATCGGATAGTAGCTCCGCTCCGCTCCCAGTAGCGGCTGCGAGATTCCGGTCGGGCCTCCATGAATCACAACCAGCAATGGATATTTCTTCGCGGGATTATAATCCGCAGGCTTATACAACACGCCTTCAATCGCTGCTCCATCCTTGCTTTTCCAGGAGACCACTTCTGGAACCGCTAGAATCCAATCCTTCACTTGCGCCGTCATGTCCGTCAATTTGCGCGGCGAAAAATTGGAAGTCGGCGAAACAAAGACCTCGCTCATGTGCTGCCCATCTTCGGCAGTCAGCGCGATAGTCTTGAAGTCCTTAGTAAAAGAAACGCTGTCCAGATAGTAAGCGTCCGGGCCAGTGACTCGGGCAATCTGTTTCGTTCGCGGGTCTAGGCGAAACAGATGCGACGCCGTTTTTTGCAATCCTTGAAAATAAATGCCGTCCGGTCCCCAGTCCACCATTCGCGGATCTTCATCGAATTGAGCCGTCAGATCTTGAACATCGGAGGCGGCAGTGGCTGCTTTTGCGAGAACAGCGTCCACGCTCACCACTGCAATGTGGTTATTGGCATAGTAAAAATAAGGCTGCGCGAGAGAGGTTGAAAAAGCGATCTGTTTACCGTCCGGCGAAAACACCGGGTCCGAATCCGGACCCTCAAGCGCCACGATTTTCTGCACGGCATTTCCATGCGCTAAATCGGCAAGATAGATATCCGAGTTCCCCGAAAATGCCAGTAAAGGATTGGGAGCGGCGCTGAACGCGATGCGCGTGGAATCCGGTGACCAGGCAAACCCGCGCACGTCGATTGCTGGATTGTGAGTAATTGCGCGCGCCTTCACCGGTGATGAATTCGCTTCCGCCGCGGCCACATCCACCGTCCACAATTGATTCTGGGTAAAATCCTGCTCGAAAACTTCGTATTCGCTGTACTTTTGCTTGCGCTCTTTACCCGCCTTGGAAGTTTCGGCAGCCGCGGTAAACGCGATTTGCTTCCCGTCTTTCGACCATTCGAAACCGCCCACGTCGGTGGTGTGTTCGGTGAGTTGCCACGCCTCGCCACCCTGCGGTGAGATCAGCCAAATTTGGCGTCCCGCGGGTTTTCCATCGTCGGAGCCGCCTTCCTTCTTTTCTTCTTTTGCGGCAGGCGCCGGTGAGGGCGCTTTCGCGACGGCGCTTGGCTCGCGTTCCGTCACGAACGCCAGCCAGCGCCCATCGGGCGACCATTCCGCGCTCTCGCTCGATTTCTTTCCGCGGGTTAGTTGGATGCTTGTGCCCGCGCTCACATCCAGCAGCCAAATCTGCCGGACGTACGCATTTTCCTTCCAGTCCGTTTCCCGCACGCTGTAGGCGATGTAGCGGCCATCCGGCGAGATGCTCGGCCCACCGGCAACTTTCAATTGCAGAATTTCATCCATGCTCGGCGCATGCTTCGTCTGCGCGTGAGCCGCTGCCGCAAGAATAAGAATCGAACAAAACGCCAGCCCCAACACCCTCTGCTTCTTCATCAATCTACCTCCCCAGACTTTTAGGCGCACCATGCTACACGATTGCCCCTTGCCCGTAAAAGCTCACATACCCGCCATTCGTGCGCGACTTTATCCGCAATTAATTCGAGCCAGTTAAGAAGGCCGGCAAGAAAGCTTACAGCTTATTCAGGCCGTCGAGGCCGGCGACCTTGTAAGCCTCGGCAAACGTGGGATAGTTGAAAACCGTGTCGCGGAAATATTCGATCGTGCCGCCAAGCGTCAAAACCGCCTGCCCGATATGCACAATCTCGGCGGCGTTCTCGCCCATCGCGTGAATTCCCAGAAGCTTTTTCGTGTCCGGGTGAAACAGAATTTTCAGCATCCCGGTGTGATCACCCACGATCTGCGCCTTCGCCAGTTCCTCGTATTTTGAGATTCCCGCTTCAAACGGGATCTTCGCGTTGGTCAGCGACAATTCCGTTTGCCCTACCATCGAAATTTCCGGGATGGTGTAAATGCCGTAGGGAAGCAGCGCCGGATTCATCCGCGCCGGAATGCCGAACATGTGGCAACTCGCCAGTCTTCCCTGTTCCATCGAAGTCGCCGCCAGCGATGGAAATCCAATCACATCTCCCGCCGCATAAATATGCGGCACGGAAGTTTGGAAATCTTCGTTCACCGCCAATTTTCCGCGCGCGCCCACTTCCAGTCCAGCCGCTTCCAATTTGATAAGATCCGTATTCGCCTGCCGCCCCACCGCGTAGAGCAATCCCTCCGCATGAATGCGTTTGCCGCTCTCGAGGTGCGCCACCACCCGGTTTCGTTCGTCCCGCTCCACTTTCGTCACTTTCTCGCCCAGTCGAAAAATAGCCCCTTGCCGGCGCATGTGATACGAAAGTGCTTCCACGATTTCCGCGTCCACAAAATCCAGGATCGTGGGCCGCTGTTCAATCAGAGTAATCTCGACTCCCAGTGCCGTCAGCATGGAGGCAAACTCGAGCCCGATCACTCCGCCGCCAACCACGATTAATTCTTTCGGGATCGTTTCGATCTGAAAAAACTGGTCGCTCGAAAGGATCTGTTTCCCGTCAAACGGAATATCTGGATGCCGCGCCGGGCGCGTCCCGCAGGCAATCAAAATGCGTTCGCCTTTCAGGATGTGGACTTCCCCGGCTCCTTCCACTTCCAGCGTGTGCGGTTCCACAAAGCGCGCCGCGCCCGCATATAGATCGATCCCATTCCGCCGCAGTTGGTCTCGAACAACGCCGATTTCCCGCTCCACCACCTGCAGCACGCGGCTCGCCAGATCGCGAAATGAAATCTTATCTTTTACAACATAATCGTTCCCATAAAACGATCGGTGGCGTATTCCGGTTAAATGCAGAATCGCTTCCCGCAGCGTCTTGCTCGGGACCGTCCCGCCATGAATGCACACTCCCCCGATCATGTCGCCACGGTCGATCAGGGCCACGCGTTTGCCCAGTTTCGCGGCTGCGATCGCGCCTTTCTGCCCCGCGGGACCGCTTCCGATCACCAGAAGGTCGTAGGCTTGGGAATTCATCGGATATTTTCCGCTGGATCCTTGATCTTTGGAATTGTGTCCGGGTGCGAAACTACTGGACGAATGTTACAGCCAAATTACACAAACACGCCAAACTTATCGCGCCCCGGGCGCAGTGAAGAAATTAATGCTGACCGTTGCCAGTTCCGAGGGCGGAAACCGGAATTGAAACCGCGGATTCGCTTCCAGCCCCGCTTCGCGCGCGCATTCCAGGAACACCGGAAGCTCCACCAGGTATTGGTCCGAAAATCCGTGTGTTCCATCGTAGGCGATCGCCGCCGTTCGATCCAGATTCGCCGCGGCAACCTCCGGCGGCAGGGTATGCAACTCCAGCACCAACAACCCAAACCGCCCCACATAGGGCGCCCATCGCCGTAAGTATCGAACTAGATTTTCCTCCAGCTCATCGGCCGCGATTTCCTCCCCAAAGTAATCAAAAACTCCGCTCGATCTTCCCTTCCGGCTTCCTTTTACATAATTCGCCGGCGCCGCATACGGCCGGTTGTGATCCAAAAAGGATCGCACATGCAGCAAATCGTGGATATCCAATCCGATTTCTTCCAGATCGCCGGCCAGTTGCGCGGGACGGTTGATGTCTCCGGCAATCACGTGGTGCTCCGGGACTTCCGCCTTCCGCAGATTTTGCTTGGCCACCCTGCGCGCAACTTTATTGAAATCTACTCCCACCAGAACCAAAGGATTTTTGTCTAACACCAGGCCCCGGGCGGTCCGGTGCCTCACCACCGAATATAAATGTTCCAGAAAAGTTCCGTCCCCACAGCCCATATCGCAAATTCCTTGCGGCTGGTTTTCCAGCGGGCGATTGAATATCTCCACGATGATTTCGTCCACCTTCTTAAAATAGGTTTTGTGCGCTCCCCCGCTTCCCCACACGTTCATCCCTCGATTGACGAGCATCTCCACTTCGCCCTCATCCATTCGTGGAATGCGCGGATTTCCGAAAAGCAGAATGCTCAGCACATTCATCAACGGAACATAAGAAACAGTCACGCCGTAGGACGTCGCGATTTGCGCCGCATAGGAACCCTGCGGCGTCAGGCAAACTTGGCTTCCATCACAATCGATCCATCCTTGCGTTCTCAGCAGGTCAAGCAGCAGGGTAAGGCTTGCCTGATTTGCCGAAAGATCCTGAATATTCGCCGGCCCTTTTTCCAGTTGCGCCAAAATTCCGCCGCGGGCCAGCGCCACGATCGCCGGACCAACCAAAATGCCATCCAGGTGCCTGCGAACCTGTTCCCGTACTTTGGCTTCGACTGGGTCGGCGGCTTCCGTAATTCCCCATCGCTGCTGCGCACGATGCACCAGATGTTGCAGCGAAGGAACGATCGGATCGTCCGACTTGCCATAAAGAAAATCCTCTAGAAAAAGTGATTTCGGCAGGAACGCCGTCGCTTCCGCGTACAGCATGGGCGCCATTCCTATTGCAATTTTGCCCTCGTGGGTCAATGCATAGGAGGGAGAATTCCCGCCTGCCTCTCCGCGTTGTTTCAACCAGCCATGCGAAGCCAGCAGCCTCAGAGCCACGTGCAAATATCCCTGGTTGGCGTGCATTCGCTTGACGATTTGTTCGAGTTCCACCCACTCCGAGGGATGATCGAAAAGTTCAAAAACTCCCCGCTCCCACAGCGCCTGCACCGTTGGCGCCATTACGATTCCGGCCAAATGGCAAAAAATAATCGTGCGGACTCGATATCGCTCCTCTTCCGAAAGGAGCGCATGCGAGCCGGCGGTTTGAACCACATCCTTCATCGTGGATTCCCTTACGTCCGCCCCTCGAATAGATTGCGTCCCTCCACCAAGGCCCGCATCTTGCGGTCCGCCACGCTTCGCTGCAGCATCCAGAATCCGCAGTCGGGATGCACGTAGCGCAAGCGCTTTTCTCCCAGCGTATTGGTAATGTTTTCGATGCGCGAGGCGATCAACTCCGGCGTTTCCACTTCATTGTCCTTGATATCCACTAACCCGATTCCCAATCGAATCTTGGGATCGAGGTCATTGAAAACAGCAATTTCCTCGTATCCCCGCCGCGCAAATTCCAAAACCAGGTGATCGGTCCGCAACGAATTCAGAAATGGAATCAGGTCGCGCCAAAAACCTTTTAGCATCGGCTGGCCGCCATAATTGCCGAAACAGATGTGCACGCCCTTCTCGTTCAGAATTCCGTCGAGCACATGGTTGATGGCTTCCGCGGCCCACGGAGCATCCTGCGGATAACCGACGATGCAGGCTTCGTCCAGTTGCACGTCATCGGCTTCCACCAGTTCCAGTTGCCGCCGCAGCACCGCCGCAATTTCCATCGCCAACTCGGCCACATCCTTGTAATAACAATTGGTCAGCACTCGGGCCAGCATGTGCGGACCGGTGCAAGTAAATTTCAGCGGGGATTTCGTCAGCGCCCGCGCAAATTCGTAGTCCCTGGGAAGATTCAGCGTGCCGTCTCCGATCTTGCCCACCACCATTCCCGCGCTCAAAAGCCGGTAACCGGAAGCACGGTCCGCACGGAAACGGTCAAAATCCGACAACGTGAAATGTTTTCGGATTCCGTCCATTTGGGAAACAAAATAATCCACCATCCCGTTGGTCTCGGGATGGCTGGGGTCGAAGCGCATCAACTCGCCGTCGGACACCATGTCGAGCCCGGCCAATTCTTGCGTCTTCAACACCGCCATCACCGCGTCGCGCAGCACCAGCCGTGATGTATTTCCCACCAGCCACGACGGAACGGGATAGCTGCCTACCACGGTCGTCTTGATTCGCGGAGTCATCTTTTCCTCTCCAGCTCACTGCTCCTGCCGAAAAATTTTTTCCAGGGACTGCTGCTTCTAGCCCGTGACCCTCAACTCGCATCCTTGACTGCGTTTTCGCCCGGCGGGCTCGAAAATTTCTCTTTTACTTCCCACGGAATGCTTTTGCTCTTGAATCGCACCGGTTCATCCGACGTGCGCACCACCCACACTCGTTTCTCCGTCACTTCCACTGCTAAGGTACCTTCTTTATACAGTTGGTGCCGCACGAAGAAACTGCTGCGTCCCCATTCAGTCACGCCGGATTCCACCACCACTTGATCGCCGAATTGGGACGGCACAAAAAACTGCGCCTTTGCTTCGACCAGGGGAATTCCGGCGATTCCGTAGATTTTGTATGTTTGCGGCACTGGCAAGCCGGCGCGTTCGAACAAGGCAGTGGTACACGCATCCACAAATTCAAAATAGCGCGGGAAATAAACAATTCCCCCTGGGTCGCAATCGCCAAATTCGATGTGCAGTTCTCTCTTATTGATCAGCATACTGTCCTTTCCACTCCTGTATTCGGTCGATAGAGGTTGATGCAACTCGGGGCGATTACTCACCATCTCTTGCTGGGCTCGGATTCAGCCGGCGCCCACTCGCCCGTCGTTGATCCGCAAAATTCGTGGAGAATCATCGGAGGAGTAGAGTTCTTCCACCAGCGCCGCCCGTCGCTGCAGCACCTTCCCTTGATTTACCGATCCCTTGTCCGTCATCTCGCCGTCATCGAGCGAGGGTGGTTCCTCCAGCAGGGCCGCGCGCGTTACTCGCCGGGAACTGCTCTCGGATTCCGCCGCAAATTTCTCCAGCAGCGATTGAAATCGCGCACGAACCGCTGCATGCCTCAAAATATCAGCGGCCGGCGCGCCGGAGGAAAGGCCGGAGCACAACGAACAGCATGCGTCCAGGTCCGCGAAAATCAACATTCCCACCTCGTCGCGATCATGCCCGGTGATTACGGCGTCGCGCACGAATGGAGCGAAGCAGCCGATGATCCTTCCCCGCAGCGCGCCCACGCTCACCCAGGTTCCCGTCGAAAGCTTGAAATCCTCGGAAAGCCGTCCGTCAAAAACAAAGCCCTGATTTACGTCCAGCGGATCGAGAAAACGCACCGCATCGCCAAATTTGTAGAAACCTTCCTCATCGAACGCCCTTCGCGTCAATTCCGGCTCCCGCCAATACCCGGGAGTGATGTTCGGTCCGCGAACTCGAGCCTCCCACTTCTCGCCCCGCGCTACCAGCTTGGCCTCCACTCCGGGAATAGGAATCCCGATCACTCCGGATTGTTTGGTTTCCCAGGTAGTTTGAATCGCCATGGGCGCCGTTTCAGTCGCTCCAAGCCCGGTCACCATCACCACTCGTTCGCCGCACGTTTCCACCGCCAGTTCGCGATAAGCATCCCAAACGTGCTGCGATAGGCCCGCACCGGCATAAAACAGCAGTTGCAGCCGTTTGAAAAATGTCTCTCGAAGCTCGCGATCCGAACGCAAAAAAGGCAGCAGATCTTCATATCCCTTCGGCACGTTGAAATAAACCGTTGTCGAAATCTCCCGCAGGTTGCGCACCGTCTCACGGATCAAGCCCGGCCCCGGTTTCCCTTCATCCAGATAAAACGACCCGCCGTTATAGAGCGCGATTCCGGTGTTGTGGTTCCCTCCAAACGTGTGGTTCCAGGGCAGCCAATCCACTAGCACCGGTGGCTCGTCCTGCAAGAAACAAAATACCTGCGCGATTTGCTGCAAGTTGCAGCAGATCATCCGGTGCGTGTTGATCACGCCTTTGGGCATCCCCGTCGAGCCCGATGTAAATAGGAATTTGGCGGGGCTGTCGGGGTCGATCCGGCCGTGTGCCGCATCGACGGCTTGCGTCGGCAAGGTAGCCACAAGCTCTGAAAATAGTGTCGTCTTTCGTCCGTCCGGCGGATCGCTGGTCACGGCAAGTTCGGTCGGCCTGGGAACAACCGCATGGATCGCGCGGCTGTATCGCTCCCCGTTCGCCGCGAACACCAGCCCGGGAGTCAGCAGCTTAAAAATGTGGCCCAGTTGCGTGAAATCCTTCGATAACAGCGAGTACACGGGAGAAAGATGCGCCGTCGGAATTCCCACGTGCTGTCCCGCTAACATCAGTACAAAATGTTCCAGGTCGTTTTCAGAAAGAATTAAGGCTGGCCGGTCGGCGGAAAGCCCTCGATCCAGCAGCGCCTGGCCCACGCTTCGAACTGCATCCAGCACCTCGGCATAGGTAAGCCGTCTCCATTCTCCTCCGGCTTCCTTTCGTTTGGCGGCGCAGATCGCTGTCTGGAGAAACTTTCGCCCAATGAACCAGCCGGTCCGTCAGCACTTTTGGATACGGTCCTAACGATTCCTCGGTGCGGACCAATATCGTTCCATCAGGCCGGTGCTCGATCGACGCGCCTGAACTCCGCAGTCTTACGGGCCGCACGCGATTGTTCTGAACGATCATCAGAATCCCACGATCCGCTTCCACTTGCGTCCCTCGATCACACGCCTCGAGGAACATTTTCCAACAGTTTGAGCACTTGCTTCAAAGCCGTTCCGGCCGGCACATCGCCAGCCGTTGTCACGAACGCGGGCCGCATCTCGGAGAGGAGGTCCTTGAACGGAGGATAACGCTCTTCACCCGCCGGCCCGTCCGTTTGAAGTAATTCCAGCGGCAGCGCTACTCCTCTCGGTGTCGTCCCCGCCGCCACAATTCCCCGCGATGCCGGTGACAACAGCGCATGCAAATCCGTGCAGATCGCGCAATTCCAATCTCTGCCAAATATCACGCTTTCCCTCGCCTGCGAAGGCTCGCCCTCTGCCAATCGCAACACGGGAAGTGCCTCATAAAACTGGATCACATTGATTGCCGGAGATAACAAGGCCGCCAAAAAATCGCAATTCTCCCTGGTCAGCGCCGGCAGAATCTCCTCCTGAATAAAGATCAAATTCGCGCCCGCGCTCACGTAAGCGGATGATAGCTGTGTAATCAACGCCGCCGCAATCTCCAGCGCAACCATCGAATAATTCTCGAACAGAAGAGTTTCCTCGGTTTCCATCCGCATCATGCGCGCCACAAGCGTGAAGGGACCCGTCACCCCCGCCATCAGCAAGGATTCGTCGCGCAGCAATGTATTGAGCCGCTGAATCACCTCAATCGCCACCGCGACCCGCCCGCTCCTCTTGGCCTGTTCCGCCGGCCGGATTTCCTCCGGCAATTGGCCCTTATCAGCTCTCCCGGACCAGCTTATGGAACGTTCTTGGCCATCCACGGTCCATTGCAAGGTCGCGCCCAGCGCTTCCAGTTCCAGGCTTGAATCGAAATAGCAAGCCACGCCATCCGAATGCACTTGGGTGTGGATTCTTCTCAGCGAATTTGAAATTTTAGTCGGATTGCTCAGGAATACTTGCATCGGCACGTTTTCAATTCGCGCGCCCAGGGAAAAAACAATCGGCAGGAAAAGAGGACGGGCCGGGGGAATTCCCTGCAACAGCCCTTTCACCATTTGCCGCGGAGTGGAACTCTCAGCCATTCCTCACGGCCGGAAAATCGGCCCGCTCGCCTTGGCGTCCGGCCACGATCCGTACCACTGCAAAATTTCTTTTGGCGGGCTCTTCTTGTTCCATTGCACATGAAACTCTTCGAATGGCTTGCCTCGCGCCAGGCGAGCCTTGCGCTCCTCGTCACGTTGCTGCTTGGTCTTCTCCGAATCCACCCGTCCCCGTTCTGGATCGTACGCAATTCGGTAGATATTCTCGGCGGTCCACCGCGAGACGATATTTTTCTTCAGGTCGGCCAGAACTCCCTCCGGTTCGCGTTCCAAGGGATCTCCGTATCCTGGACCGCCGCCGCTGAACCCGAACAACAAATCTCCCTCTTCATAAAGCTTGGGCGTCCGCGCAATCAATTCGTAATTCCATTGGCCCTGGATCGAGCCTTCCTCCAAAATAGCCCGCAGATCGAGATTGATTTTTGAATTCCCTTTCTGCATTTCTTCCAGCAAGTCGGCCTTGCGCACGCTGATACCGGGAATTGGCGAGGAGGCATACCCGCCGAAAAGTGGCTGCCCCAGCGGCACCTTGCTTCCGTTCCCCATGCACAGCGAAATCAGTTCCGGAACTTTGTGAATCATCCACAGTTGAACTCCGCCCGAGCCGCCTCGATACAGCCCCGCCCCGCTCGAATCCTTCCAATGCTGCGAGAGCGTGACGGTCACCGGCAATTCGCTCTCCACCTGTTCCGAATCCGGCGCGCGCCCGAACGCGCACCATGCAAATCCGTAGGCGTCGATCCCATCCGCCGATGAGCGTCCGCCTTGCCCCTGCGTGTTCAGCGAAAACGACAGAACATCCGAAACTGCCAGATTCCATTGTGAATGCCCCGCGCAAATTTGCGATGTGTGCTGGCTCCCCGGCGGCGCCGCCACCTGCCGCCACATCGCCGCGCTCGAAAACGTCATCTTCGCGAAACTGATGTGCGTTGCGCAGCGCGCTTGCATTCCGATAAAAACGCAGCAACTCGTCGCCGCCATATGTCCTGGATTCAGGATAATTCCTTCCGGAAAAACAAAATCAATCGGCGCAAACGTCGAGCTGCAAATGGGCAAGTCATGGAAAATATATTCGTACATGAAATTCGCGATGTGCCCCACCACCGCTTGCGAGTGTACGTTGTAGGATGAAGCGTTTTCCGGCGATGTTCCTTCGAAATCAAAAACGATCCTCCCATCCTTCTTCGTAAGCGTCAGATAGCAGGATCGCACCAGCGCCGGCGTCCAGCCAATCGCATCGTTGAACACCACCGCTCGAAATTTTCCATCCGGCAGCGCTTTCACTCGTTTGCGCGCGCCCGCTTCAGCCGTCTCGCACATCTTGCGGAGCAGCCCCACCAGGAAATCCGCGCCGCGTTTCTCCACAAGTTCCAGCAGCCTCACGCGCACGCGATCGGCCGTCGTGCACCGCGCCCGCAGGTCGGAAATAAACATCGCCGGCGCCCGCAGTCCATACACCGCATAAAATTCCAGAAAATCATTCCGCAATTCGAAATTCTCGCCGATTTTCATCGGCGGCATATTCAATCCTTCCTCGAATCGCGACCGCGCGCTCACCGGCATTCCGCCGGGCTCAATCGCCCCCGTTTCCGTGGTATGCAATGCAGCCGAAGCCCACGCAAGTAATTTTCCTTCGTGAAAAATCGGCATCAGCGCCACTTGATCCGGATTGTGAATTCCGCCATACAGCGCGTCGTTCGTGTACCAGATATCCCCTTCGCGAACTCCGGGGTTCTCCTGGAAATATTTCAAGATAAATTTGATCACGATCGGCTGAATGATGGCGTGCAGGTAAGTCCCGCACGAAGCGTTAATCAAATCCCCGCCCGCGGTAAAAATCGCCACCATCGAATCCCCGGAGACGCCAAAGTAACTCCGCGACGACCGCACGAACACTTCCATCGCTTCATCCAGAATATCGTTCGTGATCTGCACCCCGATCTCGTAATCCCCCTGGCGGACCTTCGCCGCGCACTCTTGTTCATACGCCGTCGCTGGCGCGGGTTTGAGCCATGCAAGTTTTTCAGCCAATCTCGGTATTGGCATATTTCTCCTTCAAGCCCAGCTGCTCATCCTTCCAGGATGCCGAGCCCTCTTTCATCAATGGCGAACTGCATCGCCGGTGGCACCACCACGGTGGTGTATTCCCCTTCCAGCACCGCCGGCCCCTGCAGCACATTTCCCGGACGCAACGCTTCGTATGTGAAAATCGGCGTCACCTGGTAATCCTTCTGCTCCGGCCAATACACAAGCCGCTCGCCTTTCTTTGCCGCTGCCGGCGAATGTCCTTCCATTTTCAATTTCGGCAATTCCACTTTCGGAGTCGCCACGATCGCCTTCAAAATAAAACTCTCCACAAATACTCCCCCCTCGGGGTTCACCACGAACGGACTAAACGCCTCGCTGAATTCTTTCTTAAACGCTTCGCAGATTGCCGCCACATCTTCCGGACTTTGCAGCGACATCCGCGGCGAAAGCGCCCGTTTCACGTGAAACTGCCCGCCGTAAAGCATGTCCAATTCCAGCACAAACACCGCCGCAGCCGGATCGAGCCCGTCTCCCGCCAGATCCTTCCGCGCCAGCTCGAGCAACGATTCCACTGTCTCATTGAATGCGGAATATTCTTCCGTAAGCCGCTGCGTCCCCGGAGAAAGCAGCGTCAATTTCTTCGACACTTCGTTCACATGCATGATGTCCATCGTCGATGAGCCGTAAGCGCAAAACACGGGCGAAAACGGAAACGTCACCGCTTTCGGAATATCACCCTTGTAGCCAGCCGCGTGCGTCGCCCCCGCCCCGCCTCCCACAAACAGAATAAAATCCTCGGGACTGTATCCCCGCAAATGAACTTCTTTCATGATCGCGGACGCCATATTCCCATTCACGATCTTCCGGATCAGATCCGCGGCTTCTTCCACGCTGATCCCCAGCGGCTTCGCGATCTTTTCGCGAATCGCCTGCACCGCCCGGTTCTTGTCCAGCTTCATTCTTCCGCCCGAATAATAGTTCGGATTGATATATCCCAGCGCCACATCCGCATCGGTGACAGTCGCTTCCGTCCCTCCCAGGTTGAAACACGCAGGCCCAGGCAAAGACCCCGCGCTGCGCGGTCCCACCTGCACCTGATTCTGCAACAGCGCATTAATCGAAGCGATCGAACCGCCCCCCGCGCCCACCGAGAGCGTCTTGATCATCGTGATCCCCACCATCCAGCGGTCGATGATCGGCCGGAAGTCGTAGCTTCTCACGCTGTCTTTCACCACCAGCCCCACGTCGAAGCTCGTTCCGCCCATATCCGTCATCACCACGTTCTGATATCCCAGCGATTGCGCCACGTGATGCGCGCCCATCAATCCCGATACCGGCCCGCTGTTGAACGTCCGGCACGCCGTGGTGCGAAAGACTTCCGCAATCCCTCCGGAACTTTGAATCATCAGCAGCGGTTTCTTGTAGCCCCTCTCGCGCAACTTGTCCCACATCGCCGAAAGTTCGATCTGCATCGAGCGCTGCAAATAAGCATCCAGAATCGCGGCAAGCGTGCGTTCATACTCGCCAAGTTTCCCCACCACCTGCCCCGCCAGCACCACCGGCAGGTACCCGATATGAAATTCCTTGTATTCGTCGCGAATGATTTCTTTCACGCGCTTTTCGTTGGCTGGATTCAGAAATCCCCACAAAAGCGCCACCACAAATCCCCGCGCTCCATGGCTCACCAGGTAGCGCACTTTTTCGCGCACGTTATTTTCATCCAGCGGCCGGATCACTTTCCCGCGTGAATCCACGCGTTCTTTCACGCCCACAATCATCTCTCTCGGAATCAGGGGATCCGGTTTTCTCTGCACCGCCAGGTTGCGCCGCTCGGCTACGCGCGTGCCGTCGATCCATTGCGCTCCCCGCCCGATCAGCACCACATCTTCGTGCCCTTCCGTCGTGATCAGCCCCAGCCGCGGCCCCTTCTTCTCGATCAACCGGTTCATCGCAATGGTAGTGGAATACCGGATCATTTCGATCTGCGGCAGCAATTCATCGATCTTCATTCCCAGCGCGGCGCTTCCCTCCTCAATCACGCGGGAAAAACACACCGACAAATCATAGGGAGTTGTCGGAACTTTCTTGATCAGCGCTTTCCCTTTGAAATTCAGCACCAGATCGGTAAACGTCCCGCCCACGTCAATATCGATGGAATTCATTCCACAACCTCAAGCCGCTGCCCGCGAATCACGAATTCACCCTTGCGCAACCGTTCCTTCAGACGATCCACGTCAATCTCAATGTCATGGGTAATGGGATGCCCCGGCGGCAGATATTCCGTCTCCACTTGCGTCCCGCATCCTGGACAGTAGTACTCCACGATTCGCACCCACTGTGGATCAGGAGAAAAATTGAACGGCCCTGAAACCAGCTGCGGATGAACTTCCCGTGGATCGCGGTCATGAAGCAGGCAACCTTTCTTGTAATTTTCTCGCGCTGAGCCCAAATCACGATTGCAACGGTTGCACATCCACCGTTCGCGTTCGATTTCGAGATCGAGATACTCGGTGATGCGGATTCGATTTTGTGGTTCCAAAGCCATTTTCCATCCTGTGCCAAAAACGCCCAGCTGCCTGCTATTTCTTCGAACTCCGGTTCACCGTGGCGTTCCCAAACCGGTCCATCACCATCGCCCATCCATCAGGAATAAATTGTGTGCTGTTGATTCCCTCGATCACCGCGCATCCTTCGATCCGGTTGCCGGGTTTCAATGATTCCCAACGATAGATTTGCGCCTCGCCATCTTTGCTTCCCCAGCCTACCGCTCTTGTTCCCATCTTTGCGCCGGAAGAATCTTGTCCTTCCATCGAAAACTCCGCGATTTGCGGCGCCGGCATCGCTTTGTTCACGCGCAGGCGTATCAGTTCCAGCGTCAAATCGCCTGCGCTTGCTCCGCCAACCGAGCCTCCCGTGAGCGCGGCCTTCAAATCCTGCGAACTCTTCAACGAAGATTCCGCCACCACCACGGGCACGGAACTCCTCCCATTTTTCGCCAAATCGAATTCAACCTCGAAACTCAAGCCTTTCGGCTGAATTCCCTCGCCCAGCAAATCCTTGATCCCCTCCGCCTTCATTTCCTCCAGCAACCGGCGAATCTCCGCCATGTTCCCCTCGGAAATTTCCATTGCCGGCAGGCTCCGCTCGTAAACATGGCAAACGCCCGAAACCGATGATCCAAACGCGCTGAACACCGGCCCCAGAGAAAATAGCTGAACCGTTTTCAATCCCGCCTTTTCCGCAACGCCGCACGCAAGCAGCCCGCCATTCCCTCCGTAGGCATATAAAACGTGCCTGGAAAAATCCATCTTGAGTTCCGCTTGCGCCGCGCCAATCATTTCCGCGGCCATTTCGAATGCCCGGTCAATAATCGTCTTGCACGTCTCCTCCACGGATATGTGCAGCGGTTGCGCCACCATCTCTTCAATAATTTTCCGCGCCAGTTCTTTGTCAATCGGTTTCGTCCCGCCAAGAAAATATTCCGGATTGATGATCCCAGACGCGACGAATGCGTCGGTCAGTGTTGCCTGATCTCCACCCAAGGCATAGCAGGCCGGCCCCGGAAACGAGCCCATGCTCTCTGGACCAAGCTGCACGCTGGGTATATTGCCGCTCGCGGGCTTCACTTTGACAACGCTCCCGCCGCCCAACGCGATGCTGCGCAGATACGGAAGAGAAATTCCCACGGAAATCCCGAAGAAATCGGATGGCGTTCGATAGATCGGCTCCGCATTCTTCAGCACGCTCACTTTTGCGGTAGTTCCCCCGATATCCATCGCGATCACGTCGTTCAAACCGTACATTTTTGCCAGGTAAGCGCTGCCGTGAATGCCCAGAATCGGTCCCGATTCAATGGTATCGATGGCCTTGGTCTTCGCGATACCCGCCACGCCGCCGTTGATGTGGCTCACCAGAAATGAGCCCATGTATCGCGACGTTTCCCGCAACTCGTCCTCGGCCTTGAACAAGGTCGCCGCCAGCGCTCCGTGCGTATAAGCATTGATCAGCGCACAGTACGAGCGCGTCTCGTCTTCCGCGCTCTGCGAGATGTCGATCCCCGCGAGCACGGGCACCGACCCCAGGAAGTGATCTGGATACTGCTGGTCGATCGTCCTTTTCACAAAAAGTTCGCGCCGGGGGTCGCGGTGGGAATCCTTCAGGCTCACGCAAATTCTGCGGACTCCCCTCTCCAGCAGCGATCGCGCCGCGTTCATAATTTCGGATTCGTCCGCTGATTCGCCCACCCCGATCACATCCGCTTCCGCCACCAGCCGGTTCAGAACGATGCTGCGCGGCTCCCTGCCGTAAAGCTTCTTCTCCTGCCCCGCTGAAACAAGTAAACCGATTCGAGGACCGCGTAATTCGGCGAGTACGTTGGATGTGATGGTGGTGGACCAGCGGATCAATTCAATCTCTTCCAGGAAGCGGCTCGAATCCTGGAAGCCTGCTTGTGCCGCCCCCTGCGTCAAGCAATCGAAAAGGCACACCGTCAAATCGTGCGGCGTCGTATCCACTTTCACGCAGATGGTATTCTGGCCGTTGGTGAACAGGCCGTCCGTTAATGTCCCTCCCACATCAATGTCTACGATCCACACTTGGCCCTCGCCGCGCGTGTCTCCAGAATCGCGATCAAATCCTTCGATTCCACCGACCACCCAAAAAAAGACTCCACGTTATACAGCGTCGCTTCCTGCACGCTGGCGTTTCCCGCCGGCATCGTTCCGTCTCCCAGCAGGATCGGCCAGTAGTCCTGAAAATAGGCATCCCGCAGCGTGGATTCCACGCAAACATTTGTGGCAATTCCCGTAAAAAATAAATATTTGATCCCGCGCACGCGAAGCTGCGAATCCAGCGTCGTCCCGGCAAATCCGCTGTAGCGCGTTTTGATGATCACCAGGTCCCCTGCTTCAGGCTCCAGTTCATCCACAATCGCGAAATCCCAGGTTCCTTCGGTCAGCAGCTTCCCTTTCAATTCCGGCCGCTGGTTCATCAGATGCAATGCCAGTTCTTTGTGCCAATTCGGCGAATTCGGCCCGCCGCTGTTGCTGAGGTCCGGTTTGTATCCCATCTGCAGGTACACAACTGGCATCCCCGCCCGCCGCGCCGCCGCCAATACGTCTCGAATCGTTCGAACCACGCGCTGCGCATCGGAAACTTCCGCTCCGGCAATGTCCAGCATTCCTCCCTTGCTGGCGAATGCGTTCTGCATGTCCACCACGACGATCGCAGCTCGATCGAAATCTACCGAGATCGCTTCCGGCTTGGCTTTCAGTTCCAACACTTTAGAAAGAGATCTCCCGGGCCAAACTCCGCCCTTCACCCGCATGCCGGCGCCGCATCCTAATCGCGTCCAGCTTCCACAATCTTTCCCGCCAATCCCAGCGGATTCGTAAACAGAACTTCGTGGCTTCCGGGCATTTGCACCAGCCGGTACAAGCCCAGCCGGTTCGACATCCGCGGATGCCAGCCCCATTCACCGGGAGGAAGCGCTATATCTTCCGTGCAATTGATGTAGCTTTTCGGAATTTCCAGGGAATAAAATTTCTTCAAATCCAGCTTTTCCAGAAAGGGTTGATAAGGCGCTGGTGACAGTTGCCCGTAAGACCATTTCGCCATTTCCAGGTCGCCATCGTTGATAAACGCTTCGCGCCAGATCGAAAATGGAATCATTACGGTTTGGTCCGCGGAATTTTTGGCCAATTGCTCGAACAGAGAGCCAAACAAAGGTGGGATTTCTTCGACCACGGATTTTCCATCCTGCAACACGAATCCATTCCAAAAGACCAGCCGCCGGATGCGCTCCGGAATCAGTTCGGCCACCTTCGAAATCACCGTCCCGCCGAAACTGTGTGCTACCAGCACGAAATCAGTCAACGAATTGCCGGTGATGTAATCCACAATCGATCGCACGCAATCCGTGTGGTTCACCTGCTTGTTCACGCCCTTGCCATGGCCGGCAATCGTTGGAGCCAGTGCTTTGTGGCCTTTTTCGATCAAATGATCGATCGTGGGTTGCCATGCCGACCCGTCATGCCAGGAACCGTGTACCAACACGAAGACTGCCATGGCAGATTCTCCTGAAGATCCTACGAATCCAATTCAAGCCTGCAATCACTTCCCATAGCACGCCAGGCGCGCGTCCGCAACTCAGGAGTTCGCATTCCAGGCGAACCCGATCTCCTCGATTGCTTCCTTTCACGGGCCCGAGGCGGGAATTGCCAGGTGGGCACGAACCTGCTCTCTTCGTGCCTCACCCGGCCGTCAGTCGAATCAGAAGGAAAACTTCGCCGCGAACTGAAGCTGCCGCGGGTTCAACATGGTCCTGGGCCCGCCGAACTGAGGATTCGGAACCGGGGGCCCTGCGGCGGGACATCCTCCGATCTGCACTTTCTCGATCGCGATCGAAGTGGCGTCCTTGTAATTATTGGGGATTTGTCCATTGCAAAAAGCGTACGTGCCGTAAACCGAAGTCACTTCGTCCACATTCGGCCGGTTAAAGACGTTGAACGCATCCATCATCAGTTCCAGCTTCGTTTTCTCGCCAAACTTGAAGAACCGGGAAATGCGCAGGTCCACGGCCTTCAGACTGTCGCCCCAATACGTATTCCGCGCCGCCAGTCCCACGCGATCCGTTACCGGGTTGGTATCTCCGTTCGCGTCAAACCCAACGAACATGGCAAACGGGCGCGCCGATTGCACCGTCACAATGCCGCTGAATTCGAAGTTCCTGATAAATGATTTATTCGGCGTATCCGCCACGAAGTTTCCGATGAAGCGGTGCCGGACGTCCTGATTGGAGTTCGCCCGTTCCAGGTTCCTTCGATAAAAATCTTGAGGCGTGCTCACGAACGTGGTGAACGTGCCGTCATCCAGCGTTTTCGAAAACGTGTAATTCGCGTTGAGCCGGAAATACTGGCCGGCTTTTTCGTTCACCTGCAGCGTTAAGCCATGGTAAACGGAGTTACCGCTGTTGTCCGTGTAGTAGAGCAAACCGGAATTGTTATAGAGCGGACCGCTAAAATTTTCCTTGCCGGCGGAAAAGCCCGGCGGCGGTGGCGGCGCTGCGGCGCAAGTAGTAGCGGAATTCGTAAGCCCGGCCATGGGGCAAACATTCAAGTTTTCCGCTCGAACCAGTTTGTGCGCGGCAACAAACAAATATCCCGCGCTCACTGCGAGTCCGCCTCCAATCTGGTGGTCGATTTCAAGGTTGGCCTGCTCGGAGTAAGGAATCCGGCTCGCATGGTCTACCATGCCCGCTCCAGCGGTACAGGAGGGCGGGCAAGCCCCCGTGATGAACTGTGCCGGCACCTGGCCCGTCAAAATCAGTGTCTTGGCCGCGCCGGCTGGCAAACCCAACGGTCCCGGCGTGAATTGGTTCAAAACCCAGGTGGCGGATGCCGAGCCGTCCCGAATTCCAGGCAAGCTCACTCCGGGGATCACCACGGGCCGCTGCGGTTGCGTGATGAAGAGAAACGAAAGATTGTAACGATCATCGAACAGTCCAAATCCGGAGCGGATGACCGTCTTGTTGTTCGGTGAATAAGCAAACCCAACTCGCGGTTGAAAGCCTCGGTAATCGGGATCGATCTGTTTCGATAATCCAGTCTCAAAGTCGTACCGCACTCCATAATTCACTGTCAGCTTGGGTGTCAGCCGCCACTGATCCTGGGCAAAGAAACCATAGTAGGCGTGGTCCAGCGTCTCCGAAAAATTCACCGTCTGTGACGGAAGATACGCATTTTGCCAATTGGTCGGAATGGCTGGCGGAGTGAATCCTGGCGTCAGCGGTCCGCTTCCCACCGGCGCTCCCCAGAAAATAATGGGCGTTCCATTCAGCACGGGCGGCAGCGGACACGTATCGCCTGGATTTGGACTGTCCGGAATGTGCGCGTTCGGATTGACGAAGTTCGCGAAATCGATCAGGCAATTGACGCCTGGAAGCACGATTCGCATCGGAGTGAATCCGGGCCAGATCACGAAATTATTGACGTGGTTGTAATCAACCCCGAATTTTGCGACGTGCGCTCCTTTCACCCACGCCAGTGAGTCACTGAACTGCACCCGGCTCTCAAAAATCGCATCCAGAACTCCAAAATTATGTCCGAACAGCAGCGAATTCGGGATATCCAGGTTGGGCTGGCCGGTAACGCCGGGGAAGTCATAGTGGCGCCGCGCGTATTGCGCCAGAAAGCTGTTCACCAAATTTGGACTCACTTCGGAATTCAGAGTTGCCACCAGGGATTGGTCGCGAAGAAAAACATCATGTCCGCTGCTCGGCGCTCCAATGCCGCCGCCATCCAATGTGCTGCCCACCAATTGATTTAAATCGCGCCCGTCCTCGATGTTGTAGCGGATGCTCAGACGGTGCTTGGCCCCGAATTGCTGATCCACCTTCACGATGCCGTTGTCGTTGTCTTTCGTCTTCAAAAGATTCAGATTTTCCGGCGCGATTCCCATGGCCACTTTCGCCGCGTTAATTAAATTCAGGTCGCCCAGCAGCGTTTCTGGATAGGTAGGAGATTCCGCGCGCCTCTGTCCCTCGTAATTCATGAAGAAAAACGTCTTGTCTTTCTTGATCGGGCCGCCAATCGTTCCGCCGAATTGATTCTGCCGCAGCACGTAGGGTTGCGGCGCGGGCTGCAATAAAGACCGCGCATCCGTCGCATTATTTTGCAGATAGTCGTAAATCGAGCCGTGATAATCGTTCGTCCCCGACTTCGTCACGATGTTGACGATCCCGCCCAGCGCTCTTCCGTATTCCGCTCCGAAACTGTTGTTCACCACCCGGAATTCGCTCACCGCTTCCTGCGACGGCGCCGCCCGTTGCGATCCCGTCGCCGTATTGACGTTGTCCGCCCCGTCCACCGTGATTTCATTGCTCAAGTCCCGCATGCCCGCAAAGGAAACCCGGGTCACCTCAAACTCCGTGATCGTGGATTGCAAACTCGTCCGTCCCGTCGCTACTCCGGGCGTCAACAGCGCGAAATCGGTAAACAGCCGCCCGCTGATCGGCAGCGATGAAATCGCTCTGGTATCGATCACCTGGCTCACTTCCGTTCGGGAAGGTTCGATGGTTTGCGTCTCGCCGGTCACCGTCACTTGTTCGCCCAGCGATGCCACCTTCAGCGTGACGTCGATCGTCGCCGATTGCCCCACCGACAGCACAATTCCGGTTCGCGTGTAGTTCGAGAATCCCGTGAACGAGGCTTTCAATTCATACTGCCCCGGCGGTAGATTGGGCAGAACATAAAAACCGGCGTCGTTCGAGGTCGCCGTGTAGGTGCGGTTCGTGTCCGTATCGCGCAGGGCCACGGTAGCCTTGGCCACCGCCGCGCCGCTCTCATCGTGGATCGTCCCGTTCAATTGAGCAGCCGTTGCGCCCACTTGCGCGAACGCAGCACTCCCCAAACTCAGCCAAATCACGGTTACAAGAAAGGCCACCAATCCCGTACGACCCCTCATAAGTCACCCCTCTCAAGGAAATTTCAGGAGAATTCCCTCAACTCAGCATCCCCAACCGCACCCCATACAAATCCCCGGATCCCCCCGCGCATCGATCGCCCGCCGCCACCCTGGTCAAGCTTTTCATTTGAACAAGCGTTCAAAACCCTCTCGCACCTGCACTTGTGCCAGCAGGTCTAACTCCAGCGCTTCCTATTGTCAAGCCTTTAATCGTTCGCTTGTTCGATTATCGCTCGCTTCTCCCTCTTCCCCTTCCTCCCCCTCTTTTCTCCTCCTCTGCCTTCCTCCTGATCGTCCTTTTTCCTCTCTCCCGCCAGCCCGCCGAACCATTCCTCAATTGATTCCCAATCCCCGAACCTCCCCATTTGGCCAGCCCGCCTGCAATCTCGCTTCGTTCCTTCCCTGCGTGCGCAGAACTTCCCGGATAGCCTGATCCGCTTGACATCTCTGGTTTGAGGAGTTACACCAAGTCCTCGCTCAAACGATCAGGCTCGTATCGTCGCTCGTTCGGAGGCCGGATGCATCGCTCACGGATTTCGATCCTCGCCATATTCCTGCTATTTGTATTTTTCGGAGGATGCCGGAAATCCGGCTCGCAAACCTCCCAAGAATCAAAACAGGACTTGACCAGAAATGCCGCTGCCGTAAACGCAGCCCGCATCGAAAACGCCGATCAGGAACCCGGCAACTGGATGAGCCACGGCCGCACTTACAACGAGCAACGCTTCAGCCCGCTCAAGCAAATCAACGATCAAAATATCTCTCAACTCAATCTCGCCTGGTTTTACGACTTGGACACTCATCGAGGCCAGGAAGCCACTCCCCTTGTCATTGATGGCGTGATGTATTTTTCCACTGCCTGGAGCAAAGTCGTGGCACTCAACGCCGCAACCGGCGCGCTGCTTTGGATCTACGATCCGGAAGTCCCTCCCGAATGGGCCGTCAACGCTTGCTGCGACGTAATCAATCGCGGCCTCGCCGCGTGGAACGGCAAACTCTATATCGGCACCTTGGATGGCCGTTTGATCGCGCTCAACGCCGCAACTGGCAAGCCTGTGTGGGAAAAGCTCACCATCGATCCACATTTTCGATACACCATCACCGGCGCGCCCCGGGTGGCTAAAGGAAAAGTATTCATCGGCAATGGTGGCGCGGAAATGGGAGTGCGCGGTTATGTCTCCGCCTATGACGCCGAAACCGGAAACTTGGTCTGGCGCTTCTACACGGTGCCTGGTGATCCTTCAAAGCCCTTTGAAAGTCCCGCTCTCGAAAAAGCCGCGAAAACCTGGACCGGAGAATGGTGGAAGCTGGGCGGGGGCGGAACCGTTTGGGACTCCATCGTTTACGATCCCGAGTTGGATCTCCTTTATATCGGAGTCGGCAACGGCGGCCCATGGGATCGTGGAGTTCGCAGTCCTAAAGGCGGCGATAATCTGTTCATCGCTTCAATCGTGGCCCTCAAACCGGACACCGGAGAATACGTGTGGCATTACCAGGAAACTCCCGGCGATATGTGGGATTTCACGTCCGCACAGCCGATCGTCCTGGCCGATATCGCTTTGGACGGTCAGCCACGCAAGTTGCTTTTTCATGCGCCGAAGAATGGATTCTTCTACGTTCTAGACCGTGCCACCGGAGAGCTGATTTCCGCCAAGCCCTACACCCAGATCAACTGGGCCACCGGCGTGGATATGAAGACCGGCCGTCCCATCGAGACGCCCATCGCACGATACCCTGGCAAGGCTCCCGCACCCATCGTCCCCGGCCCCTTGGGCGCGCATAACTGGCATCCCATGTCTTACAGCCCGCTCACTCATTTGGTTTATATTCCCGTTCAGGATGCCGGCTTCGAATATAAGTCGGAACAACATTTTCAAAACAGGAAGCTCGCCGCCAATTACGGCATCGACATAGTCGCCGCGGAATTGCCGCAGGACCCCAAGATCAAGAAATTCATACTCGACAGCATCAAAGGCCATCTTCTGGCCTGGGATCCAGTCCAGCAGAAACAAGTCTGGCGCGTCGACCGACCCGGCCCGTGGAATGGTGGCGTTCTTTCCACCGCCGGCAATTTGGTTTTCGAGGGTACCGCCGCTGGAAACTTTGAGGCCTACCGTGCGGACACCGGAGAAAAACTCTGGTCACACCCAGGCCAGACAGGAATCATGGCCGGCCCTGTCTCCTACACCGTAAGGGGCGAACAATATGTCGCCGTTCTCGCCGGTTGGGGAGGCGTATTCCCTCTCGCCACCGGAGAAATTTCGTTCAAATCCGGCAAGGTGCGCAACGTCAGCCGCATGCTCGTCTTCAAGCTGGGAGGAAAAGCTACCCTGCCTCCGTTGCCCGAGTTGGAGCCGTCCGTCTTGAATCCTCCGCCGCTAAAAGCCACCCCAGCCACCCTTCAAAAGGGCCAAATGCTTTTCCAAACCTACTGCTCCGCTTGCCACGGCGATGCCGTAGTCAGTGGCGGCGTCCTGCCAGACTTGCGCTATTCCAGCGCTCTTGCGGACGACCAGTGGTTCGACATAGTCCTGGATGGCCTTCTCCAACCAAATGGAATGGTCTCCTTCTCCAAGGAACTCACTCACAACGACGCTGCAGCAATCCGCGCCTACGTAATTCAGCGCGCCCACCAATCCATGGACGAAGCCAAGTCCCCCGCTCCAAAATAATCAGCCCCCAAGTAGCACAGCCACTCCTGGCTGTGTCTACCTTTTCGCGCTATAAAAGATCTGCACAATCTCCCTCTCATCCGACAGCGTGATTTGCTTTCTCTGTCATCCCGTTTACCCTGAACCTGTCGAAGGGAATCCCGGTGAAGTATCCGGGTGAGGGATCCCGAGTGGTAACAATCCAGTCTGGAATCAGCTGCGTCCCCAAGACCAATCCACTCCTTACGCCCCAACCGCCTGCTTCGCCACCACTGATTTCACCGCCTGCACAATCTTCTTCTCATCCGGCAAAACATAATTCTCCAGCGGCTCGCTGTAAGGAATCGAAGTATCCATCGCCGTCACCATCTTCACCGGCGCCTTCAAATACCGGAATCCGTGCTCGGCAATTTCCCCCGCAATAATCACCGCAGCGGATGAGTGGCGCGGCGCCTGGTCCACTAGCACTAGTCTTCCGGTCTTCCTCACCGATTCCACAATCGTTTCCACATCCAGCGGAGCCAGCGTCCGCGGATCGATCACTTCCGCGCTGATCCCTTCCGCCGCAAGCTGTTCCGCAGCGGCCAGCGACTTCTTCACCATCCATCCCGTCGCCACAATCGTCACGTCCGTCCCGGCGCGTTTCACATCCGCAACTCCAAACGGAATCACGAATTCGCCATCCGGCACTTCACCTTTCTCGAGAGTCAACATGTAGTGATGCAAATAGACCACCGGGTTTTCGTCGCGAATGGCCGCAGCCAACAAACCCTTGGCATCCGCCGGAGTCGAAGGCAGCGCCACCTTTAATCCCGGAATCCCCATCATCGTGTGATACACGCAATTCGAATGCTGCCCCGCCCATCCCGCCGCAAATCCATATCCCGCCTTCAGCACCAACGGCACTTTCACCTGCCCGCCCGACATATACCGCATGCGCGGCGCTTCGTTGATCACCTGGTCCATCGCCACCAGCATGAATTCGCTCATCCACAATTCCACCACTGGCCGCAGGCCCGTCATCGCCGCGCCAACCGCGATTCCGATTTCCGCCGTTTCCGAAATCGGCGTGATCCGCACGCGATTTTTGCCGAACATTTTCAGCATTGGATCGCGCTCCGTCATCCCCAGGTTCTGGCCGTAAAAAATAACATTGGGATCGCGCTGCATTTCTTCCATGATTGCTGCCGCGATCGCTTCGCCGTACATCATCTCGCGCGCCATTTTCGATCCCTCCTATGCAAAAACGTGCTGGGTTGCTTCTTCCGGCGCCGGCAACGGGCTGGCCAGCGCAAACTTCACGGCTTCGTCCATTTCGGCGCGCGCCGCTTCTTCGATCCGCTTGGCATCCTCTTCCGATAACACTCCATCGCTGATCAGTTGTGCCCGGAATTTCAGATTCGGATCGTTCGCCCGCGCCGCTAGGTACTCCGCCTTGTTTCCATATACTCCCACCGCTTCATGATCGGGAAACTGGGTCGGCACCGGAGGCACAGTGATCGCATTGCCGTGCGCGCTCAACCGGTAAAATTTCGATTCAATCAAACTCGGACCATCGCCCGCTCGCGCCCGCTCCGCCGCCTTCCCCACTTCCGCATACACCGCCAGCACATCCGTTCCATCCACCGTGGCGCCCGGAATGCTGAACGCCTGCGCCTTCTTCGAAAGCGGATCGCCCGCAATATAATTCGCGTCCTCCAAACTGATATGCGTGTAAGCCTGATACTCGTTGTTTTCCAAAACGTACACGATCGGCAATTTCCACACCGCGGCCATGTTCAACGATTCGTAAAAGGCCCCTTGCTTCGACGATCCATCGCCAAAAAAACAGTAAACGATTTGCCCCGTATTTTTCACCTGAGCCGTCAGCGCCGCTCCCGTAGCATGCGCGATGCTCTGTCCGATAATCCCGGAAGTTCCCGGAAAATGATGCGCCGGATCGGCCAGATGCATCGACCCGCCAAATCCCCCGCACAGCCCGTCCTTCCTCCCATAAAGCTCCGCCATCATTCGCTTCGTCGAACTGCCCTGCACAATGGGATACCCATGGCACCGGTAACTCGGCATCGCCAGATCCGTTTCGTGCCGAGTCGCGAGCGACCCCTACAATGCTAGCTTCCGCACCATCCGCCAGATGCGTATGCCCGCGCATCGCTCCCGGATGTTCCACAAACGTCCGCTTCACCCGCTCCTCAAACTCCCGAATCCGCACCATCTGCGCATACATCCAACCCAACTTTTCCTTCCCCGGGAACGCCAATCTCCCGATTGGCGTTTTCCCCGCGCTTCCAGTCTCCTGGCTGTTTTGCATCATCCGCTCCTGATAATTCCACCGCCCTGCAATCTGTGTCACCCGTCATTCCAAAAATCCGAATTCGTTATCCGCTATTTCCTTCTGCGCCCTCTGTGATGCCATGAAAGCGTCGGCTCCTTGCGAGCGAGTACACTTGGCAGCGCTAACCGACCAAGGCTCGCAAGAAAGGAGCCGACTCATGTGGATTATAGGTTGTGATTTTCATGGGCGCTATCAGCAGGTCGCGGCAATGAACGAGGAGACGGGCGAGGTGATCGAGCGGCGGCTAAGCCACGAGACCAAGGAAGCCGAAGCGTTCTACGAGTCGCTGCCGCGTGGGGCGTGCATCGGGATGGAGGCCAGCTGTACGGCGCAGTGGTTCGAGCGGCTGATGGACCGCTGCGGGCACCGGTTGCAGGTGGGCGATCCGGCCACGATCCGGGCTTCGGTGGTGCGGAAGCAGAAGACGGATGCGCGGGATGCGCGGCAGTTGTTGGAATTGCTGCTCAGCAATCGTTTCCCAAGCATCTGGATTCCCACACCGGCCGAGCGGGACTCGCGTCAACTGCTCGTGCATCGCCACCATCTGGTGAGATGGCGCACGCAGGTACGTAACCAACTTTCGGCACTGGCCCGCAGCCAGGGGATCTTTCCCCGCACGCGCTTCTGGACGCAGGCGGGAACACAGAAGTTGGAATCCCTGCCGCTGGACCGCTGGGCGGCCCAGCGCCGGCAAGACCTGCTGCGTCTATTGGAC
This sequence comes from uncultured Acidobacteriota bacterium, assembly GCA_963756355.1. Lineage (GTDB taxonomy): Bacteria > Acidobacteriota > Terriglobia > Acidiferrales > UBA7541 > JBGPTK01. The sequence continues at coordinate 10,012 of CAVWOD010000020.1, read as the reverse complement.
GGCTTGGACGAACAGATCGCCGACCTCACCCGGCAGGTCGAGCAGCAAGCTCGCGCTCGCAACGACGCGGTCGAGTTGATGCAGCAGGACGGCGTCGGCCCGATTGTGAGCCTGGCGTTCGTTCTGACGCTGGGAACGGCCAAGCGTTTTCGTCGCGGGAAACAGGTGGCCAGCTACCTGGGCCTGAATCCCCGCGAACGCAGCAGCGGCGGGACGCAGCGATTCGGCCACATCAGCAAGCAGGGCAACCGCATGATGCGCTGGTTGCTGGTCGAAGCGGCTTGGGTGGCCGTACGGAAAGATCCGGAACTACAGCGGGTCTATCGGCGGCTGGCCTTCCGCCGCGGACGCAAGATCGCCGCCGTGGCGGTGGCCAGGAAGTTGGCGGTGAAGTTGTACTGGCGGTTGCGGGAATTCGAAGCGAAAAACGCCCCCGCAGCTGCTGGCTCCGATGCAGGGCCGCTCGGGCAGAGGCTGGTGCACTCATCGACTCTGTGATTGGGCACCCTGCCTCCCTCCGCAGCTAGGAGGGAGTTCGCAGTGAATCGTGGTCGCGGTTCAGACCGAATAGATGGCTGGTGGAGCAAACCACCGCAGGATTCGAAGGAAGCGAGCCTTGGTCGGCCAGCGAAAAGATCCTGTGGATAAAACAACGAGCCACAAACTCGTCACCGCACGGGTGTCTGTTGACAACACCGACGCTTTCATAGACGCCTCTGCGGTAAATCAATCTTTTACTGAACGCAGCGCGCTGCCTATCTAGCTCGGTTTAGGCTCTCAATCTCGCAAAGCCCCTCACCCACCGGAACCTCCGACTTCTCCTCCGCAAAAATCTTCATCAACACTCCCGCCGCCGTCGATTCCAGTTCATAACTAACCTTATCCGTTTCGAGTTCCACCACCGCCTCTCCAATTGCAACCGGCTCCCCCACCCGCTTCAGCCACTTCACCACGCGCACTTTGGTAGTCGGAATCCCGCCGGTCTTCGGAACAGTAAGAGTTGTTTGGATGTCGCTCCCCTTAATTTCCAAATCCTTACGCACTAGAAACTCACTTTAATCCGCGCACGCCGCCCGGCGTCATTCCGAACGAAGTGAGGAATCCGGAAACTGCTTTCACGCTTGGATCACGTGCCCCACCGCTGGCATTTCCAATCAGGATGCAGCTTCCAATATCGTCACCGCGCACGCCGCCAGATCATTCCCCACCAACCCGCCGCCATTTTCCGCCAGCGCCACGCGCGCGTCCGCAACCTGTATCTCCCCCGCCTCCCCGCGCAATTGCAGGCACAATTCATTCAGCATCATCAATCCCGTCGCCCCGATCGGATGCCCGCGTGAAACCAATCCTCCCGAAGCATTCACCGGGATTTCACCATCTCGTTTTGTAGCGCCCGACTCCGTAAACGGCCCGCCTTCCCCCCGCGCGCAAAATCCCAAATCCTCGATCAGGTGAATTTCCGCGAACGAAGTCGCGTCATGCACTTCCGCCAAATCAATATCCGAAGGTTTCATCCCCGCCATCTGGAACGCGCGCTTCGCCGCAAGCACCGGCGCTCGCTCATCCTCCCAAGTCGCATAAAACCGCCCCCCAGCCACCGCGTGCCCGCGAATTTTCACCGCCCGCCGCTGAGCCTCCGCAGGCAAGCTCCACAGAAAACCACCGGAGCACAGCAACGCGGCCGCCGCTCCATCGCCAATCGGCGCGCACATCGCCCGCGTGAGTGGTTCGCTCACCATCCGGTCCGCCAGCACCACATCCACATCCATCGGAAAACGATATTGCGCCCGCGGATTTCCCGCCGAATTCGTATGATTTTTCGCCGCGGCGCTGGCGATCTGCCGCGCCGTAGTTCCGTAACGCGCCATATGCGTTTTAGCCCACAGCGCATAAATGTCGATCGCAATCGACCGGTCCGGGCTTCTCTCAAACCGCGATCCGCATTCCGCAGCCATCCGCTCGTAGAGTTCGATCCATGCTTGAGGATCGAGAAAATCAGTCCCCTTCTCCAGCCTTACAAAAAATTCCGCCCGCCGCGTCGGGTCGTACATCTTTTCCATCCCAATCGCCAGCGACAGTTCGCACTGTCCGGATAAAATGTCCTTCCACGCGCCGTTGAAGGCCAGGCTCGCGCTCGCGCATGCCGCTTCCACGTTCGTCGTCGCCACACCGCTGGGCAGCAATCCTTCCTCCACCAGCGGCAGCAAGCACACTTGCCCCCGCACGTTCGGCTGCCCCCAAAAATCCAGCATCATGTTGCTGAACCACACATGCCCGATTGCTTCCCGATTCTCACCGCCGTCCATTCGTGCGTCTTCCAGCACGCCTAGATATGCAGCCCGCACCAGATCCTTGGCGGACTTATCCAAGAACCGCCCCACGGGTGTGCTGTAAATCCCCAAAATGTATACGTCGTCTTTCACCACTCGATTCGCCATCCGCCAATCTCTCGCCCCACACGCAATCTATTTAGTGAACGCTACGTGACCTTCCTTCCCAGTAAGGTTTCCGAAGCAACTTCTTGTCCGCCTTTCCCGCCGGTGTTTTCGGAATCTCTTCCACAAATTCCACGCTCTTAGGCGCCTTCACCCCACCGAGGCAAGCCTTGCAGTGCGCCACGATATCTTCCTCACTCAACGCCGCGCCCACCCGCAGCACCACAATCGCCTTCACCGCTTCGCCCCACTTTTCGTCCGGCACTCCGATCACCGCGCACTCGCTCACTTGCGCCAATTGCATCACTCCCGCCTCCACTTCAGCGCAGAATACATTGAACCCGCCGGTGATGATCATGTCTTTCTTCCGGTCCACGATATAAAAGTATCCGTCCTCGTCGCGGTAGCCCACATCTCCCGTATGGTGCCAGCCATGCGCCCGAATTTCCGCGGTCGCATCCGGAAGATTAAAATAACCCGCCGTCACCAGCGACCCCCGCGCCACAATCTCTCCCGCCTCCCCAGGCCCAAGCAATTTCCCTGCGTCATCCATCACCGCCAGCCGCACCGCCGAAGTCGGCCTGCCGCAGCTTCGCAATCGTTCCGGATGATCGCCACCGGCTGCTCTGGCAACTGTCTTCGAATCCAGAAAAGTCATCAGCATCGGCGCTTCCGTCTGCCCGTAGCTCTGGCAAATGCATGGCCCGAAAATTTTCACTCCTTCCTTTAACTTCTCCGGCGCTACCGGCGAACCGGCCAGCAAAAAGACCCGCAAGCTTGAGTAATCGAATCTACCCACTTCGGGATGCGCGAGCAGCGAATAAAACGCCGTAGGCGGCAAAAACAAATGCGTCACGCGATGCCGTTCAATATTCCGCAAAACTTCCAGCGCATCAAACCCCGGCATCACCACGTTTGTCGCTCCCAGCGTCGTCATCGCAAACGCCACCACCCCCGCCGCATGCGAAAGTGGCGCCGAGCTCAGGCACACCGGTTCAGCCACTTCGCCTCTCCAGTAGTGGCTGGCCATTTCCGTCATCGTTCCCCACGCCAGGCTCGTCACCATCACGCCTTTCGCCGCCCCGGTAGTTCCTCCAGTAGGAACCAGCCCAACCAGCCGGTCCAGATTTCCCCGCGCGTCTCCCCATTCAATCTCCTCCACGCCCTCTCCGCGCTTCATAAATGATTCCAGCGAAGGGTTCCCGCCGTCTTCCGCATCGATGCAAACCAGATGCCGCAAAGTCGGCACCCGCCTCCGGATCTCGTTCACCTGCTCCGCAAAACTGCTGTGATAAAAAAGCCAGGCCGTCCCCGCGTACTCCATATACTGCGCATTCGCATCCAGCGCGTTTCGATAATTGATCGGCACCCACACGCCGCCCGCGCGCATCAAGCCCAGCATGCAGCACATCACCCGCGCATCATTGATCGAATAAATCGCCGCTCGCTCCTCGGCTTCCACTCGCAATCCGCTCGCCCACATCGCTCTCGCGATCGCGCGCGTGCATTCCTTCAGCTCCCGGTACGAATACCGCGCGCCGCCATCCACCAGCGCGATCCGCTCCGGGTGCGCCTCCGCTCCTTTATCGAAATATGCGATTGCCTGCATGCGATTTCAGTCCGATCCAATCATGCCGCGGCACAACTCGTGCATCTTCCATTGATCGTTTTTAGGGAGTCGGAGCTTTGCAGCCAGTGCGCACGCCGACGAGAAGTGGCCGTGTAGCGCCACCCTTCAGGGTGGCATCTTTCTTTTCGACCACATGGCCACTTACGGTCACGCCTCGCAACAACCAAGACCGAGTTGCCCCTGCGACTCCTCGGCTCCGAAATTGCATCTCCCCAAAAAGTTGGGCTTTCGCGCTTTCTGCGTCCCGACGATCTGGGTCGGGAAGCCCCTGAAGCGCCCTGTGAATCCCGCCCAGCTTTCTCCCACCACCGGCCATCAATTCATCCGCGCCTTGGCCAGCCCATGGCTTTCCAGAACTCTCAACAATTCCCGATGCCCAAACGCCTCCGAAGCCGAAGCAAATCCCGTTTTCCGCGGCGCCGCATGCACCAGGCTATGAGCGGCATAAGCCTGCAGCAATCCTGTCTGCCGGTAGCAGCATGTCCCGAAAATCACGCACTGCGCAAAATCAGTCGACCCCCGCCCCACCACCACATCCACAGTCCGTTGCTCCCGCGTATTTTCCCGCGGAGGCGTTCCCGCCTGCACCGAATTCGCCATCTCGGCCAGCTTGCGCGTTTGCTCCTCCTTCGGCAGCGGACTTATTTCCTTCTCATAATATTTTTCCGTCGCCAGCACGTTTTCCATGATCTGCCGGTCAAAAATTCCGCCAAGACTCTTCACATTCGCAATCTGCGGGTGATTTTTGTACCAGACCGGATGCGGAAATCCGCCCCACGCCAGCACCAATTGCGTGCGCAACATTCCCGGAACCACGGCTTCATGCGCGGTCGCGCGCGGCCACGGCTTGTAGCGATTCTGCTCCAGGTAATAAGCCTCGGTGGGAATCGCCGCGAAAATTGTCTGCGTCGATCCAAATGTCGGTATCCCGTTGAACATCGTGATAATTTCCAGCGTGTCGATGTTCGCGTGTTCCAGGCACATCCGCGCCGCAATGTCGCTCGGCGTGGACATATAGGCCGTCGCCGGCGCCACCAGCAGCCCGCGCTCCGCAAATTTCGGCCCCCAGTTTTCTTCCACTTCGCGCAGCCAGCCTTGCTCGCCTCCAATATCCAAATAATGGCAACCCGCTTTCAGGCTCGCTTCCACCACTCTCCGCCCGTGATAAAGAAACGGCCCCACCGTATTGCACACCACTTTTGCCCCCGTAAACAGTTTCGCCAAATCGTCCACGCTGCCCGCCGTTTCGACGATTTCGTAGTCCGCCGTCTCGTTCCCCGGAACGTGGTTCATCACCTCTTCGATTTTCGCCCGGCTTCTTCCCGCGGCGATAAATGGCACGTTGTATTCGCGCAAAAATTCAGCCACCAGCCGCCCCGAGAATCCATTCGCTCCGTACAAAACCACCGGTCTTTTCGCGCTCATCCCATTCCTCCGCTTATTTCAAATCATTTTCGCTTCCACGCAATTCTTATTCCCGCTCAATCGCCGCTCGCCGCCGCCAACTCTCCCTGCTCCCTTCGAATGTGCGCGGTCTCTTTCAAAAAAAGCGTCGCCAGAAACACCACCACAGTCCCTCCCGCGGACATCAGCAGCGGCGCCGCCAGCCCGTGCAATTGCGCCAGCGCTCCTCCCACCACCGGCGCCAGCGTCGCCCCCACCAATTCTCCCGTTAGCGTCGTCAACCCGATCGCCGTCGCCGCAAATTGCGCCGGAATGCTTTCCGTCGGCACCAGCACCAGCATCAACGCCGGAATTCCCTGGCTCGTATTCATCAAGAACACGATCCCCGCCAGCAGCCACGGGTAGGAATAAAGCGGCGAAACCAGAAGTGACAGCGGCACAAACGTCGCCATCCCCGCCATCAACAGCAGCACCGGCTTTCGCCCCCATCGGTCGGAGAGCGCCGGAAGCAACAGCCCGAAACAGAAGCTCCCCAGTCCCGAAGCTCCCAGCAGAAATCCCGCCGTCGTTGCCGGTTGATGCGCCACTTCCGTGATGTACAGCGGCGCGAACACGTTCTCCAAAAATAACCAGGAGATGAATCCGGAAGCCCCCGCGCAGCACAGCCAGATATTCCGGTAACGCAATATCGAGAGGTAATCCTTGAATCGAATCGCGTGACCATGAAACGCCCGTTCGCTGTCCCGTCTCGGTTCTCTCACAAATTTCCAGATCAGCATCCCCATCACAAATCCTGGAATCCCCGCCACGAAAAACGCCCAGCGCCATCCAAACCGCGCCGCGATCTGCGTCGTCAGCACCGGCGCAACCGCCAACCCCACCAGCGCCGCCGCGCTCACCACGATTCCGATATTCCGTCCCCGCCGCGATTCATCCGAAGATTCTTCAATCAGCGCCGTCATAATCGACCACGCCGGTCCCTCCGCGATTCCCATCAACCCCCGCACCAGCAGCAGTTGGTGGTAGCTGTGCACGATTCCCGAAAGCCACGAGAGCAGTGAAAACGCGAATACCGCCGGGATCAAAATTCGCCGCCGCCCGAACCGGTCCGAAATCGCTCCAAACACCAGCGTCGAAAGCGCCCAGGTCACCGCCAGCACTGACGCCAGCATTCCGATTTGCTCGTGCGTTAGATGAAATTCGGGAGCGATGTACGGTGCCAGGTAAAGCTGCGACATCCTGTCCAGAAACACCGTCCCCCACGAAAAAAACAAAATGACGACAAGCGTCCGCTCGTACCTCCGCGATTCCCCCGTCGTCATCCTCTACGCTCCAAATTTATTCCCCCCGCCCGGCCATCCATGGAATGCAGGGCCCGGCTTTCTTGTCCCGATGATTTCTTAGGTGCTGTAGGGGCCGGCTTTCACGCTTTTTGTGCCCCGACGCTTTTGGTCGGGGAGCCGCGCTCTCTGTTTTTGTCTCTGTAGGGGCCGGCTTCAGCCGCGCCCTCTTTCCTCGCCGCGGCCCGAACCCCGCCGTCATTCCGAGCCCGCACCTCGGGCGAGGAATCCCGAGTAACCTTCCACCGCCAAGCAGCAGCGCCTTTTTCCCCGCCGCTATTCGAACTCGCCACAACAGTTCCATTCACCAATCCCCCTCACCTCAACAACATGCTCAATTCCTGAGCCGCTGCCCGCAAATGCGGCAGAAACTTCGTCTGCAAATTCTGGATCGACACCCGCTGCGCATGGGTCCCCACATTCAGCGCTGCCACCGCCCTTCCACTCGGACTCTGAATCGGCACAGCCATCGACCGCAATCCCACTTCCAGTTCCTGATCCACAATCGCAAATCCGCTCCGCTTTACCATGCCCAGCACCTGCCGCAATTTTTCAGCGGTCGTAACGCTGCGTTCGGTATAGCGAGTGAATTTCACGCGCTCCAGATATGCCTCCACTTCTTCCGCCGGCAAATTCGCCAGCAGCACCCGCCCCATCGACGTGCAGGACGCCGGCAACCGGCTTCCCACCCCCAAATCAATCGACATGATCCGGGTCACGTTCACCCGCGCAATGTAGACGATCTCGTCTCCCTCCAGTGTCGCGATCGAGCAGGATTCATGCAGCAAGCGGCTTACGTGTTGCAACACGGGCTGCGCCGCCGTCGCCAGCGGCATCGACGAAATATAGGAATGGCCCAGTGTCAAAATTCGCGGCCGCAGAAAAAAATGCCGTCCATCATCGGAGCCGGCAAACCCAAGTTTCACCAGCGTGTATAAACAACGGCGCACCGCCGCGCGTGAAAGGCCGGTCTTGCCGCTCAAATGGGAAATGGTCTGCTGAGTTTTCCGCTCGGAAAAAGCCTGGATTACCGCCAGCCCTCGAGCCAGTGAGGTCATGAAGTTGGGATCACCCGTCAAAGCGTCAATCTGCTCGGACGGCGCAATGGGTTTTTCCGGAGGTCGAATCGTTTGTGTCGTGGGGCGATCCTGTTTTACCGGGACCGCTGGAAATTCCGAGCGAGGCGTTGGCATGTCCTTCACCTCAGTTCCAGAAGCCGCAGAGCATACACGATGCGTCCGATATACGCACGCTATTTCGATAATCGGCCTTGACTTCCCGCCCCTCCCGTTGCATAGATTCCTTCGGGATCGCCTGCTCGCCCGGCGGCAGTTGCCTGTTTCGCGGCAGTGGTTTGGTAGCACAGGCACTCCTGCCTGTGTGCCTTTAATGAGATGCCCGGCAGCGTGCCGTGCCGGGCAAAGCGTCACTGGGCGAACCACTGCGGGAACTTTGGCTGCGAGGGGGGAAATGCCAGCTTTCGTTCCACTGCGCGAAGCGGTGTCCGAACTTGTTCACGACGGGGATATCGTCGCGCTCGAAGGATTCACTCACCTCATCCCGTTCGCCGCTGGCCATGAAGTAATTCGCCAGCGCCGCCGGAATCTCACTCTCGTCCGCATGACCCCGGACCTGATCTACGACCAGATGATCGGAATGGGATGCGCATCCCGTCTGATTTTCTCCTGGGGCGGCAATCCCGGAGTGGGTTCGTTGCACCGCTTTCGCGATGCCATCCAAAAAGGTTGGCCCGTTCCTCTCGAAATCCAGGAGCACAGCCATGCCGATATGGCGGCGCGTTATCAAGCGGGTGCATCCGGCTTGCCCTTCGCCGTCACACGCGGTTACGTGGGCTCCGAGTTGCCCAAATACAACAAAAAGATCCAGTCCATCACTTGTCCCTTCACCGGTGAAGTGCTCACGGCCACTCCAGCCATCAATCCCGATGTGACCATCATTCATGCCCAAAAAGCCGATCGCAAAGGCAATGTCCTGATTTACGGCATCATTGGCGTCCAGAAAGAGGCGGCCCTCGCCGCCAAAAAACTGATCGTGACGGTCGAGGAAGTTGTGGACGATTTCAAAGCCTCCGTCAATTCCTGCGTCTTGCCTGCTTGGGTCGTCTCCGCCATCTCCGTTGAGCCCGGCGGCGCTCATCCCTCTTACGCTCACGGCTATTACAAGCGCGACAACGCTTTCTGCATGGCCTGGGACGCCATTTCCCGCGATCGCGATACCTTCCTCGCCTGGATCGAGCAGCACATTCTGCGCACCCCCGATTTTGCAAGTTACCGGCGCAGCATCGAATCCGTTGCCAAGGTGAACAGCCGTGACTGAGCTGCCCTATTCACCCATCGAAATCATGACCATCGCCGCGGCCCGCAAACTCAAAAACGGCACCGTCTGCTTTGTCGGAATCGGCTTGCCCAGCGCCGCCGCGAATCTCGCCCGCATCACTCACGCTCCCGATGTGGTTTTGATTTACGAATCCGGAACCATCGGCGCCAAGCCCAGCGTCTTGCCGCTTTCGATTGGCGACGGTGAACTCGCCGAAACCGCCGATACTGTGGTTTCCGTTCCGGAAATTTTTCGTTATTGGCTTCAGGGAGGCCGCGTCGATATCGGTTTTCTCGGCGCCGCCCAGATCGATAAATTCGGAAACATTAATACCACCGTGATCGGCGGCACCTATTGCGCCCCTCGAGTCCGCTTGCCCGGCGCGGGCGGCGCTCCGGAAATCGCCACTGCCGCGAAAGAAGTCGCCATTATTCTCAAACACAGCAAACGGTCTTTCGTTGATAAACTCGATTTTGTAACTTCTTCCGGATTTTCGGATCGCCAATCCGGAAACGGTTCATCTCAGGGCCGTGGCCGGGGGCCGACCACCGTCATTTCCGATCTGGGTATTCTGGTTTCTGATCCAATCTCCCGGGAACTTGTGCTCACCTCGCTGCATCCCGGTGCGGCCGTGGAACAGATTAAAGCAGCCACGGCATGGCCGCTTCGAGTCGCCGCGAATCTCGAAATCACTCCGAAACCTTCAGAGAAGGAGTTACTCGCGTTGCGCGATCTCCACGCCCGCACCGCAGCGGCCCACGGAGTTGCCGCAAGTTCCGAGTAAAATTGTGCCGTCTGCCGTTTTTGGCTGCTGCCCTGGTATTGCGTCTCGGAAATAACCGCAATAAATTTGGCTCGGCGTGGTT
>CAVWOD010000019.1:0-191970 GCA_963756355.1 uncultured Acidobacteriota bacterium | reverse complement strand
ATGTACGTCTACGCTTCAACTCAGTTCTCGTATTGCTGCCCGCTCGATCCGTTGCAGCATCTCCTCGTGCGCCAGATGCTGAGCCGGGTGCGCAAAGACGAGTTCGCCCAGCCAGCGCCGATGCATCTTGGTCCAATGTCCGTAAGGCGAGACCAGGCCGTGGCGGAGTAGGAAGCTCAGCAGCTGCTGGCGCGTCTTGCGCAGATCGCGCATCGCCTGGGCCCGTAGCCGCACCAGATCCCGCATCGCCTCGTGCGCCTCGTCCGGCACCCACACCGCCGTCAGTTGCCCGGCGCGCAACGTCTGCGCCAGCATCATCGCATCGCGCCGGTCGGTCTTCACCCTGTCGCCGACCTTGCGCGGGATCAGCGCCGGCGCCACCACATCGCAGCGATGCCCAAGCCGCGTCAGTTGACGCTGCACGCCATACCCGCACGGCCCAGCCTCGTAGCAGAAGTGCAGCTGCTGCCCGTCCTTCGACAGCTTCTTGCAAAGCCCGCGCACCGTATCCGGTGTATTCGCGATCGTGCCGTAGAACCGCACCGCAGCGCCCGCTGCCCCCTCGACCAGCGCCACCGAAATCGTCTTCTTGTGTACGTCCAAGCCGATGAAAAGCGTAAGATCCGTCATGGTCCGCCTCGTTCAGTGCCTGGGGATAGGCTCCTCCATCGGAGCAACCCCCGTAGCGTTGCTACACGCCTTACTCGACACTTCGAGGCGGGCCACCTCAACCGGCTACCGCCTCCACGGACATCTGGTCTAGCTTCAGTCGTGAGTGCGGCGAGACGCCCTTTGGTCTCGACAATGAGTTTGCTAACCGCTCGATCGCCGCCTCGTGCTGGTGAATTCCGACTGCGCAGTTAGCCTTTTTCTGAGTAAGCGTCAGCTGGTGGCCGCTCAGGCGGCGAGGGTGGCGATTTTGGGCTGCCAGTTCCACGGCAGCAGTTCGCTGAGCCGGTTGATCGGGTGACCGTTGGCCATGCGATCGATCACGTCGCTGAGCCAGGCTTGCGGATCGAGGCCGTTGAGTTTGGCGCTTTCCAGCACGGTGTAGAGGATTGCGGCGCGCTCGCCGCCGGCGTCGGATCCAAGGAACAAGAAATTTTTGCGGGTAACGGCGATACCGCGCAGTGCCCGCTCGGCGACATTATTGTCGATCGCGAGCCGGCCATCACCGGCATAGTGGCTCAGTGCTTCCCAGCGGCTGAGTGCGTATTGGATCGCTTTGGCGAGCGGGTTCTTTGCTGACAACCGGCGGCGCTGTACGGTCAGCCAGTCGCGCAACGCGTTGAGGATCGCCACGGCACGGCACTGTCGCGCCGCCAGCCGGGCCTCGGCCAACTGGCCAGTAATCTCGGCTTCGATCTTGTAGAGCTCGCCAATCCGTTTGAGCGCCTCCTCGGCGATCGGCGATTTGGTTGCCTCGAACACGTCGTAAAATTTGCGCCTGGCGTGTGCCCAACACGCCGCGTGGATCAGCGGCGGCGGCCCTCGGCCAATCCGATCGCTGACAGATGCTGGTCGCGTCAGGGCATGATAGCCGCTAAAGGCGTCGGCCTGGATCACGCCGCGAAAGCGGGCCAGATGATCGCGCGGCCGCTCACCGCGGCGATCGGGGCTGAAACGGTAATAGGCGGCGGGGGCCCGCCCGCCTTGCCAGGGCCGCTCATCGACGACATAGGTCCACAGCCGCCCGGTCCGGGTCTTGCCGTTGCCCGGCGCCAGCACCGCTATTGGCGTGTCGTCGGTGTGGATGATTGGCGCCGCCAGGACATGGGCGCCGATCAACTCGGCCAGCGGCGTCACCCACCAGGCGGCATGCCCGACCCAGTCGGCCAGGGTGGCGCGCTCGATCTCGATGCCCTCGCGCGCCAGGATCGCCGATTGGCGGTAGAGCGGCAGCCCGTCGAGATATTTGTTGATCACGACATTGGCGACCAGACCCGGCCCCGGCCGCCCCTTCTCGATCGGCAGATCGGGCATCGGCGCTTGCACGATGCGCTCGCAGCAGCGGCAGCTGAGCTTGGGCCGAATATGGCGGATCACTTTGAGGCGGGCCGGGATCCTCTCTAAGATCTCGGTCACGTCCGCGCCGAGTTTGCTAAACCGGGTGCCGCCGCAGCCCGGACAGACCGAAGCCGGATATACCGCGAAAACATTCTTCCATCGCACCGGCGAGATAGGGGTTGGGTACCCTCGCATAGCCAATTCGGCGGCGAGATTGTCGTAAAATGCCTCGGCATCACGTCCGCCGGCCCGCGTCGTCGGACGTGGAAGCAACGACATCGGCAACGATCGTGGCCAACACGTCCAAGATCATAACGATGGGGGTTTGCGACACACCTTCACGATTTCGCTCGCCAGCGCTTCCGGATCTTCGCCCTTCAGTCGCACGGACGGATCATCGATCATCCCTTGTCCTCTCTTTCGCAACGGCGATCGCGGGCGCTGGCGGCGATGTGATCAACCGACAGCTGTACCAAGCCTATAAGCCGCGGCGGTCAAGCGCGGCTGTCGCGACACCCTGTCATCGGGCCGGCGGCACGCCGAAACGCACCGTGCAAGAGCCTATCTCTCTCGATTAGCTATGGTTGGGAGAGACCTGTAAGGAGGGGTAATGATGGTTATAGGTATAGGAATATAGATACTCCTATAAGAATTCTATAAGTACTTAGGACGGGTTCCCGTTCTGCCAACGGTAGGTTCCCGCTCTGCGAACAGTTGGCCCCGTTCGGCGGACGGGAAAGGTTCCCGTTCTGCGAACACTTCGCGGCTCATTTACGGCTAGGCCGTCCGCCGAGACGATACGGCACTACGCGCGCCGCTCGCCCTTGACCACGCCATTCGACTTTGATTAGCCTTAACTGCTCCATGCGCTCCAGGGTCTCGCGCTTGCGGCTTCGCCCCAGCCGGGCGGCTGCCGAGACGTCGTCAGCAATCAGGATCTCGCGATGAAAGTCGGCCTCGGCTAATAGCACCAGAGCAAGCCGCCATACCGCGGCGCTTACCGGCGGATCGGCGGCGAGCAACACCTCGGCCCATGTCTCGTCAAATCTACGGAATTGGCGCTTGTTGGTCGGCCTTTCGAGGCTTTCACCTCGTTCCCGCGCCTGTCGCCGTTCCTCTTGCCGGGACAGCTTGACCGCGTCGGCCGCCTCCATCGCGGCCAGCTCGGACGGGTCGACCATTTCGACCCCGATATCGGTCAGCCGCTGTGCCGCCGTCAGGCCGCGGGAACGCGGGTTGCGCTTGAAGTCGACGATCATGCGGTTTGAGCCTCCTCGGTTGTTGCCTGGATCGCCTCCAACTCGCGCATCACCAGGTTCCAGGTGCCCTCGGCTGTGTCGTCGTCATCGCTCGGGTCGAAGCGATCCGGCCAGCGCACAACCTGTCGCTCGACCAGCACCGGCTTGCCGTAGAGAACAATCGCCGCGGCCTTCATGATGAGTTCCACGCACTCGACATCCTGGTCGATCCGATCGAGAGGCGATACCCCGAGGAGTGCGTCATGCGCCGTTGCCGCGATACCAATGCCGCATTCCGTGCATCCGATCATCACCAGCCGCAGCCAATCGCTGCCGGCGGCTTGCAGCGGGTGGTTCATCATCTGCCGGCGGTTTTTTCCGGCGGTCCACAGCGGTGATCCCATTGCCGTGTAGTAGGTTCCTTTCTTGAGTTTGAGCCCGTTGAGAATTCCCTGTATCCATTGATAATAAACCGCATAGGACCGCCGATATCGCCGCTGCACCCAAATCGAGCGATCGAGCGAGCCACCGATCTTCTGCTGCAAGCCGTACGGCGACTGCCCGTAAGCCTGACCGTATACCGTCCCTTTTCCGATCCGCCGTTGCGTCGGATGCGACTTCTTCGTTGCATCTGGAGGAGCTAGAGACAGGTTCTTGGCAGCTGCGAGATGAACGTCACCGGTATAGTAGTCATGCAGCATTTGCTGGCAGCCAGATGCCGCGGCGCCGATCAAAAATTCTTGCCCTTTGGCGTCGAGATAAAATAGTCCGTACCCTCTTTCCGGTTTCAGAAAATACCTCTTCCATTTCGGCCAACTGAAAGGGTGTTCCGCGGTCGAAGGCTGATTGCGGAGTGTGTCGCTGCCGTATGGGTTCGCGTAAACCCGCAGGCGCCCGTCTTCGTTTATTTCAGCTTTGAACCGATCGAGCGATCCCAAGGTCTTGATGGTAGCCCGCAGCGCCTTGAACGTCTTGTATTTATGGACGGAAGCTTCGTTTTTGCCTTGTTCGGCGGCGAGACGGGCCTCCATCTTTTCTAGGGCTGCATCGGCGACGGAAGACTGGCCGGTCGCGGTAAACGGTATTTTGATGCCTTCACGCTTCAGATATGCCTCGTAACCGGCATGCGAGAACGCGCCGTCGACGTCAAAGATCTTCCAGTCGTGCTCTTCCTCAGCCGCACGCGCGACACGACCCGCAATCGCCGCGCGATGGGTGCTGAGCGCGGCGAGCATGGCATCAACTGAGATGCCGACGCGGTATATTCGCGCCTGGGCGATCGTAGCGCGGCCTCTGAGCAACATTTCCCGCGGATGAAACCTAGCGAGATCCTCCTCCATCATTGGCGGGATCAGGTTGCGCATCCCGTCTATGTCTTCGAAATTGTAGCGCTGAAGATCGTGGCGATCTTGGTCGGTATGACTGCCGCCGGCCGCAATATACTGCGCCAGATCGCGCATCTCTTCCTTTTCTTCAAAAGCGATCGCAGCTTGGCGATAGTAGGTCTGAGCGTGAATAAGGCCGGTTTTGTTTTGTGGTCTTTTGAGTTTCCCGTTGGTGACCATGATATATTCGGTCCACATACAAAGAATGTTGTATGGGACCGGCCATTTCAGCTCGAGAAAGCAGTCCATCTCGGCGGCGGCGGCGTAGGCGACAAACAACGCGTCTTTACCGACATTGAACGGCGCCCGGGTCAGCGATGTCAGCTCGGTCATCCAAAACCGGATGACCTTGCCAGTGATCAGCTCGAGCGCCGCCATGCATACCGGTATCGGCCGCCGGTTCGGCCCAGTGCCATACTCGAAATCGACAAGCCAGATTTCGGTAATGCCGAGCGCCGCGAACAGCGCGATAAAAGCGGCCATAGCCGGTGTCGAAAATTAAAGGCCGAGCAGCTGGATCGCGAATTCGTGCGTTTCGTCCTTGACGACGACGTCGTCAATCGTTTGCAAAAGCAAGTCGTCGAAAGTCTCGTCCGGCCATTTCGGCTGGCCGAAGCTTTCCGGATTTTTAGGCTTATAGGCTTGGAATTTGTTCCCGTCCCACTCGGTTCGGCACCACCCCTCCATCGACTTTTTCTGAGCTAGCCGATGGCTCGGGTCGCTGGGCGCATCCTTAACCCCGGCCACCGGCGCCGGCCACATAATCACCTCGCTGCCCTCTTTTACTGACGTGACCGCCATCCGCACCAAATAACGCCGCGCCTGACGCCGCAGCTCAGGGTGCTTCTCCAACATCCCCGCTGAGACTGGATAGACGGCGCCGCCCTTCTTAGCCTTGACGCAACTGAGGATCCGGCTGTTAGCCGGGTCGGAGTTCACCCAAACATATTCCTGGTTACTGGGGCGGCCCCATCGGGCCCCGCTACCAGCCGCCTCTTCCTCTTCCTCGTAAGTCTCTCTGCCCTCATGCTCTAGATTGACTGGGGCGTCACTGAGCACCGAGTTGCGGTTGTCGATATTGGCCAGGGCCTCGGCCTTCCCGAGCAAAGCGTCTAGAGCAGCGCTGCTTGTATGTCCTGCCTCCTGAAGTTTCTGCGCAGCGCCCTGATTTTCGGGGCTGCTGCTTACAGGTAGTTCTCGACTTTGATCAGTTTCATCCGTCTTTGTCGAAACAACGGCTAGGTTGTGTTGACGACGGCTGCGCGCCGCATTATTAGCCATACCGCTTCCCCTTTTTGATTAGATGTCAGAAGGATCCTAAGGGCTTGCCGATCGTCGAGGGGGCGGCAGCCCTTATCTTATCGTGTGCTTCGGGTGGTCTTTGACTGCCCTCCTTAACCAGTGATTGGTGGGAATTCCGCAGATGCGACACGACTTGCGGACCGGTCATTTGCGGCCACGCTCTCGCCACCATTGATCGGCGTCCGCTTGCCGCGGACCGCCCCACCGGCACCGGCAGCGCCGCGATGTGCTCGAGCGCCATCGTGTCATAATACGGTTCGGCGCTGCGGCCATTGCCCTTGTGCGAATAAGTTTTGTAGGGCCACGGCGGGTTGGCAACGATGGCCGCGAAACGCCCCGTCGGCAGCGCCCCGGGCAGGATAATTGGCATTGGATCCTGCGCTAAACCCGGATCGGTCCCAAGATCGAGTGCCGCAACAGCACCCGGCCAAGTTGCATTCGGGCATGCCGGCGTAGAGCGGGGGGCAGACAGCGCGGCCAACAGATCGGCTATTCCATGATGTACGGTCATAAAAACCTCCTCGGGTTCGTATGACCAGCTGATGGTATTTATGAGGACTGCGACGTATGACGGCGGTGACAGGCCGCCTTTGCACCCGCCTCAAAACCAGCCGGTCGAGGTTGTGGTCGGGTGCTACTCTTGATGTGCTGCTAAATCGGGTCTTGAGCTGCGCTGACGGATAGCCTCGCGCAACAGCGCTTTGCGGCCACGTGGGCGCCGGCCTTGTACACCGTTTTTAATGATATCGAGAATTACCTCGCGGCGCCAAGCGACCGCCTTGGAGCCGAGCTTGATGGGCGGATCTATATATCCATCAGCCACCGCTGCCAAAAAAGCAGCCCGCGACAGCGGGACTAGGCCGGGGTAACCCGAACGGTTATTGCGACAGATGTCTGAACACCGCAGCAGCGCCGGCAAGTCGTCGAGATTGAAGCGGGTCGCCGGGGTCAGCAATGCCGTCCATGACGTATCAGCTTCTTCAAGCAGTGCGGTTAGCTCTCGCACTGCGAGCGTCGTTTCGACATCGTTCGCGGTGTCGAGTTCGGCGATCAGCTTAAGCAGCCGCTGGCGGTCGATTTTGGTGGTGGGGAGCAGCATCGGACCATCTCCATTGAGACGATCCGTTCCAATAGTGCCCTTTCCGATTTTCGGGTAGGACCAAATCAGCAGCCTTCTGCGGAATTAATGTCCTACCGTGCAAGACCGAACTCGCGATACAGCTGTTTGAGGGTCACGCGGTACATCAGCTTCTTTATTGCTGGATCGGGGATGCGCTCAAACCGCTTCAGGTCATGCCAGACGATCTGCGAGTGCCGTTTGAGCACCTCGTCACGGGCCTGTGCTGTAGTCCATCCCGACGGGTTATCGCGCGCCCAGACAGCAGGGCGGCCGGCGCTCAGCCACGCCTGGTGCAACAGCTCGATGCGGTGCTGATGGTCGTTTTGCGGCCGCAGCTTGATAACGCAGACCGCGATCGACCCAAACGCAACGTTGTCAGGGTCGGTCAGATAGCCACGGTCGAAGTTGGCCTTTTGCCAGTCGTGCGGGGCAACCTTCCGCCATTCTCGGGCCGCGTAATCGTAGTGATGAATGGTAATCTCGCCGGCTTCATGCTTCTGCCGCAGACGCCCCTCGCGCCGATCCGCATCGCCAACGGGCTCGTTGCATCGCATGGGCGTGGACAGCAGCTCGAGTCCGTAAAGGACGAGCGGGATCCTTTCGCCCGGTTTGGCGGGCATCGGCTCAGCCCGCGCGCTTGAGCGCTACCACCCCCGTTGCTGGCGCCGGATCGGTTAAAAACCGCGCCCACCGCTCCATCGCCATGCGCCGCGGCTCCAATAGATCGCCCCGCCGATAAGCGGCCTCGACCTTGTTTTCGATAGTGTGTGCCAGGCAACCTTCAGCGACCTCACCAGCGATGCCATGCTCGCTGGCCCAGTCCCGGAACCCGCTCCGCACTGTGCCATGTGTCGTCATGCCTGGGCGCAGCCGGCGCAATGCCATCAACATCGTCATGTTGCTGACCGGTCGACCGACTTTGGCTCCCGGAAACAGGTAGTCGCCCTGCCTGATTGCCGCGAGCTCGTCGAGTACCGCGATCGCCGTTGTCGACAACGGCACCCGAAATTCCCGGCCGGCCTTCATACGGTCAGCCGGGACCGTCCATAGCTTGTTGACCGGGTCGATCTCGCCCCACCGGGCGCCGATCGCCTCACCAGTACGCACCGCGGTCAGCAGGGTGAACTTCAATGCTAACGCGGAGATATCCTCACGCGTCGCGAGCTCGCCCCACAATGCCGGGAGCTCATGCCAACCAACCGCGGCATGGTGCATGACCGGCTTTACCTTCGACCGGCGCGGCAATAGGTTTTCGATGTGCCCCCGCCACCTTGCCGGATTATCGCCCTGGCGCCAATGCCGCGCCGCCGCATAATTGAGCACGATCTCGACACGGCCGCGCACTCGGGCTGCCGTCTCCGACTTGATCGGCCAGATTGGCTCTAACACCCTCATGATCATGCCAGTGTCGACGTCCTTTACTGCGACGTCGCCGAGCACCGGGTACACGTAGGCTTCCAGTGACGATGGCCATTGCGCGCGATGCTTCGGGTTGCGCCAGCTCTTTTCGTGCGCGCCGATGTAGAGCTCGGCGACTTGCCGGAAGGTCAGCACGTTTTCCCGTTTCGGGAGCGCTGCCCGTCGCTCCTCGAGCGGGTCGCGGCCTTCGAGCACGGCCAGTCGGTGACGGAGAGCTAATTCCCTGGCGCGTGCCGTCGAGACTGTATCGGCTGGGCCGAGCCCCATCTCACGCCGCCGGCCGGTGAGCGGTGAACGGAAGATGAAAACCCAGCTGTCGCGACGGGCATCGACAACACGATAGAGATTGTCGGCTACACGATGCCGACCGGGTGTAAATTGACCGCGTGCGCGGGATGGCATGGCTGCTGTTCCCAACTTGGTTCCCAAACCAGGAACAGACTGTGCCACACCGTGCGCAACCAGCAAGACAACTCGTGGCCGCTAACACTTTGTGATATGGACTAGGCGCTACTATGCCGCAGCATCAAACCCGATAAATCGGCGGACATCCCCTCCGCCAACTACCTGTTCGTCGCCGTCCAAATCCGCTGATAAAAGCCAGCAAAAACAGGGCTTTGTTAGGATTTTGACGCTTAACTCGTTCGCCATGGTCCGCCAACATCCGGCTGTTTAGGATGGGTAGCGACATGGGTCTGTGATGGCAAGGACCATCGGCAAATTAACCGCGCTGGTGGTGGCCCAGGCAAAACGGCGCGGCTACTCTGGCGACGGCGGTGGATTGTTTTTGCAGGTCAGCGCCACCGGTGCGAAGAGCTGGGTGTTCCGTTTCAAAGAAGCGGGCAGGCTGCGCGAGATGGGGCTCGGGCCGACCCACACCATCAGCCTCGCCGAGGCGCGTCAGAAGGCGCTGGAATGCCGCAAGCTGCGTCTCGACGGCCTCGACCCAATCGAGCAGCGCCGGGCGGTGCGCCGGCAGGCGAAGCTCGATGCCGCCAAGGCGATCACCTTTCGAGGAATGCGCCGCGCGCTACATCGCCGCACACAAGGCCGGCTGGCGCAACCCCGAAGCACGCGGCCCAATGGCCGAGCACGCTCGCGACTTACGTCAACCCGATCTTCGGCGAGTTGCCGGTGCAGGCGGTCGACGTCGGGCTCGTGATGAAGGCGCTCGAGCCGATCTGGACCGAGAAGCCGGAAACGGCGGGCCGGGTGCGCGGCCGGATCGAGAATATCCTGGATTGGGCGACGGCGCGCGGCTATCCGCGAGGGCGAGAACCCGGCGCGCTGGCGCGGTCATCTCGAAAACCTGCTGCCAAAGAAAGCGAAGGTGCGCCGCGTCGAGCACCACGCGGCCCTACCCTATGCCGAGATCGGCGGGTTCATGGCTGAGCTGCGGCAGCAGAAGGGCATCGCCGCCCGCGCGCTCGAATTCGCGATCCTGACCGCGGCGCGCACCGGCGAGGTCATCGGCGCCCGCTGGGACGAGATCGACCTCGCCGCGCGGTCTGTGGACGGTACCGGCCGCGCGGATGAAGGCCGGCAAGGAGCATCGCGTGCCGCTGTCGGACGCCGCGCTGGCGATTGTCGACGGGATGGCGGCAATCCGCCAGGGCGATTTTGTGTTCCCCGGCGGCAGGACAAGCCGGCCGCTGTCGAACATGGCGATGCTGGCGCTGCTGCGTCGCATGAGGCGGGGCGACCTGACCGCGCACGGCTTCCGGTCGACCTTCCGCGATTGGGCGGCCGAGCGCACCGGCTTCCCGAACGAAGTCGCCGAAATGGCGCTGGCGCACGCGGTCGGCGACAAGGTCGAGGCGGCCTATCGGCGCGGCGATCTGTTCGAAAACGCCGCGATCTCGCCGAAGCGTGGGCGCGATACTGCACGGCAGTGCCGGAGACCGCTAATGTGGTGCCGATCCGGGTGCCGCCGGGAAACGCCGAGAATTCGCGACCCGTGTTGATCGTAGAGGCGGGCTTCGATGCCCAAGCGACGGTGGGTTTCGGGTCGGACACGACTTTACAGGGGGAGGTGTCCGGTGCCAGCTCTATCACCCAACGTCCGCCGTGAGGCGGCCAAGATCGGTCAGAACACAATCAGTGGGCTGGCGCGGCAAGCCGACTGCACCGAACGCGTGACACTGCTGAGTGCGATCGAAGATTGGAACCGAAACGCGACAGAATATCGAGATCAGCTCCTGTGGCGACGGCTGGTTGCTATCGATTCCCCGCCGGGTTGGCTCCCAACTCTATCCGGGCCTCTGTATCCGGCGGACCCGGGCGAAGATCGCAAGGAAAAGCACGAACGCCGCGCCTGGATTGAGGCTGTCGCTCTTCTGAGACAGAAGACCAAATCGGACGGCCGCGATGGTCTTTACGTTTTGGATATCGAACTCGCGTCTGCAGCGCCCGAAATTGCGTCCGACGCGTGGATAGAGACGATCCAGCCCGAGGAGGTAGGCTTCGCAAAGTCGGAAATTACCCGAAACCAGACGGTATTCGCAGTTTGGGTCGGCGCGCGGCCACGACAACCCGCCAAGGTGCCGGCAGAACGGGTCCGGCGAACCGCCGATAGGGGCGGGCACCCTGTTAAGTATCCCTGGCATGAATTCTGGACCGAGGTGATCCAGGTTGCCGATCGGTCGCCGGACGGATTGCCGGAACGGAGGGTGCTTACCAGCCACATGCTAACATGGGTATCCGAAAAGTGGGAGCAGCCTCCCGCCGACAGCATGGTACGGGACAAATTTGCCATGCTGTATCGAGCACTAGAAGGACGCCCGAGCGGTGGCCCGCGCAAATTCGGCGGGGACCAGTTTTGGATCGAGCTGGTCCTAATTGCCGTAAGGTCGCCGGACGGATTGCCGGGTGAACCCGAACTCATCAATCACATGTTCGAATGGGTATCCGAAGACTGGCTCAACCAACAAGCTGAAAACACGATGCGGGCCGAGATCTCCAATTTGTACCGAGCCCTCGGACGCCGCTAAAGCCCGAAAGGCGTCGCCGACCGGGTAGTTTCTGGCGGTTATCGGCGGTTACCGGCAGACGCAGCCGAACCTAGCGCGTCTGATCGTCTCGCTTATTCGCCGTTGTCGCGGCGAACCATAGCGAGGGCGGTCATGACGGCAGACGCCAACCTCAAGCCGATTATGGTGACGGTCGCGACGGCGCTTGCCGTCACCGGGCTCGGTCGCACCAAGTTTTATGAGCTTGTCAAGGAAGGTCAGATCCGGACCAGGCGAATTGGGCGGCGCACGCTTGCCGTGTACGCCGATCTCGAGAGTTTGGCCAGCGACGAGGCGGGCAGCGCGCGCCGGCCGCGCTGCGGTTCGTCGCGCTAAACGAGGCGTGGTATGGCCGGATATCGGCAGCCCGCCGGTCGCGACGATGCGCTTTACGATACCGTCCGCCAGGCGGCGCGCCGCCTGACCATCGGGGTTCCGACATTGCACCGGCTCATCACCGCCGGGCCAATCCCGGCGCGCAGCATCAACGGACGGCGCAAAATCGCCAAGTGCGTGGTCGGGCAACTGGTGGCGAGCGCCTATGAGGTGTGGCCGCCGGAGCGCCGGCCGCACTACAGCGTCGAGGAATTGCGCAAGCTGAGCGCGATCAGGGTCGAACAGGTAGCGGCGCAACTAGCCCTCGGCCGCTCGGCGGCGTTTGAAGCGGTTCGTAACCATCAGATTCCGGGACGAAAGCTGCCGATCACCGATCGCTGGATCGTCCCGGAGGACGTCGTCGCGCGGACGGAAGCCAACGACCTTGGGGAATTGGCGGCGACGCCAGCACACACGGATCGATGTCAGGCTCATTCACCGGATGGCACAGCGCAAGCTGCCAAAGCCGCCGCTCCAGATAGTCGTGATGCCGGCCTCCGCCCGCCCAATCATAACACAAAACACCGGCGTCATCGGAGACAGCGATGACCATAAAAAGGCATCAACCCCGCTCCCGCCACGGCGCGGGTCTACACAAGGCTCAACCGCGTTCAGCGGCGCCGTCCCCGGCTTACCGCTACGCGATCGTGGCGCTGATCCGAGGCTGGGTCCGGGGCGGCCGCGTTTACAACCCCAACCAGGTCGCTGCCGCGCTCAACCGGCGTGGGCTCCCACAACTAAGCGGCAAGGCGGGCTGGCAAGGAGATAGCGTCGTCGAGATCTTGTGGGACGAGGCGCCAAATCTGCTCGCCAAGCTTGAATGTCCCCAGCGGCGCTATCTGACCGTTGCCGAACTGGCTTGCAAGCTCGGGGTCGACCGTAAGCAAATTTATTACCTCGTTAAACGTGGCGCCCTCGGCTGCCGCCGGTTTGGCCGCAAGATCGTCTTTCCGCCCGATGTCGTCGAACGAGCCGTTAGCGCATGTGGAAAGCTGCGCCAATTCAATACGATGGGATGAGTGCCATACAAAACCTTGGTGGTGATCCGGCCGCGACCGCCACCACCGCGTCACCGTCAAAGAAAGGAGGTCACCCATGGAGTTGCTAATACACTGTTAGTAAAAGACAAAACAATGCCAAATATGGGGGTGTACAAAACGCCAGTTTTTAGTGGTATACATACCACTATTGTTGACTAGGCGGATACATGATACATCTCCGGACTACGAATGCTAGTACCATACTAGATAAATATTGTTGGAAAGGAGAGACAGCATGGTCCGCCGAACGGTGCGTCCATCCGCCGATGCACCCAATCCTATTGATCCGAAAAGCCTGCCACTGCCGCTGCGGCGCGCTCGCGAGCGTTATCGCGAGCCGGACGGGCCGCGGCATCGTCCGACGGGGAGTGGCGCGCATGTTTACGCCAGGGTCTCGTCCGACGAACAGGCCGCGCCTGGGAAAACCTCGATCGCTGAGCAGGTCCGCTTGTGCGAGAAGGGGCTCGCCGGAACCGGCATTCCAATTGTCGGGATCTGGTGCGATGAGGGCTTCAGCGGCGTCACCCGCCTCGGCGAGCGTCCGATCGGCCGCGAACTGGTCGCCGCGGTCAAACCCGGCGAGATCATCGCCGTCTACCGGCTCGACCGGTTGTCGCGTCATGCGATGATGGGGTTGGCCGACTTGAATGATCTGCCGCAGCGCGGCATTGGGTTATTCATCGTCGGCGATCATCGCTTCATCCCGCCCGCTGGCGGCGAGATCGATCCAATCGACCAATTTAACCTGGCGCAGGGAGTTGTTCTGGCACAACTGGAGCGCGATTTAATCGTGGCTCGAACCACCGCCGGCAAACGTGCGCTGATCCAGGATGGCTATTGGCCCTATGGCACGGCCCCCTACGGTTGGCGGCGAGAACACGACGGTATCGGGTTCAAGTTGGTGCCGGGAGACAACGAGCAGCAGGCTCTTGACCTGATGCAGCGATGCCATGACCGCGGCGCCTCGGCTCCACAGATCACCAAGGCGCTGAACGAGGCCGGCTTCCGCAACCGTCGGGGCGAAGCGTTCGAGTATTCAGACGTGTATTCAACGATGCGCTACCACGAGATGATCCAACCCGAAGTCAGGTCGGCCAAGTCAAGCAGAGCCAAGCCGAATGGCAATCCGGCAATCGCTGTGGCCCAGCCCGCCGGCATCTCCGCCGTGGTCCAGCAGAAGCTTCGCGACGCCGAGCGGGTCGGGCCGATCATCCACCATTTGATCTCCGACCGAGGCTGTGGCAGTTACCAGCAGCTCGCCGATTCGCTCAATTTCTTAGAGATCGAGAACTCCGAGGGGCGGACGTTGGCATCCGTCCAGCGTCAAAAATACGATGGCGGCGGCAAACGTGTCGTTCGGCCAGTGTAACGCCGCGACGGCTCGCGACCTGAAACCGGTGGGTCAGCTGCTGCCGCGGCGGCCGGATCGCACCGAGCGCCAAATTGTTCGCCGTCTCTACGAGCTGTCTGCCAAACCGCGTGGGCGCGTGCAAAAAGCTATCCCCGACATCTTGTTTATGCGCGACCGGGGTATGGCAGCCGACCAGATAGCCCGGGTGCTGTGTCTCGGCCTCGCCGGCGTCGGGGCGGTCGTCAAGCGGCATCCGCAATTGGAAATCGATGATCCGGCGATCATCGAACAGGTTCTCGCCCGCCATGCGGGCGGCGAGGATGCGCGAAACATCGCCCGCGCTCTCGGCCTCGATCTACGGCAGGTGCGCCGGGTGACCGGGATCGCGCAGCGGCGGATCAAGCGGCCCCGCAAGCGGGTGCGCCCTCTCGCGCAGGATCGCAAGGCAGCGATCCTAGCATCGCGCAGGCAAGGCAAGACCGGGCCGGAAATTTTCGCCCAGCTTGGGGTCGACACCGAACCTGAGCGCGTGCAGATCCGCCGGTTTCTGCGGCGCCAAGCCCAGTCTGAGCCGGCGCTGGCATTGCTGAACCCGCCAACGCTGACCGATGAGATCGCCGCCGCCAAAAGCGAGGCCAGGCCCCCGGCGGACTACGTGCGGGACGATTACTATCCGCAGGAGTACTGGGCCAAGAGATGGCAGTCGCCACTGCCGTCCGAGGTTCTCCAGGCGGTGGATTTGTTGCGCCAGGGGCAGCCGATCGTCGAGGTCGTCGCCCGCACCGGCCTGCCGCGCGACCGCGTCAAATATCTCCGCGCGGCATTGCAGGCGGGTACGGGGGAAACAGATGTGAAGGGAGGCGCGAGATGTGGGATTGGCGCAATTTTTTGAAGGCCAGGTGGAAGAGCCACAGCGTTATTTTTATTCGGCTGGCTGTGGGGTTGATTTTCTTTTCGCAGGGGATATTGAAATTCAGCGATCCACGGATGGGAGTGCAACGATTTGAGAGGATCGGATTCGCGCATCCGGGATTTACGGCTCATTTTGTGGGGGCGTTTGAGATTGTTTGCGGATTGATGATTTTGATTGGGCTGCTTACGAGGGTGGCGGCTGTTCCGCTTTTGATTGTGATTCTTACCGCGATTGCGACTACCAAAATTCCGGAGCTTTACCGGCCGGGGCAGGGATTCTGGTTTGCGGTGAGCGATGCGCGGACGGATTTTGCGATGGTGATGTGCTTGTTGTTTTTGCTGGTGGCGGGGGCGGGAGGCTGGTCGGTGGATTATTTTCTGTTTGGGGGTGGGAGTAGCAATTCGTGATTGGTATTCGATTGGGAGGCGGAGAGAAATTCACTGCTTCTTTTGATCTTAGTTTACTCTGGATCCCTCACTCCGTTCGGGATGACGGCAAACGCATTGCGGGTGGCATTACACTCGCAGGACTTTCTTGGGCTCGTAATTCCGCGTGGGAACAGTTGGAATCAGTTTATTGTAAGAGATTCGCGATAGACGGTTGAGGCGTGGGTATGGCTGGACAGAGGGCCGGGGAAAAACGGGAATCGTTGACGATGGCGGAGATCTTCGGGCCGGGGGGGCTGCTGGAACGGAGCCATCCGGGCTACGAATACCGGCCGTCGCAATTGGCTATGGCGGAACTTGTGGAGGAAGCATTCGGCGGGCACCAGCATGCCTTGGTGGAAGCGGGAACCGGGACTGGGAAGACGCTGGCTTATTTGATTCCGGCGATTCGCAGCGGGCGGCGGGTGGTGATTTCCACGGCGACGAAATCGCTGCAGGAGCAGCTTTTTTTCAAGGATGTGCCGTTTATCCAGAAACATTTTGCTCCGGACCTGAAAGTGGCGCTGATGAAAGGGCGCAGCAATTTTTTGTGCCGGCAAAAAGTGCACTTGATGGAAGGACAGCCGGTGCTGAAGGGAATCGATGAAGTGGAGTGGTTCGCGCAAATCCGCGATTGGGAGAAGGTGACGGAAACGGGCGACCGGGCGGAATTGAATTTTCTGCCGGACGATGCCGCGCTGTGGGGACGGATCGACGCGCGGCGCGATGCCTGTACCGGGCAGAAATGCGCGGAATTTCAGCAGTGTTTTATCACCGCGATGCAGCAACGGGCGCATGAGGCGGATGTGGTGATCGTGAACCATCATTTATTTTTTGCGGACCTGGCGATCCGGCAGGACGATTTTGGGGCGATTTTGCCGGATTACGATTCGGTGGTGTTCGACGAAGCGCACGAGATCGAGGATGTGGCCAGCGATTATTTCGGGCGGCAAGTATCGAGTTACCGGTTCGAGGAACTTTCGCGCGACGCGGAATTGACGCTGCGGATTACGGGAGTGAGCGCGGCGAGTTTGCGGAAAGCTGCAACTCACCTTCGTGAGCGAGGGCGGACTTTCTTTGAATCGTTTCCGGAACGCGAAGGGCGATTCCCTTTCGAAATGAGCGAACGAGCTTCGTTTCTGGAGCGCAGCCGGGAAGCGTATGACGGGCTGGCGGCGAGCATGAAACGGATGGAAGCGGAAATCTCGGCGCTGCCCACGAAGCCGGAAGAGTTGCTGAACATTGCGCGGCGCACTTCTGAACTGCGGCGCGAACTGGCGTTTTTGCTGGAAAGCGAGGAGCGGAATTACGTTTACTGGTTTGAGCGGCGGGGGAAGGGGATTTTTCTGGCTGCTACACCGATCGATGTGAGCGAGATTCTGCGAGAGCGGCTTTTCGAGCAGTTCGATACGGCGATTTTGACTTCGGCGACTCTAGCGGTGGGCGGGCGATTCGATTTTCTGAAACAACGGCTGGGAATTCGCGTGGCGAACGAAAAAGTGCTGCCTTCGGAATTCGATTTCAAGAGCCAGGCGCTGCTTTATATTCCGGCGGCGCTGCCGGATGTGCGGAATGCGCTGTTCGCGGCGCGGGCTTCGCAGGAAATTGCCGGACTTCTGGAAATTACCAAGGGGCGTGCGTTTTGTTTGTTCACGAGCCATGCGCAGATGCGGGAAGCGTTTGAGAGGCTATCGAATCTGGTGAGCTATCCATTAATGCTGCAAGGAACCGCGCCGCGATCGGTGCTGCTGGAGCGGTTTCGAGCCACGCCGGGAGCGGTGCTGCTGGCGACTTCGAGTTTCTGGCAGGGAGTGGATGTGCCGGGGGATCAACTTTCGTGCGTGATCATCGACCGGCTGCCGTTTGCAGTGCCGAGCGATCCGATTGTGGCGGCGCGGGTGCGGGCGCTGAATGAAGACGGGCGCAACGCCTTCGCGGAATACCAGGTACCGGAAGCGGTGCTGGCGCTGAAGCAGGGATTCGGGCGGCTGATTCGCTCCAGGAGCGACCGCGGGGTGCTGGCGATCTTGGATAACCGTATCCAGCGGATGCAATATGGTAGAATTTTCATGGAATCATTGCCCGAATATACGGTGACGCAAGACCTTGCCGCGGTGGCGAAGTTCATGAATTCCCGCGCGGCGGAGTGAAGAACGCCC
This sequence comes from uncultured Acidobacteriota bacterium, assembly GCA_963756355.1. Taxonomy (GTDB): domain Bacteria; phylum Acidobacteriota; class Terriglobia; order Acidiferrales; family UBA7541; genus JBGPTK01. Next base: position 174,228 of record CAVWOD010000019.1, on the reverse strand, counting down.
CAGCAGGCTTCCGCACGCCGAAGGCAATTTTGCAATCATTCCGAGGATTCGGGGATAAGGATCAAGGGACACTATGTTTGAAGTGAGTGTTGACGAGACGTTTGCCGCGGCGCACGCGCTGCGCGGATACAAGGGCAAGTGCGAGAATTTGCACGGGCACAATTATAAGGTGCGCGTGACTCTGGCCGGGCCGGAACTGGATTCGGTGGGGCTGCTCTACGATTTTGTGCATTTGAAGCAGGTGATCCAGAGCGTGATTCGGTCGCTGGACCATCATTATTTGAACGAGATGAAACCGTTTGATGAGATCAATCCTTCGGCCGAGAATATTTCGAAATACATTTATGATGAGACCGTGAAGCAGATGAAACGTGTGCCGAATGGGGCGGCGATTGCAAGTATTACGGTGTGGGAGACGGATGTGACCGCGGCGACGTACCGGCCGTAGGCGGGGGCGAGTGCCCCGGGATTCGACTGCCGCTTCGGTGGTCGGTGATGCGCGGGATCCCTCGCCCGCCTTTGGCGGGCTCGGGATGACAGCGAAGGCCGGTGACGTTCAGGAAGTTGGAAACGGGGCAGATTGCGGAATGAACAAGGCGTTTTTGATTATCTTGGTGCCGGCGATTTTAGTGGCGCTGTGGTGGCTGACCGTCGGGTGGGGGACGCGAGTTTCGCTGCCTGTGGGAGTGGTGATGATGGCGGTGTTGTTTGGGTGCGTTTTTTGGATTTTGCGGCGACAGGGGCGGAAGGCGGAAACAGGACGGTAGGAATGCGTCCCGGAAATTAATGATCAGATTGAAACTCAGCTTCAGGGGCTGAAGCCTCTTGAAAGTTGAGGTGCTTATGCCGGAGCTGAAGCTACGACCCCCTAAAGAGTCATAGGGGCTATATGGGTTAAGGCACTCGGTCGAAATAAATTCCTGCCATGGTGATTACCGAGATATTCAAATCGATTCAGGGGGAGAGCACCTATGCCGGGTTGCCGTGTATTTTTGTGCGGCTGACGGGATGCAATTTGCGGTGCACGTGGTGTGACACGGCGTATGCGTTTTACGGCGGGAAGAAAATGAGTTTAGACGAGGTGCTGGATCGTGTGCGGGAGCTTTCCGGGGGCGCGGGGGAAGCGGCGATAGCGGGAAATGGCGTGAAGTTGGTGGAAATTACGGGGGGGGAGCCGCTTTTGCAGCCGGAGGTTGTGCCGCTGGGGGAAAAGTTGCTGGAGTCGGGTTATACCGTGCTGATTGAGACGAGCGGGGAGCGGTTTGTAGGCGCACTGCCGAAGGACGTGGTGAAGATTGTGGATGTGAAGTGCCCGGATTCCGGAGAAGCGGATACGTTTGATATGGCGAACCTGGGGGCCTTGGATCAGAAAGATGAAATAAAATTTGTGATTCGCACGCGGCGCGATTATGAATTTGCGCGCGGGTTTATCGCGCAACACGGGCTGGCGGGGCGGGTGCGGCAAGTGCTGTTGTCGCCGGTGGCGCCAGATCCGAAGGGGACTTGGGAAGGGCTCGAGGCGCGGGCGCTGGCGGAATGGATGCTGGAGGATGGTTTGCCGGTGAGGCTGGGATTGCAATTGCACAAGTTTATTTGGGATCCGGCGATGCATGGGGTTTGAGGAGAGGCGAGCGTGGCTGCGCAGGCCGTGCTGCGTTGGGTGATACGATTACTCGGGATCCCTCTCTTCGTTCGGGATGACGAGTAAAACAGAGCCATGCGGGATGAAGCGATCGCAGCGGCGCGACGAAACAAAAAGCGACGGGTGGGAAACGAGCGGGGATGAGCGAGAAAGAAAAAGCGGTAGTGCTGCTGAGCGGGGGGATGGATTCGTGCGTGACGGCGGCTATTGCGCGGGAGCGGTTTGAACTGGCGCTGCTGCATGTGAGTTATGGACAGAGGACAGAGAAACGGGAGCGGCGCGCGTTTGACGGGATTGCGGATTTTTACGGGGTGAGCAAGCGGTTGGCGATCCGGTTGGATGTGTTCGAGAAAATCGGCGGCTCGGCATTGACGGATATGCGGATTGCCGTGCCGCGGGCAGACGGCGATATAATGCAAGAGTCGAAGCCGGAGATGGGAGCGCGGATTCCGGTGACTTATGTGCCGTTCCGGAACGCGCATTTTCTTTCAGCGGCGGTGAGTTGGGCGGAAGTGATTCGCGCACGGGCCGTATTTATTGGGGCAGTGGAGGAAGACAGTTCGGGATACCCGGATTGCCGTCCGCAGTATTACCGGATATTTTCGGAACTGGTAAAAGCAGGGACGAAGCCCGAGACACGGATCGAGATCGTTACCCCCGTGATTCAGATGCGAAAACATGAGATTATCCGCCGGGGGATTGAATTGGGAGCGCCGCTGGATCGCACCTGGTCCTGCTACCAGTTCGAAGAGGAAGCTTGCGGGGTGTGCGATAGTTGCCGGTTGCGCCTGAAGGCATTCGCGGAAGCCGGCGTTCGAGACCCCATCGCGTACCGGGTGCAAATTGCGCGATAATTTAATCGCGCATCAAAGTTGGAAGGAGAATGGATTATGAAGCGAACTTTAATTGCCTGGGGAGCACTTGCTGTCGCGCTGGTCCTCCTATATTCACCCAGGGCCGCGGCGCAATTCGAAGACGTTCTGAAGGGCGAAGTGCTGAATATTGAGGGCAAGCCATATCCGGATTTGGAAGTGCAAGTGAAGAGCGAGACCGGCCAGATTTTAACCGTCAAGACCGATAAGAACGGTCTGTTTACCGTGAACCACCTGGGCCCGGGGCTATATACCGTGTCGATCCACAACGCGCAGGTGAACTACTCGACGCAGACGCAAGTGCGGTCGGACATGGACAACAAGATCACCATCAACTTCAAGGAGATCGCGGCGAAACAGCCCGGCAATGCAGAAGTGATGAAGCAAAGAGAAGAGCAGGAAAAACAATTCGGCAATATGAAAGCCCATTTTGATGCAGGGATCGCCGCGATGACCGAAGCCGGCACGCTGAAAACTCAAATGGCATCGAGCCCCGCCGATCAACGGGCGCCAATCAAGGAAAAGATGGCCGGTCTCTACCAGACGGCTGTGACGGAGCTGGAGACAGCGGAAAAGGGAGCGGAAGCCGCCAAGGACAAAAATCTTCCTGTGATTCAAGCAAATCTGGGCACGGCATACGAAGCCTCGGGCGAATACGACAAGGCGGCACAGGAATTTCAGAAGGCAGTCGACCAGAAACCGATGCAGGCTTCCTACTACATTGGGCTGGGCACCAATTTGGCTCGCTCCGGAAAAATGCAGGATGCCGGGGCTGCGTGCGATAAAGCGGCGGCCATCGATCCCGCGAACGCCGGGGTTTGCTGGCGCAATATCGGAATTGTGCTGCGGCTGGACAACAAGATGAAGGAAGCCGTGGCGCCGCTGCAGAAGGCAACGCAAGTGGATCCGAAGAATCCGGATGGATGGTATTTGCTCGGAGCTTCGCTGCTGGCGGCCATGGATTACAAACAGGAAGGCGAGAAAATCACCTACATCGTGCAGCCAGGGACGGCCGAAGCCTATCAGAAGTACCTGGAATTGGCGCCGACGGGTCCACATGCGCAGGAAGCGAAGGAAGCCCTGGAAAGCCTGGTGGCGTTGGGACAGGGCGTGGAGACGAAAGTTTCCACGAGAAAGAAGAAGGGGTAGAGGCGCTATAAGCCATCTCGTCTGGAGTAGCGCCCGCCTTCCGGTGATCGGGTCGAAAGATGCCAGCTTTGCCGACTGAACCCGTCGGGACAGGGAAGGGTGGCGATACACGATCTAACGCATTCAGAAAGATGCCACCCTTAAGGGTGGCGCTACACAACCTACGGCATTCAGCCTTAGCGGAGATGGGCTGCAAGAAAGAGTGAAGGCTGCTCGACCAACGGCTGGGACAATGTTATGCTCTGCGCCACCAGCCGAGGCTATCCATGGGTCAAACAGCAGCTAGTTATTTAGGAGAGCAGAGGCGCCGAAGTTTTCGAATTGCACGATCGGTTGCGCTGACGGTTCGCGGGGTGGACCTGCTGGGCCAACCCTTCGAAGAACGCACGGCAACATTAGTTCTGAATTACCACGGCTGTAAATATACTTCGAAGCACCACCTGCCGAAGAACACCTGGATCACGCTGGAAATTCCTCAGACGAATTTGGATCGCGGGCGGCGATGCCTGCGCGCACGAGTGGCGTGGATACAACGGCCACGAACGGTGCGCGAACTTTTTCAGATTGGAGTGGAACTGGAAAATGCCGGGGAATGTTTGGGAGATCGAGGCGCCGCCGGAAGATTGGGGAACGAATGCGGCGGCAGTGGTATCTTCGCCGGATGCCGCAGGAAACTTGCAGCGGACGGGCGTGACATCGGGCGGCGAATTTAACGCACCGGGGGGATCCGGCTTGCCGGCTCCCGTCACGGTCTTCATGGAGCGAATGATGCAGGATGCCAAGCAGCATGCGCAGGGCGCGGCGGCGGGGACCGCGGTTTATCCCGCGCTGGAGGCGGACAGCCCATTGCTTCGCGAACTGAACGCGCAGCTGGAAAGACAAGCAGAGAAGGCGGTGGAAGGCGCGGCGGTGCAGGCGCGCGAATCCATTCGCCGGGCCGCGGAAGAAATCGAACGCGAGCACCGGGCCAGCGTGGAAGCGCTGCACGAAAAGAGAAAGCAGGAAATCGAGGCGCTGAGGAAAGAGGCCAGCGAGCAACTGGCCAGTGAATTATCGTCGCTGGTAAAGGAAGCGCAACAAACCGAACGCACACGATTTTCGCGCGAACTGGAAGCCCGGCTGAGCGAAACCAGGGACCTGCTGGCCGAGCTTGGCGGGCGGGCGGAAACATTGCACGCGGAGATCGAAGGAGCCGCCCATTCCACAGCGGCGCGATTCGAACAACTGCGAACCGAGATGAGCGTGGCGGAAGCAGCTCTGCGCCAACGGCCGGAGGCGCAAGAAGCGAAACCGGCACCCCACGAAGAGACCATCGCGGCCTGGCGGGAAGATCTGCAGGCTGAGATGGCGGTGGCGCGCGCACAGTGGAACGAACTGCTGCAATCCTCGTTGGATAATGCCGTGAGCCGGCTGGTGAGCAAATTCGGTGAAAGTTCCAGCAACGCCGTGGCGGGAGCCGAGCAGAAGATGGCGGCGCGCTTATCCGAACTCAGCCAGCCGCTTGCCGACAAGGCCAGCGCAGCGCAAGAGACGCTGACCGGCGTGAGCACGGCGCTGGAGATCGAGGTGACGCGGGCACGAACGTCACTGGGAGAGATTGAACAGGCCGCCAATCGAATGTCGGAATATTCGGCGCAGATGGAAGCCGCGAGCCAGGATACGGTGAGCGAACTGCACCGGAGACTGGAAACGATTCTGGCATCGCAGAGCGCGGAATTGAACCGGCGGGCCGAAACCCTGGCCGCGCGGCTGACGGAACGGATGGGAGCGACGCTGGAATCCTCGGGCCAACAGGTGGTGACGCGGACGCTCGGGGAACTCGAGGCGAAGTTCGATGCCCAGGTGGAACGGGCGCAGGATTTATTGCGCCAACTGGCGGCGCGAGAAGAGCAAGCGGAGGAAACTCTGCGAGTGCATCGGGAGCGGCTGCGGCAGGCTTCCGAACAGAACCAGCGGGACGCGACGGGACAGCTGAAAGCGACGCTGGCACAACTGAAGGGCGATTTCGAAACCGTGCGGCGCGAGGCGCTGGTGAAATGGAATGATGAGCTAGATGCCAGCGGCGTTCGGGCCACCCATGCGGCGCTGGAATCGCTGACGAAGGCATCTTCCTGGTACCAGCAGAAAACGCAGGCGGACGTGCAGGCGATCATCGATGAAGCACTGGTGAAGGCAGCTGGCACCGCCGGGGAAACAACGGCAGAGGCGGGGCGCCAGTTCGCGGCAGATTTGGAAACCCAGCGAGCGCAGAGCGCCGACGAAGCGAAAAAGATTTTGGATACGGTAAGCGTGGATTCCGTGAGCCGGACGAGAATTCAACTGGAACAGGCGTCCGAAAACACCGCGAGGGCATTCAGCAACGTGCTGGATGGAATCTCCGATCAAGCGGTGCAGCGTTTCACCGAGACAAGCCTGCATTCGCTCGAGGAGCGCACCTTGCAGCTCCGTAACATTGCCGAGGAAATCCGGCGGCACCTGCAAGCCCAGGCGGTGGATGTTCTTGCCGGACAGCAAACACGGCTCGAAACGCAGGTGAAGGAATCTTCCGGGGAAGCCAGAAAGCTGCTGGAAGGGCAACTGGCAACCACGATGGAAGCGTTCCGCATTCTGCGCGATGGCCAGCAGCGGGAATATGTTGGCACGCTGGAACGCCTGGGCGGCGAATGGTCACAACACCACGAAGAAAAACTTCGCGCGATTGGCGACAACTGGCTGGAGAATTCGGTGCACAAACTTGCCGAACACGGCCAGGATGCCGTGGAATCCATCGCGCGAACGGCGGAACAAACCCTGCGCATCACTTGCTCCCGCGTGTTTGACGGATTAGCGGAGGCGATGCGGGAGAAAATGCTGGGGGCGGCAATTTCAGCAACGGCCCCGCCCGCCACCGAGAAGACCGGGAAGGCCGAAAAGAGCGCCCGCGCCTGATTGATCCCAATCGAAAAAACCGCAGAGAAAAATGAAGGTGTGAACCCGAGTGAATCCCTAATTTGCTTCAGGGCTTGCTGGGGCTCTCACTGGAATGCGCGGCGCTGAAAGCAAAAAAGGAAGCGGTGGTGGCGACCGCCAGAACAAAAACGAAGATAGCGATATCGTGGGTGCCTCCCCCGCCAAAACCAGGAGGAGCCGGAGCGGGGGGTGGCAAGGCCATGCTCATGCTTGCATCGGTGAGCATCGCGCCCTGTCCCGCGAGAAGAGTCAAAGGCTTCGCTGCGCCGGTAATTTCGAGCGAGCCGCGCAACGCCGAGACTTGCGCGTGCCCCGCGCCGAGAATAGTGACTTCGGCAAGAGCGGGGCTTGTACCGGAGTTCTTTACCAGGATGCCAAGCTGATCGAGGGAAATGCGAGTGCGCCCGGCGCTTTGCACGACAACTTTTCCGCGCTCCAGGCCGACAACCAGCGCGCCGCCTTCACTGCGGAGTTGGGCAAAGGTGTCCGGGGAAAGAGCCACGCGCTCGTCCGGGGCGACGGAAAGCAGGAAATTGGTTTTGGAGCGTGTCTGCAGGCGGTCGCTGCTATAAAGATTGGAACCGCTGGAAAACTCAATCCCGTTGATCAGCGCTGAACCGGATGCCGTGCCTACGCCGACAAAGTCTTTCGAGCTTGCCGAGACCGGCGTAATCACCAGCAACACGGAAAGTGTGATTGCTAAAATCCCACTCAGAACTGACTTCACGGTCGTATCCCCCCAAAGCCTGGAATCTGCCCAGAAACCGACTCTAAGGAGCGGGACGGGCATGGTCAACCAGAGTGTTGCCAATGTTTCCCATCAGTTACCGGGCAGGGAGGAAACGGATGGTGGAACTGGTGATTCTGGACGAATGAGTTCACTGGGCGCCCGCGATTTCTCCGACGGCCGCGCAAACATAATTTACCTGCTCGAGTGACATCTCCGGGAAGAGCGGCAGGCTCAAAACAGTTTCGGCGGCCCGCTCCGCGTGCGGGAAAGTTCCTTTTGGATATCCCAGCGAAGCGTAGGCTGGCTGCAGATGCAGAGGCCGGGGATAGTGGATCAGGGTATCAATTCCACGTTCGGCCAGCTTGGACTGCATGCAGCAACGATCGCCGACGAAAATGACGAACAGGTGGTAGACGCAGTCATCCTGAGGATCGTCCTGTGGCAATCTGACGCGCACTTTGGCGAGCAAGCGGCGGTATTCCTGAGCGAGTTGGCGGCGTTTGGCGGTCCAATCGGCCAAGCGGCGCATTTTGACTTGCAAAACCGCGCCTTGAAATCCTTCCATGCGGTAATTGTAGCCGACGAATTCGTGTTCGTAGCGGCCGGTCTGGCCGTGGTTGCGGGCGGCCAGGGCGAAGTTCGCAATGCGAGAGTCGTTGGTGACGATCGCGCCGCCTTCTCCATAAGCACCCAGGTTCTTGGAGGGATAAAAGCTGAAGGCTCCCACGTCCCCGATGGCGCCCACGCGGCGGCCACGATAGCGGGCGCCGTGAGCCTGGCAGGCATCTTCAATCACCGCGATGCCGCGGGCTTTGGCGACGGCGAGGATGGCGTCCATATTCGCGGGACGGCCATAAAGATGAACGGGCATGATGGCTTTTGTCTGGGAGGTGATGGCGCGTTCCAAAAGCTTGGGATCGAGATTGGATGTAGCAGGCTCAATATCGACAAAAACAGGTTTTGCGCCGGTGTAGGTGATGGCTTCGGCGGTAGCCAAGAAAGTGCTTGGCGTGGTGATGACTTCATCGCCGGGCTGTACGCCCATAGCGAGCAAGGCCAGATGAAGGGCGCTGGTGCCGGAATTGAGCGCTACACAGTGACTGGCTTCACAGAGAGCGGCGAACTCGCGCTCGAATTCTTCCACTTCCTTGCCGAGGGCGAATGAGGCACTTTGGCAGACTCCATCGAGAGCCGCCAGGATTTCATCGCGCAAGCCGGCGTACTGTTCCTTGAGATCGAAGAAGGGAACCTTCATCATGGTTTCCTGCATAGTTCTAAACTGTACCTTAGTCATTTCCGCTTCACAAGGCATACGGGGCATTCCGGGGCGGTATCGGCAATTGCAAGAAACTCGTGGTCCCTCGCCGCTCGAAATTGAGCGTTGAAAAAGGCTGCGGGGCTCGGGATGACCGCGGATGTACCGGGCCTGTGGTTTTGCGCTGACGGGAAGCACTTCTCAGAGATTTGGGTGTGGCCATCCAGATTGGAGATTGTTCAATAGCGGGCGAAGTTCCCGTTCTCTGCAGGACAGGGCCATGTTATCTTCTGGCGCATCATGGTTCCGATGCAATCGCAGGCAGGAGAAAGCGCCACGAACTCGCTGACCGACCGGGAAGCATTTTCCGACCGCCGGATGCAGATGACGCTTTCGGTGGTGATGGCCGTTTACAACGAGCGGGCCTTCATCGAGGAGATCTTGCGGCGCATCCAGGCGGTGGGGCTGGAAGAAGAAATCGTGATCGTGGAAGACGGATCAACGGACGGGACGCGCGAATTGCTGCAGGAACTGGAGCGCCAGAAGGCGGCCGGGCAAGCGGAGGGAGAAATACTGGGCGGACGCGCCAGGCTGCGGCTGGACAAAATTCGATTTTTGTTTCAGGAAAAGAACCAGGGGAAGGGCGCGGCGTTGCGGCGTGGATTTGCGGAAGCGCTGGGAGATATCCTGCTGGTGCAGGATGCGGACCTGGAATACGACCCGAAAGATTATTCGAGAATGCTGGAGCCGATCCGGGATGGGCGCGCCGACATCGTTTACGGATCGCGGTTCCTGGGCGGACCGCAGCGAGTTCATCTCTTCTGGCACTACGTGGGGAATAAATTCCTAACGCTGCTTTCCGACATGCTGACCAACCTGAAGCTGACGGACATCGAGACCTGCTACAAAGTCTTCCGGCGGGAAGTGCTGGAAAAAATAAATTTGCGGTCGGACCGATTCGGATTCGAACCGGAGATCACCGCGAAAATCGCGAAGGGAAAGTGGCGGATTTACGAAGTGCCGATTTCCTACGCGGGACGGTCGTACGAAGAAGGAAAGAAAATTACCTGGAAGGATGGCGTGGTGACGTTGATTGCAATTCTGAGGTTCCACTTCACCGATTGAGTTTTTCCCGCCCGGCATCCGCGCAATTCCAGAAAAACCTTACCGCAGAGGACGCAGAGACGGAGTTTGCACCGCCGCTTTTTCCATTTCGAAAACCTAGAGGTGGGTGAGAGTGCCGGTAACTTTGGTTCGCCGCAAGGCCCAGGCGAAAACGGCGAAGGAGAGCGGCAGGAGAATCGCGGCGAAGAGCAGCAGAGCGGCGAGCGATGGCAGGAGCTGGCGGAACGTGGCTCCCGATAAAATGGCGGCGCGAAGACCTTCCAGCGAATAGGTAAACGGGATGAGCCTCGCCATAACCTGCAGAGAATGCGGCAAAACGGAAACCGGGTACATGGTTCCGCACAAGAGTCCGGAGATTCCGAGGACCAGCCACTTCACCGGATTGCCGCGCTTGAAAATCAAAACGTAAGTTGCCGAAAGTATGCCCATTCCCACAAACGCGAGCACGGAAGCGACCATCACGGCCACGGCGCCCGCCCAGTTCACCGAATGAATTTGAAAGTGGAAGAGAGCGATTCCCCAACCGATGTAAATCAGAGTTCGCAGCGCCATTAAGGTGAATGGGTAGAGGGCGGAACCCGCGAGGATCACCGGAAGCGGAGTCTGCGTGACCAATAAACCTTCGAGCGTTTTGTTTTGGCGAGCTTCCTCGAGACTGGAATCAAATGCGTTCAGCGAGACGTTCAGGTAATCGAGAAAAGCAATTCCGATCAGCGCGAAGGAAAAGTAATCGCCACCTTGCGGCAGAGATTTGCTGAGCTGCGGGCTTTGGACAAAGCGGGAAAGATAATAAAAAGAGGCTACCAGAAATAAAGCGTCGACGATTTCGAGCAGGAAAGCAGCGCGGTAACTGCGGGCGATGGAAAGATCGCGGCGGAAAAAAGCCAGGATCTTATACAAGGTTCCGGCCCCTGCCGCGCTCATGAGGGTTTCTCCGTCCCACCGCGGCGGGCCAGTTGCTCGCAGACTTGATCCAAACTCGAAACTTCCATGGTTGAGCAGAGGCGGCTGGGGGAATCGCAGGCGAGCAATTTACCGTTGGCGAGAAATGCGACGCGATCGGCGAGTTGTTCCACTTCTTCCAGGCTGTGCGAGGCAAAAAGAAGAGTTTTGGCGCCCTTGCTCACCAAATCTTCCTTGAGAAACTTGCGAAAATCCGCAGCGGCCATTGGATCGAGGCTGCGAGTGGGCTCGTCGAGCAAAAGAACGGCGGGCTGGTGGAGAAGCGCGCGCGTAAGGCCAAGGCGATGAACCGTGCCGGTGGAAAGGGTGCGGACCTGGCGGTCGAGCGCCGAATCCACATGCATCAATTCCGTCAAGTGGGCGATCTGGCGGCGGGATTCGGAGCGGGTCAAATTATTCATGGCCGCGAAGAATTCCAGGTTTTCACGAGCGGTGAGGCGGGTATAAAAACCCTGATCGCCACCGGCGTAGTAACCGATTTGTTCGCGAGCGCGGGCATCCTGGAGTTCGACGTCGAAACCGGCGACGGCGGCACGGCCGTGTGTCGGAATAATTAACGTAGCGAGAATGCGCAACAGCGTGGATTTTCCGGCGCCGTTGGCTCCGATGAGCGCCATCACCTCTCCGGGCTCGACGCGAAAGGAAAGGCCCGCGAGTGCGCGTTCAGTCGGTTTGGCGAACGGATAGACCATGGCGCGCCAGCCGGACAGTGCCGGAGGAAAATATTTTTCCAAATTTTCAGCGAGGATATCGTGCGGCGGCGTCATCACCCCCGTTTATACCTTCTTTGGCCGCAACCGTGCCAGTTCTCTCGTTGCTGTCCGCGGAATCTATCGGTAGAATAGGCGTCGTTCTGGTGGCGTTCTTCGGAGATCTCGCGGGGACCACAGGACTGCCGGCCCAATCTTCAAATCATTTAGACCGAGTTGAAGGAAAAAGGATGGACATTTGCCCATGAGTACAACGCTGTCTGTCGGGTCGCGAGTGGTGGCTTCGAAGGAACAAGTATCGTGCGAATTGGGGGGTGAGGCGGCGATCCTGAATTTAAAGAACAGTGTCTATTACGGCCTTGACCCGGTAGGCGCTCGAGTATGGACCTTGCTGCAGGAGCCACGAAGCGTGATGGAATTGCGTGATGCGATTGTGCAGGAGTTCGATGTGACCCCCGAGCGGTGCGAAGGCGATTTGTTCGCGCTGCTGGAGAAACTGATGGCGGAAGGACTGGTGGAAGCCGCGGATGGCGCCGTAAAGTAATGCCGATTAGAAAGTTTGGGAAATGTCACAGTGCCCGCCTGATTCGAGCCTTTCTTCAAAATTTACAATTGGGAATTGCCGCCTGCGGTGGTTCGCTGCCGGCACGAAGGGGACTGTTAAGGAACTTGCGCCCGCTTTGGCGAAGCCGGCTCACCAGCATTTGTTATCATCTGGAAGCGATGCTGATGCCTATTTCTTTCAATCAAACATGGGCAACAATAAAATTGGGACACGATTGATGTGATGTATGGATAAGCTGAACCGATTTCGGAGATTGCGGCCTGGGGAGCAAAGGATTCTGCTCGCGGCCCTGATCCGGCTGCCGCTGATGGCACTCGCGCTGCGAGTGCTGGGCTTTCGACGTCTGCAGAATACCCTGCTGAAATTTGGAGCGAGTTTTTTCCTGGACCGAAGCGACGGCGCCGGATCCCGGTATAACGACGGACGGAATATTGGAAAGATGGTGAGCGCGGCTGCGAAGGAAGGAATTTATCAGGCGAACTGCCTGGAACAATCGCTCACATTGTGGTGGATGCTGCGGCGCCACGGGATTGCCAGTCAATTGAAGATTGGAGTGCGCAGGGAAAACGATCAGTTTGAAGCGCATGCCTGGGTGGAACTGGACGGCTCCGTGCTGAATGACGATCCTGACGTACACCAGGATTACTCTTCCTTTCCGCAGGACATCGCCTCGCTGCATGCCGAAATACAATGAGCGGAATTGCCGGGATTGTGAATTTGGACGGAGCGCCGGTCGATCGAGGGCTGCTCCAGTTCATGACGAAGTATTTGGCTTTCCGCGGACCCGATGCGCAGGAAATCTGGAGCTTGGGCCCGGTGGGATTTGGGCACACGCTGCTTCGAACTACTTTTGAATCCGAGCAAGAAAAACAGCCCGCAAATCTGGAAGGAAAACTGTGGATTACGGCGGACGCACGCATCGATGCGCGAGCGGAGCTGATCGCGAAATTGCGCGATCATGGGGAGTTATGCTCGCTTTCCGACCCCGATTGCGAGTTGATTCTGCACGCATACCGAGCGTGGGGAGAAAAATGCGTCGAACATCTTCTGGGGGATTTTGCTTTCGCGATCTGGGACGCGCGCTCACGGCGGCTCTTCTGCGCCCGCGATCATTTTGGTGTGAAGCCATTTTTTTATGCCCGCGTGGGTGATTCCTTCATTTTCAGCAACACGCTGAACTGCGTGCGGATTCATCCGGCGGTTTCGGATGAACTGAATGAGCTTGCCATCGCCGATTTTTTGCTCTTCGACGGAAATCAGGAACCGGACACGACAGCGTTCTCCGATATTCGCCGCCTGCGGGCCGCGCATGTTCTATCGCTGCAGGATGGCTCGCTGAGCGATCGCCGCTACTGGACGCTGCCAGTAGACAAGCCTGTGAATTACAAAAAAGCGAGCGAATATGTGGAAAACTTCCTGGAACTGCTGGATACGGCCGTTTCCGACCGGTTGAGGACGGAACGGGCAGGGATCCTCCTGACTGGCGGCCTGGATTCCAGTACTGTGGCGGCGGCTGCGCGGAATGTTTCGCTGAAGAATGGACAGGGCACGGAGCTTTACGGATACACGACTGTCTATGACCGGCTGATTCCCGATGAAGAGCGATACTATTCGGGTCTGGTAGGGAAGAAGCTCGGAATTCCAATCGAATATCTTGTAGCGGATGATTACGGCTTATTCGAAAGGGCTGAGCAACCCAATACGAGGCTGCCGGAGCCGTTTTACTATCCATTTCAAGCTCAGGAAACGGATCAATATAGCAAAGTGGCCGCACGAGCCCGTGTGGTTCTGACAGGGGACGGGGGAGACCCGGGGCTTGGCACATCGCTAACCGCGCATCTATCGCGGCTGTGTCGAAGGCGCCAGTACCGACATTTGCTGAGAAATCTCGGGCATTACCTGTTTTCCGAAGGGCGTATCTCGCGGTTATATCTCCGCCGACGATTCGGACATCCTTCGGGATCGAAATGAATGGAGAAGGCTCTACCCCAACTGGCTGGAACGGGACTTCGAGACAGGGCTGGACCTAGTGCGCCGGTGGGAAGAACTCAATCAAACATCGGACGCGCCTCCACGTGACGCCGTGCGACCGGAAGCCTACCGTTTGCTGAATTCGAACTATTGGCCGCAAAATTTTGAGGCCTACGACCCAGCCGTAACACATTCCGCGGTCGAGGCAAGACATCCGCTGTTCGATCTCCGGTTGATTCGTTTTCTAATCGCACTTCCCGCGCTTCCCTGGGCAGTTGACAAAGGTCTGCTTCGCGAGGCAGGAAGAGGAAGGCTGCCAGAAAGGGTCCGCCTGCGGCCCAAAGTTCCTCTCGCTGGCTCGCCGTCCATCAACTTGTTTCAACGTCCTGATTCCATATGGATAGACCAATTTGTGCCGGTTCCGATGATTCATCAATATGTCGAGCGTGCGCGGGTCCCAAGCCTCCATGGGGAGAAAAATCAGCAGCGCCTATGGATGAATCTTAGGCCATACTCCCTGAATTTATGGTTGCAGATGCTTGCACCGATAAGCTATAAAGATAAATCGGAGGAAAACAGTGAAGCCACCGGAACCCTTAATGGAAAAGAGGCCTTATGAATCTCCCCGTCTTACTGTGCATGGTGAGATTCACCAAATCACTCAGAATGTCAATCAGAAGGGTCGAGGTGACGGTGGAGGCATGAAGACTTAGGTGGGTGCGGGCAGCCTGTGGGGCCTTGCTATACTGCTTACGGGCTGTGCTTGAGTTGCAATGAGGCCTTCCCTGGATTCTTAAAAGTTCACGATACAGCAAAGCCTGATATCCGAGTTTGGTTGAACAGCCGCCCCCCTTGGTATCCAGTCTCCGAGGAAATATCAAAGCAGCCCTTCTACATCAGCCCTGACCTGGATTCCGCGGGCCGTCATTCGATTTCCGTGTGGGAGGTGCCATCCGCGCGGGGCTTCCACATCGCCTACGATGACGGCACGGAATTCTTCCTAGATTCCAATGGCTCTAAGATTTGGGCTACCTGGCCTAATTCCCTGTCCCTGGAAGATGCGGCGGTATACCTGCGCGGGCCGATTATGGGGTTTGTGCTTCGACTGCGTGGGCGAGTTCCGCTGCATGCCAGCGCGGTGGATATCGGAGGGCGCGCAATCCTTCTGATGGGGCCTCCAGGAGCAGGAAAATCCACAACGGCGGCTTGTTTCGCCCAGTTGGGCTATCCGGTGCTCTCGGACGACATCGTGCCCTTGGTTGAGCAAGATAGCACTTTCCTGGCTCAACCGGGTTATCCGCGTGTGTGTCTGTGGCCACAATCCGTAGAAGCCTTGTTCGGGAGCGCGGATGTGCTGCCCCTGATCACACCGAATTGGACAAAACGATTTCTGCCACTTCAAGAGACTGAAAGTCGCTTCAGCAGCGAACCGCTTCCGATTTCTGCGATCTACTGGCTGGATGAGCGTACGGAGGCCCCGGATTCAACAGAGATCCAAGGGTTGGCGCCTCGAGATGCTTTCATCACCCTGGTGGGGAACTCCTATATGAACTATCTGCTGGACGCAACGATGCGCGTGAAAGAATTCGATGTGCTGGCGAGAGTAGCCGCTCAAATCCCACTTCGAAGAGTGCGTTCGCACCGGGACCTACAAGGCTTGGAGGAGCTCTGCCAACTGATCGAGCGGGACCTCTGGCTCTTGCCCGAACCCAACTTCACCTAAGTGAGTTCGTAGTGTCTCGTTCATCCCGCCCACTGATGATTGACAAGGATTCGCCCACGATCGAGCTGGCGGTCTAAGCAGAACCGCACCGAGCGCCGCTCGCTAAAACAACCTCGATCGTTTACTATTCAATTTGCCCGGCTGGAATTTTTTCGACGGGCGATTCGAGTTTGCGGTTTTCACCGAGGGAGGGATTGAAAGCAGCCGTGAACGATGACCGCACAAAGATTGAATCGTTGCGGCCCGAACACGAATTAATTTTGTGCTGCGTCAACGCTCATCTGCATCCAGAGAGCGCAGAACGAATCCCCCTACTGTTGCGGCAAGATCTAGACTGGTCGCTGCTGGTGGCAACCGCGGTGGATCAGTTTGTCGAACCGCTCGTCTATGCTCACCTGCATTCCTATCCGCGCGGTGACGTACCGGCAGATTGGATGGAATTCCTTCAAAATTTTTCCCGCGACACGGTTGTGATGAGCCTGAATTTGACCTCTCACCTGGTTCGAATCCTGGAGTTGTTCCAGTCAAAAGGAATCCTCGGCATCCCGTATAAAGGACCGGTATTGACAGCGCTCGCCTATCGGAACCTGGCGTTGCGTAGATTCGTGGACGTGGACCTGCTCGTCCGCCAGGCGGATTTAGCCGGGGCAGCGGAGCTATTATCGTCGCAGGGATACCGTGCAGAGCAGATTGAAGGATTTTCGACAACGAAGCAAGGAGACCGGATCCCGGGACAGTATCTTTTCCGAAGCGAATCGGACGACTGCATGATTGAGCTGCACACGGAACGAACATTGCGCTATTTTCCAAGAACGCTCGACGTCGACGATCTGGAGAAGCGGCTCGTCCCAGTCTCATTGGGAGGAAAGATCGTGCCGACGCTGTCCCTCGAAGATTTGATGTGCTTCGTCTGCGTACACGGCACAAAGCACATGTGGAACCGGTTGCAGTGGATCGTCGATGTCGCTGCTCTGACTCAGATCCCTCGACCAGAAGATTGGACGCAGATCGAAGAGCGGGCGAAGGAAATGCAATGCCGTCGCATGGTCTACCTGGGCCTGTATTTAGCGAAGGAATTTTTCGATGCGCCCTTGCCCGAGGATTTGTGGCGCCGCATCAAAGCCGACGGAGAGATCGCACGAATGGCGGATGCCATCTACATGCCACGATTTCAGGGGGCACGTAGAATGCCCGGAGTGCTGGAACGGGCAGCGTTTCGAGTCCGCTCCGTTGAGAGTCTGTGGGGAGGGATACGCTACTGCCTGAACATGGCGTTCCGTCCCACGGAGGACGATTGGAAACGCGCACCAATGCCGGCCACTCTGGACCGGACCTATCCCTTGCTTCGCCCTTTCCTTTTGATCCGGAAGTACGGCCTGGGACTTCGAGAGAGAAAGCCGACGGATTTGGCTGCGTTCATCCCAACGCCACAAGCAGTTGTGGACCGGATGCTAGACCTGGCCGACATACAGAGCGAGGACGTGCTGTTCGACCTGGGGTGTGGGGACGGAAGAATTGTAGTGGCGGCAGCCAAGCGGTTCGGCATCCGCTGTGTGGGAGTGGATGTGGATCCGCAACGAATCCGCGAAGGGAAGGCGAATGCGCGTCGAGCGGGAGTGAAACATCTGGTGAGTTTCGTTCTGCAGGATGTCAAGAGTTTGGACTTGGCAACGGCTACGGTGGTGACAATGTGGCTCACCGAACTCGGCGTGACCAAACTCAAGGAGCAACTGCGATCGCAACTCCAACCGGGCTCGCGAATCGTCTCCCGGGATTTCACGCTGCTTGGCTGGGAGCCCGAAAAGACGGAGGTGCTCCAGCTTAGCGGGAGGCGGAAAACAAAGATCATGCTGTGGCGGATCTCAAATGAGACATCCCCTCTGACGGATGAAGAAGGACTCGAAGATGCCGAGCGAGAATCGAGTATTTCGGCTGCGGGGAAATGAGCGTGGGAAAATCGTGCGCTGGCAGAAAAGCAAATGAAAAAATTACGAACCCCACCCTTCCCGATAGTGCCGGGAAAGATGGGGCACCCTCGCACCCTATTCCGGTTCTACTATGATTCAAATTACCCGAACTGGAGTAGCTTTTCGAGGCACACCCGACGACCTAGAAAACCTTCGCAGCCAGTTTGATCGTGAGTATTGCGTTCTGCTCCGTAATTTTTTTGACCAGGAGCTTCTCTCTTTGACGCTTCATTGCCTCGAAAAGGCATCCTTTCAACATCACAATGACTCGGGAATCGCGGAAGAGCTCAAGTCGGAAGACAAAACCTTGAACGGCCTGCTCCACATGATGACCAATAAACCGAAGCTGTTTGATCTGGTAAGAGCGATCACGGGGTGCGATCCGATTGGATGCTTCGGCGGGAGGGTGTACCGAATGATTCCGGGCGGGGGCCATTATGATACATGGCACAGCGATGTGGGAGATAACCGGCTGATCACGCTCAGCCTGAATCTGAGCACGGATGTCTATTCAGGAGGGGTACTCCAAATCCGGGAGGAGGAAACGGGTCGCGTCGTGCACGAGGTGGCAAATATCGGATTGGGAGACGCGATCCTTTTCCGCATTTCGACGAGGCTTCGGCACCGGGTATCTACTCTGGAAGGGAAGAATGCCAAGACAGCTTTCGCCGGTTGGTTCAAGTCGCAGCCGAGCTATCAAAGAATATTCGCAGATCTTCGCGGAGAGACGGAAGACAATTCAAGCCTCGCGTTGCCGCAAAAATAAACCGGCTTATTCCTTGAGATAAGCTTTCTATCACCGCGGGTATTACCATTCCGGTGGTTTCTCCGCCGGCCAAACCAACTATACAAAAATACATTTTGCACTTGCGCCATTGCCAAGCGTCGTAGCAGAGTACCGCAGCGTGGAACCCTCTCGAGACGGAACGCCGGGGCGCGGGCTTATTCTTGCGGTGGCGCTGGCCGTGTTCGCACTGGTCAGCTTCCGGGCGGGGAAAGCGACCCTGGCGGAATATCGCAGCGCATCGCCGCGGCCGGAGGATTGGCTTCGGGCAGCGAAACTCGATCCTGGCAATGGGGAGTATTGGGACCGGCTGGGGACTTACTACGAATACGATTTCGACCATTCCGACCTTCCGCGAGCCACTGAGTATTTTCGCCAGGCGCTGCAAGAAAATCCCCGATCGGACCTCTATTGGATGCATCTGGCAAGCGCCTATGAAATGGCGGGCGATCCCCAAAAGGCGGGCGAGGCCTATGGAAAGGCGAAGGCGGCCTATCCAATCTCCGCCGAAGTGGCGTGGAACTACGGAAACTTTCTATTGAGGCAATCGCAACTCGAGGAAGGATTCAAAGAGATTCGACGGGCGGCGATGACCGATCCTCAATTGCTGCCCCTGGCTATTTCCCGGGGATGGCAGGCCGATTCGGACCTGGATCATCTGTTCAATAATTTGTTGCCGAATTCCTTGGATGCCTATTTCCAAGCGTTGGATTATTTTGGCAGTGTTCACGAGGATGGGCCGGCCCTGGAGACCTGGAAGCGCATCATTGCTTTGGGGCAAACGATTCCCCTGCCTCGCGCGTTTGCATTTCTGGACGAATTGATCGAACAAGGAAAAGCGGGCGAGGCGAAGGAAGTATGGCGGCAAGCGATCAGCGCCTCTGGATGGCCTTATATGGCGCCGGCGAATGGTTCACTGGTGTGGAATGGCGAATTCGAATCACCCATTGCGAACGGAGGATTGGACTGGCGTGAAGATTATGTGTTCGGCGCAACGATGAGCATCGACACAAACACCTTTCATTCAGGGTCACACTCGCTGCGCGTGGATTTCTCGGGAGCCGACAACGTCGGCTTTCACCACTTGAGCCAGTACGTCCCGGTGGAACCCCAAAGCCATTACCATTTCAGCGGCTACCTGCGCACCGAAGATATTTCCACTGAAAGCGGGCTCCGTTTCGTGATTTATGATCCGAAGCATGCCAGCGAAATTCGGGCATTGACGACGGATCTGATTCGTAACAATCCGTGGACGCTCTTGGAAGCCGACTTGGCGACCGGGGCCGACACCCACTTCCTGTTGATTACCCTGCAGCGCGATCCCAGTCGGTTGTTCGACAACAAACTGAGCGGCACAGTCTGGGTGGATGACGTGTCCCTGACGCCCGAGAAGGGTGCGGCTAAAGCCGGCCTCTACAGACCCGAGGATCGTGCGGCTGGAGCAGGGATTTCCGATTCGACGACTGGGCTGGAAGGCTCGAAGCCAGGCTCGCAATGAGGTTCATACGCTTCGGAATTTGCGTGCTACTGGCATTCGCGATTCTGGCCTTCGGAGCGGTGGAAGTGTGGGCGGAATCGATTCTGGAAGTCGGGACTGCTTTTCTTTTTCTGTTGTGGGCTTTCCTGCTTTTCCGGGATCGCGAAATTGAAATCAGACGGCAGCCATTAATCTGGCCACTGCTGGGAATCCTGGCGACCGGCGCCGCTCAGCTGATTTTTCATGGAACGGTGTCAACCTATCTGACCTGGGCGGAACTGCTGCGAGTTACCGCATATTTCTTGATTCTTTTCCTGTGCACTCAAGTGTTCCGCGAAAAAGCGGAGTTGCGAGTATTGGTTTGGTTTCTGGTGGTATTGGGATTCCTGGTGGGACTTTTCGCAATCATTCAGTTTTTCACCTCCAACGGAAGAATCTATTGGATCCGGGAACTGGCGGCAGGTGGCGCGCCGTTTGGTCCGTTCGTGAACCGCAACCACTTTGCGGGATTCATGGAATTGACCGCTCCGCTGGGATTAGCGCTGCTGGTTTTGCGAGGAACTCGCAAGGAGCAAGTACCGCTGGTGGGTTTGTTTGTGATGGTTTCGGTCGGGTCGCTTTTTCTTTCCGCTTCGCGCGGCGGGATCGCGGTTTTTCTTTGTGAACTGGTTTTGCTGGCAGGGATGGCATGGCTGGGACGATCCGGAAATGTGCGGCTGGGAGCGGTGGCACTGGTGCTGCTTGCCGCGTGCGCCCTGGTGGCGTGGCTGGGCGCCGGGGAAATGATGCAACGGTTTGCCCAGGTTCGAAGCGGGGAAGTGACTTCCAACCGGCGGTTAGAAATCGTAAAGGACACCTGGCGAATCGTTCGAGACCATCCCTGGAACGGAACGGGACTGGGCACGTTTGTCGCCGTGTTTCCGAAATACGAATCGTATTACGACGGCAAAGTGGTGGACCACGCGCACAACGACTTTATGGAAACGATTTCCGACCTGGGGATTCCCGGAGCGATCTGCGGGCTGGCGTTCCTGATTATTCTGGCCGGCGGTGCGTTTTCGAAAATTTTGGAGCAACAAAGTTCCTTCTCGCTGGCATTTCACGTTGGAGCTTTCGTGGCCTGTTGCGGATTGTTGGTCCACGGCCTGGTCGATTTTAACTTACACATCCCCGGCAATGCTTTTCTGTTCGTCGTCCAAGCCTACCTGGCAACCGCTCCGGCCCTGGGAGCGACGGCAGGCCGGCGGTCGCAGCGGCATTCGCGGTCGTCTGGAAGGCGGTTTGAAGAGATTGAAATGGAAGAATAAGTTCCCGCGGATTGAAACTTTTCCAAACCGGCCCGCATTCGTGAATTTGTGCGATACAAAGTGTATTTCGGTGGTTGACAGATAAGCGGAGTATGGTTCATATTCGTTGCGGGGTCGTTCATTTCTATGATTTTCAGAGAAGTAAGGCGCTGGAGTTGTGTCAACACGAAGACGATCTATTTCCTGGCCATCCTTCTTTGTTTTCCCTGCCTGGTTTTCAGCCAGGAACAAACTCCCAAGCAAACGAATGATCGGATTGAGCAACTGGCGACCCACGTTCCAACGCACCGGGGAGATATTCCGCTGGGCAGCGGGGACTTGATCCATATTGATGTGTTCGATGTGCCGGATTTTTCGCGCGATGTACGAATCAGCCAGGCGGGAGACATTTCGCTACCTCTGGTTCCGGGCAAGATTCAGGCCGCCGGCTTGACCACGTTTCAATTGGAAATGAAGATTGCCGAGATTCTGGCGTCCAACGGGCTGGTGAGCCACGCCCAGGTATCCATATTCATGAAGGAGCAGAATAGCCAGCCGATTACGGTGATCGGAGCGGTGGTGAGGCCGATGGTTTATCAGGAAATCCGGCCCACTACTCTGCTGGAAATCCTTTCGCAGGCGGGCGGGATAGCGCCGGACGCCGGAAGCCTGGTGATCGTCACGCGGATCACGGGCCAATTGCCCACACTGCCGGGAGCCACGCCTTCCACGGAAAAGCAGGAGCAAGCCGCGGGGCCGCAATCCATCACGATTCAATTGAAGGATCTTTTGGAAACCGGAGATTCCGCGTACAACATTCTGGTATTTGGCGGAGATGTAATCAGCGTGCCGCGGGCTGGGATTATCTATGTGGCGGGAGCGGTGCAGCAACCCGGTGGATATGTGCTGCAAACTGCCGGAGACCAAATTACCGCCCTCAAGGCGATCGCGCTGGCCCACGGATTGCTCGGCACTTCCAAGCCGGGCCAGGCAGTAATCCTGCGCAACGACCCGAATGGCGGGACGAAACAAGAGATCAACGTGGATCTCGGCAAGATTATGCAGCGAAAAACCGACGACGTGCGTTTGTACGCAAATGATGTGCTTTTCGTTCCTGACAGCAAGGCAAAGAGAGTCCTGTACAAGACAGGAGAAGCGTTGATCGCCGGGAGCACGTACCTGATTTATCGAGTACCTTAAATTTTATCCTGAACCAGGCCCGATCCAGCCGGCCAGAAAAACCCCCGAGGGGAAGAATGGAAGACGCAGCAAAATTAGCCCTGCGCGAGCGCAAACCGTCGGATTCGCTTGCGGTAATCTCCGCGCCGTCCCTGCTTCGCTGGGACCAGGCGCCGCACGAACCGCACCTGCTCGACTACCTGATCATCCTGCGGAAACATCAGTGGCTGATCCTGGCGTTTCTGATCGCGGTGGTTACGGTGGTGACCATTTCATCGTTCAAAATGAAGCCGGTTTATACGGCGAACGCGCGGGTGGAATTCGATAAAGAGACTCAGAATTTGCTTCCCTTCCAGGGCGGACAGAATTCCGATGACGCCTATATCGATTTGGAAAACTACCTGGAGACGCAGACGAAGGTCCTGGAGAGCGAAACTCTGGCGCTGCAAACCATACGCTCGATGAACCTGAATCAAGTTCCGGAATTCGGGCGGCCAACCGACGCGATCACCCTGGGCCGTCCCGGCGTCCTGCAGCGGCGTCCCGCGATCCTGGGGGCGTTCCTGGGATCTCTTTCCGTGAGGCGGGTTCCCAATAGCCGCTTGATTGAAGTGCAATTTGAGGCCGAGAATCCGCAACTTGCGGCGCAGATCGTGAATACGCATGTGCAGAATTTCATCGAGGAGGATTTTCGCAGCCGCTACGAAGCAACCAAGCAAACCACCAAGTGGCTGGAATCCGAACTTGAGGAATTGCGAATTACGGTCCAAAAGTCCGAAAATGCGCGCGTAGCCTACGAGCGGCAGAACCAGATCTGGGCAGTGGATGAAAAGCAAAACCTGACCACCCAAAAACTGGGGGATGTCAGCAAAGATTTAACCGAAGCGCAAACGGACCTGATCCAGAAGCAAGCCATGTCCCAGCTCGCGCATTCCAGCAGCCTGGATTCCGCTCCGGTGGTCCGGGATAGTCCCGTAATCCAGGATCTGTTGAAGCGGCAGACGGATCTGGGAATGCAGCTGACCGAAGCCAGCAGCCAGTTTGGACCCAATTATCCCAAGGTGCAGAGGCTGCAAGCCCAACTGAAGGACGTGGAGGAATCGCTCGCTCGCGAGAAGCAGAACATCATCGGGCGGGTTGACGCCGAATACCGCGGGTCACGCGATCGAGTGGACCTTCTTTCGAAAGCGCTGGACGATCAAAAGGGGCAGGCAAACGAGCTTTCGGAAAAATTGGTCGAATACAATATTCTGAAGCACGATGCGGAATCGAATAAGACGCTCTACGACGGCCTTCTCGAAAAGTTGAAAGAGGCTGGAATTACCGCGGGGCTGCGATCCAGCAACATTCGAGTGGTGGACCCCGCCTTAATTCCCAGTTATCCGACGCGGCCCCAGAAAGCCCGCAACATATTCCTGGCATTCATGGTTGGCCTGATTGGCGGAATTGGCTTGGCTTTTTTGCGGGAATATCTGGACAACACCGTGAAGTCGCCGGACGATATTCTGGCACTTACGGGCCTGCCTTCGCTTGCGGTGGTGCCCGCCCTTCGCAGTTTGAGCCCACAAACCAAACAATCGGACAAGGGCATGCTGGGGGAATCCGGGAGCGAGCAACCGCGCGTCGAATTGGTGTCCCACAGCCAGCCGAAATCAATGGTTTCAGAGGCCTTCCGAGCACTGCGTACTTCCCTGCTGCTTTCTCAAGCGGACCAGCCGCCCCAGGTAATTCTGGTGACCAGCGCTTTGCCGCGGGAAGGCAAGACGACCGCGGCCGTGAACCTGGCGGTGACCTTGGCCCAATTGGGCGACCGCACCTTGCTGATTGACTCGGACTTGCGCAAGCCGGGTATCCGTCGAGCCTTGGGAATCAATATCGGTAAAGAGGCGGGGCTCAGTTCTTACCTGGCCGGCGTCGCAGCGCTGGACGACATCATGTTCCCGCATCCGGTGATCACGAATCTGGCGGCGATGCCCACGGGGCCGATCCCTCCCAGCCCGGCCGACCTGCTCTCGTCGCATCGCATGCGAGACGCGCTGTCTTATCTCCGGCAGAAATTCAAATTCATCGTGATCGACTCGCCGCCAATCATGGCGGCAACCGACGCGGTGATCATTTCGGCGCTGGTGGATGGCGTGCTGCTGGTGGTGCGAAGCGGCGAGACACCCAAGGAAGCCTTTACGCGCTCGCGAGACCTGCTGATCGGAGTAAAGGGCCGGTTGCTCGGCGTGGTTCTGAACGCCGTGGATTCCTCGGCTCCTGATTATTACTACTCCTACCGGTACTATCCATATGCCTACGGTTATGGCTATGGCGAAGAGAAGGCGGAAAAACAGCGGCGTTTGCAATCCGAATCCGGAGGAAAATCCGGATCAGTGGGCTAGGAGAGACTATGCGCTTCCTGATCACCGGGGGAGCCGGATTTATCGGATCACATTTGGCGGAACGGCTGCTTGCCCGGGGAGATGAAGTATTTATCCTGGACGACCTCTCCACCGGGAGCGTGCAGAATATTCGCCATTTGAAATCGAACGAACGCTTCCATTATTTCTTCGACTCCATCCAGAATAAGCATCTGCTGGCCGAACTGATCGATGAATCGGACATCATTTTTCATTTGGCGGCCGCGGTGGGAGTGCGTTTGATCGTGGAAAGCCCGGTGCGAACGATTGAAACCAACGTGTACGGAACGCAGTTGGTGCTGGAAGCGGCGAGCAAGAAGAAAAAACTGGTGTTTACCGCTTCTACTTCGGAAGTTTACGGCAAGAGCAACCAGGTGCCTTTTCACGAAGGCGCCGACCTGGTGCTGGGCCCCACCAGCAAGGGACGCTGGAGTTACGCGGCATCGAAGGCGCTGGACGAATTTCTGGCCCTCTCTTACTGGAAGGAAAAGAAGCAGCCAGTGGTGGTGGCGCGATTGTTCAACACGGTGGGCCCCAGGCAAACCGGGCGATACGGAATGGTGCTTCCCAATTTTGTGAGCCAGGCACTCGACAATGCGCCCATCACTATTTTTGGCGATGGGCGGCAATCGCGCTGTTTTTGCGACGTGAACGATTCAGTGGAAGCAATCTGGCGGCTGGTGAATACCGAAGCGGCCGTCGGCGAGGTCGTGAACGTAGGCAGCAATTTCGAAGTTTCGATTGAAGGCTTGGCACGCCTGGTGAAGGAACGCACCGGAAGCAACTCTCCGATCACCTACACGCCCTACGATCGCGCGTATGAACCGGGCTTCGAAGATATGCCCAGACGAGTTCCCGCGCTGGAGAAGCTCGAGCGGCTGACCGGCTTCCGTCCCGCCACCACGCTGCCTGAAATCGTCGACCGCGTGATTTCCTATTTTCAAAAAGTGCGTGACGAGGAGCTTGTGGGAGCGGCTGCCCGCAAGGAATTCGATGCTCGGGATTACCGCGTGGCTGGTTCCACCGCCCCTTGAAAAAGTTTCTTAACTCCGCACACGCTTCTGATTGCAATCGTCTCCAGCAACCGGCCTCTCTTACTATCCAAGAGCTTACGATCTGTTTCCGGATCCCATGAACCGCATTGATGCGCCGCAACAGCCGATCGACGATTCCTTCCTGTACTCTGGAACAGAACTAGAAGGGATGGCGGAAGCCCGAAACTATTACCGGTGGATCTTGTCGTTCTTCGCTCCGCACCTGGGCCGGCAAATCGTGGAGGTGGGAGCGGGGACCGGCACGTTCACGGATCACCTGCTGAAAATCGCGCCGGATTCGGAAATTGTGGCTATCGAGCCGGCGGCAAACCTTTTCCCCGTACTCGCCAGGCGGCATGCCGGAAATCCACGAGTCAAGGCCATCCATGGAAGCCTGGAAGAGAATGCCGCGGAGCTGCAGGCTGACACGATCGTTTTGGCAAACGTTTTGGAACATATCGAGGACGATGAAGAATATCTGCGCCTGCTGAATTCGATTCTGACGTCCCGGCGGCCGGCTCCTGTTGTTCGTCCCGGCCGTGCCTTGGCTCTATGGCTCGCTCGATAAAGAATTTGAACATTTTCGCCGGTATACAAAACCGGAGCTTGGAAGGAAGCTCGCGAACAGCGGATTCCAGCAGAAAACCATTCGCTATATGAATTTCCCCGGGGTGGCATCCTGGTTTATCGCTGGAAGAGTGCTGCGGCGGCGGACGCTGAGCGCGGGCGATGTAAGGCTTTACGACCGATGGGTGGTGCCGTGGTGTTCGAAAATCGAAAAGCGATGGGAACCGCCGCTGGGACAAAGTCTGCTGGCTGTGTGCGCAAAATAGAAACGACAGGCGAAACAGCCGTGCAGCATTTAAACGTGGCTGATTCGGAACAAGCTGCGGTCTGGATTGCTCGCAAATTGGAACTGCACGGATAAGATTACTGACCGAATCGAAAAACCGTGACAACGCAAGCGACAACATTAAAGTGGACGGTGGCCGGCGGGCGGGCGCGACTGGGCCATTTTTCCGGTTACGAGAAGATACTGCTGGCGCTCTTTGTTCTGTCTCTTCCGCTGGTGAACCCGTGGATTCGGGGCGACGGTACTGGCTACTATGCCTACGTGCGCGCAGCCGTAATTCAAAGGAACTTTCATTTCGAAGCGGATTGGCTGCACGCGAATCCATCCTTCGTGCAAGGAAAAACAGATGGCAAAGGAAGCATAAGCCCGGGGCAATATACGCCCACCGGCCATTTGGACAATCATTTCACAATTGGCCCGGGAATTTTGTGGTCGCCGTTCATTGTTGCCGCTCATCTGGGTGTGCTGGGATATGATTTTATGGGCGGGCATATTCCGGCGGACGGATTTTCGTGGCCGTACGTGGATGCCATGGCGCTTGCGACGGCATTGTACGGCTTTGCGGGGTTGTGGATCGCTTTCCGGTTGACGCGCAACTGGTTTGAAGAAATTTGGGCGTTCCTGGCCACGGTGGGGATCTGGTTTGGAAGCTCCCTGATTGTCTATATGTACTTTAATCCTTCCTGGTCGCATGCGCATTCAGCCTTCCTGGTGGCGCTATTCCTTTGGTATTGGTATCGCACGCGCGAAGGCCGTTCGCTGAAACAGTGGGTGGCGCTGGGCGTGATTTCCGGTTTGATGCTCGACGTGTATTACCCCAACGCGATCCTCTTGCTGGTCCCGATGATGGAATCATTGGAGGGATATTGGAGAGGCTGGCAAGAAACGGATCGCAGCGAAAAGTTGCGAGGCATCTTCCTGGGAAACCTGGCATATGGGGCCGCTCTTTTGATTGTTTTTCTGCCCACTCTGGTGACGCGCAAAATCATTTATGGCAGTGCCCTGAAAACAGGGTATTACGCTCTGGAAACCTGGCATTGGACGTCTCCCGTATTGTGGAAGGTGCTATTCGCATCGGATCACGGCTTATTCAGCTGGACGCCCATCTTGCTGCTTGCCGTGGTGGGTCTATTCATTCTTTGGAAGCGCAACCCGGAGATCGGGAAATATTTTCTGGTCCCCACGGTCGCATTTTATTATTTGATCGCCAGCTATGAATCGTGGGACGGTATTTCGTCATACGGCAATCGATTTTTTGTTTCCTTAACGCCCATCTTCATCATCGGCCTGGCCGCATTCCTCGAGTCCTTTGCGCGGATATGGAAACGGCCGCACTCCGCCGCCGTTCGCGCCTATCTGATGACGGGCATCTTGATCTTCTGGAATCTTGGTTTTGTTTACCAGTGGGGCATGCACCTGATCTCGGAACGGGGCGATATTTCCTGGCGCGAGATGATCTATAACCAGTTTAGAGTAGTACCCGTGGAAATCGGCCACTCCATCAAGCGCTATCTGACGGGGCGGAAAGATCTGATGAACCACATCGAGCAAATGGATTTGGAGCAGTTGCATTCGCGAGAGGCGCAGCACAAGTAACGGGAAATTGGAACGGTGAAAAGAGTCGGATTTCACGGCGGGAATGCGCAGCGAGCCGGGTAGGCTGGGAATGAGCACAAACATAACTGAAATGCCGGCAATTCCGGGCGAAGTCCCGAGTGTTCGCATCACTCCGCCGCATGGCTGGTTCGAACTGAACTTGCCCGAGCTTTGGCAAAACCGCGAGCTGCTTTATTTCTTTGTTTGGCGCGACATCAAGATTCGTTACAAACAGACCGCCATCGGCGCGGGCTGGGCGGTGTTGCAGCCGCTGATGACCATGCTGGTTTTCACCCTCTTCTTCGGCAAGCTGGCGCACATTCCGTCCGACGGGCTTCCCTACCCGATTTTCTATTACAGCGCGCTGCTGCCCTGGATGTATTTCGCGGCAGCGGTGCAAAACTCCACGAACACTATCGTGGAAAATCAGCGGGTGATCACCAAGGTGTATTTTCCCCGGCTGGCCTTGCCCATTGCGGCCACTCTATCGGGGCTGGTTGACTTTGGAGTTTCTTTTATTCTATTTGCCTGCCTGATGATTTATTACCGCATGCCGTTTACATGGAATCTTCTGTTGCTTCCCGTGTTCGCGTTGTTCGCGGTGCTCACCGCGCTGGGCGTGGGGCTGTGGCTTTCCGCCTTGAATGCGATTTATCGCGACGTGCGGTATGTGGTTCCCTTCCTTATCCAGTTCTGGCTTTTCGCGTCTCCCGTGGCTTACCCGAGCTCGCTGGTGCCGCAAAATGGCGATGGGTTTACGGGTTGAATCCCATGGCCGGAGTGATCGAAGGTTTTCGATGGGCGACCAGCGGGCACGGGCCGGCGCCAGGCAGGTTGCTGGCGGCATCCGCGGCGGTGGTGCTGGTTGTATTGTTTGCCGGGCTGATTTATTTTCAGAAAATGGAAACGACGATTGCGGATGTGGTGTGAGGGTGAGATTTGAGTAGAGCGATAATCCAAACGAAGGGCTGGGAAAGCGCTATGCCGTGGGGGAGCGGCAGCGATATCTCGCGCTGCGCGATGTGCTGGCGCGCCTATTCACCGCGGCTTCCTGGATCCCGCGACGCGAGCCGCGACAATACATGTGGGCGCTGCGCGATGTATCTTTGTCGGTGCGGTGAGGGCGAAGTGCTGGGCCTGATCGGGCGAAACGGCGCGGGCAAATCAACATTCTCGAAATTCTTGCCGCATCACCCGTCCGACAACCGGGTGCGCGGAGATCCACGGAAGGGTCGGCAGCCTGCTGGAAGTAGGCACCGGTTTTCATCCAGAGCTGACCGGCCGGGAAAATGTGTATCTGAGCGGCTCGATTCTGGGGATGAAGAAAAAGGAAATCGAAGGGAAGTTCGACGCGATCGTGGATTTCGCCAATGTGGAGCAGTTTATCGATACCCCGCTGAAGCATTACAGCTCGGGGATGCAAATGCGGCTGGCCTTTGCGGTGGCGGCGCACCTGGAGCCGGAAATTCTGCTGGTGGACGAAGTGCTGGCGGTAGGCGATATCCAATTTCAGAAGAAATGCCTGGGGAAGATGCAGGAGGTGTCGCGCAGCGGGCGCACCATCATTTTCGTCAGCCACCAGATGAACCAGATCCGGCGGCTGTGCGAGCGCGTGCTGTGGATTGATGCGGGCCAGATTCGGCAAGCAGGACCGACCGCGGAAGTGGCAGCAGCATACGAATTGAGCATGGGTTCGGGAAACAACGAAACCGCAGAGCCGCGGCGGCGCCGCCCACTTGAAGGCATATTTTGTGAGTTGGGAAATCGTGGAACCGCGCGGCGAAAGTTCCGGACGTTCTCGAATCCCTTGGACCGGTGACGATTAAGTTTGTGGCCGAAGTCCGGCAAAGCATCCGGCTGGGACATCACGGAGCGGCGCTTTACAATAACGAAGGACAGTTGATCTGGGCGCGTTCCTCCGACAATTTGAATTTGGGCGAAGGCACGCACGAATTTTATTACACCTTTCCGATGCTGCCGCTGCGGCCGGGCGTGTATTCCTGGCAGGTAAGTTTGTGGAATGAAGACGGCATGCTCGATCTGTGGAATTGCTCGCCGGAATTGATCGTCGCCAGCGAGAATCACCAGCATCCTTTGGACAAATGGAACGGCATTTTGAACATGCCTTCCACGATGGAAATTCATGAATTGGATGGTGTAAAGGATGCCGCAAAAGCCAGTTTTTGATCTGCCGCATTACCAGGCGCTGAATGAAACTCGCGAGGGATTTCTGCGGGAATTGCTGCCGGGATGGATGCAAGAACTGAATCTGAAAACATCCGTGGATGTGGGCTGCGGGCAAGGCCACTTTTCCGCGTTTCTGCAGTCCGCCGGACTCCGAGTGATGGCATGCGACGGGCGGCGGGAAAATGTGGAGGAAGCCGCGCGAAAATATCCAAGCATTGATTTTCGCCAGGCCAATGTGGAAGACCCGGCGATTCTGGAGATGGGAAAATTCGACCTGGTGCTGTGTTTTGGATTGCTCTACCACCTGGAAAACCCGTTCGCGGCGATCCGCAATCTCCACAGCATGACCCGGCAAGTGCTGCTGCTGGAAGGAATGTGCATCCCCGGCGAAGAGCCGGTTTTGAACCTGCGGAACGAAGTGAACGCCGAAGATCAGGGACTGAACTTCGTGGCGTTTTATCCCACGGAATCCTGCCTCGTGAAAATGTTGATTTCCTCGGGGTTTCCGTTTGTCTATCGCTTTCGGCGCCGCCCCGCGCACGAAGATTACAGCGAAAGTCCGAGGCGGAAACAGGTGCGGACGATTCTGGCGGCATCCTGCGTTCCGTTGAGCAATTCGATTCTCGACCGGGCAACTGATTCCCTGAACAATGCGGACGTGTGGGCCACCAGCCTGGCCAAGGTACGAATGGCCGCTCATCGGGTCCGGGTGGCGCTGCATCCGGGTCGGGACACGGATGAGCAAGCATCGGCCAAGGATGCATCGTAGCTAACGCAATGAGGGTGAGCAAATTCAGTCCAAGCCGCTGCGAGGTGGAAACGCATCATGCAGCCTGAAGAATTGCGGGAGCATATCGCGCATGAATTGCGTGCCGGCGCCGAAGCACGGCTGAAACTGGCCGACTCGTGCCTGAACGGCCTGCTGGAAATCGCGGAAGCGATTCGAGCTAGCCTGGCGGCCGGAGGAAAACTGTTGCTCTTTGGAAATGGAGGAAGCGCGGCGGATGCACAACACGTTGCCGCGGAGTTCGTGTGCCGTTTTTCGCGCGACCGGCAGGCGCTGGCGGCGATCGCGCTGACCACGGACACCTCGATTTTGACGGCGATCAGCAACGATTATGGATTCGAACAGATATTTGTTCGCCAGATACGCGCGCTGGGCCGCGCGGGCGATGTGGCCATCGGCATCAGCACCAGCGGAAGTTCGCCGAACGTACTGGAAGGAATCAAGGCCGCGAGGGACCTTGGGCTGACGACAGTGGCGCTGACGGGAGCGAGCGGCGGGGATTTTTCGAAGCTGGCGGATTTTGCGCTGGTGGTCCCTTCGACTGTGACGTCGCATATCCAGGAAGGGCACATCGTGCTGTTGCACACGCTTTGCGAAGCGGCCGAATCACTGCTGATCGGCTCATTCGAGAAGGGTAAAGAAGTTTCGAGCGAAGAACCGGCGCGGAAGAAAACGGCGGGGAAAATTCAGGGATGAAAATCCTTGTCACCGGCAGCAGCGGGCTGATTGGTTCCGAGGCCGTGGAATATTTCGACCGGCAGGGGCACGAGGTGCTGGGAGTGGACAACAACATGCGCCGCGAATTTTTCGGCCCCGCGGGCGATACCACGTGGAATCTGCGACCGCCTGAAAAGCATCGACGCAGCATTTCACGCACGGTCGATCTGGATATCCGCGACCGGCGAAAAGATTCTCGAATTTTTCCGGCAGCACCGCTTTGATCTGGATCATTCACTGCGCGGCGCAGCCTTCGCACGACAAAGCCAGCGACATTCCGTTGCTGGATTTCGAAGTGAACGCCCTGGGAACCGTGAATCTGCTGGAGGCCATGCGGCAGCATTGCCCGGAAGCCGTGTTTCTGTTCATGAGCACGAACAAAGTGTATGGCGACGCGCCGAACGAAAAGCCGCTCGCAGAACTTGCCACCCGCTACGATTACGCGCGATCCGAACGATTTCCACGGCATCGATGAACACTGCCGGATCGACCGCACGTTGCATTCCCTGTTTGGCGCTTCGAAGACAGCCGCGGATGTTATGGCACAGGAATACGGGCGGTACTTTGGATTAAGGTCGGTATTTTTCGCGGAGGCTGCCTGACCGGGCCACGCACTCGGGCGTGGAACTGCACGGATTTCTTTCTTACCTGGTGAAAGTGGCGCTGACGGGGCGGCACCTACAACGTGTTCGGCTATAAAGGAAAGCAGGTGCGCGACAATATTCACAGCCACGACGTGGTGACGGCGATGGAAGCTTTTGCCGCGAATCCGCGTCCGGGCGAGGTTTACAACATGGGCGGCGGGCGCGAGAACAGCATTTCCATCCTGGAAGCGATTCGCGCGAATCGAGGAAATGACCGGCCGCAAGGTCCAGTGGACCTATCATGAAGGAGCGCGAAAGGGCGACCACATTTGCTACATCTCCGATCTGCGGAAATTCCACGCGCACTATCCGAAGTGGCGCATCACGCGAAGCCTGGATGCGATCCTCGAGGAAATTATCGCTTCCGAACGGGAAAAACTGACCGTGCCCAGCAACTGAGTGCCATGCTGACGATTTTCTCCACTCCGAAACCGTTCCGCGGGCACAGCGGAATTATTCAACGCAATGCGCTGAAAAGCTGGAGGCTGCTCAGTCCGGAATGCGAGATTATTTTATTCGGCGATGAGGAAGGCGCGGCGGAAGCGGCAAGCGAATTCGATCTGCGCAACGAACGGGAAGTACGCCGGTCCGAATCCGGGATGAAGTATATGAATTTCCTGTTCGAGCGCGCCCAACAGCTGGCTTCGCACAACATTCTTTGCTACGCAAATTGCGACATTATTCTGATGCAAAGTTTTTGGCAGGCCGTCCGGAAACTTGCCGCGCTAAATCGCCCGTTCCTGATGACCGGCCGCCGGTGGAATACGGACATCACCGAGCCGATTGATTTTACGCGGGGGGACTGGGAACGGCGCCTGCGGGCCGTGGTTTCCGATCGAGGGGAAAAGGCGTCGTCCTGGTCCATCGATTACTTTGTTTTTTCACGTGGGCTGTATCAAGAAATGCCTCCGCTGGTGATCGGGCGCAATTATTGGGACCACTGGCTGGTGTGGAAGGCTCGGGACCGGCAAGCGCTGGTGGTGGACGCCACGGCGGTGGCCCCGGTGGTTCATCAGAACCACGACTATTCTTATCTGCCGAAAGGTTCCACCGGAACCAGCAAGGATGAACAAGCATTGAAAAATTACGACCTGGTGGGACGCGGCCGCGAAATGTGTACAATGGATTTCGCGACGCACCGGCTGACAGCTTCCGGCTTGAAAGAGAATTGGTTTCTGCCGTTCGCTCCCGCAAAGCAGGCACTTGTGCCGGCGTGGTATCGCTGCTGGTTTGCGGCGCTCGACCTGACGCGCCCGGTCCGCCGCCGGCTGGGCTTGGACCTAAACGCCTGGAACGGTTTTACCAAAAAGATGGGACACCGGGGGAGTGGAAACGCAGATTAACTCCATGGCAGACCGTCCCGGTTCGACGCGCATTATCGAAATCGATGGACTCCGCGGCCTGGCCATCTTTCTTGTGGTGATCTGGCATTACTTTTATTTTGGTCCCGCTCCGAATCACCATTCGATTGGCCTGCTTCGCAACCTCTATGTTTCCTTCGAGCGCTGCATCGCATTGGGATATACGGGGGTGGACCTTTTTTTCGTGCTGTCGGGATTTTTGATCGGCGGAATCCTTCTGGACAATCAAAAGTCGCCGTCTTATTTCCGTACGTTTTATATTCGCAGGTTTTACCGGATCATACCGATCTATTACACCTGGATCGCGTGCTATATCGTTTTGATGGCGTTGGGAGGCGCTTTCCTGTATTCCAGAATTCGCGGAACGGCGGGATCGATTTCATGGCCGCAGATCGCCGCGACATTTTTATTTATCCAAAACCTGGGATTCATTCGCTACCTGGGGCTCGCGGATTTTTGGTTTGTGGTGACGTGGTCCCTGGCGGTGGAAGAACAGTTCTACCTGATTTCGCCGCTGCTCGTCCGGCTGTTTTCACGGCGCGTTTTGTATCTGTTGCTGGGTCTGGTGGTCTTCTTCGCGCCGTTGCTCCGCATTTGGGTGCACCACTCCTATCATGGAAGCGGCAATCTTGATCCGGCTTACGTGCTGATGCCGTGCCGCGCCGATGGTTTAGCGCTCGGGATGCTGGCGGCCTTGCTGTGGCGGAACCTCGAATTTCGCGCCTGGCTCTCCGATCACGGCCGATTTTTTTACGGGGTATGGGGATTGTTTTTTGCCGGGGTGCTGGTGATGGCCAAGTATCCCGCTCCCGAGTCTTATGTTGCGTTCTCGTACGGATTCACGTGGATCGACATCTTCTACGTTCTGCTCCTTTTGCTGGTGCTGGAGAAGCCTGCAGGACCCGTTGGGGCGTTTTCCCGAATGGCGTGGCTGCGTGAGCTCGGCCGTGTCTCTTATTGCTTGTATATTATTCATGTCGCTGTGAAAGAGCTTTGCCGTGCTCTGCTGGTGCCCGGGTCACAGCGCGCGGCGGCTTGGCCAATCGTGGTGATTCCATTGATTTCCGCTGCTGTCTGCTATGGTATAGCGAGAGCGTCGTGGACTTACCTGGAACATCCGCTGATTCACCGCGGGCACTCCTATCGCTATTCGCCGGCTGCATGAAATTCAGCCGAAACGGTTTTCGTGGAGCGAAAAGGCCGATGCGAACCGGCGGACTCGAAACCATCGGAGAGGGAAGAACGGAAAACTGAATGTTGAAAAAGGCCCTACTTTTTGCCAGCCGGATCAATTGGATGAGGCAGGCTGCCCAGAATTCTTTCCGTTTGCCGCTGATCGGCGCGAGCCTGCGGCGGGCTGCCGGTCAAATTCTGCCGCGCGGACAGCGTACCTGGTTGCAAATCAACAAGGGCCCCGGAGAAGGCTTGTGGATCAAGGTGGAACCTTACTGGGAACCCGGATACCTGCAGGGCCAGCCAGAGCCTTTTATCCAGGATATTCTGGCGGAGAAATTAAAAGCAGGAGGTTGCTTCTACGACGTTGGCGCGCACATCGGCTATTACGCATTGATCGCGGGGCGGTTGGTGGGGCCGGAGGGTTGCGTGATTGCCTTCGAGCCTGACCCAGATAACGTTGCAGTGTTCGAAGAAAATGTGAAGAAGAATGGATTCCACCACGTAAGCGTCGTCGCCGCCGCGGGGTGGAACTCGGATGGGCAGATCAGCTTCGAGCGGGGAGAAGACCAGCCTTCCCGCATGGGCGGAAGAGTGATCGATGGGGAATCGAATGGCGCGGATTCGAAACGAACGATGACTTGCAAGACCGTCACGCTGGATGGGTTTTGCCAATCGCATCGCCCGCCCACGCTGGTGATGATTGATGCCGAGGGAGGAGAAATCGAAGTGCTGCAAGGTGCGCAGGCCCTGATCCGCCAGCATAGGCCCGATTTCTTGATTGAAGTTCATTCGGAACGGAATCTCCCCATCATCCAAGACATGCTTGCGCGATCGAATTATGGCGTCAGGATTATTGCCAGGTATCCCGACAAGCTGCATGTCTATTGCTCCCGGGAGAACTAGCTGATTGATATGCGGCATGACACTTCGCTGAAATCATTTCTTGTACTGCAAAATCTTTGGCCACATTATCATTCCCAGTTTCCGCGATGAACGACGCCAGGACGCATCCAAGCATTTCGGTAGTGATTCCCACTTACCAGCGGCCCGATGCACTTTTGGATTGCCTGAATTCGCTGCTGCGCGGGGCGGTGCGGCCCTCGGAAATTATCGTGGTGGGCCGGGAAGGCGACACGGAAACGGAAGCGGCGGTGCAGTCCTATTCTGCGGCGGTCAGCCCGGACATTGGTTTCCGTTCCGCGTGGGTGACAATCCCGGGCCACGTTCCTCCGGTCGAGCTGGGAATCCGGCTGGCATCGAGCGAATTGATTGCCGTGATCGACGACGATACAACCGTGCAAACCGATTGGCTGGACAAAATTCTTCCTCACTTTTCCGATCCCACCATTGGCGTGGTGGGAGGCCGGGTATACGTTCCCGGAACTCCTGTCCTGAAATTGAAAGGAAAACCCGGACGCGTATCCTGGTACGGAAAACATTGGGGAAATGTGGGCAACGTGGATGGCCAGAAGTCCATGGACGTGGATACGGTGATGGAGGGAAATTCGACCTGGCGGCGGGAGCTGATTCAATCGATTGAATTCGATCCAGTCCTGAAGTTCGACGACTCGTCCATGTACGGTTTGGATTTGACCCTGCAAGCAAAGAATAAAGGCTATCGAGTTGTTTACGATCCGAAAATCCTGCTGCTGCATCATATGGCGCCGCGCGCTCCGGAAATCGATCGAGCCAACCGGCCCCGGCGTATTTTTTCCTACTGCCGGAATTACACGTACATTATGCTCAAGCGCTCACCATGGTGGCGGCGGCCTATTTTTCTGGGATGGTGGTTCCTGATCGGGTCGTACGGTGCGTGGGGACCGGCGGGATTGGCGGTCGATTTCTTGATGCACGGGCGGCAAGGCGACCGCTCTTTGGGAGCCGCGTTTCGCGGAAAGATAGAAGGCGCGCGAATCTGGATGAGGTCGCGATGAGTTCCCTGCCCGTCGCGAGGAAAATGGCTTTGGCGAATGCGGATATTTCACGAACAGAGCACGAACCGGGCGCGCCGCAACAAATCGCAAGCGGTTCGCGCAAATACCGTGTGCTGCTGATCGCTTCTCACCCGGTGCAATATGCGTCGCCGTTGTTCCGTCGCCTCGCGGCCGATCCCCGGTTGGATATCGAGGTTGCTTATTGCAGCATGCAAGGAGCGGAATCGGGGAGAGATCCCGGCTTTGGCATTGATGTGGCTTGGGATGTGCCGTTGCTCGATGGATATGCGTGGCATCAAATTCCCAATCGTTCGCCCCGCCCCGGTATTGGACGATTCTTCGGGCTGATTAATCCGGGGCTTTGGAGATTAATCCGGACCGGAAAATTTGACGCGATTCTTGTGTACGGGTATGCCTACGCCAGCTATTGGATCGCTTTTCTTGCGGCAAAAAGCGCCGGGCTGCCAATCCTGCTGCCCACGGACGCGGTGGAGATGCCGCATCCACGCGGAGGCTGGTGGTGGAAACGGTGGCTAAAGCCATCCGCTGTTCATTTCATCTATAACCGGATCGCCGATATGGTGCTGGTCCCTTCCACGGCCACGCAGCGATTTATTCAGTCGTTCGGAGTGCCTGCCGGACGAATCGCGTTCACTCACTATGTTGTGGATAACGATTATTTTTCGCGGGCCGCCGCGGCGGTGGATCGCGCGGCAATCCGAAAATCCTGGGGCATACCGCCGGATGCGCTGGTGATTCTGTTCTGCGCGAAGCTGGCGGAATGGAAAAGGCCGCAAGATTTGCTCGAGGCGTTTTTCAAGCTTCCAGCGGAAGATCGCGGTTCGGCCGCGCCTGCGTGCCTGGTTTTCGCCGGCGAAGGAAGCATGCGATCCGAATTGGAAGCGAGAGCGAAATCCATGGGCATACAGAATCGCGTGCGGTTTTTGGGCTTTGTGAATCAATCGCAATTGCCGGCCGTTTATGCGGCGTCGGACTTGCTGGTGCTACCCTCCGGACATGAGCCCTGGGGGCTTGTGGTCAACGAGGCAATGAGTTGCGGACTTCCAGCAGTCGTCAGTGATCGAGTGGGAGCAAACCTGGATCTGATCACCCCCGGAGTTACGGGAGAAGTCTATCCATCTGGAAACGTGGAGGCTCTTGCAAACATTCTTCAGCGGCTGATTGCGGACCCGGACCGGATTCTGTCCATGGGGCGGGCCGCGCGCGCGCGCATGGAGACGTGGTCCTATCGCGAGCATGCCAAAGGAATGGTGGGTGCGATCGAAGAAGTGATCGAAGCAAAACAGCGAAAATGATTGGAGCGATGCGGATCAGCAAGCGTGAATGCAACCTAACGAGTTCACGGGCGAAAGTTCCCGGTCATTCCAGCTGCTTTTATTCCAGGCGGCGCAATGTTGCTTCACAGCCTTGTTTGGTTGACGTAGACTCGCATTTACAATTTGGAATCGGCCGGTAGACCGGCGAACGGTGCCTTCACTGAGCATTTCTTCGAAAAATCGGCTTCATCTTGGTTGCGGCCTGACGACTCCGGCGGGATGGATCAATATCGACGGCTCATGGAATGCCCGGCTGGCGAAGCATCCGGTGCTGCGGCGCGTGGCCAGCTCGCTCCGGCTGATTCCCAGCGACAAGGCGAGTATCCCATGGGCGGCAACCATCTTTATTCACGACGTGCGCAAGCCGCTGCCGTTTCCAAACGATTCCGCCGAGGTGATTTATTCGTCGCACTTGCTGGAGCATCTGTATTCCGATGAAGCAAAAAAACTGATTCGAGAGTGTTTTCGCGTGCTCACCACGGGAGGAGTGCTGCGGATTGTAGTGCCGGACCTGGGCGCCATCATCCGGGAATATCTGGGCGAAAAACCGATCGGGGAACATTCCCAGGAACTGGAAAACATGCAACCGGCCGACCGCGTGAATCGCCGGTTGCTGATGCGCACGCAAGCTGCCCCGAATGGAAATTTTCTTTACCGGATTTATGCGGAGTGGAAAAATTTTCACGAGCACAAATGGATGTATGACTCCAATTCCCTGAAGGCCTTGCTCGAATCAGCGGGATTTGCCGAGGTGGCCGAAATGCCGATGTATGCCAGCCGAATCACGGGAATTGAGGAGATCGAACAGCCCAGCCGCGTCGAGAAGGGCGAGGGCATCTGCATGGAGGGGATCAAGCCGGGAGTGAATCCGCGCTAAAAGGCGTGCGCAGGTTGGCTTGAGGAGCGGGCGGCAGCGTAGGGAGTAGCGCAAATTAAACATGCAAGGCTTACTCAATACCGAATTGCATGCAGCTCTTGCGTGCCCAGTGGATCACACCACCCTGAGGGTTGAAGGCGACGCGATCGTTTGCGAACATTCGCACCGGTTCGCAATCGAACAAGGGATTCCAGTATTCGCTCAAAATCCGCGGCGCGAAGCGGTGCCACGGAATATGGAACCTTGCCCGGTGCAACCGCCGGAAAATTCCATCGATCCATTCGTCAGCGATTGGCTGGTCAATACAAACGGAAACCTCTACTGGCAAGCGCGGGGCAGGCTGCGCCGCTATCCGATCCCGGAGTGGCCGTCAGCGAACGCTGAGGGGAAATCATTGGTCGATCTCGGATGCAGTTGGGGCCGCTGGACAATTGCCGCGGCCCGGGCGGGTTTTCGTCCGGTCGGCGTGG
Source organism: uncultured Acidobacteriota bacterium (assembly GCA_963756355.1). Lineage (GTDB taxonomy): Bacteria > Acidobacteriota > Terriglobia > Acidiferrales > UBA7541 > JBGPTK01. The sequence goes on along the minus strand of CAVWOD010000019.1, from coordinate 134,506 downwards.
ACGTCCATATCGACGCGCTAGCCGCAGGCAATCGAGTGGCGGGACAATTGCGCGCTTCGGCTGAGTTTATTTGCGCCGATGCGGAACACCTGCCCTTCCAGCCGGGAAGCGTTGATTTCGTCTTTTCCTATAGCGTCCTGCAGCATCTCGAAAAAAAGAAGGTCTGCGAAATTTTCAAAGAGATTTTTCGCGTGCTGAAGCCGGGGGGAATCTGCCTGATCCAACTACCCAATATGTTCGGCGTGTATAGCATCTTGCAGCAGCTCAAAAGGGGCTTTCGAGAAGCGCGGGTGGGCACATTCGAAATGAGGTACTGGACAAGATCGCAGATTCGGCAATCCATCCAAGAAGCCGGGATGCAAAGCCTGGTAATTCGCGCGGATGGCTTCTTTTCCCAGAATGCCCAGGTTTCGGACATGGACTTACTTTCGCCCGCGGGAAGACGAATTGTTTTAGCATCCGCTTTTGGGCGAAGAGCGGCGGCGGCTCTGCCCGTTCTGACTCATTTGGCCGATAGCCTTTGGATTGAGGCGCGAAAGAATCCGGATTAGCACCCAAGGGAAGTTGATGAAAGACTACCCAGTCTCAAGAGCGCAAGCGATGCAACGAATGGATTACCGGGAAAGCCAGCCAAAACAAAAATGACACTTTTCAAGAAAACGATCGGGCTATGGCAAAAAGCGCCGCCTTCCTTCCGAAGATGGCTGGTCGGGTCGCCGATCGCGCCCGCGGTTCGCCGGTGGACCAATCGCTTCCTGACCAATCAGCCCCAAGTGTTTGAATTAGCTGAGCCACTGCGCGGCTGCCGGATGCGATTGCACTGGCAAACCCAAAAGGCATTCGTGTTCGGGACGTTTGAAATCGAGGTCACTCGCGCCATTCAAAGAGTGGTTCGGCCGGGTTGGACCGTGGTGGATATTGGCGCCCATATTGGATATGAAACGTTGTTGCTCGCACAACAAGTTGGTCCAAAAGGCCGGATATTCGCGTTTGAACCGCTGGCAGACAACTTTCGCGTGCTCACGGAAAATATCAGCCTGAACGGATGCCAAAATATAACGGCTGAAAACAAGGCGGTGATCAATGTATCCGGCCGAGTTTCCCTGGCTCGGGCAGATTCCGACCCGTTGTCGCCTACTTCTCGAGTGGTATTGGATCGCGGAACTGATATCGAAGCGGTGAGCCTGGACGATTATTTTCGCGATTCCCAATTTTCCATTTCATTCCTGAAGATCGACGCCGAGGGCGCGGAAGGGCTGATCCTCGAGGGCATGCGCGAAATTCTGAAAAGAGATCGGCCCATCCTGCTGGTGGAGGTGCACAGCTTCGATATTCATGGCCACCAGCATCCAGCTTTGCTCTTGTTGAAAGAGTCGGGATATACGCTGGAATTCCTGGAGGCAGAGGGAGCGCACATCCACGTTCTGGCGCAGCCGGCTGGCCAGGGTCGAGCGGCGTGAAGCTTTGCTCAATAGCCGTGCTGCATCGTTCGATTTCCAAGAGGGCTAATCCATTCGCGTGAACGACCCAATTTCATTCGTAGGTGATTCGCAGGATAAATCCTCGATACCCCTTCCCGGCGGGAATATGCTTTCGGCGGACAGCGAGAGAGATAGTTCCTCGCCACTCGGACCCGAAACTACAACGCGGCTCAACTCACCGCTATCATCTTCAAAGCGCATCGTGGAGCTGGATGGATTGCGGGGAATCGCGATCCTTTTGGTATTGATCTGGCATTTTTTCGCGATTCCCCTTCGGGAAAACCACGGCTTCTTATCTCGAGCGGTTGCAGCTGCCGGAATACTCACATGGAGCGGGGTTGATTTGTTTTTTGTCCTGTCTGGTTTCCTGATCGGCGGGATTCTCCTGGACAGCGTCAATTCGCCGCGGTACTTCAAAGTATTCTACCTGCGGCGCTTTTACCGGATTGTGCCAATCTATGCCGTGACGCTGCTTGCCTTCTGGATCGGTTGCGCCTGGTTCCGGAAAAGTCCTTCGGCGATTTGGAGTCCGCTTTTCACGAAATCATTGCCCTGGTACGCCTACGCAGGCTATTTACAGAATCTGTGGATGGCGATGTGGAACACCTTGGGGGCTGGATGGATGGCCGCGACATGGTCTCTGGCCGTGGAAGAACAGTTTTATCTGGGGCTTCCCATTTTAGTGAGAATACTTCCACGATCGCGATTGCTGTGGATCGTGATGTTGCTGGTTCTGAGCGCGCCGGTTCTACGCACTTTGTTTTATATACTTACCCCGGCTGGACCGAATGCGGCTTACGTACTGATGCCTTGCCGCTCCGACGCCCTATTGCTGGGAGTGACTGCCGCCATTGTGCTGCGGAGGAATGATGTGTGGGAGTGGCTGGTCCAACGGCAGGCGAAACTGTTTCAGGTTTTCCTGGTCCTCGGCATGGGGGTGGTGCTTTTCACATTAAGAGGCTGGGGCTTGTTGACTATGCCCATGACCACCCTGGGCTATACGTGGATGGCCATGTTTTATCTTGTGATCCTGCTCATGGCGGTCCTGCCAGGGAGAGGCCGGCTCAAACAATGCTTGCGGGCGAAGTACCTTACCGGGCTCGGCACGATCTCCTATGGCGTCTACTTAATTCACGGGCCAGTTTATGAGATGTCCTATGCGCTGCTCAAGAAACAGAGCCCCGCGCTCCGTAATTTTTCAGACTGGGGCGTCGCGGTTCTGGTCATTGTTTTGACGATAACAATCGCCAGTGTTTCCTGGAGATTTTTCGAAAAACGGCTGGTGAGGCGCGGACACATGCACTCCTACTGAGGCATGTGGGAGGTTTCATTCGAACCACTCCGGGTGGAAGGGTGAAATTCAAGGTTGGGTGAACTCTATTTTCATTTTGCACTCAACATTCGGCGAAACTCCCTCGATATTGCCAACACGATCGGCTAGGATATCTAACTGATGCAGACACGAACAGCAAGAATGCCGACCGTTGGGCGCGGGAATCCGCTGCTATTGGTTGGGTTTGCAACGCTCGTCGCGCTCTACGTGGGGCAGATCATCACCAATGGCGATTTCAAGTCGTTCGCCATTCTTGCCGCCTTCGGGATGCTTTGCGTTCTGGCGTCGGCCGTCATGAAGGATTGGCGATTTGGAATTCCCATTCTCTTCCTATGGCTTGCGGTGGAAGACCTGTTACGGAAATATGTTGGCAACTCGCTGGTTATTTATGCGGTCAAAGACGTTCTTTTCCTGATCATTTTGGTCTCTTACTTCCTGGATGGCTGGAAGCGGCGCGGGGAGTCATTCAAGAACCCCGTTCGCGTGCCGCTGCTGCTTTGGTTTGGCTGGGCTTTCGCGGATTCCTTTAATTCGCACATCACCAACTTTGCAGTACCCGCTCTCGGTTTGCGGATGAGCTTCTTCTATATCCCCTTGATTTATCTGGGCTATCATTTCTTCCGTGACGAGGCCCAGCTAAAGAAGTTCAGCCTTTACATGATCGAAATGGGGGCGGTTGTAAGCGTTATGGGGATTGTCCAGTCGGTCATCGGGCTCAGCTTCCTGAATCCGATCGCGGACGACCCCTACCTGCGGCTTCGCTTGGTTCGTTACGTTCCGGGAACCCACGAAGAAATCCTCCGGCCGACGGGAACCTTCGTTGACGCAGGCCGATTTTCGCAATATCTATTCGTGGTCGCCTTCATTGGATTGGGCCTGCTTGCGTACTTGTACGCCACGCAGGGAACCAAAGGCCGGAAACTGATCCTGCTCCCGCTGACGTGCTGGATGCTGGTGCTGGCTGGGATTTTTGTGAGCGCCCAGCGTTCCATTATCGCGCTCCTGGCAATTGCCTTCCTGGCACTCATTCCGGCCTACGTCTTCTCCAAGCAGGGCCGGGTTCGAGTTCATAACTTGCGGCCGATTATCAGGGCGGTATTGGCCGGGAGCCTGGCCATGGCGCTTTTGTACGCCTGGTCCCCGGATCGCTTCAGCAACGTATTCCGGTTTTACGACCTCACGATCAACCCGCAAAGCCAATACGCCGAGGTCGGAAACCGTGGGTCCGGATACTGGAACATCATCGTCTATTCCTATGAACAATCCGGGATGATCGGCCACGGTACCGGATCGGCATCTTTGGGCTTGCAATATTTATACAAGGCCGTAACCCAAAGCAGCTACTCTGCGATTACGCATACGGAGGGTGGATATGCGGGGGTGCTTTGGGAATGGGGCGGAATTGGGTTGGCGCTGTGGCTGTGGTGGACCTGTTTCCTGATCCTTGCCATGTTTCGGAAGATCATCATTCTGCGGGGCACGCCGTATTATTGGTTGGGAGTTTCCATCCTGTTCTTTTCGATCTGTTTTCTGTTCCCGCTTTTTTATCTGGGCTTTCAGACTTACCAGAACTACGTTTCGCAGGCATTCTTTTATTTTCTGGTGGGTCTGTTCTTCCGATTGCCCGCGCTTGCCGGGAAAGATATGAAGCTCGTTGCGGTTAGTTCGCGGAGGACTGTCGAGGCTTGAAGAGAGTCCCCGCCCTGGATAGGAATCCATGAACCATTTGAGAAGTGATCTTCTACCCGCGGCAAAGCAGCCGCGAACCAGCGGGCCGGTTCGAATTGGCGTGCTGGGCTGCGGTTATTGGGGGCCAAATCTTATTCGCAATTTTGCGAAGCTGCGGGCCTGCGAGGTTTTGATGGTCGCGGACGTGGACGCAAGAAAACTGGAACCGGTCCAGTGGGCCTATCCCAAAATAAAAACTCACGGTTCGCCGGAAGCCGTCCTCCACGAAGATGGGATTGAAGCCGTGGTGATTGTGACGCCGGTCTCGACACACTACCAACTGGCCAAGGTTGCTCTTCAGAATGACAAGCATGTCCTGATCGAAAAGCCGCTGGCAGCCAGCGTCGAGCAAGCCGAGGAGCTCGTGCAACTTGCGGAAGAACGCGGCAAGATCCTGATGGTGGATCACACCTTTGTTTATACCGGAGCGGTGCGCAAGATCCGGCAACTCATTGAATCGCGCGAATTCGGCGACATTTATTACTATGATTCGGTAAGAGTGAATCTCGGCCTCTTCCAGCGGGAATCGAATGTGCTCTGGGATCTTGGCCCGCACGATTTTTCCATCATGGATTACCTGATTGACGAGGAACCGGTGGGAGTTTCGGCCATCGGAGCCAAGCCGGTCCGGCGTGGGGATTGGGCGCACGAGAGCGTGGTCTATGTGGCCATCCATTTCAAGAGTGGGTTACTGGCACATTTCCACCTGAATTGGCTTTCCCCGGTAAAGGTGCGGCGCACATTGATTGGCGGAAGCAAAAAGATGGTCGTCTACGATCATCTGGATCCAGACAATCAATTGAAGGTGTTCGATAAAGGAGTGGAAGTTTCACTGGGAGAGGACGTGTCCAAGGTGCTGGTGCAGTATCGAACCGGGGACATGTGGGCTCCCAAAGTGGACCAAACCGAAGCCCTGGAAATTGTCTGCAAGCACTTCATCGATTGTGTCCAGACAGGGGAGAAGCCCATTACCAGCGGGCAAGAGGGTCTCCAGATTGTCCGGCTGCTGGAAGCGGCACAGGAATCCATGGATAAACATGGCGAGGTGATCGAGCTTTGAAGCCGGATTTGAAATATCAGAGCATCGCGCCAGACGTGAAGCTGGGCGAGGATGTAAAAATATATAAGTTTGTAAATCTTTACGGATGTGAAATCGGCGACCACAGCAAGATCGGCACATTCGTGGAAATTCAGAAAGGCGCGAAAATCGGGCGGCACTGCAAAATTTCCAGCCACACTTTCATCTGCGAGGGAGTGGTGATCGAAGACGAAGTGTTTATCGGCCATCATGTGGTTTTTATCAACGATCGATTTCCCCGGGCCACCAATGCGGACGGGCAGTTGCAGACCGAGGCGGATTGGCAGGTTCATCAGACCGTGGTGAAAAAGCGGGCCTCGATCGGAAGCGGCGCGGTAATCCTTTGCGATATTGAAATCGGCGAAGGAGCGATTGTGGGAGCGGGGAGCGTGGTCACCAAGAATGTGCCGGCGGGGCAGATCGTCGCGGGAAATCCGGCGCGGCCTCTGCGAAGCGGAAAGAAAGCGCCTCAAAAATGAAAGTAGTCCTCTCGAGCGTCACCAAGCAGCATTCCTACCCCATCGCATCCGTTGCCTGCCAGAAGGGATTCCTGAAACAATTCATCACCGGAATCTATTACGATTCAAAAAAAACGCGCTACCGCTTGCTCGACCGGGCTATTGGTTCGGTGCGCGGCAATGGCGATCTTGCCCGTCTTCACGTGCGCCGCCAGGAAGGATTACCCGATTCCTGCGTCACGGCTATCGCTTGGCCGGAAGTGATCGAACAAGTGTGGCGGCGAGTGCCGATCCTTCCCCGCATCTTGCACCCCGATTCGGTCTATTACCTTCGCAATGAGGCGTTCGATAAATTGGCCTCGCGCCGCATGCTCCCCTGTGATTTATTTCATGGTTTCGAACAGTGCGCCCTGTTTTCATTGCGCCGCGCCAAGGAAATGGGCGCCGTTCGTTTGCTGGATGAACCGGTGATCCACCGGGCTCTTTGGGACCGTTTGGAAGCGGAGGAACGGCGCAAGTTGGGGCTTCCAACGGCCGAGCGGCCTTATTGGTATCAGCAACATGTGGATCGGAAATACCGCGAACTGGAATTGGCGGATTACTTGCTGGTGGGCCTGGAATTTGTGAGGAAGTCTTTTGTGGATGAAGGCTTTCCCGCCGATCGAATTTTTCTGGTTCCCTACGGCGTGAATGTGCGCAAACGGGACCGGCCGATCGAGCGCCCCCATCGCCGCGGGCTTAACATTCTCTTCGTTGGGCAAATATCCTGGTATAAAGGCCTTCATTATTTCCTGGATGCGTATGACCGCCTGAATCTGCCTGAAGTGAACCTGACGATTCTGGGAATGGTTCATCCGGAATGGGCTCCCTATTTCCACGAACGCTTCAAACGCGTGAAAAATCCGGTGAATTACGTCGGAACCGTGGCCCATTCGCAAATCGAGCAGTATTACTCTGACGCGGACGTGTTCGTGTTTCCTTCCATCGGAGGAGGAGTGGGAATCGCAACGTTTGAGGCGATGGCGGCCGGACTACCCGTGATCACGTCCGATGGCGACGTCGTCATCCGGAACGGAATGGACGGTCTTGTGGTGCCGCCAGAGGACTCCGATGGCTGGGTGGCCGCTTTGAAAAACCTTTACGAAAATCCAGAGCTTCGAGCCCAACTCGGGGCCAATGCCGCCGAGAGAGTCCAATCGTTCACCTGGGAAAATTATCAGGCCGGAATCGTCAATGCTTATGAAGAGATTGCCAGACGAGAGTCGCTCCGGTAGCAATAGATAATCTCTGTGGAATTTTCATTCGAAATTCTTGGGCCCGGATATTCCCGTGCACAGTCAGAAACGAGAGCAACTTCCGGCTTGCGAAAGTGATTCACTGCACCTAACATGGTGCGGGGTCATCCGGGTTTTGAGGGGCATGGAAGGCAAATGGTCCGGCGCCGCTGCAGTGTTTGTGTGCGGCGGAACAGATTTTGCTATTCCATTTCTGACGCATCCCACAAAAAGCCCATTGGCTCCAGGATAAATCTAGCTCCCCAGGGGAGAAGGCATCACCCATGCGCACGCTTGTCACCGGCGGACTCGGTTTTATTGGTTGTAACCTGACGGATCGCTTGCTGCAGGAAGGGCATGAAGTGGTGATCCTCGATAATGCCAGCCGTAACGGCACTCTGAACAACCTCCACTGGCTGGAAGCGAACCATCGCGGAAAATTCCATTGGATCCAGGGCGATACGCGCGACACGGCCGCCGTGGAGGAAGCGATCCAGGGAGCCGAGACCGTTTTCCATTTTGCGGCGCAGGTGGCCGTGACCACCTCGGTGCAGAATCCACAAGATGACTTCAGCACCAACGCGCAAGGAACTCTGAACGTTTTGGAAGCGGCCCGGCACCAGACCCGCAAGCCCATTGTCGTGTTCACCTCCACCAACAAGGTTTATGGCGGATTGGACGATGTGCGCGTGGAAGAAAAAGATTTGCGTTATGTGCTCCCTGATTTTCCCCAGGGAATTTCCGAATCGCAGCCGCTCGATTTCCATTCTCCCTATGGCTGCTCCAAGGGCTGCGCCGATCAATATGTGCGCGACTACTACCGGATTTACGGCTTAAAGACCATCGTCTTTCGCATGTCCTGCATCTATGGCAACCGCCAATTCGGAAACGAAGACCAGGGTTGGGTTGCTCATTTTGTGCTGACTGCGCTTCAAAACGGTTCGCTCACGATTTATGGAGATGGCAAACAAGTCCGCGACCTGCTCTATGTCGAGGACCTGCTGAACGCGTTCCTGCTCGCCGTCGGCCGAATCGATCGCACCGCCGGCCAAACGTACAATATTGGCGGCGGCCCATCGAACGCCATTTCGATTTGGACCGAATGCAGCAAGCACCTGGCGAAAGCCGTGAAGCAGAAGCCTTCCGTGCAATTTGCCGATTGGCGCCCGGGCGACCAGAAAATTTACGTCAGCGATATCCGGAAAGCTTCGCGTGATTTTGGCTGGCAGCCAAGGATTTCGATTCCCGAAGGGCTGGACCGGCTTGCTGCCTGGGCCGAGGAAGCGGCAAGAATCTTGACCCAATACGCATGAGCTCGGCCGTACCTTCGCAGCGCCCATTCCTCGGACTTTTTTCTGGTTTGCAATCACTGGGAGGAATTCAACGCGCCTCGCGGCACATGGCTGCCGTGCTCGCGGAACTAGCCTCTCGCGAAGGCGCGGCCTGCCATTTCCTCAGTTTGAACGACTCGCCGGGCAAGCATCAGGCGCAAGTGGGCAACTTCCGATTCGAATTCACCGGATTTGGACGCAACAAACTCCGTTTTCTGCTGGCTGCAATTGCCTCCGCGAAGCAACGTCCCAAAATGATATTTGTCAGCCACCCAAATCTTGCGCCGGTTGGCTGGTTGGTGAAGAAATGGTGCGCGGCCCGGTTTGTCGTAGTCGCCTGGGGCATTGATGTGTGGACGCCGTTGCCCCTTCTGCGGCGTTTGGCTTTGAGCGAAGCTGACTTGGTACTGGCAATTTCCCGCTACACTGCGGATTGCGTCGAGACGTTGCAGGGCGTGCCCGCGCGCGCAATCCAAATACTCCCGCTCGCGCTTGATCCAACCTTCTGGGACGAATCACAGAAACCACGCGCGAATGGAAAAGGACGTCCGGCAGGCTATCCTTCTGGCCGCGTCGTGTTGAGCGTTGCCCGATTGTCCGCTGAAGAAGGTTACAAAGGAATTGATACCATCATTCACGCGCTGCCCGCCATCCAGAAGCTCGTGCCAGACGTTCAATTCGTGATCGCGGGCGATGGGGATGATCGTCCTCGCCTGCAGGCTCTCGCCCGCGAATCGGGAGTAGAAGACCAAGTGTTTTTTCTCGGAAGCTTGCCTGCCTCATCCTCCGAACTTCTTTACAGTTATTCCAATTGCGAAATCTTCGCCCTGCCAAGCAAAGGAGAAGGATTTGGCTTGGTTTTCCTCGAGGCGATGGCATTTGGAAAGCCAGTGGTAGGCGGCGCCCATGGTGGAACGCCGGATGTGATACAAGACGGAGTGACCGGATACCTCGTGAAACACGGTGACGTCGCCCAACTCGCCCGCGTGTTGACCGGCTTGCTGACCGACTCTGATCTTCGCAACCACATGGGTGCGCGAGCCCGGGAACGAGTGCGCACTCACTACCTTTTCGAAAGTTTTGCCAATGAACTCGAGCGTGTCTTGTACTCGCCGGCAGCCAAACTCTGAATCCCGGCTTTGCTTTGGGAACGTGCTCATGCGAATTCTAATGGTTTCCCAATCTTACTTCCCCTTCCAGGCCGCGGGGGGTCCGCCCACCAAGATCCGCGCGATCGCCAGGCGGCTGGTTGAGCACGGACACAGCGTCACCGTGTTAACCACGGACATGGGTTTCGGCAAATCCAACGGCCCTCCAAAGCCGCCCGCACAAAATCGCTGGGGCTGGCAAACACAGGAAGATGGCATCGAGACCATTTACCTGAGAACGCAGGCCCGTTATCGCTCACTCACTCTGAATCGCGGTCTGAAAAGCTATTGCGACGCTTCTCTCCGTTCCTTTGACATCGTCCATATCTTCGGACTCTACGATTTTCTCGGAATCGCCGTGGCTTCCCGGTGTTTGCGTATCCCGATTCCCTATGTGATCGAACCCATCGGCATGTTTCGGCCAATCGTACGGAGCTTGTGGTTGAAGCGGGCCTATCTGCTCTTTGGCGGCAAGCGGCTGGTTCGCAATGCTTCCTGCGTGCTGGCCACATCGGAGAGAGAGAAACAGGAGCTCATTGCCGGGGGAATCCCCGAATCCAGGATCATCATTCGCCGGAACGGAGTTGAAGTGCCGGAATGCCTGCCGTTTCCAGGGGGCTTCCGGGAGAAGAACGGTATCGGATCAAGCTCGAAACTAATTCTTTTTCTAGGGCGTCTAATCGCAAAGAAAAGCCCTGACCTTTTGATTCACGCCTTTGCGCAATGGCGGAAGACCGCCAGCAACGGAAGCTCGTCGGTATTAGTCCTGGGGGGCCCGGACGAAAACGATGGATACCTGCGGAAGCTCGAATCGTTAGTGCACGATCTGGGCCTGAAAGAAACGGTGAAATTTACAGGACCGCTCTACGACGGCGAGAAGTGGGAGGCCTACCGTGATGCGGATGTATTTGTTCTGCCATCTCAAAGTGAAAATTTCGGCAATACGGTTGCCGAGGCGGTTGCCTGTGGAGCGCCGGTGATCGTCACCGACCGCTGCGGGATCGGGCCGGCGATTGACGGCAGGGCGGGGCTTATGGTTCCCTACGGCACTGTTGAAATCCGGACCGCTCTCTCCAAATTACTCGCGGAAGAATCCCCGCGAAAGCGCTATCAAAACGGCTGCGAAGAAGTGACGCGGGAACTTTCCTGGAATCAGCCGCTGGCACAGATGGAGTCGTTATACTCAAAGCTCGTTTCCGAAAAAAAGAAAATATGAAACGGCATCCTGCCCTGCTGACGGCCTGGTACTTGGTGAACGGATTGTTGGTTATATCCGTCTTTCTCTTTGTGTTTGCCGTGATCCGGGACTATTCCACGCGGGAGTATCTGAAAGGCTTTTCGGATGCGGTTACTCCGGCCGGCGCTTCCCCGGAAGAAAAAATCAGCGAAATCCTGGCTTGGATGGAACATGGCCCCGCACGCCGCACCGGCAATGCTTCTTCCTCGGCAATTCACGATCCGCAACAAACACTCAACTACCAGGCGCTTTTGCGTGTATGCGGAAGTGCCACAAACGCTTTTGTGAATTTGGCAAACAGCAGCGGCCTTCAGGCCAGGCGCCTTCTATTATTATCCGCCGATCGTGGCGCGAAGCATGTGGTTGCCGAAGTCTTTGTGGATGGCCGTTGGATCGTCGTTGATCCTGCCTTTCGATACATCCCCCGCGGACCAGATGGCCGCCTGCTTACCCGGCAGGAACTGGGCGACCCGGAGGTTTTGCGCTGGGCGACCCGCAATGTCCCAAATTACGATCCGGCCTATACGTACGAAACAACGGCGCACGTTCGCCTCGCCCGCATTCCCGTCATCGGCCGCTCTCTTCGCAGCCTGCTGAATCATGTCTTTCCGGGATGGGAAGATTCCATCTGGTGGACTATATTGCTGGAGCGCCGGTCATTTGCGTTGCTGGTGAGTTCGTTCTTCCTTGTGTTGTTTTTTCTAATTGTCCGTTTTGCATTGCGCCGGTATGCGGAATCGCGATTCGGAATTCCTCGAGTCCGGGTTCGCCAGCGGGTGCGGGACGCGGTCCGGATCGTTTTAGGTATGTCAGTTTGATGTCTGGCGCAGGTCCTTTGTGAGATGACCCGCCGGCCGGGTCCGGATTTGTTTACCGGTAGGAGATTGGACATCAACCTTCAGGCTGGTGTTGACCTCGCATGACGCAGGTATAAAGTTAAGCTTCCCCTTCCTTGAAATCCTGAATCTGGTTTCAGGCCTCCCTTTCGGCCTCTCGGAACCGGTGTCTGGCGTAACGCGTTCGATTCCGGTGTGGCGCTGCGCTTGCAGGCGAACTCCCATTCACTTGTAAGAGGCGGCTTGGAATCGATGCAGAGCGCACGTTTGGAGGAATTCGTGAAACCGTTTCCCGTTCAGGAATCGTTCCCAAAGCATGGCGAGAGACGAACGATGCTGGAAACTAAATTGAGCTATGCCGGCGCAACGCGCATCCGTTGGATGAGGTAAGCGATGTATCGTTCGAATGATAGCTGTACAGATTCATCTCCTATCGATTCTTCCATCGATCACGGCACGATCGATAGGGCCGATCTATTCGCCGCAATCCAGCAGGCCGCCGAAGCAATCATCATCACCGATACATCCGGAAAAATTCAGTACGTGAATCCCGCGTTCACCGGCATGACGGGATACAGCAACGAGGACGTGATTGGCAAAACCACCAAGCTGCTCAAATCGGGGAGACAGTCCGACGCATTCTACAGGCAGATGTGGGAAACCATCGCATCGGGGAATGTGTGGCAGGGCGAAATCATCAACCGCCGCAAGGACGCAACTCTCTATCACGAAAAGATGAGCATTACGCCCGTGCGCGGTTCGAACGGCGAAATTGTCAGTTATATCGCGATTAAACAAGATGTGACCGAACAGAGGGCGGCCGAGGAAGCGCAAAGATTCCTGGCTTCGATTGTGGAATGCTCCGAGGACGCCATCATCGCTTATACGCCCACGGGAACGATTCTGACCTGGAATCGCGGCGCCCAAATGGTCTACGGCTATACCCGCGAAGAGATAGTTGGAAATCCTTGGTCCGTTCTGGTGGCGCCCGAAAACCTTCACTTGCTGGCTCCGTTTGTGAAACGGGTGTTGAAAGGCAATGCCATTTCCCAATTCGAGGGAACCGGCATTCGAAAGGACGGGCGGCCAGTGAGCCTGTCCATTACAGCCAGCCCGATTCGCGGCGTCACGGGCGAGGTGGAAGCCGTCTCGGCGGTGGTGCGCGATATCTCGGAACGCAAGCAGATGGAAAAAGCGCGTGAGGAATCCGTACAGCTTGCGCAGGCCACCATCGATGCACTTTCCTCAAACATCTGCGTACTGGATGAAGACGGCAACATCATAGCGGTCAACAAATCGTGGAGCCGCTTTGCGGAAGCGAATCGGCCCGCGCAGCGGCAAAACTGCGATCGCACCGGGCGCTTCCAGGAAACTTGCCTTTCCGTGGGAAGCAACTATCTGCAGGTTTGCGAGAATTCAAGGGGTGCCGAAGAGAAGGATGCCAGGGAGTTTGCCGGCGGCATCCGCTCGGTATTGCGCGCCGATCGCGAACAGTTCTCGCTCGAATATCCCTGCCATTCTCCCACGGAGCAGCGCTGGTTCAATGGAACCGTCACGCGATTCCGGATTGGGGAAATGACCAGGATCGTGGTGGAGCACTACGACATCACCAAACGAACACTCGCCCAACTGGCGCAGCGCGAAAGCGAGGAACGGTTCCGCCACGCGTTTGAGAATGCTCCCTTCGGCATGAATCTGATTGGGATGGATGGGCGCTATCTTCAGGTGAACGCGTCACTGTGCCGCATGTTGGGGTACTCCAGGGAGGAATTGTTGGCAGTGGGCTGGGAGGAATTGACTCACCCCGATGATCGAGAAATGTCGCTGCGGATGATCGAGAAGTTGCGCAGCGATCCCTCCCAGTGCGTGGAGGTGGAAAAGCGCTATATCCACCGGTCGGGAAATGTGGTGTGGGTACGCACGGGTCTTTCGGTGGCGCGGGATAGCGATGGCAGCCCGTTATATTTTGTGGTCCATGTTGAGGACATCGGAGAACGCAAGCGGGCTGAGGATGCCCTGCGGGAAAGTGAAGAGCGATTCCGGATCATGGCTGACAGCTCGTCAGCCATTATGTGGGTGACCGACGCCGAGGGAGAGGTCCGTTTTGTCAATCGAGCTTATCTGGAATTCTTCGGCACAACCTATGACCAGGTGAAAGACGGTAACTGGAAGCCGCTGGTACACCCGGACGACGCGCCGAACTACATTGAATTGTTCATGAAATCGGTGCGGGAGCGAACTCGATTCGCGGGGGAAGCGCGAGTGCTGCGCGCCGATGGCCAGTGGCGGTTAATGGGCGCCACCGCTGTGCCGCGCTTGTCACCGAGTGGCCAGTTCCTGGGTCATGCTGGCTTGTGCGCGGACATTACCGACCGGAAGCTGGCTCAGGAAGCGCTCCGAAAGAGCGAAGAGAAGTTCCGCGAATTGGCGGAGAACGTTCGCGAAGTCTTTTGGATCGTTGACCCCACCGGCTCCGAAATGATCTACATCAGCCCCAGATATGAACAAATCTGGGGGCGGAGCTGTGAAAGCCTCTATCGGAATGCCAGGGATTGGCAGGAGGCCATCGAACCTGAAGACCGCCAGCACGCTCATTTGATGTTCGAAAAACAGTTGCAGGGTGAAAATGTGGATTCGGAGTACCGGATTCGAACTCCGGACGGACTGGTGAGGTGGATCCGCGACAAAGCGTTTCCGGTTCGCGACAGCTCCGGCCAATTGGTTCGCGTGGTGGGAATTGCCGAAGAGATTACCGAGCGAAAGCGTTACGAAGCGGACCTGATCAAAGCCAGGGAAAACGCGGACTCCGCCAATCGGGCGAAGAGCCGCTTCTTGGCCAATATGAGTCACGAAATCCGCACGCCGATGAACGGAGTGATCGGCATGGTTCAGCTTCTGCTCAATTCAGAACTTACCTCTGAACAGAGAACCTATGCCGAAGTGGTACAAACCAGCGGGAGAACTTTGCTGGCCTTGATTGACGACATCCTGGACCTATCGAAAATTGAAGCGCGCAAGATCGTCATCGAGAAGCTGGACTTCAACTTGCAGATCGTTATTGATGAAGTGATCGGAATTTTGCGAATGCAAGCGAACACAAAGGGAATTGCGATCGCTTCTCGAATCGCGCCGGAAACGCCCCTGATGTTGCGGGGCGATCCCAACCGCTTGCGCCAGGTGCTGACGAACCTGGCCGCCAATGCGATCAAGTTCACCGAGCAGGGAGAAGTGAAAGTGGAAGTGGCACTCCAGCGCGAAGAAGAAGGTAAAGTCTTCGTCCATTTCGCCGTCACGGATACCGGCATCGGGATGCGGCCGGAGAGGATTCCGGCCCTGTTTTCGCCGTTCGTACAAGCCGACGATTCCACCACCCGAAAATACGGCGGCACGGGGCTGGGACTGGCAATTTCAAAGCAACTTGTGGAATTGATGGGAGGAAAAATCGGCCTCGAAAGCCAGGAAGGCAAGGGATCCACGTTTTGGTTTACCACCGTCTTTGATCTGCCGGCCGGGCTGGTTGCTTCTTCCACATGGCAACCTGCGGAGACCGCCGCTGCCGCGCGAGAAAGAAATCAGGAGTCGCCAGGGATCCATACGCCGCGCCAAGCGAAAGCCGCGGCACGCACTTCCCGCATATTGGTGGTTGAGGACAATCCAACCAACCGCTCCGTTGCTTTGGCTCAATTGGAGAAACTTGGATACCAGGCCGACGCCGTCTCAAACGGGGCCGAAGCCATGGAAGCGCTCCACAAGAGCGAATATGGCTTGGTCCTGATGGATTGTGAAATGCCCACCATGGACGGCATGGAAGCCACGCGGCGCATCCGGCAGTCGGATAAGAGCCTGATTCCGGTCATTGCTCTGACGGCCGACGCCATGTCCGGTGACCGCGACAAGTGTATCGAAGCAGGAATGAATGACTATCTTTCTAAACCCGTCGAATTGGAGCAACTCTCCGAAACGCTCGGGAAATGGCTTGGCGGGGCGAATTTTCAGGTTCCGGTCCAAGCCAACAAGCCGGTGTTCACCGAACCACGGAACGCCATTTTCGACGAAGCGGCCTTGCTCCGGCGGCTGATGAATGACCGTCCACTCGCCCTCGCAATCATCCAGGGATTTCTGGGAGACTTTCCATCCCAAATCGAAAATCTTCTGAAACAGTTGGAAGCAGGGGATAAAACGGCGGCCCTGCGCCAGGCGCATTCGCTGAAAGGCGCTGCCGCAGCGGTATCTGCTGGGAGTCTCCAGGCGATTGCCCTCGAGATGGAACGGGTGGGAAAAGCGGGCGATTGGAACCACGTCAGGGAATTAGTGCCGCGTGCTGTGGAGGAATTCGACCGGCTAAAGAGCGCCCTGGCGCATGCCGGTTGGATGTAGCGCCGGAAGAGGCAAGTGCGAGGAGGCAACGTGAGGACGCTTATTGTGGAAGATGATTTTACCAGCAGGTTGGTGCTGCAGACTTTTCTTTCCCGATATGGAGAATGCCATATTGCCGTTAACGGGAGAGAAGCCGTGGATGCGTTTTCCGCGGCCAGCCAAAGCGGCAAGGGCTACGACCTGATTTGCATGGATGTGATGATGCCGGAAATCGACGGGCCGGAAGCCGTCCGGCAGGTGCGGGCGCTCGAAGAGCAGCGCGGAATTCTCTCTACGCACGGAGTAAAAATCATCATGACCACCGCGGTAAACGACGTGAAGGTAATCATGCGATCGTTTAAGGACCTTTGCGACGCGTATCTTATGAAGCCTATCAACATATCCGACTTGCTGAATCAGATTAAATCGTTTCAACTGATTCGATAGGCCGGAAACGCGGGCCCAGCACCAGCGGAGAAGAATCATTCCTCCAGCTTTCCAGTGTTCCCGGAAAAGTTTCGGAATAGAACAGGCCTCCTGATATGGGAATTCCAAACGGATTTCCGCTCGTCGCAATCGAGTAAAGCCAGGCGCCGGCAACTGAGAAACCGCGAAATGCGCCAGCAATCCGGCCGCTCTCTCCTGATTAGGGCTGAAAGAAGTAAATAGCGCGCCCTTCCAGCTCGCATCGGGTTCCGGACATTGTTTCTGTGAACGAATTCTCTGCAAACGGCTGTCCTTGCCGTTCCGGATCGATGCGGCCCGAACGCTTTGGCCTCGCCGGCCCGGGAACAGCTTTTTCAAATAACACGGTGGCCGGCATCACTGGCTTCCACAAACGGACCCGAGTTCCTCCCGGACTTTATTCACGACGAGGAGCGGCCCGCCAGTGAGAGTGGACAGTAAATTGCAATCTAAAAGAGCGGCTGGGGAGAACTGCTTCAATGGATGAAATCAACAAAGAGTTTCTGATCGAATGCAACGAGCTGCTCGATCAATTGGACCGTGATCTCGTAAGCTTGGAAAAGGATCCCACTTCCAAGAACCTGCTCGCCAGCATTTTCCGCGCGGTTCACACCATCAAAGGAACCAGCGGCACGCTGGGCTTTCCCAAACTGGCAGCGGTGACGCACGTAGGCGAAAACCTGCTGAGCCTGATGCGGGATGGCAAGCTGATTTTGAACGCTGAAATCACCAGCGCTCTGCTGGCGATGATCGATGTGGTCAGAAAAATTCTGCAGACCATTGAATCCACCGAACTGGAAGGCGAACCGGAAACAGCCAATGTGATTCACACGCTCACGGTTCTCCTGGATGCGGCACTGCCTCCCAAACCCGCCATCCCCCACAAGGACAAATCCAGCGAGGAAGCGAATCAGGAAAGAGGTCCAAGAAATATCGGCGACATTCTGATCGAGGATCACGCCACTCCTCCCGATGCGGTACGGGCTGCTCTCGAACAACAGGTGCAGGGCGATCCCCGGCACATCGGCGAAATCCTGGTCCACAACGGCGCCGCTGAACCCATCGCAGTGCTCGAAGCGCTTCAGGAACAGGGAGTGGAAAAGGTCTCCGCCACCGCCGGAACAACCATCCGGGTGGATGTGACGTTGCTGGACAAAGTGATGAACCTGGTTGGGGAACTGGTACTCGCCAGAAACCAGATTCTGCAGTTCACCAGCACCCAGAAAGATGCCTCGTTTCTCCGGACCACACAACGCCTGAACCTGATCACCACCGAACTGCAAGAAGGAGTAATGAAGACCCGCATGCAGCCGATCGGAAACGTCTGGAACAAGTTCCCGCGGATCATTCGCGATTTGGCCACCAATTGCGGAAAGCAAGTCCGCCTGGACATGGAAGGAGTGGAAACCGAACTGGACAAGACCATCATCGAGGCCATCAAAGACCCGCTCACCCACATCGTCCGCAATTCTCTGGACCACGGCATCGAACTTCCCCAGGATCGCGTGAAAAAGGGAAAACAGCCGGAAGGAAGGCTGCTGCTGCGGGCGTTTCATGAAGGCGGCCAGGTGAACATTGAAATTTCCGATGATGGCGCGGGGATCGACCTTGCCCGAGTGAAGGCCAAGGCCCTGCAAAAGAACGTGATTTCTGCCCAGCAAGCGGCCAAGATGCCGGACCGCGAAGCCATGAGCCTTATTTTTCTCCCGGGATTTTCGACGGCGGAGAAAGTCACCAACGTCTCGGGCCGCGGCGTAGGCATGGATGTGGTGAAAACCAACATCGAGAAAATCGGCGGAACGGTTGACGTTTACAGCGTTTCCGGCCAGGGCACCACGCTCCGAATTAAGATTCCTCTCACTCTCGCCATCATTCCCGCGCTCGTCGTGACCAGCGGTCACGAACGATTCGCCATCCCGCAAGTCAGCCTGCTCGAACTCGTCCGCCTGGAAGGCGCTGAAGGAGCAAAAGGCATCGAGATGGTCAATGGAACACCGGTGCACCGCCTGCGCGGCAACCTGCTTCCCCTGGTTCATTTGAACCGCGAACTCCGGTTGGAGGTGGACAAAGCTGAACAAGAGCCGGGCGATTCGACTGGCACGGTCAATATCGTGGTGCTGCAAGCAGACGGCCGGCAGTTTGGCCTGGTGGTCGAGAACATCAATGATACCGAGGAGATTGTAGTCAAGCCCCTGGGTAAACAATTGAAGGGAATCGAATGCTTTGCCGGCGCCACCATCATGGGAGATGGCCAGGTGGCCCTGATCTTGGACGTGCTCGGCCTCGCGCAACGAGCCAATGTGGTAAGCGGAAGCAAGGATCAATCCATTTCCGAGGTCAAGACCGAAACCGGCGATAGCGAGCTGGGCCAGGATTCATGGCTGTTGTTCCGCGTGGGAGAAAAGGGCCGCACAGCCATCCCCCTGTCCATGGTTTCGCGCCTGGAAGAATTTGACCCTTCGGCGATCGAAACTTCCGGCAACCATCCAGTCGTTCAATATCGCGGCAAAATCATGCCGCTGGTCCACGTTGCCGATGCTCTGCAACTCTCCGCCACAGCCTCGAAGGAAAGCCGCGTGCAGGTGGTGGTGTACTCGGAGGGAGGACGCAGCATCGGTTTGATCGTCGAGGAAATTCTGGACATTGTGGACCAAGAAGTCGAGGTCAGAAGAGATAGCCAATCCAAGGGGCTGCTCGGATCGGCAGTGATTCAACATCGCGTAACCGATTTGTTGAATGTGCCGGAACTCGTCATCGGTTTTGCCGAGACAGCCGAGGTTGATGCGGTTTTGGCCGGGGTGGAACATGGCGGCAACTGAACAACAGTTCTGCACCTTCCTGGTGGAAGGGCTCCTTTTCGGCGTGGAAGTGGAAAAGGTGCAGGAAGTGATTCGCCACCAGGCCATCACACGCGTTCCACTCGCGGCGGAACTGATCGGCGGGCTGATCAACCTCCGCGGCCAAATCGTGACCGCAGTGAACCTGCGTCACCGCTTGGGTATTTCAGATAGCCCCAAAGGCTTGCTTCCGATGAACGTGGTGGTGCGGACGAGTGAAGGAGCAGTCAGTTTGCTGGTGGATGAGATCAATGATGTGGTTGAAGTCGAACAATCAGCTTTTGAACCTCCCCCCGAAACATTGGATGTTGCCGGGAGAGAACTGATCCGTGGTGTGTACAAGCTAAAAGACCGGCTTTTGCTGGTCTTGGACACGGACCGGGCAGCAAATGTAAGCGCACTCATACACAAATGAACCGGCTCCGCGCCGATTCGATTCAGACGCGACTTGCAGGCAAGCGGGAATCATCGGCAAAAAAATTTATGGGAGGATATTGAAATGTCAGTGACACGAAAAGTGGCGAATCGCGGAAAAGCAAACGGTGGAAACGGCCACACGGCAGTAGCGGAACGCGAACCTCTGCAAGACTCCGCATCCGGACAGGATTCAATTCTGGCCGGCTACCTGAAGGCACTTGCGGTACCCATCCTGGTAATGGACTCGGATCACACCATCCTTTATCTGAATCAGCCCGCGGCGGCGATGGCGGGCAGGTCCCAGCAGGCCTCGATCGGAACCAAATATTACGAATTGTTTGATAGTCCGGCTTGCCGGGCGGGAACTTGCATGGGCATTCAATCCATGCGCGAAGGGAAATCCGTGCACGGAGAAGTCACCGTCACCGTCCAGGGCCGGCCAATTCAAATTCAAACCAACGCCACGCCTCTTTACGATGATGAGCACACTGCAATTGGCTTCCTGCAAACGGTGGAAGACATCACCACACGGCATGAACTGCTCGTCGAGATCACGCGGCTGGTGGCTGCATCGCGGGAAGGCCGTTTGAGCGAGCGCGGAAAGCCCGAACTGTTGCAAGGAATGTTTGCGGAAGCGCTCAAGGGCGTCAACGAAATGCTGGATGCCATTCTGCTCCCCATCGGTGAAGGCAACCGCGTTCTGGCTCAGATTTCCGCGGGCAAAGTAGATGAGCTGATCACCCAGGTCTATAAAGGCGATCACGAGAAAATGAAAATCGCCGTGAACAACGTAGCCGTGGTGGTTCAAAAACTGCGTGACGAACTGGGACGGCTGATTCAGGCCTCCAAAGATGGCCAACTGAGCGAACGCGGCAAACCAGAACAGTTCCAGGGCGCCTATGCCGAGCTGCTCAAAGGCGTCAATGAAATGCTCGACGTGATCCTGATTCCGATTGGAGAAGGCAACCGCATCCTGGCCCAGATATCGGCAGGTAAGGTCGACGAGTTGATCACTCAGGTCTATAAAGGCGATCACGAGAAAATGAAAATCGCCGTGAACAACGTAGCCGTGGTGGTTCAAAAGCTGCGTGACGAACTGGGACGGCTGATTCAGGCCTCGAAGGATGGTCAACTGAGCGAACGCGGCAAACCAGAACAGTTCCAGGGCGCTTATGCCGAGCTGCTCAAAGGCGTCAATGAAATGCTCGACGTAATCCTGATTCCGATTGGAGAAGGCAACCGCATCCTGGCCCAGATATCGACAGGTAAGGTCGACGAGCTGATCACCCAGGTCTACAAAGGCGATCACGAGAAAATGAAAATCGCCGTGAACAACGTCGCCGTGGTGGTTCAAAAACTGCGTGACGAACTGGGACGGCTGATTCAGGCCTCGAAGGATGGTCAACTGAGCGAACGCGGCAAACCAGAACAGTTCCAGGGCGCTTATGCCGAGCTGCTCAAAGGCGTCAACGAAATGCTCGACGTGATCCTGATCCCGATTGGAGAAGGCAACCGCATCCTGGCCCAGATATCGGCAGGTAAGGTCGACGAGTTGATCACGCAGGTCTACAAAGGCGATCACGAGAAAATGAAAATCGCCGTGAACAACGTAGCCGTGGTGGTTCAAAAGCTGCGCGATGAACTGGGACGGCTGATTCAGGCCTCACAGGAAGGTCAATTGAGCGAACGCGGCAAGCCGGAACAGTTCCAAGGCGCATTTGCCGAGTTACTCGAGGGCATCAACGAAATGCTGGATGCCATTCTGATTCCAATCGGAGAGGGCAACCGCATCCTGGCACAGATTTCAGTGGGCAAGGTGGATGAGCTGATCACCCAGGTCTACAAAGGCGATCACGAAAAGATGAAAGTCGCCGTGAACAATGTGGGCACGGCCATTCAAATTCTCGTCGAGGAAATGCGCCAACTCGCGGAAGCCGCCAAACATGGCCAACTCGATTATCGCGGAGATCCCAAGAAAGTGAAGGGAGAATTTTCAAACATCGTCCTGGGTGTGAATCGCGCGGTCGAAGGAATGGTGATTCCGATGCGCGATGTGGCCGGAGTGCTCGAAAAACTTGCCGGAGGCGATCTCACTGTCCAAGTCACCAACAAGTATGAAGGCGATTACGAAGCATTGAAGGGCGCGGTCAACAAGCTGGGATCCCAGGTGCGCGCGGCGATCGAACAAATTGGAAAAAACGTCTCCGGTTTGGCTTCCGCTTCGGAAGAATTAAACCGCGTCAGCCAGCAGATGGGGTCGAGCGCCGAAGAAACCGCCACGCAAGCCAACGTCGTTTCCGCCGCCACCGAAGAAGTCACCAAAAACGTTCAGACCGTTGCTACCGGCGCGGACGAAATGGGCGCCAGCATCAAGGAAATCGCCAAAAACACCGCCGAAGCCACCCGCGTGGCAAGTTCTGCGGTGAAAACAGCCAACTCCACCAACGAGACCATCAACAAGCTTGGCCAAAGCAGCGCTGAAATCGGCCAGGTAATCAAAGTGATCACCTCGATCGCCCAGCAAACCAATCTCCTCGCCTTGAATGCCACGATCGAAGCCGCCCGTGCCGGCGAAGCAGGCAAAGGCTTTGCCGTGGTTGCCAACGAAGTAAAAGAATTGGCCAAGGAAACCGCCAAAGCCACGGAGGACATCGGCCGCAAAGTCGAAGCGATTCAAGGAGACACCAGCGGAGCCGTCACGGCAATCGGCCAAATCAGCGCCGTCATCGGCCAGATCAGTGACATCCAGAACACCATCGCCAGCGCCATCGAGGAACAGAGCGCCACCACCAACGAAATCAGCCGCAACCTGGCCGAAGCAGCCAAAGGCAGCACCGACATCAGCAAGAACATCGGTGGCGTGGCCGAAGCTGCTCGCTCTACCGCCGCCGGCGCGGGCGACACGCTCAAATCCGCCCAAGCTCTGGAAAAAATGGCTGCGGAACTGCAAGTCCTTGTCGGCCAATTCAAATGCTAGGCATCTTAGGCATTTAATCTTCAGGGATGAAGTTCGAAGCAATCCATGCCGATAAGGCTCCTTAGGAGTCTGGCCGGCCGAATCGAAGCCACAGGTCTCGACCACAGTCGAATTGTCACCAGCACTCCCGGAGGTCGAAATGCGCGCACTGGTCGTGGACGATTCGTCCACCATGCGGAAATTTCTGGGGAAGATTTTGCACGAATTGGAATTCGATGTGGTCGAAGCTGAGAATGGCGTGGAAGCTCTGAAGCGGATTGCTGAAGATCCCAAGATTGACGTCGCCTTGTTTGATTGGGACATGCCGGTGATGGATGGCATGGAATTGTTGGCAGCCGTGCGGGCCAACAGCCGCTTCGAATCGATGCCGGTAATGATGGTGACCAGCAACAATGCGCAGGGTGGCATCATCGACGCCCTGGAACATGGCGCGAACGAATACGTCATGAAGCCCTTCAACAAGGGAACCATTCTCGAAAAACTGAAATTGCTGGGCCTGCCTGTTCCCGAAGAGGAAATCCTGGACGGCCCATGACCAAACTCCGGGTGCTTATCGTTGACGATTCCGTGGTCATGCGGAAGACCGTCCGCGACCTGATTTCCGCCGATCCGGAATTGGAAGTTGCGGGAGCCGCGGCCAACGGAAAAATCGCTTTGGCCATGGTCGACCAGTGCAGTCCCGACGTGGTGATCATGGATATTGAAATGCCCGAGATGGACGGGCTTACGGCGGTCAAGGAAATCCGCCTGTTGCACCGCACTCTGCCCATCGTGATGTTCAGCTCGGTCACCGAGCGAGGCGCTTCGGAAACCTTGGATGCGCTGGCGTTCGGCGCGAATGACTATGTCACCAAGCCATCCAACGCCCAGAGCCTTGCCGAAGGTACCGCATGCATTCGGGATCAGCTGGTCCCCAAGATCAAGGCGCTTTGCCGGCGAACTGCGCCTCCGCCCGTTGAGGGCCCTCGCACCCGGATCACGCTGCCCTCAAAGCCATTGGAACGCGATTCCAGAATTGACGTTATCGCGATCGGCACTTCCACCGGCGGGCCGAATGCCCTGGGAGAAATCATGCCCCGCTTCCCCAAGGATTTTCCCGTCCCCATTCTGATTGTTCAGCATATGCCGCCGGTATTCACGGCCTTTTTGGCGGAGCGGTTATCGGCTTCAGCCCAGATCCCCATCAAGGAAGGCTTGCGCGGTGCGGAACTCGAGCCGGGTAACGCCTGGATCGCGCCGGGAGATTTTCATATGACCATCTCTCGAGAAGGGAACCGCGTGCGCCTGGGAATGAACCAGCTTCCCCCGGAAAATTCCTGCCGACCCTCGGTCGATGTCATGTTCCGGTCCGTTGCGGAAGTCTATGGTCCGGGCGTGCTCGCCATTATGTTAACCGGCATGGGCCAGGACGGCTTGCGCGGCTGCGAGCGAATCCGCGAGGCGGGCGGGCAAATCGTCGTTCAAGATGAAGAGAGTTCCGTGGTCTGGGGAATGCCAGGGGCCGTGGCCAACGCGGGAATCGCGGACCAGATTCTCTCCTTGGCCAGAATTCCGGATGTCATTCTGCAAAAAGTGATCGCAAAAGGCCGTCGCAACCAGCCGGCTGCATCTCCCACCGAAGGACAGGCGGTGTGACGTGGCCATCGCTCCCGCGGAATTCGAATACCTCCGCAAATACGTCTTCGATAATTCCGCCATCATCATCGAGGATGGCAAGGAATATCTCGTCGAGTCGCGGCTTACTTCCATCGCTTACCAGGAAGGCTTCGAATCCACTCAGAAATTGCTCGAGCAAATGCGCGCAAGGCCGGTGGATGGGTTGCATCGCAAAGTTCTGGATGCGATGACCAATAACGAGACGATCTTCTTCCGCGATCTGGCTCCTTTCCAGGAATTAACCAAAATCATCATTCCAGATCTGCTCAAGAAAAGGGCCATCGAGCGCAAACTATCCTTCTGGAGCGCGGCTTCCTCCAGCGGCCAGGAAGCTTACAGCCTCGCCATGCTCCTATGCGACGAATTCGACGGCTTGCCCGGTTGGACTGTCTCGATTCTGGGCACGGACATTTCCACGGCGATCCTCGGCCGCGCCCGGGCTGGCCGGTACTCGCAGATGGAGGTCAACCGCGGGCTGCCCGCAAAATGCCTGGCGAAATATTTCAAACAGATAGGCACCGAATGGGAGTTGAACGCCAGCATCCGCAAAATGGTTGAGTTCCGGGGATTGAACCTATCCGAATCCTGGCCGGTGCTTCCGCAATTTGACGTGGTTTTTTTTCGCAATGTATTGATTTATTTCAGCGTCGAAAAGAAAAAAGAAATTCTGCAAAGGGTGCGCCGCGTGATGCGGCTCGATGGTTGTCTCTTCCTCGGCTCCGCCGAAACCACCATGAACCTGGACGATTCCTTCGAGCGCGTCCCCGACGGAATTTGTTCCTACTACCGCCTCCGCGCCTAGCACCCCGGCCAGCCAAACAAATGTAGGGGCCGGCTTTCCTGTCCCGATGTGCGACTTTCGCATCCCGATGGTTTTGATCGGGACTTTTTATCGGGAAGCCGCGCCCGCTTTTCCGCCTCCGTCGCAAATGTAGGGGCCGGCTTTAGCCGCGCCCTTTTTTGGTTGACTTTCATATTACCTCTATGGTAAATAGTTGTATGAAAGAATACGACAACACCACCTGCCAGCATCACCCGCCAGCGCTCCCAAGCCCAGCTCGCTCCGTCACCATCGTCCCTGTAGCCGCTTTCCCCTTCGATCTCGCGCGCCACACAAATCCCTCTCAACAAAAAAATCCAGACTCAAATATCCTCCCGCCGGTAAAATCACGTCGCCCAAAGCGTCTGTTTCTAATCGCCACCAGCAATCACAGTCGAAAACCTACAACCTCCTTAAATACATCGGGATACAAATTTCTAATCGCTCCTATATCGCGCGTTTTCAGGCCGCTGATTTGGTGCCCGGAGACCTCGCCAAACAACAAAAAATTTTGCCGGGAACGGATTCCTTTCCACCTCGCGGCCGGCAATCGGACTTCAGGGAATTCCGCAACGGATTTTTCGGGTATACTGAGTTTCCCGCCCCTCTTAGGCGAAGCTTGGCTCTTGCCCGCGGGACGAGAGCAGGCAAAGTTTCATCTTCCAGGTTAAGGCGAAACTATTTCATGTGCGGCATCTGCGGCGTCATTGCAGCCGAAAACAGAGTAGATAAAGCTGCGCCTGTCGAAGCCTTGACCCGCCGCATGCTCGCGGCCATGCATCATCGTGGTCCTGACGCCGAAGGAATTCTTGCCGCCCCGCCCGTGGCTCTGGGAATGCGCCGCCTCAGCATCATCGATCTTTCTGGCGGCAACCAGCCGATCTGGAATGAAGCGCGAACCCTTGCGGTGGTCTTCAACGGAGAAATTTATAATTTCCGCGAACTGCGCGCCACTCTGGAATCCCTGGGACATCGCTTCCAAACGAATTCCGATACCGAAGTAGTCGTACATGCCTACGAGGCGTGGGGATGCGATAGCCCCCGCCATCTTCAAGGCATGTTCACGTTCGCGGTCCTGGAAATGCCCGACGGACCGCAAGGCCCTCCCCGTCAGGTCTTCTTGGCGCGCGACCGGTTGGGCATAAAACCGCTCTATTACGCCCAGGCAAACGGAACATTTCTCTTCGCGTCGGAGGTTCGCGCACTGCTCGCTTCCGGCGCCGTTCCCCGGCAACTTTCCAACGCGGCCCTGGAAAGCTATCTCCTGTTTGGATCGATTTGCGAACCGATGACTCTAGTCGAGGGCATCTATTCCCTGCCGCCCGGCCATAGTCTGCTGTTGCCGGCCGCAAAGCCAACTCCCGTGCCCCAGCCTTATTGGGATGTCGCTTCCGTGATCGGCGTGGAGAATCCCAAACGTGACGATCCAGCTTCGATTCCAAAGGAATTGCGTTCGCTGCTCGAAAACTCGGTTCGCGGGCATTTGATCGCTGATGTGCCCCTGGGCATTTTTCTTTCCAGCGGCCTCGATTCCACCGCGCTCGCCGCTCTGGCCAGCCGCGATCACAGCGGCATCCACACCTTAACTGTCATCTTCGCCGAGCAGGATTTCAGCGAAGCGGAAATGGCCCGCCGGTCCGCGAAGCGATTCCACACCCAGCACAGTGAACTGTTGCTTACGGGTGAAGACATGCTGGCCCGCCTGGAAGAATCGGTTACCGCTTTTGATCAGCCCAGCGCGGATGGCGTGAACTCCTATTTTGTCTCCTGGGCGGCGCGGCAAGTGGGATTGAAGGTGGCGCTCTCCGGATTGGGCAGCGACGAAATCTTCGGCGGCTATTCCACCTTTCGCTCCACGCCACAAGTGGGCCGCCTGGCATCGTTTGGCCGCTTGATTCCTTCCGTGGCTGCGGTCCTCCACGGCCCGCGCAATGGAAGGCGTCGCCTCACGGCGCGGAACGCCAGATTCCGGACGCAAACTGGCCTCCGCATTGCGCAACCCCCGGTCCATGCCGCATGGATATTTTTTCACGCGCGCGCTCTTTACCCCGGATGCGGCGCCCTTCCGCCATCCGCTTGCTGAAACTCCGCTTGCATGCTCGGCATGGCGCGCCTGGCAGTCAAAAATCGCGCTCGAATCGGAACGCCTCGATCCTTTTAACGCGGTCTCCTGGCTTGAATTGCGCTCGTACATGGTGAACATGCTGCTGCGGGATACTGACTCGGTAAGCATGAGCAATTCCCTGGAAGTTCGCGTTCCCTTCCTCGATCATCCTCTGGTTGAATTCGTGATGCGACTGCCCGCATCCGCTAAGCAGAACGGAACAGTTTCAAAACCGTTGCTCGTGGAAGCGCTTGGCAGATTTGCTGCCGAATGAAGTGATCTCCCAGCGTAAACGCACCTTCACATTTCCCTGGGAAAAATGGCTTCGCGGCCCGCTGAAAACGCGAGTGGAGCATAGCCTTCAGAATCTCTCCCCAGTACTCTTAAGAGCCGTCGATGAACACAAAGTGCGCAACGTGTGGCAAGATTTCCTGTCCGGACGAACCAGTTGGTCTCGTCCCTGGAGCCTGTACGTGCTGAACGAGTGGACGCGCCGCCATCTGGAGACGGAAGATTCGCGTTCCGCGCAGGTCGAGACCGCCTCCGCGGCCTCCGCCGTTTGACGTAGTTCGCAGCCAGGCGATGCGATGAATAGGGGGAGCTTCACCGAATGTATATTCTGGGAATCAACGCATATCACGCCAACGCCTCCGCGGCGCTTGTGGCGGATGGTCAATTGGTCGCGGCGGTGGAAGAAGAACGATTCAACCGCGTGAAATACGCGGCCGGATTTCCCGTCCAGGCCATCCGCTATTGCCTGGCGCAGGCGGGCATCACGCTCGCGCAAGTGGATCACGTTGCGATCCCGCGCGATCCCCGCGCGCGCCTCGGCACCAAACTGCTTTATTCGCTGCGCATGCCCAGCTTCGCGCTGGAACGAATTGCAGTGATGAAGCGGTTTGCCGGAGTGAAGGAAGAGTTAGCGCAAGCGTTTCGATCTCGATCCCGAAACGCTGCGTTCCAAATTCCATCGCGTCGAACATCATCAGGCGCATTCCGCCAGCGCATTTTTCGTCTCCCCCTTCGACGATGCCGCGGTTCTATCCGCCGATGGCCTGGGCGATTTCGCCAGCACCATGTGGTCCGCCGGACATGGACCGCGCCTGGAGATTCTGGGCTCCATTGCCTTTCCCCATTCTCTGGGGATCTATTATTCCGCGTTGACCCAATACATTGGCTTCTGGAAGTTCGGAGATGAATACAAGGTGATGGGCCTGGCGGCTTATGGCCAGCCCGCCTATCTGGATGAGTTTCGTAAAATTTTGAAGACCACCCGCGGCGAAGTCGGATTCCGCCTTGGCTTGGAATATTTCTCGCACCAGCGGAAGGGTCCCGAGATGACCTGGCGGAAAGCGGATCAAACTCCGGTGCAGGGCCGCCTGTTTTCAGAGTTTCTGGAGAAACGCCTCGGGCCAACACGCCCTGCCAGCGAGCCAGTGGAACAACGGCATCGAGATCTTGCCGCAACGATGCAAGCGGCCCTGGAAGAAACTTATTTAACGATGCTCGATTCGCTGCAGCGGCAGACCAAGCAGAAAAATCTGTGCCTCGCCGGCGGCGTGGCGTTCAACTGCGTCGCTAACGGGAAAATTTTCCACCGCACTGAGTTCGAAAAAGTGTATGTCCAGCCGGCGGCGGGAGACGCGGGCCTTTCCGTTGGCGCCGCATTTTTTGTCCAGCATCAGCTGCTTGGCGCTCCGCGAAAATTTGTGATGGATCATGCGTCCTGGGGCCCGGGCTTTTCCAGCGAAGATGCCCAACGGGCTCTCGAAAGCCGCGGAATCTCGCGAACTGAAATCAGCATGGAAGAATTGGACGAACCGGCTTTGCTGAAAGCCACGGCGCAGCACATCGCCCGCGGCCGCGTGGTTGGTTGGTTCCAGGGACGCCAGGAATGGGGCCCGCGGGCTCTGGGCAATCGAAGCATTCTGGCCGATCCGCGAAGGCCCGAAATGAAGGACATCCTGAACCAGCGCATCAAGCATCGCGAAACATTCCGGCCTTTTGCTCCGTCCATCCTCGAAGAATCGACTGGCGAATATTTCGAGCGCACTCATCCTTCTCCCTTTATGACATTTGCTTATTCCGTGCGCCCGGAAAAACGCGCCGTAATTCCCGCGCCGACGCATGTGGATGGCACAGCGCGGCTGCAAACCGTGAATCGCCAGGCGAACCCGCTTTATTGGAAGTTGATCAGGGAATTCGCGAACCAGACAGGCGTCCCGGTTCTCTTGAATACCTCTTTCAATGAAAATGAACCGATCGTTCTTCGTCCCGAGGAAGCGCTGGATTGTTTCCTTCGCACGAAGATGGACGTCCTTGTATTGGGCAATTTTATTCTCGAGAAACCGGCTCTGGAATCTGGCGTAGACGACCGGAGTGCAGTATTGGTGGATCGGGCAAAGTAGCAGCGGCTTAAGGCTGGCGGCCTCTCCTGCCCGTCTTCGGCGCTCGCTGCAGTGCGGTAAGGGACGGCAGTTTTACTTGGGGACTGGCCGTGCATATTTTAGTTTTAAATCAATACTATCCTCCGGATACGTCCGCGACGGCGAAGATGGCGGCGCAGGTGGTCGAGCGCCTCTCTCGCGAGCATCGCGTTACTGTGCTTGCGGGCCGTCCTTCGTACGATCCCAGCGAGCGCTATCCCGCGCGGCTGTTGCGCCGCGATGTGCAAGGCGATGTAACGATCGAGCGCGTTGGCTCGACCACCTACTCGCGCCATCGCATGGGCGGCCGTGTCTCGAATTACCTGAGCTACCTTTCCCTGGCGATTCCGCACGCTTTGACAATTCGTCCCGACGTGATTCTGGCGATGACCGATCCTCCCTTTGCCGGCATTGCGGGCGCGCTGGTCTCAAAACTTTCCGGACGTCCTCTCGTCTACAACATTCGGGATCTTTACCCGGACATGGCGATTGGCGGCAGCATTGTTAAGCCGTCGCGCCTGGTGCGGCTCTGGGAGAATTTGCATCGCCGCAGCCTGAGGCAAGCCGCCAAAATCATCGTGCTGGGAGAGGACATGCGCGAACGCATCCTCTCGAAAGGCATCGCCGCGGAGAAAATCGCCGTGGTGCGCGACGGAACTTCCCTGCCGGAAAAACTGGCTTCCGCGGATCATCCGGTCGTCCAGGAAATCCGCAATGGTTTTCCGTTCACGGTAATTCACGCTGGAAATCTGGGGTTTTATGGAGCGTGGGATACATTAATTCGAGCGGCTGAAATTCTTGGCGGCGATGGGGTGGGCTTCGTATTCATCGGTGACGGCGCCAGCCGTTCCCGGATCGAAGCGTCGGCGAACGGCTCTCGCCAGATACGTTTTTTGCCTTTCCGGCCACCCGAGCAGATTCCATTTGTGATGGCCGCCGGCGATTTGCACATCGTCACCGTGAAGCGAGGGCTGGAAGGCGTGGTGGTGCCGAGTAAATTTTATTCTATTTTGGCGGCAGGCCGGCCGGTCTTCGCCGTCGCGCCTGAATCTTGCGAAGTGGTTCGCATTGTTCGGCAGTCGGGCTGCGGAATTGTAGCCGACCCGGACGATCCACAATCCGTCGTGCGTGCGTTGCGCGAAATTCGCGGCGATCGCGCCCGGCTCGATTACATGGGCCGCCGCGCGAGAGAGATTGCCAAAAACTTTGTCCGGGCGGACGAACTGGACCGGTTCACGGAAATCGTGGAAGAAGCCGCGGGCTATCACCGTGAGAGAGCAGAAGCCATCCGGCCCGGGAGAAAAGCCGCGGCTGCCGGCGCGAATTCCGCGAATGAATCGCGCGTCCTGGATTCCTTAGTCGAGCACGAAGTTCAACATTCACGCAATCCCGAACCCCACGGAGGATAGAACGCTTGCCGGTTGAACTCATTGCGTTTTCCGTTGCCTTGCTGGCATCGCTCAGCTTGACGATCCCGGTTCGCCAATTAGCTTTGCATCTCGGCATGGTGGATCAGCCGGGGCCCCGCAAAGTCCATCTAACTCCCATTCCACTTCTGGGCGGGCTGGCAATGTATCTCGGCGTTGTCCTGGCTTTAATCGCCACGAAACCGGATCTCGCTTGGCGCCAGATCGCCGGAATTCTAGCCGGGGCGACCATGCTCGCGCTGGTTGGCTTTCTCGACGACGGCAAGCTACTGCATCACCAGGTGAAATTGTTCGGAGCCATGCCGATCGCCGCTCTGATTTTGATTTTCGTGGGAATCCGCGCTGAAGTTTTTTCTGAGTTCGTGCCAGGGCGCGCGGGAATATTCCTGGATGGTTGCCTCACGGTTGTCTGGGTGGTGGGAATCACCGCCGCATTCAGCATTCTCGATCACATGGATGGTCTTTGCGCAGGCATCGCCGCGGTTGCCGCAGCATTTTTTGTGATCCTGGCCTGGTCCAGCGGGCAAGTTCTGGTCAGCACGCTTGCCGCGGCCACTTTCGGCGCTGCGTTGGGCTTTCTGAAATGGAATTTTAAGCCGGCAAAGATTTTCATGGGTGACGGCGGGGCGATGTTCCTGGGATTTCTGATGGCCACGCTGTCGCTGAAACTCCGGCTACCGCGAATCGCTTCCTCCGCCGATTGGATGATTCCGTTGGTTGTTCTGGGCGTGCCCATCCTCGACACAACTCTTGTGAGCATCTCCCGCTCCCGCCGAGGTCTATTACCATTCACTTCGCCCGGGAAGGATCACACGGCGCATCGTTTGTGCAATGTGGGCCTGGGCCAACGGGGAGCTGTGCTGGCACTTTACGGCATCGGTTGTACCTTCGGAGTTCTAGCCCTGCTTATCCGCTACGTGCCAGGACCTCAGGATTACCTGGTTGCCGCCGGAGTCATTCTCTGCGGGGTGGCGGCGATATTTGTCTTGGAAAAGTGTCCGTACGAGCGTCAAACAAAGCATTAGAACCCGCACCTCAACCACTTTGTTCCGTCTTGAAACATTAATTTTGGCTTTCCGCACTTACACCTCTCTATTGGCATCGCTTCGTGGCATTTCTCTCGGTTTCACGGGCTAGAAACGGCATATTGATTTGCGGATTCGTGTCGGTGGGTTATACTGCACGGCCGAGTGAATTAACTTGGCGAACGCTTCCACGGAACGCTTGGTTATGGCTTTAAGAGTCGCTTTATCCTGCATGTTCCCGACTCTTCGGCGATCTTAAGCATGCGAGTGTATACATAACTGCGGGAAATGAATGTACCGGTCGAACAGCGGGGAGAGAATCCCATAACGAAAGAATTGACCAAGCCGCCGCATGGGCCGGTAGCAGTCGTCGGAGGCTCGGCGGCAGGCTTGTTTACGGCATATCTGCTGGCGCGCCGTGGTGTGCCTGTGCAAGTGCTGGAGCGAACGGAAAACCTGGAGCCGGCGGCGCGGACGCTGATCGTCACCCATCATATGCGGAGCCTTCTGGGCCAGGCAGCGGGCGACTGCGTGGTCAACGAAGTCCGCAAATTCGAATTATTTACGGACGGCAGAGCCGCCCACATTCCACTCAAACAACCTGATTTGATTATTGAACGCGCCGCTTTGATCCGCGGTTTGGCTGAGCGGGCTCAATCTGCCGGAGCCAAACTCTTTCTTGGACGCCGCTTTCGTGGATTGCAAAGCTCGAACGGAGGACTGGCGATTGAAACAGAGCGTTGCTCCGATGGAGCGCGCGAAGAAATCCATGCTTCTACCCTTGTGGGCAGCGATGGAGCGTCCAGCCGGGTAGCCGAGGCAGCGGGTTGGCCGAAGCAGCAAACCGTCCCGCTGATTCAAGCGATTGTTCCGCTACCCAAAGATATGTCGCCTGATACAGTCCGCGTATGGTTTGTGCCTCAGGACACTCCCTATTTCTATTGGCTGATTCCGGAATCGAAAGAGCGCGGCGCCCTGGGCATTATCGGCGAAACGGGGCAGGAAACGCGGCTTCACCTGGAACGGTTCCTGGAGAAACGAGGCCTCGAACCGATCGGATTTCAAGGAGCCCGCATCCCCGTCTATACCGGCTGGGTCCCTGTGGAGCGGCGGTTCGGTAACGGCAAAGTGTACTTGGTCGGCGATGCTGCCGGACAAGTGAAAGTGACTACCGTAGGAGGCATCGTGACGGGCTTCCGTGGCGCCGTTGGCGTGGCGGATTCCATCCTCAATGGCGGCCCGGGGCGCGAGCTTCGCAGCTTGCGGCGTGAATTGGATCTTCACCTGCTTTTGCGCAGGACGATGCACCATTTCCAGCAGGCGGATTATAGCCGTCTGGTTGACCTGCTCAATGACTCGGCGCGTCAATCCTTGAGTTCCTATACGCGTGACGAAGCGCTCAAAGTTTTATGGCACATCTGCCTGAACCAACCTCGCTTGCTCTTGATGGGTCTGCGCGGCCTTCTTACCGGTAAAGGAACTTTCCCCCGGGCCGCGGCGTAAAACTCAGGTGCAGGATTCTTTCCCGCAATATGGGATTATTGAACTCACGCGTTTCATTTCTTCACCGGACCGCGTAGAGGAATAACGTGTTCGTCCTCGGACTTTCCGCATCCTCACACGATCCTGCTGCTGCTCTATTGAATGAAACGGGCATCGTTGCGGCAATCGAAGAAAGCAAACTGGTTCGATCACCTTCTGCAGCCGGTATTCCGCGAGAAGCGATTCGATTTTGCTTCGAACGCGCAGGAATCGGCTGGAAGGACATCCACGCCGTCGCGATCGCCGGACGCCCGGTCCGCGCATGGATTCGCCAGTCGATGTTCCGCGCGAGGCATGCTCCGCTCGCTCCCATTTCCGCCGGGTATTACCTAAGCAAAACTTTTGGAGAACTGGGCCGTGAATTAAATAATATTCGCATTCTGAGACTGATGAAGGAAAGTTCGAGCGCTGCGGTGATACGGCTGGATCATCAGCTCTGCCATGCCGCGAGCGCGTTTTATGCATCGCCTTACGAAAATTCGTTGATCGTCAGCCTGGATGAGCAGGGAGATGGCCGCTCCGGGCTCATCGCAGTTGGCGAAGGCAAGCAAATCCGTCCCATGCGCTGGATACCGTTTCCTCATTCGCTGGCCTGGGTCTATTCGCAGATCACGGAAATTCTCGGCTTCCAGCCGCATAAGGACGAACACAAAACGCAGTGGCTCAGCCTGGCAGGCATCCCGGAAATGAAATCACTTTTCCTCGAGATGCTTGGTCATGGCTCGAGTTCCAATGCTTATCCTCATATCGACTTGCGGTTCTTCAATCGAGGGCTCGCCGGGCGCGTTGCTTTCTCGAAACTGTTTTATCGCCGGCTGGGAGTGCCGCCAGGCCCAGACTGGCGTGTTCCCGAATCGATGCGCGCGGAGGTGGCCGCGAGCCTGCAGAGTGCGTGCGAGGTGGTGATCACCGATTTTCTGGAGTCATTGCGCAAAAAGACCGGCCTACAGCATCTGTGCCTCGCCGGCGGTTTATTCCTGAATCCGATCCTCGCCGCTGCGAGTGAAAAGAGCACGGGATTCGATCAAATCTTCGTGCAGCCCGCAGCCGGCAACGCGGGAACGGCGCTCGGCGCGGCATGGCATGTGTGGCACCAGACGCCTGGCAATTCTCGACTGGAACCGCCAATCCATTTGTATCTGGGTCCCAACTATTCGAACGAGAACATCAAAAACGTCCTCGACAATTGTAAAGCTTCTTACCACTGGATCGGGTCGGAAGCAGAGAAACTGGACGAAACGGTGCGGCTGCTGCAATCCGGCAAAATCGTGGGATGGTATCAAGGCGCGACTGAATTTGGGCCACGCGCGCTTGGCAACCGCAGCCTTCTGGCTTCGCCATGGGCAAGTTATGCGAAAGAAAACCTGAACGATTACATCAAGCATCGCGAATCGTTTCGCCCCTTCGCTCTATCGGTTCCGGAAGATGATTGCGCGCGCTTCTTTGAATGTTCCTTCAACGGGCGTTTCTTGACGACTCTCGGAGAGGTCCGTGCCGAGTCTAGAGAATTGTTTAACGATTTCCTGTTGCCTTCCGATCGTGTCCGTCTCCACATCGTGGCGCGCCACGCCAACCCGCTCCTTTGGAATCTATTAAAACGATTCGGCAAGGATTCGCCCGCGCCGGTGCTGGTCAATACTTCGTTCAATTTATTTGGCGAACCGCTGGTGGTCACTCCGCGTGATGCCGTGCGCAGTTACTTCTGCTCTGGCCTGGACGCTCTGGTTGCCGGAAATTTTCTTCTTTCTAAAACGTAACTTGGCAACCTCCGCTAATTTGACGCACCGCGGGAAGCAAGCTAACATCGCCTCATCCGGAACCCTTATGGCGACGCATTCCCGCATGCGCGTGGTTCGTTGTTGTCCGAAATGCGATAACCTTGACGTGCGCCGCTCGCATCGCAAGGGGTTGCTGGAGACTTTTCTTTTCCCGATCCTTCTGATCCGCCCCTACCGCTGCAATCAATGCAAATCCCGCCACCTGAATTTTGCGTTCTGCAGGAAAGTTGGCAAAGAGACGAATGAGATAGATGTCGAGTGAATTTCAGAATTCGGGTGGGGCTTCCGAACTGAATTCAGCCGTTCCCCGGCGCGCACGGCCCTCTCTTTCCGGACTGATTTTTCTCGGAATTTTTCTGGTTGCGGCAATCATTATTTTCCGGGGAATCGGGCAGTGGCTGGTTGTGGAAGATCCACTGGAACAAGCCGATGTGATCGTGGTCCTTAGCGGGAGAGTCCCTTCGCGGGCGATCGAAGCGGCCCAGATCTTCAAGCAAGGTTTTGCGCCGGAGGTCTGGGTGACCCATCCCGATAGTCCGAAAGAAGCGATGGCGCAACTTGGCATCAATTACACGGAGGAGGACGTCTATAGCGCCGAAGTTCTGGAAAAACTAGGAGTGCCGGCGAGCGCGGTCCACATTCTGCCGGAACCTATTATCAATACAGAAGAGGAACTGATCACCGTAAAAGCTGCGCTGGAGCAGGCGGGAAAATCGCGGGCCATCATCGTGACTTCCCCGCCGCACACCCGGCGGGTTCGCGCGCTGTGGAAGGTTTTGGCGGGCGAACGATTGCATGCGGTGATTCGATATTCGTCCAGTGAACCCTATGATGCCGCGCATTGGTGGCGGCACACTTCGGATGCTTTGAGTGTTTCACGGGAGGCTCTGGGGCTGCTGAACGCATGGGCAGGCTTGCCGGTGCGCCCGCGGGATAAT
Source organism: uncultured Acidobacteriota bacterium (assembly GCA_963756355.1). Lineage (GTDB taxonomy): Bacteria > Acidobacteriota > Terriglobia > Acidiferrales > UBA7541 > JBGPTK01. The sequence goes on along the minus strand of CAVWOD010000019.1, from coordinate 97,834 downwards.
TGATTTCGGCGAGCGCCCAACGAAAAGGAACTCGATTCGAAGAGCGGAAATCGCTTCGCCCTAACCGCGGCGAACTTCCCAGGATTCCCAGATTTTCCATTTATCCCAGTCTTCTTTTCGCTCCAGGTCCCGGACCGCCAGGCGCCAATCGACGCCGAGGGATTCATCGTGCTGCTCGTAAATCGACAGCGATGACTCCGTCGAACGGCTGGGGCCACGGGCAATCTCCTGTCCGTTCCCTTCCGCTTCATCGAAGGTGCGCTGACGATAGACGGCGAGCCGCGCCGTATCCAATGGAACCTGAAAGAAGACTTTTTCTTCCCGATGCGGTTCAGCGCCATTTCTGCGCACATCACTGAACCGGCCGTTTTGGGCCTTCAGGGCAAGCCCCTCTTTTCCAAATCGCAATTCCAGGCTCGCTCCGGACTCGTTCGTTTGCTCACCTTCCGGCGCCGCCAGTGATAATTCCCACAACGTGACTGATTCCTCGCTGCCCGGATAAACATCAATGGACCGGCTTTGCCAGCCGGCGGAACTGCTTTGCGGCAGCACTTCATAAACCGTCGCGACGGAATGGCTTTTCCATCTTTCAATCTTCACCGATCCCACGAATTTTCCGTTGGCCTTGATATAAGCGATTTCCGCGGGTGAAGCCGCGAGTGTTTGCATCCAAAATCGTTCGCTCAGGCGGAACGTGAAAGTGTAAACCTGCTCGAGCGGCGAAGGAACGGATTCGCCCACCTTCTGGCGAAAACCCGGGTCCTCCATCTCCTCAAGCGCCTGCACGCGTGCCGTCAAATCGCGCAGTGCGTGGGAATGCGCCCGCAGCAGCCGCTGCCAATACTGCGCCAGGACATAGAATACGAATCCAACCAGGACGCAAACGCCCAACGCTGTCCAGATGATGTCCATGTCCATGTTCGATTCCTATTTCCTGTTCCGAGCGAGGTGAATCCGTGATATCCCCGTTTCGATGAGGTGAATTTCGTTTGGGATTGTACTACTAAAAATTATTCTTCAACAGGCAAGCTCGCACGGGGGCAAGAAGATTGCTCTTGGCGCTACGGTGGGGAGTTACGAAATGGGCCGCGCGATTTAGCGCGGCAGCGGCGCTCGGCGGATTTTTTAGCTCCTCGCGGAATCCACGCGGCCGGTCTCCGCGATTTTCTTCTGGAAATATTCGTGCGTGCGGCGCAGCCCTTCGTCCAAATTCACTTTCGGCTCCCATCCCAGAATCCGGCGCGCCTTGGTGATGTCCGGGCAGCGGCGCTTGGGATCGTCCTGCGGCAGCGGATGAAATTCCAGCGGCACTTTCGCGCCGGTCAGCGCCAGGATGCGCTCGGCAAACTCCAGCATGGTGATTTCATGCGGATTGCCGATATTCACCGGCTCGTGCTCCTGCGATTCAAGTAAACGATAGATTCCCTCGATCAAATCCGAAACGTAGCAGAAGCTGCGCGTTTGTTTCCCATCGCCATAAACGGTGAGCGGCTGACCGACCAGCGCCTGGTAAAAGAAATTGGGCAGCACGCGGCCGTCGTTCAATCGCATGCGCGGGCCGTAGGTATTGAAGATGCGAATGATGCGCGTATCCACGCCGTGCGCGCGATGATAGGCCATGGTCATCGCTTCGCTGAAGCGCTTGGCTTCGTCATACACGCCGCGCGGGCCGATGGGATTTACGTGTCCCCAATACGTTTCCACTTGCGGGCTGATTTCCGGATCGCCGTAGCATTCCGAAGTAGACGCCAGAAAATACCGGGCATGTTTCGCCAGCGCCAGGCCGAGCGAATTGTGCGTGCCCAGCGAACCCACCTTCAAAGTTTGAATCGGCAATTTCAGATAGTCCACCGGGCTGGCGGGAGAAGCGAAGTGCAGCACGGCATCGACGGGACCGGGCACGTCGATATATTTCGAAACATCCTGATGAGTGCAACGGAAGCGCGGATGCTTGCTTAGATGGGCGATATTTGCTTGCGAACCGGTGACGAAATTATCGAGGCAGACCACTTCCCAATCGCGCTCGATCAAGTAATCGCACAGGTGCGATCCCAAAAAGCCGGCTCCGCCCGTCACCACTGCGCGCATGAACCCTCCTCCTCACAATCCATTCGCAATTGTAGCCAGCGCACCCGCAATCACAAAGCCCCCCGCAAACCCTTGTTGTGAGGATGGAAAGTCCGATGGTAAGAACGGAGAGCAGAAAAAAGCGTAAACAGCACGAACGCAAAAAACCTCGGCGACTATCCCCGCTTCTGCTTCAAGCGCGGTGAATCGCCATCGGTGGAAACGGTGGATGGCGCGGGCTTTGGACGGCTGTTCAAGGCATCAATTTGCGCCAGCGTCATTTGGCCGGTGGTGATTTGCCGGTTGCTGTAAATCGCCCGGCCGCCCACCTCCGTCAGCAAATAAGTAGTATTCCTGGGCAACCTGACGAGCGCTTCGCTCTGCTCTTGCGGCGGAACGATCAAAAACACTCGCTCGGGTCCATTCCACAAGGAGGGAAAGGAATGGTCATCCAGGAAAATTTTCGGAGCATCGGGATAATAAGAGCCGAACTCCAGTCCATTGTAACGGCCGTTGAAAATCAAGAGCTGCCGTCCCGTATAAAAAGCCACGCTGCTGGCATTGTCAAACTCACCGTATAAAACCAGCTGATCGCTGGGATGAACGTACTTTTGAAGCTCTTTCACCAGCGGCTGCGAAGAAAGATGCGGCTCAAACACCCCCAGCGACCAATTCGCGCAGAAAATAAATCCAGCCACGGTCAGAGCCATGGCCATGGTTGCGCCCAGCGCCTGCCGGCGCCTGCGGAGCAGCCATGCTGCTCCCAGGCCGGAAAGCAACAACACCATCGCCGTCAGCGCCTGATAACGCAGGTTGGCAAATGATTGCGGGGTGAGGTCGAAGAAGTCCGCCATCGCGATGCGGTAAAAGCTTTCCGGATTTTTCCGCAACAAGCTGGTGATGTCATCCGTCGAGTGAATGCTTCGCGAGACCCACAGCAACCCGCCGAGCGCTGCCGCGATGAGCAGGCCAATCACTGCCACGCCGGCCTGTAAACGAGGCAGCCAAACGGCTCGTTTTTCCTCGGCGCGGGCAAGCCCCAGCCCCAGGAGAAGCGCAAAGGCGGGCCAGGCGCTAAAGCTGTAATATTCCAAGCGGCTTTTCGTCCAACTGAAAAAGAGCAACGTAAATCCGGCCCAAAGGAACAGAAGCAACCGAGCTTGCGCCGAAGCATCCAGCCCGCTTCGCCAGGTCCTTAGCCGTGGAAATTCCCGCAGCGCATACGGCAGGAAGACGATCCATGGGAAAAACCAAATGACGTGCGCCCCCAGCCAAACCAGCAGAGGCACGGCTTCATAATCGTGCGGGTAGCGCATCCCAAGGGCTCGCAGCACCTGTTCATTCATGAAGTAGAACCAAAAAAAGCGCGGCGTGGTCAGGCCCGCGATCAAGTGCCAGGGAAGCGCAACGGCCAGAAAAATCACAGCGCTGGAGATTAGGGGTAAATCACGCAAGCGCTTCCATTGTCCCAACGCCAGCACGAACAAAAACAAGATTGCGAGCGGGAAAACGAAGCCGACCAGCGATCGAGTCAAAGCCCCCAACCCGAGCATCACCGCCGCGCCCCAATAGCCCACGCGAGGCGGCAACGTGCCGGTCCATGCCCGTAGAAAAAGATAAAACAAGATCGTAAATTCCAGGGTGTAGATCGCTTCGGGAATCATGATACGTGTAAAGAGGAACGCGCCTGGCGCAGTGCACATCACCAGCCCGGCATAAAATCCTTCACGTTCGCCAAACCAAGTGCGCCCAAACAAGTAAATCATCATGACGAGCCCGATCATGGCCAATGCAACGGGCAAGCGAGTGGAAAAGGCACTCACTCCAAACACCTTGTAGCTGGCCGCCACCAGCCAGTAATGCAGCGGGGGCTTTTCCAAATAGCGGATTCCGTTAATATGCAGGACGGCCCAGTTGCCGGTCTCAGCCATTTCGCGAGCGGCGACAGCGTGGCCCGCGTCAGTGCTATCGAGAAGAGCGGGCCAAGCAGCAGTGCCCAAGTAAATGACCGCTGACAAGGCTAAAAGCACGATGATGGAGGCTCTACGGTTCATCCCGGAATCAATGATTATCGCTCAAATTCGCACAAACCGGAAGATTAGGGTACCGACTCGTCAACCACTTGGCATCAGGTTATTTGATGTGTTTTTACAGGTTTAGGATCACTCGAAATCCAACTATATTTTGGCCAGTTCCTTGCCAGAGTACAAGAGAGCAGACTTCGCTCAGAAAAGTTTAGCTCGACTTTGCAGGGAATCTCGAGCGAGAGTATGTTGTGTTCACTCCGTCCCAAGGTTTCGGCCAGGCAGGCGCCAAGGCCGGCAGAAGAGTCCAAGTGTTTTGTGCACTTGCACTTGTCGCCCTGCTGCCATTGTTAGGTGCGACCCGGCCATCAGGCAAGGTGGCAGAAGCATCGCCCTCCTATCAAGAACTCGAAGCCAGCTTTTCCGCGCTGCGCCAGCAATTTAATCGGGATGCCGGCCACATACGGATTCTGATGCTGCTTTCACCCACTTGAGAGGTTTGCCGCCACGGCGTGACCGTGTTGCGCGACGATGTTTTTCTTAAGATTTCAGATCCACAACTTCGGGGATACGTGGTGTGGGAACCGATCTTGCGTTCCGATTCCGCCGATGCCCTGCCGGATGCTACCTCGATCATTAATTCCGATTCGCGCGTCGTACAGTATTGGGATCCGGGCGCCGCGGTTGGCAAGAAGCTTTCTCGCTCGCTTGAGCTGCCCTTGAAGACTCCGGCTTGGGACATCTATTTGCTCTATTCGCCAGAAGCCCGATGGGATTCCGAGCCTCCGCAACCGTCATTTTGGATGCATCAGCTGGGTTTTCCGCCGTGGTCTAAGGGAGCCAGGAGATTTGGAAATCAGTGGTTGGATGGGGGAAAGTTCCGCGAGGCCGTCGAAAAGCTTTTGCGGACCACTGCGCCGAGCGGGCCGCATGCGAAAACAATCGGCAGGGCGCCTGCCGTTTTTTCTTTTCTCCATCCGGCGGAACAAGTCAGCTGGTATGGTCGTGAATGATGCGCCAACCTTCTGGGAATTTCCTGGCGATTAGAGTGAAAACTCCGGCGGGACGATCCTTTTCACGCTCGAGCTGCCAGCGTCCCAGGATATAAGCCGAGTCGGGCGAGAGCATGGTGATTTCCAAATCGGAAAAGGTTAACTTGCCCATTGTGGCCTTGTCCGGATAAGTTTTTCGATAGCGATCCAGCACCGCCTGCCAGCCGCGAAGGATGCCACTGGCTCCTACGAATTCGGTTTTGTCGGACTTCCAATATCCCACCATAAAAGTTTCGATGTCGCCCCGATTCCAAGCTTCCTGCTGAGCCTGGAGCAATGTGCGAATCGCAACCAAGTCCGCTGATTCTGGCGGCGAGTTCACGGGCCCGCTGTGCGTTGCTCCAGCGAGCATCAGCGTCGCAAAGATCAGCGACAGGCTTAGGATCGTGCGAAAATATCTCTTGTTCCTCATGGCGGTATCACCTTCGCCTAGAAGCGGTCTAGATGCGGCCGGAGTGTCCCACTTCCCGTAGAAATTTGGATCAATTTTGTACAGGAACCGCTTCGGGAGTGCCAGGAAGGCAGTACTATCCTCCCATTGCCCGCCGCGTGTCCGGATGTGAAACTGTCCCTGCAAGCGAACCTATGACGCCAACACTTATTCTCGCGCTTTCAGCCATGGCTCTCAGCCAATTTGGCCTCTATTTGTGGAGGGCTGCCATTATCTCAATAGCCGCCAATTCTCTTACTGGCGAGGGACCCTATGGCAGCGGTGGTGGAAAGCAATCTAACTCATTGCATAAACACGACTTTCATTCACTCTCGGCAATTCATGACATTTGCCCGGCGCTGGCGCGGCCCAGCATACAGCTTCGATTTGTACGCGCCTATTACCAGGCAATCCAGCTGATCGGGAGTATTTGCAAAGAGCGAATTTCGTCAATTGCGAATTGGGCGGCGATCGAACTGGAGATCTGCACCCTGTATGCAGCCGCATTGGTTGATCAGCGCCGGTGCAAAACACAAGCCTGCTATGTCGAAGCCGGTTCTTTCTAACCCCCGGGCCTTGCATCTCATCTAAAGTACTGATTCTGCGGTATTAATCTGATAGTCCCAATCAAACAGTACCAACCTCCCATTGTCCGCAGCGTGCGCCGGAGCGATACTCGATACCGTAATGGAGCACATCACACCTATCATCGTCCTGACGCTCTCGTTAGCGGCTTTGAGCCAGTTCGGTCTTTATCTCTGGCGAGCGGCGATCCTATCGGTGGCTGCCACGTCATTGACGGCGCAGGAAGGCTCCTCTACGCTTGTGAAAAACCAGGATTTCCAATCTCTCAAGGCGATCCATCAGATGTGCCCTCAATTGGGGCGACCGGGCCTGCGTCTGCAGTTCGTCCAGACTTATTATCAGGCGGTTAAGGGAGTTGCGACCTTGTGCAAGATGCGCATGCCCAAGGTCGGGGAATGGGCTGCGGTTGAAATGAGCATGTGCACACGCGCAGCGGCTGTGTTGGTTGATCAGCGGATGCGCAGCACCCAAGCCTGCTTCGCCCAAGTGAGTTCGTTCTAATCCCCACAAGCTACAAGCACTCAGGATCACGCGCTCAAGTAGCTGGAGCAAGGATGCCCTTGCGCAACCTTCCTTCTCAATAAGCCCAGCGCATTAGAATCCCGCCAGTAGTGTATCCAGCACCCACGGAAACAATGAGCACCAGGTCGCCCTTGCGAAGCCGCTTTTGCTCCGTGGCATCGCGCAGGCCGAGCGGAATGGTTGCAGCGGTCGTGTTCCCAAAGCGGTCGATATTCACCATGACTTTCGCATCATCGACTCCCAGGCGATCCTGCATGGCGCGGATGATGCGAAGATTTGCCTGGTGGGGGACCACCAGTGTGAGATCTTCATTCGAAAATCCGTTGCGCTCCAGAAGTTGAGTGGAAACTTCACACATGCGCCGCACTGCATATTTGAAAACCTGCTGGCCTTCCTGGTGGACGTAATGCATTCGCTGATCCACTGTTTCGCGCGTTGCAGGGTGCAGCGATCCGCCTCCGGGCATGAATAACGAGCAACCACCGGAACCATCCACATCGTGGGAGAAATCGATGATTCCTTCCTGGTCCGATTGCGCAGGCTCAACCAGGACAGCGCCCGCTGCATCACCAAACAGCACACAGGTGGCGCGGTCTTTGAAATCGAGAATGGAACTCATTACATCGCTTCCGATTACCAGCACCTTCTTGTGGTGCCCGGAGCCCACAAACTGCGCTCCCACGGTCAGCGCATATACGAATCCGGAACAGGCGGCTGAAAGATCGAATCCCCAGGCGTGCTTGGCGCCCAATCGGTCCTGAACCAGACAGGCGGTGGCCGGGAACATCATGTCTGGCGTAACCGAGGCGACGATAATCAGGTCGATTTCTTCCGCCGCAACGTTTCGCTGCACCAAAAGCTGCTTCGCCGCTTCTGTCGCCAGATGCGAGGCTGCCGTCCCGGGGTCGACGTAATGCCGTTCGCTGATTCCAGTGCGTGTGCGAATCCACTCGTCGTTCGTCTCCACGATCTTTTCGAGATCGAAGTTAGTAACAACCCGCGGAGGCGTGAAGCAAGCTACGCCTGTAATCTTGGCGGCAATTCGTTTCCCCATTTCGTCTCCTGGCCACAGAACGGCGCGATTGTACGCAATTGCAAGCGGACGTGACAAGCGAAACAGCCGCCTGGCTCCAGCCAACTCCAACGGAAAAAGCAATATTAGGATTGAAATCGCATTGCGGATTCAGTGCAACCCTGATTTCGTCGGGCGAGCCGTATTCCATCTTCCAAGGACGTGGAACGAGTGCTCTAGACAGCTGCTTCCGCTTGTGCCAATATTCGCCAGGCACCATTTCCAACGGTATCCGCCACCTGCCTCGGCCGCAAAGGAGCAAAAGCAATGTACTTCGATCAATTCTATCTGGCCTGCTTGGCTCACGCTTCGTACATGATCGGTTCCGAAGGCATCGCGGCTGTGATCGATCCCCAACGCGACGTGGAAATATATATCGACGAGGCCAAGAAACAGGGACTCCAAATCGCTCACATCATCGAAACGCACCTGCACGCCGATTTCGTCTCCGGGCACCAGGAACTGGCGGCGCTCACCGGGGCCACGATTCACGTCGGTGAAAAAGCAGGCGCGCTTTATCCGCATCACGATGTAAAAGACGGCGACGAAGTTCGCTTCGGGAAAGTGGTGCTTCACTTTCTGGAAACTCCCGGCCACACACTGGAAAGCATCTGTATCGTGGTCACGGATCTGGAGCGCTCTCCCGAGCCTTACGCGGTGATGACCGGCGATACTCTTTTTATAGGCGATGTGGGCCGCCCCGATCTTTCGCCGGATCACACTCCAGAGCAACTCGCGGGCTTGCTCTACGACAGCCTCCACCAGAAGCTGCTTCGCCTTCCCGACTCCGTGGAGGTTTATCCCGCGCACGGCGCCGGCTCGCTGTGCGGCCGCAACATTAGCCAGGAACGTTCCTCAACCATCGGAAGAGAACGCAAAACCAATTACGCCTTGAAGCCCATGAGCCGCGACGAATTCGTCCATTTGCTGACATCGGAACTTCCACCGCGCCCCGAATATTTCCTGCGCGACGCCGAAATCAATCGCGGTGGAGCGGCCCCGATCGAAAACCTGGCGCCCCTCAAGCCGCTGACGCCGCAAGAAGTGCTGCAAAACCAGGCGAGCGGAGCGGTGGTGCTGGATACACGTCCGGCCACTCTCTTCGGAGCGGCACACATTCCCGGCGCCATCCACATCGGGCTGACCGGCCAATTCGCATCGTGGGCAGGCATCGTAATCGGCCTGGACCAGCCCATCGTAATCGTGGCCGAAGATCCACAGCAGGCGGAAGAATCGCGCATCAGGCTATCGCGCGTGGGCATTGAGAAAGTGGCGGGCTATCTGGAGGGCAGTGAATTGGGCTGGGACCGCGCTGGATTGCCGCACGACCAAGTGCCGCAGATCTCCGTTCTGGATCTTTACCAGCAGATTTCGGAGCATCCGGATTCGCTGCAAATTCTGGATGTGCGCAAGAAACCGGAGTGGGAAAGCGGACACATCGAAGGCGCCCAACTGAAACCGCTGGACCGCTTGCGAACGATGCTGGCCGGCCTGGATCCTCAGAAGCCTACGGCTGTTCACTGCAAGAGCGGTTACCGCAGTTCCATCGCTACCAGCCTTCTGCAGCGAGCCGGATTCAGCAACGTAATGAATGTCGTCGGCGGATTCGATGCCTGGCTGGCCCAAAAGCTCCCCACCGCCGACCCGGCCCAACCAGCCCACACAACCGCCGGTTAAATGGAAACCGCGATGTCCGAGCCCGCGCAATTTTCCACCTAAATTGACGGCGGCAGGATTTCGTAGCGATAGGAAATCTCCGCCGTCTTGCGCAGCATGGCCGCCACGGAACAATATTTGTGCTCGCTTAATTCGATGGCATGGCGCACAGCGGCGTCGTCCAGCTTTCCCGTCAGCCGGTAGACCATTTTGATTTTCGTCCACACCTGCGGCGGATCGGGAGCCCGTTCACCGCTTACTTCCACTTCCAGCGCTTCCAGCTTCTGCCGCTTCTTCGCCAGGATGATCACCACATCCGTGGCTGAACACGCTCCCAGGGCCGCCAGCAGCATTTCCATCGGTCCAGGGGCCAGATTGTGTTTCCGGTCGGAATCCAGCGCCACAGCGTGTCCGGAAGGCATGGCCGCCCGAAACTCCTCGCCCCCCAACCACTTCACAGTTGCGGTTTTCATCGCCGCCTCCTGGCAGAAGGGTAGCCTTTCAGGTGAAGAAATTAAAGCAGGACGAAATGAATTCAATCGGGGCAAATAATCCGGAAGGCAATTAAACGGGAGCGCTGGTGGGATCTTCCACCGGCACCGGCATGGTGATTTCAACGATGGGCCGGGGCTGCTGGCGCATGGTCTCCACGAAAACGCGCAACAACTCCGGATCGAATTGGTTCGCGGAGCAGCGCTCGAGTTCCGTGAACGCGTCGTCCGCGCTCTGGGCCTTTTTATAAGTCCGGTCGGAAGTAATGGTGTCGAAAGCATCGGCGATGGCAATGATTCTCGCGCCGAATGGAATCAGTTCGCCGCTCAGAGCATCCGGGTATCCGGAGCCATCGTAAAATTCATGGTGGTGCAGCACCACCTGCTGGATGCGTTCGAGAGTGCGCAAGGGCTCCAGTAATTGCGCGCCCAGCCGCGTGTGATTCTTCATGGTTTCCCACTCGGTCGCGTCCAGCGGTCCCGCCTTGTTCAAGATCGCTTCCGGAATACCCACTTTGCCCACATCGTGCAGCAATCCGGCCAAGCGCATCTCTTCCACTTCCGCCGGGCCCAGCCCCAGGGCCTGAGCGAGCAGGAATGCATATTGGGAAACTTTCTGGGAGTGCCCCTGGGTATAAGGATCCTTGGCATCCACAGCCAGTGCCAGCGACGTCACCGTATCCACCACGGCCGAAGGTAATTGATCGGTAGTTGCCAAGTCTTCCTGCTCCGCCAAAGAGCGAGTGAATTGTTCCAGGCGCTGCAGGATTTCCGCGAACGCCTCGGGGCCCGTGGAGAATTGCCGTTTTAATGTAACACCCAAGTAGGCTTCGAGCACGTCCCGCTTCCATTTTTTCGTCTCGTCCGTATCGTTCTGCTCGGAAGTGGAAACGGCATTGCCGCCTTGATGCTTGGATAGATACATCGAGGAGTCTGCCACTTGGATCAATTCCTGCGGAGTAGCTCCGTGCACCGGATACGTCGCGATGCCGAAACTTCCCGTAATATTCTTATCGTGCAGCAGCGGATCGGTGGCAATCGAGCTGCGCAGTTTTCCGGCGAGTTGCCGCGCCTGATCCACGTTGGTCTCCGGCATCAGGATCACAAATTCATCTCCGCCGTACCGCGCTACCACGTCGGAGCGGCGGCAACTCAGTTCCAGAAGGTGCGAAACGCGTTGCAGCACCACGTCGCCTTCCAGGTGTCCGTAAAAATCGTTCACGAATTTGAAGCGGTCCAGGTCCATCAGCACCAGCGAAAACGGGCGGCCGGCGCGCGTGGAACGCTTCCATTCCGCGGAGAGCGCTTCCATCAGGAACCGATGCGTCTTCACGCCCGTCAGCCCGTCGGTAATGGCCTGCTCCTGCGCTTTCTGGAAGGTCAAGGCATTGTGCAAGGCGCCCGCGAAAAGATCGGCTAGCGTCCGCAGCAGCAACACTTCTTCGTCCGGAAAATCACACGCTTCCGCGCATTCGGCATAAAGCACCGCCAGCAACTGGTCCGCGTAAATCACCGGCAGCGCAATCGCGGACGCGGTTCCCGGCAGCACCGGCTGGGGCGAATTCGCATTCACTTGCGTGACCATCGCCATTTGCCCGGTGCGCGCCACTTGCCCCACCAGTCCTTCACCCAGCGCGATCCGGCGTCCGAACGCTTCACGGCGCCTGCCAGCTTCAGCCTGAATCAAAAGCTCCTTGGTTGAGTAGTCGAGCACCGCGATGCCCACATCGTCGTAGGTCAGGCCGTCCTCGAGTTCTTCCGCGATTTTCGCCAGCATTTCGTCCGGATTGAGCGTGGTGATGGCGTGACCGGAAAGGTTATTCAGAAGCGTCAGTTGCCGCGACTTCTTTTGTTCCTCGGCAAACAGCCGCGCGTTCTCAATGGCGATTCCCGCTTCGCCGGCCAGCACCAGCAAGAGCTCCAGATGGCCGCTGTCAAACACGCGTTCCTGATGGCTGTAAACGGCCATGACGCCGATGGCCCGGTCGTAGAGCACCAGCGGCACTCCGCAAAAACATCCGGTTTCTTGCAGCGGCTCGGCGCCTAACTTACCCACTTCCTCAACGAAGTTTTCGCGGATCAGGACAGGCTCGCGAGTGCGAATCATTTGTTCGGTCAGAAAGTTGCCCATCGGCCGCGAGTGCTTCGGCTCGCGGACGCCGTCCACCACATCCAATTCGAACCGGATTTCCTGGCGATTGGCGTCCAGAAAACCGATATAGAAATTATCGACGTCAAAAAGCCGCTTCATCTCCGTGTAAATTTTTTCGAACAGCACGTTGCTATCGAGCGTGGAGCTGAGCGCCCGTCCGATTTCATTCAAGATATGCAATTCCTCGCTGCGCCTGGCGGTTTGCTGGATCAGGTAGCAATTTTCCACCGCCATCCCGATCTGGTGGCCCAATGCCATCAGCAATCTCAATTCCGCCGGCGTAAAACGCCGCGTATCCGGGGTGCCCAGCAATAACACGCCAAACACGCGCTCCTTTGCTTGCAGGCTGATTCCCATCACCGTGCGCATGCCTTGCGCAACCAGCAGTTCCCGCACTTTCCGGAATTCGGCTTCGCGGTCCAGGGCCACCCAGGCTTGCTCACGAGCCAGGTCGCGCAACACCACCAAGCCGCCCAGCCGCGCCACCAGGCTCACCATGTAATCGTCCAAGCTGCATTGCTGGATGGTCGCGCAGAATTCGTCGCTCAGTCCGGTGGCCACCACGGACGTGGGACCTTGTGCATCACCGTAGTGCAGGCACAGCGCGCCGGCGGGAATACGCACCACGTTCAGCACGCGGTCCAGCGCCTGCGAAAGCATTTTCTGAATCTCGCCGCCCACAAAGCTGGAAGTGGCCAGATTGAGATTGGAAAGCGCGAGCATGTTTCGTTCCACACGCCGGCGCTCTTCCTCATACACCGTCATCACCATCAGCACGCCGGCAAAAAGCTCCGGCAATAACATGGGAAGCCGCAGGTCGGTGCGGTGCAACCAAACCAGCCGGTTCTGATAGGTGGTGCCGAGCAGCAAGACGCTCCAACCGAAAAATGCGATGCCTAAAAAGAGGTCGGCGCGGGAATCCTGTTTCTTACCTTCATGCCAGAATAGCGCCGCAACTCCAAGCAATACCACCGCAATGCCGGCCCGAAGCGGAATGGGAAAGCGCCCCAGGTGGAAGGCTTCCGCCCAAACTGCCGCGGCCAACGCGGCGCCGCTGGCGCTGCGAATCCAAGCTGGACGTCGAGAATAGAGTTGAACCGAGCAGAGGAACACTAATGCGGCCGCGGCCATCAGCCATTCATTGATGGGTTCCTGCCAGGGAGTGAGATTTTGCGAGGCATCGAATCCACGGCCCACCGACTGCAATGCAACCAGCACCCACGCACCGGACCATGCCATCAAATAGGGCTGGCGCTTTAATCCATACATGTAGGCAAAAAACGCGCCCAGCAATGCCGCGCCGGCAGACATTACCAACGCCACCATATGTTGTCCGCTCAGCAATTCACCGCTCCGAAGACACACCACTTGAGGCTGAATCGAGCATAGCAGAAATTTGTGATAGGAAAGCTCAAGGGTCAAGGTGAAGTTTCTTCCGAATCACTGCTTACCTGGCAACAAACCCTGAGGCTGTTTCGCGAATCGGAACCCATGAACTCTCCGCGATCGCATTGCCAGGCTGAATATAGGAGCCGCGACGGGGCGGAACAAGAGTACGAGAGTACCCTTTCCAATTTTTCGCGATGTGCGCGGGCTCGATTTTGACTGGCGCTTCCGATAAGATGTTACGTTTCCAAGCGGCGAAATGAACTGACGGACGACGCTGAAGCCGGCAAAATAAAAATGACATCCACCGAAAAACCACGCGTGCGATTCGCTCCTTCCCCTACGGGATACTTGCACGTAGGCGGAGCCCGCACCGCTCTGTTTAACTGGCTGTTCGCACATCACGAAGGCGGCACTTTCATTCTGCGCGTCGAAGACACCGACATCGAACGCAACCGCCCGGAACTGGTCGACGGCATACTGGAAAGCCTGCGTTGGCTGGGCATCGAGTGGGATGAAGGCCCCTATTTCCAATCGAAACGGATCGACCTGTACCGCGCCGCCGCGGAGCGATTGCTTGCCAGCGGCGCCGCCTATGGCTGCTACTGCAAGCCCGTGCAGTATGCGGGCGCCGATGCTCCGGTAGAAAACCTTGACGAAGGCGACGTGGAGCAACCCAAAGCGGCGCGCGGCCCGGCGTGCCCTTGCCGCAACCTTTCTTCCGAAGAACGCGCCGAAAAAGAACGTTCGGGAGCTGGACGCGCGATTCGTTTCGCGGTGCCTCGCGAAGGCGTGACCAAGTTTGACGATGCCGTGTTTGGCCCGCGCGAAGTGCAAAATGCCGAAATCGAAGATTTCGTCCTGCTGCGCTCGACGGGCCTGCCCACCTACCAATTGGGCGTCGTTGTGGATGATATGGACATGCGCATCACCCATATCATCCGTGGCGCCGATCATCTCTCCAATACTCCCAAGCAGGCGCTGTTGTATCAGGCCCTGGGAGCCACGCCGCCGATTTTTGCGCACGTGCCGCTGATTCTGGGGCCCGATCGCACGCGCCTCTCGAAGCGCCACGGTGCAACCAGCGTCGGCTCCTACACCGAGGAAGGCTTCCTCCCCGAAGCATTCCGGAATTTTCTGACACTGCTGGGCTGGTCCACCGGCGACGATACGGAATTTCTGCGCACGCCGGAACTGGTGGAGCGCTTTTCACTGGCGGGAGTAAGCCGCACCAACGCGATTTTTGATCGCGCCAAGCTCGAGTGGTTTAACCAGCAGTATTTGCACAATCTGCCGGTGGGCGAATTGCTTCCTAATGTGGAAGCGGAGTTGCGCCGCGCGGGAATCTGGCGAGACGAATGGGGCGGGAGCGAGCGCGGCTGGATCGAGAGGACCGTGGACTTGATTCGTCCGCGCACTCGATTTGTAAATGATTTTTCCGGATGGGCTCGCGCGTTTTTTAGCGATGAATTTGAATACGATCCTGAAGCGCGCGAAAAATTCTGGAAGGACGAACGATTGCCCGCGCTCTTAGGCAAGCTCGCCGATGCGCTTGCCGCTCTACCCGATTGGAATCACGATGCCTGCGATCATGCTCTGCGCGAAATTGCCGCTGCCGAAGGGGTAAAAGCCGGCCTGCTGATCAATGCGACCCGCGTGGCGATTGTGGGCCGCGCGGTGGCTCCGCCGTTATTCGATTCCATGCTTGCGATTGGGAAAGAACGCGTGGTCGCACGATTGCGCCGCGCCCTTCCGGTCCTTTCCGCGCGCTAACAGATTGAACTCCCGCAGGAGTCTGGCTCCGTTCGAGATTCAATTCTTGTGGATTGCCGGCAACAATCGCGCGGCTAAGGTTTCTTGCCGTTGAATATTTCCGGATGAAGACTGCGGGAATTGGATCCTGCCGCTGCGATCTGAAGGGTTACCGAAATCGGAATCTTCACCGGTGGCAGACAGGTGGAATCGTTGCAAGCCTGATAGCGCAGGACCACCGGAATCGTCATCGCGCCGAGCGGCGCGTCGCTCCCAGCCTCCAATCGCAAAAAAATCGGGGCGCGCCCGGTGTAAACCAGGAGCGGCGTCTGTGAAAAGGAAAATTTTAGCGATTGCTGCGCTGGATAAACCGTTTCCAATTGCTTTAAGCCGGCGGGCAATTGCGTCGTCAGCGTCGTCGGAATTAAGAATTCATCCGCAGGCTTGTTGGCGTTGATGTGATAGCCATTTCGAATCTCGGCTACGACCGCAACCTGGAAGGCCTTTCCCCGCGGAACCGGCTCGAGCGAGACAAATGCCTGCGGCTTCACAATCGCCGCCGCGTTCTGCAGGGCGGAACTTTCCTGCGTTTGTCCTGGCTCGCCGGTTGCAAGAATGGCGGCAAGGCACAACGCGCAAATAACCAATAAGAATGGCCTTTTCCGCATCCTTACACCGCCACCGGCGCGCCCAGTTGCTGCGTCAGAATCCGGCTCATCACTTGAGTCAATGTCTCGCCTGTCTTTTCCAGCACGAAAGCATTGGCGGCATCGGACCAACCCAGTTTAAAACTGGTGGTCAGCGCTGAAATCCAAATCTGCCTGACGGGAGTGTTCGGGCTGATGACGAAGCGTGTTTCGTCGTCATCCGCGAATTGGATTTCGAGCTTGCCGCTGCCCCCTTCCACCTCAAAATCATGCTGGTCGCCCAAATCCAGCAGGCGGTTGCGCAGAGTTTCGAACGCGTCGTCGCATTTTTTTTGAAAATCGTGTTCATCCAGCATTTACATCAACCCCTGAACATTTTTCTCGAGCGAATCCATATTCACCAGGCCGATATACCGCTTGATGATTTTACCGTCGCGCGATATCAGGACGCTGGTGGGAAAGCCGATGATTCCGCCAAATTTATTGGCGATGTCGTCGTTTCCAATCATGATGGGGTAATTCATCGTAAGCTTCTGGCCGTCCACGTCGAATTTTTGCGTCTGGACGAACGGTTCCACCACTTTCTTGCCTTCATCATCCATGGCCACACCCAGGATGGTGAAGCCTTTGTCCGCATATTTGTTTTGAAATCCGATCAAGTCGGGAATTTCCGCCTTGCAGGGCTCGCACCACGTGGCCCAAAAATTCACCAGCACTACCTTGCCCTTGAAGCTGCCCAGCGAAACGCTGCGGCCGTCCAAAGTCTGAAACGTAACTTCCGGCTCGGCCTGGGAATCTTTTGTTCCATGATCTTCCTGCCCGACAGCTAGGACTCTTAAACGATTTGCACCCGGTAAAACGCCAGCGGCCAGGACCGCCAAAACCGCAAGAGTTCGAAATATCTTTTTCCTCACCATCGCTTCGATCACCATGAAAAACGGTTCAAGAATGCCAGTTTACCCGAGAGCCACGTCAGCCGGTTCACAAAAATAAGCCCGCCAACGAAGAGCAGCAACACCCCGCTGAATACTTCCACCATGTGAATGTGGCGGCGGAATTTCTGGTAAAAGCGCAGAAATTGCCCGATACCCAGCGCCGTCAGGATAAACGGAATCGCCAGCCCAGCCGAATACACCGCCAGCAGGAACACTCCTTGAGCGATCGTGTCCCGCGTTGCCGCCAATCCCAGCACCGTGGCCAGGATTGGCCCGATGCAAGGCGTCCAGCCGAAAGCAAAAGCAAACCCCATCAAAAAGCCGCCAACAATTCCCGGCTGCCCGCCCACGTTCCGGAAATGCAAATCGCGGTTGAGCCAGCGTGACAACACCGGCCCGGCCAGAAAAATCAGAGCAACCGAAACTAAATGCACGGGAAGAATGCCCTGCGCCATTCCCGCAAACCCCCAGGCCAGCAGGGCCGCTGCTGCCAGCAACACGGCGCCGATGATCAATCCCAACCGCACCGGTATCTTTGCCAACCACCCGATCAGGTGCAGGCCGAATAGAACCACCACTGCTCCCGCAAGCGGCGCCAGCAAACTTCGATTCCGCAGCAGAAACGCCCCGACGGCGCTGGCGGACGCACCGAAAGTGATGAACACGATCGAGAACCCGGAGACGAACGCCAACGAGGAGGTCAGCAAGCTGGCGCGCGGAGTTTCCCCGGTTTTGAGCTGTTCCACGCCAATACCCGAAAGCATGGATACGTATCCGGGTACCAATGGCAGTACGCACGGTGAAAGGAAGGACACCAGGCCGGCCACAAACGCGGCAAATATGGATACGTCCATAGTTTCGTTTACGCCTTCTTCGCAGGATTGGATGCCTGTAACAGCGCCAAGAAACAAGGCCGAAACATTTATTTTCCCACACTCGCCCGTTCCGTGTCGTAGCTATCTCATTTTTGTTTACGGCCGCCGGATTACCCGCCAACTGTCGGCCAAAACATTCGATTCAGCAGCGGCATTCCCTTTCCAGATTCCGGCTAAACAAATGATTCTACAAAGCCTTACGCCGCGCGCGGCATTGGAATTCCATTTGCTTTTGTTGAATTGGCTGGTTGCGCCAAAGCCAGCCACCGAAATAAAGCGGGAGAAATTTCAATGACCCCTAACCAAATCACCGCCCTGCGAGTGGCCATGGCCTTCGCCGCGGTCGCATTGTTCGGCCGAACTCTGTGGATGGACCTAGCCGCTCTTGGGCTCACGGTTTCCGCCATCAGTTTAGACGCACTGGATGGCTATCTGGCTCGCCGCCGCAAACTTTCCTCTCCCCTGGGAGCGCAGTTGGACATTCTTGGAGATCGCGTGGTGGAAAATTTGTTTTTCACTTTTTTTGCGGTGACTGGATTGGTTTCGCTTTGGGTTCCGGTGCTTTTCTTTGTGCGCGGCACTCTGACGGATTTTATTCGTGGTCTTGCGGCAATCTCTGGGCGCTCCGGATTCGGCAAGGAATCCATGCTGGAAACCTGGTGGGGCCGCAAGTTGGTTGCTTCCCGAGCGAGCCGCGGAGCATATGCCGCATTGAAATGTATCTGCTTTTGCTATCTGGGCGTGCAACTCACGCTGCTGCATCTGCCTTCGCCCCTGCTGAATGGACGATGGATAAGCTGGTTTGCCTGGACGGCGCAATTTCTGGTCGCCGCCACGATCGCGTTTTGTATCGTCCGCGCCGTTCCGGTGCTGTGGGAAGGCGGGCGCTATCTCGGCGCCCTGGGTCCCGCCGCCAAAACGGTGGGAGCCGCTCGATGATTCCGGCGTCGAATTGCGCGGCTTTTTTCGACCTGGATGGCACTCTTCTCGCGCCTCCTTCACTGGAACATCGATTCATTCGCTACCTGCTCCAGCGCGGCGAATTGGGCCCCATAAATGGCTGGCGCTGGCTGGCGGAATTCCTGCTGCGAATCGGAATCGATCGAATTGCAGCCACCGAGGGAAATAAGAAATATTTGAGGCAAATGCCAATTACGTTCGCTGAGGATTGGGCAACGACGATTGCGCCGGATTCGTTGCCGTTCTTCCCCGAAAGCTTGCGCCAATTGGCATGGCACGCATCCCAAGGCCACAGGATCGTTTTATTAACTGGTTCGGCGGGCCCGCTGGTGCGCCCCATCATTCGCTTGTTGCCGGCACCGGCTGGACGAATCGTTGTGTGCGCAACCGAACTGGAATCTCGCGCCGGCCGGTGGACGGGAGAAATTGACGGCGAACTCATTTCCGGCCAGGCGAAAGCTTACGCTGCGATGCGGCTTGCGAAGCAATACAAGATTGCTCTTGCGAGCAGCTTTGCGTATGGCGATCGCTTTTCGGACGCAGCAATTCTCGGATTGGTTGGATTTCCGGTGGCCGTTAATCCTTCCCGGCGCCTGGAGCGGCATGCGGTTCGGCGCCGCTGGCCCATCGTTCGATGGAATCCGCCGGCTTCGGCGTCCCAGGAGGCGGGGCCGCAGCCCTGTCACGCGATCCAATCGATACCGCACATTCCGGTGAAGCGATGAATCGCCTGTCCAAGCAGCCGATTCGTTGGTGCGCGCAAGCGGCCGCGGTTTCCTGGCGCGAGCAGAAGTCCGTTGATCGCTTCTCTTCACTTTCTACATGGATCGATCAAATCCGCGGAGCTTGTGGCGCGTTCGAATGGGTCACGTTCAGTTATCTGGGAATCCTGGACAGCCTGATTTTCTTGTTTCGCAAAAACCTGCCCGCTGCTCCGCGCTATCTGTTGATTCATGCCTGCGTGGCAGCGGGAATTGTGGCGCTGGCGTGGGCAGCCGGCCAATCGCGAAATTCCGGCGTTCATTTCTTGCGCTATTGGTATGCCCTGCCGCTGTGGACTTTTTTATTCGAGGAATTGACCGGCCTGGTGCACATCATTTTCCCCAACTGGTTCGACGATTGGCTGATCCGCTTCGATCATGCGCTCACTGGAGTTTATCCCTGGGATTGGTTCGCTCGGTTCGCGAACCCCGCTTTAAACGATTTCATGCAATGTGCCTACCTTACTTACTTTTTCGCGCTGGTGGCGCTGCCCGCGATTCTCTATGCGAGGAAAGAACATCGCGAATTCTGGACGGCGATGACCTCCATGGCGCTGGCGCACTACACCGTTTACACCATTGCCGTCTTCTTCCCGATCCAGAGTCCATTCCATGCGTTTTCCGCGCTCGAGCATCAAGTGCTTCCGGGAGGCCCCGCCACCTGGGTCATCAATCTTGTGGAACGCTATGGCCGGGTTCACGGAGCGGCGTTCCCTTCCGCGCATGTTGCGGGAGCGTTCGCCGTCCTGCTTTGCGCATGGCAATACCGCCGCTGGCTTTTCTGGGGGCATCTGCCTCTTTTCATTCTAATGGTGATTTCAACGGTCTACGGCCGATACCATTACGTGGGAGACGGCTTGGCTGGATTGTTGACGGGAGCCGCGGGCTTTTTCGCTGCTCATTTCTTGATGAAATCGCGCGGCGCTGTGCCGCAAATCCGCGCGACGGAATAGATCTCCGAGAAATTTACTCCAGCTTTGGATGGCGGTGGCACCACGCGGCTGATTGCTCGTACGCATGGGCAATTTGCAGCAGCCGGACTTCTTCCCAGGCAGGGCCGATCAATTGCAAACCGATTGGCAGCCCCGCACGCGTAAATCCGCAGGGAACCGAAATCGCCGGCAGGCCCGTAAAATTCGCCGGGCGGTTGGCGCGAATCAGCGCCGAGCGGACCGATTCCTCTTGCGCGCCGATCTTTACCGTTTGCTCGCCGATGCGCGGAGCCGGGACAGGCACGGAGGGCGCAAGGATCGCATCCACGCGCTGAAAGGCATTTTCAAATTCGCCGAGAACCTTCTTGCGCGTTTCCAGCGCGGCCAGATAATCCACTGCACGGATGGAATCACCCAACTCCAATCGCTTTCGTACGTCTTCGCCATACTCCGCGGCGCGCGCGGGATAATAACCGGCCAGTTCGTGAAAACTATTCGATTCGGCCAGCGCAATCAACGTGCTCGGTTCCACGGACGCGGAAATATTCGGAAGCGAAATTTCCTGCACTGCCGCTCCCAGCTTCGCGAGTTGTTTGGCCGCAGCTTCGATCGCCCTGTGAATCTCGGCATCCACGTGCTCGAAGAAATACTCGCGAGGCCAACCCAAACGTACTTTGCGCAGCCGGCGGGAATTCAGCGCGCCCGGATAATCAGGCACCGCCTTCGAAATCGTCGTGGGATCAAGTGGATCCCGCCCAGAAATCGCGCGCAGCAGAATTGCAACGTCCGCTACCGACCTGGCCAATGGCCCCGCGTGATCCAGGCTGCGAGCCAGCGGCACAACTCCATAGCAGCTCACGCGGCCAAAGGTGGGCTTCAATCCCACGATTCCGCAAAGCGCGGCGGGAATTCGAATCGAGCCGCCGGTGTCGGTTCCCACGGATGCGAATCCAATTCCGGCGGCTAGAGATGCCGCCGCCCCGCCGCTCGAACCTCCGGGAGTGCGTTCCAGATCCCAGGGATTGTGAACCGGCCCGTAGTGAGGATTCTCGCTGGTGATTCCGTACGCAAATTCGTGCAGGATTGTTTTGCCCAGCAGGATTGCGCCGGCACGTGAAAGCCGCCGCGCCACCGTTGCGTCAAATTCCGGAACAAAATCCGCTAGGATTTTCGATCCCGCTGTGGTGCGAATGCCCCGCGTCCAAATATTATCTTTCAAAGAAATCGGAATGCCGTGAAGCGGCCCGCGATCGCGCCCCTTCCGAAGTTCCTTCTCCGCTTGCAGCGCGGCACGCTTGGCGCTATCCGTCAAAATGGTGAGAAATGCGTTCAAGCGCGGATTCAGGCGCTCGATCCGCGCCAGCGCCCTTTCCACCAGGTCCAGAGGAGAAATCTTCCTCGAGCGCAATAACCGCCCGGCTTGCTCGATGGAAAGAAAAGCAAGTTCCGATTCACGCATCGCACCCGTCCACGCGCTTCAAAATATTTTGTCCTGGCGCCGCACATTTCCCACCGAGCCGATATTCGCGATCAGCAGCACCAGCCGGTATTGATTTTCCGAGCGCACATTGCCCAAGGTCAGTCGGCGGTATTCAAATCCAATTCCACAGCACGAACCGTTGTAGCTCAGCTGCGCCAATTGATTTTGAAACACGCGCTGGGTCACGTCGTAACTCATGCCAAATGCGGTATTCCATCCGCGCCGGTTCAAATCGCCATAGCCCACCAGCGCGCGCACCTGATTCGATCGAGGCTGAAATATATTGGGATTTGACGGCGAGGTGGGCGGAATATTTATGGTCGAGAAATCCGCCAGCGTGAGAAAGGATTCGCGAAACGGTTTCAACTTGAGCAGCGTTCCAATTCCGGTGATTTGTCCGCGCTGCGGATCGTAATCCACGCGAAGTTGCGCGTCATAGGGTCCGCCGGGAGTGATCCGCAAATCGCTGATAATCGGGGAAAAACGCCGCGCCTGGTCGGCAAATGCAAACGGCGTCAAAGCATCCAGAGTCTGAAACACGTTGCGTTGCCCCGGCACCAGCGCGCCGCCGAAGGTGGGATCGAGGAAATACTTCTGGGAAATGCGCCAGGTCACCAGGTCTTGCGCATCGCCATCGCCTTGCTTGCGAAACAGGCGCTGCGTCAGCGAATACTCCACTTCACTCGTATCTGTCAGCGTCTCATCTTCGTCGTAGCGAAGAAACCGGCCGTAATCATTTACGCCGTTCACATAGCGGTAGGTGATGTCCGGTTCGATGGAGTGTTTCCATTTGGTATTCGAATCTCCCCACTCGCGGGCCAGCGAAGGCGGCCGCAGGTCCAGGGAAAATTCCTCGGTGGTGCGGACAAAGGGCTGGTTTTCCAGGACGCCGTTCACCAGTTGCGCGCCATAGCGCGTGGAGCGCAACGTAAATGTGGGTATGACGCTGAGCCACGGCCCCCAGTGCAGGGGCATGGTTACACTCGGCGCGAATTCGGTGCGCTGCACGATGGCTGGAGTTTGAAAGGATGGCGAAACATTATCGGCGCGATGCACGCCATCGGCGAACAGATCGAAACTGAAATAGATGGGCAACTTCTGCCAGGGCGCTTGATCGTATGACATGAACCGCGCTTCGGGAGCGGTGCGCAACACCACCGAGGTTTCCGGCGTTCCGGTGGTGATGTCGTTGGTGCTTAAAAAGTTTTTGTAGCTGAGGGCGGCGAAACTGATCGTGAATCCGCGAAACGTGTTGGTAAGAAACGCGGTGTTGCGCACTTCCGAGTTCACGGCCTGGGCAAACGTCTCGGCAAACGCCAGCCGGAATGTGAGAGACGTCAGTTCATTCAAGTCTGCCACCACGCGCCATCCGCCGGGCAAAAAGGCATCCAGGCCAAAATGAGCCTCGTGGCCGCCTTGCGTCACGCGAACCCCATTTTGCACGATGCCTCGATCGCTCACGCCGTAGTAGCTGGCATCAAATCGCACGTTGGCATCCGGCCGGGCGCGGAAACTGGCGTTCTGGCTCCAACCGCGGAGAGTCATAAGTTGAGCCCCAATCGTCGAATCCATCCATTCCGTCGGCGCCCAATAGTAAGAATCGCCCACGAAGTATCCCTTCACGCTGCTGTCGCCCACTTCCGGAGTCATGAATCCCGATTGGCGCAGGCGCCGGCCGGCCGGCAGGGTGGCGTAAGGCAAATACACAATGGGCACGGAGAACAACCGGAAGGAAGCGCGCTCGAGATGAACTTCGTGTTGAATCACAATGGTCGCGCGCGGAGTAAAGAACTTCCAGGTGGGCCGGTCCGGCGGGCAAACGGTCAGCCACGCGTCGCGAATTTTGTAGACGCGCTCGTCCACCCGTTCGACTTCCACTGCGTAAAACAGCAGGGGATTGGAACTAACCAGCAGATTTATATTCGGCCTGCGCTGCGTTTTGAAGGAACCGTGAACGTTGTGAAACACGCCGTGGCCGGTGCGCAGCTCAAAGGTTGCCGTGTCGGCATCCAGATGCTGCTCGTCGCGGTCGAATTGCACGTGGCCGCGCGCGATTGCCACTTTCGTTTCATCGTCGAATTCAACGTGATCGGCGCGCAGCCGGAAATCGCGGTACACAATATCAACATTACCGTCGGCGAAGAATTTCTTGCCCACTTGGCGCTGTTGATCGGCCTCCAATTTCACGATTCCCTGCCCGGCGGACAATCGTTGCTGAGGGCGCGGGGCAGCCCGTAAAACCGGCACGATTGCGCAGAGCAAGAGAAAGAAAGCAGAAGCCTTCCCGCCGGGCGCGACGAATTTTCCATGGCTGCGAGTTCGCATTGAAAAAAGAAAGTCGAGCCTAACACGCGCTGCGGAATGCAAGCAACGCAAGCGCCCCATCCGCACGCCGCCTCCAGTGACACTCGATGCGATTTTGCGCATCCGGGGTGTATACTCCGAAACCGAGAAGGAAGCCCCGGTTGGGCGCTTGCCCCCGGGCCCGGGCATGCCGCGGCACAACCCGAGCCCGCCGCCCGACCCGCACAATTTTGAAGAGGAATCGCCGCTTCGCCTTACGAGGAAGATCATGAAAAAACTAGCGTGGATCCTAGGTGGAATCATCATTCTTATTGTGATTGGAATTTTAGTCCTGCCTTTCTTGATCGATGGAAATCAATTCCGGCCCAGGATCGAATCGTCCCTGACGGCGGCGATGAACCGGAAAGTGGAAATCGGAAATATCAGCCTCTCGATTTTTTCAGGAGGCGCGGTAGTGGACAATATATCCATCGCCGATGATCCCGCGTTCAGCCACGACCCGTTCCTGAAGGCGGCGTCCGTGAAAGTGGGCGTCGAATTGATGCCGCTGATTTTCTCGAAGCAACTACATGTGACCGCATTTACCATCGAAGGGCCGCAGGTAAATTTGCTGCGCTCTCCGAAAGGAACCTGGAACTATTCGACGCTGGGGGCAACGAGCTCGAATTCGGCTCCGAATTCATCGAACTCCGCGGCCCCACCGGCAAAGGATGCGGGCAACAGCGGCATGGATCTTTCCGTGCAAAAATTGACGATCGAAAGCGGGAAACTGATGGTGGGCAATACCGGCGCGAATGCAAAAATGCACGAATACGACGATGTGAAGTTCGAGGCGACCGACCTTTCCTACACTTCTCAATTTCCGTTCACATTCAGCGCCAAGGTTCCCGGCAATGGAGCCATCAAACTGGATGGCAAAGCCGGCCCCCTGGATCGAAATGACATGCAGGAGACTCCGCTTTCCGCGAACCTCGATGTCAAAGGCCTGGATCTCGCATCCACGGGATTTGCCGATCCCACGTCGGGGCTCGCAGGCGTGATCGATTTCACCGGGACGCTGATTTCCGATGGCAAGAATCTCAACGCTAAAGGCTCGGTCAACGCCAACAAGTTGCAGTTGGTTCCAGGCGGCTCGCCCGCTCGAGTTCCCGTCACTGTTCAATTTGAAACCGACTATGCAATGAAGCCTCAAACCGGAGCCCTGAAACAGGGAGACGTCCACTTAGGCAAGGCCTTCGCTCAACTCACCGGCACGTTTAACGCGTCGGGTGAAGTTGCTGCCATCCAAATGAAGCTCGCTGGCCAAAATATGCCAGCCGCGGACCTGGAAGGAGTGCTTCCCGCATTAGGCGTTACGCTGCCTTCCGGAGCTTCATTGCAAACTGGAGCGCTTTCCGCGAATCTGACGATCAGCGGGCCGGTGAACCGCCTGGTCACTACCGGGCCAATCAATTTATCCAACGCCAAACTCGCCGGTTTTAGCCTGGGATCGAAATTGGGCGGGCTCGCCGCCTTTACCGGACTGTCGAATAAGTCCGGAGCCGATACCACGATCCAAACTTTGAGTTCTCAACTCCGTGTCGCGCCGGAAGGTATTCGCGCGGACAATTTGAATCTGGTGGTCGAAGGAATCGGAACGATCACAGGCAACGGTACAATCAGCGCGGACCACGCTCTGAATTTCAAAATGCTTGCCAAGCTGAGCGGAATCTCACAAAGTCCGATCGGGGCGATTGCGGGAATCGCGGGCATGGCCGGCCTCGGCGGAAAGCAGGGGATCGCTGCAGGAATGGCCTCCAACGGAATTCCATTTACGATTCAGGGAACCACGTCGAACCCGACGTTCGTTCCCGATATCGCCGGCCTGGCCAAGGGGTTAGGAACGAACGCGGCGTCACCCAGCCAACAAAATCTGGGCGGCATCCTCGGCGGCCTTCTAAAGGGAAAGAAACCCTAGCCTTCGGCCGTGTACCGCCGGCCTTCAGGCCGGCAGCCTTTCCTGCCGCGGAAAGGCGCGACACAAATGCCGGAAGGAATGAAAAACAATGAAACGAACTAAGTCGCGGAACGCAGTCACTGCCATTTTCGAAAAGCATGGTGGGTGGTATGCCGCCTGGGTGAAGGAGATTCCCGGAATAAATACTCAAGGCCGAACTCTCGCTGAAGCTCGCCGAAATCTCAAAGAAGCTCTGCAGCTCGTCCTCGAAGTGAACAGGTCGTTCGCAACAAAGGGCGGTCCCCGAACTGCATTTCGAAAGTCGATCCGAATCAAGGCCTAGTTCTTCTAATTCCGGCCGGCTGTCTTTGCCTCCGCCCGGGTTATCTGTTTCGTGACATGGCACCTCACTTTGCCGCGCGCTGTTCCTCATCCGCTGCTACGATGTGCGCGCTCGGTGAAGGGCTTTCGCCGAGAACGTCCGCAGCGCAAAACGGACCGGTGCTTCAAATCTGCCCACAATGTGGTGCTGTGAGTTCCGCGAATGCATCCGCGTGCTCACTTTGCGATTCGCCTTTCACGCCCGGGGAAGAAACTTCGGTTGTCTCTTCGGCTCAGCGGAACTCTGCCCCCTCGCTCGAATTCGATCCCAAGGTTCAATCGGATTCGCAGCAGGCAGAACTAGCTGAGCCGCAATCCGCCATTGCTGTTGAATCGGCGGAACCGGAGTGGCGCCTCGAACTGGCCCGGCGTCTCCATGCCTATCGCGCTCGCCGCGGGCGGGCAGATGACGACGACTCGCAGCCTCCGCTGCCGTTTTCGAATGAAATTGGAGCGCCGGCTCCGGATTCCTTGCCTGAACCATCTCGCCCTGCTGTTAGGCCTTCCTGGCGTTCCCGGCCGCGTGGGCAGACCCGAGTTGAAATTCGCGTTGATCAACCTGAATTCGATTTCTCTGTTGCAGGTGATTCCGGGCGGCACCCGGAGGCTCCTCTGGTCCCGGTGGCGGAACTGGCCGAGCGCCGTTTTGCCGGCTTGCTGGACGGTGGTTTTGTAGCTTTGGCTTACATCGGGTTTCTTTCGCTTTTCCGGTCGCTGGGCGGCCAGCTTTCCTTTGAGAAATTCGATTGGATCGTCTACGGGGCCACGTTCTTTCTCTTTTACGTCCAATATTTCGTGCTCTTCACCGTCTTCAGCGGCGATACGCCCGGGATGAGGATTCGGGGCCTCTCCGTGGTCAGCCTGGATGGCAGCTTGCCCGGCACGCGGCAACTCCTGTGGAGGAGCTTCGGATATGTCCTCTCCGGCAGCACGCTGCTGATGGGCTTCCTGTGGTCGCTGTGGGACGAAGATCATTTCACCTGGCAGGATCGCATTTCGCAGACCTACCTGACTGCCGCCACCCCCGTGGATAATGTTGAAACGATTGATGTTTCTCGAACCCAGCAAAACTTCGCTCACAAATAGTTGCAGCCCGATTCATCGCGTGGCGGCCACCACTCCGGAAGAGCCTGAGTTTTAGAAAACGTGTAGCACCCTTTCGCCAGCGGGGCGCGTCCAAGAATGTGGGAGAAAAGAATCCTTGAAGCAGCGCTTCCTCAATCAAAAGCTGGGCAAAAGAGCCAGCCGTAACGCGGATTTGCGTAAAGCCAAGCTGGCGGCCAGGCCTGAGCGCCGTCCGCCAGCCCAAGACGCATTGCCGGACCGGAACGCGGTCGGAGGCAAACCTGTCTGCGGAAGACAGTTCCAATGTTATAATTCAGGCTTCTGTGCAGTTGCCTGATCTTGCGGGCCGCAGCCGCGCCTGGAATTTTCGGAAGGGGAAAACGCATGAGCCGTGTGGCTAAAAAAGTTGTCCTATCGCTCTCCGTTTTGGTTTTTGCCTATGTGGCGATGGGCTATGTGCTCGGCAAAACCAATGACGACAAGACCTATCGCTCGCTGACCGTGTTCGGCGAAGTGCTCGAGCATATCCAGCACGATTATGTGGAAGATCCCAACATGCGCCAGGTGGAAACCGGAGCGCTGCACGGACTTCTCGATTCCCTCGATCCGCAATCGAGTTACTTGAGCGCCCGCGAATACTCCGACTACAAAAGCAAGGTCGACAATGAATCGAAGGGCGGCTCCGGCTTGGAGCTTTCCAAGCGCTTCGGATACATCGCCGTGATTTCGGTGATGCCGGATAGCCCGGCGCAGAAAGCCAATATTCGCACCGGCGATTTACTGGAATCGATTGCCGGATTCACGACGCGGCAGATGGCCATTGGCCAGGCCCAGGTGCTGCTGAGCGGCGAGCCGGGGACTGCGGTAAAAGTCTCGGTGATTCATCGCGGCGGAGGCGAAGCGCAGGACCTGGATCTGGTCCTCGCGAAGGTTCCCGCACCGAAATTGCTGGAAGATAAATTGAATGGAGATGTCGCTTATCTGCGGGTACCCACATTCGACCGCGGAATTACCGCGCAGATTCGCGAAAAACTCGTGCAACTGGAAAAACAAGGCGCGCACAAACTGATTCTCGACCTGCGCGATTGCGCGCGCGGCCAGATGCAGGAGGGTGTCTCCACCGCTCAGCTTTTCCTGCCGTCCGGGAATATCACCACACTGCGCGGCCAGACCGTTACTTCGCAAACTTTTTCGGCTGATCCTTCGAAAGTGGTTTGGAAACAGCCCATGACTGTTTTGATCTCCACCGGTACAGCCGGGCCCGCGGAGGTGGTTGCCTCCGCTATTGCGGATAACAAACGCGGCGAGACGGTTGGAACCACGACCTTCGGCACTGCCTCCGAACAG
Source organism: uncultured Acidobacteriota bacterium (assembly GCA_963756355.1). Classification (GTDB taxonomy): domain Bacteria; phylum Acidobacteriota; class Terriglobia; order Acidiferrales; family UBA7541; genus JBGPTK01. The sequence continues at coordinate 69,022 of CAVWOD010000019.1, read as the reverse complement.
AAAGTGATCCCGCTCGATGATGGCGCTGCGTTGATCCTCACGGTGGCGAATTATTTCACGCCCGCCGGAAAATCGATTCCCGCGGATGGAGTCGTTCCTCAAGTGGAAGTTCGCCCGGCGCTCGATGATTCCGGCGCGATCAGCCAGGATCAAGCCACTCCCCAACCGGGCCAGTTGCCTTCCGTCGATGATCCGGTGATGAAAAAAGCGATCGATATTCTTCAGGGCGGCGGAGCGGCAAAACGCGCCGCTCTGAAGCAGTCTCTTGAAATGTTGCGGCCGGAAGCGCGCAAGAGCGCGGCCTGATCGGGCGTGTCTTCGAAAATCCGGGCTTCAATCGTCACCCATCCGTCTCGATTGTTCTCGTCCTATCTTTGGTTTGTTATTCTGTTCTCGCTGTTTTCCGCGTTCATTGGCTGCCATAAGCAATCCCTGACGTCCGCTGAACTTCGCGTTATTACTCACGAGATGGTGGCAGCCGCGCAACGCGTAGCCGGTCAAAAACCGGAAATCATCGTTCGCCCGGAAATGGTCAACGTGCCGGAAGGCGAAGCGCCCGCGCAACTTTCCACCGATCACATCTACATCACGATCTCTGACCCTGCCCAAAAATCGGAAATCGAAGGCGCACTCGATAGCGTCGCGAGGCGCCACGGGTTATCCCGTTCTTCCAGTTCATCGGCCGCTGGCATCATACGTTTCGACTATCTGCGGGACGGCCAGCGCACGCACGCCATCCATATCGTCACGCCCGTCGCCTCGCGTCCGCATCCGCCCGCCCAAAACCAAAGCTCGAACGGGCCGCGCCTGGCCATTATTCTGGACGACCTCGGCGGCGATCGCGCGGCAGCCGAGGCGCTGTTCGCTCTTCCATTTCCGCTGACGATTTCGGTGCTGCCCGGCCATCCCTTTTCGGCACAGGTGGCGGAGGAAGCGTACCGCCGCGGTGACCAGGTGCTCCTCCACCTGCCCATGGAATCCACGGGAAACGAGAACGTGGAAAAAATTGAGCTGCGGCCGGGCATGAACGCGGATGAAATCACAAAAATTCTCGCCACGATGCTGGAAACTGTTCCGCACGCGGCGGGCGTAAACAATCACCAGGGTTCACGCGCCACGGCTGATCCGCAACTCATGGCCGCGCTGATGCCCGCCCTACGTGAGCGCGGCCTTTTCTTCATCGATAGCCGCACCACAGCGCAAACCGTCGCCTACGATATCGCCCAAAGTGATGGCATCCGAGCCGCCTACCGCACCACGTTCCTGGACGACACTCGAACGCGCGAAGCAATCCTCGCCCAACTGCAGAAGGCCGCCGCTCAGGCCGAAAAACAAGGTTGGGCGATTGCGATCGGCCACCCGCACCGCACCACTCTGGCCGCCCTGCAAGAGGGACTGCCCGAGCTCGAAGCGCGCGGCGTTCGCCTGGTGTTTGCTTCCGACTTGACGCACTGATGATTGCCGCCGGTCAATCCTGGAGACTATTTCACAAATCGACGGATTGGCTGGAATGGCTGGCGAAGGATCTGATTGCCACGAGAAGAACCAGCAATCGGCAGGAAAATCTACAGAATTTCTTGAATTAATCCGCCCACATGTTCCGCGATCGCCAGCGACGAAGTCAGCGCCGGTGATTCCATTCCAAGCAATTGCACCACCGAAGGAAAGAGCGGATCGCGCGTTATGATGAAATCTCTGATCCCCTTGTGCCCCGGTGGCGCCAGCTTTGCGCGCAGCCCGGAATAGGCTTGAACCATGTCCTCGGCTCGAACTTCCGGCAACATGGGCCGCGCCATCTTCACAAACGCCTCGACGGGCAGGCGATTGCTTTCGTAATCATCTTTTCTTTCCACGTAGCTCGCAGTCGGGCCGATCAGCACCGTATCCCACAGCGTTCTGGTCAAATGCACGCCAAGACTCAGCCCGTTGTGCTCCGGCATCGGGTAGACCAGGGAGTTCACCAAATAAGATTTCGCCCGAGTCAGTTCGCAATATTCACCGCGCACCGGATAAATCCGGTTCGCGGCCAGCGGCGAGCCGAGCATCGCCGCCACTTCATCGGCATAAAGCCCGGCGCTATTCACCAGGCAGCGCGTTTCAATTTCTCCAGCCGTGCTGCTCACGCGCACAATACCGTTCACGAATTCCAGCCGTTCCACTTGGGCGTGCATCACCAGGTTTGCGCCACGATCGATGGCCAACCGCGCGCATGCTTTTACCAATTCCTCGCTGGCCACGATTCCTGTCGAGGGCACTTCAATCGCCGCGCGCCCCTCGATATGCGGTTCGCGCTTGCGGATCGCGTCACGATCGATAATTCGAAGTCCGGCGAGCCCGTTTTTCTCGCCGAGCTCCATTAATTTTCTTAGTTCGGGCTCTTCTTGCTGGGTGGTCGCCACCACCAACTTTCCGGTGTTCCGGTGCGCCACGGCGTGCGCCGCGCAAAATTCGTACATCAGGGGATTCCCGCGCACGCACAGCTTCGCTTTCAGCGATCCCGGCTCATAGTAAAGTCCCGAATGGATCACGCCGCTGTTGCGAGAACTTGCGCCCATTCCCACTCGCGGCATTTGTTCGAGCAGAAACACGTCTCCCCAGCGCGCCGCGGCCATGCTCGCGATCGCGCAGCCCACCACGCCGCCGCCCACAATCACTATGTTTGCGCGGTCCATGAAGTGTCTAGCTGACCATAAATTGATTCAGGTGAATAGTCCCTGTGAGAAGCGAGTGTATCGCGGAATTAAACTGCAATGCTCGCTGGACAATTTCCGAAAGTTGATGAAACGGCAGTTCGGCCTGGATTTCAGGCCGGATAATCCGTATTTTTCCCTTGAAACATCGCCGTGCACGGAACCAATCTTGCGCCGCTTCCATCGTGAACCGCGTAGCTGACGCGATGTCCATTCTCTCTGAATTCCCACAGAGTCGCTGCGCCGTGGACTCCATCTTTGTTCAGCGCGTAGAAATCCAGATGGAATTTCTTCAGCCGGGTCATATCGTTGTTGTAATTCCGGATCACGCGGCGAAGCGCTTCCTGGCACGCTTCGGTGGGAGTTTTACCCTGGCGCATCATCTCCACGATCGTGTGCCCTCCCGAAATCTTAATGTTCTCCTCGCCCCGGCCCGTCGAGCCTCCCCCGCCCACATCGCCATCCAGAAAAAGTCCCGCTCCGATGATCGGCGAATCGCCCACGCGGCCCGCGATTTTCCACGACAATCCGGATGTCGTGGTGACTCCGGACATTTCGCCCTTCGCATTTACGGCCAGGCAATTGATTGTTCCCGTCGGAGGGTGCGTCACCACTTCATAAATATGATCCCGCCATACCAGTTTCTCGGGGGTGTCAAAAAGCGCCGCGGTCCGCTCCTTCCATTGCGGGCTGGCAAGCCCCGGACCCCAATTGGACGAAGTGGAGGCCTTCCAGGCAAGCCAAGCCAGCCGCGAACGTTCGGTCAACAAATTCATGGGCTCGAATCCTTCATCTTCGGCAAATTTCAGCGCGCCCGGCCCCACGATCATCACGTGATCGGTGTGCTCCATAACCGCTCGGGCCACCAGGCTGGGATTTTTGATCTTGCGAATGGATCCCACCGAGCCTGCCCGCCGCGTCGGTCCGTGCATCACGCTCGCGTCCAGCTCCACTTCTCCGTCTTCGTTCGGCAGTCCGCCGTAGCCTACCGAATCATCGTTGGGATCGTCTTCCACCTTGGTCACCACAGCCAAAACTGCGTCCAGCGTGTCACCACCATTGCGCAACACGTCCATCCCTGCATCCAGATGAGTCACTCCATTGGCGGCCGAAATAATTGTCGGCTTCTTTCCCATTCCAGGAGCAGTCGCTGCCGCCTGCCGTTCCGCCCCATTGCCGGGAGCCCCTGCTCCCAATAAATTACGAGCGCTCGCGGCCACACCACCCGCCAGGGTAGCTAGAAAAAATCGGCGTCGAGTCCACTGGTTCATAAGATTCCCCCGCAAATTAAGTCGATTTCCGGCGAAGCATAGTCCCGCGACCTGCCACGGGCAAGAGAAGAATTGCCGGCGCTCTGCCGCTGCTGATAAAACGGGTCCATTCGAGCAATCCAATCGGCCCGCGGTTGCGTACTCCCAGTAGACCTCAAAGATGAAAGGAGAGGTGGAGCTATGCCCGGCAATTTCGATCTCGAGAAATACCTGAAAAACTCCCGGAAGGTGGACGTTGGCGATATCGATTTTTCGGAAGTCTCGCGCTATCCACTTTCCGAAAATGAAATCCGCTGCCTTACCTACATGATGGATATTGAATCGCACACCATCGTCTACCTGCGCGGAATTCTTTCCACCTGCGCGATCGAGGATCCGCAAACCACCGCGTTCCTCAGTTGCTGGGCCTACGAAGAGCATTTCCACGGCCGCACCATCGGGCAATTCCTGGCAGCGGCGGGAGTCACCTTTTCAGATCGCCGGATCGCCGAGGTAAAGAAATCAACCTCGTGGAAAGAGTGGCTGAAAGGGATGGGTTCGTCGCTGCTCTGCCAGTGCACCCGCCACTTTCACGCGGCGTATCTGACGTATGGCGCGATTTCCGAATTGTCCACTCTGGAAGGTTACGGCGATCCTGGCGCGCCGCACCGCACATCCCATCCTCGCGGAAATTCTGCGGCGGCTGGCCAAGGACGAACGCCGCCATTTTTCCTTTTATTACAACAAAGCAGCCGAATGTTTGCAGCCACGCAACGCGCAGCGGCTCACGGAATTCATCCTCCGGAAATTCTGGATGCCGGTGGGCGGCGGAGTGAAATCGGATTACGAGGTGGATTGGGTTTTGGCTTTCATTTTAGGCGACTCGATGGGCGCGGAAGTCGCGTCACGCATCGATGCCACGATTTCGAAATTGCCCGGACTGGGCTGGTTTGACCGTCTTTCGCGAAGCCGCCAGGAAAGCCTTCAGCGGGTCGCCTTGCAGTCGCTCCCCGGCCAGGCGATAGCCGCCACCTGACCGCGCTCGCTTCGCTACGGCTTGAATCCCACGCTGCGCCACAATTGCGCGCAATCATAAAGCGTGCCATTCGCGATCACGAATTCCACCGTACGGATATTCCGGATATCTTCCAGCGGATTCGCGCGGGTCAAAATCAGATCCGCGCGCTTTCCCACCTCAATTGTGCCCACTTCCTTGTCTACTCTCATCACTCGCGCGGGAACGATCGTTGCCGCCTGAATTGCTTCCATCGGTGTGAATCCAGCTTGAACGTAGAGTTCGATTTCCCGTTGCAGGCTATGGCCGGGAACGGTCTGGTCGGTGCCCGCAACAATGGGAATTCCCGCGCGATGCATCGCCCCGACAATTTGAACGTATTTCGCAAAAACTTTCCGGTACAGCGGAAGCATGTTTACGCCCGGCCCAACGCTAACGAGTTGCTCTCTCAATTCGGGCGGAGCTTTATCAATGCCCGGTTCAAAGCTTGCCGCCGGCCTGTCGGGCCCCACGGTAAACAGCATCTCCATCAGGGCCAGCGTGGGATCCACCACCGTGCCGTGCTGCTTCAGAAAGTCGATTGCCTTTCGAGCCTCGGGAGAATTCAGGTTGGCATCCGCCAGCGTTTCCGAGCGCTGCAGCCGGCTGGAATTTTCGGGAAGTTGTTTGCGCACCACGTCGCCGATATATTGAACGTGGTTCACCTGGTCCATGCCAGCTTCCACCCCCTGGAACACGTTCATGTCGATCGGGATGTGCCCGGTCACCGTCATTCCCAGGCGATGCGCTTCCGCCGCCACGGCCGCCACGTTTTCCAGTTTCATCGAGCTGTAAATTTTGATCTGCTGAAACCCGGCCGCGTGATAGCGGTCCACCCACTCTCGAGCTTGCTCCGGAGAATTAACCCGTGCGATGCCGAGCGAAAACGGCCCATCGCCATCCACAATTCCGGCCAGCAACAACTGCGGCCCGATTCCGTGTCCATCGCGAAGAGCATTGCGCACGGCCGTGATGTATTCGAATTCGTTGCCAACATCGCGAGCCGTCGTGACGCCAGCAGCCAGATAAATTGGTCCCCACTCCACTTGCTCGTAGTGCGCATGCATGTCCCAGAGTCCCGGCAAAAGCGTCTTACCGTGCGCATCGATTACCGTGGCATTCGCCGGTACGTCTACCTGCGCACGCGTTCCCACCTGCTTGATCCGGCCCTTATCAATCAGCACGGTTGCATCCGGAATTGCGTCTCCGCCCGTTCCGTCAATTAGCGTGGCGCCCACCACGGCCAGAAGCCCGCTTTTATTGCCCTGGAAGTTTTTAGCGAGGCCGGCAAGCACAGCCATGCCGTCTTGAGCCGCTTTGGCGACAAACACTGCAAGCGCCGGTTCGTATCCTTCCCGAATCGCTTCGAAGTGGTCGAACTCGGCATCTTCGGTGATGGCCGCGATCAATTGTTTCGTGGAATCGAACCACAAAGTTTCCCGGCCCCAAATCAAGCCGGCGACGCTGTAACGGTCGAGCGCCAGCGTTTTTCCGTTCACTGCAATCTCATCGCGGCCGCGCAGCTCGATGCTCACTTCCCCTTGCGGCAGCGTCTTTAATTTCGCGGGCGAGCCGTGGGTAGTCCAGTAGCGAACCAGTTGCTGCTGCATCGAAACCGGCGCGTAACCGGAAATGGCAAAAAATTGTCCGGGCCGCGGCTCGTCTCTCCATTCCTTCCCTTCGCGCACGCGCGCTTTGTCCGGATCGATTTCCACCGCCAGGTTGATCTGTGAACTACGCGAAGTGCTCCCTTCAATTTGGAATGATTGTGGAGTCAGGTCCGGCTTGGTTCGCAGAGTGGCGGAAAGCGGCACATGCGTTCCGCGATCGGTGAATGAGAACCTGGATTTCAATTCGAGGGAATCGCCTTTCCGGGTGATCTCGTAGGATTCCTCGCCGATGGCCTGCTCGAATTTGTGCAGCCGGAATTGCCCCGATTCCAAAATATCCGGTGCCGCCTGCGCGGGGTTTTCCGCAATGCTGATGGTTGGAGCAGTGAGCAGGAAAATGAATGCTACGGCGACACCAGCCCACTTTTGGGGGAGGAAACCGCGCTGCAATCGGGTGGTCATCAACGCTCTCTTCGAAAAGAATTTTGGTTGCGCGAATGAACTTCGCATTGCCACGCCAGGCAAGTATTCGGATTATACGTCGATACGCATTGGCAGTTAGCGTTGAATGGCGGGTTTCAAAACATCCGAATGAATCGGACTGCGGGGATCGAGGCGAACTTTGCCGCCTTGATCGAATCGGTAGGGAAATCCGGCCGGGTCCCGTGGCTCGCCCGGAATGATTCCGGCGATCACCAGGTCGCGTTCGGAAGATGGATAACGGCCAAAGCGATCGTGATATTCCGCCGCCAGTTTTTCAAGACGATCGGCGTCTTCCTCCGCCGCCAGGGCCTGTAAATGTACTTTTGCGTTCTTGCGGACTTCGGGCTCGGGTGACGTTTCGTAAATTTGCGACCACAGGAATCGCGAAGCCTGTCGCGATCCGCCCTCCTCCTCGATTTTTGCAGCCATGCCCTTCATCCACGACAGTGCGTTGGGATGTTTACTTCCCTCCAGATACGCTGCGGCAGCTTGCCGGTAGTCCTTCAGGTACCAATAGTTGAGAAACCCCAGATGCGCCCACAAGGACCATTCATCCGGATTGGCTGCGATTCCTTTGCGCACCAGGGCAACTGCCAGATCGGGACGCCCGGCGCCGACCGCGGGAGGCTCGGCCAAAAAAATGGCGCCATACCGGTATGCGACAAGTAAATGCGGATCGAGCGTCGTGGAGATTTCGAGCAACGGCCCAAGCAGATCGAATTCCGTGCCTTTGATTCCGACGCGTTCTCCGTAATATTGCACCGCGCGAGTCCAATAAATATCGGCGAGCAGCGAACCGTAACCCAAACTCAGTTTCTGAATCAGCTTGCCGGAATTGAGAACCAGTTCTTCCCGTTGCTGCCGCAAAGAATGCGTCCGCTGGTCGATGTGTTCCTGCAAGACATAGAGCGCCGCCAGCAAAAATGGCACCGCAATGACGGCAACCCAGGTTTCCCGGCTTGGTCGTTGGCGTACCATTTCACTTCAAATCGCGGTGCGAGAAAATTGCCGCCGCTGGAAACAAAACCAGGGAAATATAAACGGCGGCGTACAGCGTATTCTGAACAATCAGCGCCGCGGGAATGGCTTCTCCATGCGCGGCCGCGGCCAGCACATTGAAGTTGTGGAAATTCGGCAGCACATAGTAGAGCGCCGAGGTAATGCCGCCGGCCAGCGAACTGCCGGTCAGCGCTCCGAAGGCTCGGATGTCCGACGAAAATACTCCAGCAATATAGAGGCCGATGGTGAGAATTGTTGAAATCATCGGCGAACAGAAACAGGAAAACAGCAGCGCCAGCGCGGTGATCAGCGCCAATTGCAGCAGAATAAAATATATGGCAACTAGAATCGAGGAATCCGTCCGAAGAAATCCGTGGCTTACATAGAGCAGCGCTGCCGCCAGGCCCACCGTCATCAATGCGGTATTCACAGCCAGCGTCAGCAACAAACCGGCGTATTTCCCCGTCAGAAATTCCCAGCGCCGGATCGGCCGGGCCAGCAACGCGTACAAGGTTCGTTTGTCGATCTCCTTGTACACAAGGCCAACGCCGATGAACACGGCCATGACGATGCCAAAAATCGAGATCGCCGCCAGGCCCAGGTTGATAATCACCAAATGCTCGATGCCAATGGATATTTCGCCCACCAGCACCGCGGCGCCCATCATCAGCAACGAGAAAAATATCAAATTGTACAAGACGCGATCGCGGACCGCTTCGCGAAACGTATTAATAGCGACGACCCAGGTGTGCATGGCTATTCCTTCGACACCTCGACAGCGTGATGCTCCGCCTTCTCACATCCCACCAATTGAAGGAAATAATCTTCAAGCGTCGGCTTGATCGGCGTCACGGAAAGAATTCGCGCCTGGCGCAGGTGCAGCCGCTCGAGCGCCGCATAGAGCTCTTCTTCCGGCACTTCCACCCGCAACCGGCTGCCTGTCTGGGTGGTCTGGTCCGCCAGGTCCGGCGGCAAAGCGCGTCCCGCAGGCAACTCGAACAAAATCTCCATCCCCTGCACGCGGACGTCCAGTATTTCGCTCGGCGATCCCACTCCTTGCAGCTTCCCGCCCAGCAGCACGCCCACTCGATCGCACAGCATTTCCGCGTCGGAAAGAATGTGCGTCGAGAAAAAAACAGTTCGTCCATGCTTGCGCAAGTCCAGAATGATGTCGCGCACTTCTCTCCGCCCCACCGGATCGAGACCCGACATGGGTTCGTCGAGAAACACCACTTGCGGGTCGTGAAGAATTGCTTGAGCGATCCCCACGCGTTGCAGCATACCTTTCGAATATTTGCGGAGTTGGACGTTGCCTGCTTCAGTCAGTCCCACCCGATCCAGGAAGCGTTCCACGCGCTCTCGCCGTTCGGAAGGCGAATACCCGAAAAAACGCGCGAAATAATCGAGCAGTTCGCGCCCCGTCAGGTAATCGTAAAAGTATGGTTGCTCGGGCAAATATCCAATCTGCTTGTGCATGCCCACATCTTCGATGGAGCGCTCCAGAATCCGCGCCGTGCCGGCGGTGGGAAACATCAGCCCCATCAAAAGTTTGAGCGTGGTGGATTTACCGGCGCCGTTCGGCCCCAGAAAACCAAACACTTCGCCGTCTTCCACTTCGAGCGCCAGCCCATCCAGGGCTCGCTGCGGACGCTTCCGCCAAAAGCCGGTGTAGTAGTCTTTGGTCAGCCCGTCGATTTCGATTGCCTTGCGAGGCATAGGCTTCAATCTTAATTCAACTCTTCTCGATCCCAGCGGCCGCGTTCCCTTCTTGATAATGGCCGAAAGAAAACAGAAAGAGAACACCCAGAGAAAAGAGCGGGATCACGCCTGATTCGCTGGTTGCCAACTCGACGTTAGAAGGTCATCCAAATAGCTGCAAACCGCACATTTTAGGCTATTTGGCTCATTCTGAATCGCCATTTGCGGATCAAAGATTTGAAATTCAAATCGGGAAAATGCGAGGAGGTCAAAATTCATCCGGGGCCGAGCGGAAGGTAATACTGGGTGCCTTTCACGGGCTGGTCCAGCCGCCGCAACAATTCCTGCAAGTCCTGGTTGCGTTCCACGAAATCAATTTCCGAGGTATCCACAACCAGCAGGTTGGACGCCGAATAGCGGAAAAAAAAGTGCTCGTATCCGCTGGCTACGGCTTCCAAGTAATCGGGCGATATCTGTTTTTCAGCGGCCGCTCCCTTTTTTGTCACGCGTTTTCGCAACACTTCCGGCTTGGCTTGCAAATAAATCACCAGGTCCGGCGCGGGCAAATTGGCGGCGAGCAATTCAAAATACCGCTCGTAAAGCTTCAACTCCTCATTATCCAGATTGATGTAGGCAAACACCTTGTCCTTCTCGAACAGGAAATCGCTTACCACCACGCCGGAATCTTCGCTGATTTGCAATTCGGCCAGCCGTTTGTGGCGCTCCAGCAAGAAATACATCTGCGCTTGAAATGCGGCGCCGTGCTTCTCGTCGTAAAAATCCTGCAGGAAAGGGTTGTCGTCGCAATCGAGAACGCGTCGTGCGTGCAAACGTTCCGCCAGAACTTTTGCGAGCGTGGACTTTCCCACGCGAATTGGCCCTTCGATCGCGATATACCGCGGAGCTTTGAACACTGGTCCAGACATGGCGCGTGATTATAGCAGACGGCCAACGCGGCGAAAGGTGTGCATTAAGAATCTAAGTTGTTCTGGCGCTAGCAACTCGGCCATCTCGGCCCATTTCTAGCGAGTCTTCGCCACATGGAAGAAGAAAAGCAACGATAGTTGCAGATCACGAAGACTATTGATCGCCAGGCGATGCGGCAGGATGCGGAACCACCGGCGCTCCTTCCAATTCTGCCTTACGGTCCGCCAGAACGAATCCAGATCGCCGCGGGTATAGACTTTGCTGGACGCAAAAGCCGGATACCATTTAGCCCAGTACAATTGGAATTTCGAAGGAACGCGTAGCGACGGAAATTTCACCTTGGCGCGCAGATGAGCCAATTGCAGGTCAGCCAGGCGCAATTGATTGCGCGCCACCGCGCGAATTTTGGTCAATTCTTCCACAATGCACTGCTCCGCTGGGCTGGAGTGCCGCGTCTGCAGCCAAAGCTCTTCCATTTCCAGCATGATCCGGTACATGCCAGCCAGGTGGGCGCGAATTTCTCGCGTCCGGCTGCGAAAATATTGCCAGCGCGATTCAATCGGGAAACCCGGCCGCCGGTTTTTCCGCCCTTTCAGCCGGAAAAATCCGCACATCATCGGGTGCCGCCCCTCGGTAATCACCGAATTCTTGTACCAGGCGAAGCGGATAAAATTGTTCCAGTAATTGCACTCCGGAGTCCGCTCCAGCACCGCCTTCATGTTGTCGAAACTATAGAACGTCTCCCAGGCCTCGCGATACACGGCCTGCCACGCTCCGTCTTTCAAATTCGGGTGATGGGTCACCTCATGATTCGAATCATAAAGGTTGTAATCGGGGTCCATCCATTCGCCGCGGCGATACATTTCCAAATGGTCCTGCGAACCTGGCAGCGGCATCAGCATGAAGAAGGAGGCATGGTCCGGTCGCACTTCCTTCATCAGGTATTGCACGTCGCGCCGCACCGATTCCACCGTGTCGTTGGGAAAGCCGATGATGTAGCCGACATGCGTGGAAATTCCCGAGGTCTGGTAGGAATCGATCAGCTGGCGGTATTCGTCCACATGGTTCTGCGTCTTGCCCGCCGCTTTCAAATTGTCGGTATTGACGCTCTCCATCCCGATGAAGACGGTGATGCAGCCCGCCCGGCGCGCCTTGTCCACGAAGTTGCTTGATCTTCCAGGAAAGCACGTCCACCTGCATCATGAATCGCAGCGGGATCTTTCTCCACTTCGATCAGCGGAATCAGCGCGTCGAAAATCGCCTCCCAATTCTTGTTGCGCGCGAAATTGTCGTCCGTGAAGAAATAAAAACTGATCCCGTAGGCGCGATAATTCTCCCGCACCGCTTCGGCGATCCGGTCCGCCGAGCGATAACGCATCTTGCGCCCTTGCACATTGATGATGGTGCAGAACGAGCACTCGAATGGACAGCCCCGTCCGCAATCCAGCGTCCCAAAGTGGTTGGAGGCCACGAACTTTTTCAGGTATTTCCGGTGGATCACCGGAATCGGCTTCTCATAAAGGTCCGGCTTGTTCTTCAGAAAATCATAAAGCGGCTTTAGTTTCCCCTCCACCGCGTCGCGCAAAAGCTGTTCCCAGGACTCTTCCACTTCTCCCTTAACAATCGTCACGCCATCATCCATCAATTGCTGGATGTCTGGCGGGAATGGTCTCGAGCAGAGCCAGATATCCGCTAACGTGAAATCCACCGATCATCACGGTAATGCCGGCGCGCCGAAACTCATGCGCCAGATCGATGGCGCGCGGAAACTGGTTGGTCTGTACGCCCACCAGGCAAACAATGGTTTTCGTGCCATCGTCGCGCTGCGAACGGCAGATCCGCTTGATCGGGACCGGATCCACGTTTTCATCAATCAAGTGGACTTTCACTTGGACGGAATCGCCCAATACTTTCTTCGCGATCGCGTCTTCCGTCAGCCCAGCAAGGCAAGCCATCGTGTTGCTCGGCAACACCCCGCGCCAATGCCGGACCACGTACCCGTCATCGTCATATTGTGTTGGTTTGATCAAATACAGTTGAACGTTCTTCAGCATGGATGAATTCCCCCATGGCGAGGGCGGCCGGACAACGATCGGAGGGATGAGAGGATCCCCGCCCGAAAGGCAAAACCCTCACAGACTTAGCCAAAGAGGAACATAGTTCGCTGTGGATTTCAAGCTCGGAAGGCGCTGCGACAAAACTATTACGTAGCCCGGGCGTTCGAATTCATCCGGTACAGACTCGACTGCAGCTGTCGCCTCGCTCCATCTGCCGGGACGGCCGTTACCAGCTCCTGGAAACCGCCGCCACAATTCTCCCCAGCGCGTCCACATCGCGCGTATCCACCACCTCCGCCGGAGAATGCGAATAGCGCAGCGGCCAGCCCATGGCCACATCAATCGAGCCATAGCGCAAGAACGCCGAGCCGTCGTTGCCCCCGCCCGTCACACCGTATTGCACCGGAATCTGGCTGGAATGGGCCAGCTTGATCAGTTTATCCACCAGCTCGGGAGGCACGATATTCGAATTATCCACCGCGCGAATCACAAAGCCCTTGCCGATCTCCGCGTCGGCGAACCGTTTTGATTCAATCGGCGAATCGGAACTCACAAAGGTGTCGATCGCAAAAACATATTCCGGCGATTCATCCGCTTCGGCCATGCGCTTGGCCGCGGCCGCCGCTCCCAGTAATCCCAGTTCCTCGCCGGTCGACCAGATAAATGTCACATTGCGATCCTTCAGCGCCGGTCCCAGGTTCCACGCCGCGGCGATCAACGCGGCGCAGCCCACGCGGTCATCAAAGCTGCGGCCATTCGCGCGTGTACCATAAAGCTGCCGGTATTTTTTCGGAATTGTGATGGAATCCCCCACCTTGATCCCCAGCGCTTCCGCTTCTTTCGGCGACCGCGCGCCTGCATCCACGCGAACCGCGAGATCGCGCCCTCGCGGCCACTTGAAGTCCGCCGTGTCCCATCCTTTCGGAAGCTCAATCAACGCTTGCTTGTCTCCTCCCGCCGTATGGACCAAAGCCGCATGTCCGGCAAAAAATTCCAAGCTCCCGCCGCCGCGTGATTCCGCTTCCAGCCGCCCGTCGGAGGCGATGCTCCGGACCTCGAATCCAATTTCATCCATGTGCGCCACCACCAGAATCCGCGGCGCTTTCACTCCCGCGGGCGCCTTCGCCACGCGCAGCAGCAGGTTTCCGGCAGCGTCGGTTTCCGGCTTGGCCCAAGCAGGCAGCAGGTGCTTCACTTCGTCGAGCACCGATTTTTCGTGTCCGCTAACCCCGTAGGTTTCAACAAGTGGCCTGAGGAACGCCGCAGCCGGAGGGTTGGCTCCCATCTCAGCTTTACCCCCGGTGGCGGTTGACCCCGTCGAATTCCCTCCAATGCCTTCCTGGGGAGGAGGCCCCTGGACATAGACCTGGAGGAGCGCGGCCAATTTGCCCACATCCTCGGAAGAAATCATCTCAGCGGGAGTTGCCGGCCAGGAGACGGCGACGCCGAGGTGAATCGAACGTTCGGGCATTTGCGGAGGCGCGACATAGCCTGCAGTGGGCAGAAGCGGCGCGGCATAATCGATGGCATTGGGAATCTTGTTTTTCTCGGCAAGGTCTTTGATGTCTCCCGGAAAGCCACCCACGCTCTCGCCCACGCCCGTGAGTCCGATCAGCACTCCCGCCCCAGGATCACTCCGCGGAGCGCGGCGCAAGCCTTGCGTGTTGGCAATCGGTCCGCTGGGCTGCAAACGGCCCACATAAATCAATTCGTCCGCCTTCATTTCCGTAATCATCCGCTGCAAACCGCGCGCGCCGGACCATTGCTGGGTAATAAACGCGATGGTCACCGTTCCTTTCACCTTCGAGGAATCCAATTTCCGCGCCAAATCCATCAACGCAGCAGCTCCGAAACGGTCACCCACAGCGGGTGCAGTCACTTTGCTGCCGCCCAGGTGATAAAGCGTGCGGTCCAGCATGATCGGATCGAGCACGTCCACGCCAGCCTTGCGGACTTCCGCCGTGGAACTCGCACCAATATCAACGTACAAATCATCCAGATCGCTGGTGCTGGGGGGATGCTGCCGTCCCGGCTGCAGGTGCACGGAAAGACCCGCGAATACGCCATCCACAAACTTTCCGGAACCCGTGCGGATGCGGACAGGCTGCGCGGAATAGAGATCGTCAAACACTCCGTTGGGCGCCGCTTGCGGCAGGCGCTGCACGCGCAAGTAACCATCGTCTGTGATCCCGCTCACCACAAAGCCGGGTTCATCGATGGGAGAAACGATCAGCTTGTGTGGCGAGCCGCTGCCGATTGTGAAGAAGACGTTCCCCACGTTGTCCGTATCCGGCGAAAAGTGCGCAAGCTCGGCCCGGATTTTCGCCGCAAGCGGCTGTTCATAGCCTGGGATCGCGGAAATCGCCACGAAGTCCCTCAGGTCCTCCTCGATCGAGCCCGGCACGCCCGCACTTTTGGAAGACTTTTGCGCCCCGGTTGTGCCGCTGAGTAACGCCACGGCAAACAGCAAAAAAAAGATCGAAAAGAAATTTCGTTTCATCGAAGATTCCTTTGGAAGTGAGTCTGATTGCGCGCGTATGAATCCACATTGCAAAGGATGGGCGCGAACACTCCGCGCCGCGAATTTAGCGCAGGCGCACACGCCGCGCAACCGGAAGTTCCTTTCGCGTGTTACTAAACCGCGGCTGGAACAATTCCGCTCGAGCGAGCGGCAGGCTCATCACTAGCCCGAACACCAGTTCGAGCGCGGGAATATTTACTCGCGGCGGGAGAGTGCTGAGGAAAGAACCTCGCGCTGATCGAGCGCTATTTCGTCGCTTCGGCCCAGTGCCCATTGGTAAACCGGCCATGCAGCCGCCGCCAGCACAAGATAGATCAGCGCGCTCAGCCACATCATTCCTTTCCAGCGTCCCAGCAGGAACACGGCGGCACAACTGCCCAAAATGAATGCCTGTGCAAGCAAGCTGACCAGGAGTGTGATTCCGGAAACGCGTTGCTGGCGGAACATGGCGAACTCCAACCGCTTGGGGAATCGCACCGATGCATAGTTGCCCACGGAGAAATTCACCAGGGATGCGTAAACCAGCGCCGCAAGCATCGCCAGCACCAGCATGGCGCTGGGAGCGCCCGCCAAAATCGCCACCACCATCCAAACCAGAAACGTTTCCAATACCGTCACAAAAGCCATGAAGAGATTCTTTGCTGCAAATACTTCCCGGAAACGGACAGGAGCCACAAACAGAAAATCGATTCCGTTGCCATCGAACGCGAAGCAGTTGTAAACGGTATTGGCTTGCACCAGAAACGCATAACCCACGGCGATGGGAAACATAAAATCAGCCGCATGGCTGAGAGGGCCGAAATGCCGTCCCGGCCGGTTCGCTGTGATTCCAAAAAAAGCCAGAAGAACCAGAGGCGTCGCCAGGTTGAATAGTGCCGGGCCGCTCCGGAATAAATAGTGAATTTCCTTCTCAAACATCGCGCTGACGGCCGATGACGCTCCGGGCAATTGCCAGCCGGGCGCAACCGCCCGGGCGCCGGACGACGCGGCGGAGGGCGCTACCGGCGCCTGGCTTTCCCCCAGGTCTTCCCCGCGGTATTGAGCGCGCAAGCGAATCATCAGCAATCCGGCGAAAATCGAGCCGTAGCCCAGCACCGCGAAGTTCCCCAGCTCCCATTGGGCCCAATCGCCTTGGGCGGCGCCGGTAATGGCGAGCCCCGCCGCTCCGGGCGGAAGCGTGCTCTGGATCAGATTGATCCTGGAGAAATTCGGCGCACGGCCATGGCCGCTCCAGTGCTGAATGGCCGGCCCGATAAATTGCATGCTCAGGATCAGCACAAAAAAAATGACGCCGATGATCTCGCGCGTCCGCCGCCGCGCCAGCCATCGCTCCAGCCACGCGAAGATCATTCGCCCCAGCACCAGATTCATCAGCGCAAACAGCGCCAGCGCCGGAATGGCTCCCAGCAGCACGGCCGGACGCGCCAGCAAAATCCCCAGCGAAAACGCGCACAGCCAGATCATTCCCGCCACCGCCGCGGGGTCGAACAAGCCGTAGGCCAGGCTGAGCACTGTGTACGAGGAAAATCGCAGCGGAAATCGCAGCAGGTTTCGCGAATCAAATTGAACCGTGGAAGCAGCCACCAATACCGGATACGCCTGCCAGATAAACGCAATCACCCACAGCACAAGACTCAGCACCCAATATTTTCCGTTTTTCACCGCAAAATAAGCCGCCACCAGCGACCCGATCGAGATGGCCACCACCATTCCGCTGAGCATCACGGTGGCCAAAACCTTCGACACCAATTCCATGCGGCCCCGCAGAGTCTTCAGGGAATTGCGAAAAAGCTGCCAGCGCAATTGGCCCACCAGCGCCAACTGCGTCATCGTGCCGAGTTCCCTTTCTAGCCCAGCCATGAAAGCTCCTGGCTTCCGGCCGCGCGGTCGCCGCCGACGATGTCGAGAAAAATCTGTTCCAGAGTCAGCTTTTCACCCGGCGGCTCCGCCGCTCCCTGCTGGCTGCCCGCCAGCCGCGATTCCACGCCGGCGCGCAACTCTTGAATCGAACCCTGCGCAACCAGGCGGCCTTTGTGAATAATGGCTACGTGGCTGCAGAGCCGCTCGACGATTTCCAGAACGTGCGAAGTGAGGAAAATGGTGGCGCCGCGGGCGATCATTCGCTGCAGCATTGCCTTCAATGTGCCGGCGGCAATCGCATCCACGCCCTCGAACGGCTCATCGAGAAACAAAATCTTCGGCCCGTGAATCACAGCGGCGGCCATGGCCAGCTTCTTTTGCATGCCGTGGGAATAATCGGTGATCATGGTTTTCGGCCGGTCGGCCAGTTGCATGAACTCCAGCAATTCCGAGGTTCGCCGAGCCGCTGTATCGCGATCCAGTCCATACATTCGCCCGGCAAAATTCAAAAACTCCGCCCCCGTCAGCCGGCCGAAAAGCGCCAATCCTTCCGGCACCACGCCGATCTGGCGCTTCACTTCCACAGGATTTTCCACCAGATCCAAACCAAGAATCCGGATGCGCCCGGCGGTAGGCGCGAGCAATCCCGTCAGCATTTTGATCGTGGTGGATTTGCCGGCCCCGTTCGGCCCCAGGAATCCGAAGAATTGTCCTGGCTCGACGGCCAGGTTCACTTGTTCCACGGCAACCAATTCCCCGAATCGCCGGGTCAATCCTTCCGTCGATACAGCAGCTTCGCTCATGATGGTTCACGACTCTAGCACATCGTCAAAAATTCCAGATAGTGCCCCTCTTCCCCTTCCTACGCTAAATCCACGAAGTAGTTTCATAAGGATTGCGGCAAACGAGGAACCTAACTGTCCGAGGTACTACTGGCAGAAAAGCAACGATCAATTCCGCTGGATCTGTATGCAATTGCAGCAAGAATCATCGAACTCCGTGAAAGCCTCCGGACCGATGTTCGTTGCCGCCATCCGAAACACCGTTTTCAACCTTTCAGTTTGATGAGAATAATCCGATGGCGAACATTCGCAACAGGAATTTCAAACCCGAACTGGCGGAGGACGCAGTCAAGAGCGAACCCTTCTCCCACCAAATTGCTTGCTAACAGGGAAAAATGCAGGGAAATTTGCGTTACGAAGCAGATTGGCCCAACCATAGGTGCTTAAACGGGAGCCTTGGTATGTAGAAAATTGCTCTCTGGATGTTAGTTGGAGCAGGATTCGATCAGGGAATTATCAGGGAAGAAACAGGAATACAATTCCCTGTTAAGGATCTCTTGGGGATTTGATGGCACCCTTCACTCAGTGGCCGCTGTCATTGTCTTTTGGCAACTTGCCAGAGTGCGGGGAGCACTGCACACTTGTTAGGTTGAGCCAAAGGTCCGGCCCATGTCGCCCTGACACTGCGGAGGAATAACGGATAGACGATTCAGCTTGCGGAATAGATTGATCACTGTGATGTAGATCGGCTGTGAGACGGGTTGTGTTTGTTTATCATGCTCGGCCTGGCACTCGCGAGGGACTCTGCCGAGTCGTGCACCGCTTTGAAAATGACGGCAACGACTATCGTGAACCAACGCCCGGTCATAGAAGCTTCGTTTGGATGTTGATTTCCGAGATGAGCGTACGGTGCACCGGGCACTTGTTGGCAATCTCGAGCAGGCGCGAGCGTTGTTCTGCGGTTAAGGGCCCGTCGAATCGCATGTCGCGCTCGATTCGATCGAGGATACCTTCCTTGATTTCACATTCCGAGCAGTCAGCAGCGTATATCTTCGAATGCCGAAGCCAGACCGTTACCCTTTCCAACGGCCAATTCTTAGTTCGTGCATACAACCCGACCGTCATCGAAGTGCAGGAACCCAGAGCGGCGAGCAAAAGGTCGTAAGGGGATGGCCCGGTGTCAGTGCCTCCAACGCTCTCCGGCTCATCCGCTGTTAACTGATGTTTGCCTGTCGCGATCTGCTGCACGAACGTACCCCCTTCGCCCCAAACGATTACGTCCGCCCGTATAATGCCTTCAGGAACAGCATTCACGTTCACCTGCTCACCTCCGCATTATGGGTGCGCATTCTTCCACAATCGTCAACTCAGCTTGTCGAAACATGAGCAACCAGCAACGAGAAAGATCCCCCGGGGCCTATGGTAGTACACACAGAGTCGAGTCTCGCCGTCACAGCTTATCGGGCGTGCGCAACGCGCGAAACAATGCCGCACTGCACCAAGCGGAAATCGCTGTCCCGAGCCACAAGGCCGCTGAGATCGAGTAATGTATGATGATCGCACCCAACGCCGCACCCAAAAACATTGCGACGACCGACTCAACCCTTCTCGCCAATCTCGGGTTGTTGCCGTTTGCGATCGAAGAATCCGCGCCGATGCCCGTGATCGTTAGTGTCAGGACTGTTGTCGTCAGATCGGGGATTGCGAGCTTCCGGACGGCGGCATTCCGTGTGCCCATTGCGAGCGCTGTGAGGGCGATGAGAACAAACGTTGAAAAGAATGCTCCAGCAATCCCTCCTGTATCCGATGCGCAAAATGACGCAGCAAACAGAAAGACGAGCTCCAGCAGGAATGCTTGTGCCGCGAATCGAATCTGTGAATCGGCTCTCGCTCGGGCCATGATCCGTCCGCCAGATATCGCTCCCACAAGAAACGCCGATAGCGCCGTTAACGAGCGCGCGATAGACAGTCCCGATACTCGCGCCGTCGCAAACCCGAGAAACACGATGTTCCCGGTCATGTTCGCAGTGAACACGCGCCCGAGCGATAGAAAACTGACAGCGTCAACGAGGCCAGTGACGGCTGTCATTCCGAGAAGAGTGTACGGTACGATCTTTTCAGTGTCTGGAGAGTTCATCATGAAAAATTAGCCGACCGAGTACATTGGTTATTGCCCATTGTCGGCCCTCCCTCTCGAGACATATTGTTTGCGTGGACGGCCCTCTTCGGATCGCCGGTCTCTCACTACACTTCCCAACGCTCTATGACCTTGTTGTCCACATTCATATTAGGTTTCATGAACCCGTCCATCGAGTCACTGAAATGCTCTAGAATTTGTAACCAGCCCATAGCGCCCAGTAATTGAGGTTGCGGCCTGGCTTGACTCTCTTTCACGAATTTCCCTGCATAAAAAATTCCGTAGTCGGCTTGAAACCAAAGATGCCGATTCGCTTGCCAGCGAACCTCCGTGCCCGGACGGTTTCCGACGAAACGCGCATTGCTCTTTCCTGCAGGGATAATTAGAAATCCGGGAACGGAATACACTCCGTCTCGCAAACTTTCGCGCCACTGAAAGATCCAATCGACAGAGACAGTCACGCTGTGCGGCAGCGTTGCTTCAACTCGAGGGTGTGCGTCAATAAAGTTGATGGGGCCCGGGCCAGCCGTGGCGAGAACGCCAAAATAATTGCCCTTGGGGAATAGTGGATTGAATGTGCCGAGAGTCTTCGTCCTCGGATCGTCGCCGCTCGAGATGTCCGCCTTAACGCTGAATCGCGGCTTCAGCGGAACGTTCGGAAACCGGTAGCCGGATTCCGATGCCACTGTCCAGGCATTTATGTTCGCGGAACCGAAGGTCCCGAATTGCCAAAGCGCTTCATAGTCGAAATCCCAGCCGGGCTTCCTCTCGGCGACGGGACGAGAAAGACGCCCACCGATACTGTGCCGCACTTCGTGGCCTACACCCCGGTTGAATGCAGCTGTTTTTCGATCGAGGCCCAGGTAGTAAGCGTCCAGTGTGATGGTCTTCGTCAGAGGCCGGACGCCGTATACGCCCCAAAATCCGACAGCGTGGTTTGGGACGTTATCGAAAAAGCCCGGGTTGTCCAGATCCGGGCGCATGGCGAAGCCGTCAATCTGCCAAGAACCGACACCAGCCTTCAGCTTGAACCCGTCAAAGCTTAAGCGCACGTTGGGGCCTTCACGAACATCGATCAGTCGTCCGGAGCCATACTCCATCTCCTGTCTCCCGGCTCTGAGCTTGATCCAGTTGCGTTCATCCCCCATTCCGAGCTCGAGAAATGCTGCTTGGAAATCCAGCTTTTTTTCGTCGATCGGTCTCGGACCACCGATACGGTAAGAATTCAAGCCGCTCTTGAGCTCAACGAACGAGCGAACGTGCTTGCCGTAGTGAACGTCGAAATAAAGCATGTACCGTTCGTTAAGATACGCGTTCATGAAAGGCTGTTGGCCCCAGTTGTCGTTTCCGATCTGTTCCCAAACCTCGCGAGCTTCGCCACCCATGGATAGGAACCAGTCATCACGGCCGGGACGCAGCCGAATATATTTGATGAGGTCCCAAAACTCCTGCCGCTCAGCCGGATCAGCGAGAAAACTCCAGTCATCATCCTCACGAAGCAAGTGATAGATCCGCGCCGGCGCCGGGGATTCAGTGCTAGGAACCGATTGGCCTTGCGAGAGTGGCGGCATCGCAAAAGAAACGACCAGCAAAATCGTCAACGTTCGCATGTGTCTCTTCATTCGAATCGCAAGTGCGCCCCTGCATTTGGCCAGGCATCGTCGGGAGGTGTTTGCACGTCCTATTTTTTTGCTACGAAGTGGATTTCCGCGATGTATCCTCCCGGAAACTGCACGACGACGGCCTCGCGTTCGTCGGTCTTATACGGAGGTACGAGCATGTCGACGCCGCTCGCTTTTGCCTTGATGAGCGTGTCCGTCAGGTTCGTCACCTCATATCCGGTCATCTCTCTGCCGTACGGATATGGAAGGTGACCGTCGGTAACCATCGCGGTCAACTTGCCGAACTTCGATTCGATCCTCACTCGCCGATAGGTCTCTGCGGGTCTTCCGATTTCGACGCCCGGTGCGCGCGGTTCATCAGAAACGACACTCCCCTGGGAGAAGGCAACAAAGCTGCGCACAAAAGCATCAACCCGGTCCGGTGAGACATACACCCGATTCTCCGGGACTGTCTGGAGCGGGGCATAAGATGGAGCGGTAGTGTGCCAGTAGAGTTGTGTGTTCACGCCACCTGGCCATTGAATAATCGCGTCTTGACCGATCGGATCGTTGAAGGCAGCGATTAGGACGTCTGCGCCCGTTGCCCTGGCAGCGCGGATTGCCTCCCTCATATCTGTAACCAGATAGCCCGTGCGCTCTAATCCGAATGGATACGGAATTGGCGTCTTGAACCCGAAAACCGAGAGTGTCCCTACGGGCGTTAGCACCAACTGAATCCTGGTGCTGCTGGGTGTAGGAGTTACGGTGAATACGCCCTCCTGCGAGGTCTTGCCACCAAATGTCTGAAGGACGCTGGCGACAAAAAGATCGAAATCCGCCGCTGGAACGTAGACATGCGTCGTGTCGTACTGTGGCCCAACTGCCACGCCCGGCGCTTTGGTTGTCTGGACACCTTGGGCAAATGTATTGAAGTATTGGGATTCACTCGCGAATCCAATTGTGAGGAGTATCGCAACTGATGTCCCGGCGAGAATTTTGTTCAAGCGCATTTGTCTCTCCCAAATTGCTGATCATCTAATCCTACGAAACTTATTCCTGCGCCAGCCTGCGCTAAGGAGTCTCGGACGGATGCGGGCGGTCGTAGGGCTCACCGACAAGGCAAACGGATGCGGCGTGCGAAACGTCGAGCTTTTTCGTCTGAACCCAAATCCCGAACTGTTCCCCAAGCACCATTCCCAGGAGGCCGAGTAAGGCAACGATGGGCGGCGCCGGACTCTTTACTCGGATAAGTCCGTAGAGGACACCTACTCCGATACCAACGATGAAAGATAAAAACAGTACCTTCATTTCGATCCCTCCCGCTACGCGTGAATCAGAATGCAAAGCAGTCGCAACCCAGCCCCCATAGGCCAAATTCACCCAGCACTTGAAGGTGCGACCGCATCTCGCCATCTGGCGATGGCGCGACATGCGAACAGGCAGCGGGGTGAGATACATCAAGAGTTTGGTCCGGGGCCTTCGCGTAACCTCCGTATTGTTTGACAGGAGACCAGCTTGGGCTCACTGGCAGTGCAGGCGGCGCGAGTTTTGAGAATTCATCTGTGGCATAGACGACCTTCCCACCCACGATCGTAAGTACCGATTCGAGATGCTTGATCTCCTCCTCGGGTATGGAAAAATAGTCGCCAGAGAGAACCGCCAAGTCGGCCAGTTGGCCTGGGGCGAGAGCTCCCTTTTTTCCGTCTTCCGTAGAGAACCAACTGCTTCCCATGGTGTAGAGCTTGAGTGCTTCTTCCCGATCCAATCGGTTCTCTTCCGGATAAATACTCAGACCCCCAATGGTCTTCCCGGTGATGAGCCAGTAAAGAGAAAGGTAAGGGTTGTAGCTCGAAACGCGGGTTGCGTCGGTACCTGCGCCGACCGGAACACCCATCTCAAGCATGCGCCGGATCGGCGGAGTGCGTTTAGCTTGCCGGGAACCATATCGCTCGACGAAATATTCTCCCTGAAAGGCCATGCGATTCTGCACTGCGATCCCACCGCCCAGCGCTTTCACACGCTCGATGTTACGGTCTGTGATCGTTTCGCAGTGATCAAAGAACCAGTGCAAGCCGTCAAAGGGAATCTCCCGGTTCACCTCTTCATAGACATTCAGTGCCCGCTCGATAGTCTCGTTGTAGGTGGCGTGCAAGCGAAAGGGCCAGCGATTCTCCACGAGATGGCGAATCACCGCTTTCAGCTCGCTTTCCATCACGGGGAGCATATCCGGGCGCGGCACGAGAAAGTCTTCGAAGTCCGCGGCGGAGAAAACCAGCATTTCTCCCGCGCCATTGACACGATAAAAGTCGTCCCCGCTGCCGGGCTTTGTCATTTTGGTCCAATTCTGGAAGTCCGATAGCTCTTGTTTCGGTTTCTGCGTAAAGAGGTTGTAGGCGAGGCGAATCGACAGCTCGCCACCGCGGTGCAGTTCGTTCACAACGCCATAGTCAGCTGGATAGTTCTGAAATCCACCGCCGGCATCGATCGCGCTGGTGATGCCGAAGCGGTTTAGTTCTCGGAAAAACAGCCGAGAAGAGTTGAGCTGATCTTCGCGGGAGAGCTTTGGTCCCTTGGCGAGCGTAGAATAGAGAATGTTGGCGTTGGGCTTGGCGATGAGAAGACCCGTGGGATTTCCATGGCGATCGCGTTGAACCTCACCAGCCGGGAAATCCGGGGCGTTCTTGTCATAGCCCACCGCACGCAACGCCGCCGCGTTCAATAACGCGCGGTCATACAAATGCATCACAAACACAGGCGTGTCTGGAGCAACTGCGTTGATTTCATCGAGCGTAGGCATGCGGCGTTCGGCGAATTGGAATTCGTTCCAGCCTCCGATCACCCGTACCCACTGAGGCGCAGGAGTTCGCGCAGCTTGTTCTTTCAGCATCCGCAATGCATCGGCGAGCGAGGGGACGCCATCCCAGCGCAATTCCAAGTTGTAGTTGAGTCCGCCCCGGATCGGATGCATGTGTGAATCGTTGAGACCAGGGATGACGGTTCTTCGGCGCCCGTCAATTACGCGCGTTTGCGGGCCCCGCAGGCGCAGAATCTCTTCTTCCTTACCCGCGGCGGCTATTCTTCCCGCCGTTATGGCGATCGCTTCGACAAACGAGGGTACCCCGTTCGTTGCAATCTTGGCGTTGTGCAATATGAGTTCAGCAGACACGGCAGTCTCCGTTTCCAGTTTTTCCAAATGGATTGAGAAGGGCGGAGGAGGCTCCGCCCGTCGGGTTTTACTTGTGAACTGCAACCGCAGCGGGGACCGCGTATTCCGGGAATTTCGTTGCCGGCGCACCGTGCACCATCGTGTACGCGTATTCGACGCCGATCCCGTAGGCTCCGTAGTGGTTCTTCACGATGTCCATCACCGCATCGTAGGTTCCGCGATGGGCCCAATCGCGTTGCCATTCGAGCATGACCGACAAGGACGTGACCGGCTTTGCGCCGGCTTGAATGACGCGCTTCATCGCGTTGTCGTGAGCAAGCTGGCTCACGTCGCCGCAGCAATCTTCCACGACGTAGATCTCGTAGCCGTCATGAAGCGCTTGAACTGTCGGCAGCGCAACACAGGTTTCCGTCCAAAGGCCGGCAATGAGAATCTTCCTGCGCCCGCTTTTTTCGATCGCGGCGACAAAGTTTTTGTCGTCCCAAGAGTTCATGGAAGAACGCTCGATGGGTTCCTGCCCCGGGAATACGGCCCGCAGCTGCGGCCACATGTTCCCGCTGAAGGACTTCGTCTCGACCGTTGTCAAAACCACAGGTACATCGAACACCCTGGCAGCTTTTCCGAATGCCACGGTGTTGTTGATGATTCCTTGGCGGTCGAAATTGCTTGTTCCAAACAGCATTTGGCCCTGATGGTCGATCAGCGCCACGACGCAATTGTCCGGAGTCAAGAGTCCCTTCTCGCTCAGGTTTGGACGATTGCCGTTTGATGATTGTTGAGCCATACGATTTCAAATCCCCCTTTCGATTAAATGCCTCGAAACTGTCGTTATGAGGGAAAGCAACTGTGTGTCCAACGCCGAACATGCGCCTGAGGCCCCACAATCCGCCTTGTTTTCAATAAAATGAAAACGGTAAGTTCAGGCTGAGGAATTCCTCTTGCAGCGATGTCACGCCAAGGATTTGACGATAACGTCGAGGTCGCGACTGAGCTCCAAGCTCATGCACGCGTTGTGGGCCTTGCGTGCTGTGCAGAGCTTCGCTGATCTGGGGCGGTTCGCGCCGGGCCAAAGAATGCAAACGATCGCAGCACGAACTGCTGTTCGCGTAACGCTTGGTTGGAGTCTTGACTGACCGATTATGGATCCTGCGCTCCTAAGAATCACCGCCGCAGCGCAGGCTGAGCTGATTATTGCGAATGTGAACTGTTGCTACTGAGCTATGAGAGTAGGGGCCGGTCTTCCGGCTAAGACGGAGTCGATATTGTCCAGGGCCAGCATCCCCATCGCCACGCGAGTCTCAACGGTGGCACTGCCGATATGCGGCAATAGGAACGTGTTTTTCAGCTCAAGATAGCCTGGATGGATTTGCGGTTCTCCCTCGAATACGTCCAGTCCGGCGGCAGCCACTTGTCCGCTCCTGAGTGCAGTGATCAGATCTTCGTCTACCACCAGCCCACCCCGCGCCGTGTTCACGACAACGGCGCCGGGCGGGAGGAGACCGATTGATTTGAAATTCAGGAAGTGGCGAGTTTCCGGGGTTTCGGGTGCGTGCAAACTAAGAAACTGACTAACCCGAAGCAGTTCGTGTGGATACTCATGATAAATCGCGTTTCCTTCCAGGTTGGGGGGCAGCTTCGAGGCATTGCTGTAATGAATCTCCATCCCGAACCCGCTCGCGCGACGCGCCAGCGCTTGCCCAACATGGCCCATTCCAAAAATGCCCAACACCTTACCGCCTAGTTGCCAGCCCAACAACATGTTCGGACTTAGAGGCCGCCAAGTTCCTGTTCGGACGAGTTCTTGGGCCTCGTACGCGCGACGCGAAGCGCCCAAGAGTAGCAGCATGGCAATGTCCGCCGTCGCATCGCTGTTAATACCTGGTGTATAGGCGACCGCAATCTTTCTCTTCAACGCCCCTTGCAGGTCAATGTGCTCAAACCCGACGGAATAGGTGGCGACGACTCTTACGGTTGGTGAAATTCTCTCGAAAAAGATTGAATCCAAACGGTCCATGGGAGTAACGAATATAGCGTCAGCCCCGTCATCCACTGCCAACAATTGCTCTCGGCTGAAAGGAACGGTATGCGGATTGCGCCTGGGGTCGAAGTCCGGTCGATTCGGTCTTCAATTTGCTTCGCAAATTGGCTTGCGACAACCAAAATTGGTTTCTTCACGTTGGTATCTCCGACGCTCAGCAACCTGCGCACGAACCGCCCCTTCCGGGCGACGAAACGCATTCTTGTCCGCTAGCCCACGGCCCTCTCTTCGTGAGCCCAAAATCGTTCGCGAAGAATTCTTTTTAGGATCTTTCCAGAACCGCTTTTCGGTAGTTCGGTATCTGAAAATTCGACGCGGCGGGGAATTTTGTAATTGGCTAAGAATTGCCTGCAGTGGTTCGTCAGGTCGTTCACGCTCAGAACCATTCCGGGCTTCAGCACGACGCACGCCATCACGACTTCACCCCAGTGAGGGTCAGGAATTCCGAAGACTGCGACTTCACGAACCGCGGGATGTTTGTAGATAACCGCTTCGACCTCGCCGGAATAAACATTTTCGCCGCCTGTGACGATCATGTCTTTCAGGCGGTCAAGAATGTAGAAATAGCCGTCCGAATCCTGGTAGCCGATGTCTCCCGTGCGGAACATTCCGTTTCGGAATGAGAGAGCGTTGTCTTGCGGATCGTTGCAGTAGCCCTGCATGACGTTAGCGCCCCGGGCGACCAATTCCCCGTGCTGCCCGACTTCAGCTTCCTTACCATTTTCGTCTTCAACTCGCAGGTCAATTCCCGGACAGGGCCGCCCACAAGATAGGAGCCTGCCCTCGACGTGCTCCTGATCTTCCAGACCCGTGAGGAAGCCAGTTTCGCTGAGTCCATAGCACTGAAGCAGTTTCGCTTTCGGAAAGAGCTCTCTGGTTCTGTGAACAACTTCCGGCGCTATTGGAGAACCGCCGTAAGCAAGAACCTCAAGGCTGCTCAAGTCAAACGACTTTGCTTCGGGGAACTGCGTCAGCAGATTTAGCATCGTTGGCACGAGCACCGTGTGGGTTACGTGTTCGCGTTCGACCAATTCACAGAAAGTTTGCGGACTGAACTTCGGAATCGCGACTTGGCTCGCACCGAAAGCCGGTGCCGCGAACATGGCGGGAAAATCAGCAATGTGAAAAATCGGCGCCGCATGGAGATAGACGCCGCCATCTCTGTATCCCATCCAATAACTGAAGTGGTCGAGGTTCGCCAGGATGTTGGCATGAGTCACCACGACGCCCTTCGGCCGGCCCGTTGTGCCGCTGGTATAGATGAGAGCCAGAATCGCTTCCGGGTCATAAATGGGATCAGGACAGAACTGGTTGCGAACGTCGAAAGGCTTTTCATCGAGCACGATTTGCCACGGAAGCTGCACCGCAGGCCTTGGGAGCGAGGAGTGCCGAACCAGCCCGTGCGGTTTTGCATCAAGCAGAACTTGATCGATTTCGGCTGCGGAGAGCCGTGCGTTTATCGGGACTGCGGTAACGCCGAGCCAACTGCAGGCGTAGACCAACTCGATGTACTCAGGAGAATTCGGCAACAGAAGCGCGAGCCGCTCGCCCGCCGCAAAACCGTTGGCGGCGAGCGCAGCCGCAATGTTCTGGACGCGTTCGTGGAGCGCCTTGAAAGAAACAGCGGCGCCGTCCACAACCAGCGCCGTTCGTTGCGTGTAATACCGGGATGCCCGGCCGAGTGAATGAACGTAGATCATCTGCTGTCCAATGGAGAAGCGCCCGCCCGATTGCGCCACAGTAAATTAGTGCGACTCAGGTTCGGTCAGGCCGCCACCGCACTCTTTTCGCCAAGGAACCTCAACAGTTCGGAATTGACTTCCTCTGCGTGCGTCCAGGTAATGCAGTGCGGACCACCTTTCAAAACGTGCAGCCGAGCTCCTTTTACGAGTTTGGCCGTGCGCTGCCCCGCCGCTGCAAAGGGAACGATGCGATCCTCGTCGCCATGAATCACAAGCGTCGGCACATCGACACGGGCCAAATCTTGACGAAAGTCCTCGTGCCAGGTTGGGACGCAGGCCAGGCTGGCCGTCGCCGATGCGCCGGCAGCGATGTTCCAACTGGCGCGTACGGCCTCCTCGCTGATGCGCTTACCCAGGAGTAGATCGGTGTTGTAGAAGTTTTTGAAGAACTCGGTGAAAAATGCGTAGCGGTCCGCAGTCACGGCTTTCTGTATACCCTCGAAGACGCTAGCGTCTAGACCTTCTGGGTTATCCGCAGATTTGAGGAGAAAGGGGGGCACGCCACTCATGATCACTGCTTTGCTTGCACCCTTGGAGCCGTGCTTCCCGAAGTAGCGCGCGATCTCGCCGCCGCCCATCGAGAATCCCACCAATGTGAAGTCTCGCAACTTGAGCTCAGTGATCAGTTTGTGAAGGTCTTCCGAGAACGTGTCGTAGCTGTAGCCTTCTGTCGGTTGACTGGACTTGCCGAAGCCTCTGCGGTCGTAGGTGATGACCCGATATCCAGCATTCAGTAGCGGCGGCACTTGCTTCTCCCACGAGGCACCACTTAGGGGATATCCGTGGATCAAGACCACCGGTTTACCTGAACCGTGGTCCTCGTAGTAAAGCTCGATGTTCCCTGTGTTCTCTTTCCCGACGATAAGATATGGCATCACTTTCCCCTTTTTTTTTGCACGGAACTATTTCTCTTGCTACTCCAACTTGGGCCTCGGAGCCGCGAAGCACCAACCAGAGCGCCTCACTGATTGAAGCTAGTCGCCGCGGCTGCCGGAGAGAGCTGCCTGCGCCTTCTCTTCATCCTTTGCTCGGGTAGTGAGAAGTTCCAGCAGCATGTTGTCGCGCTCACGTTCGAGTTCCTGGATCGAGCGGCCATGGGCCTCCTTGGTCACACCCTCGATGATCGTTTGCTTCACCTCGGGGCTGAACTCCGTGATCGTCCCAAGATCTTTCCACCATGTGGACAATGGCCCGGTGAATTGCTCCATGAAATGCTGAATTCCGCCTGGACCGCCGCCGAGATGGAACAGGAGATTTGGACCCATCAAGCCCCAACGCAGTCCAGGTCCCCAGCACACTGCAACATCCGAATCGGCGACATCCAATACACCCTGCTCGATGAGGTAGACGACCTCACGGTATAGCGCAGCCTGAAGGCGGTTCGCTACGTGGCCGACGACCTCTTTGCGGACATGAATCGGTTTCTTGCCAATCGATTCATAAAAGGAGATCGCACGTTGGACGGTTTCCGGCGATGTTTTTTCGCCCGCTACTACTTCAACGAGCGGCACCACATGGGGAGGATTGAAGGGATGGCCGATGACGCAACGTTCAGGGTGCTTACACGCAGATTGCATCGTACTCATGGTCAGCCCGGATGAACTCGACGCAATGATCGAATCCGGCGGTGTGAGCGCGTCCATATCAGCGAAGAGCTTGATTTTGAAATCCTTGCGTTCGGGTCCGTTCTCCTGGACCAAGTCGGCATCTGCGAGCGCTTGCTTCAAGTCCGTTGTGAACTTCAGATGATCACGCGATGCGTTGGATGAGAGTCCGATGACCGTGAGATCCTTCCACGCCTCATCAATATATTTCCGCAAGTTCGCTTCTGCATTCGGCGCCGGGTCTGTTGCCACGACATTCAATCCACGTGCGAGATAGAGCGCCGCCCAGCTTGCGCCAATGACTCCCGTCCCAACGATTGCTACGTTTCGAATCTCCTTGCTCTTTTCCATGCGATCCTCCTTAGAGTGAGTCACCTTTAATTAGAACCTTTCGTGCTTAAACAGACTTCTACCTACCCGCGAATGTCGCTTTGACGGATGTATCCGGCGCTAACTTCGCAGATTCTGGACCATGATGATTGATGATTAGCCGGTCACCCCTCTGCCCCGTCATATAGGTCCAGATCCACTGCAAGAAGACGCCCAAGCGGAGGCTCGACGTAGCCAGAAATTGAAGGTGTACGGCAGCCCAAGTGAGCCAAGCCCCGAACCCACTTACCTGCACTTTGCCGCTTTGCAGCACAGCAAAACCTTTGCCCACTACAGCCATGTTGCCCTTGTCAAAATAGCTAAATGCGCGCGGAGGGAGACTGCCAACGATGCGGCTGTGAATTAGCTTTCCTGCATAACGCCCTTGCTGAATCGCTACTTGAGCAACTCCTGGCAGGGGTTTGCCATTCTGGTCAAGCGACGCCGTATCGCCCAACACAAGAATCTCGGGGTGGCCGGGAACCGTAAGATCTTTCTGAATGCGCACCCTTCCAGCGCGATCTGTTTCGACGTTCAGCCACTTGCCCGCCGGCGAGGGCGCGACGCCTGCAGTCCAGATCACCGTTTTGCTTGCGATGCGCTCGCCCGCGACTAGCACACCCTCCGCGTCGATCTGATCGACACTGTGTCCGAGCCGAACTTCGACTCCCAACTTCTCGAGCCGTTGCTTCGCCGCTTTGGAGAGACCCTCGGGAAACGGCCCCAAAACCTTCGGAGCCGCATCGACGAGTACAATTCTTGCTGAGGTTGGATCGATTCTTCGGAAGTCAGATTTCAGCGCGCTTCGCACGAAAATGGCCAGAGCGCCGGCCATTTCGACGCCAGTGGGACCGGCGCCAACGAGGACGAAAGTCAACAAGTCCCGATGCCGGTCGGCATCTTCCTCAGCCTCTGCCGTCTCGAACGCCTGCAAAATCTTGTTTCGGGCCGCCTCAGCATCCGCCAGGCTCTTCAAACCCGGTGCGTACTCAGCAAATTCGTTATGACCGAAGTAGCTGTGACTAGCGCCCGTCGCCAGTATTAGGTAGTCGTAGGCAATCGGTACGTTCTGCCGATCGGCGTCGTTGACAAGGACGCACTTCTGATCCTTATTTACGCCCGTCACTTCCCCCAGGATCACAGTCGTGTTCTTCTGATTCCGAAGAACGCTGCGGATTGGCGTTGCAATCTGACTGGGCGTCAGCACCGCAGTCGCCACCTGGTAAAGCAAAGGCTGAAACAAGTGGTGATTGGTGCGGTCGATCAAAAGAATTTCGGCTGGCGTGTTCTTCAAAGCCTTGGCGGCGGCTAATCCGCCAAACCCCGCGCCGACGATGATAATTCTTGGTTGAGACATCTCTCCCTCGATTCAACTCGGCTGATCTGGAACGAGACCTTCCGGTGCTCCGGGCTCTCAGCTTTCATATTTGAAAGACAGCAACACTCGCGTGCGGTATGCCTGCACTTTGCCGTCCTTGACAGTCATGTCCATCTTTACAACCTCTGCCACGCGCAGACCCCGCAGCTTGCGCCCGGCGGTCTCCACTGCGATCTTCGCAGCGTCTTCCCAGGACTGCGTACTCGTTCCGATGACCTCCACGACTTTGTAAACCGTGCTTCCAACTCCAGCCTGTTTCGCCATGATTCGCTCCTCTTATTGGTTTTGCCGGCGCCGCACAGCGACTAGGCGGCAGTTGCCGAGTTCTTTGTCCGCGTGAAATCCGGCCGGCGCTTTTCTATAAACGCCGTGAACGCCTCCTTCGCATCGGCCGAGCGTACCCGCGCGGCGAACTCCTCATTCTCCAATTTTGCTGCTTGTTCAAGTTGGTTGCGTTCAGGCAGCCTTAGCAGTCTCTTGCAAGCTTGCAGCGCGCCAGCTGGCTTTTCAGCCAACTGCTGCGCCGTTTCGGTCGCCGTGGCCAGCAGCTCCTGGTCAGGAACAACCCGGGTCACAAGTCCAAGCTCAGCCGCCCGCGCAGCGTTGAAAGGCAGTCCCAACTCAATCAACTCCGCCGCGCGCAGGTAGCCAATCCGTGCGGGTATCGAATAGCTGCTTCCGAACTCCGGCACGAGCGCCAAATTGATGAACGGCATCTGGAACTTCGCACTCTCTCCCGCGTAGACAAAGTCGCAGTGCGTCAACATGGTGGTTCCGCCACCGATGGCGGCGCCCTGCACGGCCGTGACAATGGGCTTGTCGAAATTGATTAGCGCATTGATCAAGCGGGATTGGGGACTGTCACCCGGTCCGATGGGGTTCTTAAGAAAATCCTCCAGGTCGTTGCCGGCGCAGAAGGAGTCTCCTGCGCCGTGCCAGAGCACAACTCGAACGCCATCGTCGCTGGCCGCTGAGTTGAACAGGTCGGCCATGGTGACGTACATCGCAGAAGTCATCGCGTTCTTCTTTGCCGGCCGATTGAACTGAATTCGCAGGATACTTCCGGAGCGTTCGGTAACAATGTCGGTCATCGAGCTCCTCCGGCTGTCGATTCCGCATGCCGAGCGGGCGGGACAGCGCCGCTAGTACGCAGGCCTGCGATTTCGTCACCTGTGAATCCGAGTTCTTTCAGCACTTCATCGTTATGCTCGCCGATTCCCGGCGCGCGCCTGGCAGGTACTTTGGTAACACCGTGCACTTGAATAGGACTGCTGATGGTCGAGGTCAATTTCTCGCCGGCTCCTTCGAGTGGAACGACGATGTCATTCGCTCGCAATTGCGGATCATTCACGACTTCCTGTGGGTCACGCACGGCGCCGAAGGGGACGTGAACGCCGTTGAAGACCTCATACCAATGCGACATGGGCTGCGAACCAAAGATCTCATCGAGCATTGCCGTCAGTTGCGGCCGGTTCTGCGCCAGCTTGGCAGGATCGGAGAATCGCGGATCCGTCAGGATATCTTCACGGCCCATCGCTTTCAGGACCGCGGGCACCTTGTCCGGAGTGGCTACGAGAACGAACCAGGTGCCATCGGAAGAGCGATAGGTGTTCAAAGCTGCATTTGCGGGATGTGTTCGATCGTGCAGCCCATAGAAACTCGCACCACATAGAGCGGCCTGGATAAAGACGCTGGCCGACCAGACACCCGCTGCGAGCAGCGAAGTCGTGACGTAGGATCCTTTGCCGGTGCGTTCGCGACGATAAAGCGCGGTCGCAATCGCGGCATAAATGCAGACCGCAGTTGCATTGTCACCGCTACCTGCCACCGGCCAGGTCGGCGGCTCTCCAGCATCGCGCGTCATGAATAACAAACCGCTTCGCGCCCAGATAGGCCGTGAGATCGAATCCCGGAAGAGCAGCGTCCGGACCTTTCTCGCCGAAGCCGGTGAGATCGGCATAGATCAGACGCGGATTCCACTGCGCGACATCGTCATATTCGAGCTTCAATTTCTTGCGCGCGGGATGCGGTGTGTTGACGATGAACACGTCGGCCCACTTGGCTAACCGCTCGAGAACCTGCTGCGCGCTCGCAGCTTTCAGATTGAGCGCAACGCCACGCTTATTTCGATTCGCCAATTGGAAGGGATAAGGCTCTTCCGAATGCGGCTGCGGCGGGATCTTCTGCCCGATTCTCCACAGCTCTCCCTCGGGCGGCTCCACTTTGATTACGTCCGCGCCGAAATCGGAAAAGATCGTCGCCGCGCTCGGACCGGCGATGAAGCTCGCGAGGTCCACGACTTTCAATCCTGAAAATATGTTTTCGTCTGCCATGAGTTTTTCCTCTCTGCGCTTCTGAATGGCTATCTCAAAACGAGTTTGATCCCCGCTGTGCGCTAGCGTCCCTGGAACTTTGGAGCACGCTTCGCAAGAAAGGCGGATGTTCCTTCCTTCTTGTCTTCGGTTCCCGCGCAAATCGCGAACAGTGAAGCTTCCAGCAGAAGGCCCTCCGCGAGGCTCGTATCCGATCCTTTGTTTACCGCCTCGATGGAGTACTTCACGCCGACGGGTGCATTGGAAATGATCTGGTTGAGAAGCGCCTCAACCCGCGCGATCAGGTTGGCGCCGGGAACAACTTCATTCACCAGACCGACGCGATGGGCTTCTTGCGCGTCGATGATTTCGCCTGAAAGAATGAGTTGCAATGCCCGGCCCTTGCCGATCAACCTGGGAAGACGCTGCGTTCCGCCATAGCCCGGCATCACTCCGATCTTCACTTCGGGCTGACCGAACCGCGCGGTTTCCGCAGCGATTCGAATCGTGCTGGCCATCGACAGTTCACAGCCACCACCGAGCGCAAAACCATTCACAGCAGCGATTACGGGCTTGCCGAGGTTTTCAATGAGGTCAGTAAGCGCCTGGCCGGACCGCGTTTTCTCTTCCGCCGTGAGCGGTGTGTCATTGGCCATTTCGCTGATGTCCGCGCCGGCTGCAAACGACTTATCCCCCGCTCCGGTGAAAACGACTCCACGCACCTCGGAATCGTCGCGGGCGTCTTCGAACGCGGATCGCAATTCGGAAATGGTTTTGGCGTTCAGAGCGTTGAGTACTTTGGGCCGGTTGATGGTCACGTAGGCAATCGGACCCTTCTTTTCGTACAGAACGTTCTCGAGTTTCAAAGCAGAAGCCGGCGAACTCATGATTCTCTCCTCTTAATTGTTGAGACTGACCGGAGCCGCACTAAGAACTTGCAGAAAGCTCCGCGTATGCGATTCCGGACAAATTTCCTTCGGCGAAGAGTAGATTTTTCTTGTTTGATCCGTCGAGATTGGCGCTGTAAACGGATCCGCCCAAATCGGTCAGGAACATGCGCTGGTTCGCGAGATCCAATGAAAGGCCGATGCCTTCCATCAGGTGATTAAAGATAATTTCCGGCTCTTTGGGCGCCCCGGATGCCACATCCATCGGAGCCCGATTCACTGTGTTGCCGCGCGGTGGGTCTCCGCGGTCGGTCCAGTACATCATCCGGTTACTGATGTCGAGATCGAGGTCGATGGGCTCGGGCAAATTGTCGTAGAGAACTTCGATGTCCTGGCGGTTTGCCGGAGTCTGGCCCTTTGGGAGTTCGAGGCCAGCCCGGAAAATGCGGCCTTGGCCGGCGTTGTCGTTTCCTTTTTGCGTCCAGTAAAATTTGCCGCCGTTCACATCGACCGCGATACCAACGCACCAATTCCTCGCGTCAAGCCGGTCGGCATCGCCATGCCCCGTTTCCACGAGTGTTTCGATATTTGAGCCGTCGAGATTGGAGCGCATGACTCGCATACCTTCGCGGTCCGACCAGTAGAGTTTGCGGTTCTTCGCATCGAGCTGAAGTTGCTTGGGGGTAAAGGTGCTGCCAGTCGGAAGAATATTCATGATATTCCCACCGTCGAGGTCAGCTCGATCGATCGTGCCGTCGTTGGCCTTCGGATTCCCCATGTTTGTCCAGTAGATGTGGCCGCCTGCGACGTCGACCACGATGCCGTCGGGAAGTCTTCTGCCTTCGTTGACGATGGTTTTCAAGTCGGAGCCGTCGGGATTCGACGTAAGGATGCGACCTGTGGCCAGATCCATGAAAAACAGACGGCTCGAACCAGATTTTGCGGCGGATTTTGCGGCCTTTGCTCTTGAATTTGCGGATGACATTGAATTCGCTCCTTCCTCTCCCATTGTTCCGATTTGCGTTTCAGTTTTTTCGAGACTTGTTCATTCCGTCTTGCGCACCGCAACAGCTCACACGAGCCTGATATTGCGTTCCATCGTCCTGATGACTGAGTCCATCCTCCCGCTCAGTACCTGCTTGGTCATGCTCAACGTGAATCCCTTCACAGCGTGAAACGGAACGTGCGACGGCATCGCCAGTGCGAGCGGATCCACAACTGCATCCACAACGACGGGGCCGTCCTTGTAGGCAAGAGCCTCGGCAAGCGCGTCCCGTACGTCGCCAGGTTCCTCGATGCGGATTCCCTTTGCACCCATTGCCTCGGCCACCTTCGCGAAGTTGGGGCTCTTGAATTCCACTCCGAAGGGGATGATGCCGGCCTCTTGCTGTTCGATTTTGACGAAGTCGAAAGAATCGTTATTGAGGATGACCTGAACGACGGGAGTGCTTCGTTCCACTTGCGTCAAAAGATCGCCAAGAGCAAGCATCGCGTAGCCTCCGTCGCCACACAGAGCGATCGTTTGCCGCCCTGGATATGCCAACTGTGCACCAAAGGCATTGGGGGCGGCGTTAGCCATGGACGCCCATGAGAACGAGCCGAAAAGCCTCCGATCCCTGCCGCCACTGATATGTCGCGCCAGCCATATGACAGCCGTTCCCGTGTCAGCGAAGAAAAGCGCGTCATCAGAAGCCAGATCGCTGAGCGTCTTGGCCAAGAATTCCGGACGGATGGGCTTGATGTCAGGACCCTTATCAACGTAGTGCTGCAAAAGTTCGTGGAAAGAATTTGTTTCCGCGATATGCCTCTTGAGGAAGAGACTTTCAGTTTTCTCCTGCACGCGCTCGAGCAGCACATTTAGAGTGCTCTTGATGTCGCCAACGAGGCCGAGATCGACAGCCGTGCGACGCCCGATATGCTTCGGGTTCTTATCAATCTGGACTTTCTTCACTTTGTCGCCGGGGAGGAACTCTGAGAATGGAAAATCTGTGCCGAGCATCAACAGGAGGTCGGCCTCATGAATTGCGCCATAAGCTCCGCCGTAACCGATTAAACCTGTCATGCCAACCGCGTTGGGATTGTCGTGCTCCAGCCACTGCTTGCCGCGGAGCGCATATCCGACTGGTGCTTTTAATCTTTCTGCAAGTTCAATTACCTCGTCACGAGCATACCTGCACCCATCGCCCCCGAAGATTGTTACCGTTCTTGCATCGTCGATCATTTCCACAAGGCGATTTAGATCGGCGTCGGCAGGGCGCATAGAGCGGGGTGGCCGGAATCGTTATCTCGGCGGAGTCCACCTCCACATCCATGGACGCGATGTTGCCGGGGAGAGAAATGACCGTGGGGCCCTTCTCCAAGATCGCGGTTAAAATTGCGGTGTTGAATACGGAGCGAGCCTGCTCGGGATTGACGACCCGCGCGGTATAGAGAGAGGCAGTATCGAAGAATTTGTACGGATTAAGCTCCTCCAGCGTGAACGTGTCCAAGATGCTGG
The DNA here is from genome assembly GCA_963756355.1 of uncultured Acidobacteriota bacterium. Classification (GTDB taxonomy): domain Bacteria; phylum Acidobacteriota; class Terriglobia; order Acidiferrales; family UBA7541; genus JBGPTK01. Next base: position 31,360 of record CAVWOD010000019.1, on the reverse strand, counting down.
TTTCGACGTCGCCTGCAATTGCGATAATCGGCGCGCCTTCCTTGCGTGCATCCATCAATCCGTTGAAGAGATGAACGACGCCAGGACCAGCGGTTCCACAAACCGCCACCGGGATCGCCCGTTAAGTAAGCTTCGGCGACAGCGGCAAAAACTCCATATTCTTCGTGACGGACGTGGATGAACTCGATGCTGCCGTTTCGCCGAAGTGCATCTATGAAGGGATTGAGGGCATCTCCGACAATTCCATAACAGCGTTTGACGCCGGCGTTCGCGAGCATCTCACACAAGACATCTGCGACTTTCTTGGACACAACGATCTCCTTCTCCGCGACAATTTCCGCTTGCTACTTGTAACGAGACAAATCCAACCGCTGCTTCCACGCATCTGGCTATATGAAGGCGCTGAGCCCGGTGATAGCTTTACCGACAATCAGGTTTTGCATCTGGAACGTGCCCTCATAGGAGTAAAGGGCTTCTGAATCCACGAAAAATCGCCCAACGTTGTACTCAGCGGCGATGCCGTTGCCACCGAGCAACTCGCGGGCCCAGGCGACCGTCTCGCGGCACTTGGCGGTCGTGAATGCCTTAGCGAGTGAGGCATGCGCGTCCGTCATCTTGCCCTCGGCCTGGAGTTGAGACATACGCACCAAGAGGCACTGCGAAGCGGTGATGTTGGCGAGCATCTTGGCCAGGAGGTCTTGCACCATCTGGAATGAGCCGATCGGCTTGCCGAACTGCAAACGTTCCTGGCAGTACTTGAGCGCATTTTCGTAAGCGCCCATGGCGCATCCAGTGGCCTCCCAACCAACCATGAATCGCGTCATTTTCAGGACGCGGGCGGTGTCGCGGAACGATTGATCGGCTTGGAGGCGGTTTTCCTCCGGAACGCGGCAGTTCTCCATCGTGATCACACCGTTCTGCACGACTTTGAGGGCGATCTTGTTCTGGATTTTTTCGACCGTGAAGCCGGGCGTGGTCTTATTCTCGACGATGAATGCCTTAACTTGATTGTCGGCGAGGTCACGCGCCCAGATGATCGAGATGTCGCACCACGGAGAATTGCCGATCCATTTCTTCTGGCCATTCAGGATCCATGTGTCCCCGTCACGCTTGGCCGTAGTCGTAAGGCCGCCCGAGGCTCCCGAGCCGACGAGAGGCTCGGTCAAGCCGAAGCAGCCAATTTTTTCCCAGCGGGCCATCGGCGGAAGCCATTTTTGTTTCTGTTCCTCTGAACCGCCCAGATAGATGGACCCCATCGCGAGGCCGTTGTGTACGCCGAAGAATGTGGCGATTGAGGAATCGACGCGCGCCATCTCCATGGCGATCAAGCCAAACAGTTGCGCACTTCCGCCCCGGCAGCCATACCCGTTCATGGCAACGCCGCCGATATTGAGTTCCTTAATCGCGGGCAACAATTCAAATGGGAAAGAGTCCTCGACCCAATACTTCGTGATGATCGGTGCGACTTTCGTCTCCATGAACGTGCGAACCTGCTTCACGATCGCCAACTCCTCGGCGGGCAAAGTCTCTGCGAGTTGGTAGAAGTCAGAATTCGGCTGAGGAAGTGCGACAGCTTTTTTAATTTCTTTTGTTGGACTCGACATGTAGCTTCCTCTCTTAGGGATCTTGATCCTTTGTGAATGCCACGCGGATCAAGTGCATCTCATTTGCCAAATGCGTTGCCACTTTGGCGCGCTGAAAAGAGACGCGTTATCTTCGCGAATTGGTCCCGGGGTCAAAAATCGCCGTCAACAGATTCACGCAATTGCCTAAGATTTGACGGACGTGAGGAAAGCCAAATCCAACCAGAGGAGGTACTTCGGCTCCGGGAAGTAGTTAACGAGAGCGAAATGAGTGGGGGGTTGTATCTGTGGATTTGCCTGGACCTTGGACAAAAAGGGCGTCGCGACTGCTCAACACAGGAGCGGCCTTTTCGAGAACGTGCGGGGCTATAGACTACGCAAAACGTGCCCGAGCTTGTTTCGTTTGGTCGTCAGATACCGCAGTGTCGAAGCTGACGCGGGGATCTCGAGCGGCAGCCATTCCGTCACAGATAACCCATAGCCTTCGACGGCGACCAACTTGCGGGGATTGTTGCTTAGTAGACGCATGGAGCGCACGCCTAGTTCTCGCAGGATCTGCACGCCGATGCCATAATCTCGTTGATCGGGTTTAAATCCGAGGCGTTCATTGGCCTCTACCGTGTCGAGTCCTTCATCCTGCAGGCCGTAAGCGCGAATCTTGTTGGCCAGGCCGATCCCTCGTCCTTCTTGGTTCAAGTAAAGTAAAACTCCCCGGCGTTCTGTCGCTATCCGGCGCAAGGCTTTGTCAAGCTGTGCGCCGCAGTCACAACGCGCCGAACGCAAAACATCGCCGGTGAGGCACTGGGAGTGCACGCGCACGAGGATGTCCCGCCCATCTCCCACGTCGCCGCACACAAGGGCGATGTGCGTTTGCTTGTCGATTTGATTCTCGAATGCGTGAAGACGGAACTCCCCGTATTCGGTCGGCAGGTTCGTGGAAGCCACACACTTTACCAGCGACTCCGTACGCATCCGGTAGGTGATCAAGTCCGCGACGGTGATTAACGGCAAATTGTGCCGGCGTGCGAAACGACTGAGCTGCGGCACGCGGGCCATGGTGCCATCCTTGTTCATGATTTCGCAGATGACGCCTGAAGGATGCAGGCCGGCCAGCCGTGCCAAGTCTACGGCCGCTTCCGTTTGTCCAGCACGGGCCAACACTCCAGCGCACTTGGCACGCAAAGGGAACACGTGGCCGGGGCGAACAAGATCCGAAGGCTTCGTCGAAGGGTCTATCGCTGCACGCACGGTGGCTGAACGATCCGCGGCTGAAATTCCCGTAGTTGTACCTGCCCTCGCCTCGATGCTGACACAAAAAGCGGTTTCAAATCGCGAGCTGTTCTGCAGCACCATTAGCGGAATTTCGAGCGCGTCAAGACGCTCCGGTGTCATCGCTAAGCAGATCAATCCGCGGCCATACCGGGCCATGAAGTTGACCACCTCAGGTGTGACCTTCTCTGCAGCAATGGTCAAATCACCTTCATTTTCGCGATCTTCATCGTCAACTACGATCACCATCTGTCCCGCGCGTATTGCCGAAATGGCGTCCTCGATGCTTGCGAATGAACGCGCGCGGCTGTCGTGTTCTCGAACAATCTCAAGTCGTCGTCTCATGAAGAGTGCCCTCCGCCGTGGCTGATATGATCCGCAGTCTTGAAGTCAAAACCCCAATTAGCCGAGGTGCTCTTCTTTCGGAAAAGCGGGAGGCCCGGATGGGGGCCGGCAAGCAACTGATGGGCGGACGCAAGTACGAGCAGGATCCAGAATATTTCGGCAACGAGTAGATGCGTCATCTGCAGCCAGACAGGCGCCAAGAGAATCACGTTCATTGCGCCGAGCGCAATTTGGCCAGCCAGTGTGATGGTAAGAAGGGGCACCCACGCCAAGCGTTCTTGCTTTCCCCAGAAAGCCTGGAGCAGCCACAAAACATAGATGGAACCGATAACTACGGCGATTGGATGGAGAACCCTCAAGCGCAGCAGCATGTGACTGCTCCATGAGAAGTCTTGCATGACAGCGTGCGGCAGTGAGTCGGGAGGAAAGATAGTGTCGCCGAAACTGGCCAGAGAGCCGGTGATTCCGATGACCATTACCGAGACCAGGCCAAGTACCGTTGCGATCGTCAGATCGGGCTTTCGAACCGCGCTAAAGCGCCGGCCGCCACTGGAAATCCACCATGCGGTTAGAGCCAGAGCAGCAAGCAGCAGGAGGGTATTTCCGAAATGCAGACACAAAAAAAGAGCGTGGGTTGCGGATCGGTCCAAGCCGCCAACGTGATCGAACAAGACCAGCAGGGCTCCGAGGAGAGCTTCATTGAGCAAAAGCACAGCCGCGGCAACAGCCGAGTAGCGAGACCAGTCGCCCTTTGCAGTGCGACGCCAGCAGAAAATCAAGAGAACGGCTACAAACACAAGCGACAGACCGCTCGTTACTCTGTGCGAGAATTCGATCACCGCTTGGGACGTCATTGGCAGGTATCCGCCGTTGCAGAGAGGCCAGTGACTGCCGCATCCTGCCCCCGATCCGGTCGCGCGCACGTAGGCGCCCCAGGCGATGACGGCGACGTTGTACGCGACGACGAACCACGCAAAGTGCGCGAGAGGGGCTGGTCCTATTTTGAAAATGTTTGCCGAAATCACGTTTCGGTTGGCGACACTAATTCCGATCAGTTCGTGACTTGCATCAGCAGCAGGCGCAACTCGTTCCTTAATCATCTCAGTACTCAAGACAGCCCTCAGGCCATCACGGATGTCTCTCCTCTTGCATCGGGGCTGTCAACAAAACTGCCCGGGATCGTCGCACCGACCGGAGGCGGAGCAAACCTCCGGTAAATGACCCGCAAGGCGGCGACCAGCGGCACCGATAGATAGATCCCCACGATTCCGCCCACCGCGCCGCCCACCATCAGGGTGAAGATTGCGAGTAAGGGGTGAATTTCGAGTTCGTGTCCCATGACGCGCGGCGCAATACCGTAGTCCATCAAAATTCGCCAGACAGCAAGTAGCGTAAGCATCCATATCCAGTGCGAGTGAGTGAGAACCCCCACAGTGACGATCGTTGCCGCTGCGATGATCCAGCCGGCCACCGGAATGAATTCGAGTATTCCGGCGAGAATTCCCAGCGCTATCGCGTTCGGAAAGCCCAACACCAACATCGCAATCGAGCAATAGAGGAGAGATAGTCCGCCCAGAATCACTTTTGCCCGGATGTAACGCTGCAACATGACGTGCAATTCGCCGGCCAGCGACTCCAAGGCACCTTGATTTTCCTTCGTGGCCACGAGACGAATGATCTGATCGGCCAGCTTTTCGCCGTCGCTCAAGAAAAAGATTGCAAGAATCGGAATCACCAGGATTCCGGCGAACGCCGCCGGCGCAGCCTGTTCCATTTCTCCCAGGGCGTGCTCGATATTCGAGCGATGGCGCGCGAGGAAGACGCTGGATCTGATCGGCGCGCTCATCGGCCCACCCGAGGTTGCTTCCAAGGTTGTCTGGCAATTTCTCCGGAAGAAACCTTGGTCGTGATCGCCGGGATTGCCGAGAGAATCCGGCCGGCGTTCTTGCGAAAATCCGGAACGCAGGCCGTGGGAAAGCAGAACGGCCACGACAATGATTGCGAGATAGGCTTCCAAAATGTGCGGCCCTCTCAAGTTTCTGAAAAACAGAGAGTGGCGCTGCAAGAATCGGACAATCGGGTTAATCAGATAAGCGAACAGAATCGAAAAAGCAAAAATAACGATGACCGTGCGCGCGACGTAGACGATCGCCAGCGCCAACGCAAAGAGCAGGATTGTCAGCAAACGCTTGCCGTACGACGGTCAGGAAAAACCATTTATCTCCACAGTGTAGCCGCGATATGAATCAGTCGGTCCGGCTCTCCAACTTTTGCTTGATTGCTCGAGTGCTCGTTCGAGCGAAGAGCGGGTTTTATCAACGACGACTTTTCTCACGATGCCGCCTTTCAATCCTGTCAAACCCGCCTGTTGAGAACCCTTGAGGGTGATCAGATAGAATCCGGGGCGCTCGGGATTTTCCTGATCGCGGACGCAGACAGTCAGGTCAAGAGCGGTCTCGAAATAGTGGCTCGCGTAAAGCTGCTTCACGGCAATGGCGTAGGCCGGGTCCGTCGAGCGCGATCCTCGATAAACTACAGCCTGCACGATCCGAAGAGTGGGCTTGAGTCCGAAATTTACTTTTTCCCAGTAAAACTGGGACTGGATGTTTTCTGATCCCGCTTCCGAATAATCGAGCAGATAGCGATCCAGTTCCGGTAGATAAACAGGAAGCGCCTTCGAGCGGCTGAGCAAGGACCGAAACGTCTCCGCCACTTCTGCCGGATGGTGTTTGTCCCGGTATGCTCCGAGCGCTGCATTCCCTCCCTGGATGTATTTCTCTAATGCCTCGAGCGCCATTTTCTGTCCAAGCCGATTCACCTGGTTTGCCGTGTCCGGAGCAGACCAGTTCACCGACTGTTTAAACGCATCCATCGCCTCGGAGGGCAACTGGACATCGCATTGGCCGGGCTCGCAGTTTTTCAGTTGCTTGATGTCGTCGGCCTCCAGAGTGAAACCTTCCAAGTCGGAAAGCTGCGGAGGATCACTGAACTTTCGGATCGCCAGATAGTTCGGAAGCTTGCGAAGTTCAGCGATGTCCGAAGCGAGCTTCAAATATTCTTCGGGAGTCGAACGCACATACACGGAACCGAATACGAACACTTCGTCTGGCGTGCTGGATTCAACAATCTTGGCAACGGCCTTTCCATTTCGAATTGCCGTAATCTGATCTTCGTGCAGCCCAACATAGTCGCGAAAGTATTTGAATGGCTCAATGTCCTGGGCATGGGAGACAGGTTGGACAAGCGAAAGCAAGATCGCGGATAGGAGTACTCCCGGGAATCGAACTGCACTCAACATTGTCGGGCCACTCCTTTCAAGTCCTTTCTTTTTCGCATTCATTTCTTGTCCAATATGAGCAAAGCAAACAGCACCGGGAGATAAAGGATGGAGGCAAAAAGCAACATGCCGTGCGCCCGTAACAGAGCGTTGAAGGGCAAAACGTGCGCTGTAGTAGAGAAAGACGCCTCCAAGAACGAGAGCCCCTGCAAAGTAGACGAGTCCTGCCTGACCGCGAAGTGCGGGAACGGTGGCCACTACGAAAAGGCCTAGGGCGGGCAGTAGGCACTGCCATGTAACAAAGCGGTCTTTGAGCTTTCCCGCGGGCAAGACGAGGTAGCCGGCACGCCCGTAGTCTTCGCGATACATCCACGCGATGGACATGAAATGTGGGAACTGCCAGAGGAAAACAATCGCGAACAGCACCCAAGCCGTTGGGTCGAGATGCCCGCGCGCTGCTGCCCAGCCGATTAACGGTGGTGCAGCGCCAGGGATCGCGCCGACCAAAGTGCACAGGGGTGTAATCCGTTTTAGCGGTGTGTATAAGAACAAGTAGCTGAGAAGGGTGAGTGTGGCCAGGAGCGATGCAAGAGCATTCGTCGAAATGGCGAGGTACATCGACACCAAAAACGGACAACAAAACTCCGAACCACAAAGCATGCGAGGGAGCAATTCGTCCCGAGGCGAGTGGCCGCCGCGCGGTTCGGCGCATTTGCGCGTCGTACCGCAACTCGATCAGCTGATTCAGAGTTCCTGCTCCGCTAGCGACGAAAACTGTGCCCAAGAGTGTGTGAACGAACGGCATCCATGGAAAATGCGGAGGCGATGCGGGCGAGCCAATCCAGAACCCAGCCGCCGCAGTGATGGCAATTAGGAAGTTGATTTCGGGCTTCGTTAGCTCCCAATAGTCGAACAACACATTGGAGTTCGCGATGCGACGGCCTCGAACCGCAGATACGTCGAGCGCTCGCAAGAATGGGCTCGGTTGCCATCTTTAGACAGCCTCCAAGCGCTGCGAATCCCTCTGCGATGCGGCACCGCCACGCAATTCCGATTGCCCCAAGTCGCCACGGTAGAAACTCCGCGGCGAGAGGCAGCCGGGTGCTGAGAATCGTCGCAGGCACCAGATAGACCAGCGTGATGCAGGTCCACATCAGCGCAGCCGCGCACTGCTGATCTTCCAGAGACAGAAAAGCCAAAGTGTCGCGGCATGGAAAAATAGAGGGGATATGCAACACGGTCAGAGAACACAAGAAATCCGGAGAGGATGTCGCACGGCAGCGTGGCAAGAAAAAGGTATAATAAGGGTCGACCATTGCGGCCCCGTTGAGACGCTCGGCCACGGTTGAATAACCGGCCACCAGAAAAGAAACCCCGCCGCCAAAAACGACGCCTGCTCGAGACAGTGCCACACTTCTGAATGCATCCCCAATGTAAACAGTGCTGGCACATGCCATCCCACGAGTGTCAGGGCAGAAACACTCCAGCACAATGCCGGCCGGGAAAGTTCGCGCGACCAAACCGTTGCAACAATGGGCGTCGAAACAAGGGCCCAAGCAAGACTCTTTCCAAATCGTGGCAATCCATGCCAGAAACCGAGCAAGGGTTCGCCCAGCAAGATTAGCGCCGGAGCAAAGGTCATCAGCAACAAGTGCTGGATCATGTGCACCGTCAACAAGTCATGATCGTAGGCAGCGAGTGGCGAGCCGAGCGCTGCCCAGACCAACGACATTCCGAAAAGGAAACTCGCCAACCGCCAGCCGGGAATGGCGCTTGCAGAAGCCCGTTGCATGCGACGCCAGCCGCGCACATACAAAAAGGCCATAAGAACAAGAGTGACAAGGATGGTCGCACTCGAAGACGACGACATTCCCATGGCGGTGTGGTGTGTGGACGGCATGAAATTTTCCTAATGACGCGTGCCGCTCTCCCTTAGCACGATATCGCGCGCGGCATCATGGGCGGGAGCTTGGCCGGCGGGATGTAGGGTTTCGAGAAACGCGACAAGCGCCGTGGTTTCCGCCGGACTCAAATTTTTTCCGTAGGCCGGCATGTTGCCGCCCCCTTGAATCACTTGGCGGATGAGCTGGTCTTGCGTGAGCCGCACGGCAACGCTATCGAGCGCCGGCCCCCTTTGTCCGCCGAGCTCACCGAGCGAATGGCAATTGCGGCATTGTTTGTCCTGAAAGACCAGCGCTCCTTGCCGCTGAAGTGCAGTTGCACCATGACAAGAATCGTTCCGGCACCGGATCGCCGCTCCACGCGTTCATATGCGGACTCCAAGGAGTAAATCCGGCGAGATGTGTGAATGTCCCTAGCGTTATTGCGATCAGCAGAACGGTCAAAACCGCAATCGGCCGCCGCTCCCAACTCTTTTCTCCTTCGCCGGAGAGAAATGGCAGAAGGAGCAAACCGATAATCACCAGCACCGGGCCAATCAAGTAGCGCTGGAGTCTCCATAGATGGCGGAAGCAATGAGAGCAAAGCATAGAGCCACAGGAAAAAGTAATCGGGCTTCGGCGCCGTCTGGATAATCGTGGGATCCGGCCTGACCGGTTGGCCCGAACGGACCGAAGTATAGCGCGCATGCCGCGACGGCCAAGAGAATGAAAGCCGCAAAGAACATATCCTTCCAGATGGCGTAGGGAACAAACGGCTGCGCCATCTTTCTTCGTCAGTTCGTGATATTCGCTGACGTAAGTTGCGCGCTTCACCAGGCGTCCGGGCATGGGCCATTCGTTGATTCCCAGTTTCACGAACCATTAACACGATGGAGTGCACACGAAGCCGATCAACATTCCCGGAATCACGAATACGTGCAGCGCAAAGAATCGGGAAAGCGTGGCACCAGCGATGATCGGCCCGCCGAGCATCAACTTCACGATCGCGGGACCGAGAACAGGAACGCGGCTCGCGATTGAGGCGCCGATTCCGAGTCCCCAGTAGGCATCCTGATCGAAGCGCAGCACCTGCCCGCTGAAAGCCATGCCCAGTGTCATCAGCAAAAGGAACACGCCGATAATCCAGGTAAGCTCCCGCGGAAACTTGTAGGCCCCAAACAAAAACACCTGGACCATGTGAATCAGAACAATCGCCACCATGAAATTCGAGCCCCATCCGTGCATCGCGCGGATGAACCACCCGAGAGTTACGTCGTGGTTCAAAGCCTGCAGACTGCTCCACGCCTCGCTGGCCGAAGGGACGTAGATCAAGGCAAGCAAGATCCCGGTGACGAGTCTGCAAGATGAATACGGTGAGCGCGGCGCTGCCAAAGACGTACCACCAGCTTGCCGTGTTTCGAGGCACGGGATGCTCCGCAGCTTCGCGAATCGGAGCCGCGAGCTGCAAGCGCCGGTCAAACCATTCCCCAATCTGAGCTAAGACAGTGCATGGCGGTTTCGTTTGGAGGAGAGCGGCGCTGGCGCCCGGGCGTGGGCAGTTCGCCGGCCTGAATGGTGATCAAACCGTTCTCAATTTTGTTCGGATATTCAAAAAGCCCCCGTTCCGGCGGACCTGACGCGCGAGAGCCGTCGCGGTAGTACGCGCCGCCATGACACGGACACATGAACAAACCGGATTGCGGAAACCAACGGACGGGGCAGCCCAGATGCGCGCAGTTGACGGCAAAGACCTGGAATTGCTCGCCTTCGATGCGGCGGACCCAGCAGGCGGTGTCCACGGTCTTGCCGTCGGTCGGCATCACGTTAGGATTTCGGAACGTAGCCAGGCGCGTCTCACCTTCGGGGAATTCGCTGATGCGGACCGAGAGGCACCCAGGACAGGTAGGCGCCCGCGCGTCCTCGCGTGATCGAAGAAGAAAGAAATCTTACGATCGGTACGGCAAGAGCGGCCGCGACCAGCCCATTGAAGAGAATTCCCAACTTCATGAACAGTCCGCGCCGGGAAATTTTATTTTCGTCTGACATCTTCCGACTCCTGGTGCTGGGTGTAATTCGAAGCAGAGTAAGGTTGTCCCGGGTTTTGGACCCGCCGCGAGGCGAGCCACGCAACTACGTCGGTGACTTCCTGCTCCGACATCGGTTTTCCCGGCAAGTTTCCACGCCAATCGGGCGCGCCCAATTCAGGACGGCCCGCGATCACGATCGTGCGCAGTCCTTGATCGCTGACGAGCGCAAGAAACGAATCATCGGTAATGGCGCTGCGCTTTGCGTCCACCGCCACCGCCGGGACCGTGGCAAGACTCGCAGTAGGTCCTATAAGCGACTTCGCCTCGCTGGGCGTCCCCTGCCGATTTAGGCGCGTAAGAAGGCGCAGTAACCGTGTCCGGAACTCCCTGCTGGCTCCAACGCGAGCGAATTCCTTTGGTGATCACGTCGATCTGCGCATCCGTCAGCATTCCGCCAGAGCTCTCGGCGAAGGCCGGCATCGCGGTTCCCCTCACGCCCTTGACGATGACTTCGCGGATGGACGCATCATCCGCGATGGCCAGGTAAACTGGATTGGCCAGCGCGATGGCTGCTCCTCCCCGTCCGTCCGCTCCGTGACAGCCAGCGCAGTTTTCAGCGTACAGAGTGCCAAATTCCAAAATCTGATTCGGCGCTGGAACCTCCGAATCCTTGCTCGGCTGGCCGTGTGGCGCGCCACAACCCGAAGCCAGGGTCGCGGCGAGCGCCGCGCAAGCGCAAACATGCCGAAATGCGTTCACGGCTTTTTCTCCCCGCTTTCTCGCGGCGGGATCATTCCGGGAGCTTCAATTCCCGCGCGTACGACGAAAGGCAGGTTCTCACGGGTTGAGACACGCTCCTGGCGCACGACGACGATGCCGGCGACAACGCCGAATGCAATTTGCGAAGCCATAAACCAAATCCAGTTAATGTGGCTTGCAAGCAAGGGATTGAGTAGCTGCATGATCGAATACAGAAGTCCAGACCACAGCACTGGAGCAATCAGCCCTCCGAGTACAATCGGCCGCCGCGCGAACATGGGGAGCATCGCACCATAGAGCAGCCCCACGAAGACGGATCCGATCCCATGCAAAACCAGGGCGATCGCGAAACTGTCCGCATGAAACGAATTCAATTGGGCGGGTCCGAGCTTGAACGATTCCGCGTAGACAGTAGCGGCAAGGAGGTTGATGGGATACCAGATGCTTCCGGTTTTGACGAGCCCATAGACGCAGGCCAAAACGGCCATCGCTACTCCTCCCGCCAGGCCGCCCTTTATGCCAGCCGATACGGGGTACGTTTCGAGAGGAAGCCAGGCACGCACGAGAGTTGGAGCAATGGGCACACGTTCGACAATGCGGCGCTGCGTCGTTATGCGTTGCTCTTCGAGCACGACCCCCACAGTTTCCTCATGCTCGTGAGGAAACACCTCTCGGAACCAGCCGACGCAACCCACGACAACGAGCACGACGCCCAAAACGCTCACCGACGCACTGGTAAGAAGACCGGCGAACATCAAGGTGAACCCAAAAGCTAAAACGAGGGGCCACGCCGTGGATGCGGGCACTTTGATCTCAGCCGGGGCCCAGGGGCTCTGCTCTGCTTGTTCCATGGATGCCAGCGTTGCCATTTCCTTCTCCTCAGCGTCCCAGAACGTAAACCACGGTGAAAACAACCACCCACACAACATCGACAAAATGCCAGTACAGGGAAAGCACCTCGACGTGAGCGGACTGCTCCGGCCCAACGCGCCCAGCCAGTCCAAAGAACAGCACGATGCTCAGCGCGACGAGCCCAGCGGAAACGTGACAGGCATGTAGCCCAACCAGCGAGTAGTACGTTGTACCAAAAAGATTCGTAGAGATGGTCAGCCCGTGTTCGTAGATCAATCGGTGCCACTCCTGGCCGGTGCCGTATAGAAAAAGGACACCTAGCACGATGGTGAGCAACCATAGGCCGAGAAACGCTCCTCGCCTGCCTCGTTCCAGAAACTTTCCCGCGAAGTGGATCGTTAGACTGCTTGAGAGTAGACAGAGGGTGAAGAAGATGGGCGTTTCTAACACTTCGCGGGGAGTCGGTCCGGTAATGCTCTTTCCTACGTAAAACAGATAGGCGACAACGAAAATTGTGAAGATGGCGGATTCCGCGATGATGAGACACAGCATCCCGATCTTCCCTCGATAGGGAAGCTTCCAAGTCACGGCTGTTTCTTGCAGCGGAGTCGTAATCGCGCTCATTGATCGATTCCTTTACTCATAACGGCTGTCGGGATCTTCCGGATGTTTTAAATCCCACAATGGTCTGCGGCTCGAGACTGCAGGGATCGAAGCAAAGTTGTAGGCTGGGGGTGGCGAACTGATGGACCATTCCAACGTCCAGGCATCCCACGGATCGTTTCCCGCTTTGGCTCCCTTAAAATAAGAAAAAATAAGATTAGCGACGAATACGAGAGTGGCGATCCCCTGGACGAATGCGCCGATGGTCACAAGAAAGTTCAGCGTGTCCCAACCGCGTCCGGGCTCGTACGTGTAAATGCGCCGCGGCATCCCGAGCAAGCCGGGAATGTGCATCAGATCGAAGGTGAGATGGAATCCGATCAAGAATAGCCAGAAATGGAGCTTACCCAGGCCTTCATTCAGCATTCTTCCGGTGATCTTGGGATACCAGTAATAAAATGCTCCGAAGAGGGCGAACAAAATCCCGCCGACGATCACATAGTGGAAGTGGGCGACGACAAAGTAGGAACCGCTCAACTGCCAGTCGAAGGGTGACGATGCCAGCATGATGCCGGTGAGACCGGCGATCAAAAACTGGAATAGGAACCCGATGCAGAAAAGCATCGGCGTCTTGAACTGGATCTTGCCTCCCCACATTGTGCCTAACCAATTGAAGATCTTGATGCCGGTTGGCACGCCCACCGCCATCGTCGTAATCGTGAAAAAGCTGTTGGCGTAGGAGCTCATCCCGATGGTGAACATGTGGTGCGCCCAAACACTCATGCTCACAAAAGCGATACAAACCGTGGCACCCACCATTACGGGGTATCCAAAAATCGGCTTGCGTGAAAATACTGGAATAATTTCAGAGGCAAAAGCGAAGCAGGGAATAATCAGGACGTACACCTCTGGATGTCCAAATATCCAAAAGAAGTGCATCCACAGCGTGGCCGAACCACCCGCCTGAGTATCGAAAAAATGGCCGCCTAGATAGCGATCCACGAGCAACATGATTTGTGCCGCCGAGAGTGGCGTAATTGCGAGCAAGACCATGCCCGACATCACTAGATTCAGCCATGCAAAAAGAGGCATACGGCTTAGCTTCATTCCTGGGCAACGCATCGAAATGATTGTGGCGATGATATTGATGGCTGTCCCGATGCTGCCGAAGCCCGAAGCCAATAGGGCGATGGTCCAATAATCGGAGCTGTGACCTGGCGAAAACGCGCGCGAGGCCAAAGGGGCATACGCCCACCACCCCACGTCGGGTGCGTTACCAGCACCGTATAATCCACTCCCGCCGAGGAAGCTGAAGTAAAGCAGCAGTCCACCGAACGCCGTCAGCCAAAAACTGAACGCATTCAGGCGCGGAAACGCCATGTCTCGCGCGCCGATCATCAACGGCACAAGGTAGTTGGCAAAGCCGAACAGGATTGGCATGGCCACAAAGAAAATCATGGTCGTACCATGCATGGTGAACATGCGGTTGAACACCTGGGGCGAAACAAAATCGTTGTGCGGTCGCATCAGCTGGATACGAATGACGGTTGCTTCGATACCGCCGATAACGAGAAAAAACAGGGCGTAGAGGATATACAGAATGCCCAGGCGCTTGTGATCGACCGTGGTCACCCACTCGTGCAGTGTTTCAACCCACGGCTGGCCCGTGGCTTCCGCAGTTTGAATGGCTATGGCATCCGATGACATGGTGGATCTTCCATCCTCTTTCTTAGTGCAGTGTTTCCAGGTAGCGCACGAGTGCGTCCAGCTCGGTGTCGCTCAACTTCATCGCCGGCATTAGAGAACCTGTTTTGATAGCGTCCGGATTTTGAATCCACAGCCGAAGATTTTGCGCGTTGTTCTCCGCCGCGCCCGACGCAATCGTGCGACGGCTCATCAGATGGGTCAGGTCGGGACCAAAACGCCCAGTGCCGTTTGTCCCGGCAATTGCGTGACAGTTTAGGCAGGCGGTGCTTTCGAAGACGTGTCTTCCCGCGGCTTCTTTTTCATCCTGATTTGCTGGCTGTTGTTGCTCGCGTACCCAAGCTCTGAAGTCTTCCGGGCCATCGACGTATACGCGCAAGAGCATCTTCGCGTGCTGTGTACCGCAGTACTGCGCACACTGGCCCAGAAATAGGCCCATCTCATGAGGATCCAGCCACGTCTCGTTTACGCGATTCGGAATCAAATCTGTCTTTCCCGCAAGCTGTGGGACCCAGAAGCTGTGATCAGTGTCGGCAGAGAGCAATTTCAAGTATGTCGGTGTGGGATGAGCGGGGTCGCTCAGAGGGATATGGAGTTCGTTCGCGGTGACGATGCCGAGTTCGGGATACCGAAATTCCCACCAAAACTGGTGCCCTATAGCAATTACCTCTACGGCCGTAGAGGGTTTTGGAGCATCCTCGACGGCGTGAATCACGCGGGCTGTGGCGACGAACAGCACGACGACGATCAGGATTGGGATCACGGTCCAGGCCAGTTCAATCTGCGTGCTTCCATACACCTGAGCTGGCTCACGCCCCGCGCCCGCGACTCGGCTGCGGAATTTCACTACGACATAGCTCAATAGGCCAAACACGACCAGAAAAATCAGCCCAGTGATGCCGAGGACGAAATGAGATAGGTGTTGGATCGACACCGCTGGCGTTGAGTGCGGATCAAAGATGCTCGGCACTGGGTGCTCGGCTGAAGTACTGGCACCGCACAAGCTTGCGGCGAGAAGCACCCCCGCTATCAGAACGAGAATCCCCGCCGCTCGGCTGGCAATCGCTTGCCAATCTGCCTCGCGCATCGTTTCGCCAATCCTCATCAAGAATTCTCTCCGAGAAGCTCAGTTGCCCAGCGATTGGTAACCGCAGTCGTACTTCAAAGACCAGGGTTGCCTGCGCCTTTGAACCACGCAATGCAGTCGCCAACCAACTACGAGATGAGGCGAAACCGCAAGCTGTCCCGGTTGAACGCTTTACGAACCGTTCAACGAAGAGCCAGAAATCGCGGCGGCACTTTCCCGTCTCTCGATTGACAGAATCGTCGAGAATCTGTCGCGTGATGGCTAGCGAACATTGTTGAAAATTCGATGGCCAGTGCAAGCCCCTTGCGAAACCGGGGTTTAACGAGTTCGGAAGAGTTCGACTCATTGGAAATGGCCATGCTCTGCAAGTGTGGGGTTGCAACACAAATAGCTACGCTGACATTGGTGCGTACTCTAGGACAGGCTACGTTTGGAGGGTCGATGAATACAGGGGTGATCACTGGCCTGGCGGCCATCTCTGGTTCAATTGTCGGCGCCCTAGGTTCGGCCGTTGGGACGTGGATCACACAAAGATTTCAGGACAGGCGCGACTTGTTGGGAAAGCAGATTGTGCGCCGCGAGGCGCTGTATTCCGATTTCATTGGCGAAAGCGCTCGCTTGCTTGTCGACGCCATGGAACACAACGACCGTGATATTCAAAAAATGATACCCGTTTATGCGCTGCTGAGCCGCATTCGCCTTAGCTCATCGGAGCCGGTTCTGCAAACTGCCGAACAGATCATAAAAACTATTCTGAACACCTATCCCCAACCCAACCTGACGCCCGAGCAGATAGAATCTCGGGCCGTGAATGGCCAAAATCCCTTGAGAGAGTTCAGCGACAGCTGTCGCGCTGAGTTGGATTGGATGCAGCGACAAGTGTAGTCCCGGAAGGTCGATTCTCTGAACTTTGCACTCTCCTGCGCCAACACGGCCGCCAAAATGAGCCAGACGCTTCGATTCTTAGTGCGAGACCGTACGGTGACCAACGTCCTTCGCCGATTCGCTCTAGTTAGATCAACAGTCGGTCCTTGAGGCAGAGCCGGTGCATATTGACGTATACGGATTCCAGCCTCGGGGCGCTGCAGGAACTTCCACTCCTGACCCCGGACCTCGGCCAAAAGCGTGCGAGGAGTACAACGCGATGGGCCATACCAGGTTGGCTCCTATCGCGCTAAGGACGAACGCCACGTTCATTATGTTAAGAAGAGCAAGGACAAGCATGGCGTACGGGAAAAAGCAGCGCCGGATGATGAACTCGGTATGCCGCCCGAAGTACAAAAGAGGATTGGATGACCGACTCTCAGCTTGGGTCTGCCAGATTTTGAGCATCTGCTCGGGACGCTCGCCGGCAAGTCGATGCCTCTGCCATCCTGTTGCGAGGAAACTTGCGATTGCTCCAAAGAGAAGCAGGAGGCCGCATACGAGATACATTCTGGCTCCCGAGCTTCTCCATAGGCCTATGGTCATGCCGGCAAAAAGAAACAAATAAAATAAGTAGTCGCATATCGTCTCGAGCCAGCAGCCGAAAGCCGACTCCTGGAGTTTCAAACGAGCAACCTCTCCGTCGCTCCCGTCCAGGATGCTCGACCACAGGCACAACAATGCGCCCAGCAATGTGTTCCAATAACCGCCGAAAGCGAAGAATGCGCCGGAAGCAAAGCCGACTCCAAGCGTAAATATGGTCACCATGTTTGCAGTCACCGGAAATTTGATGAGCTGCCGACTGATGGGTATGGACATCCGGCGGTTTAGCCGAGCGAAAATGCCGTCCGTGGGTTTAACCAGCCAGCGATCCAGTTTTTGTTCTGCTGAGTGGCGGTCTTCTTCCGTATCAACGCGCTGCCACAATTCCTCCGCAACCGGAATTTTAGCGACAGAGTGAAACTCGGTGAATGGTGCGAGTAATTCCTGGAGCGTTCCGGTTTGCGCTGTGTAAGAGTTCTTGAAATCGCAAATCGCTTGAGTGGTGAATGCATAAATGCCGATAGGTTTGCCGCCACTGATCAGCACTAAGCCGACGCTTTCTTCGACCCACTCCTTGGCCTTTTGGAACAAGGATGGATGATACGTCGCGCTACCGTCGATGATGACCAGGCGTTCGCTGCCCGCCTGACTGGCGATGAGCTGCAGTCTTTGCAAGACGGGCAGGTCAGCTTTTCCGTCAATCCATTCGACAGATTCTGCCAGACGCCCCGTCGAGCACAACTCGCGCTGCACGCCTGGCCTCAGGATGGGATCAACTATAACTATGATGTGTGACGTCCCTAGCTTGTGCGCGGCCAAAGTGTTTCGGAGCAGAATCGGCAGCGAGCCGACACGAGCAAGCCCAGTTCCGAATTCCCCATTGCCCGTTCTTCCTTTGGTCAGAAGAATGGCAACAGCGAGTTTGCTCTCCGCCGCGACGCCCGAGGGAGGTTCGACTTGCGCCCTGGTATTTACTTTCGCGATGCCTGGGGCACCGTCGCAGCCTTCGGCATTCCCGTGGCTTCCTGACCTAGTTAAAATGAAGAGCCAGATTCCGCCCACGGCGGCCCAGAAGAACCCCCTTAGTCGCCTTGCGAGTCCCAAAGCCAATCCTGTCGCGCCCGTCAAGCCGAACAACTTCCCGATGAGCATGTTTCCGCCCTCAAAGGTTCCTAGGTTCCCCGGGTTGATGGTTCCCACCACGTTCACCAGCTTGGTCATTGCCTCTACCACCAGGGCGCTGAAGACGCCGAACTTCACTCCCATAAGCCAAAGGACCAAACACACCTCCATCACAGCAATGCAATGAGCGGCCAGGTTCAGTGAAAAACTGGCCCAAAATGCCCAGGGGGCGTTGTGATGGAAATCGAGAAGTGTGTTCTCAACGGACTCGATGAGAACAAACCTGGTTTCGATCCAATTCTTAAGGAAGGAAACGCGCGCAAAGAAACGCGCGCTTCCCGAAATGACCGGCCAGCGTTTCCGCACAGCCAACAGCATCGCTAGCAAAAAGGCGATCAAGACAATTACAGACAGACTCGCGTACAGACGCAGAATAGAGGAGTGCGACAGCACCGCCAGAGCTGCTACAAGCCCTGCGATGAGAACAATAATGCCAGTTGCAATGTAGAGACCCCGGTCCAGGGTCACCGACGCGAGCCCATTGGCTCTTGGTATTTCCGGGCTTAGCCGCGAGACCCGGATCGAATCACCAAACGTTTGACCGACAATCCCGAGTTGTCCAGCCGCCTCCGCACCAAGCCGTAGTCCGAGCAGCCGTGGAAAAGAAATCTTTAACTTGTGGTCATCCAAAGTCAGTCGCCAGGCCCAGGCTCTAGCGATGTGCGAAACTCCTGTCAAGGCCAGGACCCACGTAAAACCCCAACCGAGTTTCACTGCATTTTGCCAAAGCTTGCTGGGGCCGGCTTTCCATACGAGGTAGGCAAACAACATTGTGCACACTGAAGCCACGAAAATTCGAAGCAGGAGACGCGCATTTGACGGGATTCTAAGCATTGACAACGCTCTCCTCCGCCAGGCTTCCGCAGAAGTCCCTGTCATAGATTTCTTCGGCGTGCGCCAGAGCCTGAGGACTGTCGACGTCTTGCCAGTGCCCGTCGCCAATATCAAAGGCCCTCAGTTTCCTGTCTTGGGCCAGCTTGCGCATCCCGTCCGATAACGAGCAGTCTCCATTTCTTCTTGCCGATTCGAGCCGGTTGAAGAGCGCCGGGCTGCAGAGGAACATTCCGGTGTCCAGCGCGTTATAACCGGAAAGATCTTTGCCGATCTCAATGATCTGATTCCCCTCGCATCGGACCTTGGTTGCATCGTCCAGGTCAAAAACACGATCTAACTTCGAATCGACCGCGAGTATGACTTCGTCATCCGCGAGCGGCTGCCGCAGCAGCGCCTGGGCCGTTTTCGGCTCGAAAATGTGGTCCGACATGAGAAGGAGAAATGGCTGGTTCAGCTCTTCCTTTGCGGCCAAGGCGGAGACGCCATTCGCCTTGTGGTATTCCAAGTTTTCAATCAACGTTATCGAAATGCCGTCCATCGAACAGTTGCTCAGCCAGCTGCGAATTAAGTCGGCACGGTACCCGGCCACAATCACAAATCTCTCGATTCCGGCTTCACGGGACGCCGTCATAACGTGTTTGAGTAGCGGCACGCCGCAAAGCGGGACAAGAGGCTTGGGAACGCCGCGGGCCACAGAAGCAATTCGGCTCCCGTTGCCCGCCGCAAGAATCAGACACTGAGTAACGGCGCTCATGGCGTTGGCATCGCTTTGGCAGACACGACACGATTGCCCGGTGAGTTCGGCATCTTCGGCGCGTAATCGAAATACTCGATGCTTACGTCCGTGGTTCCGAACAGGTGAGCTTCCGTTACGCTTTGCGTGGAGAGTGGAAACCAGACAGGGCCACACCTCTGATAGACCTGCACGAAATGGATGCTTTTCGTCCAAAACGAAGGTTTCTTGGCTGGTTTGCCTTCAGCACGAACGAGCGCGTAGTCCTCGGCATCCACCCAGATGCGGCCTTCGAAGAGGTACTTCTCGCTCCGTTTAGGACGAACCTCCAGAACGTAAGCCGTGCGGCCTGCTGCGAGATCCGTTCCGATAACCGAGAACTCATAATTTTCCGAGTTCAGCCTGGCGCCCGCGCGTCTCTCGGGCCGTGACGTTTCCGCTTCTGAATCGAGCATTTTGTGCAAAACATGTTTGTGCGCTGCTTTCCAGCCATCTTCAGAAACAACGTCAAAATGCTTTGTTCCGTCCGGGTCACCCTGCACTTGGACGAGCATTTCGGCGCGTTTTTGAAATCTGCGGTTCTCGAGTACATATCGCCGCATCCCGGCGTAGCCCTCGATGGAAGCCTGGCGCGCCAAATCACGAGCGGCCATCCGGGTCACGATTTCCTCTGCCGTCGGCAGAGTCGTGGGACCGTCCGCCGCAACGACCGAAGAGGCCGGAAGCAGAAACAAAGCAATCAGCAGGAATTGGTGTTTCATCGTCAAAACTCCAGGACAAATTTCCCGCGATATTCACGCCAAGCGCTGTTGAAGAATCCGCCGAACCTTTCGCTCGCATCGTTGTTCTGCACGTCTCGCGGATCAAAGTGATTGAAGACATTGAAGACAGTCCCGCCCACCCGCGCGTGCAGGCGCTTTTCGCCGAAGTGCAATAGAACCGGGCGCGTCACCTGGAGGTCGAAAGAAGAAAAGCGCGGGAAACGAGCGACGTTTCGCGGTCCAACGTATTCGAGGAACTCGTTTTCCACTGAATAGGGAAACCCCGTACGAATCTCGTAAACCGGGACCAGCGTCAGGTTCCACGGCGCCGCAAAAGTGCCCCAGAACAGGAAACGATTAGGAGCGTCAAATGGGAGGCGGCCACGCGCGTTCGGTTGGATCACAGGTTGCGCGAGGTTGCCAAAGAACTGATTGAAGTCGTTGAGGTCGCCAAAGGCCCTGGACCGAACAAAGGAAGCGTTCAACATGTGGCGAGCGAGCTGATACCGAGCAGCCAGCTGGAATTCGCGATAGGAATCGCTACCGCGATTGGAAAGTTCTAGGACTCCCGTTTCCCCTGAGGAGATAGGCGATACGACAAAGTCCCTGGTCGTATTGCGTTGTTCATAAGCAAGCCGCAGCGACAGGCCTGCGAGAAGCTGGCGGTCGAGTTCGAGATTCCATGATGTGCTGTGCGGGTTTTCGAGGTCGCCGTTGATCGTGTTTCGGAAGAAAACGGTGGAGTCCACTTGGCCGAGAACTGTGACGGTGCGGTTGGGAAGATCAAGAAAAATGGGGACCATGAGTGGAATACGGTCGTAGAAGAGACCCACGCCGCCCTTCAGCAACGTCTTGCCATCTCCGGTGACTGCAAGGAGAAATCCGGCACGCGGAGCAGCGTGAGTGGAACTCGCGATCGTATCGTTGTCGAAGCGGATACCGAGGGTCAGGGTCAAACGCGGGTTGATGGCCCACTGGTCCCCCGCAAACCAAGCAGTCTCGTTCTGATTGACACGGAATGATGCTGGGGCTGTGAAGGAGATCCGCTCCACAGGCATGTCGGACACGCCGTCGATTTCCACAGGCAAAAACGACTGGCGTCCATCGTACGACGAGTGCTCGTAACTCAGCCCCACGGTGAACTGGTGCGAACCTGCGAATCGCCGAGGCGCAAACTGATAATTTTCCTGGAAGCTGGTCCGGGAAGTTCGACGCGCCTGGCGGTTGAAGAAACCGCCTTCGGTGGTTTCGATTAGGAGACGATAAGGATCGTCGCTCTGTGGCGTGATGTCGGCGTCAAAGCGTTTGTAGCTGAACTGTGAAGTCAGCAAGCCCTTATCGCCGATGATGTAGCGGTGCTGGAAGTAGGCTTGAAAGCCGCGCTGATGAAAATCCGGTGTAGAAGGCTGTGGCGTGAAGGTATTCAGGCCGAGGAAATCCAGCTTCTGCGGATACAGTGCAAACGACGCAGAGGCCGTTTGCTTCGGGGTGATGTTGAAATCGAATTGTGTGTAAGAGTCGAAGCTCTCGAGCTTCGTATCCCGCTGCGTCGCTGGAAGGCTGTTCACCGGTGTTCGGACAAAGCGGTACTCAAAGGACTGCGTAACGGCCACACGCCCTTTCACGAGCGGCCCGGTTAACGTCATCCGTGGCGTGGCCGCGCCGATACCCGCGATCGTGCCGTTGCGGTCGCGCAGGCGCGGGAGGAAGTTCTGGAAAGAGAAGTGAAATTTCCCATAGTCGCTCGTCTTGGTCGCGACCGTGGAAACTGCCCCTGTGAACTTCCCGTACTGCGGATCGTAGGGATTTGAAATGACCTCCACCGACGACACCACATCGATTGGGAGATTGATGGCCGGGCCGCCAGTAACAGGGTCGGTCACATTCGCGCTGTTCACCAACGCGCCACTCTGGGTATTGCGAGCGCCCTTGAGATTGATGTGTCCATCGGGGCCGCGAACGACGCCAGGAATCAGCGGAAGCGAACTCTCGAAGCGCTCGTTCACATTGGGAGCTTCACGCAGTGTCTTCGCGGAAACCGTTTCGGCGGGGGCAGGGTTTGTGATGTCAGCTTGATCGGCTTTCACGACCACAGAACTGGTGACTTCCGAGGGCTTCAATTCGAGCGGAATGGTGACTTCGTCGCCTTCAACCCTGATAGTCTTCCGAATCTCCAAACCTGGGGAAACACTTTCCACCGTATAGGTCCCAGGGGGCACAGCGGCAACGACATAGTTGCCGTTTTCGTCCGTTTTTGTTTCGAATTTGGCCGGCCCGTCCAACTTGACTGTTGCGCCAGCAACGACGAATCGGTTCCCCGTGGAATCTTGAACGAAAACGGTTCCGGCCACCTTCGTCGTAGCGGCGTCGGATTGCTTACCGTAAGCTAAGCCGTTGAATAAAGATGTTGCGAATATCAGCGAGAGCGACAAGAAGAAAATCTTTCCCTTCCCGGAGCGTCCTCTCCACTGTACAGGGCCGATTGCTTCTCCCTTCTTCGCGACCCGATAGAAACGTGCCAAAATTTCCCCTCTCCCCGGCTGGGCTTGGGCGCAACTGCGATGGGAAATGACGCCCTAAAGCAAAGCGGCAATCTTGCTGAAGTCCAAGCGCGCCTCCAACGCATTCCATCTGCGCACCGCGGCAATGAAGCATGAGTTCTTCCAACCGACGAGCCACGAAGACCCACTGTGGATCTCAATTCTTGTCAATCGTTTGAGCGGCGTTCTGGCGACGTGACGGAAATCAAGGGAGTGAAGTGGCCAGAAGCCACGCCGAGGCTTCGACGGTTTGGGCGAGTTGTTGACACCCGACTTGCCGTCAAGAATCGTTTGAATGTTGAAAGGGATTGCTCTTCAAGGTGTTAAAACGGAGCAGAAATACGCGCACCTAATATCGAATCGCGACCAGGGCAGCGATAAACGCGGGCAAGCGTGAACAGATGGCGAGGGGCGTGCAGGGTTGTACATAATTTAGGGCTGTCCCGTCGAGGAGGATCCCCGTGGTCTGTATGCGTGTTCATGATCGGAGAAACCTTACTTGCTGATCACAAGGCGCGGCTAAGGAGCATCAGCGTGCATCTCGGTCAAGCTCGTTATTTCGTATGAACGCGATGCAAGAGATCGAAGTTGGCAATTTTGCCCCGCCTCGCTGGGTGCTTGGTCCACCCGATTCCATTCGCGTCGTAGACTGGAATATTGACCGAGGCTTGAAGCTCCGCGGGGTGATTGAGTTCCTCGCCAGCGTGAAAGCCGACATCATTTTACTGCAGGAAGTCGACGTAAACTGCCGGCGGACCCATCTCATCAACGTCGCGAAGGAAATCGCCCAGAAGCTGGCGATGAACTACGTTTTCGGCCGCGAGTTTCAGGAATTGACACAGGGATCAAAGACGTCGCCTGCCTACCACGGCCAAGCAACGCTCTCGCGCTGGCCTCTATCGAATTGCCGCATCATCCGATTCCAGAAGCAATCACAATTCTGGCGCCCACACTGGTTTCTTCCCGGAGTCCCGCCCTTTCAGGAGAGGCTTGGAGGACGCCTGGCGCTGGTCAGCGACGCCAATATTGCGGGCAAAACAATCGTCGCCTACAACGCGCATCTCGAGAGCAGAGGGGATGATCAATTGCGTTGCTCTCAACTAGAGGAGGTTTTGGAGGATAGCAATCGATCTGCTTGGAATACGCCTGTTCTGCTTACGGGCGATTTCAATATGGATGTATCCCAGGGACCTGCTGCCGGTGCAATTAATCGCGCTCAGTTTCAGGATGCATTCGCGAACCGCCACGAGCCAACTACACCTGGGTCATTTCTGGAGCACGGACGGATCATTGATTGGATTTTTACGCGTGGCCGCGTTCACGGCATCGAACCTGTTGTTCACCGTTCGGTTTCGTCTTCCGACCATCATCCGCTCTCCATCAATGTGGCTTTTGTCTAGCGCCATCCAGGTCCCTCCACAGTTCGCCGTGCATCGGCATCTAGCCCCGCTTCTTGTGGACTATGGCTCCTAATCTCGGCGCCGACCGGGGGCGCATGGTCGATTGATCGGATGCGCGACTCAAGAAAAGTAAGAGCGGTGATGAGGCCCACAATGGCGCATAACAGAATCACAGTGTTAGCCGTTATAGACGCCTTCGGTTTTTTCCTGGAGATCGGACGATCGAGGCATCGGTCTCCTCGCTGTCTGAACGCAGGCTAACTGCACGATTGAGCGCGAAGCCGTTGCTCCGAGACGACCTTCCACCTGGTTGAATATTCATGGGCGCCCTCCTTGGAAATGTGTTGCAACGTTCAGACCAAAGCGCAATCACAAGTCGGTCTTAGTAACCCATTGATAGGAAGGCGCATGAGGAGAAGAGAGCGTGATGGCGCTTACGTGACTCGCATCCAGGTCACGACCTCGACGTTACCGTCAAATCTCTGCCATGAATCGCGAGCTAGAGGATTCTCGCCGTACTTGCTGAGCAACCTGAGTTTCTCCTTTCCGTTGAAAACAGAATGCATAGCGGATCGCTCGGCGAAGCGCGCTTTGGACACACGCTTGCTTGTGGAAGAGAGAGAGAAACGGAGATCGCCAATGACCTACGCACCGAGTTCCGCGAGTTTCGTTGGGCGCGACAATGCGGCAGCAATCAGCAAGCCCGTGCCCGTTTTCAGAACAAGAAGAAGGAGCTTGCGGTCAACCTCCTGCGAGTCGCCAAGCTACGAGGCCCACAGCATCGCCGAGACTCGAGCGGAGGTCACAGGAACGGAAGCTTTCGAAGAGATGTTCGTGGCGTCCCGTCCGAAATTCGTAGCGATGGCCCGCGCCATCCTTCGCAATAAAGAAGACGCCGAAGACGCTGTCCAAGATGCCTTTCTTTCCGGGTATCTCAACTTGCGGAATTTCGAGGGCCGATCTGCGCTCAGAACCTGGTTCACGCGCATCGTTTTGAACGCTGCGTTGATGATCCAACGCAAACGTAAGCCGTCCACGATGCAGCCGCTCGCGGAGAACAGCAAGTCGCATGAAGTCAGGTGGACGGAGAATATTCCGGCCTCCGAACCTGATCCGGAGACGGTTCACGCAGAACGGGAGGCTCTTCAATTGGTCGAGGGGATCCTCGGAAAAATGAGACCCGTGCTTCGACAGGCGTTCACGATGACTTATTTCGACGAGTTGTCGGGCCCAGAGACTTGCGCACGACTTGGTGTTTCAGCGGCGACCTTCAAGGCTCGGCTCTTCAGGGCAAGACGTGAGGTCTTGGATCGGACGGAGCGGGCTCTGGTGACTCCCATCTGCAGGACGCCCGCTTCCTCGTTCGAATAATGGAAACGTAGGGGACTCTGGAGGTCGCAGGGACTTGAGTGATGATCACCGTCGAAGCAAGCCAACAAATCTTCACGTGCGTGGAAGTTACGCACCGCACGCGCATTTGCGCCGCGCATCTACGGAATGTCGTAAAACGCGACCGAGCCCTGGAGCACCGCGAAAGAAATCCGAGCGACGCTAATTGCCGTGGGGAAAGACGCTGAAGTTCCTTATGAGGACGGGGCACACGGAATGATTCGAGGTGTTCCGGACGCTTCGGTGTCAATCGTGTGGCGAAAGCGCTAAACGGTTGGCAGCACGAACGGCGCTACGCAGGGCCCGGGGCCCTTGGCCCATGCAAGCGCCTGTTCCCTCTGCATGTTGCGGTCATGTAACTGCGTCTTGGTTGGCAAACCGGTTGCACGGCTACCAGCGGCTGACATCAAGAGTCAGCGCCACATCGCGTCATTGTGATGGCTGGTTGGGTCTTAAAGAGAGGACTCTTTGAAAGGCTTTGTGCTCGCTGAGTTTTTGCTACGCGCGGATGTCAGCTCGATGAAGAAGGAGCTCATCGCCGCGCATTTGAAGCTCACGGACGGCGAATCGACAAGGGTATGGCAAGTATACGAGCGGTACTCAGCGGAAATGAGCAAGATCAACGCTACGAAAACGGCGATTCTCAAGGAGTATTCGCAGGAACACGACACCTTGACCGACGATCAGGCCGACGATCTCATTCATCGCTGGCTTGAGACGGATGTCGAACAAGCAAAGCTGCGTCAGCAGTTCGCGGGGATTTTTCGGAAGGCGCTGCCTGGAAAGAAAGCGGCGACCTTCCTTCAACTGGAACGGCGCATCAGCATGATGATGGATCTGCAGCTTACATCGGGACTTCCCCTTGCGCAGAGCTAGGTTTGAATTTTTTCGTTGAGTGGATTCATGTCCGCGGTCGAGAAATAAACAGAGGAGATCGCTTCTGCGTGGATGATCACGAATAGCGCAGCGCTTGCAGATTTCTTGCTGCTGAAGGAGCAAATTTGATGTCCGCCTCGCCAGTATCGGCTAAATCCGCCGCCCCCGTGCCGAAGCCGCTGCCTCCAGAAAGCGACAACCCTGCGGCGGCTTCTCGCAGCAGAGTGGGATGGAAAAAGTACGTCACTCCCCTCCTTGTTGTGGCGCTCGCCTTGGCAGTTTTCATCACCATCACTCGCAACTGGAATACGTGGGAGGGCGGAAAGCTCGAACAGATAACTGATGATGCGTACGTCCGCGGCGATCTTACGCCGTTGAGCACCAAAGTGGCCGGCATCGTGCGCGCGGTTCACGTCGAAGACTTTCAACAGGTACACAAGGGTGACCTGATCGTCGAATTGCAAGATGACGATTACCGGGCGCAAGTTGACCAGGCCGTCGCGGCCGTCGCGGCTGCCCGTGCTGCGATCGAAAACAACCGTCGCCAACGCGAGCTGCAAGACTCCAGGATCGCCAAAGCCCTAGCCGGCATCGATCAAGCCAAAGCGCAAATCGCCGCGGCAGAAGCCGGCAAGGAAGCGGTGCAAGCCCAACTCGTTCGTGCCCACTCCGAACGCAAGCGCCAGGAGGCTCTGTATCAGACTCATTCGACGACGCAGCAAACCTCGAGGCCGCCGTCGCAAACGACGACCAACTGTCAGCACAGCTTGCCAGCCGCGATGCCGATCTCGATCAAGCTCAAACCATGTTGCGCAGCAGTGAACTCGCTGCCGAAGCCGAGCGCCGCAGCAAAGCCGTCCTCGAATCGCAAGACATGCAACTTCAGGCCGATCTGCTCGCGAAGCAGGCGACACCTCGCGGCAGCCAACGTTAACCTCGGCTACACCAAAATTTACGCGCCCGGCGACGGCACCGTAGGCGAACGGCAAGTGCGGCCCGGGCAACTCGTTTCTCCCGGTACGCAAGTGATCTCGTTTGTTGATCTCACGAAGTGGGTGCAAGCGAACTATCGGGAAACGCAGTTGACCAACGTGAAGGTTGGTGACGCTGCCGAACTTCGCATTGATGAATATCCCGGCCAACTAATTCGCGGCAAGGTGCTGGAGATCGCGCCTGCCAGCGGATCACAATTTGCTCTGCTGCCGCCCGACAATGCCACTGGCAATTTCACCAAAGTCGTACAGCGTATTCGCTGTCAAAATCGCACTGGACGATCAAAGCCTTCGCCGCAAAGCTACGCCCCGGACTTTCCGTGGTCGCCACCGTCCGGACCAGACCGTAACGGAAATCTATGGCAGCTTCGACCATATCGTTCTCCCGTCCGCGCAGAGATCGCGCGCCGCGCCGCGGCGGCCATCCCATCGGAAATCTCGACGCGGCCTCTGCTCGGAATCCTGGGGGTCGTCACAGGCGCGGGACTCGTCACCCTTGCCGGCCGCATGCTCAGTCTCGGTCTTGCCGATTTGAAGGGCCATGTTGGCATAAGTTTCGACAACGGCGCCTGGCTCGACAGTGCCTACAACGCGTCGCTCATGTTTATCGGCCCGTTCACTGTCTACCTCGGGGGGCTGCTGGGGCCACGGCGCATTCTGCTGTTTGCGGCAGGATCTTCACTCGTAACTTCTCTCTTTCTCCCGCTCATCCATAGCTATAGCCTGCTCATTGTTGCGCTCGATCGTTGCCGGGCTCACCTCAGGCACCTTCTATCCGCTCACGCTGACGTTCGCCCTTCGCAACATTCCGCTGCGATACCTTCCTTTCACCATTGCCCTCTACGCGACTTTTGTGGACGGGGCGGTGAATATCGCGCCTTCGCTCTACGGCTGGTACAGGGACCACCTCTCCTGGGAGTGGATGTTCTGGAACTCCGCCGTGATTGCGCCGGTGATGATGATATGCATCTACTTCGGTATTCCGCCGATGCCGCCGCGCAAGAAAGAGCGGCCCGGCGCCGAGCTTCGTCGGGTTCTTTATACCTGAGTGCCGGATTGGCTCTGATTTTTGCTGCTCTTCAGCAAGGCCAGCGACTCGATTGGTGGCGCTCCGGCGTGTTCAACGCCTGTTTTTGGTCCGGATGTTTTTTCCTGCTGTGTGCGCTGGATTCGGAGACTACGCGCTCCTAATCCCCTGGTGGCGCTACCGTTATCTGCTGGAATTGGAACACCATTCTGCTTGGCCGCCTGCTCTTCTGGTTCCGCTTCACGCTCTGCACAACCATTATCCTTATTCCACAATCGCTCGCCATTCGCGGATTCGAGGCCAGATCAAATTGGGCCCGCGATTATCTGGAGTGCCGTTCCGCTGCTGCCGATCGCGTTTATTGCTGCGCTTCTATTGCTGCGCAAAGTCGATCCACGCCTGCTGTTGGCCGCGGGCCTCGCTTGTACAGCGTTCGCTGCCTTGCTCAATTCTCAATATTCTAGCGCTTGGGCGGCCGAGAATTTCTACCGCACGGAATTGCTGACCGGTGTCGGACAGGCTTTTGCCTTCATCGGTCTTGGTCGGCTGCATCGTGCTGCAAGCGATCTTCGCAGGGGCTTTGGCCAAACCAGAGTGGGTCCTTACCTTTTCGGCCTTCTTTCACGCTATTCGGATATTCGGCGGCACCGCAGGCGCCATCTACATGGGCCATTTCATTGGCGCAGACGCGAAAAACTGCACTCGAACTTATTGGGACTGCACGTCAGCAGTGGGGACTGGCTCACCGATCAGAACATTCACGCGATGACGGCAGGCCTTTATGCCAAATCGTCCGGCATGGCCGCTGCCGGGGCGCGCGCCGTCGATCTGCTTGCTGCCCGCACTGCGGCTTCAGGCATTCAGCCTGAGCCTTATCGATGGATTCCTGCTGATCGCTTGGAGTTGCGTATGCGCGCTGATTCTTGTCGCTTTGCTGCGCAAATCACCTTTGAATTATGGCGACCTCAGCAGCATGCAGCAGATCCCTGGCCCTCGAGAAGGAGTCGAAATCAATGAAGCGAAGCAGCACTTTTTCTGCTTATGGCGACGGCGTTGTCTTGCTCTCTTACCTTGGCCGAGGAAACAGGCAGTACTGCGCCGTCACGCCACATCACACTGCAGGAAGCCGTTCAGTTGGCCCTCAAGCACAACCACGATATTCGCATCGCCGGCTACACGGTCGAAGAGAAACAGCACGCGAAGGAGGGCGCGAAGAGTTCGTATTTTCCATCGATACGGAATGACAGCAATTTTCATGCATATGACCGACACGGAGTTGATTGAGATCAAGGCCGGTAGTCTCGGCATCGCCGGGGGAACGCCGATTCCACCTGCGGGATGCCGTCATCAACCAAGGCGGCAAGAACTTCATAACCAGCGGAACCCAGATCACCCAGCCGTTGACGACGCTGCTCAAGATCAGACAGGAAAACGATTTGGCGCAAGCCGAGTTGAAGGTCTCGCGCGAGAAGGCGCAGCTTACGGGAAACGATGTGGCGCTCGCGGTCCATCAGGTCTACTACCAGTTCTGATTGCTCAGGCGCACCGTAGCGCGATCGGAGCACGAATAAAGGCTTCGGAGGACCTTCAAGAGCGAGCGCGTCGAACAGGTAAAGTTCGGCAGTTCACTGGAACAGGACCTGATCGACAGCCGCGCCCAACAGCTGCAAGTCAAGCAGGAACTGCTGACGACCGACCTTCAGTTGGCAGATCTGAAACTTAAACTCAACGACTTGATTGGCTTGCCTCTGACCACCCCTCTGGATCTGGATCCAGCTGTTCCCGAATCTCAGGAGACCTGCCGGCGCGAGGAATGTGTGGCGGCTGCCAAAGCTCACATCCGGAAATCCTTGTAGCCCGTGCCGATGTCGAGAAAGCTGAGGCCGCAGTCCGTTTGGCCAAGACTGATATCTGGGTCCCCGATGTCGACGCCTTTGCCCGCTATAGCTACCAGGAAAATGTTCCCTTCCTGGCACGCAACTTCGGCACCTTTGGTATTCACTTCGGCTATGACCTGTTCGACTCGGGTCGGAAGAGGGCCTTACGCGTGAACGTCAGGCGCAGTTGTCTCAAGCGAAGGAGAACTTGGCGAAGCTGACGGATGCGGTCGAGCTTCAGTCCAGACGGCGTACAACAAGCTGGAAAGAACCCAGCAGATGCTGAAGGTGTCGGAAGAGGTTCTGGCTCTGCGCACTGAGTCGAACCGTGTACGTCAGCAGGAACTAATACGAGGAGCGGCGCTGAACTCGCAGGCGGATACCGCAACCGCTCAGGAATACGACGCGAAGGCGCTCCTTCTGCAATCACAGCTAGACCATTCAGAGGCGCATGACGAGTTCATTCATGCGATGGGCGTCGTGCCCGAATGACGCGCTTGCGACCATGCACTGCCTAGCATCTTACTCATGGTCGTGGCAACACCTTGAAGCGACTGTCAAGGCCGTGACAATACACTTCATCCCGTACAGTGATTGCACCTTCCCGGCACAAAACTGCGAACACGCGGCCTAATACCAAGGCGCTTCATTTTGTAAAACGGAGTGGTGCGCTTCAAGCCAAGGCTTGCAGCCGCTACGCGCGGACCTCCGAGCTTACAATTGGCGCGCTGGCAAGCAGCGAGAATTTCTCTACGCACCTTGTCTTCGAGAGTGGGATATGAAATCTCGGGCTCCGACGGCTGATAGTTTCGAGAGGCCCTGGTTCAACGATGCCATCACTGGGAAGAATGACGCCGCGCGTGATGTAGTTCTGCGCTCTCGAATGTTACCGGCTC
>CAVWOD010000018.1:0-104067 GCA_963756355.1 uncultured Acidobacteriota bacterium | reverse complement strand
GTGCTGCAGGGCTCCATCGAAAAGCTGCATCCGACGGCGAGCGACGCACACGCGCGCGAACGTCTGGCGCGCGCGCTGCGAGTGACCCAGCGCATCCGCCAGATCAGCGAAGGGCTTTTGGATTTCGCGCGCACCCGCGAGCGAGCTCCACGAAAACGTGCTCGTCCGGCGCTCATCGAAGAGGCGCTGAGGTCTGGGGGCGCTGAGCGGCGGAGAGGAGGACGCGCTCGGTTTCTCACGAACGCCTCGGTGGCCGAGGCCGCCGCGGTCGATTGGCGATCCGGACCCGCCTGGTACAGGTGTTCGTCAACCTGCTGCGCAACGCGGTGAACGCTGCGCCGGCGGACGGAGGGCGGATCGGCGTGCGATCCCGCGTCACTGGACGCGGCGTACGGACGTGCGTGGCCATTGCGGTGGAAGACAACGGCCCCGGTATCCCCGCTGACGTGCTTCCGGAGATCTTCGAGGCGTTCGTCTCCACTCGCCTGGACGCTCGCGGAACGGGCCTCGGCCTCACGGTGGCGCAGGGCATCGTGCACCAGCACGGCGGAACGATCGCGGTCCTCGCGTAGACTTGCGACGACCACGACATCTCCGCCGACTCCATCCAGCCACCGATGGAACGCGAGCACCCGATTGTCGTTATGCACGTGGAACACGTTGATTCGGTCCCCGGATAACGCAGGATACCGTGCCCGCGCCTGAATCAATTCGCGAACACACCGCAAATGATCTCGCATGACTCGATCGGAATCGAGCCCATCCCACCAAATGAGAGTGTCAGCGAAATAGCTTGGGTTATCGCTCCAATATTTGTCCTCCATAAATTCCTGGCCCATAAATAGCATGGGGATGCCTGGCGCCGTCAGCAGCAATCCGTTAGCAACTCTGCTTCGGCTTCGGGCGTACCAAGACCGAGCATTCAACGGATCCGAAAGACTCGCAACGCGCGGCTGTCGGTCGGTTGTATTGTCAATCCGTACGACATCCTGGTTCTCGAGATGTTGGACGGCTCGCCACGCCTCACCGCATAGGGGGTATAGATCATTCTTTATTGCGTCCATATTCACAAACGCGATCGTGCCGCCAGTGGCTTGGCTGATCACTCCGCGTATAGATTGGCGAAGGCCAGAAGCAACGACGGAATCAAAGCCTGCTCCACCGTCGCTGTGAGTTCGTAGGACGGATCGCTGATCCGCCCAGTATTCCGCGATCAGCACGCCTTGCGGCTTCTTGTACCGCAGGGTGTCAGTGAGGTTCTGCAGAAAGCTCCAGCCGCCGTGCGAATCAATGACCGTAACTTCGTCGAAGCGAAAGCCATCAACATGATATTCATCGAAGAAAAAACCGGCGTTATCAATCAAGAACTGACAGACCTCACGCTCCCAATACGCAAAGACCAAACCGCCCGCCCAGCCCGCATTGGTAAAATATAGGCTTCGATTGTTGTCGCCGGGCTGTTGCCGATCCAAGAAGTAAATACCTTCGTCACCAAAGTCGCCTCCGGCGTGATTATAGACGACATCGAAGATGAGGGCGATGCCATAGACGTGGAAAAGATCCACGATCGCCATTAATTGTTTTGTTTGACAGTCCAACTCCGATTGCTGGTAGGGCGGCAGCTGACGCTGGGCCAGTAGCGCATTCGCTTTGTCTAAGTAATTTTGAAAGTCGGGATCTCCGGGAGGCACGCTGTAATCCATATCCGGCGAATAGAGATCTACGCCGTTGTATCCGAGCGAGCGCGTACCGGAGAATTCCTGGATCGGCAGGAGTTGAATCGCGTTGACTCCGAGTTCCGAAAGATACTCAATTCGGAAGAGGAGATCCAGAAATCGTCCGGGCCGCGTGGTCCGTTGATCTCGCCCCTGGCCGTCGCGAGACCAATAAGCACCGACATGTAATTGGTAAAGAACCAATTCGTTGAAGGGCCTCGGCTGGAAGTTTGCGTCGTGCCAGGGAAATGTCTGTGGGTGCGTTACAAAGCAGTTGCAAACCGGAAAGGGAGGGGTAAAGGTCAGCGACCTGGCAAACGGATCTCGCTTGTATCCAGTGGTACCTTGCCCTGCCACGTAGAATTTGTATTGGTCTCCTTCCTTCACACCGGGCACGTATGTAAACCAGTAGCCACTCGCCGCCCGAGACATCGTTTGATCGGACCAGCCGTTGAAACTCCCCCGCACCGTCACAGAAATTGCGTTCGGCGCCCACACCCGAAACGTCGCTCCCCATTCGGTGAGATTGGCACCCATTGGAGCGTCGTTGGGGATCTGGCGCCATCTCAGTCGTAACCTCCAAACATGAGAAGTGAGATGTCTTCGTCCGTGGCATTCATCAGGCCGTGCAGATTTCCACCTTTCAGCAGAGCGAAGTGTCCAGGCCGCAAAGTGCGGACTTCGAAGCAACGCTCCCGCTGCGGCATCTTGCACCAATCGCCCACCACCATGTATCCGCGCCCTTCCATCATAAAAAACACTTCTTGATTGTCGCGGTGACGATGCAAGCCGATTCCGCATTCCGGCTGAAGAATATGCAGGTCCATGTAGTCGACTGCAAGGAACGGTTCAGTCGCGCGCGTCGGACTCTTTGCGCCGAAGGCATTGAAGTTCCACGGGAATAGGTCACGCCCGAGCTCCTTGCTGTTCGCGAACCGCCCATAGTTCGACAGCAGGTTCCGGTACTCGAGGAAACCCTGGCCTCCGTGCGGATTCGCGCTGACCCCCGTTTGTAGGAAATTGTCCCACCCTCGGAAAACCATGTTGAATTCGTACTGATAATTCTTGCCACCGTTGGAATCCCAGACATCCGCAGCGCTGGTGGTCCAGGCGCACTCGACGTGTAACGGAATCGTGGGATGCATGGCGCAGTCCGTACTGATACTGCGAACATCGCGTTCATTGAGATTTTCGCGCGCGAAGTCAGCCGGATTGCCGCTGATAAGGTCGTTGCGCGCTTGTAGTTCGCCGCGGTCGAAGGCATCGAGCGAGCCGCCTGCTAGACGGCTCCGCAGGTCCGAGCCCGGGAAACCCCAGACCTCAATAGCGTAGCGATGGGACTTTTCGTCGTAAGGGACCGTGAGCGGGCTCTGCACCGCTCGTCCATCTACTCGGAGCCAAAGCTTTATACTCGGTCCCAGCGAGCCTCTGTTAAGTTGCCAGAGGGAGAGTCCGGACCGGCCTCGTAAGAGATTCTCAAGAACGGGCCGATCCAGTCGCCTGTCGTAACCCATCCGCGGCACAGGGCCGTCGCGGACGTCCGGAACGTTTTGATGTTCTGTTTCTGAAAATCCGTTTTGTTGTCTTGTTGCGTGGGATCTGTGACTGCCCAAGCCTGGCCCTGGGGTCCATACAGTTCCAGATAATCGAACGGAAAAAGATATTGAATGCTGTCACGGAAATACCATTCGCGGTCACACGCGAACTCTGTCTGCTCGATCAGCCGCATTAAGGAGAGAAGCGAATTCCCCTTATTGTAGTTGGGCGTGGTTCCAGGCTCGACCTTGAAAACACTATCGGTGTGTAAGATCTCCATGCACGCCACCATTCACGAGGTGTGATACAAAAAGGCCACAAAACGCAGAGGCTTGTCCGCGCTCGGATTGCGAATTCCGTGAATGCCTCCGCTTTTTGTGTAGATTACGCTACCCGGCTTTACATGAAGTTCGCGACACGCCTTCGTGTCTAAGCCGTAGCCGTAGATCGCCCGGTTCACCATCGGATATTTAGCGTTGTTCGGGTCGTCGCCGTCACCCATATAGGCAATACCTTCTCCTTCCACGATGCAATAGAGTTCCTCCGTGCCGATGTGTCGATGAGTTCCCTCAACGGCACCCGGGGGAATCGTAACCTTGTGGAAGAACACAACGGAACTCGCGAATTCGCGTTGCAGAACCCAGCGCATTTCGATGATGTTGTTATTGTTCGCTTCCGGATTCGTAGGTTCCATCATGCCGTTTCGATAACGGACCGGATCAATCCCATCGACGTCTTCGAAGAAATGCCCCCTCTGGAAATCAATGAGATAGGAATTGTCAGGAATCGTGTTTTTGTCATTGTCACTCGGAAGGGGACTGACGGGAGACTGATGATTTCGGGTGTAGTTGTTATCCCACTGCGGGTCGCGTATCTGATAGCCAAACGGCAGATCGATATCGTTTTCGCGAAACGAGAGCTCGATGCGACGCAGGGTGGGCAAATTCCGGATGAGGTCCTTAAACTCCAACACGCTAGTGATGGATCCCATTCTGCCGATCTGATCGAGCACCTTGAAATCGTGGTATTTCCGCGGAGGTGGGGCGACGTTCTCCCAGATTTCTGTCTGGTAGGCATTAATCCATTTGTCGAAGTGAAGGTATAAGTCTGCTGAGGGTCCTTGTTCAGAAGCGTCTTCCGGAACGCTCGGATCCAAGATCCGGATGTGCATCAAAATCCGGTCGCGCAGAAAGCGGTCTTTTTCTCTCGCGACTTCTGTCAGGCGGGCGCCCCGGTATTCAATCCGCAGAATGTTGCTCAAGAAGATTCCGTCCAGATACACTTCGGCCTTCAGCACCGTGATGTCTAAGGCATTCCGGACTTCGGAAACGTTGTAGCGATATCTGGGACTTCGCGTGGCGTTGAAATAGGCGGAGTGATAGATGCGATCCGGATAGAATACGACCTTAAAAATGTCGTTTTCTGGGTCCATGTACTTCTGGTTGAATTGCGGGTTGGCCGGATCCGGAAACAGCCGATTCAGTCGAGCATCCATTGGTTCTCCTGAAGCCGAACAAATTAAATCAGTCTTTTCAAGATCTCATCGCCAACTCGGAAGGCATTAGCTTGGATCGTCAACGTCGGGTTGCCGCTCCCAGATGTGGGCATGAAGGCGCCGTCTGTAACGTACAAATTGTCGAAGTGCCAAGCCCTGCAATTTACATCTAGAACCGAGTCTTTCTCGTCCAATCCGAATCTTGCACCACCCAAGATATGGTTGGCGATGCGGGCCAGCGAGTTTTCGCTCATGTACACCCCGCCAAAGCCTTCTACGTCGTACTTTCCGTTATTAGGATCACCTCCCCACGCGAGGATATCGCGGCACTTCTTCGCCAGAGTGTCCATAAGGTAGCAATCATGCGCATGCCACCGTTTGACGATGTACGCGACGTTTCGTCCCCACTTGTCCCGAATATCGGGATGCAGTTCGATACGATTTGATTTTTGCGGGATCTGATTGGCCATGAAACTCACGGACAAACGTCGGTTAAACTGGGCGTTCAGAAAATCAACCAGGCGGTTGCCAACGACCGACGGTTCATTGTTGAAGCCGTGCCACAACGTGTCGAGATCAGTCGCTCCGTGAGTCCGTGCCAGTGCGATTGGCAAAGCTGAGTCGGAAGTGTTGTTATAGATGGTGCCGCCGGCCCAAAGGTGATTGTCATGTATGAAGGTCTCAGTCCCACAAAAGTCCGTCGCCCAATCGCTATCCACGCTTAAGGATTTGTCGTAGCGGGAGGGCATCACTGCAGACGCGCCGCCGAAGCAGTGCGTCAAAAAGTATTTGCCGAGCAGGTCGTTCTGATTGATTCGCTTGTCGAACTCCGTGCTCTGCGTGGCCGACAACTTGAGCAGTCGCACGGATTCAATCGCGGAACAGGCTACGACGATGATTTTGCCCGCCACAAAACGCTGTATTCCGCTCGGATCCCGATAGTGGACGTTCGTAACTTTGCCACCGGTGCACTCCAGATGCGTAACATTGCAATTGGGGCGCAGCACGAACGACAGATTTTTGTCTTTGTATAAGACTCTCAGGAGAGAAACCCACGTGGTCGATTTATAATCGAGCGGATCCCCGTACCGATTGACATAGGCGGTCTTCGGTCCTCCATCCCAATTTGGATTCCGCAGGTCACCTACTTTTCGGCCGCTAGGCGCGTGATCACCGGTAATAACGGCCTGTGGAGTACGATAGGCTGGCATTTTCAAAGCATCCATACCCTTGCGCGCGAAATCGCTGATAGGATTTGGAGGAAGTGGGTCCTGGTAGTTTTCCTCCGTAGCCTTCTTAATCTGACTGGCTCTCGTTCCATTAATACCGATGAGCTTTTCCGCCTTGCAGTAGTACTCCTCGAATCTGTCGTATGCGATGGGCCAGTCGCGCAATTCGCGCTTTACGTCGTCAGTGAAGTCAGCTTGGAGGTCGTTTCGACCTTCGTTGAAACTCTTCAGGTGAAAATCGAGTTCGCTGTAGCGAAGCGAGACGCCGCCATAATGCTGTGTGCCACCGCCAATACACTGACAGGTGTAACCCTCAATCGTGGCGTAGTCCTTTCCGTCACTGTTTTGGTAGACATGAGGTTCGTCGTTCAGGTCGGGTTCCACGTGGCTCG
Source organism: uncultured Acidobacteriota bacterium (assembly GCA_963756355.1). Lineage (GTDB taxonomy): Bacteria > Acidobacteriota > Terriglobia > Acidiferrales > UBA7541 > JBGPTK01. The sequence goes on along the minus strand of CAVWOD010000018.1, from coordinate 97,700 downwards.
TGTAGAAGGATGCCCCGGTATTCGCGAGGCCGGCGATCACTAGTTTCTTTTCGGGACCGTCCGAGATGAGCTCATCTCTCTTGTAATCGCTCAGGCCCATGGGATCGTCGGCCTGAGGTCGAAAGAATGGTCCTTTGTCGATCACCAGGACCGATTTTCCGGCCCGCGCGAGAGTGTGAGCGATCGGCGCGCCGCCCGCCCCGCTTCCGATAATAACGACGTCGAATTGTTCCTGGGCGTCTGACATAGTCCATCCGCGAAACTGGCCGTCACCGCGATTCACGATTTTGGATTTCTCAGCCTCTGTACTCAACGTTCCGACCCAACGGCGGACTCGAGGGCGCGCTCCCAATCGAAAGAGCTTGAGCGTGGACCGGCACCCGGTAACTTCTCTGAGACAGGGTCCCTCAGGTTCTGCGATAAAAAGGCCCAACCTGCTGCTCCGGAATTGCCGCCGTACTTCGGGTGCGAGAACGCACCGGTATAAGCGTGCCGTCGGAGCAGCCCAAGAAAAAACTGCGGCTTGGCGTAGCGGCTGTAATCCCACCCCTGGAGACTGTGGCCATCATCGGAGGCGAGATCGGCGAATAAATCGTCGTACATCGACACAGGCATCCGGCTCGGTTCTTGATACGGGTTCCGAAGTCGGAGAACCTTATCGATCAACTCCAGACAGGTCTTGTAGTCAATTAGTCTGTGACTCTCTTGCCTAGCTACAGTCTTATCTATGAAGTTGACTGCCCCGACGGGCTGGTCGAGGCGATAGGCTCTCGCGTATTGCGTATCCTTGCTCTGACGGTCGACGCCGGTGTAGTAAAGATCAAGAAAACGCTGTCCGTCCGTAGTTCGGAAGGGCAGGATGCGGTCTGTCAAGCGCTCCAAAAGCAAAATTTCCCATCTCTCGAAGGAGACGTTTTCGGTGCAGTAGTCGGTAAAGAATCTCGACCACAGCGATCCATCAGCCATGGTCACCTGTTGAGGGTTTACGGGATCAAGCATGGCCCTACTGCAGACGAGAAACTTGTAGCGATGCCATTGTCCCTTGGGCACTACGACCGTAACTGCCCAGTAGACGGTGTCGGACACCTGTGCCAGTGGCACGGGAGCGTACAAGTTCGAAAATGTTCCGATGACGGAGACTCGGTCACCAAGCCTGCCGTCGCGGTTCACATAAACAAACGTCACAATGTTGAATTCGTAGCTCGCATCGTAGTCACGGCCGTCGTAATAGCTGTCGAGGATGGGAAATCTCCATGCCTCAGAGATCCGGGCCCTCGGATCATCGTCCAAATATTGTCCGTAGTTGTGTCTCGGGGTCGTCATTGTCACGCGCTAAATATTTAGCGCAGTAATTAAGAATGTAGGTTGGATCCTTAGAGACGATAAGAACTGACATGATCGACACCACCCAGCGTCAAAAGAGGAGAGAATGGACTCTATCTGATCGATTAATTAGTGTCAAATCAATTATCTATTGCAGTCTGACATAATCTGCGGCGAACCTGCAACGATCTTTGGTCTCTGTGTAGATGATTTTGTGACTGCGAAAGCACCCAAGTTTAATAAGCCTCAACTTAGCTCAATGCGCCAACTGCAAACGATTCAATAGAAACCTCTTAGAAGTTGAAATATTCAATAGATTTCAACGGGGCATGGAATCTGGTTCGGGACCAGGGGGTCGGAGGTTCAAATCCTCTCGCCCCGACCATTTTTTCAATAAAATTTCCCGTCTTCCTCAGGTGTGCGGTTGCTGCCATAGCAAGACTGTACGCGGCCACGGAAGGGGACGGATCGCTTCCAGAGCCCAATGAGCGTAGCCGGCGGCCATTCCTGAACGGAGTGTACGCCTCATCTAGATCGACCACCTGCGCGTTTCGGCGCCAGCTTCAGAACAACACTGTCGTGGCCTCCGTTTCGCTGCAGGTTGGCAGGCGGGATTCTAATCCGTGCTTGGCGTCGCGCTGGCCAGCGCGAGAATCGCTCCGGCAAACAGGAGGGTGTCCGCGAAGTAGTTGATTCCCTCAATCTTGACCGCGGTGCTCGGGTCGGACATCTGCACGATCAGGATCGGCCCATAGATGAACAATACCAGCAGCAAAATCCAAGTACCGAGATAAGTTGCCGACATCCGCGTTTTCTTCGCCAGCAGAATGCTTGCCCCAGCAACCAGAAGAATTGCGCCGGTCAGATAGCCGATCAGCAGGCGCCCAGGAATCCACGCAGGCATCAGTTTTGCGAGCGGGACTCCGGGGCATGCCGCCGGGTGCAGAAAATGCTCAACGCCGAAAAATAGAGCGGCGATCGCGATCAGCAACCGGCCCACGGTTATGAGCTTGCTCCCAACTGGCCCGCGCATCGCGTGTCCCGCGAGAATCCAGCCTCCGCCGGCGAAAGACAATTCGCGGATGGCCAACGTCCATGCAAACCTGTTTCTGGGGTCGGCGAGAGCTCCCGGGATGTCCAACAACACCACAAAAAGAAACATCATCATCCCGAATAACAGGCCGGACCAGCGCACCTGAATCTTTGTGGCTATGCTTAAAGACGCGAATAGAAGCGCAAATCCGGCAAAATACGCCCAAAACAATCGCCACGGCATGTAAGTGGGTACCGCGGGCAAGACGAAGTTCACGGCTGAAAGATGCAGGGCGCCGAAGACCGCCAAGGGTATGGCGAAACACAAATTGCTTAACGCTACGATTTTGTCCAGGCCGCCGGCCCGCGCGATATCGGTCTTCGAAGCCCACAGCGCAACAAGGAAAAGTACGATGCCGGCGCAGCACATCGAAACCACTATGGGAGAGACCCCAAAAAATATGGCGAGAATGGCCGTGTGCATGTGGATGCCAAGCATAAGCCCGCGTGCTCTATCTGGGAGACGTTTTGCCGGTCAGTGCAGTTTAAATTATACAACGGAGGGTAGTTGAGGGCATTTTTTTGTGAAGCTGATTCGAGATCAGGGAGCCGGAGGTGCAGATCCTCTTGCCCCGACCATTACTTTCAATGGGATATCCAGGACTTCTGGTCTTCTGTCAAAATGAGTGTAGATAATTTTCCAGGTAGTCAGATCCACATACAATCTGTAGAAGGCATTTGAAGCCGAAACGCGTAGGGTCTACCGCTTGCAGCAGTGACCGCGTTCGTGCTGCAGAAACTCGCTCTCGGGAATTCTGGGAGTGGGTGTTCCCCTGGTGGTCACAGTGATGCAAGCGGGAATCCTCCACTGGAAAGTGACGGCGGAACAAAAAAGAGATTCAACTGACATTTGGGGGAAGGAGAGGCCTCGGCGGGGAGCGGCCAGTCCCGGCAAACACCTGACAGGAAAAAATCCATTGAAACGGCGAGGACGAGCCATTTCCAGGAAAATCGTCGCGCGTTTTCTGCACAATCCCAATCGCTGCCAAGATGAAAGTGTTTGCATATCGCAGGTATGCCGGATGTGGACTTCGAGTACCGGCAGTACCCTCGAGGGAAAAATCATTGTTAAATCTTCAACGAATTCTGGGTTTTGGTTAATTTTCACGCGCGAAGAGCGAGTACCAATTCAGCCAAACAAAGGAATCTTGTGCGTTCTAGATCTTTCGTCTTTATAGAACCATATTCGCGCAACCCCTCCTGCTCCAGTGGGAAGAGGCGCGGACTGCCTCCCCCATCCATCCCGTAAAATCCGGCGGCGCCATAAATCTGAATAAAATTGGCCGGTTCCAAGTCGAGATTGTGAGTACTGTAGCTCTTGACTGGTTTTGAGGAGTGTGAGAAATAAAGTTCCGCCTCGTCCCGTCGGATTCGGAGAGAAAAAATGAAGGTTTTTCTGTCTACTATTGCTCTGCTCTGTTCAGTTCTGTTTCTGTTGGCACGCGCGAATTCCGTAAAGGCCATGGCCGGCGACCACAAGCGGGATGGCGGCGAAAGCTCCAATTGGCAGCACGACCAGGATCGCCACGCCGATTGCGATAAAGATTACGACGGGGACCGCGATGATCGCGGCCACGATTGCAGGGATAAGAAGGATGACGGCGGTGGCAATTTTTCCTGGTGGCGGCACGAGCGCGAAAAGCGTCACCAGGAAATCAAAGATTACGTGTTGCGGCATCCCATTCAGTTTCTCTCTTTCAAAAATCAGCCGCTGGCGATTAAGCGCGACGTTTTGAACTTCGTTGGCGTTCAAATGATCATGTTCCGTTTGTTTCCCGAGATTTTTCCGGACATCTGGGGGCCGCCTCAGGACCAGATGGCGGTCATCGGATTTGGCCCGGACCAGTTTCAACCCAATCGAGTGATGCCACTGGGCACGGGATATGCGCTCTCCGGCGGGTTACTCATCCCCGGAACGCTGAAGAAAGTTCAGGTGAACTATGCGACGCTGACCTGTATGGGATGCCACTCCGGTGGCGTGACCCTGCGCGACGGCAATCTGGTCCGCACGATTGGCGCTCCCAATCCGGTCGGCGATTTCCTGGGCGCCATCCATCAGTCCGTTAACGATCCGCGCTACACGGTGGCGAACTTTCGAACCGCCCTGGCTGCCACTCCCCTGGGATACATCTACGGTGATCCACTGGAATTCAAGCAGGAAGCGCTGGAGCGCGCCCTGTTCGATGCCCCAGGCGGCGCGGAATACTTTCTCGCAGAGCTGAAATTCATTTCGAATCAGACTTTCGCTCGCTTCGACGCGACGATTCCTGTTTACACCTACAATGTCCCGAATCCTCCGCCGTTTAGCGGACCGAACGTTATTCCCGGCCAAATCGATGTATTCACTTTTGGCGCGGCATCGTTGTTTGATCCAAGCGTGCTCACTCCGGCGCAGATGCAAGCGTCCATGCCCGCGGCGCCGGCTCCGGCGGACGTGTTGGCGGCCTGGGCGCAAGCCGGGCGCACTCACTTTCAGTGGGACGACAGCGTCAGCAGCATCTATTTCCGCGAAACCGCGGCCTCCGCCTCGGTTTCGGCCGGTGATCCGGCAGCCATCAATCAACCTAACCTGGTTCTCTCCGGCGATTTCACAATTAATCTTCCGCCGGCGCCGTATCCTTTCGAAGTGGATTCCGGGAAGGCAGCGCGCGGAAAAAAGATTTTCCAACAGGCCTGCTTGAGCTGCCACGCTTCCGGCAATTCTGTTCTCATGTCGCCAAGCGAAACGGGCACGGACCCCAACCGGGCCAATGTTTTTACCACTCCTTTGGTCGCCGGCCTGATCTCCCAGTTCCGTCAAGGCTGTCTCGAACCACAATGTTTCGGACCCGGCGGAATCCCGCTGCCGGACAGCGAGATTCTGAGTCCCACGCTCGAATATGCTTCGCTTCCCCTCTCCGGTCTCTGGGCTACCGCGCCTTACCTTCACAATGGTTCGGTGCCGACTCTGTATCATCTGCTCACCGGCGAGCGCCCTTCAACGTTCTATCGCGCCAATACAACCTACGACGAACAAAAGGTCGGCTTCACCTGGGACAAGGCCACCAGCTCGCGCGCGGTCGTTTACGACACCACGCAAGCCGGCCACTCGAACCTCGGTCACACGGGACCTCAGTTCAATGGCGGGATCGATTGGCAAAGTGAACCCAAAAAACTTCAAGACTTGTTGGAGTATCTGAAAACTCTGTAATCGGACTGAGGGCGTCTCTGAAGCAAGTTTGGCGGCTGGTTCTGCACCAGGAGGCCGGAGGCTGGAATCCTCTGGCCCCGGCCATTCGTTTCAATCGCTCTACTCGAATTCTGATCCTTCGTTGCTGGCACAATTTGTCCACTCGACGAAGGAGCGCAATTCGGCCAGAGAAATTATTTTTGCCGCGGACGGCGTCCTCGAAGACGATTCATTGTTTGGGAACTCCAGGCGAGGAAGTTGCGGGGACTGAGGTCAGCCAGCCGCCGGTCCTGCTCCGGACCGGCCCGATCGCATCTCTTAAGAAAAGATTGCCGTCACTTGGAAGCACGGGCCACGGAACCGGCCGGAGTTAGGGGAGCGATCATCTCCATGGCCCAGATTGCGCCGGGACGCATGTACATGGACGCGCGATAATTTCCAGTGATGTCCCACGCTTCAGGCGTGCGGAACCAGTATCCCTTGGTTTCGTAGGTGACGTGGTAAAGCCCCCAAGCCGTCTGGTAGGCCTCTTTGGTCATTCCTTCGCCGAGCATCAGGGAGGCTACGCTGAACGTGGTCCCTGTCCAGACTTCCTGAACTTGTTCGTTGGACTTGAGCACGGTTCCATTGGGAGCCATGCCGTTGACGGCGCCCATTTCTCCGTTGGCGAACTTCATTACGTTGAAAGCGAAAATCTTTTCCAAGGCTTTCTGCTGCATTTCGCGCGGAACCAGATCGCCCAATCCGGTCATGTCGGCATACCATTGGCCGGCGAGTTGATCGGCCTGTATGTTGTCTTTGTATTCGCTGCCCGTGTCATACCTGAAATATTCGCCATTCCAAAGCGTGCCGACGTAGCTGGCCTGGGCCTTCGTAAACATATCGCGGTAGCGCGTTGCCGCGGAGGAATCGCCGAGTTGCTTGGCCATCTCTTCGGAGGCACGCAGCGCTGCGAGCCACAGGCCGCCGGAATACGCGCTCTCTCCACGGACCACCCACTCGTCGTAAGTTTGATCGGGGAAGCCATCGCCTTCCGGCGTCCCGCTGCCATGATCGAATTGCTTCAGATATTCGATCGCCTCCTGCACCGCGGGCCAGGAATAGCGCACAAAAGCCATGTCTTTGCGGCCGGTCAGCGCGTAGTCTCGATAAACCATCAGGACAAATTTCGAATTCAGGTCCTTCCAGCCGTTGGTATCCTGCCAGCTGAATTGATTCGATTTCAAAAACGGATCTTCCTGCGGCACGCCCAGATCGTGAGGTACCGCCCCTTTCTTCTTTCGCATGCGGAAGGCGTCCGCGTGAATTTGCTGCGACTTCCAGTCCCATAACAGCGTTTCCGATTGCTCCCTCGGCACCATATCCGCAAACTGCCGCATCACCTGCTTATCAATTTCCGGCCAGAATTTGATCAGCGGCATGGAGCCGTAGAAGCTGACGTCGAGCGTGGCGTAAAAGGGATAGTCCAGGCATTCCATAAACGAAAACGTGGGCGGCACTTTGGAATCGGAACCAACCTCGCGTCCCCAGAATGACCCGCCGTCCGCGATATCGTACAACTCGTTGAACAGAGCGCCGCGATACCAAAGCGGCTTGCTTTCATCGTCCACGTAGGGAGCCTGCCAGGCGGATATTTGACCGCTCCACTGCGCCGAATTCAGCAAGCCGTCGCGGGCAATGGTCAAAGCGCTCTGGCCGCTGGTCCCGTAGAAATCCGTGTAACGGCGATACCATTTGCGGCCCGAGCCGAATTGCACCACGGGCATATCCCAGGAAATTACCATGGGCACGACGCGTTTTTCTCCGGGTTGCAGAGTGAAGCGAACGACGATTCCGCCCGCGAGCGGCTCGCCGCTGCTGACCCACGACATTTCCTTGTTCGAAAGCCTGCCTTCCTTGGCGAAGGGCGTCCACACTTCATGGCCGTCGCGGTCGGCTCGAAAAGAAGTCTGGTAACTAACCTCCACGCCGGGCGATTCCAGGGTCGCGATGGCCATCTGGCCATCCCACCCATCCGGAACTCCCTCGCCACGGTGACGATTGAATTGGATTCCTTTCACCGTACCGGCCGCCCCCGCAGGTTCGCTTACGAACGTGTTGTAGTTTCCTTCGTTCCGCGCGTCCACGAAGTCGCGCGAGAAGGAACGAAACCATCCCAGCATGTTGGTCCACGAAAGCAAAATCGAAACGGTGACGGCACGCTTGCTGGGATTTTCCGCGTGCCAGCGATACACGGCAACGGGGTAGCTGGTTTCCTTGTAATTGCCGGGAAGGATTGGAGAAAATTGCTCGAGGGTGACGTGCGCGGGAAATTTCTCCCAGCGGTAGTCGTACCAGGATTTCGGGTACAACGCGTAGTAATCGCCGGCGCCGACGGGATAATCCCAGGCCCAACTGCTCAACATTCCATTCGACGGATGATCGGTGAACAAGACTCGCGCGGTTCCTTCGGAATCGCCTTCCGACTGCTGAAACATTGCAAATTGATTCGCATATACTGTCTGGTATTTATGCGCGCCGGCTTTTATGTGCCAGCGGGCGAAATCGCCGCGGTATGTGCGGGAAAAAGTTCCCGCGCCGAATCCACCCACGGGGGCTCCCTGCCAAAATCCATCATCAATGTGGAAGCTTGGGAGCGTTGTTTTTTTGGTTCCGGGGTTCTCCAGCGGCAAACCAATGGGGCGCTTCCAGGCGGCTTTGGGGATTTCGTCGCCACCCCGCACAACCGGAACCAGGACCAGCAGCAAGGCGAGAAACAGGACCGTCTTTTGACACCCGCGCTTCTCCACTGGGCCTCCAATATGCAAATGCGCTCTCATATTGTGATACCTGCAACCCACAACGAAGCGCTTAAGATGGTACAGAAAATCGTTATTCTAGTAAATAAGTAAACGCATCTCAATCTTCAATAGACGCTGGTTTGTTCCCCAGGAATACCGCCCAGCGCCATGGACGGGCCTGCGGGGCGCCCCCTGTTCCCTCCTGGTACATCGCCTTCAAATCCGGGGAAGGGCCGATCCAGGACGAACTCCGAGGCAGCGGCCCGAATCGGCGGACTAGTGGAACAGTGCCAAATCGATTGCATTTGCCATCGCCTCATGTCCCGCCGGGCCAGGGTGCAGGTGGTCGCCGCTATCGTATTGGGGGGCAAGCCGGGCCGGATTCGCCGGATCAGCAAGTGCGGCGTCAAAATCGATCACGCCGTCGAATGCCCCCCCGGTCTTGATCCAATGATTGGCGGCTACGCGCTTCGCGTCTCCTTCAGCCGTCCAACCGCCGAAGCCTTGATAGGGCATGATCGTGGCCCCGATGATTCTCAGGCCGCGGGCGTGTGCCTGGGCTATGGCCTGCTTGTAGCCGGCAATCAGGTCACCCGCTGTGATTGGAATTCGACTGAGGCAAGGAACGTACTCCGGCGGAATGGCAGCGGTAGGCGTATCGGGTTGACCGATATCGTTGGTGCCCTCGAACAGGATCACCGTGCGAACGCCGGATTGGGCAAACACGTCTCGATCGATTCGAGCGAGCGCGTTGATCCCGAAGCAGGGCGAACTGCTGAGCACACGGTTGCCGCCGATACCCGCGTTCAGAACGGACATCACTCCGCCCGTTTTGCGCGCGAGCATGCGTCTGGCGAGGAAGTCCGTCCACCGGCCGTACGTATCGGTCTTGGAGGAAGAACCATCCGTGATGGAATCGCCGAGGGCGACGATCGCGCCCGTCACTTCTTTCGCGGCCAGCACGTCCACGGCAGCCACAAAATACCAGGAATGCACTGTTTCCGTGAATGCGCTGGCGGCTTCCTCGGCGGCAAAGTTTCCGGGTCCGGAAATGTAATTCGTTTGGAAGGCGGAGGCGTGCGAGGTAGCCGGGCCCGTTGGACCACTTGTAAATAGGCTGATCTCGAGGTTTTTCTGCGGACCGACGGAGAGCGAAACCGGATCGCTGATGGCTTCGGCGCCTTCGGGAATGGTGACCGATTTCGCTCCGCCAAACGTAATAGGGTGATTCGACCCGGAGATCAGGCTTGCTCCATTTTCTAGAAGCCCGGCATATACGGATTCGAATGTAATCGCCTTCGTGCCAAATGCGTTGGAAAGTCGAATGCGAATCGAACCGCCGCCGATGGTAGTGTGCACGATGTTTCGAATCGTCTGATTGTTGAACTCGACGGGGGCAGACTTATAGCGCACCAGGGCATTGGGATTTGCGAGACTGGAGTTCGCGGTGCTCCAGGTGGCCACCCATCGTTCACTGTTCGTGGCGGCGATAGCCAGGGCGCTAATCAATAATGAGGCCACCGCAACAGCCACAACCCACAAACTTTGGCAGGGGATCTTCCGGCTGCGGCCCGCGGCGGTTCCGATCATGGCATCACCTTTATCATCACCACGCCGTGCGAGGGCACTTTGGCGCTGTAGCTTCCCTTAAATGTTCCCAGATCTTTTTTCTCCCATAAATCCCGCACGCTTGCCGGGAGATGAGCCGGATAGCCCAAGGCTGCCCACGAAACTGAAATTTCCGTTTCCGACGATCCGCGATGGAACAGAATTACGGCGCGGCTTCCGTCATGCATTTGTTTCGCCCACACTTCCGAGTCTCCATTCTTGAATATGCGCCGGCCTTGCATCCCCAGCGAATCCTGGTCCACGGCGATTACTTCCTTGTTGGTGAGAATCTCTTTGATTTCGGGCGGCATGTTTTTCAAATCGTTGCCTGCGATCAGCGGCGCCGCCAGCAGACACCAAAAACTGAAATGCGAGCGGTACTCGGCAGTGGTCATCCCTCCGTTGCCCACTTCGAGCATATCGGGATCATTCCAGTGGCCGGGCCCGGCGTAGGATTCCAAGCCGTCCTGCAGATCGAGAATCTTCACCCAGCCCATAGACCATTCTTTCTTGCAGTCCCAGCAATCGGCGATATCGCCCGTGGTACGCCACAGATTTCCCACTTCCCCGGCCCACAGCCAGGGCTTGCTGGTTCCCCATTCACAAAGGCTGAAAACGATCGGGCGGCCAGAGGCTTTCAGAGCGTCCGCCATCGTGGTGTATGCGGCTTCCGCATTTTCTTTTCCGACGTTGCACCAGTCGTATTTCAGGTAATCCACTCCCCAGGAGGCGTACATCAGTGCGTCCTGATATTCGTGGCCGCGGCTGCCGGGGCGTCCGGCGCAAGTTTTCGTTCCGGCATCCGAATAGATTCCGAATTTCAGGCCGCGGGAATGCACGTAATCGGCGAGCGCGCGGATTCCAGAGGGAAATCGCTGCGCATCGGCAACAATGTTTCCGTTGCCGTCGCGGCTTACTTGCCAGCAATCGTCAATCACTACGTATTGGTAGCCAGCCTCTTTCATTCCGCTGTTTGCCATGGCATCGGCAGCGGATTTCACCAGGTCTTCGCTGACGTTGCATCCGAAGCGATTCCAACTGTTCCATCCCATCGGTGGAGTCAGCGCCAGGCCGTTGTCGGAGGCTCTGGCGGCAGGAAGAATTAGAGTTCCGAGCAGGAGAATCAACCACAACCAACCCATTCGCTGAATCGTTCCAGGCATCGCGATCTCCTTTTGGACAATCTTCCGGGTCCCTGCACTTTTAGTTCGTGATTCCTCACTTCGCTTGGAATGGCTGCCACCGGAAGCCCTCCTCGAGAGGAGGCTGATTCTCAGGGCGAGTTACCTTTCGAGGGGCGCGGATTTGTTCAGCCCGATAATTTTCTCAGGGCCGCTTCACAGGCGCCGGCCGGATGCGTTCCGCCAGAACGATTCCCTGTCCTTCGAGGACCGAATAAAATTGGTCCGCCGCCAGGTCTTTTAGCGTTTCGATTGCTCCGGAAGGCCAGCGAATCTCCACGCGATCGATTGTTTTCTCGGAGCCCAGGCCAAAATGCAATCGCAAGTCATTTTGAGAAAGATAGCTTCCACCGCTGTGAATTTCATCCGTTTGCGTAATTCCGCCCGCGACGATTTTGATCCGCGCATTCAGCGCCAGCCGGTTGCTTTTTGTTCCGGCAAGTTCAAAGCTCACCCAATGGCGGCCGGGAATTCCGTGATTCCTCAGGATCATCGGACTTCCATCCAAATCGGAAATCACCACATCCATTTTTCCATCGTTGAACAGATCGCCCACCGCGAGGCCGCGCGACACGTGTTTCTCTTTTAGCGCCGGTCCCGCCTGGTCGCTGGCATCGCAAAACGTCCCGTCTTTTTGATTCAGGTGCAGCAATTTGGGCTGGCGATAACCGCCGCCGGAAGGAAGTGTATCCACTTGGGGATAGACGTGGCCGCTGACTGTGATCAGGTCCAGCCAGCCATCGTCATCCAAATCGACGAACGCGGTGCCCCACTTCACCCACGGCAGCGAAGGCAGCGCCACTCCCGCGGCATAAGAAACTTCGGTGAAATTCCAATTGCCGTCATTGCGATAGAGAAGATCATTCTCATCCGAAAAATTAGTCACGTATAAAGAAGGCCGCCCAGTGTGCAGATAATCGCCCACGGCAATTCCCATCGACGCTTGTTCCGATCCGTCCTCGCTCACCGCCGTGCCGGATTCCAGGCCGATATCCTTGAATTTTCCGCCGCCTTCATTTTTGTAAAGAAATTTGGGAGTGGAATCGTTGGCCACGTAAATATCCGGGCGGCCGGTGTTATTAAAATCCGCCCAGATCACGCCCATGCCGTAATAACCGTTCGGGTCGCTCACTTCCGCGCTTTTCGAAACGTCGGAAAATGTTCCGTCGCCATTATTGTGGAACAGCGAATCGCCCGCTCCTTTCAGCCCGCGCGGACCGCATTGCACATCGATTCCGCGATATTTGCAGTTGGGCGAGCTGCCAAAACGGGGCAGATCGTTCAAATGGAAATCCACGTAGTTTGCGACCATCAAATCCACGAAGCCGTCGCCATCGTAATCGCCGAACGCCGCGCCGGTGGACCAGCGCCCGTCCGCGACTCCGGCTTTCGCGGTCACGTCCGTAAACGTGCCGTCGCCATTATTGTGATAGAGAACGTTTCCACCCAGGCAGGTGACGTAGAGATCGGGCCAGCCGTCGTTGTCATAATCGCCCACCGCTCCGCCCATCGCAAAACAAGGCGAGGCCAGGCCGGCCTTCTCGGTGACATCGCTAAACGTGCCGTCGTGATTATTGTGATACAGCGCGCCGCGGGCCTTCTGCCCTTTTACAGCCATTTCCACTGTCGGCGCATTGGTGAAATAAATATCCAGCCAGCCGTCACGATCGTAATCGAACAAAATCACTCCACCGCTCATCGACTCGACGATGTATTTCTTTGCCGGATCGGCCGTGTGCCGGAACGTGATTCCGGTTTTCGCGGTGATGTCCTCGAGCTGTGGAACCGGCCGGCCGCTGCATTTCGTTGACTTCGCTCCGGGGGGCGGAGGGGATGGCGGTGGATGGCCTCCCTGCGCGTGCGCCAGGCTGGCAGCCAGAAACAGAAGCGCCAACGGCTTCGCAATTTTTTTCCCAACTCTTGTGCTCAATGAGATTCCGTTCAGCGGAATTTTATGGATTTTGCGCCGCTTGCGGCGCCGCGCTTTCGCGCGCTTTTGCTTTCAGTTGCTTGTAAATTTCGAGCTCGCGATCCGCATCGGCGATTCGCGAATCCTTGCGGTAGGCGGCCTGCAATTGATAGTGCACGTAGTCCGTTCCCGGGCTGGCATGCGCCGCCAATTCGAGATGAGCGACCGCTTCTTTTACTTGGCCCCGGTCCAGAAAAATCTTCCCCAGCTGATATTGGGCGTTGGCGTAGTCAGGATGCACAGATACTACTTGCTGGAATAAGGCGACTGCCTCGTCCACCTTTGAAAGTTGCAAGTACACGAAGCCGAGGTTGTATTTCGCGTCGGGATCGGCGGGCGCGATGGCCAATTCCGCCTGAAATTCCGCGGCTGCCTCGGGCCAATGCTCCCAGCGAATATAGGCCAGGCCGGAGTAGAAGTGGGCTTTCGGAAGCGATGCATCGGCCTGCAAGGCTCTTTGGAACACGGCGACGGCTCGCGCGTAGTCGCCAATCTCCATCCACAATTGCCCCACCAGCTCGAGCGTATCGCCCGGCAAGTTTCCCGTCTGGAATTGCTCCAGAACTTCTGTAGCCTGCTTCAGTTCACCGGCACGCGCCAGCGAAGCAGCCCAGGCGTAGCCCACCGCGGAATCCTGCATGCCTCGTTCACCCAACGGCGAGAAAGTCTTCGCCGCATCGGTGTATTTATTCGTTGCAAAATAGGCCATTCCCAGCATCGCTCGCACGGGATTGTCCGACGGATTCTCCTCCAAAGCTTTCGAAAGACCGCGGATGGCTTCGGGATAATTTCCGGCACGAAACGCGCTTTGCCCCAAATTTTTTGGCAGTCCCGCGACGGCGGCACTCCAACGCTCCGCCTCCTGGTAGTTGGCGAGCGCCTCCACGAATTGGCCTCGCACGGCCTCCGAGGTGGCTAGATCGTTAAAACTCACGCCCAGGATCGCGCGCAGGCGGTTTTCCTGCGAATCCGCGACCGAGCGCTGTTTTTCCGTAAGATCGGCGCGCGCGATCACCGACGCATCCACGCGCGCGAATGGATCGGAACTGCCGGGAAGAAGAGGCGCCGCTTCATTTTCGTGCTGGGGATTCAGAGGCACCACTGCTGCCGCAGCGCCCGCACCGCCTGCCAACGCCGCGGAAGCCACACTTTGCTGGCTCTGCTCCATCGTTTTGTTCTGCAGTTCACGCGCTTTGGCAAGAAATGTTTCCGCTTCTTCGGCGCGGCCCGAGTTGGTCAAGATTCGCCCCAAATCCACATAGGCCCGGCGAATTTGGTAGTTGGAACGCGATTCGTCTTGACCGGTAAGAATCACGGCTTTGCGAAGCATTTCTTCCGCGCGTTTCATATCTCCCTGCGCATAGGCATTCAAGCCCAGATAGAGAAAAGGCTCCGGCCAATTCGGGTTCACTTCGGACGCGACCTTCAGGTATTTTTCAGCTTCGGCGTATTGCCGCTCGCTCGACGCAATGAACCCCACCATGTAGTTGGCCAGAAAGTCGTGGGGATAATATTCCACTTCCTTCAGCAGCTCGGCCTTGGCCTCGGGTGTGGGCCTCCATTCATTCAGTGACAATCGCGCGAGACCCAGAAAATAGTGAGCGTGCGGCGTGCGCGGGTCGATTTCAATGGCCCTTTGCAATTCGCGAATTGAATCCGGCATGTCTTCCGCGTCGCGATACGCGCGGCCGAACAAAACGTGCAACGAGCCGCTGTCTCCGGCCAGCTCAATCATTTGCTGAAAGACAGCGGACGCGTGTTTTTTTTTCGCCGCATCCCGGGTCGCCAGCAGACAGATTCCCAGCGAATAGAGAGACTCGATATCGGGCTTGATGCGAACGGCGCTCGCAAGCGCCTCCGCCGCATGAGCGAATTCCTGCTTGCGCATCAGTGCCCTGCCGCGAGCCAGGTAGCCCCTCGCATTGTGCGCATCGGCTGCCAGAGCCTTATCCGATTCGGCGATCGCGTCATCCAATCGCCCGGCTTGCAGTTCCGCGATCGCCAGATCGATACGCGTATCCGGAAGATCCTCGAAATCAAGAGAACGCCGGTACAATTCGATGGCTTGCGGATACGCCGATTCCAGCAAACGCAATTGCCCCATTTCCCGCAGCGTCAAAGCGATCAGGCGTTGGTTGGCCAGCGCCACCTTGGCGGGATCACCAGAGGCGCGTGCGGCATTTGCCGCATCGATACGCTTGGCGATTTCAGATTCGGCGGGATTGGTGTGTTTTGCTTCAGCTCTAGCGGGCGGACGTTGCGAAGGAGCGGATTGCCCATAAGCGGGACAAGCGGATATGGAAGCAAGGCCAGAAACCAGAACGACAGCAGCGGCGAGAGAGAGAAGATTTCGTTTAGACCGGAAAACCGCCAACTTTACGAATTTGACTTTCACCGGCTATGGGATCCCCGCACTCCACAAAGACTAAACGGCGGGGCTTGAATTTTCAAGCCCCGCCGTTTTCCGTTCACTCTATTTCCGTTTCGGTTCGCTTAGAACGTGAACTTCAAACCGTACTGCATTTCACGTCCCGGACGCACCTGAGTGGCTTGCCCAAAGTTGCCGAGCTGGCCCGCCGCTTGACTGGTGACGACGTTGTTGGCCGGGCTGCAAGCTACCGCACCGCACGACAAGCCGCCGCCCGAGTAGCCGTTTGCGAAACCATTCGCTGTGAAGTTGGCGTGGTTGAAGATGTTAAACATGTCCAGGCTGAATTTCAGGCGGAAGCGTTCCTTGAAATACCAGCTCTTGCCAAACTGCACATCGAAGTTCTTAGCTCCGGGACCGTAACAGGACCCGCGGGAAGCCATCGTGGGCGAAACAGTTCCCAGATGGTCCCCTACGAGCGTGAATGCCGCAGGATTCCAGATCTGGGCCCCTCCGATGCTCGCCCCCGAATTGCAACTCACTCCCGCAACTGCGTTCGGCCGTTGGCTATTGGGGAATCCGGTGCCGAACAATGCGCTGAGGCTGCTTCCCCCTGTGGCATTGGCTCCGTTTGTGAATGGGGTGAACGAGGTACCGTTTTCCAAGGTCACGATGCTATTCAGTTCCCATCCGCCCAACGCCTGCTGCATGAACATGCCGTGGCTCGCGAGCTTAGGCAGGAAAAACACTTCGTTGGCCACGAAGATGTTCGGACGGTTGATGTTGGTGTTGCCCTTGTCAATGCCCGGTATCCCCAGGGCGGTGACTGCCTCCTGGTTGATGCTGCCGGACGAGTTGTCATTCTCAACGTCTCCAATGGAATGCGACCAAGTGTAGGAAGCCTGGAACGTTGAGTAATTACCCAGTTGAGACCTGAACAAGGCCTGCAGTGAATGGTAATTGGAATGTCCGGCTCGGGCGAACATGCCGATCGTTCCGAAGTTCCCGGCAGGACGCAGAGCATTCAGCGCCCCCCCTGACAGAAAAGCCCCTTGCAAATAATTCGCTGGCCGAACCGCGTTTAGATCCGCCATCGAAGTGAGATGCATTCCCGCATTTCCAACGTAGCCCACTTCCAACGCTGTATTGCGGGCCAACTGGCGCTCCACAGACAGATTCCATTGCCAACTGTTCGGGGTGAGGCCTGCGGGGTCCTTGGCGGCGTTCGGGGATACCTGAGGATTCGTTAATGGCGCAGCCGTATCCAGTGGCCGATTCGCAGTGGCATTGATGACAAACGGAGCCGTGCGCGCCAGGCCCTCATCAATTCCTACGATTTCCCGCTGGAAGAACTGACCGACGCCTGCTCGGACGGCGGTCTTGCCATCACCCATCACGTCCCAAGCGATACCGAGGCGTGGAGCGATGTCGTGATTATTCTGGTTCACCAGGGCACGGTTCGGCCCGGGAGTTCCAGCGGATAGTGGCAAGTTGATGCCCAGCGCGGCAAGAGACTTGGTCGCATCCGCGCAAGGCGTGGTTCCTGGCACGATGATGACTCCATTGCAGGCATCGGAAGCGGGCAAAGCCGGGTTGTAAGCGGCCAGGCTGAAGGAGGCCCAATGGTTGTCCTGGCCGAAAGGCTCGCGGTAGAACGACCAGCGGAATCCATATTCCACTGTGATGTTACGCCGGATCTTCCAGGAATCACCGAGGTACCATTCGAAGTCGTGCCAATTCACGAACGCAGTCGCATTGATGCTGTTCTCGGAAAGGGCGAACTTCTGGGGATTAGCTCCCGTGCCGGGAATCAGAATGTTGGCGAGTTGGTTGCCGGTTCTGGCCCCTGCCGCGCCCGGAGCGACGACGACGCTGCCGTCTCCCGCGTTAAGAGTCGGTTGGTCCGTGCCGCCGTTATTGTCTTCAATCTTGGCATTGGTGCCGTAGAACGCGCCAACCTTGAACACGTGGTTGCCGCGAACCTTCGACAGGTTGTCCTGCACCGTGTAAAGGTCCTCGTGGTTCTGGTAGGGAGCGATATTCCAGATCGTCTGGCTGGAGCCGTAAGGCTGCAAGCCACCCCAACCCGTCTCAGGCAAAGCTCCCTTCTGCTTCAGAGAGGCAGGCCAAGAAGTGGGGAAAGCGGCATTGATTTGCGCCACCAAGCCGGGATTTGAGCCTCCCAGGGTGGTGATGATCGCGTTGTGTCCGTAGCCGAACTCCAAGTCATTGACCATGGAATCGCTGATCGTGCTGGTCCACTTGGCCATCACGCTCTTGGAAGGCTGGCTCCAGTTCGCACCTACAGTTGGGAAAATAGAGTCTCCCCAAAAGGTCCCAGGATTCGGCGCCGGGTTATCCCAAGAGTCATTGGTCCAGCGGAAAGTGACCCGGTTCTTCTTGGTCAGGTCGTAGTCTGCCCGGACATTCCATTCACTCCAATTCAGTTTGTTCGGAATGCTCTGGGCCCAATTGTTTCCGGTTAGGGAAGCTCCGGTTACGTTTGGAGCGGGATAGAACTGCCCGTAGAGGAGACCCACCGCATCGGGATTTGCAATTTTGAGTGGATTGCCGGGCGCCTGGAACGCGACCGGAATGACGGGAGCGGAGGCGCCGCAGTGGACGCCTTGGCTAAAGTCGCCGGAGCGCTCGGCCAGAGTAGGAACGCAAGCAGCTTCCGATGCCCCGCGGATTTCGCGGTTCCATTCCTGGTTCCACCAGAAGAAGAGCTTATCTTTGACCACCGGGCCGGCTACGTAATAGCCCCAATCGTTGCGGCGGAGTTCCGCTTTGCCGGTGCCATTCTTATTGGAGAACCAGTCATTCGCGTTCAGCTTATCGTTCCGGCCGGCAAAGAAAGCGCCGCCGTGCCATTGATTCTCACCCGAACGGGTGGTGATGCTGATGATCGCACCCGAAGCCTGCCCATATTCCGGGCCGTAGGAATTGCGGATCATTTTGAATTCGGAGATAGCGTCGACCGAGGGATAAACCAGAATCGTCCGGCCCGAGCCAACGTCGTTGTTGTTCACGCCGTCTACCAGGAACAAGTTATTGGTGTAGGGATTTCCATTGACCGAGAAATCCACGCCGCCCGCCAGGCCCTTATCGCGGCCGTCGAATGAATTCGCGGGGGAAACGCCAGGAGAAAGTTGAGTCAGTCCAACGAAGTTCTCGCCGTTCAGCGGAAGTTCACGGACCTGCGTCCCTTGAATCACTTCGCCGATCACCGCAGTGGTGGTTTGCACCTCAACGTTGCTGGCTTGCACGGTCACAGTCTCGCTGACGGTGCCGACCTGCAGGGCAGCATTGACCGTGGTGGTGGAGGAGACGTGAACTTCCACGTTCTCCGAAATAAATTCCTTGAAGTTGCCTTGCTTCACGTGAAGGTCATAGGTCCCGACCGGCAATTGAGCGAAGGTGAAGGCGCCCTGGTCGTTGGTCTTCGCGGTGTTGGTCGCGTTTGTGCCTCTGTTGATAATGGTCACGGTGGCCCCGGGAATTCCGCCGCCGCTGGCATCCGTTACTGTTCCGGTGACCGTGCCAGAATACTGCTGCGCCTGCACAGGCCATGAAATCGCCAGGGCCAGCAGTAAGCCGCAACACAACGCCAGAAGAAAGAGACGCTGCTTCTTTTCCGGCTTCGCATTTTCCAATCGAGTTCTCATCCTCACACCCCTCAAGAATTTTTTTGCGGTCCAATTCCCCACAGCGCCGGTTCTCAAATTGGATCCCGCACTACACCCCGAGCTATTTTTTCTAAATTCCGTCCGGTTGCACCGCTAAATAAACCCCGTATCGGATACCACCCCAGACCGCATAGTGCTTTTCTACTAGAGCGTGTGTAAACCTCGTATGGGGCTTTGTCAAGCAAAAATAATGATTTTCCACATAAAATAATGTTATTCTAAATCCAGGCGAGCCAGTTTCAACCGTCCCATTATAGAACTGCTGAATTTCCGAATTTGAAAATAATCGATATTCTACGGCAGACCTGGGCAGTCACTTCCGAATTGCCATCCAAATTGCTTTTGAAATTGACTCCGTCCAGTACCAAGAAAAAGGCAGGATATTATAGCGGATTTGCCATGCCCGCGCGCGCCACTGCTCCGCTCCTGATTCGTGTAGATATTGTTGAAAATGGGCGAGTTAATCAACATAGAACACTCTGGAAGAACAGCCTCCAATCCACGTTCCGTTTTCGGCTGGCCGAGCTCTGGAGCAAGGCTAATTGCACGTTCTGGTACTTCGACAATTCCGCATTCGGAAGGAAGTTTGGCTCCCGGCTAGCTTGCAACGTCCATCTATGATATATGGAAGAATCGCTTGTTCGCGACCGCCCGCGACATTTGAAATCAGGATTTGGCGCATTTGTGTTCCAGAAATAATATTTTACTTTTCGTGCGGTAATCGAAACGTTTTGCATCCGGCAAGTCAGTTTTGAGGTTTGATCCATGGTCCCTCCATCGAAGAAAAAACCATCTCCGCGACGCGAGCGCAAGGTAACGCTGAAGACTCTGGCGCAGCATTTGGGCCTGACGCCCGGCACCATCTCGGCGGCTCTGAATGATTCCGCGGCGGCGCGCTCACTTCCCGATAGGACCAAGCGGCGCATTCTGGAGGCGGCCGAAGAACTCAACTACCGGCCGAATTATTTCGCCCGCTCGCTCCGGCTGAAGCGGACTTATACGATTGGCGTGATCGCCGAAGAGATCGGAGACGCCTATGGCGCGCTGGTGATCAGCGGGATCGAGGAATATTTGAGGAAGAATAACTTTTTCTTTCTCACCGTGATCCACCGTCACGATCAGAAAATCCTGCAAACCTATTCGCAATTGCTTTTGACCCGCGGCGTGGAAGGCTTCATCACCACGGACACATCGATTCTCGAAAAACCCGCGCTTCCCACCGTGGCGGTGGCCGGGCACACGCACGTGGATGGCGTGACCAACATTACCCTGGATCACAAAAAAGCCGCCCGGCTCGCGCTCTCCCACCTAGCCGAACTGGGCCATGAGGAGATCGCATTTCTGCGGGGGCATCCGTTCAGTTCTGATTCTTCCGCGCGCTGGGCTGCCATTTGCGAAACGGCGGCCGAGCTCGGAATTCGGATCCGGCCGGAATTGACCGTGCAAATTGACAGCGTCGATTCCACTCCGCGCCTGGGATACCCCTTTGCCAAGCAATTGCTCGCTCGAAAGCAGCCGTTCACCGCCCTTTTCGCCTATAACGACGTCTCCGCAATCGGCTCGATGTGGGCTTTCCGCGAAGCCGGACTGCGCGTTCCGGAAGACGTTTCCGTGGTGGGCTTCGACGACATTCCCGCGGCGGCTTTCGCCGATCCGGCCTTGACCACGGTGCACCAACCGCTCCATCGCATGGGCGAAATCGCCGCCAAGACATTGATCGATCGCATCGAAGGCAGGACGAAATTTCAGGCGGATATTGCGATTGATCCGGAATTTGTGGTGCGCGCTTCCACAGGCCCGGCGAGTTCCCTGTTCACCCGGCGGGCGCTGAAGGATATCGATCGGGTCAGTAAGGACGAATCGTAACCCGCTTTCCGGTTTTGCCCCTCAAGCAGCGCAGCAGGTGGACCAATCTTGCCCGGCCCTCGCGTCTGGAATCATGCGTCGCAATCGATTTCCATCGATCCGCATTCAAAAGACATTGATTTCGAGGCTGCGGCATTCTAACTTGGGCCGCAGGTGATCCTCCGCCCCAGCATCTCCGGTGCGAACCGGCGCAAGCTCTTTTGCGCCTCGCTCACCTCTGGTTTGCTGGTTTTCTTCTTCGTTTCACTTCCGCTCCGGGCTCAACTTTCCACCAATGACCACCTGGCCGAGTCCGGTTTCTGGCCCACGCAAAATTCCCCGTCGCGCGCCGCATTCGTAGGTCCCGCGGCGTGCGCTTCCTGCCACCCGGGTAAAACGAATTCGCAGAAATTGACGCCGATGGGAGAAACGGCAATGCACGCCGATGACGCCGAGATTCTCCATGCGCACCCCAAAATGAATTTTGCGATTGGCAGGTATCAATACGAAATACTAACGGGGACAAAAGGCAGCAACTACACGGTCACCGACGGAGTTCGAACTCTCGCGGCCCCGTTGCTTTGGGCTTTCGGCACCGGCCGGGCTGCCCAGTCCTATCTTTTTAAAAAAGAGGACGGGAAGTTTTACGAAGCTCGCGTGACGTTTTTCGATACGCTCCAAAATCTCAATTTCACGCCCGCGCGCGCACTCGCTTCGCCAAAAGACGCGGAAGAAGCCATGGATCGCCCCGTGGACGCCGCGGAAATAGGACGCTGCTTCGCTTGCCACACCACCGCCTCCACCATCGCCGGCGAATTCGACGAAAAAAATCTGATTCTGGGCGTCACCTGCGAAGCCTGCCACGGCCCGGGAGCCAGGCACGTTGCGGCGATGGAAGCCGCCAGGCAAACCAAAAAGCCTGATCCTTCCTCGACGATCTTTAATTCGGCCAGGCTAGCCCCGGTGGATTCGGTCGATTTCTGCGGCTCCTGCCATGCTACCTGGTGGGATGTGCGCCTAGCCGGAATTAAGGGGCCATCGAGCGCGCGGTCGCAACCGTTCCGCCTGGAAGAAAGCAAATGCTGGGGAAAAGGCGATGCGCGGCTTACCTGCATCGCCTGCCACGATCCGCACCAGCAATTGCAAACGGAAGCGTCAGCCTACGATGCAAAATGCCTGAGCTGCCACGTCTCCTCCGCCGCAGAAAAGAAAACGGCGGATCATCCCGGCGCTGCCTGCCCGGCCAGCACAAAGAATTGCACTTCGTGCCACATGCAGAAAGTATTCGTTCCCGAAATGCATTACAAATTCACGGACCACCGCATTCGCATCGCTCGTGCCGGCGAGCCTTATCCCGAATAAATCGGGATATTGGCCGCCCCGCGCCTCACGTAACCTCAACCGGCCTCGAACCGCGCAACGCGTAGAACAATATATAGAGATAGCAAACCGCTGGAATGATGAAAGCATGGTGAATTCCAATGCGATCGGCCAATGCGCCTTGCAGCACCGGCAGAATGGCGCCGCCGACAATCGCCATGATCAGTATGCCCGACCCATCTCCGGTCAGGGGCCCAAGTTTCGCGATGCCCAACGTAAAGATGCTTGGGAACATCACGGAATTGAAGAGCCCCACAAAAATTATGCTCCACATCGCAACGTGCCCTGTCGTCAGCATCGAAATGCAAACCAATAAACAAGCAGCCACTGCGGCCACGGACAGCACGATTCCGGTGCGAACTTTTTGCAAGATGGCCGAGCCGACAAATCTTCCCACCATCGCGCCGCCCCAATACAGAGCGACATAGCGAGCCGCGGCAACCTCCGTCAAATTTCCGATGCCCGACTGGCTGAAGTAATTGATCAGGAAACTGCCGATGGAAACTTCCGCGCCCACGTAAACAAAGATTCCGATCGCGCCAAACACCAGTTGACGATATTTCCACAAACTTGTCCTGGGACCGCTTTCTCCGTGACGCTCCGCTCCCGGCATGGCCGGCAACTTGAACGTGGCGATCAAAGTAGCGAACGAAACCAAGGCGAGTCCGATAATTAAATACGGCAATTTCACGGAGGACGCTTCCTGAATCCGGTACGTCTGCAGCGCCTGTGCCGCCATATTGCGCGTTTCCGTCATGCTTTTGGAATTAGCGTTCAGAATCAGCAGGCCGCCCAGATATGGACCCAGCACAGTTCCCAGTGAATTGAACGCCTGTGTCAAATTCAAGCGGCTCGATGCGGTCTCGGGAGGCCCCAACACCGCCACGTAGGGGTTCGCGGCTACTTGAAGCGCGGTGATCCCCGCCGCCAAAACCATAAGCGCCGCCAGAAACAGCGGATAGGACGCCACCGTGGCGGCGGGAATAAATAGAAACGCTCCGGCACCCATCGTCAGCAAGCCCGCTACCATGGTCTTCTTGTAGCCGATGAAATCGATCAGCTTGGCCGATGGAATCGAAAAGATAAAATACGCCGAAAAGAACGCAAACTGGATCAGCATCACCTTGGCATAATTCAAATCGAAGATGGACTTCAGATGGGGAACCAGGATGTCATTCAGGACCGTAACGAATCCCCAGAAAAAAAAGAGCACGGTGACCATGATCAGCGCGCCCCGGTAAGTGGAATTCGTGCCCTGCTTCCCCGGAGATTTGCCCGTATCTACGTTAGCGGTCGCCATCGATGTTCCTGTTTACTCTTGGGGGATTTTTCTTCAGCGCGGATTTCCGGATTCAGCATCCTCGCCGTATAACGCCGCAACGATACGCGGCAGTTCACTTTCGAAAAATGTTCTGGTTAGGCCGCCCAAACTTCCACCGGCCGCACGATCATGCCACAGACACTTCCTTTACAATAACGATTTTGTGTTTGTTCCGTTTGGTGATTCAAGTATAAGTGTGGTCCGGACCTGCTCCAGCAAAGGAAATACCGTCATGAAAATGTACAAGCCGCGGTTGCAGTCTGCTTTCCTGTTCTTTTTTGCGATGTTACTGGTTTCGCCGGCTATCGTTTCCGCCCAGGAACATTCCGCCGCTGTCGTGTTTTTTGACTCCGGTTTTCCCCTTGCGGATTCCGCCAGCGCTTCCCGCGCGCAATTGGAAACCATATTGCCGGGCGCGCGGTTCGCCTCACTCGATCAGCTCGCAGCCCAGCTCAACGATTCTTCCACGCGATTGCTCGTGCTGCCCTATGGTTCCGCTTTTCCCGAACAGGCGTGGGCTGCAATCTATGATTTCCTCAAGCGCGGCGGGAATCTGCTCGTCCTCGGCGGCCAGCCATTTTCACGCGCCGCCTATCGCGATTCCACCGGCTGGCACCTGCGCGATTACAGCGTGCGATTCATGCGGCCATTGATGGTCGATCAATATCAGATCACGCCCGGCTCGGACGGATTGAATTTCCAGACGAATCCGGATGTCACGTTGCAGCCCAAGCCATTCGCGTGGAAGCGCGCCTTCAGCCCCGTGATTCGCTTGAGCGCCGTGGACCTTTACAACCGCGGCGGCTCGGCAGGTTCGATCGATGCCCGGCTGGATGCGCTGGCGTGGGGAGCGAAAGACGGCCGCCGCCTCGCCGCCCCGCTGATTCAAATCGATCATCTAAGAAACGGATTCGACGGCGGCCGCTGGATTTTTTTGAACGCGGAACTGGCTCCGGATTTTTACGCCAGCGCGGACGCCGCGAACTTGATTCGCAATCTTGCGGAACGCGCCATGCAAGGAAGCGAAGAATTCACCGTGCGCCCCGCGCTCCCGCTCTATCTTCCCGGTGAGCCAGTTGTCCTCGAACTTCTGTGGCATCCCGCCGTCTCGTCCACCGCACCGCTCAGCGCTAGAATCTCCACCTACCTCGAAGGCCAGCCCGCCAGCCGCTCCGTCACGACGGTAAACGTCCCGCCCACGGAACCAATTGTGTTACCCGCGCCCGCCACCAAAGGATTCCACATCATCGAAACTGAACTCCTGGAAGGAAACAAGATCCGCGCGATTTATCATTCCGCATTCTGGATTCGCGATGAAGAATTTCTGCGTTCGGGCCCTCGCCTCACCGTAAACCCGAATTATTTCGAACTCGACGGCAAGCCGCTCGCCGTCGCCGGAACCACCTACATGGCCAGCGATGCACAACGCCTTTACTTCGCCCATCCCAATCCCTACGTCTGGAATGAAGATCTGGCCCTGATCCATTCCGCCAGCCTGAACATGATTCGCACCGGATGGTGGACCGGCTGGGAAAAATTCTGCGATGAAAATGGCCAGCCCTACGATCGCACGCTGCGAACCATCGAAGCCTATCTGATGACTGCCCGCAAAAACGGCCTTCCCGTGCAATTCAATTTCTTCGCATTTTTACCGGAAGTCCTCGGCGGCGCGAATCCGTATCTCGATCCCGAAGTAGTGCGCCGGCAACACACGCTGGTATCCGCTGTGGCGGCCCGCTTTCACGACGTGCCCTACCTGGCCTATGACCTGATCAACGAGCCGAGCATTTCCAAGCATCTTTGGACCATGCGGCCGAACGACGATTCCTTCGAACTCGCGAAATGGAATCAATGGCTGCTGGCAGCGCTATCCAATCGCGCCGTCGCTCGCCGCCGCTTGGAATTCGTTGCCGGAAACCACGGAAGGCGCCATCCCGCTTCCGCAGGATATCGAATTCACGCCGCGCGGTATGTACGTCGGACGCAATTCGCTGAAGTTCCACGATTTTTTCCTGTTCGCGCAGGACGTGTTTTCGGATTGGGTGCGGGGCATGCGCGAAAAAATTCGCGGCGTCGGATCGCAGCAACTCATCACCGTGGGGCAGGACGAAGGCGGCTTCGTCGATCGCCTCTCCCCCGCGTTCTTCGGACCATTCGTGGACTTCACCACCAACCATTCCTGGTGGCAAAACGACGCCATCTTGTGGGATTCGCTGGTCGCCAAGCAGCCGGGAAAGCCCATGCTGATTCAAGAAACCGGCTTGCAGCGGGAACTCACTCTTGACGAAGTCTCGCGCCGCACTCCGGAAAGCGAAGCGGCGCTCCTCGAAAAGAAAATTGCCACTTCGTTCGTTGAAGGCTCCGGCGCAATCGAATGGCTGTGGAATAGCAATTCTTACATGACGGAAGGAAATGAAACGCCCATCGGCGCCGTCCGTCCCGATGGCACCGAAAAACCGGAAGCAACCGTGATGCGCGGCTTCGCGGCGTTTTCGAAATCCGCCTCGGCGCATCTGGTGAATCCGCAGCTTCCTTCGGTCGCTATCATCACTTCGCAAGCCGCGCAATTCTCCGTGCTCGCCGATTTGCAGATCGAAGCGCAGCGCAAATCCGTTCGCGCGCTGGCCTATGGCGCCCGCATTGCGCCCTACGTGATCTCGGAAAATCAAATCGCCAAGCTGGGTTCGCCCAAACTGGCCATCCTTCCTTCACCGCAGGCGTTCAGCGAATCGGCGTGGCAATCGCTTTTGCAATATGTGAATGCAGGCGGAAATTTGTTGATCACCGGCCCGGTGGAGCATGACGAGCATTGGCACTCGCTCGCCCGCGCATCCGCAATAAAAGTTGAAGCCACAAGCGAGCCGCTCGTCTTTCACAACGCTGCCATCCAGTTGAACGATCGCACGCTTGCGCTTAACTTTTCCCTCACCGCGCAAACCTGGCTGGATTCGCTTCGCTTCGCGGACGGTGCTACTTTGAAGGAAATTCCGTACGGAAAGGGCAAGATTTTCTGGGCTGCGTATCCGGTGGAATTGGCGGACGGAATTCAATCAGCCGCCGATCTCTATTCCCATGTCGCCGCGCGCATCGGCCTCAAGCCTGCGTTCGAACTGCAATCTCCCGTGACGTCCGGCGTGCTGATTTATCCCACGGTTCTGCAGGATTCCGTCATGTACATCCTGGTTTCCGATAGCGCCGAAGACGAATCCATCGACCTGCGCGACAACCTGACCGGCGCGCGCCTGGCGCTGCGTCTTCCCGCCCAGCACGCCGCCATCGCACTAATCAGCCAGCAATCGAAACAGATTGTCGCGAAATACGGATTCTAGACTCGTAATCGCGTCGAAAATCGGCGAATCCATTTCGCGCTTTTCTGAAATCGAACCGGCTACTGCCACTTGCCGGTTCCTTCCACAATCGTAATGTAGCGATCCACCGGCAATCCGCTGAAGCGCTCCACCGCACCGCTCGGCAGCGGCCACTTCACCTCCAGCCAATCCATCTTCGTTCGTTGGCCGATTCCCAGCACCAGCCGCGGATCGTGCGACGACAAAAAACTGCCGCCGCCTACTTTCATCCGCCAGCGCTTCAAATCGCCCGCCTGGTACGTCACGCGCGCGCCAATCGCATCCGGATTGCACGTGCGCCCCACCAGCCGCACTCCCAGCCAGTGATTTTGCTTCCCGATATTATTTCGCAGAAGCACCGGCGCGCCGTCATTCACGCTTACCAGCACGTCCACCGCTCCATCATTATTAAAATCACCTAGCGCAAGCCCGCGCGCCGCGAACGATTTGGAAAATACGGGACCGCTTTCGCTGCTCACGTTCTTGAACGATTTCCCGCGCTGGTTGTGAAACAAAAGCAGCGGCTCTTTGTAAGTCACCTGGTGGGAAAGTTGCTCCACCAGATCGTCGGGGAATCCATTCGAAAGAATCAGGTCGAGATTGCCGTCGTTATCGTAATCGAAAAATTTCAATCCCCATCCGCTCATCCATCGAGTGGCCATGCCGATCCCCAGCGGCATCGACATATCCTCGAATGTTTCGTCGTGATTGTTTTGATAGAGCGAAAAAATCTCCTGGTCGATATTCGCCACAAATAAATCCATCCAGCCGTCTTCGTTGAAGTCCGCGGAATCCACTCCCATGCCGGAACGCGCGCGGCCATCGGCGCTGTAGGCCACATCCGCGGCAAGCCCCGCTTCTTCAAATTTCCCGCCGCCGCGATTCAAAAACAGAAAATTCGCCACGGTATCGTTCGCAACAAACAAATCCATCCGTCCGTCGTTGTTCACATCGGTGGCGACCACGCCCCAGGCCTTTCCTAAATGATTCGCGATTCCGGATTCCTTGCTCACATCGCTGAACGTGCCGTCGCCGTTGTTGTGGAACAGCCAACTCGCGCGCGGCTTGAAGATTCGCGGAATGCAATAGTGGTGTACGCCGTCGTTATCCACGCCGCAGCTCATGGATTTATTGAACACGGCAAACTGGCAAACGAACAAATCGAGACGCCCATCGTTATCGTAATCGAACCAGACGGCGCTCGAACTCCAGCCCGGCGCGGCCACTCCCGCTTTTTCGGTGACGTCCGTGAACGTCCCGTCTCCATTGTTGTGATAAAGAATGCTGCGCTCGTACTGCGTCACATACAGATCGCTGAATCCATCGCCATCGTAATCGCCCGCCGCCACTCCCATGCCGTAGCCGCCGCCCGGCACTCCCGCCTTTTCGGTCACATCGGTGAATGTGCCGTCGCGATTGTTTCGATACAGAGCATTGCGCAGCGGCTTCGGCGGATTGTAAAAATCGCATCTGCCGCTGTTCACCAGATAGATATCCATCCACCCATCGTTGTCATAATCGAGAAATGCGCAACCGGCTCCGCTCGTTTCCGGCAAATATTTGTCGGCGGATTTTCCGGCCGTGTGAATCCAGGAAATTCCGCTGCTCGATGGCGGAATTTCGTCGAACGCATAGCCACTCGCGGCGCGTTGCGCCCCCAGGGCTGAAAGCCTGGAAGAAATTAAAAATCCGGGAAGCAATGTCAATCCCCACAGAAAACGGCGGCGAGAGAACGAAAGCGGCCGGAGAACAATTTCTCTCTGGAGTTTTTGCGGCATTCCGCTGGAAACAATACCACGAGGGCGAAACGTAGCAATCACCTGCAAATCGATTTTCCCCGGTCCATTTTCGCATCGGCGCTTCGCCGGTGGTTGTAGTAACCTGCGCAACGCAAGGCGAGGACGGCAAATGGATACACTGATCGTGACTGGAGCAAGCCGCGGAATCGGCGCCGCAGTGGCGCGCCTGGCTGCGAAGCAATTTGCCGTCGCGGTGAATTTCATCAAGAATGAAAGCGCCGCGCAGCAGGTGGCGAGCGAAATCAAGTCTTCCGGCGGACGCGCCGTCGCAATTCAAGGCGACGTGGGCCGCGAAGCGGACATACTGAATTTATTTCAAACCGCCGAACGCGAGCTCGGGCCGATCGGCGCTCTGGTGAATAATGCAGCTGCAACCGGAGGGATTACTGGCGTCGAATCGCTCACCGGCGAAACGATTGCCCGCGTTTTGGCGGTGAATGTTGCCGGAACGATTCTCTGTTCCCGCGAAGCCGTCCGCCGGATGCTGAAAAAGAACGGCGGCCATGGCGGCGCGATCGTGAACATTTCCTCCATCGCCGCTCGCCTGGGGGCGGCCGGCGAGTGGGTCCACTACGCGGCGAGCAAAGGAGCGATTGATGCGTTCACGATCGGATTGGCGCGCGAGGTGGCAGCGGAAGGCATCCGCGTAAATGCGGTTGCGCCCGGCATGATCGAAACCGATCTACATGCCGATAGCGGATCCCCAGACCGGCTTGCTCGAATCGCGCCGACGATTCCCATGAAGCGTGCCGGCACCGCCGCGGAAGTGGCCGAAGGCGTCGTCTGGCTGCTTTCCCCCTCCGCTTCATATGTAACCGGAGCGATTCTGCAGATCAGCGGCGGCCGCTAGGCGGAACGAAAATAAATTTCTCGATGGATTCCACAAGTGTGTTTGCGAAACAGGTTCATGCGACAGGTGTATGCGATGTTGAAGAAAGTGCGCGGCCAATCCATCCTCCGTATCTTATCGGCTTTCCTCCTGCTGGTTTGTGCTGCGCCCGGAATTCGGGCTCAGGGCGATCCGAACGCGGCACAGCAAAACGCACCGGCCAATTTTGAGACGCTGGCAAAATCAGCCGCTGCGGCGCGCGAAGCCGGCAAATCGGAAGAAGCCATTCGCGATTACCAGCGCGCGGTCGATCTCCGTCCGGATTGGGAAGAAGGCTGGTGGTATCTGGGAACGATGCGATACGACGCCGATCAATTCGCCGCCGCGATTCCCGCGTTCCAAAAAATCGTGCAGCTCGATCCGCGGCTCGGCCCCGCCTGGAATTTATTGGGCCTGTGCGAATTCGAAGTAAAAGATTTCGCCAATGCCCGCGCGCATCTGCAAAAGGGACAGGAACTCGGCGGCGGTGATGATCCGGAAATTGCGCGCGTCTCCACCTACCATCTGGCACTGCTGCTGATTCGCGGCGCGGAATTCGAGCGCGCCTCTTCCTTGCTCGCCACGGCATTCGCAACCGTGCAAATGCCTGAACAGATCAGGTACGCGCTGGGCCTGGCGCTTCTGCGTGTGCCGCTTCTACCGCAGGAAATCGGTCCTTCGCAGGACGCTTTGATTCATGCCGCGGGAGAAGCCGCAGCGGTTTGGGCGCAGGATGGTCCCGCAAAATCGCTCGACAATTTTCGGGTTGCGCTGAAAAAGTTTCCGGGTGCGCCTTACCTGCACTACGCTTACGGCCTTGCTCTGTCCGCGGCCAAACGCGATACGGAAGCGCTCGTTGCGCTAGGCGAGGAAGCAACAATCTCTCCGCAAAGCGCGCTTCCACAAATCGAAATCAGCCGGATCGAACTTGGCCTCCAAAATCCACAAAACGCGCTGATCGCCGCGGAAAAGGCTGTCCGGTTGGCCCCGGCCTCATTGGCGGCTCACCATGTGCTGTCGCAAAGCTTGCAAGCTCTGGGCAAGAATCAGCAGGCTGCCCAAGAATCCAAAGTTGCGGAATCGCTGGCGCCGGAAAAGCCTCAGCCAGACTCGAAAATCACCGCCCTCTACGAGAATCATTCCGCGCTGGTGCCGGAGGACGCCAGTTGGAGCCAGACCATGAATTATTTTTCCATGGCGCAATATCCCCAAGCCATCGCTGCGCTCAGAACCTGGGTCGAACGCAAGCCGAACGATGGAACCGCGTGGGCGGTGTTGGGGCTTTGTGAATTCGAAATGAAGGACTACGACAACGCGTTGATCCACTTGCAGCGCGGCCAGTCGCTCGGATTCGGCGGCAGCGCGGAATCGGTTCGTCAAGCCAAGTATCGCCTGGGAATTTTGCTGGACCGAAACACCCAATATGCAGAGGCCATGGAACTGCTCGCGCCGGAAGCGAGCAAAGGCCCGCTCGAAAAAGAAATTGAATTCGTGCTCGGAATGGCGCTGCTGCGAATGGCCCGTCTGCCGCAAGACGTGGAACCGGCGCAAAAGCCGCTCGTCCAGTCCGCTGGAGAAATCGCCGTGCTTCTCGAAACCAGCAAATACGATCAAGCGTTTCCGAAATTCCAGGCGCTGCTCCGCGAATTTCCGGACGCGCCGTTTCTTCACTATGCTTACGGAATCGCGCTCGCCTCTCTTTCGCAATACGCGGAAGCGGAAATGCAAATGCGCGAGGAGATTCGGATTTCGCCGGCAAGCGAATTGCCCTTGGTCCGGCTGGCGACGATCGCCTTAAAGCAGCATCGCGCCGCTGACGCTCTCTCTCCCGCGGAACGCGCCGTGAAACTCGCGCCCGATTCCGCGGAAGCTCACTACGTTCTAGGACGCACCTACCTCGAACTGGGAGAGGATCAGCCGGCAATCCGCGAACTCGAGACCGCCGGGAAGATTGCGCCCGGCAGTCCTCAAATTCATTTCAATCTGGCCAAGGCGTATGCCAAAGCGAAGCTTCCGGAGAAAGCCGAACAGGAACGCTCCATTTTTGTGCGGTTGAATGCCTTGGCAGAGGAGCAACGCAGCTTGCATGGAAACCAGAGCTACGAAGGGCCGCGCGATTCGAATGATTTTTCCGTCACCCGCGCCGAACCGGGCAAGCCCGTCGCGCCGCCACCGCATTAGATTGCAATCGGCAGCCGCGACGCCAAAAAATACGCGATCACAGGTTCAGCCCTTCGACCGGTCTTTGATTTCCTTGGCAAGTTTTTCGATCTGATGGGCTTTCTTCATCACGTTTAGCGACATGGTCGAACTCAAATCCGTGGCCGCCATTTCCTGCTTCAACTCGGAAACCAAATCAAAGAGCTTGTCGACATCCGCGCGAATCTGCCTCTGATTTTCCAGGTCGAGCTTTTTTGTGTCCGGGTTGCTGACCCCGGCGCGCTCCAACCCGGCGGGGGCATTGGGGTCGGGCGCATTGGGAGAAGGACGCGGCGGCGGCGCGGAAGGATGTTGTCCGAACATGGGCATGGACGGAACCGCCATCATTCCGGCAGCGGCGGCAACGGCCATCAACATGTGACGTCGTGATTCGAGCATTTCGGCCTCCTGAAAATTAACGTGAAGAAGTGAAATACGGTCACGCATGAAAGTAACGTGGCGTCCGTTCGCATTTAATTTCGCCGCTCTCCATCCGGTGCGCACAAATCCGGCCCTTGTTTCTGCGCCAGCCTGCGCCGGCGCGCTTTGGGCCAGACGATCATCACGATTCCCAGCACAATGAACAGAACACATAGAACCACAATTGTCTTCGGGCCGTACCCGTGAAACGACTGGGCAGTTTCATGAGCGGGCAAAGGAATTTGCATGGGGGCAAGTGTACAACCTGCGGTGATTCCGGATAAATCAATATTTCGCTGCCGCAGTCCTCGCCGCCAAGGCCATTCCAGCAGGACCCTCGGCCACCCGATCAGGCGGCACTGCTGCAGCGCCTTGACTCAATCTTGACGCTGGCAGAAACTTCCTTGGAAGAATCATCCGGCCGCGAGATTCTTGAAAAATGAAATTCACGTACTTTGAAACGCCGTCCGATTTCCGCGAATGGTTCGAGCAGAACCACTCTTCCGCGCTGGAGTTATGGGTGGGGTTCCACAAGAAGGCCTCTGGAAAACCCAGCATCACCTGGGCCGAATCCGTTGCAGAAGCGCTTTGTTTTGGCTGGATTGACGGGATTCGAAAGCGCGTGGATCAGCATAGTTACACGATCCGGTTCAGCCCGCGCAGGCCGCGCAGCATTTGGAGCGCGATCAATATCAAGCTGGCTCGCAAACTTTCCGCCGAGGGGCGCATGCAACCCGCCGGGCTAAAAGCTTTCGAAGCGCGGCTCCCCAATAAATCGGGCATTTATTCCTACGAGCAGCGAAAACCTTCGCTCGACGAACCCTACGAAAAAATTCTTCGCAAGAACAAACCAGCCTGGGCGTTTTTTCAAGACCAGCCGCCCTCGTACCGCAAAGTAGCCACCTGGTGGGTGGTCAGCGCGAAAAAAGAAGAAACCCGCCTTAAGCGCCTGGCCAAACTAATCGAGTATTCCGCTCGGCGCCGCCGGCTCTGATATCACTTTTCGGTCCGTCATTCATTGTCTCAGCTGATTTTTCTTCATTCACTTTCACTTTGACCGGGGCAATGCTCTACCGAATCAGCTTTGAAAGCTGGCGGAAGAAAGCTGCCGGAGTTGCGATTCGCAGGGATGTCCGTTGGGAGATAGCCTTGGTGAAGTGCTTGGTATTGTGAGTCAGCAGCCAGTCCGGCTTGCTGGCCATCGCCGATAGCAGAACCGGAACGTCCGCGGCATGGCGGATCAAGCCTCGGCTGGAGAGAACCAATTCCCTCTCCGGATAGGGGACCAGTTCGGGATCGGTGAGCCGGATCAGGCGGCGAAGTCGGCTGATTGACTGATCGGCATCGAGCGATGGCAGGCGTTCTGCGTGGAGCCGCAGATTCTCTTCCACCTCATCCCGAACCACCTCGGCCAGCACCAATTTGCAGATTTTCGCGGCGCACAACGATAAGGTTGCCTTATCAAGTCCCCAAGAAGAGACGATTCCCGCGATGAGGACGTTCGAATCCAGAAAAAGCCGGATTCTTCGCTCGCCAGTCACTTCCCGCGATGCTTGCGAGAACCGCGCCCGTTGCCGCCGCTTGCACGGATTCCGTAACGCCGCGCGTACACACGTTCGCGGGCCTCAGGAAGAGTGGCAAGCAGGTCAGTCGGCGCTATCCCCGCCGCTGTCAGGCTCGCGCTCACTTGTTGACAAAGACGTTCAAAGCGCTTTTGCTCCGGCACCAGAATCAGACCATCCCCCAATTGTAAGACTGCCACGGGCGCACCCGTCTCCAACCGCAGGTCTTCACGGAACTGCTTCGGCACCGTTAGCTGGCCCTTCTCGCCAATCTTGGTGGTCGTCAGATATCTAAGTGTTGTTTTCGAGGTCGCCATCGCCGGTAGGAAAATCCTACCATGAGGTTCGGTGTTGGTACAAAACATATTTAGGAGGAAGCCGCTATCCGCGGGCCGCTGCGATTTCCTTGGACGTGATTTCATATTTGAAGCCATCCGGGTCGAGACAGTCCAGACGCCCATCGGCCGTCTCGGCTTGCGGATACATAAAGAATCCGATTGGCGCGCCAGCCGATCCCGGCAGCGCAACGTCATGCGCGAAGTTGTAAGCCATCCAGTTCATTTCCCACGAACCGAAAAGACGCGCGCGCGCTCTGGCCACCATGTCATCGTCCAGCGGGCGATTGCCCGGCGGTTCCTCGAGGATTACCTTGCGCACATCCGCAGGGTCGACGGGAACCCAGCCGTGATTGACGAGGTAGACTTCCGCGCGGCAGTGTTGCGCCTTGGTCACTTTCTCCGAAGATGCGCCCAGGCTTTTGTATCCAAGCTCCGACTTGGCCACGCGGATGCCGTAGACGTCGCGCGCTGGAAGTCCGGCGGCGCGCGCCAGGCCCACGTAAAGCGCATTCAGGTCGGCGCACTTGCCGCTCAGGTCTTTGGTTTCCAGCATAAAGCGGATATCGCCGCTGCCGCACCCGCGCGTTTTGGGATTCCGTGCGGTGTTAATCACAATCCATTCGTAGATCGCGCGAGCTTTTTCTTCATCCGTCTTTGCGCCCTTGGTGATTTCCATCGCGGTGGCCTTCACGATTCCGCCGGTGGGCAGCAACTTGGTCGGCCGCAGATAATGCTTCAAATCCGCGCGATCTTCTTTTGCCGCGGGAGCAGGTGAGGAAAAGTCCACCGCGCAGTTCTTGGTTGCCACCTGGCTGGTCACCACAAGGACGGGCTTCACTCCCCTCGGGAATTCGGCGGCAATGATTCCGAGATCGTCAGTTTTGGCCGCGACCAATTTCGCGCTGCCCCCCTCGGCGTTAAAGGTATTCGAAATGGTCCTCTGAAAAGGCGTTGGATCGACTAGCGCAGCCGGCACCCAGATGCGCGTCGCTCCGGACGGTTTGAGAACTTCCACGCGCGTGGTCACCTCGAAGGTGCGCCAGCTTGTATCCGCTGCGCTCTGTGCAAACAGCTGCCCCGATTTCGAAAGCGCCGCAGTAGCCGCCACAATTCCTGTTGATCGCAAAAAATCGCGGCGATTCATCGATCCACCTTTCTTCCCATCCAAATTTTGTTTCTCTCCGGCCGGCGAATTATATCCGATTCCGTGCGCCGGCGTATGAACGTGATATTTCTTTCGGAATGAGTCACGAGAGTGAGTTCCGGGGCTGACGAATCGCTCGGAAGACGGGCTGGATTTTGCTTGCACGATAGATTTTGGGGCGAAATCACGCCGAAAAAATGGTGCGGAAACAGGCCCTCGTAAGCATGCGATATAGGAGCGATTAGGATTTTGTAACCACCTGCGTTGTCAATGAGTTGAGTGGTTTTGACTATGTTATCCATTGGCGATTAGCCAGGCGATTAGAAATGTCGGGTTTTCGTCCCGAAATCATTTGCTGGGGGCGCGTCGCGAAGATGGAAATTTTCCGCGGGGCGGGGGCGATGGAAAGTCTGGAAGGGTGCGATGCCGAACGGCCATGGGTGCCCGGGAGGATTGGTCGGGGAACTCTTAGCGTATTCTCTCATACCACTATTTACCATAGAGGTAACTACAAAGTCAATGGGAAAATCGGGGACGGTTGTGGTTCCAGTCGGGGACGAAACTGGATTTGTGCGAGGATTATAATTCTATGGAACTTACAGACCGGATTTACCGCAGAGGCGCACCGGTCAACAGCATCGGGGCAGACTCCGTGCGCCGAGATGGCCGGACGGAGCTTACGATGCGAGTGATTTGAGAGAAAGTAGTGTTGATAAAGCGGAGGAGGATCGAACCAGTAACGTCAAAATCCACAGGTGCAACGGGTGGCACCTGGGGCACCCGGCACCGGTCCCTGCAAACTCCGGTAGAACGCCTGCGTTTCACCGCTCTCGTGATCCAGACGCCGCTCCAGAAGCAGTTCTCCTGTCTCGTCGTTGGCCATGGCAATCTGCTGTTAGCGTGTGTGAAAATCACATCCTATAATTATCCCGCTGCGGCGGGCTCGGCTCCTTTTTCCGAGCCTTGGTCGTGAGCGCTAGCAAGTTTACTCGGAGGAAGGAGCCGACAACGTCATCTAATCAGCCGTCATTTCACCCTAGTTAAGACCCAAAGCAGCACAGTTCCAATTGAAACCAAGGCCACGTAAGCCGTACAAAGGTTGATGAAAATGATGCTGTAGCAAAAATTGGTTGAGCCTTCGTCAGCTACGCCCAATTTTGCCCTTTTCCCGACCTTGATCCAAAATACATATCCCGCCAGCCACGGAAGGAGGCCGCATAGTGTAGCGAAATATGTGATCACCGGCGCACCTCGCGTCAAAGGCGCGCGCTTGAGCAGGATGAACAGGAATGCCGTGGTCGTCCAAGCGGCCAAAGTGAAGAGAGCGAAAAAAGCCCTCCTCGGGGCGCCGCTACTTCCAAAATGGCTCGCTGTAGGCATAAATTCTCCTCTCATTGGCGTGTGGGCAAGAGAATTTGATCGAAGGAAATGTTTGGTCATGTGGCGCCGAGAGAGTATACCATCTGGGCACTGGCCGCTGCGGATAGAGACGCGGGTGCCGCACCCGAGACCTTCTCGTCGCATTGAGCCTGCGCCACGCGCCTTGAAGTGTCGCGCCTACGGCGCTTGGGGATTTACTTTGCTTGTGTTCCCAGCCCTTACGGGGCTGGGCTAAGTTGTGGCGCGCCGATGGCGCTTTCGAGAAACCTACCCGCATGATCGCCGTGTGGAGCACCGGGTTGCCGCCCTAAGAACACACACTTGAAGTCAAGAACCCCACCCTTCCCGGTGAGGCTGGGAAGGATTGATTGGATAAGAACGAAGGCTCGATCTTCGCGAACCCAGGTAATCTGTAGTTGGAGGACCAAGAAACCTGGGAAGGAAGAAGGAGCCTTCGATGATGCTTATTGGATGCGATTACCACCCCAGTTGGCAACAGATTTCTTGGTTGAACCAGGAAACGGGAGAGACCGGAGAGAAGAAGCTGGTGCATGCCACGGGAGAAGCGGAGAAGTTTTACAAGCAACTGGCGGCGCCGGCGCGGATCGGCATGGAATCGACCGGGAACTGCCAGTGGTTTGTGGAAATGGCCACGGCGGCGGGACACCAAGTGTGGATCGGAGACGCGGCGAAAATCCGGGCCAGCGACGTACGGCAGCAGAAGCACGACAAGCGCGATGCCGGGTTGCTGTTGCAGTTGTTGCGGGAAGGACGGTTTCCGCGGATCTGGACGCCTTCGAGCGAGCAGCGGGATCTGCGGCAGTTGCTGATTCACCGCCACAAACTGGTGCGGTTGCGGGCGCAGGCGAAGAATGAATTGCAGCACCTGGCGATGAACCAGGGAGTGCAAAAGCAAAGACGCCTGTGGAGCAAAGCAGGACAGAAGCTGCTGCTCGAGCTTCCACTCCAGCCGTGGGCCAGCCGGCGGCGCGAGGATTTGTTGAGCGTGATGGAACTGCTCGACCAAAAGATTCTCTCGCTGGATCTGGCAGTGAAGGAAGCGGCCGGGAAGGATTCCAACGCGCGGCTGTTGATGACGCAGCCGGGCGTGGGGCCGATTACTTCCATGGCGTTTGTGCTGACGATGGGAGATGTTTCGCGTTTTCCGCGCGGCAAGCAGGTGGCCAGTTACCTGGGACTGATTCCGCGGGAGTACAGTTCGGGCGGACATCAGCGCTTCGGTCCGATCAGCAAACAGGGCAACCGGTTCATGAGGATGTTGCTGGTGGAAGCGGCACAGGTGGCGGTGCGCTGCGATCCGCAGTTTCGTTCCGAGTATTTGCACCGCTGCCACAGCAAGCCAAAAGGCGTGGCCAAAGTGGCAGCGGCGCGAAAGTTGGCCATACGACTCTACTGGATGCTGCGCACGCAAAAGCAGTATTCGGAGATCGTTTCGATCGAGAGCAGCTCGCGGGTGCCCCTGGTCGTCCGCTGCGAAGCGGACCGGCCGAAGTGTTGATTGGGCGCTCTCGTCCCGATGCAGATCGGGATTCGCATTGAAGAATCATGGTCGACGTTGCGGCCGTATCGATGGTTGGTGAAACGATTGGTTTCACCGGGAAATGATTCACCGTGAGATTTCCAGAGTCTTGGTCCTCTAGTTTCTCTGGCGACCACGCGGTGCTAAAAACACCGGACGGCACATCTGCGTATTGACAACGCCTTCGTTCTTATCGAGGGGCACCTTCGCGTGCGCGAGATACTCAGCATCGGTTTCCGATTATTGTGTGGGCCAGGCACCTAATTCGCGGCGGAGCAGGACGAGCTGGCCGAGGTGATGGGAATTGTGGTCGGCCAGCAGCAGGGCTTGGCGGAGGATGGTTTGGCCGGTGCCGTGGAGGATTTTGGCGAAGAGATTCGTTTTTGGGTTGGAAATGAGATCGCGCATTTTTTGCAGGTCGCTTCGGAAATTTTTGATGCTTTTATCCCAGGCTTCGTTGGACGGGGGAGCCTCCGTGGCGGGCCAATAGCCGGATGGCCAGTCGGGCGAGACGTGCTTGGAATTTATCGAGAATTCCAGAATGTCCCATTGGGCGATGCGGAGATGTTCGAGCAATTGCCAGGCGGAGTGCGGCGAGCCGGGAGGCTGGACTCCGCGGGCGGATTCCGGCCAGTTGTCGATGGTCTTGTTGAAATCCGCGTGGGCGGTATCAGCGTCGAGAACGGCGGCCAGGTGAGTGCGGAGAATGCGGTCGTCGGATGCGGGAGATTGGGTGAGTTTAGTGACAGATTTTTTGGTGCTGCGTGTTTTCTTTGGGGATTTCTTATTTTTGCGCGGCATGATGGCCTCCTGGTGTTAAGTGGCATTATGCCAGATGTGGAGCGTTGTGCGCAGGGGGCGGAGATTGGCAGCGTCAGGGAAAGGAGGGCGCTTCGATCAAAACCATCGGGGTGCAAACAGCGCACGGCCCTTCGAGGCTCAGGGTGAACTAAAGCCGGCCCCTACTTGCGGATGTGCCGGACGGAAAGATGCCGGGCTTCAGCCCGGCGCTACACAGGACAATGCAGGCGCTTGCGCGGGATGGGGGTGGGGGCGGATAATCTCGGGCATAGGATTGTGGGAGGGTGAGATGAAAAGTCCTCTGGTTTCGCGGCGGGAATTCGCGCGGGTGGTGGGGACTGCCGCGGCTGCGGCGGTGGCTGCGCCGAATTTGTTTGGAGAAGCGGTGCAGCACGAGAAGCGTCCGGCAAATGTTTCCGGGACGATGGTACAGATTGATTCGAACGAGAATCCCTACGGACCGTCGCCCAAGGCGCTGGAAGCGATCACGCAATCGGAAAAAATTGCCTCGCGCTATCCCGATAGCGTGGAAGAACAGATACGCAACACGATTGCCGATTACCACAAGGTGAGTCCGGACAACGTGGTGCTGGGATGCGGATCGACGGAAATTTTGCACGTTGCGGACGCGGCGTATCTGACCCCCGAGAAGAACGTGGTGACGGCCGAGCCGACCTTTGAAGCGGTGCTGCATTTCGCAAAAGTGCTGCATGCGAATACCAAGACTGTGCCGATGACGGCAGATTTCCGGTTCGATTTGCCGGCGATCGCGGCGGCCTGCACGGCGCAAACCGGGCTTGTCTACATCTGCAATCCGAATAATCCCACCGGAACGATTGTGACAATGAAGGAACTGGCCGCGTTCGTGGATACGGTTTCGCCGTCGACGATTATTCTGGTGGATGAGGCTTACTATCATTTCGCGGATGATCCGGGGTACGGCTCGGTGATGGATTGGTACGGCAAACATCCGAACGTGATCGTGGCGCGGACGTTTTCGAAAGTTTATGGAATGGCGGGAATGCGGCTGGGGTATGCCATTGGGGCCAAGGACACGTTAGCCTTGATGCGTCCGCACGTGCTGTGGAGCAATGCGAATGCGGCGGTGTGTCCGGCGGCGTGCGCCAGCCTGGCGGATGCGGAAAACGTGGCGCGCAACCGGGAAATGATTAATGGGACGCGGCGCTGGCTGTGCGACGAATTGACGAAAGATGGACGGAAATATATTCCGTCGCAGGCGAATTTCGTGATGATTCATGTGGGCGGAGATGTGCAGCCATTGATTCCGCAATTCAAGGATCGCGGAATTTGGGTAGGGAGGAAGTTTCCGTCGATGGGGAATTGGTTGCGGGTGTCGATCGGGACGCGGCCGGAGATGGAAACGTTTTTGGCGGCGTTTCGCGGGATTGTGCCGGCGAAGGGCGTGAGCGCGGCGTAGCGAAGTATTGGCAGAAGGATTCGAAACGACGGAGCAGTGAAAAGTACAATCTTTCGCAAGTATTTGGGATTTACTCTGGATTCCTCACTTTATTCGGAATGACTGAACAGTCATAAAGATGCCGGGCTAAAGCCCGGCGCTGCACGATCAAGTACAAACTCCAGAAAAAGAAGAAGGCCCTTCCGGGCGCCTTGCGGCGCGCCTGAAGGGCCCATTTTTGTTCGGGCGAGACTGCGGACGGGTCTGCCTGTTCACGACCGAATCGTCGGGGGAGCGGTTAGGATTGGCCCGCCCAGGGAACAGGCAGGGCAACCTGCCCTCAGGCAGATGCGCCGGCACCCATGGACCGCCGCTGCTGGAAGCACTCGCGGCAGTAGACGGGACGCCCTTGAGTCGGCTTGAAGGGCACCGTGGTTTCTTTGCCGCATTGCGAGCAAACGGTTTTGGTTTCGACTCGTTGCATACCGCCCGAGCCGGAACTCATGCCGGTTGCGCGAGTGGTTTTGCAGCCTTTACACCGCTTGGGCTCGTTTTTGAAGCCTTTGTCGGCGAAAAACATTTGTTCGCCGGCGGTGAACACGAACTCCGCATTGCATTCGGCGCACTTCAGGACTTTATCGTGATATTCCATTCGCTGCTCCGAGACCTTGCTGGGAGAGGACAGAGAGCGATGCATTCCATGTCAGACAACGTGGCACCCTGGGGACGCCCTGCGGTTCCCGCTGGCCGACTGCACCCGAGCTGGTCCGATGTATCCACAGAAATTGCCACAAAACCGGGCTGGCTAATCGAGCTCCCGGCGTTGCTTCTTCCGGAGGCGCTTGCGTGAGAGAGCCGCCTTGGCGCGTTTCTTCTCGCCGGGCTTCATGTAATAGCTGTGCCGCTTGATTTCCTTAATGATATCAGCGGATTGAACCTTACGTTTGAAGCGCCGGAGAGCGTTTTCCAGGGACTCGCCCTCTTGAATTATGACTTCCGCCACGCGTTATTCACCCCCCGTTCGTTGTTTGTAGGAATCGCATTGTCAGAAATTGTCTCTCAGCGCCGGCACACCGAACCGGCAATTGAGAGCTTCTTCTATCGGAGCACCCGTCGAAAGTCAAGGGAAAATGGTTCTTCTCGAACACGGAGCAAGGTTCAAGAATTGATATTATACACCCTGGCAAAGGCCGAAGGATGCTCATAAACCTGTAGCGCGGCAGGGCTTGCTGGTACAATGGCGCCGTCAAGGACCTGGCCGGGAAGGCTGGCTCCAGGAAGAACCATGGCGTCGATGAAGAGCGTGATCGCCGTGCTGCTAGCGGGAGGCCAAGGCGAACGCTTATGGCCTCTGACGCGAGACCGCGCCAAGCCAGCGGTACCGTTCGGGGCAGTCTACCGAATCATCGACATGACGCTGTCGAACTGCCTGAACAGCGACCTGCGGCGGGTATTTGTACTGACCCAGTATAAAGCATTAAGCCTGAATCGTCACATCCGGCGAGGGTGGTCGTCGCTGATGGGAGTAGGCGATTTTATTGAGATACTTCCGCCCCAAATGCGGGTATCGGCGCACTGGTATCAGGGCACGGCGGACGCTGTCTACCAAAACATATATTCCATCGGGAGCGAACAATCGAATTACGTATTTATCCTCTCCGGCGACCACATCTACAAAATGAATTACCAGAAAATGCTGGAGCAGCACG
Organism: uncultured Acidobacteriota bacterium; assembly: GCA_963756355.1. GTDB lineage: Bacteria > Acidobacteriota > Terriglobia > Acidiferrales > UBA7541 > JBGPTK01. The sequence continues at coordinate 55,451 of CAVWOD010000018.1, read as the reverse complement.
TGGACTCGGGCGCGGACGTGACGGTGGCGACGATCGAGATGGATCCCTCGGAGGCTTCGAGGCAATTCGGGGTTTTGGAGACGGACGAGCAGTGGCGGATCGTGGGATTCCAGGAAAAGCCGGAGAAACCAAAGCCCTCGCATCACAATCCAAAGAAAACGAATGCTTCGATGGGTGTGTATCTGTTCAATACGCAATTGCTGGTGCCCATCCTGATCGCCGATGCCGAGGATCCAAAATCCTCGCACGATTTTGGGCATAACATCCTGCCGCGGATCGTGGAGAAATACCGCGCGTACGCGTATAACTTCCGCGACGAGAACAAGAAGGAAAATGCCTATTGGCGGGACGTGGGAACCATCGACGCGTACTACGAAGCGAATATGGACCTGGTGAGCGTGTCGCCGGTGTTCAATCTTTACGACAAGAGCTGGCCGCTGGCCACCTGGCAGCAGCAATATCCTCCGGCGAAATTTGTGTTCGCCGATCCCGACCGCACGGGCACGGCGATCGATTCGATCGTTGCGGGGGGATCGATTATTTCGGGCGGGCGGGTAGAAGGGTCCGTGGTGGGCCTGGACGTGCGGGTGAACAGTTACTGCGAAGTGGAAGATTCGATCATTTTTAACCACGTGAGCATCGGCCGCCACTCGAGGGTGCGGCGCGCGATCATCGACCGGCACGTGAATCTGCCCGAAGGAACGGTGATTGGCGAAGATGCGGAAGCGGACCGCGCGCGATATCACGTCAGTCAAGGCGGAGTCACGGTGGTGGTCCGCGACGAATCGATGATTGAAGAGCCGGAGTAAAACCGCCGCGGGAATGCAGCAGGCCAGAGGCCGGCAAGGCCAGGCGAGCGCCAAGGTCTCCCAAACTTTTCACGGATCCAACCCCTTCTCCATTTTCTTGTTGAGCCTTTTTCTGTACAGTTACGGGTCCTAATCATAGGGGTCCTGATAAAAGGAGATCGAACCATGGCCAAGCGAGCCGCGAGGTCTGCATCGAAGAAAACGGGCGGTGCAAGAAAGAAATCTTCGTCGATGAAAATCGTGCGAGTGGTGGCGCGCGAAATTATCGATTCGCGCGGCAATCCAACCGTGGAAGCGGAAGTGAGTCTGGCGGGAGGCGCGAGCGGGCGGGCGGCAGTGCCCTCCGGCGCGTCCACCGGGGAGCACGAAGCGCTCGAGTTGCGTGACGGCGATAAGGCCCGATTCCAAGGCAAAGGAGTGTTGAAGGCCGTCGCGAATGCGAATACGGCAATCGCCAAGGGCGTGGCTGGGATGGACGCATCCGATCAGAGAGAGTTGGACCGCCGGATGATTGAGATGGATGGCACGCCGACGAAGAGCAAGCTGGGCGCGAATGCGATTCTGGCGGTATCCATGGCGGCAGCTCGGGCAGCAGCGGCGCAGAAGGGCGAGCCGCTGTATCGGTACCTGGCGCAATATTCCAGCGACCGGTCGGCGCGCACCCTGCCCGTCCCGATGATGAATATCTTGAATGGCGGAGCGCACGCGGATAACTCCGTGGACGTGCAGGAATTCATGGCCATGCCGGTGGGCGCGCCGAGCTTTCATGAAGCTTTGCGCTGGGGCGTGGAAGTGTTTCACAGCCTGAAATCGGTGCTGAAAAAGCACGGATATTCCACGGCGGTGGGCGACGAAGGCGGATTCGCACCAAACTTGAAATCGAACGATGAAGCCATCGAGCGGGTGCTGGAGGCAATTACCGCCGCCGGGTTCAAGCCTGGGGCGCAGGTGGCGATCGCGCTCGACCCTGCGTCGAGCGAATTTTATGACCGGGCCAGCAGCAAATACATCTTCAAGAAATCGGATAACTCGGTGCGCTCCTCGGAACAGATGGTGGAATTCTGGGATAGCTGGGTGCGGCAGTATCCGATTGTCTCGCTGGAAGACGGCATGTCCGAGAATGACTGGCCCGGGTGGAAATTGCTGACGAAACAGCTTGGCGGAAAAATTCAGCTGGTGGGCGACGATATCTTCGTGACCAACCCGAAAATTTTCGCGCGCGGGATTTCCGAGAAAATCGGGAATGCGATTTTGATCAAGCTGAATCAAATTGGGAGCGTGACGGAAACCATCGAAGCCATCGAAATGGCGCGCAAGGCCGGATATGCTTCGATTGTGTCGCACCGGTCCGGGGAAACGGAAGATACGTTTATCGCGGATTTTGTGGTGGCGATGGGAACGGGGCAGATCAAGACGGGATCGGCTTCGCGGACGGACCGCGTGTGTAAATATAATCAGTTATTGAGGATTGAGGAGCAGATCGGAGCGGGGGCGAAATTTCCGGGGCGGAAAGCATTGGCGCCACACAAATAGAGTTTTGTAGCGCCAGCCTTCAGGCTGGCAGTGGTTGATTTCGAATTTGATTGCGCGATACAAGGATCAAAAGAAAGATGCCGGGCTTCCCGATAGAAATCATCGGGACGAGGAAAGCCGGCGGTACACGAGGTGACCTGATGAAGAGAAAATGGTGGATTGTTGTGACTGCTGTTGCGGCGGTTGCGACGGGAGTTGTAGCGCAGAAAAGCGGCGCGCGGAAATTTGATGCCAGCGCGATTTACCAGCCGGGGATGACTCAGATGCAGATGGCGCGAGCGGCGTGCGACATGAAGAAGGGGTTGGAGGTCGAGGCGTGTTTCGTGGAGCAAATGCAAAAGGGTGGGGCGCCAGCCGCCGCGGTGGCGTTCATGCACGCGATCGAGAACAACGGGTTCATGCGCGATTTCAAGGACACGGGAAGAGTGGACATCGCGTTCGTTTACTACGTATACCGCGCCAATGATAACCAGGGCTGCCTGCTGGTGAATGGAACGCCCAATATCGTGGATGTGGATGATTACAAGCTGGTGCCCGGCAAGGCCGAGTTGGCGAAAAACGCGCAATATGCCGCGCTGTTGAAGAAGGAGCCAAACCTGATTGTTTTTCCGGGCGATCGCAATGGAATGGATTTTATCACTGCCAGCAAGACGGCGGATGGCGGGCAGCGGTTTGTGGCGCCGTACATTCTAAGCAAATGCCATGCGTGCGCGCACGCGGGTGAATTGAAAGTGGCGTTTGATTTCGACGGCGATGGAAAATTCCTCGGTGCAAAAGTGGCCGGCGTGAAAGCGCTTACTGCCCCAGCTAATTAAGATCAATCTCGCGATCCGATCGAGGCCGCAGAAAAATGCTGCCAGGCAGCTAGTAAGCAGAATCCGAAGTTTGCGCGGGATCCCTCGCTGGGCTCGGGATGACTTCTTTTGTTTGGGCGCTTTGCAAGGTGGCTCTCAAAGATTTTTCCAGATCAAGCGTTCCCACTCGAACTCAGAAGCCCCGACTTCTTGAAATACTTCACCCCGCAGACTGAGATAGGTGGAAGGAATGTGCTGAGTACTCACCCTGGGCCAGACGCTCCGGGAGATGCGTCTGCTGCTGGTGACGGGGAGGCGGTGAAGGCGTGGAAGGCAAGATCGCCGGCGACCATATCCATTACGGCGTGGATAATGATTACGGGCCAGAGCGAGCCCGAAGCCAGAACGATCAGCGCGAACACCAGGCCAACGATGGATGTCTTGATCACGTGCGAATAGCCGAGATAGACGTGAGCGAAGCCGAATAGGATGGAACTTAGCGCGAGGGCTATGATCGGACCAGTCCACACGCTGATGTACCAAAAAACAAATCCCCGGTAGATCAGCTCCTCGCAAATGCCCGCGGTGAGGGAAACTGCCGTGAAGCCTTTTAGTTCACCGCGAGTGTGCGGGAGGAGCGCTTCGGCGCTGCCGAATGATTTGCGAAGGCGTGCCAGGCGCTCGGGCCGCGCGATCAACTGGCGACGCTGAATCCACATTAGAGCGAGATAGGCAGCCGCCAGCGCGAGACCGATAGCTAGCCTGAGCGGCGTGCTGGGACCCAGATGGAGCGCGGCCCAGGCGCGGCCACGAACAACCCACAAAGCCACGACGCACAGAGTAGCGCCCCACGGATACAGAAGAGCGAAGAGGTAGAAACGCGGCCGCGCTCCGTGCTGGTTCGCCGCGACAGCGCGGCGAAAGCGAGGATAAAGCCAGAGCCAATCGAGAAGCGGCGAAAAGATACAAATCACAACAAGAAGAATGATGTCGTATGCAGTGTGCGAGGCGCTCATTGTTTTCTCCCGCAGCCTCGGGACAGCTTTCGCCGGTGGTTCAGCATTTTGGCTGTGGAGCATCTTAAACTTGAGAAACCATTTTTGCCATGGACCATCCCACAACGAACTGGGCAGGTTGCTCAGCCTGTCTTCAGGAGCTAGATCCCAGTGCGCGCATTCGGCAATGTGGCTGAAGGTAGAGATGCCACCCTGAAGGTTGGCGCTACACAACCATTCCGAATCGGCATTGCCACACCGAATGAGCCATCGCGCAGGCCAACACGCGGTGCCTCCACTCTTGGAGTCCGGCGCGGGGCCGTGTATTCTGGCGGACGATGCCAAAACGACCAAAGCCGATTGTGCTGACCATCCTGGATGGCTGGGGATATTCACCCGTCACCAAGGGGAACGCGATTTTTCTGGCGCGGAAACCGAACTATGACGCGCTGGCCAAGAAATTTCCGAACACATTGATTCACACTTCAGGACCATCCGTGGGGCTGCCCCAGGGTCAAATGGGCAACAGCGAAGTGGGCCATCTGAATATCGGCGCGGGACGAATCGTACACATGGACATCACACGCGTGGATGAATTAATCGCGAGCGGCGAATTTTACAAACAGCCGTTGCTGCTGGAGGCGATGAAGAGAGGGCGTGAGCGGCAGTTGCACCTGATGGGATTGGCGAGCGACGGCGGCGTGCATTCGCACCTGCTGCACCTTTACGCGCTGCTGCGAATGGCCAAGGAAAACAAAGTGGAGCGTGTGTTTGTCCACTGCTTCATGGACGGGCGCGACACGGGGCCGAATAGCGGCGTGGATTATCTGCGGCAGCTACTGCAAAAGTTGCGCGAATACGAGGTGGGACAAATTGCTTCGGTGATCGGGCGCTATTATGCGATGGATCGCGATAACCGGTGGGAACGAATCGAAAAAGCTTACCGGGCGATGGTCCATGGCGATTCGGAAGTGAAATCGAGCGATCCGATTGCGGCGGTGCAGGCCAGCTACGGAAAAGGCATCACGGACGAATTCATCGTTCCAATCACGATTACCACCGAAAACGGGCCGGGAAAGCCGGCGGCGCCTCGCGGGCTGATTCGCGATGAAGATGCGGTGATCTTCTTCAATTTCCGCGCCGATCGCGCGCGGCAAATCACGCGGGCGCTGGTGGAGCCGAACTTCAACCAGTTTAATGATCCAGCGCGGCCCGTAAATTTGAATTTTGTGGCCATGACGCAGTACGAAAAAAACTGGCCGTGGCTGCGCTACGTGATCGGGCCGGAAAAACTGGAACAGATTCTGGCGCAAGTGTTCGGCCAGATGAACTTCAAGAATTTGCGCGTGGCGGAAACAGAGAAATACGCGCACGTGACTTACTTTTTCAACGGCGGAATCGAGAAACCCTATCCCGGCGAGGAACGGCTGCTGGTGCCCTCTCCGAAAGTGCCGACATACGATTTGAAGCCGGAAATGTCCGCCGCGGGAATCGCGGATGCGGTGGTTCAGGCGATCGAGAAGGGCGAATTCGACGCAATTATAATGAATTTTGCGAACGCGGACATGGTGGGACATTCCGGGAATCTGGAAGCGACGATCAAAGCGGTGGAAGCGGTGGACGAATGCCTGGGACGGATTTACCAGTCATTGTGGTCGCGCGGCGGGGCGTGGATTGTGACCGCGGATCACGGAAACGCGGAAACGATGATCGATCCCGCGACGGGCGGGCCGCACACCTACCACACCACGAATCCCGTGCCGCTGATTCTGGCGACGAATGATGGCGCACTACGATTGCGGGAGGGCGGCGCGCTGCAGGATATTGCGCCTACTTTGCTGGGCGTGCTGGGGATTCCGCAGCCGAAGGAAATGACAGGGAAGGATTTGAGGGGTTAAGAATCGGAAGATCAGAGTCTGGAAATTGGATGTTGGATGTCTGGAGAAGATGACTCACGCGAGCACTCAAAAGCGGCCAACCCCGGCGGAGACGAAGCTGGTGATTTGCGTTTGGCATCCCTTCAGTTTATGGCGGCCTCCGGCAGAATTCGCCGCGGAGGTGCGGCGGCACTGGCCGAAAATGACGGTCATTCATCTCCCGGATTACAAACGTCTGGCGCATGAATTGCCGCATACCGATATCTTCGTGGGATTTTCAATTCGCGCGAAACAAATCGCCATTGCCCGCAAGTTGAAATGGATTCACTCGACTGCGGCGGGAATCGCCCAGTTGACCTATCCCGAGCTGCGTGACAGCGGAATCGTGGTGACCAATGCGAGCGGCGTACATACGATCCCGATGGCGGAGCACACTCTGGGAATGCTGATCGCCATGGCGCGCCGCTTTCCCGATTATTTTCGCGCGCAAGGCAAAAAGCGCTGGGCGCAGCAAGAGGTGTGGGACGGCGAAGTGCGGCCGCGCGAGTTGCACGGATCGGTGCTGCTGATCGTGGGATTCGGCGCGATCGGCCGGGAACTTGCCAAGATTGCGAGGCCGATGGGCATTAAAGTGTGGGCGGTTACGCGCTCCGGCCAGGTCAGTTCGGAGTTGGCGGAACGCATCTTGCCCGCGAAGGAGTTCGAGAGTGCTCTGCCACATGCGGATTTTGTGGTGCTGGCAGCTCCGGAAACGGCGGACACTCATCGACTGATGGGCGCGCGGCAGATTGGCATGATGAAGCGGAGCGCTTATTTAGTGAACGTATCGCGGGGAACGCTGCTGGACGAAGCGGCGCTGGCGGATGCGTTAAAGCGGCGCGTGATCGCCGGGGCGGCGTTGGATGTGACGGACGATGAGCCGCTTTCGAGATGGAGCCCCTTATGGAAGCTGGACAATTTTTTTTTGACGCCGCACATGAGCGCGTCGAGCGATCAGCTGTGGCAGCGGCAAGGCGCGCTATTGGTGGAAAATCTGGAGCGATGGTTCAGCGGCCGCGAATTGTTGAACCGGGTGGATTTGCATCGCGGATATTAGAGTGCATTGCATAAATAGCCGGAGAGATTCTTCAGCTTCTTTTCAGGGGTTGAAGCCCCACCTCTTAGGGCATTCTAGTGTCGAAGCTGAAGAGTTTGTGTGGCAACTCGGTTCTGGTTGTCGTCATGTCTGCGCACATTCAGCCAGGTAGTTGAAACTAAAGATGCCACCCTGAAGGGTGGCGCTACACGATCACCCTTATTCGGCATTGCCACAAGGACTCTGAAGCTCCGCCCCCCACATACCGTTCGCCAGGGAGGACCTAGCGCGAAGGCGAGGATCGAACTATTAGTCGCCGACTGAGCCGCTGGGAGCGGTGAAGCCTTCGCGAGCGTAGACCACGATTTTTCGCTTTTTGCCCTTGCCATTGGTAATGATCAACGGCTGTCCGGAATCGTCCACCACATCGACTTTGAGCTTGTGATATTTCCCGTCGTTATTCGCATTGGTGGGGATGAAACCGAGGGTGTATTGGTTGCGCAAGAAGATTGGCGACCGTCTCGAAGATTCCCGGAATCTGCCCGTCCAATTGCGGATACCAGGCATAGCCGCCGGTCATTCGCGCGAATGTGCTGAGCTGGTTTTGGCCCTGCAGGTAATTCATGCGGCCTGAGGCACCCAGGGCGCCACGCGCGTCCATGGACTCAACGAACCCTTGCGCAACGCCAACGCCGAAAATAGTGACGTCGGTTTGCTTCACGAGCTTCAGAGTCTGGTCGAGGGTATGATGGCTGAAAGTATCGAGCCCGGAACACATCAAGAGCACAGCTTTCTTCCCTTTCACGTCCTTCATTTCATCGAGCGTCTCGACCAAAGCGTCGAATAAGTTTGCTTCGGAAAAACCGGGGAAATAGAGCTGGTAAATGGCTTGCTGCACTTCCTGTTTATTTTGAGTGAAGTCCACTTCCAGGTGCGTCTTCATGTCGAAAGTCTTGAACGCGAGCCAGTCTTCCTTTTTCAGGTGGCTGATGAAATCCGTGGCCCAATATTTGGCGGTGTAGGCGAAGATCGAATAGCCGAGCTTGCTGAATTCCATCAGCATGACCACGGTGATGGGAGCATCGGTGGGCGAGAAATTGGTGATTTGCTGCGGTTCGCCATCCTCGGAGATGCGGAAATTTTCTTTTTTCAGGCCGGTGAGGATGTTTCCGTCCTGGTCGGTGACCACGGCGTCGACTTGAACCAGCGGCGATTCCACTTGAATGGAATATTCCGGTTTCTTTTCTTTCGGGCCTTGATTGACTGAGGGCTTTTGCTGGCCCTGCGATTGTGGATCAGGCGGCGCCTTCTGGGGGCCTTCCTGACCGGAAAAGGCGCGCAGGCTGCCAGGCGGCACGGCGAGAGCCACCACCAGCAAAGACAGGAGTACAACCTTCAGCGCGGCAAATCGTGTAAGCATTCGATCCCCTCTAGAATATGGATGCTGCCACGGGCCGCAAGGATGGTCAATGTTATTGGGACCCGGGGTGCCTGGCCGGAGGTTGGAATGGGGCGGCCGTATATAGAACCCGTGCAGGAATTCAACCGCTGCGGGTCGAGATAGGGGTTCGTGGTTGCTCATTTTACTTACAAAGAGGGCGCGGCTGAAGCCGGCCCCTACATACGCCTGTTAAGCTGGCGCATATGTTCGACGCTGGGTGGATTGGCGATTGCGCACCGACTCATTGGCCGTTGCAACGGATTGGCCGAGGAGCGCATGATAATATGAACGTTTGTGGGCCGAAGGATTCCTTTTCATTTACTTGGGGGAGTTGAGAATGGCGCGTGTGCTTAGCCGGTTTCTTGTCTTCTTGCTTTTTGTGGCATTGGCCGGCGCGAAATCCGCCGCGGCGCAAGCGCAGGCGCCTCCCGCGGCGGCCTCGAGCTCGGCTGATATGAGCAAGATTTCCACGGAAGCTGTGGACTGGCTGGCGGGGCTGATCCGGATCAACACGACAAATCCGCCGGGCAATGAGCTGGCCGCAGCAAAATATCTTGCGGACATCCTGCAGCGCGAAGGGATAGCCGCTGAAATTATTGAAAGCGCGCCGGGCCGTGGGATTCTGGTGGCGAGAATGAATGCCGGTGCGATGCCGGATTCCTCGCGAGCGCTCCTGCTGATGGGCCATATGGACGTGGTGGGGGTGCAAAAGGAAAAGTGGACTGTCGATCCGTTTGGCGCGGTGATGAAGGACGGATACCTTTACGGGCGCGGGGCGATCGACGATAAAGGAATGACCATCGCAAATGTGGCCGTGATGGTGGCGCTGAAGCGAGGGCAGGTACACCTGAATCGCGACGTCATCCTGCTGGCGGAAGGCGACGAAGAAGCGGGCGGCGATTACGGAATCGATTTCGCCGTGCAGAAACACTGGGACAAAATTGCCGCTGGATTCGCGCTGAACGAAGGCGGCCGGGTGTTCCTGAAGGACGGCCGGGTGCAATGGGTGGGAATCCAGGCGAGCGAGAAAATCCCGGAGAACGTGATTGTTACCGCCAAGGGAACTTCGGGGCACGCTTCGGTGCCGCTGAAAGATAATCCGATTGTGCATCTATCCGCGGCCATCGAAAAAATCGGGAACTATGCGACGCCGTGGCAATTGAACTCGGTGACGCGCGTCTATTTCGAGCAGATTGCCAAGATTGAAAGCGAAGACATCAGCAAGTGGATGCGCGCGCTGGAGACACCGGACCGCGGCGACCACGCGGCGCGATTTCTTTCCGATCAGAATCCCGTGTGGAGTTCCACGTTGCGCACCACCATTGCGCCGACCATTTTTCAGGGCGGATTTCGCGAGAACGTGGTTCCGTCGGAAGCGAAAGCAACGCTGAATATCCGGCTGCTGCCGGGCGACATGATCGATCCGCTGGTGGCCAAACTGAAGACGCTGGTGGATGATCCCGCAGTCCAGTTTGAGGTGCAATCGAGCGCGCGAGGCGCGGCGCCGTCGTCTTCCCTCGAGACGGATTTCTACCGGATAATCGAGCAGACCGCCATTCGCGAATTCCCGGGGAGCATCGCGGTGCCGATGATGTCCACGGGAGCCACGGATTCGGCGCCTCTGCGGCTGCGCAGCGTGCAGGCCTACGGCCTGCTGCCATTCCCGCTGGACGAAGAGGATTTGAAGAGGATGCACGGAGACAATGAACGAATCCCGGTGGCATCGTTCCAAAAAGGGATCAGCTTTCTGTACCAGGTGGTTTCAACTTTTGCAGTTTCCAAGTAGATTACAGCAGCGATCCAGATGTAATATTATTTACGCCATTGTGATGCGCGGTATCCCTCGCTACCGTAAACTGAATCGCTGTTAAACCCCTGAACCCTGGAAAGCACCCAAAATGAATCGAGAGCAGAAAACATTCCGCCGAGCAAAAATTGTTTGCACGATTGGACCGGCTACTTCTTCCCCGACGGCAGTGGGCCACCTGATACGCGCGGGCATGGATGTGGCGCGGCTGAATTTTTCTCACGGCACGCACCAGGAACACGCCGACCGGATCAAAACAATCCGGCAGGCCTCGATGGAACACGAGAAGCCCATGGGCATCCTGGCCGATCTGCAGGGCCCGAAAATCCGCACGGGACAACTGGAAGGCGGCAAAAAAGTTTTCCTGCACGCGGGCCAGAAATTCGTGATTACCACCGACAAGGTGATGGGCACCGCGGAACGCGTGAACACAATCTTCCAGCAATTGCCGCGGGAAGTTCACAAGGGTGATCGCATCCTGCTCTCGGACGGAGAAATCGCGGTGCGCGTGGAAGCGGTTCGCGGGCGCGACGTGATCTGCCAGGTGGAAAACGGCGGCGAACTGGGCCAGCACGCAGGGATCAATTTGCCGGGCGTGAAGCTGAAAGTACCCTCGCTTACGCCCAAAGACCGCAAGGATCTGGCTTTTGCGCTGGGGCTGGGGATCAACTATGTGGCGATCAGCTTTGTGCGCAGCGCCGCGGATGTGCGAGCGGCAAAAGCGGCGATTGCGCGCGCGGGACAGGATACGCCGGTGATTGCGAAGCTTGAGAAGCCGGAGGCGATTGAAAATCTCGACGAGATTTTGAAGGTGACGGACGGCGTGATGGTGGCGCGCGGCGATTTGGGTGTGGAAATGAGCCCGGAAAAAGTTCCGGTGGTACAGAAACATATTATCCGCGCGGGCCCGCGATCTGCGAATTCCGGTGATCACGGCGACGCAAATGCTCGATTCGATGACCGAAAATCCGCGTCCTACTCGCGCGGAAGCTTCCGACGTGGCGAACGCAATCTTCGACGGCAGCGACGCGCTGATGCTTTCGGGAGAAACGGCGGTGGGCCGCTACCCGATCGAAGCAGTGGCGATGATGGATCGAATCATCCGGGAAGCGGAAGCCAGCATGGTGGACCAGCCGCGGCCGATGCCACTGGGGGAATTGCTGATCAACGAAGCGATTGCGGAAGCGATTTGCCATGCCGCCGAGGAATTGAATATGAAAGCGATCGCGGTGTTTACGGAAACGGGAGGCTCCGCGAGGCTGGTTTCGAAATACCGTCCCCGGGCGCCGATTGTTGCCTTTACGCCAAACCAGGAAACGCGGCGGCGGATCAGCCTGCTCTGGGGGGTGCTGCCGCGAACGATTGCTCCGGTGAAAGACGTGGACCAACTGACCAAGATTGCCGAGAAGCGGCTGCGGGAGGAAGGATTGGTGGGCCGCGGAGACGTGATCGGAATCATCGCCGGAACACCGATCGGAACACGCGGAACCACAAACCTGATGCGCCTGCATCGGGTGAAAGGCTAGCGCATCGAATTGGGTATGAATTTCACGGAAGTGGAACAGGCGCGAAATTTTTTGCGCGATTACCTTTCTCCCACACGGTTGATCCCCGCTCCCTCGCTGAGTGGATTGTCCAGAGCCGATGTTTACCTGAAATTGGAAAACGAAAATCCCACCGGATCGTTCAAGGTGCGCGGGGCGCTGAATGCGCTGGCGTGCCGGCGGCGTCGCGGGCGGCTGGAAGGAGTGGTTACCAGCAGCACGGGAAATCATGGCGCCGGAGTGGCCTACGCGGCGCGGCAATTCAATCTGCCGGCGGCGATTTTTCTTCCCGAGAATCCGAATCCGGTGAAACGCGCGCGAATCGCACAGCTTGGCGCGCAAATCTTCGAGGCGGGGCGGGATTTGGAGGAAAGCCGGCACCACGCGGAGAGATTTTCGCAAGAGAGAGGCTGGCCTTTAATTGTGGATGTGGACGATGCGGATATTTGCGCGGGGGCGGCGACGATTGGCTGCGAGATCTTGGAGCAGTTGCCGGTAGCCGAGGTGATTCTAATTCCGGTGGGAGACAGCAATTTAATTCGCGGAGTCGCATTTGCCGCGAAGCATTTGAAGGCGGGCGTGAAGATTGTTGGGATTCAGGCGGCGGGCGCGCCTGCATATTATCGGTCCTGGAAGGAAGGTCGCGCGGTGCACACGGATTCGGCGGATACAATTGCGGATGGACTGGCGACGCGCACGACAACCGAAGCGAATGTTCGCGGATTGCGAGAGCTAGTGGATGATATGCGTGTGGTGACGGACGACGAAATGGTTTGCGCGGTTGGCCGGCTGCTGCTGGAGGAACATGTGGTTGCGGAACCTTCGGGCGCGGCGTCTACTGCGGCATTGCTTGCCGGCGGGCATGAATTCGAGGGCGAGACCGTGGTGCTGCTGGTTACCGGGGCGAATGTGCCGAAGGAGATTCTGCGTAGGGCGATCTTGAGAAGAGTCGAAATAGACCCATCCCCCAAAAAACCACGATGGGTCACACGATTCCACTTCAGGGGCTGAAGCCCGTTGATAGGATTCCTCGTATGTCGGAGCTGAAGAGTTTGTGGGGCAACTCGGTTTCACCTGTTGCTACGCGTGGCTGCATTTTGCCAAGTGTTTGAAAGTAAAGATGCCACCCTGAAGGGTGGCGCTACACGATCTCGCCTACTTGGCGTTGCCAAACAGGAACTGAAGCTCCGAACCCTGGAAACCACGTGGAACACAAATCTAGTTGACCCAACTGCCGGGCTGCGAGGGAGGCTTTTCCTTGTGGTCGCGGACGTACACTTCGAATTTGCGCTTCAGGCGGCGGCGTTTCCAATCGGAGTAGCGGTTGCGAAAACCGAAGAAGAAATTTCCACGGCGTAAATAGAGATAGCCGACGAGCATGCCGCCGAGGTGACAAATGTGGCTGACGTTGTCGCCGCTTGAGCCGAGAGTTCCGAAAAATTCGAGCGCGACCATGATTGCGACGTAGGCTTTCATGGGAAGCGTTATCGGAAACGGAATCAGCCAGATTTCCCGGTCGGGGAAGAGAACCGCGGCGGCGATCAAAACTCCGTAGATCGCGCCCGAGGCTCCGATCGTCGGTAGAAACGCGCCTCCGGTTCCTTTCGGGTCCATCGCGATTTTCACGGCCACCGTGATGATTCCGGCGCCCACCCCGCAGAGGAAATAATAGAAGAAAAACCGCTTCATCCCCCAGGCCCGCTCGATATCGGCGCCAAACATCCACAAGACAAACATATTGATGAGCAGGTGAAGAATTCCGCCATGCAAAAACAAATAGGTAAAAAGCTGGTATACGAAACCATGCGCAACCAGGTACGGCACCAGGCCGAAATACAGCAGGATCACCCTTTCGGCATTCCCGCCCAGCAATTGCGCGATGGTTTGAATCAGGAACACCGCAGTGCATGAAATCAAGATTATTTTGATAGCGGGGGTTAGCAGGCCGCGCCAGTTGAAGCGGTATCCGCCGCCGTAGGATCGAGAGCCGTAAGCCATGGTGTATTGAGTCTAAGAGGCGGGGAGTGGAAAAGTCAAAGCATACCGTTCCACTGCTCGAAAACACGCCAATATCGCGCGTTCCACTCCGTTCAGCTCTGCGGAGGCAGGATGGCGAAGACGCGGCAGGGGCCGCCGGAGCCGCCTTCGAGCTTGATGGGGGCGGCGATGATGAAAGCGCCGGATTCGGGCAAGGCGCTGAGGTCGGCGAGATTTTCGAGTTGATAGAGGTTGGCGGGGAGGGCGAAGCTGTGGACCTCGTAGTTTTTGGAAGCGCCGGGATCGATGCTCATGGTATCGGTGCCGAGGCCGCTCACTTTGCGCGCGGCCAGGAATTTCGCGGCTTCCAAGGAATATCCGGGAAAATGCATGGTCTTCGTATCGTCCATATTGCGATAGCTTTTTTCATCGGGCCAGCGCGAGGACCATCCCGTGCGCAGCAGCACGATAGCGCCTTCGGGAATTTTTCCGTGGGCGGATTCCCAGAGTTCCACGTCGGCGGTTGAGAGCTGATAGTCCACATCTTTCGCGCCTTGCGCAGCGGACGTCGAGCACCACGGCGGGACCAAAGAAATGGCTGACGGGAATCTGGTCAACCGTTAGTTTGCCGGGAGGAAAGTGCGCGGGAGCGTCCATGTGGGTGCCGAAATGTTCGAGCATGGCGAATTTGCGGGTGAAGTAGCCGTCCTTTTCGGGAGAGGCGTTGATGGTGGCTTTGAAGGGATCGACGTCACCGGGCCAGGCGGGAGAAGTCGCGTTGAGAGCATGGGTGAGATCGATTACGCGCGTTTTTCCGGAGGGAATGCCGCGCAGCCATTCGCCATTTCCATTTGCTCCTTGAGAGGCGGCGGAGATTGACGCGCGGCGCTGCCGGGCGATGACGGCAACGCCGGTGGCGAGCAATACGAGGGCGAGCAGGATTCCCAGTTCGATTAAGTTTTTGTTCACAACGGAATGCCTCCTGGAAATTTGCGCGATTATTTTGCGTGGTAGCCTGGTCCGAGAATCACGCGGCCGGGAAGCGCGGCGGTCATCTGGCCGGCGTCAAGAACCAACTGTCCATTTACGATGACGTAGCGGACTCCTTCGGCGTAGCGATTGGGATTTTCGTAAGTGGCGACGTCGTGAATCGTTGCGGGATCGAAAATGGTGACGTCCGCCCACATTCCCGGCTTGAGCACTCCGCGATCTTCGATGCGCATGGATTGCGCGGGAAGCGAAGTCATTTTGCGGATCATCTGCTCGAGCGGGAGCAGATGTTCATCGCGCACGTAGCGCCCCAGCAGGCGCGCAAACGTGCCGTAACCGCGCGGGTGCGAAGGAAAGCTGCCGAGAATACCATCCGTGCGCACGGCGGGAGAATCGAGCCCGAAGCTGACCCAGGGCTGCGGAATCGCGGTGCGCACGTCGGCTTCCTGCATCAGGAAATAAATCGCTCCGGTTTGCAGGCGGTCTTCGACCAGGATATCGAAGAGCGCGTCGAGCGGATCCTGGCCGCGCATCTTTGCGGCTTCCGAAAGGCGCTTGCCCTGCAGGGATTTCAATTTTTCATTCGCCACGAAAACGATCAAAATATTTTCCGCGCCGCCCGAGTCGTAATAAAAATTCTGCCAGGTCTGCGGCTTGGTCATATCGGCGCGCATTTTCTGGCGTTGGACAGGATCGTGAAGGCGTTCGAGAGTTTTTTCCGTGCCGCCGGCTTGCGCCCAGGGCGGAAGGCACGCGCCTAACGATGTGGCCCCGGCATTGTAGGGATACATGTCCGCGGTGACGTCGATTCCCGCGGCGCGCGCTTGATCGATTTTCGCCACCACTTCACCCATCTTGCCCCACATCGGCTTGCCGGCAACTTTCAAATGGAAAATCTGAACGGGAATGCGCGCTTCACGGCCGATCTGAAACGCTTCGTCGAGGGCGGAGAATATTTGCGTGCCTTCGTTGCGCATGTGGCTGGCGTAAACGCCGCCGTAGCTGGAGGCCACTTTCGCGAGTTCGATCAGCTCATCGGTTTTTGCGTAGATGGCGGGGGAATAGACCAGAGCAGTGGAAACTCCCATCGCTCCTTGTTCCATGGCTTGCGCCACGAGCTGTTTCATTTGCTCGAGTTCGGCGGCAGAGGGCGCGCGATCATCCGCTCCGATCACCGCCATGCGCACCTGGGCCGCGCCAACGTAGGTGGCCAAATTAATTGCCGCGCCCTGGCGCTGGAGCCGCGCGAAATATTGATCGAGCGTGCGCCAGTCAACGGTCAGGTGAAATGGGGCGAGACTTTCTTCCAGGTCGGGCAGCGTTTTTTCATTTTGCGGTGCGATCGATCCGCCTTCGCCGGTAATTTCAGAAGTGATTCCCTGGCGGATTTTGCTTTCGGCGCGAGGATCGACCAGCAGAGTGGTTTCCGATTGGCCGAGCATGTCGATGAAGCCTGGAGTGACTGCCAGGCCCTGCGCGTCAATCGTGCGCGTGGCCGAAACGTGGCCGGCCAGCTTGCCGATAGCGGCGATGCGGCCATTGCGGATTCCGATGTCGGCGGCGTACCAGGGATTGCCAGTGCCGTCGATCACGTGGCCGCCGGTGATCAGAATGTCGAAGGATTCGCTGGCTGGATTTTGTGCCCGGGCCGTAGCGTAGAACAGGATTGAGCAAAGAGCCAGAAAGGTGCAGACACGCAAAATAGATTTCATGGGTGGGTATCTTATTCGATTTTGGATTTGCTTGTTTCGATTTTCGAAGGACGGGACAGGGCGCAGAGACAAAGTCAGGGCTGCGACGACGACGCAATGCATTATGGTTTCGTGAGGATTGCTACGGTTACTCGGGGTCCCTCACTACGTTCGGGATGACCCGAAAGGACAAAGGCTTCAGGGCAGCGGAATTCCGGGGGCGGCTACGATTCCGGCCATGCGAAGAATTTCGGAATATTCCTCGTCGACCAGGGGAGCGATGGTCATGCGAGTGTTCTTGAGAAATTTGATTTTGCGCAAGGAACGGTTTTCGCGAAGCTCCTTGAGCGAGACTTGGCGGGGCAGACGCTCGATGGCGCGCAGGTCAATCACCTGGCGCTTGGCATCCGAATCGTGCGGGTCGGGGTAAGGATCGCGGGTCACTTCAGCGATGGCGTAGAGCGCGTGCTCGGGCTTGCCGTGGTAACAGAGGACGCGGTCGCCTCGGCGCACCTGTTTGAGCTGGCGAGTGGCGTCCGGGCGGTTGCCGGCCTGGCGCCACATTTCCTTGCCCTTCACGAACAAAGTGTCCCAATGATAGATGCGGGGGTCTACCGCAAATAACCAGCGCCGCGGACCGCTTGTAGGCTGAGTAGTGGCCAATTTTTTATCCGGCGAACTATACACGTATGGCGAACGGAAAGGAAAAGTTTTTGTGTAAAAGTGTTGCCTAAAGAGCAGGGTTCCGGGAGCCTAAATACGGTGTAAATGGTTTTCAATCTGCGGCTTAGCCTACACTCACAAAAATATCGTCTCCGCGCACTTCAAGAACATAGCAATCCACTCCTACAGAGGGATTGGCGACGACTTTACCGGTGCTGACGTCGTATTGCCAGCCATGCCAGGGACAGGTGACCACTTTCCCTTCGAGTTCACCCTCTCCGAGCGGGCCGCCGCGGTGGAGGCAGGTGTTGTTGATCGCGTAGAATTTACCGTCTACGTTGGCGAGGGCAATCGTGGTGCCGTCGAGCTGGAATTCTCGAATCGACCCTGGGGGAACCTCGTCTTTCTTAGCGGCACGAACAAAGGCCATCAGGCAACTCCTTCGGGATTCGATAATCGTCCGGCCGGTTAACGCGGTTGGGGCGTTTGCGCCACCATCACGCCGCGCTTAAAGTCTTCCACCATTTCAGGGCGCAGGCGCACCTCGGTGGGGCGCTTGGCCAGAGTCATCTGATCGATTTTGTCCTGCAATTTGAGCAGCGCGTAGAACAGACCCTCGGGACGTGGCGGACAGCCGATCACATAGACATCCACAGGAACGATGCGATCCACGCCTTGCAGAACCGAATACACGTTGAAAGGTCCGCCGACGCTGGAGCATGCGCCCATGGAAATGCACCACTTGGGATCGGGCATCTGGTCCCAGACGCGCTTGAGGACGGGAGACATTTTCAGGGTAACCGTTCCGGCCACGATCATCAGATCGGCTTGCCGGGGAGACGGTCGAAACACTTCGGCGCCGAAACGGGCGATGTCGAAGCGTGAAGTGGTGGACGCGATCATCTCGATCGCACAACAGGCCAGGCCGAAGGTGAGCGGCCAAATGGCGCTTTTGCGCGCCCAATTGAATACGTAATCGACTGTGGAAAGTATGTAACTGCGCTCGAAGCGGTTGTCGATGACGCCCATCGGGTCTCCTAGGTTCTTTGCAAACGGCGAGTATATATAGACGCGAGTGCGGGAGTCAAATTCAGGATGCTGAGTTGTGGAAACTACTAAAGGCTTTACCGCAGAGGGCGCCCCGATCAAAGTCATCGGGGTAAACTTCGTCCGCGGAGACGCTTTGGGCGGGAATTAGCGCAGTGCGGGGTTTCGGGGATCAGGGCTTTGAATAATCGGGCTTGGTTCCGTGGATGAGCAGTGCGCCGATTTTCTTGAAGGCTTTCAGTTCGGCGGCGTCTCGGAACCAGCGGCCGGAATAGGTATCGGGGGAGGGCGACGGATCGGGAATCAGGCGATGTTCGACATTGGCGAATCCGGCGTCGCGGAAAAGCCGCTGCCATTCCTCGGCGGAAAGCAGGTGGGTGGCGATCGAAAGCATTTCGCCCCAATGGTGGCAGTAGGGATTATCGCGGAAATAATTAATGAGGGTCCAGGCCGAGCCGCCTTCGCGCAGGACCCGAAAAATTTCGCGAATGCCGTGCGCGGGATCGGGCCAATAGTAAGAAGATTCAACCGAAATTATTTTGGTGAAGAAATTCGATTCCCAGGGAATCTCGTCGACGCCTCCCACGATGAAGACGCAATTATCGAGCGCAGCGCAATTGCGGCGCGCGTGGCGGATCATTTCATCGGAGATGTCCATGCCGACCATACGGCCATCGGGGACGCGCGGCGCGATGATCCGGGAAAGCCAACCTCCGCCGCAGCCGGCGTCGAGTACGTTGTCGTCCGGCGCGATCTGCATTAACGCGAGCACCGGCTGAACAATGGGGAGATGGTCGTTCTCCATGCTCTCGCCCTTGCCAGCCTCAGCCCAGCGATTGAATTCCTCGCGAAGTTGAATTTCAGGTGCTGTTTGTTCTTTCTCGTTCATGCGTTTGTTTGAATTACGACTCCGAGGTAATTGTGTGACCAACACTTTGCAACTTCCCGACGGCCCGCTGCAAATCTTTCTGGCGAACGAGAATGTAATCGGTGAGATAGGTGGAAATAGCGATGATGCTGACGCCGGCTTCGGCCAGCGGCCCGGCGAGCGATGCCAGAATGCCAACGGCATTGAAATCCAGCGGTCCTCGCACTTTTATGAGCGCGAAACCGTTTCTCGCATTTTACTTCCGGCGGTACGCGAATTTCCGGGACGATTACCGACAATTCATCAGCCGTGCGGCTGACCGTGAAAAAACTGGAGTCAAGCGCCCATGGCGGGGTCTCCGCATCCGGTGGCAACAAACACACTGCCACGCCTCCTGGAAGCAGGTCGAGCGTCAAACGGTGTGATGGGCTCAACAAGTGTTATGTAGCCTGCCTCGGTTTGGCAACCCGGCTATTTTAATCGATCCTTAGGGCAACCGCGAAATGGAAAGCGAAGTGAGCTCCTGGAATATCAGGGGAGAGCATGGTATAGAAGTCATACATGATGAAGTCAAAGAAAAGTAATATAACATGTCGCATGTTTTGCTTGACAGCAAATGCGATATGTAATATAAGAAAGGGTGGGCGGTGAGGCTCTCGTTGAGTGAACCAGCCCGTAAGGCGCTGGAAGCGTTGCCCGAGGGGCTTGAAAAAGCGCAACTCCGGGGCGCGTTGAAGCGGTTGGCGGAGAGCGATGCGGGGGACCCACATTGCGCGAACCCGGAAGCGGCAGGAGGACGATTTTTCTTCGCGGGGCCGGAGGGCAAGTGGAGGATTACGTATCACATTGTGAAAATCGAAGACGAAGACATGATCTGGGTGGTTACGATTAAGAAGAGGCCGACGCTCCACTGGACGATTGAATTTTTCCCCAAAGGGGACTGGCAATGAGTGACATTTCTAAGACGTTTCTCGATGCGCAAAAGCGGATTGAACGAATCAAGATTGAAGGCCGGAATTATGTCCTGATGCAGGAGCCGGTTTTTCAGGAACTGCTGCTCGAAATCGAATCGCTCGATTCCGCATTGGACATCGTGAAAAGCCAGGCCGAGGCGACCTCGACGGCCGTCAAGAAACTGCTGGGCAGCAAATATACCCGGGAGCAAGTCGACTCAGTATTCCAAGCGCCCACGGCCGGGCGGCGGCTCGAAATGTTGCGGCGATTCCGCAACATGAATCAGGCCCAACTTGCCGAGAAGGCGGGAGTGAGCCAGACAACCGTTAGCAACCTGGAAAGCGACAAAATAAGATTCCGGACTCTGGATGCCACTCACCGCGTGCTTTCCGCGCTGGATGTTCCGGATGCCGCTGGATTCACTTTTCTGATGGACGACAAATTGGAAGAGAACTCTTAGACGATTTTGGCCTCACGCCAGATTTAGCCAGCCGAATAGCGCAAATAAAGCCAGTCCCAGACAAAACCCTCCCACTCCGGCTAACGCTCCTCCCACCATCTGCGTCGAGCAGTCCCTTTGTGCATTCGAAGCCAGTGCGAGAAAATAAAGATAAAAAAGGCATCCCAAAACGGAAATCAAAAAGGCGATCCACGAGATTCCGAGAAAGTAGCCGTACCGTAGCGCGTGCGCCCCATGCTCGGAGCCGACCCCGATGATCTCATGAAGAAACGTGATGGAGAGAACCAGAGCGCCAGTGGATAGATTCAGAACCGTCTTGATGTAATCCTGGAAGATATCGTAGCGCTTTTCGAGGCTGACCTTCTTGTTTTCGCCGCTCTCCATGGCGCAATGGCCTCAGGATTGCCCTTCGACCTTGGCGAGCAGTTCGACGAATTTTTGCTGTCGCTGCGATTGGTCGAAGCCCTGGTAAATTTCGGCGATCTGGGTGGTGTTCATGGAGCAGAATTTGGGGCCGCACATGGAACAGAACTTTGCTTCCTTGTAGAAATCGTCGGGCAAAGTTTCGTCGTGCATGGCGCGGGCGGTTTCGGGATCGAGCGAAAGCTGAAATTGCTTGTCCCAATCGAACAGGAAGCGTGCGTAGCTAAGAGCGTCGTCGCGATCGCGCGCGCCTGGGCGGTGACGGGCTACGTCGGCGGCGTGCGCGGCAATTTTGTAGGCGATCACGCCCTGGCGGACGTCGTCCGCATTGGGCAGGCCGAGATGTTCCTTGGGCGTGACGTAGCAGAGCATCGATGCGCCGTGCCAGCCGATCATGGCAGCGCCAATGGCGCTGGTGATGTGGTCGTAGCCGGGAGCGATGTCAGTGACCAGCGGGCCGAGAGTATAGAACGGCGCGTCGTGGCACAATTCGACTTCTTTTTTTACCTGCAATTCGATCTGGTCGAGCGGAATGTGACCCGGTCCTTCGATCATCACTTGAACATCATGCTCCCAGGCCATTTTGGTTAAGTTGCCCAGGACGCGCAGTTCCGAAAATTGCGCTTCGTCGCTGGCATCGGCCAGACAGCCGGGCCGCAAGCCGTCGCCGAGCGAAAAACTCACGTCGTGCTTTTTGAAAATTTTGCAGATGGCGTCGAAATTCTCGTAGAGGAAATTTTCTTTTTTATGGAAGCTCATCCACTGGGCCAGCAGAGCGCCGCCGCGGCTGACGATGCCGGTGATTCGATTGCGCACCAGCGGCAGAAATTCGCGCATCACTCCGGCGTGGATGGTCATGTAATCGACGCCTTGCTCGGCTTGCTCTTCAATCACTTCGAGCATCAGCTCGATCGATAAATCCTCAGGCCGGCGCACGCGGGTGAGGGCTTCGTAAATCGGCACAGTACCGATAGGAACGGGAGAAGCGTCGATAATTGCCTTGCGAATGGTGGGAATGTCGCCGCCGGTGGAAAGATCCATCACCGTATCCGAACCGTAGTGCACGGCGCGATGCAACTTTTCGAGTTCGTCGCCAATTTTCGAAGAGGTGGCGGAATTGCCGATGTTCGCGTTGATCTTGCAGAAGAATGCCACGCCGATGCCCATGGGTTCGAGATTGCGGTGATGGATATTGGCTGGGATGATGGCCCGGCCGCGGGCTATTTCGTCCCGAACAAGTTCGGGCGCAATTTTTTCGCGGCGCGCAACGTATTCCATCTCCTGAGTGATCGTGCCCTGGCGCGCGTAATGCATTTGCGAGACGTTGCGGTTTCCGTTTTCGCCGGCTGTCGAGAGCCGCTGCTCGATCCACGCATCCCTCATTGCCATGATTCCCCTCCCAACGATTGCACTCATGCTCCTACTGCGTATCTGGACGGCTCATTATCGCATTGCAAGCTGGCCCCAGCAACCTGCGCGCGGTCTCCAGCGCGTGCGCCACTCGATTTGGGAGGGCAGTGCGTGTGTTAATCTGCGCTCAACAATATCCTGATTCAGGGAGGTTCGCATGCGTGAATTGACCTTCACTGCAATCGTTTTAGTTCTTCTCTCGCTCGCAGGCTGCCTGCCGGTGCGATCATTGCATCCGTTTTACACGGACAAAGATGTTGTTGCCGAGCCGCAGATCGTGGGGAGATGGTTTGATTCAGAAGACAAAGACAGCCATTCCGAGGTAACGTTTGCAGAAATGGGAAATCATTCTTATGAGATGGTAATCAGCGACCCGGACAAATCCACAGAACTCAAATTTGTTGCGCATCTTTTCCGTGTGGGCAACACGCTGTTCCTGGACGCCTTACTGAACGACTCCCGTGTGAAGGGCACTGACGAAGGAGTTTTAGCGTTCGCCGTTCCGGCTCATACGATTTTCGAGGTAAAGCTCGCGGGGGACAGCCTTCACCTGATCAGCCTCGATGATGACTGGCTCAAGAAGGCACTGGCAAACAAGACTGTCCAAATCGCACACGAGGACCTTGAGGACGGTACAATTTTGCTGACTGAGACGCCAACCGCGCTGCAGCAATTCATCGCGGCGCATGCCGGCGACAAGAGCGCCTTCAATATCGATTCCAACTTAACTCGTCGAAAGCCGTGAAGCTACGGCACGGCGGCTGACGATGCGACGTCGGTAAGAAGCGCTTTTAGTTTTGGAGCGTCAGTTACGGGCGGTTGGCACGTGCTGCCGAGGCAGACAAACGCCTGCGGCACGTCCGCGCGGAGATGCGGAATCGTTTCCTTGAGCGCCGGAGGCAGATTTCCGGCAGCGAGCCGCTCGGGAGTGACTCGCAGGACCTCTTTGCCGAAGCGAAAAACGCTGGTGGCGGCATGCTCGAGCGCGGCAGCTTGCGGATCGCCGGACGCGCCGGTGATCACCACTTGCAATCCGTGGCGCGCGTGAAAAAGCGCGGCGAGTCCGTAGGTGGCCGCGAACAAACCAAACTGCGGAGCCGAGCCGGCGAAGGCTTCGAGAGTCTTCCCCGACCAATCGGAATACAGAGCGTCCCCCGTGAGGCCGTAGAGGCGATCGAGAACCATCGGGGCGACGGAATTTGTTCCCGGCGTGGGCGAATCCTGAAAAGGTTTGCGGCGAACTTCCAGGCCGCCGAGCGGAGGAGCGTCCGAGGCGCGATCGAAAAACCCGCCTTGCTCTTCATCGCCATATTTTTCGATGGTCAGCTTCATCAGACGATTGGCCCGATCGAAATAACGGGGATCGAGAGTTGTTTCATACGCGTCGAGGAGTGCGGCGGCGCCGAAAATTTGATCATCGAGTGTGCCTTCGAGTTTGGGACCGCCGGCACGATGGATGAATCCTTTGTCCTCGCTCCAGGCTTCCGCGAGTAGTCGATCGAGCGTTTTCAGCGCGAAATCGCGACAATCGTCGCGGCCGAGCACCCGCGCCGCTTCGAGAAAAGCGGAAACAAACATGGCGTTCCAGCTTACGTAAATTGTGGAATCGACCGCCGGCGTGGGGCGTCGTTTGCGAGCTTCGAGCATTTTGCCCTGGGCGCGCGCCAGGGTCAGCCGCGCGTCGCTTTCACTGAGATTGACCTGGCGGGCGATGTCTTCGATGGTTTGCGATATCCACAGAACATTTTTCGCGGGATTGTGGTGCATCTCACCGTGCGCGCCGACGTCATAATACATTTCAATGACGCGAGCTTCGTCGGGCCCGAGCGCGGCGCGAACTTCGTCGAGCGTCCAGGTAAAATAATCTCCGTCATCCTCGAGTGAATAATCGGCATCCTGGCTGGCGTAGAAGCCGCCGCGTTGCTGATCCGATAAAACTTCCTTCACCCAATTGACAATGCCTTCGGCGACTTCGCGAAAGACCGGCTTCCCCGTCACCTGGTACGCGTGCAGATAATTTTTCAGCAATTCGGAATTATCGTAGGACATTTTCTCGAAGTGCGGCACCAGCCAGCGCTCGTCCACGGAATAGCGGTGAAAGCCTCCGGCCAGTTGATCGTAAACGCCGCCGGAGGCCATCATTTCCAGGGTCTTTTCGGCCACCATCAGCAGCGGCGCTTCGCGAGTGGATTGATACATCTCGAAAAGCAAATCAATGGCGGAAGCGTGCGGAAATTTGGGTGATTTTCCGAAGCCTCCATTGCGCTGATCGAACATGCGGACAATCGATTCCACCATCGCGCCCGGAACCAGGGGATCGAAATTCGCGCGGGCGCCGCGGAATGATTCCGCCTGCGCCACGGCCTCTTCCAGCGCAATCGACGAACGATCCACCTCCGCGCGGCGCGATTTGAAGGCTTCGGCAATCGAGGCCAGGATGCGCTTGAAGCCGGGGCGGCCCATGGCGTCCTCGGGCGGAAAATAAGTTCCGCCAAAGAAGGGCTTGCCATCGGGAGTGAGGAAGGCGGTAAGAGGCCAGCCGCCTTGCCCGGAGATTGCGCTGACGGCGGATTGGTATCGCGCGTCCACGTCGGGCCGCTCGTCGCGATCCACTTTTACGGGAACGAAAAACTGGTTGATCAGCGCGGCGATTTCCGGATTTTCGTAGCTTTCGCGGTCGATTACATGGCACCAGTGGCACCACACCGCGCCAATATCGAGCAGGATGGGCTTGTCGGCTTGGCGAGCGTGCGCAAAAGCTTCTTCGCCCCACTCGTGCCAGTCAATCGGCTGGTGAGCCGCCGAACGTAGATAAGGGCTGTGTGAATCCTTCAGGCGATTTTCTTTGTGGTCGGTCAAGAGATTTCCTAGTTTTGGCGCTGGCCGATTTCTAATAAACATGGGACTGGAAACCCGGCCTGCCTATAACGAGCAGCTATACGGTTTGCGGAAAAAGTCAAAAACCGCTCTCCAATAGAACGGGCACGGTTAATGTGGGACCGAGAAAATCTCTTTGACTCAAGCGCGTGAGATCAACTCCGGATTCCTCACTTCCTTCGGAACGACATCTAAACGCACTTTTCCGCGAACCTGTATAGCCGGGCTATTGAACGGGAGGCTGATGGCCCGCATCGCGCGGGTCGATCGGCTTGCGACCGGCGAAGCCCTCGTCCTGGCGATGATAGAACCGGATGCGATCCTCGCCCACGCGCCAGCACCAGTACACATCCTCATTATTCAGCCGGGCGGGAAAATCGAGCAAGCCCGCATCGAGGTCTTTCACCACGCAGCCGGTGGATTCAATTCGCTCGAGCGCGGAGTCCACGGTTGCAGCCAGTTCATCGCGATCCATGCGCTTCTTGGCGGCTTTATCGTAAGAAACCAGCAAGCCGCCGCGAAGGGAGATGCGCGCGGATAGCCGCGCCAGGCTGTCCTCGAGTCCGGTGATTTTGCGGCGGGCGTCCATCGCTTCCATCAGCACGGGTTCGATTTCAATGCGGGTCCGCTCCGCTTCGGTGAGCGTGAATATTTTGGGCTCGGGCTCGCTCATCGAGTGATCTTCTCCTGACTATTTCTACACCATAAAAATACACCCCATCCGCGGATATGGGAAGCGGCGGGAAGATTTGGTGGCACGCATCCCTAAGGAAACGAGCCAAACGCGGGGCTATTGCGCCACAAGAAATGTAACGGCTCGCACGAATCGTCGCGTGGATCCTGCGGCGCGCAAAAAACGCTTATTCCAAATAACGAACAAACCGCAGCACTACCACGCGGCGGCAAATGTCTAGTGGATTTGATATCCGCGCTATCCGCCGATCGAAACCATGGTGCGCGAGGGAGGGACAAAATCCGGCTCATTAATTCGATGGCCTTTTTCTTTTTCGTGGACGAGCGCCCGAATCTCTTCGGCAATTTCGCCGTCGCTGGCGCCGCCGCGCAGCAAGGCTTTCAAATCGTGGTCGTCCTTGCTGAACAAACAGGTGCGCAGCTTTCCGTCGGCGGTCAAGCGAATGCGCGAGCAGGCGCCGCAGAACGGTTGCGAGACGGGAGCGATGAGGCCGATTTCTCCCCGGCCATCGGCAAATTTGTATTTCCGCGCGGTTTCGCTGCGCTCGTGAGCGATGGGAAGCAGCGGCCAGCGCGCCGAAATGCGGCGATGAATTTCCGCCGCAGTCACCACCAGATCGCGAGTCCAGTGGCGGTCGGCGTCGAGTGGCATGTATTCGATGAAGCGCATGGTCAAATCGCGATCGTGGGCGAATTCGGCGAAGGCTTCCACCTCATCGTCGTTGATCCCGCGCACCAGCACGGCGTTCACTTTTACGGGACGCAGTGGAGACGCCTGCGCCGCGTCGATTCCGGCGATTACGTTGTGAAACGATTTGGTGCGGGTAATTTTTTCGAAGCGGGCCTGGTCGAGTGAATCCAGGCTGATGTTGATGCGGTTCAAGCCGGCAGCCACCAGGCGGCCGCAGCGCTCCGCGAGCAAGTGAGCGTTTGTGGTTAGAGAAAGATCGGGCACGCCGAGTGCGTGCAGCCGCGCGATAAAATCCTCGACGCCGTCGCGCACCAGCGGCTCTCCGCCGGTGACGCGGATTTTGCGAATACCCATTCCCACCAGGATGCGCGCGAGACGGTCGAATTCCTCCCAGCGTAACAGCGAGGAGGAAGCCATGTGATTTTCGGGGTCGGCCGAGCGGCAATAGACGCAGCGAAAATTGCAACGATCCGTGACGGAAATTCGCAGGTCAGTGATCTGGCGGCCGAATTTATCCTGCAGGAGCATGGCTGGTTCCGGCGGCCTTGCTGGTGCGATCACGGATTCGTTCAACGCCGACATTTCTGCTGTGGTCCCCTAAAAACGAAAATGCCCGAATCCAAGCTGGGAATCGGGCAAAATACCCGGCGATTGAACGCGAAAGATTCCGCCGGGCATTCTCCTTTCCAAGCACGGGAGGCACGGGCGTTTCCACCCGAACCCTGAGCGCCACACACTCGATTGGATGCAAAAATGGCGCCTACCTATCCAAAAATGCTGGGTAGGCCGTCCCCCGGAACCATGGGATTTCTCTCCCGCAGGTTCGGAGGATCGGAGAATTCAAAGTCATTCTACGCTGCCACGAGCCTGGGCGCAATCTGCGAACACCGGGAAGACGGAGATCAGTCTAAGACGCAGATTTTGCAGTAGTTACACCGCCACTTTCCCTTCAACCCGAGATGCCTCCAGACCATTCGCATTGTTTCAGCGCGGCGCGGGTAGTTCTTTACGAATCATCTGCCGCAACGCGCCGCCGGGGCGGGCCAAGGGTATGGTAAAGTTTCCGCCCGATGCGAATTTTCGTATTAGGCGTGGGTGGAACCGGCTCGCTGCTCGCGCATCTGCTCGACCGCCAAGGCCATGACGTGTGGTGCGGTGATCGAGACCCGGAACGCGCGAAGCGATTTCTCGGCAAGAAAAGCCACATCCCCGTGAAAGAAGTGAATGCGCGGAGCATGTGGGGAATCGTGCGCGCGGCGCGCGGCTGCCACATGCTGGTGAATGCTTCGCCAGCCCAGTTCAATGAAATTGCATTGCGAGCGGCCCTGCGGCTCGGCGTCCATTATCTGGACCTGAATTCCCGCCTCACTCGCAATCCGTTCAAGGCCGAACAACTCCGTTTCCAGAAACGCTTTCTGGCGAAGAATCGCGTGGCGTTGATCGATACAGGCATCGCGCCGGGGCTGATGAACCTGCTGGTGAAGCGTAGCGCCGAATTGCTGGACCGAGTGGAAGACGTGCAAATCCGTCTGTACGAAAGCACGGAAAGTGAAGATCCGGTTTCGACATGGTCACCCGAAGCGGCGTACGACGAAGCAACTTCGCGCCCGAGAGTCTACCGCGAGGGGCGCTTCCGATTTGCCAAGCGATTCAGCGAACGGGAAATTTTTCGATTTCCTCCCCCGATTGGAGAGGCGCCCGTCTACCTGGCGGCGCAGGACGAAGTGGGCACGTTGCCGCATTTCATCTCCATGCGAAATCTGGATGTGAAAATCGGCGGCAGCGACATCGAGCAATTGCGGCGATGGCACCGGCAAGGCAAGTTGAACCGCTCGAGTGGCATGGCGGCGAAACGTTTTCCGAAGACGCCGACGCCGCGAATGGTGGCGCGCCTGATCCGGCGCGGCGTACTGGAAAATGCGCGGCTGGCGGCAGCCGTGCTGGTGCGGGGAACGCGCGACGATGCGCCGCTGCTGGTCCGCTGGGACGCCAGTTTCCCTACACTTTTCCAGCTTCGCATGCGCGGAATCACGGCGACTCCGATCTCCTACGCCACGGCTCACGTTGCCGCGCTTTTCGTCAAACATTTCCAGCGCGATAGCGGCGGAGTGTTCCCTCCCGAAGCATTGCCGATCGAAGTGCGGCGCAAAATTCTAGCCGAAGCTCGCCTGCGGGATATCCGCATCCGGCTCAAGCTCACGCCGCTCAAACACACCGAAGAGGACGAAGACATCTAGCTGCCGCCGGGCAATTCCTGCTTGTCAATTCACGGGCGGGCATGGTATCAGAATGTCCCTGCGCCGAAGGATCCGGCTTCCCATCGAGCTGCAATCGGTTGAATTCAAGGTACCTGGGCGATCAGCATGAGTTCCGGGAAGCGGGCGGCGCCACGGATGCATCTAAGACTAGCGAGCCCGCAGAGTTCGGGCCAGGGAGAACACAAATGAAGAAGCGGCACAACCTAGTTTTTAGTTCTGTTTTCTTATTCGGGGCTCTGCTGTTGCTTTTGTCCGCCGCTCGATCCGCGACGGCTGCAAAGGACGATTTGGTGCAGGAAGTCCGGCACCGCCTGGTGATGCTGCCGTATTACAGCGTGTTCGACAACCTGGCGTACCAAGTCGATGGAAGCACGGTGACGCTGATGGGCCAGGTGACCAAGCCGGTGCTGAAGAGCGACGCGGAAAATTCCGTAAAACGAATTGAAGGCGTGGAAAAAGTGGTTAACAACATCGAAGTGCTTCCGCTGTCGCCCAATGACGACCGCATCCGCCGGGCGGTTTACCGGGCCATCTATTCATTCCCATCCCTGCAGATGTATGCGCTGCAAGCGGTTCCTTCCATCCACATCATCGTGAAGAATGGGCGCGTCACATTGGTCGGAGTGGCTGCCACAAAGATGGATAAGGATGCCGCCGGAATCCGCGCCAACGGCGTCGCGGGAGTTTTTTCGGTGGACAATCAACTGACGGTTGAAGGCGGCGGAAAGTAGAGAGTTCCCCCAGCGTTAGCCCTGGTTACTGTGCGGCATGCTCGCCGGCGTGGAAAGGCGTCCACGGTCCAGCGAGCATGTCGCGCAACACGGGTGACTGCCAGGCATATTCCGGATGCGCGGCCAGAAATTGTTTTGCATGGAAATCGCCGCCGCAGGGATGGCCCATGCGCGCCGAAAAACTCATCGCTTCGGCCATTTTGCTGTCCATCACTTTTCCCTGTACGGCTCCGCCAGGATAATACGGAGTCCACTCGAACACCTGCACGCCACGCGCTGAAGTATCCGTATGTCCGCAGAGCGTGCGCTCATCGGCGCCCTCCTGCTTCGCGAAGGCATCATAGTGATCGCCCATGAAATTCTGCGCCAGAGTCACATCAATCTGTCCCTTCGATTTGGACATCAATTCTTCCCAGCGTGAGCGCCGGGCGTTTGGCGACGTGGAGGGATTCTTGGGATCAAACGTAGTGTCGTCCGCGAGCACTTTCGGGTCGCTGGCAAAATTCGAGCCAACGAAATAGCCATCCTTGGTGCGCCAGAGCCGGTGATGTTTCAAACCCAGCTCAAACTGGGCGATTTCGCCGGTCTTGCGGTCGCCGAGCAACCAATCGTTGGCATAGCCTCCATTATTTCCATCGAGCATGATCTTTACGTAGTCGTCGATTGATCCGGCATATTGCAGGGCCTTGCGCGAGCGGACAAATTCCGGAATCCCATTGGGATCCCAGCCCTTGAATTGGGTGATGGTGGTTTCGGTGACCATCAAGCCGTTCGCATTGACGCCAAAATCGTCGTCGCTGGTGATGACTCCGGGAAATCCATCCATCAGGATGCGGTAGCCGTGCTCTGGGACTATGTCAAAAACGATTCGCCAGCGCTCGCCGGAGAGATAGCTGGTCCAGTTATTGTGCGCCATGACGATCTGATGATCCTTGGTGAAGCTGCCGGTGGCGACGAACGCGCTGCAATTCCCCGGGCTGACCAGGTGGGGCGCTCCGGCAACTTTTTCGCGCTCGTTGAGCCAGGGAACGTAATAATCCGGCACTTCTTCGAAGGCGTTCAGCGCCACCAGGTCATCGAGGTCCATGCTGACGCCGTGCGCATTCAGGCCCGCGACAATTCCCTTCAGCTCCGCTTGATATTCCGCATCGATTTTTGGCCACAGCATTTCGTGAGCGGTTTTCCGGAAGAATCCCCAGTCGCGTTGCGTGGTGTGCGTATCGAGCAGTTTGATGGCGTTGAACGCATCGCCAATTTCCGGCGCCAGCAGATAGCCGTGCTGGAAGCCAATTTTTTCGGGCGAGCCTTCGAGGTGAACGTAAATCCAGCCGCCTCGCTCGAATCGAGTCGATCCAGCCAAGCGCGGATCGAGGGGGATGGAGGCGGGTGAGGCGGCGCTTGGCACAACGCCCAGCGATGCGCGCCCTGCTTCCGGGGGCGCCTTCGTTGAAGCAGCCGCCCTTTGGCCGCGCACCAGCAGAGCGACGGCAGAAAGGGTAAAACCGGCCAACAACACAAGGGCAGCCGCCAACTTTAATTGCCTTATCTGCATGAAAACCCTCCACCCCGTTTAGCGTTCAATCGTACACGAATCGTGACGCCATCTTAGGCTTGCGGTTGATTCCAAGTCAACGGACGCCCGAACCACCGGAGCGGCGCAGAGCGGCTTCGATTCGGTGGAAAGCAATGCTATGATCCGGCCGAGAAGCTCGCATAACTTCGTGGCCTTTCATACCGGATCGGCATGAAGAAAAGAAAAACACCAGCAGGAGTCGCGGCGAAACGCGCGTCCAGCTCGCAGGGCCGAAGCTTTTCTCCTGCGCCGGACGATACGTCCGCTTCCGCCGGCGCTTCGACGCCGGCGAGGGAAGCCGGCTCGACCACGGACGCGAGGAGCGCCAACAGCAGTATCGGGCGGGATTTTCTGATCGGAATCCTGTTTACGATTCTTCTTGTGGGCGTCAAGTTAATGGTCGAGCGCACTTCCTGGGGCGAACAGCTCGACATGGCGGCTTATCGTTACGAGCAGTCCCTGCTGGCAAAGGTGGCACGCACGGAGAATCTGCCGGTGGTCGTGGTCGATATCGGCGATCTGCCGGCGCTGCCGATTCCCGGGAGCAATGGCAAGGAAATGGCCACGCCTCGCGATCCTTTGAACAAACTAATTTCCGCTATCGCCGAACGCGGGCCGGCGGCGATCGGAGTGGACATTGATGTTTCCCCGGAATACGGCATGCCGATCACTCCGGGCGATCCAGCCTTCTTCGAACAGTGCTTGAGCCAACCAGTGCCCGTCTTCCTGGGCGTATCGCGCGCGCAAACCAAAAGCTCCCAGGAATGGCTGGGCGACGACCGATATAAGCGGCTGGCGGCCAGCCTGATCATTCCGCGGCACAGCAGCAATGAACTGGATTATTGGATCCATACGGACCGGATGAAGGAGCCGCTGCTCACTTTGTCCGCATCGCTGGCCAGTATTGTGCGGCAATCCGCGCTGGCGAAGCCGTGGTGGAAAAGTTGGGCCTTCCGTCCCATCTCCACGCGGCGACTTTCGAAGGAGATCTCCGTCGGCGAATTCCCCGTCGATTATTCCCCGCTTGAGGCACTGCAAAGCGGAATGCTGGAGATGAAGGATTTTCTTCGCGGCACCAACCGCTCGGCGGAGGTGGCGGGGAAAATGGTGCTGATCGGCGACGGGGTGTGGGAACACGCGATCGATAAATTCAATGTTCCGGGACGCCAGGAGACCGTGCCCGGCATTTTTCTGCATGCCTGCGCCGCATTCACGCTGGCCCGGGCGCCGCTTTCCGAATTGACCGCATCGGGCCGTCTGTCCATTGATATTTTCCTTTCGCTCGCGGTTCTCGGGCTGTTGGCCGCGATTCGCTGGCACTATCGGAAGAAAACGGAAAAACTGGCGACGCACCGGGTGCAATATCTTTTGACGATACTGGTGGCGTTGCTGGCGTTTGCCTTCGGCGTTGAATTGGTGGGAAAGACGCGCGTTTTATGGAATGATTTCATTCTCGTGATCGCGGTATTGCTGCTGCATC
Source organism: uncultured Acidobacteriota bacterium (assembly GCA_963756355.1). Classification (GTDB taxonomy): domain Bacteria; phylum Acidobacteriota; class Terriglobia; order Acidiferrales; family UBA7541; genus JBGPTK01. The sequence continues at coordinate 22,790 of CAVWOD010000018.1, read as the reverse complement.
CTGCAATCGAACGGCTGGCGGAGGCGACCCGGGAGTGGATGCACGGACCAATCTCGGGCGTATGGCACCGCTTGATATTTGAATCACGGAAGACTGAAACAAAATGAAGCTTTCCTGCTGGCCGGTTGCTCTGCTGATCCTTGCGATTTTGGCGCCTGGAGTGCGCGAACTGGCCAGCGCGCAGGAGCGTAGCCACGTCGGCTGGGTGGAAGAATTTTCGGGGCCGGCTTATCTGATCCGGAGGGGCAGCAAAGTAAAAGAACAGCTCAAACCGGACCGGGATCGCTATCGATTTCTCTATCCCGGCGATAGTGTGGGATGTGACGAAGGCGGCACGCTCAAAATCACTCTCTTCGGCAAACTAAAAACAATTTCCCCCTCTCCCACCCCGACGCCGATTCCCTCGCCGCCGGCGGCACCTGCCGACGCCAACCAGAAAGCGATGGACGATTACGGCCGCACGGGAGGCCGCCCTCGCGGCAACGGACAACCGGCATCCCCAATCTTCTCGCCAACGAAAAATAGCTCCGTGCGCCCACAGAGTTTTGTGATCCGGTGGGTTCCGGTGCCGGGCGCCCAAGCCGTATCCCTTTCGCTGCAAGACGAGGATGGAAAGGAAATTTGGCGCTTGCCACACGCGGCGGGCATCTCTGGCACGCTCCTTTCCGATCCGGCAAAAAAAGCTCTGCAGCAATATCGTGACGAGGGCGGTTCCGGCACACTGGTGCTCACTCTTCAGGCGAACGAGAAGAAGTGGCAGGTCAGCTTCCAAGTGATTTCCGCGGAGAGCGAGCAATCCCTGACGAAAGAATTAGCGGCTGCGGAACGGGAAGAATCTCCCTTGATGCGCTACGTGCTGCGGGCCTATGCCTTCAACCGGAGGATGATGTTCAACGACGCGGCCATCGAATATGACACCGCGTTGTCGCTCGCACCGCAGAGCACCGACTTGATTATCGCCGATATCCAGGCGCAAAGGCGGGCCGGAAATCTGGCGCGCGAAGAACAACTGATCGCGTTTCTGCCGCCGGGAACCAAGCTGCCGGAATAAGAGCGGCCACTGCGCGAGAGCGCGGCAACTCCGCGCGCTCGAAAGACGGGATTTCCTTTCGAACAATGACTCCGCATTTTTCCTATCAGAATCTAACCGTCTCGTTCATACTGTTCTTGAAGTCCGAATCCCCTTTCCTTCAAGAGATTTATCGCCGGCTGTTTCATGCCGGGAACGCAGGGGAAAATGGACCGCTTTCTTGCCCGCCAGCCAATTCTGACAATCGAAAAACGGGTTTTTGCCTACGAGATGCTTTCTCGCTCGGGGCCCGAGAACTACTGCAAGACGGGCGCTCTGGATACCCCGGATTTGAAGGCGATCGACGAATTATTCCTGATCGGCCTGAAGAAAATGACAGGGGGCGTCCTGGCCTTTCTGAACTGCACGCGGAAATTCCTGCGAGAGGACTACCTAAGTCTTCTGCCTCGGGAAACCGTGGTCGGTGAAATTCTGGAAACCGTAACTCCAGACGAAGAAGTGATTGCCGCCTGCCGCAGAATGAAATTGCAAGGTTACCGCCTCGCCCTGGATGACTACATAGACCGCCCGGAGATGGCGCCCCTGCTGGAATTTGCGGATTTCATCAAAGTGGACTTTCTGGCCACCAGCCCGGCCGAGCAGGATCGCCTGGCGCGAAAATTTCGCCGCCGCGGAATTGCTCTCCTGGCCGAAAAAGTGGAAACGCACGAACAGTTTCAGCGCGGCCTGGGAATGGGTTACCAATTCTTCCAAGGCTATTTTTTTTGCCGGCCGGAGATGTTCCGGCGCAGGAATGTACCCGAAAACAAAGCGATTTATCTTCGCCTGCTGCAGTTCGCCAACCGCGCACAGATCGAACTGGAGGAAATCGGCGAACTGATCAGCCAAGAACCTTCCGTCAGCTACCGGCTGCTGCGTTATTTGAACTCGGCAAGCTTCTATCTCGCGGTCCCCGTTCAGTCGATTCCCCATGCCGTGATGCTGATCGGAGAGATCGCCATGCGCAAATGGATTTCCGTGGTCTGCGTGGCAATCATGGGAGAGGACAAACCTCGGGAGTTAGTCAGGCTCCCTCTGGTGCGAGGCCGGTTCTGCGAACTGATCGGAGAGGCCGCAGGAATGCGATCCGAGACCAACGATCTGTTTCTGCTCGGATTGTTATCGGCATTGGATGCCATGCTCGATATGCCGATGTCCGACGTGCTTGCCGGAATTCCGGTGGAGGAAAGTATCAAGAACGCTTTGTTGGGCCAGCCCAGCCATTTCCGCCCCATTTTTCAGACCGCTCTCAACTACGAAAGGGGCGAATGGCAAAAGCTTTCCATTTCAGCCGCCGCGATCAATCTTGATGAAAACAAACTCCCAGAACTCTTCCTGAGTGCTCTCGAGTGGGTCAACGAAGTAATGTCGGAAACTCCGGAAACCGTCACGCGTTGAGGTGACGGAGCAGAGCGACGCCAAGCGATTCAATCATTGGAATTTTCCGCAAATGGGGGAATAGCTGGAGGGAGATTCGCCGCGACTTTCTGCCAAAGCCGCCGTCTACTTCTCGGGCTCTTCGGGATCCGGAATTCCGAGGACCTGGACGTGAATGGCGCGATCGCGCGGCCCGTCGAGTTCCGCCAGAATTACGGATTGCCAGGTACCCAGGGCCAGCTCGCCGTCGCGCACCGGAACTGAGATGGTATGCCCCAGCACCATGGCGCGCAGGTGCGAATCGGCATTCTTGCGATTGCACTCCGAAATTTTCGGATCGTTGTGCCGCCAGTATTCGATTCGGCCCACCAGCTTTTCGAGGAACGACTTGATGTCTTCCACCAGGGCTTGCTGAAACTCGTTGATGAACACGGCGGTGGTGGTGTGCAGCGACTGGACCATCACAAAACCAGCCTTTAATCCATGTTTGCGCACCACTTCATTTAAATCCCGGGTGATATTAATCAGTTCCAGGCGCTCCCGGGTCTTGTAGCAAATTGTCTCGATGTACATTTGCAGCGCAGCCGTCGGCCTGACGCCTGGCGCAACCGCCGCCGCAGTCTTCTCTCGAGCAGCTTTCATCAGCCTGTGCTCCTTTTCATCGAGCGCGCAATAATTGCCAGAAGAAAGATCCTACCCACAGGATCGATGACCCACTTCAAAATTATAGTTTTTATGCGTCAGCAGCGTCTATGTCTAAATTATGTAAATGTCCTTCCCCTGGCAACTTTAGGGACACGCCGCAGCGCTCAGCAGCAACGGCTGACACCCGAGTATCGCCGCCGCAGCGCGTCCAGATAGAATTCCTCCCGCGAAAGAGGCTTCCCGCCACCCGATTTACTTGGATGCCGGTTGGCGCTGCGGAGATAGTTCTCATACGCGGAATCGCCCAGCACCTGGCGGAACCACCAGGCCATGGAATCGAAAATTCGCCGCGTTTGCCGAACCGCTCGATTCATTTTCGGTCTTACCATCCCGCCAAGCTTGCCACCAGCGAGGGTTGAACGCCTGTTGGCTTTTTATCTCCCGAGGGAGGGGTCGCGGGAACAGGCGCCGGTTGTGACGCCGGCGCATTCGGCTTGGCCGATTCATGGGTGCCGAAACCGATATCCATGGGCGTATCTTTCGGGAATACCACATCGCGTCCGCGCGCCAGGAAGTTGGAATAGATCGACATGCTCGCACCGTAAATCCCCAGGCTCGAAGCGAATGCGCGCGAGTGAATCAGATAAGTGGAGACAGCGCCGACCAGGCGAAAGCCCGATCCGCCTGTCAATGTCCGATTACCGGGATCTCCTGCTCCCCCGTTAGCATCGCGGGCGGCGTCACGGTCCGGAGACATGGAAGAGGCCGCAAGAGCTATCGAGATTCCGGTCGTCAGATACCGCCTTTTTGGAGTGGTGGTGTGCGCTCCGCCCTCCGAATCGAGTGTCAGATTCTGCGCGCGGTCCACTTCCACGCCCTCCAGGCTGCCATCCACTTTGTGAGCGATTCCGCTGGGCAACTCCAGGTTGTGAAACACGATACGAAGTTGTCCGTTCCGCTCCAACTTTCGCGCCGGCTTTACTTGAACGACGGAGCCATCCAGGCGCGCGCCTTCGGGAAGGATCAGGTGATGGTCCGCGGTGAAGAGTGGCTGCGAGATGATGGCTTCCACCGGCGCGTTTTTCTGCGTCCAGGCGGAATTGAGCGAAGTAACCAATTGCACGTGCACGATGCTGCCCGGCGGCGGGGAAGTGCCGAACCAAGTAAATGCATCCGCCGAATAAGTTTCGGTTCCGAAATCGAGTGGCTCCAGCAATTCAGCGTTGTATCGCGCTCCCGCGTCGATATATTGCGGATGATAGGGAAGCTCGGCGACCGCAATCCTCTTGATGCGATGCATTTTGCCCGGCGCTTTGATTTGGGCCATGGCATCGTCCCACTCGCGCCGAATTTCTTTCCTGGCCTCCTCCAGTTCGCGGGCGGTGGCGCCTTTGCCGTTGGTTTCCTGTTCGTGGCTGGTCACCAGGCGCACAACCTGCGCGGTTCCGGGTGACACACTGGTCTTGAGCGGCAGCGTCTTTCCGTCTTTCAACACAAGTTCGTCGAATTCAATTTTGACGATGTGCAACGGAGTGAAATCGCCATTCATGATTGCCTGGGTCCGCCGCCCCTTGGACACATTTTCCAGACGAATAATTTTGCCTCGCACCTCGCTTCCGACCGGCACAACCAATTGGTCGAAGGCATAAACAGGATCGACTACACGTCCCAGAACGGGCTGGCCAACTTTCTTGATCGAAATTTCCCTTTCAATGGCGATACGGATCGGCGCTCCTTTCGGCACGGTCAACGGAATCGTTTGAAAAGGCGCTGCGGAAGAGGAAGATGCGGCTGGATTCAAATTTCTGAATGGTCCCATGGCTTGGCCATGAGCGGGACCGCCACTCAAAACTGTCAGGAATGCAGTGCCGAAAATCAGTCCTAAGGAAAGCTCTCTCTTTTGCAGCATCGTGATTCTCCTGCTCGTTCTGGAAACGAGCGGCGCAAGGTGCGGGATGAATTCATTGCGCTAACTGGCGGCGGAACAATCACAGTCTATCACCCGGATGCCCGCCGACCTTTCTACGTTGCATCTAGTTACCCGCTGAATTTCTTGAAATCGCCGCTGGTGATGGAGCCGCTCAATCTCCTTCCATCCAGCGCGTGGCCACATAGGGCGACTCGTGCAACACGGCTTCTTTTCCGCCATGCAAAATACGAACCCATTCCAACAGTGCCTCGGCGATCAGGATCAATACCATCACCGCCAGCACCGCTGTCACGGCTATATCCAGGCGGTTATTCAGAATCAACCGTTGCGTCTCGGCAATCTTCGCCGCGGGAATTACGCCCGAGGCAAGCTGAGCGGAGAGCAGCCGCGCTTGCGCCAGATGTCCGATGCGCGGATTCAGGCTGAAGATTTTCTGGTAGCTCGCCGTCATGGTCACCAGCACGATCCAGGAGGTTGGGACCAGCGTAACCAATAGCGATTTTCGCCGGCCCATCTTCAGCAGGATGGTGGTGGCCACCACAAACGCCACCGCCGCGAGCAATTGATTCGCGATTCCGAAGAGCGGCCACAACGAATTAATTCCTCCCAGCGGATCATGCACGCCTTGCCAAAGAAACCAGCCCCAGGCGGCCACAATCAGTGCGCTGGTGGCAAGAACGCTGGGATACCAACTGGTTCGCCCCAGCGGCTTCCATACGTGACCCAGAAGTTCCTGCACCATGAACCGTCCCACGCGCGTGCCCGCGTCCAGCACGGTGAGAATGAACAGCGCCTCAAACATGATGGCAAAGTGATACCAAATGCTGAGCAGGCGCTCGCCGCCAATCGTCCCGCTGAAAATTTGGGCCATTCCCACGGCCAGCGAAGGCGCGCCGCCGGTGCGATCAAGCAGCGACCGTTCGCCCACGCTTTGCGCCAGAGTGGCCATCATCTGCGGATCGAGCGGAAAACCCCAGGAACGAATTGTAGTTGCGGCCGCTTCCGCCGTCTTTCCGACGATGCCGGCGGGACTATTGATCGCGAAATAAACGCCTGGTTGGAGCGCGCAGGCGGCCACCATGGCCATCACTCCGACGAATGATTCCATCAACATCGAGCCGTAACCCACCAGCTTCGCATGCGATTCGCTGATAATCATTTTCGGAGTGGTGCCGCTGGCAATCAGCGCGTGAAATCCGCTGATCGCTCCACAGGCAATAGTGATGAAGCAAAACGGAAAAATTTTCCCGGCGAATACCGGGCCATTGCCATCCACAAAGCGCGTGAATGCCGGCATGTGCAATGTGGGACGAACCAGAATGATACCGGCGGCAAGCGCGATCACCACGCCAATCTTAATGAACGCGCTGAGATAATCGCGAGGAGCCAGCAACAGCCACACGGGCAGCGCCGATGCCGCGAATCCATAGATGATGATCGCGATTGCGAGCGCCGGGCCGCTCAGAGTGAAAGCGTGCGACCAGATCGCCGAATTGTTTACCCATTCTCCAGCCACCACCGAAGCGAAGATCAGGACGAAGCCGATCGCCGAAGCTTCCAACACCCGCCCCGGCCGCAAATAGCGCAGATAGAGGCCCATCAGCAACGCGATGGGGATCGTCATCGCGATCGTAAATGCTCCCCAGGGAGACGCTTTGAGTGCATTCACGATGACCAACGCCACCACCGCCAGCAGAATCACCATGATGGCGAGGACGGCAAGCACGGCGATCGTTCCACCCCGCTTGCTCACCTCTTCGCGGGCCATCTGCCCCAGGGATTTTCCGTCGCGGCGGATTGAGCAGAACAGGATCGTGAAATCCTGCACGCAGCCGCCCAGCGCCGCTCCCAGAATCAGCCACAGAGTACCGGGCAAATAGCCGAATTGCGCCGCGAGCGTGGGCCCCACCAAAGGCCCCGGCCCGGCGATAGCTGCAAAATGGTGCCCGATCAGCACCCATTTATTCGTTGGGACGAAATCGCGGCCGTCTTCCAATCGTTCGGCCGGCGTGGCCCGCATCGGATCGAGCGCAAATACCTTAGCCGCGATAAACGATGCATAAAAGCGATAGGCCACCAGATACGTGCAGGCTGCGGCAACCACAAACCAGATGGCGTTGAGCGGCTCCTTGCGCTCAAAGGCAATCGCGGCCAGGCCGGACGCCCCGGCCAGCGCGATTGCCGTCCAAATTCCAAACCGCATGAGTTTCTTCAAATGATTCCCTCAGCAGCGCGATCCCAGGACCGCCGCGCCAATGAATTGGGGCATCGTACGCACGGGCGCGGAGGCCGTCAACCCGCATCGGCGAAAAGTTTTCGACGGAGCGGCCTCGCTCGCCGCGCTCTACCGCCCGCGGATAACTTCTTTCAGCATTCGAACATCTGAAAATTTTGCGAGTTTCCTTCATGGAAACGCTGGCAAGAAGTACAATGCGCGGGCTGGGTCAGGAGCATTCATGAAGCGTCATCCTCTTCTATACATCGCGAGCGCCCTGATTGTTTCGGCAAGCCTGCTGAGCTTCAGCGCGCATTCACAGTCGAACAGTTCAACACCGGTCGCGCCGAACGGCGTTGAAGAACTGCAAGTGGAGATCCGCAACGTTATGGCGGCCGAGCACATTCCGGGCGCCGGAATCGCGCTGGTGGCGAAGGATCGTATCCTCTGGGAAGGCGGCCTGGGCAAAGCAAACCTCAAGGCCAATACCGGCGTCACTGCCGACACTTGCTTTCGCACTGGAGCGATCAGCAATAGCCTGGTGGCGCTGGCGCTACTGAAATTGCAGGAAGATGGCAAGATCGATCTGGAAGCCAAGCTCGCGGACTTGGCCCCGGAGCTTCCTCTGCCCAATGCGTGGCAATCTTCGCATCCCGTAACAGTGGCGGATTTGCTCGAACAGACCGCCGGCTTTGACGATGTGCACGAAAGCGGCATCTACAATGTCGGCGATCCGCAAGACATTGGCCTGCTCGACATCTTGCACAAATTTACTACTCCCCTGGCGGCTCGCTGGCCGCCCGGCACTCGCATGTCGTACTCCAATCCGGGATACGGCGTTGCGGGATATTTGATCGAGAAAATTTCCAATCAGCCATTCGACCAATTCATCCGCGAGAATATTTTGACCCCGATGGGCGCCACCTACTCGGATTTCCAGCTTACGACGAATTTGAATCTGCCTCTTCTTGCGGAAGGCTACGAAGAGAATTCAAGCAAGCCCATTCCCTACGTTTCCTTCTACCTGCGCCCCGCGGGCGATTTCAAGTCGTCGGCCAAGGAACTTGCCTTGCTCGTGCAGATGTTTTTGAATCGGGGCAAAATTGGCGAGACACAATTGCTGAAACCGGAATCGATCCTCCGAATGGAATATCCGCAGACGACTCTGGCCGCTCGCGCCGGATTGAAGTATGGCTACGGCCTGGGGAATTACGCCGATTTTTCGGGGCCGGTCGTGTCACATGGGCACGACGGCCGAATCGATGGATTCACTTCGACTTATCATTATCTTCCGGACCAAAACGTGGGCTGGGTAATTCTGCTGAACACTTCGGCTTCCGCGGAAGCAATGAAAAAGATCCAGTTGCTGGTGATGAATTATTTGCTGGCCGGAGAATCGGTTTCGCAAGCCACCCCCGTGGTGCTCGGCGCCGCCGGCCTCGACAAATTCACCGGCTATTACGAGCAGGGGAATCCGCGCCAGGAACGATTCAAATTTCTGGATCTGCTGCTGAATGGCAGGCGGATCGTGGAGGAATACGGCACTCTGTATCAGAAGAATTTCTTCGAGGCGAACCAGGTGCTGGTTCCCGTTTCCGCCAGCCAATTCCGCCTGGATAAAGAACAAGCCGCCAGCCGCATTTTCTTTGCCGGAGAAAATGGCGAAATGATTTATGCGGATCAGCTCTTTTATGGCGTTCGCACGGATGGGTTCTGGCCGGTGATCCGGCTGATGTTCGTTATACTCGGCCTCGGGTTGATGGCCAGTTCCGTTGTGTATGTGCTGGTCTGGATACCGCTGAAGATCGCGGGACGCACAAAATCAGAACGCTATCTTCCCAGGCTGATGGAGCCGGCGCTCGCCACGCTTTCGCTGGCCGCGGCATGCTTCATATACCATCTGACGCCAACTTGGCTGCTGGGCGTCTACGACATACTTACCGCCGCGATCTGGTTTCTTACCTGGGTGTTCGCGATTTTTTCCGTGTGGAGTTTGCTGCTCGCCGTGCAATCCTTCCGCTGGAACTCCAATCGAAACCTGAGAATCTATACGCTGTTGGTGGCGGTGGCGTGCTGCGGCATCGCCGCTTATCTGGGCTATTGGCACATGATCGGATTGCGGCTGTGGGCGCCATAATCGCCCGAGAAGGCTGGTTGTTCTAGGCGTAAGCGGCGCGGCAGGTTTCGTGCTCGCGGCAGCGTGGACGGACAATTGGTGCGGTCGATCAAAACGTAATTGTGGCAAGTAGCGCAGATTACGCCGTAAATCGTTTCGCTAAACTGATCGTGCCCCATCTCCGCGGTGTGTCGTTGACGAATTTCTTCCCGGCTGATTGCCATGGCTGAATTCCTCTCCCAAGATAGCTAATACAGAATCATTTCGATCTTGCAATGATTCCTTCCAGCTGCGCAATTTGTTTTTGCACGATTTCCGACTTCGCCCCGCTCAAATAGGGCAGGCAGGCGCGCAGGTGCTCGAGCGCTCCCGCAAAATCGCGCTTGTCCGCGAGAATCACAGCCATCAATTGCTCGGCATTGGGCACGGTGTGCAGCGGATCCATCGCCAGCGCCCGCTTCGCGCTTTCTTGCGCGACATCCTTTTTCCCCAGGTTATAGTTTGCCATCGCATTGAAATACCACACCCCAGGCGAGCCCCGCGGGTTCAGCTCCAGCTCCCGCGTGGTGAATTCCTGAAGTTCCTGCCACTTGCCCGCCTGCGCATCCAGCAATTCCAGGTGATTGTAAGGCAAAATGAATTTCGGATCGGCAGCCAGCGCCTTGGAATAGGAATTCCGCGCCTCCGCGGGATTCGTTGCCTCCTGAATTTTTCCAAGCTGGTACCACGCCTCGGCATATTGCGGGTAGGCCTGAACCGCTTTCTGCAAGTCGTGCTCCGCGCGGTCGGACTTGCCGTCCAGCCATTCGGCACGGGCCTTGTCAAACAATTTCACCGCATCCTTGGGAGCCGAGGCGCTGGTGCTGCTCAACGAACTTGCATCCGATCCTTCTTCGCGCTTCAGCGTCACTGTGCCGACATCCGGATTATCCAACAAGCCGCGATTTGCGATGGTCAGAGTGCTGGATTCAAATCCGGACAGCGAAGCCTGAACCGCGCAACCCATGAACTGTGTCGCCAGCGCTGTTTTCGCCTGCGTCTGGCTGACCATCGTGTCCGGCGAGGCTTTTGGCGCGATCAGGAACAGGCCCTTGGGATCGGTGTACGTGGTGTAGCGCGGCTTGCCGTCACACATCACCGTGACGGCAATCGGCTCCCAGGGCAGCGTTCCTCCCTGCACGGTTACCTTTCCATCGAGATAATTTCCCGACCGGCCCTGCCTGATCAATGCGTCCCAGTTCGAGAATTTCCCAATATCTCCAACATGCTCCGGCCCGGATGGATCGACCGAACCAGAACTGGGCGCTGGAGACGATCCCCCGCCCCCACCCTTTGCCTGCGCGTGGCAAACACAGCTAATCAATAAGCACGCGATCAAAATGAGTGACGCTTTTATTTTCATGGCACGCCTCACCGGCGGATTATCCGCCTACTCTCCCCGGAAAGCACACAATATCGATATTGTATTAAACGATGGAAAGAAGAAGCGGGTTGCAGCTGCGCCGCCGGCCCGGTTCAAGCCAGGCCCACTCGGTGGAGCTAACGCCGTCTTTCGCCGCGAATCTCGCGCTCATTTGCTCGCGCTGTGATACCTTGTGCCACGCGATTCCGCGCAATCGTTTGTTATTTTCGCTATTCCTTCGAGGTAAACGGAACATGACTCGAGTACTCAAAGTCCGCTTCACGGTTTGCCTGGCGCTATTCTTCTGCTTCGCCGCCTTCTCAGCGTCGCCGGATTCGAAGAAGCTCTGGAAGCCCGAAGACGTGGTGATGACCGAATCCGCGGGCGAGGTCCGTCTTTCACCCGATGGCCAGTGGGCCGTCTGGGTGAAAGGTACCGCCGACAAGGAAAAAGACGTTCGCGTGAGCAACTTGATGCTTTCGAGCCTCACTGCGAAAAAAGAAGTCCCGCTCACCCGCGGCGGCGACAACGTCTCAAACCCACGCTGGTCGCCCAGCGGCGAAATGATTGGCTTCCTCTTCACGCGTACGGTTCCAAATTTGAAACCCGATCCCGCCCGGCCGGAATTGGGCAAGCCCCAACTGTGGCTGCTCGACCGCCAAGGTGGCGAGCCCTGGGCGGCAACCGAATTCGAACGTGGCATCCGCCATTTCGAATGGCTCGACAATGACACCATCGTTTTCAGCGCCGAGGAGAATCCTTCGCTCTACGAGCGCCAGCTAAAAGAGAAAAAGGATGACACCAACGTGGTGGACGACACGGCCCACACCGCGCCCGTCCGCCTGTTTCGATACTCCATCAAAGACAAAAAAGCGGCGCGCCTGACGAACAACGACGACTGGATAGAAAACTGGGACCTTTCCCCCGACGGAAAATGGGCGGTGACGGTGAACCAGCGCGAACTCAGCTACTCCTGGGATCAGAAACTTGCGCCCGCTACCTTTCTGGTGAATCTTGCCACCGGAGAGAGCAAGCAACTTTTCACTGACGGGAAAATTCGCCCGCGCGTCGTGCGCTGGGCCCGCGACAATTCCGGTTTTTATGCGGTCGCTCCCTTTACCACCGATCCCCGGTTTTATACCGCCACGATCGAGCAGGTTTATTACTATAGCGTTGCTACTGGCCAAACGGCAAAAGTCGACCTCGGTTGGGAAAATGGCGCCGGCACTTCCTTTGAAATTACGCCGGATGGGTTTGTGATCTTCCTGGAAGATGGCGTTCGATTCAAACCCGCACGGTACACGCACCAGGGCGCCACATGGTCCCGCGAATTTCTGCAGGGCCAGCACGACACGAATTATTTCAGCCTCGATTTGAGCGACGACGCCCGAACGTTGATTTATTCGTATTCGACGGCGAGCATCCCGCCTCAGCTCTACCACGCCCGGCTGGAAGGCGCTCGTGTAGCCGGTGCGGTGCAATTCACCGATCTGAACCCGCAATTCAAGGATCGCGTGATTGCAAAAACGGAGGTGATCCACTGGAAAGGCGCGAACGACGACCAGGTGGAAGGAATCCTCTACTATCCTCACGATTATCATCCCGGCCGTCTCTATCCGCTGATTACCGCGACACACGGAGGACCCGCGGGGAAGGACCAAGACAGTTGGAGCGAAAGTTACGCCTATTCCCAGAATCTGCTCAACCAGCGCGGCGCGTTTGTCCTGAAAACGAACTACCACGGCAGCTCCGGCTACGGGCTGAAGTGGGTGGAATCCATTTGCTGCGGCAAATACTACGAACTGGAAATCCCCGATATCGAAAAGGGAGTGGACTACCTGATTGGCCGCGGACTGATTGATCCGGAAAAAATCGGCGCGCTGGGCTGGTCCAACGGATCGATTCTTTCCATTCAGCTGATGATTACCAATCCTTCGCGCTATAAAGCCGCGGCAGTTGGCGCCGGAGACGTGGAATGGATCAGCGATTGGGCCAACGTCGATTTCGGCCAGGCCTTCGATTCCTATTATTTCGGCAAATCCCCGCTCGAAGATCCCGAACTCTACATCCGCAAGTCACCAATCTTCCAGATGGACAAAGTCCGCACGCCCACGCTGATCTTCTTCGGCGGCGCCGACCGCAACGTGCCCACCGAAGAAGGCTGGACGCATTACCGCACGCTCTACACGATCGGCAAAGTCCCCGTGCGATTCATGCTGTTTCCGGGCGAGCCGCACGGCCCGCGAAAGCTCAGCCATCAACTTCGCAAAGTGAACGAAGAAATGGCTTGGTTCGATCAATATCTTTTCAAGACAGGCCCGCCAGCGAATGAAGCGTTCAAGAAAGGCTCGCCGCTCGACGTGGCTCTCGAGCGCGGCTCGATCCACAAACTCGGGAACGCTTACGGAGTTGAATTTCGCCCCCCGTCGATCCCCGAAAATCCGCCGCCCAGTTTCGTGATTCCAGAAGTGGTGCAACACGGAGATCTCGAAGTGGGCCGCTTCGAAGTCACGCGCGCGCAATACGCCGCATTCGATAAAACTTACAAATTTGCGCCCGGAACGCAAAACTATCCCGTGAACGCAATTCCGTTCGAGAAAGCCAAAGCCTACGCAGCCTGGCTCGCGGACATGACCGCTGAACCTTTTCGCCTGCCCACAGAGGAAGAAGGCGCGAAATTGTACGTGCAACATGCGGGCGAGAACACTCTCGATTACTGGGCCGGTTACGCGTTGAACCCGGAAGACGCGCGCCGCCTGGAGGCAAAGGTTGGCGAACTGAACGGCGCTACTCCGCTGCTGAAAGAAGTGGGAAGTTTTTCGCCGGCTGGCGGCGATGGCGAAGCCTTAGTTTTCGATCTCGGCGGAAACGTCGCGGAATGGGTGATCGCCAAGGATGGCCAGGGCAACACAATGGGTGGCAGCGCCGATCGCGCGTCCGATCCCAAAGCGCGTTATGCTCCGGCCGATATTCTCTACACCGGCTTTCGCGTGGTTCGCGGGGCGCAGAAGAAATAGGCTGGCCTCACAACATTATGAAACTTAGATTCACAACTTCAGCCAGGCGAGGACAGCAATGATCGAGCACTCACAGTCATTTTCACGCCGCAATTTTCTCGGTTATACCTCATGCTTCGGCGCGTTTTACGCCGTGGCAAAACTGATTCCCCTGCCTCTTCTGGCAGCCTCGCTCGAACAGGATTCGCGCGTGGCGCAAGCCCCGCTGGTGGATAAGGGATTCGCGTCGGTGCGCAAGGTTGGAAATGGACTGTATGCCACCATCTCCGACACTTCGAAGGGCTACCAAACGATTTGCAACGGCGGCTTTCTGGTTGGCCGCGATGGAGTGCTGCTGCTCGAAGGATACGGGAGTCCGGCGGGAGCATCGTTCCAAATGGATGCCATGCGGCAAGTGAGCCAAGTTCCGGTGCGCGCGGCGCTGGATACCCACTACCATTTCGATCACTCCATGGGCAATTCATTTTATGGCGCGAAAGGAGTGCCGCTCTGGGCCCACGCCGCCGCGGCACGGCGGATGGTGGAAAGCTACGCGGCGATGCAGGGCATGGACAAGGAAGCGGTGCTTGGCCCGCTGGAGCAGCGCGTAAAAGATGCGAAATCTGACTCGGAACGGCAGCACGCCCAAGGCGATCTGAATGCAACGACGGGAGTGTTCCAGGTCATCCGTACCAGTGTGGTGGCCCTTCCCAACCACCCCATCGATCCCGCAACGCTACCCATGACCATAGACCTGGGCGGGCTTTCGGCCGTGCTCGAATCCTATCCGGGGCATACCGGCACCGACATTATCGTGCGGGTGCCGGAACAAAACGTTGTCTATACGGGGGATTTGCTGTTTAGCGGATGGTACCCGGTATGTTTCGACGAGAACGCCACCATTTCCGGCTGGCGCACGACACTGGCGAAATTTTCGACGTACGATAAGGACACAATATTCGTTCCAGGCCACGGCCAGATCTGCGGGCAGGAAGGTATTGCCAGTTTGCGCGAACTGTTCGATGACATTGTAGCCCAGGCCGAGAAAATGTACAAGGCTGGCGTGCCGGTTCAAGAAGCTTCCGAGCGCTATGTGGTGCCCGAGAAGTTTAAAAATTTCCTGGTATATGCGTGGGGATTTACCATCGGTCCGGCGATCACCAAGCTCTACGCCGAATGGCAAAAAAAGTAGTGGATTCCGTTGCCTGGGTTTTGGGATTTTAGGGGCGCTGCTTGTGCGTTTTTTGCACCCCGATGATTTTGATCGGGGCTGCGCCCAACCCTCGATATAGTGCGAGGAATTTGCCGGTTGGTAGTCCCGCTTCGGACAAACTTATTTCGACCGCGCGCCGGAGAGCGCGGACGCCAGTCCCAGCGCGATCAGTCCGCCGCCGGAAAGATTTCGCTGCGCGCGCCGCCAGCGTGCACTGCCTCGAATCCGCCCGGCCACTGTCCCGGCCAAGAGCGCCCAAATCGAATCGCTGCAATAACCCATCAGCGCGAACAAAATTCCCAGTGAAAGAATCTGCGCGGTGGCGTGGCCGCGCGCAGGCTCGACAAACTGCGGAAGGAATGCAAGAAAAAACAGCGCAGACTTCGGATTCGTCACGCTCACAATCACGCCCTGCCCAAACACCCGCGCCAGGCTCGTTTTCCTGCGCGCCGCTTCCAAATGCTCCCCATCGTCGCGAAGCAACACTCGAACTCCCAGATAAACCAGATACGCCGCGCCAAGATATCTCACGAACTGAAAGGCCAAGGCCGACGACATCAACAGCGCGGAAAGTCCCAGGGTTGCCGCGGCAACATGAAACAGCGTGCCCACGGCAATACCGCCCGCGGAAACCAGCCCCGCCGCGCGCCCCTGGCCAACGCTCCGGCTAACGATATAAATCACCGCCGGACCCGGTATCACCAAAATGATCACCGCGCCCGTCAGGAACAGCACCAAAGATGAATAGCTTGGCAGCATTGCGATTTACGAAAACTCCTCTTCTTACACTCTCGTCATCACCGTGTAGCGCCACCCTTTAGGGTGGCACCTTGACTATCCGCAAACACAGCGGTCTTAACCCCTAAGGACCGCCAAGAATTGCAAGATATCCGCAACTCTCCGCCCGGGGGTTAGTGGCAGCCGCATCCTCGAGGCGTGCAGCCGCAACCTGACGCGGAAGAAGGCGCCGATTCACTGGAGCTGCTCGCCGAAGCCGAGCCGCCACCATTGCCGCCATGCGCGGCAAAGACCGAAAATTGCATCGCCGCCTTGCGGCTGCCGCATTTCGGGCACTCCGGCTTTCCGTTCTTCGACATCACCACGCGCTCAAACCGCGTCGTGCATTCCTCGCAAACATATTCATAGATCGGCATGAATGATCGTCTCCCTGTCCGGAATTATAGCAAGCCCTGCGCCGCAACATCCTAAAAACACCGACGCCCCCCAAGTTGCTGGGAGGCGTCGGAAGAGCTGCCCTGCGGGATGGTACAAACTTAGTCGCCGGCGACGGTCTCCTCGACTTCCTTGGCAGCCTTGGTGGCTGCTCCAGTTCCGTTGCCGTTGGAATGGCCGTTGCCGCCCAGCGTAACCAGCGGTGCGGGTCCGCCCGGAAGCGCCGCCTTCAGCGTCTCCATCGAGCCGATCTGCACAACGGTTTCCGCGGGCTTCTTCAGCACAAGTTCTTCGTAAATCTTGCGGACCTTGGCCGCTTCCTCAAAAGCCTGACGCCGGCGAATGCGGTCTTCTTCCGCCGCGGTCTGCGGAATGTCATGTTCCAGGTGACGGACGCGAGTGGCATCCTCATTGTCGATCCTGAGTGAGTGTTCGTAGCTGTTCAGGTCGACTTTCTTGCCCTTGGCATAAATCTCGTGCTTGCCGTGAGTCTTGTACCACTGGGCAACCGTCGCGTTCTTGTACATGTTCTCGATGATTTTCCGCCAGCCGATGCCGGTGTTGTAAGCGCAGAAGGATATTTCGCCCTGCTGCGTGGCGTAGGGGATGATGCACATTTCTGTACGGCGGAAATCGTAGTTGAACAGATCCTGGAACCACATGCCGGCAATGAACAGCATGTTCCACTGGTCGTTGGCGCGGCGCTTCATGGCGTCTTCGTAGGTCCGGTTCGGGTTGGTCCGTCCGTATTTCTTGTCGGAATCCTTCGAAACGGCCCAGGTCTTGTCGAATTTCTTCCAGATGTCCACCAGCTTCAGGCTGGGGGGCGCCTCAAACGGATGGTAATTCTTCATCAACGCCAGGGCCATCATGTAGCTGGAGAATTTCTTCCCGCGGGCCGCGTCCGTAATCGAGCTGACGTCTTTCACAAGCTGAACGGCGTCCAGGAATCGCGAAATCGGCGCCCATTCCTTGGTCTCTTTATTGATCATCATGGCCGTGCCCACGCCGCAGTTCGGGTGGCAACCGCAGGAAAGCGCGCCCCACTGCGCATCCGGCCCGTGGACCAGGTCCGCAAAGCCGGCAAACGGCGAAATGAACGACAACGGGAACCAGTCCCGCGTCGGCTCGATCTTGCCCACTTGCGAGCTGACGTCCTGCGCCAGGTGCGAAAGCGTATAGCGCTGGCGCATCCGGCGTTCCGGGGTGATGTCCTCGTCCCGGCCAGTGAACGAAACCGGCTGGAAGGAGACGAACGCGATTTTCTTGGGGTTTTCCATCGCGAACTTGACGATGGGGCCAACCTGATCGTTGTTGACGTTATTAACGATGGTCGTCACCAGCACGATCTCGATGCCCGCCTCGTGCATGTTCTCGATGGCGCGAAGCTTCACATCGAACAGGTTACCCACCTGGCGGTGGCTATTCGCATCGTTGCCGATTCCATCGAATTGCAAGTAGGCATATCGCATACCCGCTTCGAAGGCCTTCTTGCAGAAGTCCTTGCTCTTGGCGAATTCGATTCCGTTGGTGGCCGCCTGCACGCTGTTGTAGCCCACTTTACGCGCAAAACGCACCGCATCCAGGAAGTAAGGATGCATGGTGGGTTCGCCGCCCGAGAACTGCACCGACATCTGCCGCCGGGGCTTGATCTTGGTGGCGTTCTCGAGGATTTCCTGAATCTCTTCCCAGCTCAGTTCGTGGACATAACCCACCTGGTTGGCGTCCATGAAGCAGGGATCGCACATCATGTTGCAGCGGTTGGTCAGGTCAACGGTCAGAACCGCGCCGCGGCCATACCGCACCGTGCTGGAGCCGTGCTTGTGCAGGGCTTCATCCGCGTGAGCGGGGATATCGCGGCCGGGGAAATTTTTCTCGATCCATTCCAGAAACTTTGAGTCGATGGCCATCAGATCTTCGTATTTCCCATGGATGGGGCATTCCTTCACCATCCAGACCTGTCCATCGCGCTCGATAATCTGCGCTTTAATCTCTCCGACTTTCTCGTGCATCAGGTCGGTGTAATCCTTGGTGCCATTGAATATGGCGTCGCGAGCTTCCGTCACGCATCCGGGGCAAAGTGAGTCCGTCGTGCGCGGCCAGCCCAGCGTCGGCTTGCTCTTCTCCCACGACTTCAGCATCGGTTTTTCGGACCACTTGGGCGTGAACGAAGCATTTGGCTTGTACTTATTGAAAAATTGAATCGTGTTGAAGGCGCCAGCGGCCGTCTTGCAAAGCGCCCAGTCAAAAGTCTTCCAAACCCCTCTGCCGATTGCACTAGACATGCGTACTTCTCCTTTTGAAGATCGTGCGGTTTCGAGCAGATCCCCCGGCCTGGCCGGCTCTCCGTCGCGATGAAGCGGCTTCGAGCGGTAAGACCCCCGTTAAACTACTAGCCTACCCCAGTGTGCCTATGGCTGGGACCTTCGTCTAGCCGCAACCGTCCAACGGTAGCTTTAGAGGGTTAAACGGTAACTAGGGCCATCCAATGGAATCTGCGTTCCAGACGTAATTCTTCTATTTTCCAGTGATTACATCGATTCGAAGTTCAGCGGCGGGCGCAAAACCGCGATTGTGAAATGCGCCAGATACGGCGCTTGCTCGTCCAGTTGAATCCAGCGAATCACGCAATGTTGCTTCAAGTATTGTGAGACTTTCGCTTCGTTGATTCCCAGGTGTTCGGCCAAACGCGAGCGTACTGAAGTTTCCCGTTGGCCCCCGCGCCCGCCCCGCACCAGATGCCCCAGAGCGACACGCAGCGTCTTGCAATCCTCCACATAGTAAGAAGTGATCAGGTCGGAATCCGAAAGCAGAAACACTCCTGGCCCGGCAGGGGCTTCCTCGGCTTCATCCAGCGTGTGCAGCGGGCCGGAAGTCAGCCGCCTCAACAAAGATTCCAGCTGTGCCAATCGCGAAGCTAAAGCCGGCTCGCCAGGCCGCGTGTGCGACATCCGGTCCAGACTGGAGGTGGGCGCTTCGATCTCGGCTCGTTTCGTTGGAGTGGGAACTTCCGCTCGAACTTCAGGCGGGCGACCTTCAACTCGCTCATGCGCTCTCTCCGGCGGACGCTGAGCTGGGCGATCCGGCGGAGCAGCAGCCGTCGTTTCCTTTGCTGCTGAAGATGACGTGGATGGCGCGAATGTCTGGGCGGGCAATCCTGGAGCGGCAGCCGCACCCGGGCGGCGCCGTCCCCGGCCACCGCGGCGTCCACGCCGCCGGCGGCGAAGCCCATTGGCGGCCCCCGTCTCCGTTGATCCATTGCCAGCCGCAACAGCAGAAACAGTTTCCGCGGATTCCGCAACTGCTTCGGCCGTTTCTCCCGGCTCGGCCTCCGCCTTGGGAATCGCGAGTGTGAGCTGCTGATCGTCCGAGGTATCAGCGGGAGCGTCGGGTGAAGCATGGACAACCTTCTCGCTTTCGACCGCAGCGGAACCAGCAACTGGCACAGGCGCTCCCAGCCGCGTCAAAGCTTCTTCCGCTTTCTTCTTCCACTCGCTGCGCCGGAACCGCTGCGCGGCAACCGTATAGTGGCCAATCGCAGCTTCGAGGTTTCCTGCCTTCTCCTCGATCACCGCCATTTCCCACGCCACCATCCCGTCATGTGTTTTGGCGAACAGCTCGCTCAACTTGACGAGTGGATCGGTGCCGGTTTTCGCTTTGCGGATTCGTGCTTGAATTTGTCGCCAGTCAGCCATGAACCGGGATTGTATCAGTGCTCGCCGTCTACAGCTAGCAAGATACCCAACCCATCACCCAATTGCGAATCAGTGGTTTGCACTGTTTGCTCGAGGCTTGCGCTTCTCGATCAAGTCCTCACGCCCCTTACACGCTGGCGCTTGAGCACATACTTCGTTCGAGTCTGTTACTATCGCTCGGGAATTCATAGGGGACTTGATGACTGATTTATTGAATCGGTTAGACGACGAAGGAATCCGCGTGCAGAAGAACGCCTCCGGCCGATTCGCTGCTCTGATCTGCGCTCTAGCGCTGTGCGCCCTGGCCGCTTTGCCCGTCGCGAATGCTAATGCCGTGAAGCTGCTAATGAGTTGGAAAAATCCCGCCTATTCTGGTCAGAAGCCTCGTCGAATTCTTGTAATCGGCATGA
The DNA here is from genome assembly GCA_963756355.1 of uncultured Acidobacteriota bacterium. Taxonomy (GTDB): domain Bacteria; phylum Acidobacteriota; class Terriglobia; order Acidiferrales; family UBA7541; genus JBGPTK01. The sequence goes on along the minus strand of CAVWOD010000018.1, from coordinate 2,549 downwards.
GCGAGAATCCAGCAATTCGCGCGGATTTCGAAGATGATCTTTCCTCTGCAATTGCGAATGACGGCCTTGAGGTCATTCCCGGAAACCACATCCTATTCCGGCCGCACTCCGCCGACCTGGATCCAGACTATTTGAAAGGACAGATCCGCGACTTCAAGATCGACGCCGTCCTTATCTCGCGCCTCGTCAAAGTGGATAAGAAGACCACTCACATCCCCGGCCATAGTTATGTAGTTCCCTATGCTTACTACAACTCGTTCTACGGTTATTACGGCACGGTCTACCGGCAGGTCTACTCTCCCGATTACCTGCGCGTAGACACGACTGTCCGTGTAGAAACCAATCTCTATTCGTCCACACCGGCGGATGGAGAACTCATCTGGACCGGTACCAGTGATTCATTCAACCCGAAATCCGCGCAAAAAGTAATCGACGGGGTCGTCAAGCTGGTCGCAAAAGAGCTGAGAAAGCAAAACATTCTATAGCAGATCGCTGAGTCCGGGAGAGTTGGACACTGTCCTCCGGTTTAGGAGTAGTGGGATGCGCGCAGCCAGGAACCGGGACACGAGCAGCGTTCGCCGTCTACAGCTAGCAAGATACCCAACCCAAGACCCGATCGCGAATCACAGGCTCGAAATTCTTCGGTAGTGGCCATTAGCTGGCCAACGCGGTTTTGGAACCCGGGCTCATTTGCCATTGGGTGCATTCAGGCGTTTACCATCCTGCAATGCGACACGGTTGGGTCTACATTTACGGATCTCCACCCAGCTACAAAGCGTTCTCTTTGAAAAATGCATCTTCTGGTCGAGCATCTCGCCATGGATGGCATTGTGCTCGGCCAATCCTGCCACGCTTGAAGACCTAGATCATCCAGTGCTGGCTACACCCATTGGCGAGTGACATCCATTTACCTCATGTTTCAGGGAATTCTAGAAGAGCTTGAAAAATCTAAAGTGGTCCACATTCAATTTCTCCATCTTGATTCCTCCACCAACGTATTTTGTTCTATCACAAATTAAATCGCAAAATTGTGCGAGAGAGCTACGGCTTGGATGGGGAGACAAACCGGAATCTTGGCGCGTGATAGAGAATCTATCTCGATTTTCCGCAAGGGAACATTAGATCGAGTTGCATTTGGTTTCGTGGCGGATAGGAATGCCGAGCCGCATAGATTCTTTGAGTGGAATGATTTCTTCCTGAGAAGCGTCGTTCCCCCGGAATGGCCGATTGTCTTGGGATTTTCAAGCAATTTCGCCAATCTTGACGTGATTCCGTGTGGCTTGTACCGTCGCGAGGAAAATGACAATTGCGTGCTGTTCCGACTAGCCGATTCCGCAGCTCGCTAATCCGGAGTCCAGCAGGAAAGTTTACAGAATCAATCTCCGCTTTATCTGAAAGTTTTCAGGGATATCATCGCATCCATGCTTCCGAGCGAACGCACACGCTTGGATTACAGCACAGGCCCGTGCGATAGGCTTTGATCTGTGCGGCGTGGCCGCGCCCAACGCGCTGGCGGAACTTGAACACGTGCCGGCGTGGCTCGAGCGCGGCTACGATGGCGAAATGAAATATTTGCGCGATCCGCGGCGGCTCGATCCGGGGCGCGCGCTCGAAGGCATCCGCAGCATCATTGTTTGCGCGCTGAATTACAATACGCCGCAGCCCTATTCCACGCAGGCCGCGGCGGAATCCGCCGCCAACGCGAATGATTCCGCCGGGCCGCGCGGCTGGGTTTCGCGCTACGCCTGGGGCGGCGACTATCACGAAGTCCTTGGCCGCAAATTGCAATCTCTTCTCGCCGCCATGCGCGCCGAATTTTCCGGAATCAAATTCGAAGCGCGCGCCTACGTTGACACCGGCCCCATCGTCGAACGAGTTGCCGCAAAATACGCCGGAATCGGCTGGCTCGCGAAAAACACCTGCCTGATCAACGAAGAACTGGGTTCATGGCTTTTTCTGGGAGTCATTCTCACCACGCTCGATCTCGAACCCACTCTTTCCGCGGGCGAACTCCCTCCGCCCGATCTCTGCGGCAATTGCCGCCTGTGCATTGACGCCTGCCCCACCGAAGCGATCACCGCGCCCTACCTGCTCGACGCGCGCCGCTGCATTTCCTACCTCACCATCGAACTGCGCGGCGCGATCCCCGAAGAATTCCGCCCCGCCATGGGCAGCATGGTTTATGGCTGCGATATTTGCCAGGACGTCTGCCCCTGGAACCGCAACGCCCCCTCTACCACGCTCGCGGAATTCATGCCCAGAAAAATTCCGCTGAAGAACGCCGATCCGATTTCGACCGCGCAGCAAGCCAATTCAACGCATCCCGGCGGCAGCGAAGAAACGCTCTACGCTCCCCAGCTCGAATGGCTGGCGAATTTAAGCGAACAAGAATTCCGCGAAATCTTCCGCGGCAGCGCAATGAAGCGCGCCAAGTGGCAAGGCCTGATCCGCAACGCCTGCATAGCCCTAGGCAATTCCAGTCTCCCGCCCTCCTCCCCCGCCTACTCACGCATCCTGCGAATTCTCGACCGCCTCGCCCAATCCCCAAC
>CAVWOD010000017.1:0-5995 GCA_963756355.1 uncultured Acidobacteriota bacterium | reverse complement strand
CCCAGATGGTATACTTTCTCGGCGCCACATGACTATTCATTTTCCTCGATCAATTCTCGTTCCCACCGCCACAGCACCGCAAACCCGACGCTGCAATTCCACTGTTACGGCCACTGGCACGCCCTGAGAGGGCCCGAAGTTTGGCAAAAGGGATTAAGGCATGGATGCCTAATTTGACAGAGGAGAGCCAATCACATTTCGTGAAGTTAGAGCTATGAGTTCTATGCCTTCCTTTTGATTCTGGAATCTGTGGCCAGAATTCCGAAGAATCTCTTTCGGTTCTGGTACCGCATTCACGCTTGACAATACAATCGCTCTGCACGATCGTGCTAACTTCTCGGTGTGCTCAGAAATTCAGGTTCGCAACTGACGCAGTCCGAGAATGCGCATTCCGGTTCATCCCTTGTTACCCAAAAAGAGACGAAATGGGAAAAGAGCGCTCATGTTGTTGGCTGGGTTTAGATCCTGCTCAGTGCTCCGCTCGTTCTGTTGGCACACAGCTTCAAGACCATTGACGTACCGGGCGCATCCACACCAGGAGGTGGCACCGTCGCGGAAGGGATCAATGTCCAGGGGGAAGTCGTTGGAATCTATTATGACAGCGTTATACATTCGCACGGTTTTCTGTTGAAAAAGGGAACTACACGACCATTGACTTCCCTGGGGCTCTGGATTCGGCTCTCAGGGACATCAACTCGCGCGGCGACATCACCGGAGAATATGACAACGATGGCCTCGTGAGCCACGGCTTCCTGCTCAATGAAGGCAAATTCACCACAGTGGATTTCCCCGGCGCCGCCAACACCTACTACCTCACCATCAATGACTCAGAAGAGATGGCGGGCACTTATGACACCGCGGGCACGGGTGGCACTTCTCACGGTTTCGTCTTCCAGCGCGGGAAATTCACCACGATCGATTTTCCTGGTTCTTAGCAACCTTCGTGACTGGGATCAACAACCAGGGCGACGTCGTGGGAATGTATGTCGATGGCTCGGGAGGGAAACACGGTTTTCTGCTGAGCAGGGGCAACTTCACCGCGATCGACATGCCCGGCTCAGATAGCACTCAGGCCCGCGGCATCAACGCGCTAGGCGGGATCGCCGGGACCTATGTTATTGCGAACGTCTCACACTCGTTTCTTTACCGAAATGGGGCCTTCACAATCTTCGATGACCCCAACGCCGGCACCAACAATGGCCAAGGTACGCAGGCCCGAGCCATCAACGGGCTGGGCGAAATCGTCGGGTTTTACATCGATAACGTTGGCAACTGCACGGCTTCGAAGCCGCCAGGTAAGCGCTGACTCGCGGGTTCCGGCAGTGGCCCCGTGGACGCGCGAGAGGACAATGATTGAAACAGCCATGGAGGAGCCTCCTTGGTTGACTCTGAATCAGCAAGGCAGCTGAATTCAGTGTTTTTGCGCCCTGCGCTCCTCCTGAGGTTGTACAGTTTTGCTAGTTGGGGGAGCCGTAGCCGAATCAGATCAAGTGTAATAAAAGTGTAATGGTTTTTGGCTCAGAACGGGGATAAACGGATCAGAACCACGCAAGACGCGAATCCTGCAACTGCTTGACACCGCAAATATAATCAGAAATTTTCAGAACGCAGCAAGATGGGCCTCTGAACTCCGGAACCAGCGTGCGGCCGTTCGATTCAGCGCGCTCCGTGCATCAATGGATCAAGTCAGGCTTCGGCCTCCATCCACCGCGATGATCTGCCCGGTAATAAATTCGGATTGCGCCAGAAATGAAACCGTCTCCGCAATATCGTTCCCGGTTCCCACTTTGTGCAGCGGCACGCGCCGGATGTAATCCTCATCGGGAACCTCGCCGGGAAATTGAATTGTTCCCGGAGCAATTCCATTCACCAGAATCTCCGGGCCCAGCGCGCGAGCCATGCACTTCGTCAGCATGATCGCTCCCGCCTTCGAGGAACAATAGTGCATGTAAGCGGGCCACGGCAAAATGCCGCCTAAAGAAGTAAGGTTGATGATCCGGCCGCGGCCCTGGCGCTTCATCAGCGGCGCGGCAGCCTGCGCGCAAAAAAATTGCGCTTTCAAATTAATGCCGAGCACCCGGTCCCACTGCTCTTCGGTCAACTCCTCAAACTTCGCGGCAAAAAACACTCCCGCATTATTCACCAGAATATCCAACCGGCCGAATTCGCGTTCCACTGTCGCGAACATTCTGTCGACCTCCGCCTTGCGAGCCACGTCGGCTTGAACCGCCAGGGCTCGCCGCCCGAGTCCCTGGATCTCGCGAACCAGGGCATCAGTTTCATTTTGGGAATGGTTGAAGTTCACGACCACCGAAGCCCCCTGGCCGGCCAGCTTCAAGGCAATGCTCCGACCGATACGCTTGGCCGCCCCGGTCACCAGGGCAACTTGTCCCGCAAACGGCAATTCAACCATGTTTCCCCCCGTCGAATCCTCTCGAAACATAACATTGGGCCGCAAAACCTGGCAACGCATTCGGGATTTCATGGGATTGCGCGTGGGCCGCCGCGGGATCGCGTAAGGTGAAAGGCTCGGCAAAGTCGCCATCGATTCTGTAGGGGCCGGCTTTAGCCGCGCCCAGTTTTTTCGAATCGAAAAATATCGCCAGCGTTTCATTCTGCCGTAGAATTGCGATTGCGAATATTTTTCGTGGAGGTTGCATGAAACTCGATCTGCTGGCCATCGCCGCGCATCCCGACGATGTGGAACTGACCTGCGGGGGAACGCTGATTCGAATGGCCGAACTGGGATACAAAACTGGAGTAATGGATTTGACGCGCGGGGAAATGGGAACGCGCGGAACTCCGGAAACCCGGCGAAAGGAAGCTGCGGCGGCCGCAAGAATTTTGCGCTTGCGGCATCGCGAAAATTTGGGATTGCCCGACGCGGGCGTGGAAGCATCGCAAGAATACAAATTGAAATTAGCGGCGCGAATTCGCGAATTGCAACCGCATACCGTGATTTTGCCCTATTGGGAAGGACGCCATCCCGATCATTACACCGCGGCCCGCTTGGGTTTCGAGGGCTGTTTCCTGGCGGGGTTGAAAAAATTGCCGCTGGCGGGAGAAGCGTTCCGCCCGTTCAAGATTCTGTATTCAACCGCATATCACGAATTAATTCAGCCGACGTTCGCGGTGGACATCACGCGGCAATTTGCACAACGGCGCAAGGCCATTCTCGCTTACAAATCGCAATTCACTCCCCCCAAAGGCGCCCGGCGCGGAAAAGTATTTTTGCCGCTTGATGAATTGGAAGAGGCCATGAGCATCGTGGCAGGTTATTACGGCCGGATGATCGGCGTAAAATATGCGGAAGGTTTTCTGGTGAAAGAAACGATGCAAGTGGATGACGTGGTGAAGCTGCCTGTCCGCTCCGTCTGATGCGATCTAGAATTTATCCGATTCCTGCGCGTAGCTGAATCCGAGAAGTGTTTGCCCCGCCGCCGCGCGATCGATTTTTATTCGCAATGGCGGCTCGGTTTCGGCGCCGGCTTTGCGCAGCACCGCGAAAGTCGCCAGCGCTTCGTTATAGACCTTGGTGACCAGGTAGGAATCGCTCGAACCGTCTTTCTTCCAAACCTGGCCCACTTGGATTTTTTTTGTCGGCATCCCGGCTTTGCCTCGGAATACTGACTTTAGAGGGATTTGCATCCCTCGTCAATGGAACGAGAGATGACCGCGTGGGAATGGGCGTATTTTAGCAGCAAATTGGATGCCGACTTAAGTTCTGGCGATGATTCAGTATCCTACACATACTGCACCACTTAGGGCTACTCTTGCGAGCAAAGCAGAATGGCATGCCGAATCGATTCCGCCCTGTATCTTGTGTCTCTCTGTCAATGTAATAGTCTGGTTCATCAAGATTCAAACCATCTTTTCCCGCAAGCGAGAAACAATGGAATGCCGATTCGCTTCCAGAGTGCCTGGCTTATTCATCGTGGTCAAGAAACCCTTTTGACGCAGCGCACATCGTAAGTGTTGGGACAGGATGAGCCTAGACGGGTGTATAATCCGGGCAAGGCTTTTTGGAGGCGCTATGAAGCCGTGGGCAGCGCGAATCGGTTCAGCTGTACTGGCGATCGCTCTGACGATCACCACCACACCTGGTTGGGCTCAAAGCAAGAAAGATCAGGACATCAACGACATTGGAAACCGGGGTGTGGGCAAAGGGATTAATTTTTATTCCCTGGAAAAAGAGATCGCGCTGGGAAAACAACTTTCCCAGGAAATTGAACGGTCGGCGAAATTCATCGATGATCCGGTGGTGACCGAGTATGTGAATCGCGTGGGACAGAACCTGGTGCGCAATTCCGATGCGCAAGTCCCGTTCACAATTAAGGTGATCGATTCGGATGAAGTGAATGCATTCGCGCTGCCGGGCGGATTTTTTTATGTGAACAGCGGATTAATCCTGCACGCGGACGAGGAATCGGAACTGGCGGGCGTGATGGCGCATGAGATCGCGCACGTGTGCGCGCGACATGGCACGCGCAACGCAACGAAAGGCGAAATCGCGCAATTGGCCACCATCCCGCTGATTTTGCTCGGACCCGGCGGATGGACGGGTTACGGAATTTATCAGGGATTGAATTTCCTGATTCCGGTGACGTTCTTGAAATTCTCGCGCGGCGCGGAAGCGGAAGCGGATTATCTGGGCGTCGAATATATGTACAAGGCGGGATACGATCCAAACTCCTACGTGCAGTTCTTTGAAAAAGTGGAAACGCTCGAGAAAAAGCGGCCCGGAAGCGTGCCGAAGATTTTCTCGACGCATCCGCCCACACCGGACCGGATTGAAGCCACCCAAAAAGAGATTGCCACGATTCTGCCGACCAAGGACGAATACATCGTCACGACTTCGGAATTTGACGTGGTGAAGCGGCGCATGCAGATGCTGCAAGCGAATCAAAAGGTGAAAGACACCAATCCGAACAAGCCGACGCTGCGCAAGCGCACCGACACCGCCAAGAAGAATCCGAACGATGGCAGCAGCACCGGCACGAGCGGCACGGACACGACTACGAGTGACGATGACCGGCCGACGTTGAAGCGGCGGCCGAATTAGGGAGCTGCGGTTTAGCGACGGTTCAAGAAGAATCCGAGTGGCAAAAGAGGCGATTCGAAAGAGTCGCCTCTTTTTTTGCTACGAGAGACACTGGAATGAAAACGCATTTGCTCGTGAGTTCAAGATATCTGCGGATCCCCCACCCTGTTCGGGATGACCGCAAAAACTTGCGCGAATTCGAAACTACTTCAAGCCCGCACGCGGAGCCAAGACGGCCGCAAAAACGTTTGGGGTGCGGAAGAGTGCAAAGCTAGTTTTCAGTTGGGAGGCCGGGCTAGCGTTCGTTCCAGGCGGTTTCCGCCACACCCATTCGCTTGAGGCCTTCGTGGTAATACTTGCGGTAGAGGATGTCCCACTCTTCGCTGCCTTCGAGGATTTCTTTTTTCTGCGAGGCGATTTTGGCGCGGACTTCGGTATCCACCTGCTCTTCCTGCTTCAGAAGCGCCATCAGAATGGTGACGATTTCCTGGCGGATGGTGTCGCGGTCCTCGATAAATTCCACCTGTTCGCTGGAAACAAGAACGTCAATGATGCGGTGGGAGAGACGGATCGTTTTTTCGCGGCTCAGGCGCATTTAGCGGAGAATCAATTTCCTTTCGCGGGCAAGCTGTCCTTTTACCTTCTTATACATTTCTTGGTATTGGACGCCGGTGCGGCGCATTTCATCCTGATATTTGGTGAGAATTTCGCGCACTTCCTCGTTCAAACGGTCCTCGACGCCCAATTCGTCGGCCATCACCTGGCGAACCTGTTGGGCGAGCGCTTCGGCTTGTTTGGTCTCGATCATTTCAGCGGCGGCGAGCCGCTTGACCAGTTCCTTCGAAATGTAGCCGACATAATCGCGAGAAAGCAGCATAGGTCCTCAACCGCGGGCCATGGTGAAAAATCCAGTGTACTTGCCGCACGTTCGGAGTGTCAAGGAAAGCGGCAGGA
>CAVWOD010000016.1:0-167636 GCA_963756355.1 uncultured Acidobacteriota bacterium | reverse complement strand
AGCAACAAAGGCTGGATTCCCTTGTCCCAACAAATATCGATGATCGCCTCATGCGCCAAAACGGAAAACGCGCGTATGTCCGCGGCTCCGCCCAGCAATAAAATGCAGATCAGAGAGAATGTGGTCAGGATTCTGTAGGCAGAGGCGCTGCTTGCTTGCCCTGAGTTTCGAAGGGCCGCGCCCATGGGTTTTTGTCGCTTCAAAATCTAATGCCTCGTCGGGCTGGGCAACGACCTTAAATACGCAATAATCGCCACGGCATCCGCATGCGTCAGGTGATAAATGTGCATCGGTGGCTGCAGTGCCTGCCCGCTCGCTCCCAGGCCTTTTTCCAATACCTGCTCACCCTGCTCCTGCGTAAAACCGGAAACCCCGCCAGCGCCTGACATCATCGGCGTCGGATGTGTGGGCATGATCCAGTTCGCCCCGCCCTTCAGCCACCGCGATCGTTCCAATATTTCCTCTCTCGTCACGCGACTATGGCATTCCGCGCACTTCGCCACTTCTTCCACCAAATATCGCCCTCGCTCGATATCCCCTTGCTTCGATTCACTGCTCGAAGCGGCTATGGCCGCGGGCAGCAGGATCAACAAAGACAAAACCATCCGGTGCGTGGACTTCATCGGCTTGCACTCCTCAATTCAATTCTCCCGTTGACGATTCATTCCCTTACATTCAGGCACTTCGCCTATCCTCTCGCAGCCTTGCCAAACGTCCCACTAAAATATCACACGACCTACCGCTACGAATCAGGAGTAAATCGCAATTCCCAAACCGCCTCAATCATTTCCCGGTCTCTTGCTGGAACGCGCCAATTTCAACTCGCCTTGACAACTTTCCGGCAACTCGGCACACTAGCGCTGCGATGAACAAACTTCTCAAGAAAATATTCCTGGTCGACTTTCGGAAAGGCATGCTGCTCACCTTCCGCGCCCAGAATCCCAAATACGTCTATACCGAGCAATATCCGCTGGAACGGCCCATGGTCGCCGAGCGCTATCGCGGCGCGCCGCGCCTGAACATTAATCCCGATACCGGCGAAACGCTGTGCATCGCCTGCAATCTGTGCTCGCTGGCTTGCCCGGAAAATCTGATCGTGGTCGGCTGGCAGCGCGACGACGCCACGCGCCGCAAAGTTCTGACCACCTTCACCTACGACACTTCGCGCTGCATGTTCTGCGGCCTGTGCGAGGATGCCTGCCCCACCGATTGCCTGGAACTGACGCAGGATTTCGAGATGGCCACGTATAGCCGCGAAGGCGCCATCTGGGATCGCCACCGGCTGGAAGAAGGGCCCGACCCCGGCGCGCTACGTTCGCTAATTCGATTGGCAGCTGTTCATGCTTCCTGCGCACACATCGCTTTCGTCTGCCTTGCCACTATCGACTCTTGTCTGCGCTATAAAGAATGCACGCTAGCGCCGCGATCTCTCTCAATCCTCGCAATGGAACTTCGTAAAGATCCCATCACGCGGAGCTGGGTGCGCGTGGGCCATCCGGAGACATGCCGCATGCGCCCGGATGCCGTTGTCCGCTCTGCCCTGGCAGCGATAGGCAAAATCGCCACATCCTCTGCAATTGCCCGCTGAGCGGACACCTGGCAAGTTCGCGTGATCCCTCACTTTCATCCGCTCTATCGCATCGAGGGCGATGCCGGCGCGTCCGCCCGAGGGCATTTACGATCGCATGCGTCCCAGTCGGGCGCGCACGAAATCATCATCGAATCGCCCGATCACACCAGCCGCCTCTGCCAGCATGCCGCGACGAGCAAATCGAGCGCGTGCTGGAGGCCTACGCTTCTGCGCATCGCTGGACCTGAAGCGCGATCTCGCGATTCAAATACGTCACCGTGTTCGAGAATCGCGGCACCCTGGCCGGCGAGGAATGGACGCACTCCCACTCGCAAATCACCGCCACCATCTTCGTGCCTCGCCGCATTCTGTACGAACTCCGCGCCGCCCGCGAATGGTATCGCGAGAAGGAACGCTGCGTCTTTTGCGATATCCTCCGCCAGGAAGAAAGGGAAGGGCAAGCGTGTCGTGGATAACCGCCGGCGACTACGTCGCTTTCTGCCCCTATGCTTCGCGCGTTCCCTTTGAAGTTTGGATCATGCCTCGCCGCCACAACCATCTATTCGAAGCGCCGCGCCCCGGGCGAAAACCGCCGCCATCTGGCCAGCGCTGCTCGGCCGCCGCCTGCGCCGCCTGATGCAGATTTCAGCCGGCTATCACCTGGTCGTGCACACCTCTCCCAACACCAGTCAAACCAAGGGCGAGCTGAGCGACTATTGGCAGACCATTGCAGAGGATTTCCACTGGCATATCGAAATTCTTCCCATCGTCGAATCGCGCAGCAAGTCCTACAGCATCAAGGAAGTCTATTTCAATGCCTTGATGCCCGAGCAAGCCGCCGCAAAGCTGCGCGAGCTTGATGTCAATCGAAAATGAATCAGCGTGGCGGCGTTATTTCCAAACTAATCGGCCTTCTGGCGCTCGCAGTTCTCATTTTTCTAGTATGGGTGGCTCGCGTTCCCCTGCTTCGCGCCGCCGGCCAGTTCTGGGTGGTGGACGATGCCCCTCAGCCTTCCGACGCCATCATCATTCTCAGCGACGACAACTATTGGGGCGATCGCGCTTCCCGCGCTGCCGAGCTTTTCCACGATGGCTGGTCTTCCCGCGTCGTCGCCAGCGGCCGCTTTCTTCGCCCTTATGCCAGCATGGCCGAAATTATCGACAAGGACTTGGTTTCCCACGGGGTCCCCGAGCAGAACATCCTTCGGTTTACTCATCATTCGGATAGCACCTTTGAGGAAGCCCTCGCGTTGCGCGACTTGATCGCGCAGCGTGGCTGGCAAAAAGTGATCGTCGTCACCTCCAATTACCACACCCGCCGCACCCGCTATATTTGCCGCAACGTTTTCTCTCCGGGCGTGGACCTGCGCGTCATCGCCGCCCGCGACAAGGATTTCGATCCGGAATCCTGGTGGACCAACCGCATCGGCCGCAAAATCTTCCTGCATGAGTTGCTCGGCATGGCCTATGCCATGTGGGAAGTACGCCATCCTCCATCCCCTCAGCCGGCTGCCTTGCTGCTTTTTGCCCCGTCCCTCGCTGCTGCCAATCCTTGATCCCGGCGCGAGTCGCTTCCGCGTAGTCGCGAAGGGGTGTTGCCATCTCGGCACATCCCACCCTTCGATACCGTTTACAGCAACTTTCCTGTGTACTATAGTTCGTCATCCGTGACGTTCTGCCTGTGCTCCCCCTAGCCCCCAGGCGGCCTTACGAATTGCGGCTCAGGAGGCTCTCCTATGTGGAAGAAAGAAAACGACGCAGGCACTTCATCTGCTCCAGCGAACTCGCCTCGTCCAAATATTGCTGGGCTCCGGTTCCCCCTCATCTCTGGTTACGAACACCTCCCCCACGCAGTCTCGCGTCCCGGGATTCGATATTGAGGCTACCCGTCTAACTCCGGGAATCCAGATCAAGGGCGAATTGTCTGGCAGGTCGGATCTCTACGTGGACGGCGAGGTGCAAGGCAAGATTCGCCTCTCCCAGTCCATGCTGACCATCGGCCCCAATGGCAAAGTGAACGCCGATGTGGACGTCCGCGAAGTCGTCGTTCACGGCACGCTGCGTGGAAACGTGCAAGCTCACGAGCGCGTGGTCCTGGGACGCACCAGCGAAGTGAATGGCGACATCATCGGCCAGCGCATCACCATCGAAGACGGCGCGAAATTCAAGGGCCGCGTAGACATGGCTCCAGCCAAGGACAGTCGCAAGTCTCAACATGACGCAGCCGCTTCGCTCTCCCAGGAGACGCCCGCGCTGGCCGCGGCTGCCGCCGAGGGCAAAGACAGCTCCAAATAAGCCATGAGCTGGATCGCCAAAACTCGTCCAGGCACTCACCCGCAAACCGCTTTGAATTCCGGCTCTTCGTCCGCGAATTCAGCTTCAAAGAGCGCCGTTGCGGCCGTCAAGGGAATTCGTGTCTCGAATGGCCTGAAGGATTTCCTTTGGACTTTGAAAGACATGAACCATGTCCGTCTGCTCGACATGGGCCAGATTGCCAATTCCACGCTCACCTTCTTGATCGAGCATGGTTTCAGGGTATCCACGGAGGATTTGCTGCGTTCCTGGAGGGATTTCCTCGACGCCAAAGTGGAAAACCATCAGCGGGATCCTTTGGACGAGGAAGATTCTCTCGATCCCAAGTCCCTGGCCAATCAGTTTCTCGAGACAGCCCTCGTCTATCCCAAGGAAAGTTTCAACGCTGTGCTCGCCTGGGATCTGCTCGATTACATTGACGCCGAATTAATGACTCGCGTCGTCGGTCGTCTCTACGATCTGCTGCAGCCCGGTGGCGCCGTGCTGGCTCTCTTCCACAGCCGCACCCCCGAGCAGTTCTGCCGCTACCGCATAGTGGAAGACCAATCCCTAGAACTTTTGCCTACCCATCCGGCCCCCGCCGCGCACCAGCGCATCTTTCAAAATCGCGCCATCATGGACCTGTTCTCAGCCTTCTACTCCTCCAAGACTTACGTAGGCCGCGACCAACTCCGCGAAGGACTCTTCATCAAGTAACCTCGGCGTGGAATCTCCTTCACGCGCCATGTTCTGCGAATCTCTGCGGTCCTTTGCGTCCTCTGCGGTAAATCTTTACGCCCTTGTTCTTTCCTTTCGTCCCCGCCACTACTGACTAACCTTAGGCACTCCGCCTGGAAACAGCCTCTTCAAAAATTCCTCATCCTTCATCATTTGATTAAACGGCGCATCCACCACATCCTCCGCCCAGCGTTTCTCGAATTCCTCAGGCTTCAACGCTTTCGCCTTCCCAAACTCTCCCAGAGCCGCATCCTTCTCCCCCGCCACATATTCCAAAAACGCCAATTCCATGTGCCCGCCAGGATTATTCGGCGCATACCAAATCACTTTCTCCGCCGCCGCCCGCGCCTGATCCATTTTCCCCGTCTGCAGCGCCTTGTACATCTGGTCCCCATAGTTGTACCCCAGATTCATATTCAGCAGCCGTTGCAGCTCCGCAAACGGGTCCGGACTATCATCCACATTGATATAAATATACCGGTCATTGTTGATGTTCCGCCCGCCGCCCTTTCTCACCACTAGCATTGACGCCGATTGCCGCCCGCGCTTATCTCCCCCCGCCGCATCTCCCGCTTTCAGCGCCGCAAATAATTTCTCGGCAAGTTCACCCTGAGTCGCCTCAAACGCCTTTCCCATCGCCTCCGGCACTTGCGGTCCCACCAAAATATTTCCCTGTGCCGACCAGGTTTTCCCCTGCCGGTCTCCCGCCCACTTCGGGGCATTCGGCCCGGTAAACGCCGCCACATTTCCCTTGGCGTCCACGATCGCCACCTGGCGCCCATCTTTTCCCGGAAAGGTGTCGTCCTTCAAAAGTTTTTCCAGCACCAACTGCGCGCTCAATCCCTGCCGCAACAAATCGATCCCCAGCGGCCCATACCCCACATTCACATTCGCCTGAGTTGCCACCGCTCCCACTCCCGCCAACGCCCACGGCACCACCGATCCCACCGAAAAATATCGCGAAGCCACCGCCACTCCCAAATCCCCATTCCCAGGATCAATCGCTACAATCGAAAAAGTAGAAACCGTGGGCAGCGCCACTCCCGCCGCCTTCTCCTGCCCGTTCACGGCCCCACTCACCAGCCCCAATCCCGCCAAAACCACCACAAAAATGCCGCGCTCGATCCACACCCTGCTTCTCGTCATCGCATTCCTCCCAGTCCCCAATATCACAATTTCACGCGCCGCGCTCTGCGAAACTCTGCGCCACTCTGTGATGCCATGAAAGCGTCGGCTCCTTGCGAGCGAGTACACTTGGCAGCGCTAACCGACCAAGGCTCGCAAGAAAGGAGCCGACTCATGTGGATTATAGGTTGTGATTTTCATGGGCGCTATCAGCAGGTCGCGGCAATGAACGAGGAGACGGGCGAGGTGATCGAGCGGCGGCTAAGCCACGAGACCAAGGAAGCCGAAGCGTTCTACGAGTCGCTGCCGCGTGGGGCGTGCATCGGGATGGAGGCCAGCTGTACGGCGCAGTGGTTCGAGCGGCTGATGGACCGCTGCGGGCACCGGTTGCAGGTGGGCGATCCGGCCACGATCCGGGCTTCGGTGGTGCGGAAGCAGAAGACGGATGCGCGGGATGCGCGGCAGTTGTTGGAATTGCTGCTCAGCAATCGTTTCCCAAGCATCTGGATTCCCACACCGGCCGAGCGGGACTCGCGTCAACTGCTCGTGCATCGCCACCATCTGGTGAGATGGCGCACGCAGGTACGTAACCAACTTTCGGCACTGGCCCGCAGCCAGGGGATCTTTCCCCGCACGCGCTTCTGGACGCAGGCGGGAACACAGAAGTTGGAATCCCTGCCGCTGGACCGCTGGGCGGCCCAGCGCCGGCAAGACCTGCTGCGTCTATTGGACGGCTTGGACGAACAGATCGCCGACCTCACCCGGCAGGTCGAGCAGCAAGCTCGCGCTCGCAACGACGCGGTCGAGTTGATGCAGCAGGACGGCGTCGGCCCGATTGTGAGCCTGGCGTTCGTTCTGACGCTGGGAACGGCCAAGCGTTTTCGTCGCGGGAAACAGGTGGCCAGCTACCTGGGCCTGAATCCCCGCGAACGCAGCAGCGGCGGGACGCAGCGATTCGGCCACATCAGCAAGCAGGGCAACCGCATGATGCGCTGGTTGCTGGTCGAAGCGGCTTGGGTGGCCGTACGGAAAGATCCGGAACTACAGCGGGTCTATCGGCGGCTGGCCTTCCGCCGCGGACCGAAGATCGCCGCCGTGGCGGTGGCCAGGAAGTTGGCGGTGAAGTTGTACTGGCGGTTGCGGGAATTCGAAGCGAAAAACGCCCCCGCAGCTGCTGGCTCCGATGCAGGGCCGCTCGGGCAGAGGCTGGTGCACTCATCGACTCTGTGATTGGGCACCCTGCCTCCCTCCGCAGCTAGGAGGGAGTTCGCAGTGAATCGTGGTCGCGGTTCAGACCGAATAGATGGCTGGTGGAGCAAACCACCGCAGGATTCGAAGGAAGCGAGCCTTGGTCGGCCAGCGAAAAGATCCTGTGGATAAAACAACGAGCCACAAACTCGTCACCGCACGGGTGTCTGTTGACAACACCGACGCTTTCATAGACGCCCTCTGCGGTAATGTTTTGATTTCAATCTCTTCGCTTTTTCTTCAAGTCGGAACTCACGATGCCGTAGCCGGCTCTAGTATTTTTTGCCTATTGCATTTCCCATCCCACCGGCGTAAAAGGCAATTAGATGAGTTGCTGGTGCACCGAAGGAGGCCGCTGTATGACTCCACCGGAGCAAGAGAATTTACCAGCGTTTTGAACACCGCTTTTGCGGTGTGTTCCGCAGGCGGCGTCTTCGGCGCTGCCTCGGACTTCGAGAGTGACAAAGCGGGGAGCCGCCAGGCCCCCCGCTTTGTTTTTCCTCTTCCCCCATTCCTTCCTGGATCCCTGTTCTTCCAGTCAACCCGAACGGAGTGAAGGATCCAGGGGCAAAGCCGCGGGCTGGCTTCGTTTCTTTTTACTCGCGGCATCGCGCCGCAAAGCCTCTGAAACTTTTCGCCCCTCTACAAATCTAATAACACCGGGCTTCTCTTATGCCTGCATCTTCGCTACGCTTCCATAAGAGACCTTCGAATTTGGCGGCTTCAATGTCCGGCCTGTGGAGAACCACATGTTGAACTCGAGATTCGCATCCGCACCGCCAGCGCGCCCGGTAAATCGCCGTGCCTTCATCGTGATTTCGGCGTCTGCTCTTGCCGGCCTGGCATTCTGGCGTTTCCGAAAATCCGCTCCAGCAGAGGCCAACGCCGCTCTCTCGCCCGCCGCCGCTCCGCAAATGATCTCCATCGTCGAATTTTCAGCGACGGGCGCGCGCACCGGTTCGGTCACCGTCCCTAAAATCGTGAAATCCGACGCCGAATGGCGCAAGCAACTTTCCCCCAACGCTTACGACATCACCCGCCGCGCCGATACCGAAATGGCCTTCACCGGCGCCTATTGGAATCTCCACGAAGCGGGCCTTTACCGTTGCATTTGTTGTGACACCGCGCTTTTCAACTCCAACACGAAATTCGATTCCGGCACAGGTTGGCCCAGCTTTTGGGCGCCCATCGCCAAGGAAAATGTCGCCGAGCAAACGGACTCCACTTTCGGAATGCTGCGCAGCGCCGTCGCCTGCCGCCGCTGTGATGCGCACTTGGGACACGTTTTCGACGACGGCCCCAAGCCCACCGGCTTGCGCTACTGCATGAATTCCGCATCCCTGCATTTCGTCAAATTCTCGGAAGAAAAAAAGGAATCCTAAGAAATGTTTTCCTGTAAGAAGATTTTTCCCCAATCTCGGCGATGTCCAAACTTAAACCTGGTTCAGCTTTTTAGGGGGTCGGAGCTTCAGCTCCGACAAACCCTTTCCGGGGATCATCGGGCTTTAGCCCCTGAGGCTCGCACACAGACGGCTGGTGGTCGAGACTCGCATCTCCTGGCGAAAGCCCCTCGTCAATCTCTATCCTCTCGCACCAAAGGAGCCTTCGTCATGTTCCGCCATTCATTTCGCAGCCTCGCAGTTCTGATCGCTATTTTTCCGTTGATAGCACTTATCGCCTGCAACGCATCCGGCACTCCCCAGCAATCACCCAATCCCGCCGTTGATCTACCCCTCGCCGCCACCAAAGGCCAGCAGGAAGTAGTCTTCGCCGGCGGCTGTTTCTGGGGAATTCAAGGCGTCTTCGAACACGTCAAGGGAGTTTCCACTGCCACGGCCGGTTACTCCGGAGGCGAAGCCAATACCGCCGAATACGAAACCGTCAGCACTGGCACAACCGGCCACGCCGAATCCGTCAAGGTAGTCTTCGATCCTTCCCAAGTCTCCTTCGGCCAATTACTCAAGGTTTTTTTCCTGGTAGCTCACAATCCCACGGAGCTTAATCGCCAGGGCCCCGATAGCGGCACTCAATATCGCTCCGTGATTTTCTTCAATTCTGCTGACCAGCAGCGCATCGCCCAGTCCTACATCGACCAACTCAACAAAGCCGGAGTCTACTCCCGCTCCATCGTCACCCAACTCGTCCCGCTGAAAGCCTTCTATCCAGCCGAGGCCTATCACCAGGACTACATGGTCCACCACCCTTACGAACCCTACATCATGATCAACGACGCCCCAAAGGTCGCTCACCTCGAGCAACGGTTCCCCGACCTCTACCTCAAAAAATAATTCCTAAGCTCCTGTAGGGGCGGCTTCAGTTTATCCTGAGCTGCGAAGGGCCGCGCCCTCTTTTCTCGCTTTTTGAGTTTGACTATGGTCATTGACCAAGGTCAAATTGATTCAGCGAGAGGCCCCCATGGAAGAAATCGCCATCTCCAAGTTTAAAGCCAAATGCCCGGCTATCTTGGAGCGCGTGCGCAAAACCCGCCGGCCGGTGCGCATCACCAAATTCGGCAAACCCATCGCCGAAGTCGTCCCCCCGTCCGAGCCCGCGGTCAAAGAGCGAGTCCTCGGTGGAATGGCTGGCCGGATCAAAATTCTCGGCGACATCGTGAAGCCCGCAAGCGATGAAAGCGATTGGGAAGTTCTAAGCTAGCTTGTGGCCGCGGACGCAGGCGAGAAAAATCCTCGAACAATCTTGTTTACCGAGGACATCGGCGGAAGCAGCCGGGCGGAATTCAATATGAACGCCATCTCCGAAGTTACGTGAATAAAGGCAGCCAGAAGCGGATTCAGAAATCCAAAAGCCGCCAATCCAACACCAATCGCGTCAACCACAATCGTTCCCACAAAATTCTGCAGGATCGTCCGGTGGCAGCGGCGCGCGATTCGGACAGTCTCCACAAACTTCATCAGGTCTGATCCAATCAACACGATATCGGAACTCTCGCGAGCCACATCGGTCCCCGACCCCATAGCGACACCGACGGTGGCTTGCGCCAGGGCGGGCGCATCATTGATGCCATCACCTACCATCACAACTTTTCTGCCTTGAGCCTGTAGTTCCTCCACGCGCTTTAGCTTCTGCTCGGGGAGCAGTTCAGCGGAGATCTCATCGACTCCTAATCCCTTCCCTACGGCTTCAGCAACTGTTCTGGAATCGCCCGAAAGCAGAATCGTTTTCAGCCCGATCGACTTCAATTGCTGAACCGCGTTCTTCGCTTCCGGCCGCAGGCGGTCAGCCACCTGAATCGAACCGAGCAAATGTCCTCCCCGTGTCACCAGCACCCCGCCCTCTGCACCCGGTGCCGTGCTGCCCGCGCCGATGATTCCTTCGTCCTGAAGGTGCATCCAACTGCCAACCAGGATCTCTTCGCCGTCGATTTCGGCCACGATCCCTCTTCCGGGTGTGTACTCGAATCGTTCCGGCTGGCGCACGCGAATACCCATTTGCGAGGCCTTGTTCAAAATGGCCTTGCCGACGGGATGCTCGGATCGGGATTCGGCGATCGCCGCAGCTTCGAGCAAGGATCGTGCGCTCGCGCTGCCTGCCGGCCGAATCTCCGTCACCTCAGGTGTTCCGTAGGTCAGCGTCCCGGTCTTGTCGAGCAATACGGTATCGACTTCGGCCAGTTTTTCGAGATATAGGCCGCCCTTGACGATCGCTCCGTCTTGAGCGGCTCGGCCGATCGCACCCAGAATTGCGAGCGGTGTTCCCGCCGCGATGCCGCAAGCCCCGGCTACGATCACAACAGAGATCGTCGAGCGTGTGTTGTGCGTAACCAGAAAGGTGATTGCGGCAGCCGCCAGCGCGAAGTACACCAGGTATCCCGCAAGCCGGTCCGCAATTCCTTGAATCGGTGCGCGTGACTTCTCGGCTCTCTCCACCGCCTCAATTATTTTCCCAAACGTCGTGTCACGGCCAAGCTGGGCCACTTGAACTTCCAGGGCGCCAGATTTATTGATCGCCCCCGCATATACAATCGCTCCGGCAACCTTCTCCACGGGTAGCGATTCCCCAGTGATCGGCGCTTGGTCGACAAACGAGTGCCCCCCCACGACTCGGCCATCCACCGGGACACGCGTGCCCGGCCGGACCAACACTTCGTCGCCGACCGTGATCTCGCAAATGCTCACCTCTTCCCACTCTCCGTTTCGGCGCACGGTCGCACTTCTGGGCAGCAGATCGATCAGGCGTTGAATCGCCCGGCGGCCTCGGCCCACCGTCAGGCCCTCCAAGATCTCCGCCACCAGGACGAACAGCGTGATCACCAACGCAGTGAATACTTCGCGAATCGCCAGCGCCGCCAGTATGGCGATGGTCATCGACAGTTCCATGGTCATCCGGCGTTGCATGATATTTTCATAGGCTTCATGGAGGATGGGGAATCCGCCCACCAGCGTGCAAATCACGCCAATTCCAGTTGCGTAGGGATTCGATGAACCGCGCATAAACCAAAGAAGTCCGGCGGCGGCAGCGACAAACAAAACCCGGTTGATCTCTCGCCAGCCCAGCGCGTGTGCTTGCTCGCCCTCGTGGCCGGACTGTTCTGCCGGCTCGTGCGGTTTGTGCGAATGCTGGAAGTGTTGCTGTTCGGGAATCGCCGCTTTGATGTTGCCCATGAGTACACCGCCCGGCCGAAGTATTGGTGAGGGACTTGCAGTTCTGTCGCAGCCGTATTCCAGTCCCTCCGGGAAAGAACAATACTATACTCCAGGGTAGTATACAAACGGCAATATTCGGCAATGATATTAGATTCGATTCGGGGGTGACAAAGTAGACCAGCTTCGCAATCGCAGGAGCGAATGCCGGAACGGATTAGCGGGACTGCTCACACCTGTTCTTGCGGAAAGTCCAGCATCCCACCACCATCTACTTCAGGTAGGTGCGCACCACCTCAATCAGTTCCTCCGCGGCCCTCGACCGGGAGGACGATCTACCGTTGCCGGGCTCGAGCACGTGATACCAAATATGGCCTTCGATCAACTCAGCCATCAGCCCATCGAGCGCGCCGCGGCACGCAGCCACCTGCTGGAGCAGAGCCGCGCATTCATGGTCTCCTTCGAGCGTCCGCTCGATGGATTCCAGTTGACCGCGAATCCGGCGCACGCGTTTTCGCAGTTTCTCCCTATCCCTTGTCGTATGAGCCATCTGCCCTCCGACGCCGTTGACTATAGACACCTGCAGTATAGTACAATTCATGTGCTATTAACGGGAGCCGCGCTGGGGGAAATTGCTGCTCGCGACTCAAATTCTGCAACCGTTAAGGCCCAGGCCGCATCCGAACAGTAGCGCTGGGCTATTTCTCGGGAATTCAATTGAATCGCGTCTCAAAATTTTTTGCTGGTAGACGGGTCGTGGCCTTTCTGGCTCTCGCCGTCCTGCTTTCCTCAACCTCCATCGGCCTCTGGCATCATCACGATTCCGATTCATCCGCAAACTGCCCCGTTTGCCATGTCGCTCACACGCCTTTCGTAAAAGCAACAATCGCCAGAAATCTTGCGGGTCCTGCGCATGTCCGCGCGTCGATACCAGCGCGCGCCCAGAGTTCCACTCTCGACCCGACCACTCACCACGCATCTCCTCGCGCCCCTCCCGCTGCTGCCTAGTTTCTTCCCGCAAAATCCAAATTTCGCGTAATGCGATTTGCATTGCGTTGGAATCCATTCCTACTTCATCCAGGCGAGCCCTGCCAGGCAGCGCGGGCCGTCCACTACAAGGAGACGCAGTGATGAATGGAGCGCCAAGATTTTTATTTGCATTGTTGGTATTTGTGGGCATTTTCGCATTCTCGCAATCCGTTGGGGCTCAAACAGGCAATTCCTCCACAATCTCCGGCACCGTAGTCGATTCCACTGGAGCCGTAATTGCCGGCGCCTCGGTAACAGTTCACAATCCCGTCAGTGGCTTCGAGCGCTCGACATCCACCGATGCCGCGGGAAATTTCACCTTCCCCAACGTTCCCTTTAATCCCTATCACCTCTCGGTTTCCGCGAAGGGTTTCGGTCCTTTTTCCCAGGATGTGGACGTCCGCTCTTCCGTGCCGGTGGAACTCAAAATCGCCCTCAAAATTGCCGGCACCAGCACGGTTGTCACGGTTGAAGGCGGCGCCGACCTCCTCGAGAACGATCCCACTTTCCATACTGACGTAGACCGCGGATTGTTCGACAGGTTGCCTCTCGAGAGCCAATCTTCCTCCCTCAGTTCCTTGGTTACCCTCGTCTCGCCAGGAGTCGCCGCCGATTCCAACGGCCTGTTCCACGGCCTGGGCGATCACGCGGAAAATTCCTTCTCTGTTGACGGCCAGCCCATCACCGACCAGCAGAGCAAAGTCTTCTCAAACCAAATTCCCTTGGATTCGGTTCAATCGATGGAAGTGATTTCAGGCGCTCCGCCCGCAGAATTCGGTGACAAAACCAGCTTGGTCATCCAGGTCACCACTCGCTCGGGCCAGGGGGTCACCACTCCCCATGGCACCGTCACAGCTTCTTACGGCACGTTCGGCTCCTCCAATCTGGGTTTTAACTTGGCCTACGGCGGCGAAAAGTGGGGAAACTTCATTTCCGTGAACGGACAAAATAGCGGCCGGTTTCTCGATCCGCCGGAGTTCTCTGTGTTCCACGACAAGGGGAATGAGCAGAATTTGTTTGACCGTGTTGACTTCCAGGTTTCCAAAGTCGATTCAATCCATTTGAACGTCGGCTACACGCGCTCCTGGTTTCAGACTCCCAATGCCTTCGATAACCTCAATGCCGGAGCCACGGACCCCTCCGGCAACCCTGTCGGACCAACCGACCAACGTTCGAAGATCGGAACCTTTAATATCGCTCCTACGTGGACCCGTCTCTTGAGTCCCTCCGCCGTATTTACCTTCGGCGCCTTCGTGCGGCGCGATCAATTCAATTATTACCCCAGCGGCAATCCATTTGCCGATCTGGGTCCGATCCAATCGGAGACGGTTGCCCAGAATCGCAAGCTCACCAATGCAGGGTTCCGCTCCGATGTCTCCTACGTGCGTGGAATTCACAATCTGAAGGCAGGGGCTGTCTATCAGCAGACTTTCCTCGATGAGAATGACACTCTCGGAATTGTCGATGCAGTCCTCAACTCGCCCTGCGTGGATGCCAACGGAGATTCGCTTCCCGGTTTCACCGATCCCACTCAATGCGCGCCGGCTGGGAATCAACCGAACCCCAACTTCAATCCGATTCTGTTGCCATTCGATCTCACCCGGGCCGGAGGCAACTACCTGTTTAACGGACACACCGACGTAAAAGAATTCGCGCTGTACGTTCAGGACACCATCACGAAAGGGAATTGGTCGTTCAACCTTGGGATTCGGGGTGATTTTTATAATGGCCTTTCCACGGCCCGACAAGCGGAGCCTCGTCTTGGAATCGCTTACAACATTAAATCCACCAACACGGTCCTCCGCGTTTCCTACGCCCGGACTCTCGAAACTCCGTTCAACGAGAACTTAGTCGTGGCCAGCAACGGCTGTCAATACCCGGTCATCGCAGCGCTCGTTCCCTGCGTTCCCGCGGCGCTCTCCCCTGGCTTCCGCAACGAATTTCATGCCGGCTTCCAGCAGGCCTTTGGGCGGTTCCTCGTCATCGACGGCGAGTACATCTGGAAGTACACCCACAACGGATATGACTTCAGCGTTCTAGGCAACACACCGATCACGTTCCCGGTGGAATGGAACAATTCCAAAATCCCCGGCTATGCCCTTCGTGCCAGCGTCCCGAATTATCATGGCTTCACCGCGCTGTTCGTCATGTCCAGCGTGGCGGCTCGCTTCTTTCCGCCCCAGGTTGGCGGACTCGGCGTCACTGTGGGGCAGAGCGGGTCCGTCTTCCGCATTGATCACGATGAAAAATTCAATGAAACCACCCACCTGCAATATCAGCCCTGGAAGCGCGGCCCATGGCTCGGCTTCAATTGGCGTTATGACAGCGGCTTGGTCGCCGGCGCCGTGCCCTTTGCGACGGACACCACTACCCCCGTCGACCTGACCGGCCTCACCGCCGACCAGCAGATGCAAGCCGGCTTGTTCTGCGGCAGCCAGTTTCCAACTCTGAGCGCTCCGCTCACAACTTGCGCCCCGGCGCAATACGGCTCCACGCTGGTCCAAATTCCAGCGCCCGGAACCGAGAACGACGACCACAATCCGCCGCGCATCAAGCCTCGCAGCCTTTTCGATGCCGCTGTGGGTGACGACGACCTGTTTCACGGAGACCGCTACAAATGGAGCCTTCGTTTCACGGCGATTAACCTGACCAACAAAACGGCCCTTTACAACTTCCTGTCGACTTTCAGCGGAACCCATTACGTCACGCCGCGAGCATTCACGGCCGAATTGGGTTTCCACTTTTAGCCGGCCCGGGCGAAACCGGGAGGCGGTTTTTTCCTGCCGCCTCTCCCGTTCGCCCAAGGTTCAAGCCTTTGACCAGGATCAGAATGTCGCCACGGCGCATTCGAACGATCCGGAGGGCGCTTGGATTTTCACGAAGGGATTTCGCGCGTACTCTCTGGGCCGCATCGAAGACCGTGATGGAGTGGGAAAGCGGGAAGCGTTCCCCTGTGGGAATGCATCAACGCTTGCTCGTGCTTTGGGAGCAAAGTTTGGTGAACTCGCCGCTTCAATCGGCGCTTCAGGATCGCCGCGCTTGCGATCCAATGTTTCTGCTGTTCCGACTTCTCCACGCCCTCTACGGTCATCAACCGGTGAACGGCATCTCTACGGAAGCGAAGAAGAGTTCTGCGCCGTTTCCAAAATGTTCAAAAAACGCTCCGGTTGCGGCGCACTTCGCGCCACGCCGAATTCAGGAGATCCGAAAGTCGCTCGGTTTTTCCCAGGGAGAATTTGCTCAATTTCTGTGGATCACCTATTCGACGCTGAATCGCTGGGAGCATGGCCTCGCGCCTCCATTCGGCATGCATCTCAGAATTCTTACCCTGCTCGAACGGCATTCCCGAACTCCGTCCTTCCAGGCGATTCTCCGCAGCCCCCGCCGCGCGGATCACCTCTTTCTCCTCCACCAACTGCTGCATTCAACCTACGCCACGGCAACCTACGAGGTGTAAGGGCCGGCTTTGCGTATACCCTGATTCTCGAAAAGCCGTGCGGTTTCAGCACCCCGATGGTGTGAATCGGGATGCCCAGCTTATAGTGGGGACAGCCTTCAGGCTGTCCCTGTGTTTCCTTGCCGCCCCGCCCCCATAGCGAATTGCACAATAAACGACCGCAGATGTATCCTGTCCCCGCAATGAAACCAGCATCACTCCTATTAATCGCAGCCGCGATCATCGCGTGTGTCTCTCTTCCCGCACGCCCGCAAACGTCTCCCAACCCGCAATCCGCGTCAGCAACTCCCAAGTCCTACGAATTCGAAATCCCCGCCGCCAAGCAATGGCTCGATACCAAACTCGATCTCCACGGCGGCGCAAAGCTCCACATCACTGCCACTGGCAGCATCACTTATCCCTCCGATCAATCTCGCAGCTCGAAATCCCGCACCTCCGGCACCTTCGGCCCCAACGGTCTTCCGCGCGGCTTCGCTGACTTGATCCACCAATATGTCGTCTCCGATGCAGGCCACGGCGCGCTCATCGCCACTCTCGGCACGGGCGAAGGCTCGCAACCGTTTCTCATCGGCGATGACAAGACCTTCACCATTCCCGTCGCCGGCCATCTCCTCCTCGGAATCAATCAAAGCCTCACCGACGCTTCTACCGCCACCGGAAGCTTCCATGTAACAGTCGAAATCCTCGACGAAGGTTCCGCCACCGCGACTAACGTTGGCGGTCCCGCTGAAACTCGCATCCCCGGCATCACTCCCGACCTGCTGAAAAAAATTCCCCGCCGCGTCTCCGATCCTAGCGGCAATGCCGGAGACATGGTCAACATCCTCCTTCTCGGCACCGAAAAACAAGTCACCGATGCCTTCGCCGCAGCCGGCTGGGTTCAAGTCGATAAATCCGCAAGCGACAGCGCGCTCACCGCCATCATCGATTCGCTCGAGAAAAAAGACTACCTCACCATGCCCATGTCCACTCTCTTCCTCTTCAATCGTGCGCAAGATTACGGCTTCGCCCATGCCGAACCCGTTCGCGTCGCCATGTCGCGCAATCATCTTCGCGTTTGGAAATCGCCCTACAGCGTAAACGGCGTTCCCCTTTGGTGCGTCGCCGCCACTCACGATATCGGCTTCGAACGCGACCAGCGCAATAACGGCGTGACCCACAAAATTGATCCCGCCATCGACGGCGAACGCGAGTACGTCAACGCCACTCTCTCCGGCACAGGCCTGGTCGCCCAGCGCGACCACGTAACTCCCCCAGGTGCGCTGACCACCGCCAAAACCGCCACTGGCGGCGAATTCCACTCCGACGGCCGCATCCTGGTTCTGCTTCTGACAACTCCCGCCTCCCCTGTCACCAACTAACGGCCTTCCATCGTGTGGACGCTGACCGCTGGCACCGGCAAAATAAAACCCTGGACAGGCAAAGGCGCCCACCCTGGCGAACCCAACGCCGTCGTAGCAGGCGACTTCATGCCCCCAAACTGTAAGCATTCCTACGATGCCGCGCGATTCCTAGCGCGGGGTTCTTCGGTTTTGGTCACAGCAGGTGCCACACCTAAGTTTCAAATTGGGATGGAGTTTCAAATCGGGAGGAACTTCGCAATCCGCACTTCTTACTCCGCTCTGCCACCGACGCCGGTTACCACGATCCAAGAATGTAGACAACGTAGAACGCGAGCGCAAACAGGATCACCGCACCGAACACAGTGAAAACAAAAAACTGCCCCGGTACAAAAACTCTAACCTCTTCTTGCTCAAGGTAGTCCGTTGGACTGATTGGTTCCTGCTTGCCCGCTGGTTGGAAGCGCCCGAAAACGTTGGCACGCAAACTGAATCGTATCGATCGCAACAGCGCTGGAACTTGTCTTGTGATTTGCGACATAGGCTGCACCCGGGACTCTTGCGCTCTCAAAAGAGTTTCGTCTCTCCGGGTGCAACTCAAGTACCAAAGCCAAAGCTCCACCGGGTTGGTAGCACAGCCACTCTTGGCTGTGTGCTCGGGAGCCCCGCCCGGAATGTGTCAACGTCAACCTGGATACCCATCACATCTGCGCGGGCCGGCATCTTGAGCGGGCCGCACGTCCTCTGCGCCTCCGGTTAGCGGAGTCCGGTGCTTTGTATCGGAGCCGATGTTTCAGATTACAAAGTCATCTCGCGGAGCATTTACAGGCACAGCTCTTTCAATTCTGCACGCTCCGTGGTATCCAAGATATGCAGGCTGTTTTGCTGCTTGGGCTTTGGCAGCTTCGTCGTGAGGAGGATCGGTATCGCGAAACGAGAATTCAGCCGAGAGTGAATCCGAATGATTGCCCAAAATAAGCCAGAAGTTAACCGCTTCGCTAATCGCCAGTGGCGATCGATTCGGATTGCTCTTAAGTCTTTTACTTTCAGTTCCACACGCAGTTCTAATCGCTCCTATATCAGCTCTTTTGCATCATGCTCCGCAACTCACAAAAATCGAGGCAATTCTTGATGGTCCTTTCCTGTCGTGTCCGCAAAAATCCCGCTCCCGGCGTCCGCGCCGCGCACGCCCGGATCGCATTGCTGGCGGCGCTCACCATAGCGATGCTGGTGGTCTGGGCATCCAGGCCGGTCGCCGCTCAAGATCCGCCAAATTACAAAGTGGATCCTGGGTGGCCGCAGCAACTTCCCAACAATTGGATCATCGGACAGGTCGGCGGATTGGCTGTCGATTCCGAAGATCATGTCTGGGTCTTGCACCGTCCACGATCACTCACCGAAGACGAATTGGGAGCCGCGCAAACCCCGCCGCGTTCGCAATGTTGCGTGGCCGCGCCCTCGGTACTGGAATTTGATGCGCAAGGAAAAGTGCTGCGCTCGTGGGGCGGCCCAGGTTTTGTCCCGGATTGGCCCAAGGCCGAACACGGAATTTGCGTCGACAAGCAGGGAAACGTCTGGATTGGCGGCGCAGGCCCCGACGATCGCCAGGTCTTGAAGTTTTCCGGTGAAGGAAAATTGCTGCTGGAAATTGGTCATCCTTCTGCTGCTCCGGAAAATAATCAGGACACCACAATCCTCGGTCGCCCCGCCGGAATCGAAATCGACGATGCCGCCCACGAAGTCTACATCGCTGACGGCTATATGAATAAACGGGTGGTGGTGTTCGATTCAGATACCGGAACGTTCAAGCGCGGTTGGGGAGCGTACGGAATCCCCCTCAGCGAAATCGATAACGCCGCGCCCCCGGTGTATTCCACCGCGGCCCCGGTAAATAAACAGTTCGCCAATCCAGTGCATTTGGTGCGTATTTCGATGGACGGCTTGGTCTACGTCTGCGATCGGTCAAACGACAGGATTCAGATTTTCAACAAGCAGGGAAAATTCATCAAGGAGTTTTTTGTGCGCCGGGAAACCCTGGGAATTGGCTCGGTTTGGACGGTTTCCTTTTCCCACGACAGCGCCCAAAAATTCCTGTTGGTGGCCGATGGTGAAAACAACGTGGTCTGGATTCTGCGCCGCGCCGACGGCACGGTTGTCTCCTCGTTCGGCCACAACGGCCGCAACGCGGGATATTTCCACTGGGTCCACCAGGCAGCAATCGATTCCAAGGGAAATTTTTACACCGGCGAAGTAGACACCGGCAAAAGAATTCAAAAATTCGTCATGGTCCCTTGAAACCAAGATCAGAACGAACGTCGCTGAATCGAATGTAGGGGCCGGCTTTCCTGTCCCGATGGCTTTGATCGGGGAGCCGCGCCCTTCTCTTGGGTTTGTAGGGGCCGGCTTCAGCCGCGCCCTGCTTTTATGGTTGAAAGCGCGCTGCTTGTTTACAATAAGCCTCGAAGGGCCGGGCCTGCTTTAACCTAAAACGATGAATCCGGCGGACGCAATCCAATTCGCCGCAGCGTAAACGGCGCCGTTTAAATCTCTCGCTCATGGCTAATCGGAAAACTCGAGCGTGGATCAAAGCGGCGATGTCATTGTCGCTTCTGCTCGTGATCGCGCTCGTGGTTTTTTATCCGTCCGTGGTGCCCTGGATCTGGCATCTGCGCTTTCCGAACGGAGTCCACTACCGCAGCAGGGATATTTATGTTCCTCCCGATTGGATTGCCCATGACAACGGGCTCACCGTGCAGTTGATCAAGTATCCCAAAACTCTGTTCGAAAAAATTCCGCAGGGCCTTATTTTGCTCACGCCCGCGGGCGACACCGCTGAAGCGAATGGCGAGCCGGATGATCCACGATGGGAAGTAAAGTTTCGCTCTCGACACGCGGCTCCGGAATCGGTCATCAAAGGTCCTGTGAAATACGAATCAGGTGCGAACCAATCCGTCTGCCTGGAAAGTTACGAAATAAAAAATCCTTCGAAGATTTCGGCGAGTTGCAGGCTATTTCACGGCGAGTGGACGATGGAATTCACGGGGCATCCAGAGGACCTGGATTTCTTCTTCGAAGATTTCAACGCCATGAACAAGAAATAAAGTTCACAACGGTTCGTGAGCGCTTCTACACCGAATACGAAACATCGTCTCCGGCGGCAACTTCCGCTGTTTCGCCCAGCGGTTCCACGCCGCCGAATGCACCGGAGGTTGCAACGGCCGATTTATTTCCCCGGCGCATCGCCACAAGTCCAGTGCGGACCATTTCCAGCACGCCGTAGGGCCGCAGCACTTCCAACAGGCCGTCAATCTTATCTTCCGTCCCGGTGATCTCCAGGATCAAGGATTCCGGCGCAACATCCACCACCCGCGCGCGAAACACTTTCGCCAATTCCAAAACAGGCGAGCGAGCTTCGTGCGTCGCCGCCACCTTGATCATCGCCAGGTCGCGAATAATCGCCGGCTCTTGAGTGATATTTTCCACCAGCAGAACATTCACCAGCTTGTAAAGATTTGCTTCGATGCGCCGCGCCTGATCCGCATCGGCATCCACCGTAATTGTCATGCGCGAAACTTCCGGCTTTTCCGTCCGTCCCACGGCCAGCGAATCGATGTTGAACGCGCGGCGGCGGAACAGGGAAGCGACGCGAGTGAGCACTCCCGGTTTATTTTCGACATAGACGATAAATGTGTTCAGCATATTGACCTCAATCGTCCAAAGCGGTCTCGACAATCGGGCTCGGCCGCCGGATCATTTCGTGCAGCCCGGCTCCCGCCGCGACCATCGGATACACCGTGTCTTCCTGCTCCACCACAAAATCGAGCAGCATCGGACCATCGTGCTTGCGGGCCTCTTGCACCGCCGGAACGGTTTGCATCCGCTCGGAAACCACCGCCGCGCGAATCCCGTAAGCTTCCGCCAGCTTGGTGAAGCACGGATTCAGCAGTGGTGTGGCTGCATAGTTGCGGTCGTAAAAAAATTCCTGCCATTGCCGCACCATGCCCAGGTAGCCGTTGTTGATGATGGCGATATTAATTTTCAGCTTTTCCTGAACAATCGTGGCCATCTCGCACATGGTCATCTGAAATCCGCCGTCGCCCACCACCGCCCACACCTCGGCTTCCGGGCGCGCCACTTTGGCTCCGATCGCCGCGGGCAGCGCGAATCCCATGGTGCCCAAGTCCGCCGGAGGTAATCAGCGAGCGCGGCTCTTCGTGCTTGTAATATTGCGCTTCCCACATCTGGTGCTGTCCCACATCCGTCACCACCACCGTATTCGTGCCGCGCGTTTCGCGCCACAGATCGCTGATCACGTGCGCGGCATACAAATGTCCGTTATCCGGCAAGTTCTGAATGTCGCGAACGGCGGAATCGCCCTTCAGTTGATCGATATGATCGAGCCACTCGCTGCGATCAAGCGATTCGATGCGCGGCAACAGTTCTCTCAACACTTCGCGCAGATCGCCCACTAGCGCCACATCCACCTTCACAAGTTTATTGATTTCCGCCGGATCGATTTCAATGTGGATTTTCTTGGCGTTTGGCGCGTAGGTTTTCAAATTGCCAGTCACGCGATCGTCGAATCGCATTCCCAGGGCGAGCAACAGATCGGCTTCCTGAATCGTGTTGTTCACCCAGGCTTCCCCGTGCATCCCCATCATTCCCAAATTCAGCGGATGCGATGCTGGAAACGCACCCAGGCCAAGCAAAGTCAGCGCCACCGGAATCCCCGCCCGATCCGAAAACTCGCGCAATTCGTTCATCGCGCCCGAGACAATTACACCGTGTCCGGCAAGAATCACGGGACGCTTGGCATTGCGAATTAATTCCAGGGCATTCGTCAATTCCCGTGCCACGGGATAAAAATTCGGACGGTATCCTGGCAATTTGGGCTTGGCCAGGTCCCACTCGAAATTGCAAGTCGATTGCTGCGCGTCTTTCGTGATATCCACCAGCACCGGGCCGGGACGTCCCGACCGCGCCACGTAAAACGCCTCGCGCAGAGTGCGCGCCAATTCATCTGGCCGCGTCACCAGGTAATTGTGCTTGGTGATTGGCAAAGTAATTCCGGTGATGTCCGTCTCCTGAAAAGCATCGGAGCCGATCAGCTTGCTGCCCACTTGCCCGGTAATGCAGACGATCGGAGAAGAATCCATCATGGCCGTGGCGATGCCGGTAACCATATTCGTAGCTCCCGGCCCCGAAGTGGCGATGGCCACTCCCACTTGGCCGCTAGCTCGCGCGTAGCCATCCGCCATGTGCGTGGCGCCCTGTTCATGGCGCACCAGCACGTGGTGGATGTTGCTGTGCTGCAGAGCGTCATACGCGGGAAGAATGGCTCCGCCCGGATAGCCGAAGACGTGCTTCACGCCTTCCCGCTCCAGACATTCCCAAAGAATTTGCGCTCCGGTTTTCTTCATGGGGACGAACCCTTTTTTTCGGCTCCTAATCAAAAATACATTTGCAAAGTTGGCCCGCTTGCGGGTAGAGCTTGCGCAACGCAAATGCACGCAGGCAGGAGTGCCTGCGCTGCTTTACCGGCCGCTCCGCGCCACCGCTTCCGCCGGCCTGAGCCACGACATCTGCGAGCGAAGTTCCTTTCCCACCTTTTCAAGCGGATGATTCAAATCTTTCTCAAGGAGTTTGTTGTACTCAGGAAGCCCCGCCTGATTTTCCGCGATCCATTCCTTCGCGAATTGCCCGGATTGAATTTCGGAAAGGATTTTCTTCATCGTTTGGCGCACACGGTCGTCCACCACGCGCGGGCCACGGGTCAGGTCGCCGTACTTCGCCGTGTCGCTGACGTATTTCAGCATCTGAGCGAAGCCGCCTTCGTAAATCAGGTCGACGATCAGCTTCAATTCATGGATGCATTCGAAATAAGCCGCTTCGGGCTGGTACCCGGCTTCCACCAGAGTTTCCCAGCCGGCTGCCATCAATTCCGTTGCGCCGCCGCACAGAACCGCCTGCTCGCCAAACAGGTCTGTTTCGGTTTCTTCCGCGAATGTGGTCGCGATCACGCCGGGACGCGTGCCGCCCAGCGCATGCGCATAAGCCAGAGCGCGATCAAATGCCACACCGCTGGCATCCTGATGAACAGCCACAAGGCAGGGGACGCCGCGGCCTTCTTCAAACTGGCGGCGGACCAGATTCCCAGGCCCTTTCGGCGCCACCATTGCCACGTCCACGTTGGCGGGGGCCTGAATCTGCTTGTAATGGATATTGAAACCGTGAGCAAAGAGCAGCATTGCGCCCGCCTTCAGGTTCGGGGCAATTTCCTCGCGATACTGCTTGGGCTGGGCCATGTCAGGCACCAGGATCGCGATCACATCAGCCGATGCCACTGCCTGGGCAGGTTCTTGCGGCGCCCAGCCATCCTGTTGCGCGAGTTTCCAGGTGCGTCCATCGCGGCGAAGACCCACCGTCACATCGAGCCCGCTATCGCGCAGATTCAGCGCGTGTGCGCGGCCCTGGCTGCCATAGCCGAGCACTGCGATTCGTTTCTTTTCCAACAATCGAGGTTTTGCGTCGTCTTCCCAATACATTTTCGCCATAGTCTTCTCCCTCAGCTCCGGTTAGAAATCGGGTCTGCCTGCCAGCCGGTCGAGTTTGTCTACCACGCCTTTAATCCCACTAGAAAGCCTGAGCCGGTGACCTAAGTCAAATTTATAATTGTTCTGGGTCATATAAGTAGCGCTTATGGGAGAGGTTGCCTGAAACCGTGCAAACCGGCCTACCGCTACGTTTCTAGCCTGCAATAACCAGACGGCCCATTCCTGCCGCGAAATCGCTAAATCTTT
The DNA here is from genome assembly GCA_963756355.1 of uncultured Acidobacteriota bacterium. Lineage (GTDB taxonomy): Bacteria > Acidobacteriota > Terriglobia > Acidiferrales > UBA7541 > JBGPTK01. The sequence goes on along the minus strand of CAVWOD010000016.1, from coordinate 143,436 downwards.
ATTTGACAGCCTGATCGACTTCCTGTATTTTCACTTTTGACCATGGACCTGCGGGCGCATCGACACCACCATCATTACCATTATAGCGTGGCGATGTGCCTCGGGAATCCTGGTTAGCTGAAACGCAATCTTAGCTTTCTAGAGCCCGCTGGCACCAAAAACCGGCGGGCTTTTTGTTTTTGATGGCATATTTCAGAGCCAGCGAAATCTGGAGGGGACGTGGAACTCGATTACAGCAAACTGGGCGGTCTGGTGCCCGCAATCGTGCAGGATTTCGAGTCGGGCGAAGTCCTCATGCTGGGATTTATGAACGCGGAGGCGCTGGCAGCCACACTCGAAACGGGCGACGTGACCTTCTACAGCCGGTCGCGCAAAAAATTATGGACCAAGGGCGAGCAGAGCGGCCATCGCCTGCGGCTTCGCGAACTGCGCGTGGATTGCGACGCGGACGCGGTGCTGGTGAGCGTGGACGCCGCCGGCCCGGGAGTTTGCCACGAGGGCTATCACAATTGTTTTTTCCGCCGCCTCAGCGCGGATGGCACGCTGGTGATCGCCAGCGAAAAAACGTTTGATGCGAATGCCGTCTACGGCAAAGGCGAACCGTCGTGAGCCTATTGCGCCTGGGAATTCCAAAAGGCAGCTTGCAGGATGCCACGCTGCAACTTTTCGCGCGCGCCGGGTGGCGCATCACCGTGGATTCGCGCAGCTACTTCCCCGCGATCGACGATTCGGAAATTACCTGCATGCTGGTTCGCGCGCAGGAAATGGCGCGCTACGTGGAAAGCGGCGCGCTGGATGCCGGAATCACGGGTCGAGACTGGATTCTCGAAACCGGTTCGGGCGTTATCGAGGTGGCGGAACTGGTTTATGCCAAGCAGCGTCTAACGCGTGTGCGCTGGGTGTTGGCGGTGCCCGAAGATTCGCCAGTACAATCGGTGCGCGATCTGGAAGGCAAAGTGATCGCCACCGAAGCCGTCGAATTGACCAAACAATATTTGGCGAAACACGGCGTCACCGCGCGCGTGGATTTTTCCTGGGGCGCCACCGAAGTGAAAGTGCCGCAACTCGCGGATGCGATCGTGGAGGTGACGGAAACGGGCTCCTCGCTGCGCGCGAATCGCCTGCGCGTCGTCGACACGGTGCTGGAATCGGCGCCGCAATTTATCGCCAATTCCGCGGCATACGCTGATCCGTGGAAGCAGGAGAAAATCTCGAACCTGGTGTTGCTGCTGCAGGGCGCCATCGCCGCATATGCGAAAGTGGGCTTGATGTTGAATATCCGCCGCGAAGATTTGCCGGGAATTCTGAAAGCTCTTCCCGCGTTGAAGAATCCAACTATTTCCGAGCTAAGCGATCCAGGCTGGGTAGCCGTCAACACAGTTGTGGATGAAGAACTGGTGCGGCAGATCATTCCGCGATTGAAAGCCGCGCGGGCGCAGGGAATCGTCGAATATCCGTTAAACAAAATCGTGCCCTGAATCGTGAAATTGAAATGATGAAAATTCTGAAACTGACAAAATCGAACATCGGAAAGCTGATTCGCAAACGCCGCATGCCCGATCAGCAAGCGGAGAAAGTGGCGCAGCGGATTGTGAACGACGTGCGCAATCGCGGAGACCGCGCGCTGCTTGCGTGGACAAAACGTCTCGATGGCATGGACTTCGATCACCAAGATATCTGGGTGAGTCCGCGCGAAATGCGTCAGGCGCGGCGTTCGGCCAGCCGGGAACTGATTCGCGCGATCGAGCAAGCGGCCGGAAATATTCGCCGCGTTGCCGAGAGGCAGAAGCCGCAGCCGTGGCAGCTCAGCGTCGAACCCGGCGTTCATGTCGAGCAGGCCGTCAGGCCGTTGCGAGCCGTCGGCTGCTACTTGCCCGGCGGCCGTTTTTCTTTGCTCTCGACCTTGCTGATGACCGTGATTCCGGCGCAAGTGGCAGGCGTGGCCGAAATTGTGGTGGCATCTCCGAGGCCGAATGCGGCGTTGATGGCCGCGGCCCATTTGCTCGGCGTGCGCCGTCTCGCGCGAGTGGGCGGAGCGCAGGCGATTGCCGCGCTAGCCTACGGAACAGAAACGATTCCCCGCATGGACAAAATCTTCGGTCCCGGCAACCGCTATGTGACGGCCGCCAAGCGGCTGATCCGTTCGGACTGCGCGATCGACCGGCTCGCCGGTCCAACCGAATTGTTGATCTTGTCCGAGCGCGGCAATCCGCGCTACATCGCCGCGGATTTGCTGGCTCAGGCGGAACACGATCCCGATGCGGTGGCGTTGCTCGTGACTACTTCGCGGAAGCTCGCCGTTGCTATCCGCGCCGAAGTGTTGCGCCAATTGGAACAGTTGCCAAAAAGCAACCCGGCCTGGCGTTCGATTCCGGAGCGCGGCGCGATCCTGATGGCGTCCGGAATGAAATCCGCCGATTCAGTTTGCGAACGATTTTGCGCCGGAACATTTAAGCCTTCCGGACGGCGATGAAAGCCTGCTAAAGAAAATCAATTCGGCCGGCAGCGTTTTTCTTGGCGGTTTCAGCGCGCAGCCCTTGGGCGATTACGCGACGGGTACGAATCACGTGCTGCCTACGGCGGGTTGGGCCGCGGTCGAGGGCGGGCTTTCTACAATCGACTTCATGAAGAGTTTTACGGTGCAAAAAATTTCGCAAAACGGTTTTGCGAGATTGGCGCAAACCGTGAAGACGCTTGCCGAGGCCGAAGGTTTACAGGCGCACGCGCGAGCCGTGGAGGTGCGCGAATGAAATTGCCGATTCAGCCGCGCCGCGCCGTGTTAGGCATGCGGCCCTATCATCCTCCGCTCGAAGGCCGCTGCGGCAAAATGCGGTTGGACTTCAACGAGAACACCATGGGCTGCGCGCCGGCGGTTCGCCGCGCGTTGCGGCGATTGACCGCGGATCAGGTGGCGATTTATCCGGAATATGAAACTGTGCGAAGAAAGCTGGCGCGGTATTTTCGCGTGCAGCCCGCGGAATTGTTGCTCACGACGGGAACGGACGACGCTCTACGATTGATCGTCGACACGTTCATCGAACCCGGGCGTTCCGTGCTGCTCGTCGAGCCGACGTTTGCCATGTACCGTTTCTATGCGGAGCGCGCCGGCGCTCGAATTGTTTCTTTGCGATATGGCCAGAAGATGCAATTTCCGCTGGAAAGCCTGCTGAATGTTTTGGGCCGGCGAGTTTTGCGTCCTGACGTCTTCTTCCTGGCGAATCCGAATAATCCCACCGGCACGCTGGTGCCGCTCGGGAGCCTGAGCAAAATTCTGGATGCCGCAAAACACACCCTGGTGGTGATCGACGAAGCCTATTTCGATTATTGCGGCGCGACGGCGCTGCCCTGGATTCACAAGTATCCGAACCTGATCGTGACGCGCACATTTTCGAAGGCGGCCGGGCTGGCCGGTTTGCGCATCGGTTGCGTGTTCGCGCGTTCCGCGATTGCCGGAGAGTTGCAAAAAGCGCTCTCTCCGTATCCCGTCAGCGTGGCGGCCCTGGCGGCGGCGGAGGCCATGACTCGGGGTGGTTCATACCTGCGGCGAAGCGTGAGGGAAGCCCACCTGAGCAAAAGAGAAATGGAAAATGCCTTCGTGCGTTTGGGGATCCCATTCTTCGAAAGCGCGGCAAATTTTGTGCTGGTTGATTTTGGCGCCCGCGCCACGGAGTTGCTGGCAAAGTTGCGCCGTGAAAAAATCCTGGTGCGCGACCGGCGCGCCGATTTTGACCGGGCGGGCTATGTGCGCATCACCGCGGGAACCCGCAGCGAAACGCGCAAACTGCTTCGCGTGATTGAGAGAATCTGGTGAAATCAAAAATCGCAATTGTAATCTTCGATATGGATGGCGTGCTGGTGGATGTGCGCGACACGTTTCACTCGACCATCCTGATGACGGTGAAGCATTTCACGGGGAAGTCCGTGCCGCGCGTCGCGATTCAGGATTGGAAAAATCGCGGCGGCTATAACGACGATTGGAAGCTGAGCCACCACTGGATCCGTTCGCTTGGCGCGCGCGTTCCGTTCGAGGAAGTAAAACGGCAATTCCAGGTTTTCTACTGGGGTGAAAATAGACGACGGCACATTTCTGCGCGAACATTGGTTGCTGCCGCTGCCGAATTTGCGGCGGCTGGCAAAAAAGGCGGAGCTGGCTATTTTTACCGGGCGCACGCGGCGGGAGCTGGAGCCGACTCTCGATCGCTTCGGCGTGGAGAAATATTTTCGCGGAATCGTGACCCAAAACGACATCGCCAAGCTGAAGCCGCACCCCGAAGGGCTGCTCAAGATTCTGAATGGACGCGATCCCAACGGCGCGCTTTACGTGGGAGACAACGTGGACGATGCCAAGGCGGCGCAGCGCGCGGGAATTCTATTCGCCGGAGTGCTGCCTCCTCGCGCTTTGGCACGGCGGCTGTGCGCGGCGCGGCTGAAAGAGCACGGCGCCAAAGTGATTCTGCGCAACGTCGCAGCCGTGGAGGAATTGCTGCAATGAGAAAAGCGAATCTGCGGCGCACCACCAAGGAAACCGACATTCAAATTCGCCTGAATCTGGATGGTCGCGGGCGCTCTCAGGTGAACACAGGCATTCGTTTCTTTGACCACATGCTCGATCTGTTCGCGCGGCATGGCGCGTTCGACCTGGAACTCGAAGCGCGCGGCGATTTGGATGTGGACCAGCACCACACCGTGGAAGATGTGGGAATCGTGCTGGGAGAAGCAGTGCGCAAAGCGCTGGGATCGAAGCGCGGGATTCTGCGCGCCGGATATTTCTGGATGCCCATGGATGAAACGCTGGCGATGGCGGCGATTGATTTAAGCGGACGCGCGCATTGTGTTTGCCGCTTCAAGATCGGCGCGCGAATGGCGGGGGATTTTCAGACGGAACTTCTCGAGGATTTTTTCGAGGCGTTCGCGCACGCCGCTTCGGCCAATGTGCATCTGCGGCTGCTCTACGGAAGGTCGTCGCACCACAAAGTAGAAGCGCTGTTTAAGGCATTCGCGCGCGCTCTGCGCTTTGCCGCCAGCCGCGACCGGCAATTGCGGCGCATTTTGCCATCGACGAAGGGCCTGCTGTGAAAATCGCATTGGTGGATTACGGAGCGGGGAATCTTCCGTCGGTCGAGCGCGCACTGGCGCGGCTGGGTGCGGAAACGCAGCGCACGGCGAGTGCCGCGGAAATCGAATCCGCGGAAGCAATCGTTCTGCCGGGTGTGGGGCACTTTGCCGCCATGATGCGCGCGCTGGAAAAGCAAGATGTGCTGGCGGCGTTGCGCGCAGCATTAAAACGGGGCGTTCCGTTTCTTGGAATCTGCGTGGGATTGCAGGCGCTCTATCAATCGAGCGAAGAAGCGCCAGAGACGGCCGGGTTGGGCATTTTCGCGGGAACGGTTCGCCAATTACCGCCCACTTCGAAACTGCCGCACATGGGATGGAACACGGTTCAGGAATCGCGGCCGGGCAGCGTGCTGCTGAGCGGATTGCCTGCTGGAACTTATTTTTATTTTGCACATTCCTACGCGGCGCCGGGCGAAGGCCCGCAGACGGTGGCGAAATGCGATCACGCCGCGAATTTCGCCGCCGTGATCGAGCAGGGAAATATTCTCGCGGTGCAATTCCACCCTGAAAAATCGGGTGACGCGGGGGTGCTGGTGCTGCGCAATTTTCTGGAGTTCGCGCGATGACTCTGGCGCGCCGCATCATTCCTTGCCTCGACACGGACGGCAAGCGCGTGGTAAAGGGCGTGCAGTTCGTGGGACTGCGCGATGCCGGCGATCCCGCGGCGCTGGCGGCCCGTTACAACCGGGAGGGCGCGGATGAAGTGGTGGTTCTCGATATTGCCGCTTCGCGCGATGGCCGCCCCACGTTTCTTGAAACCATTCGCCGCGTCGCGGCCGAATTGTCGATTCCTCTCAGCGCGGGCGGTGGAATTGGCACGCTCGACGAAGCTCGCTCCGTGCTTCGCGCGGGCGCGGACAAAGTGACCATCAATACCGCCGCCGTGAGGCACCCGGCGTTGCTTTCCGAGATTGCCGATGAATTCGGCTCACAAGCCGTGGTTCTGGCGATTGATGCCAAGCGCACTGGCGATCGCTGGCGAGTGTTCGTACGCGGCGGGCACGAAGCCACGGATCTCGAAGCGGTCGCTTGGGCGCGGGAAGGAGTGGAGCGTGGCGCGGGTGAAATCCTGCTTACCTCCATCGACCGCGACGGCACCGGCGCTGGATTTAATTGCGAGCTCACCGCTGCGGTCTCGCGCGCCGTCTGCGTGCCGGTAATTGCTTCGGGCGGCGCCAGGATTCCGGAAGATTTTTTCGCCGTGTTCCAGGAGGGCTGTGCCGACGCGGCGCTGGCCGCTTCGATTTTTCATGACGGCATCCAGCCCATCGGCGCGCTGAAGCAGTTTCTCGCCGGGCGCGGATTGCCAGTGCGGATCAGCCGATGATTGTTCCGTGCATTGATTTGCAGGGAGGCCGCGCGGTGCAACTGGTGCGCGGGCGCCGCCGCATGCTCGAGGTGGAAAATGTTTTCGGCCTGCTCGAAAGTTTCCGGCGATACAAGTTTTTGCACGTGATCGATTTGGATGCTGCGTTGCGGCGGGGCCGCAATGACCGCCTGGTGCGTTCTCTTTGCTGGAAGGCCACCTTTCAGTATGAGATGAAGGTGCGGGTGGGCGGCGGTATTCGCACCCGGGCTCGCGCGGAGCGGGTGGCCAGTTGGGGAGCGGACAAAGTGATTGTGGGCAGCGCCGCGTTTCGAGAAGGCCGCGTGGATCACAAATTTCTGAACGGGCTGGCCAAGAAAATTGGCGCTCAGCGGATCATGCTTGCGCTGGATACCGACGGCGGCTACATCGTTGTGCGCGGCTGGCGCGAAAAATTGCGCCTGCGGGCGGAAGACGTGATTCCAGAACTCGAGCCATATTGTTCGGAATTCTTGTGCACTTATGTGGACGCGGAAGGAACCATGAAAGGAACGAATTTGAAATGGTATCGAGCGCTGCGCCGCGCCACGCAATTGCCCATTACCGCGGCGGGCGGAATCCGCAGCCAGCGTGAAGTGCGCGCGCTGGAACGGCTGAAGATGAACGCGGCGGTTGGCATGGCGATGTACCGGGGAAAGATTGCTTAAAGGCCGCGGAACGCCGGCCCGCTTTGGGGCCCCAAAACGCCTGTAACGAAAAATTTACAAAAGAAGGTATTGACCGCTGCTTGCAGCCGCGGCTATAGTGATGTCCGCAGTTGAAGTGCAGCGTTCGAGTTTTTTGCATTTCGCAGAATTCAGGAGAATTGGAAGCCGCGCCATGCAACACCGATTTTATTATCTTTACGCCTTTACGTACCGCTTCCCATATCCGGGGAGCGGGCCGGCGAGGCTTGGGCGCGGAGGGAATCAAAGCTAACACCTAAACGCCGCAGCAAGTTTCGAACAGCCGGGCCGCTAACCAAAAAGGTTAAGCGGCCTTTTTTGTTTCAGGGCTGCCGGCAAAGGAAACGGGCCATGAGCATTCAAGAACTGCGCAATGTAATTGATGAAATCGACGAGGGAATCGTCCACCTGCTGAATTGGCGGCTGGAAATCGCCGTCGAAATCGGAAAGCTCAAGCGCGACAAGGGATTGCCGCTGCGCATTCCACATCGCGAAAGGGAAGTGTTGAAACGCGTGTGGGGACGGAACGAGGGTCCGTTGAGCGACGGAGCGGTGAGCCGTCTATTCCGATTGATCATCCGCGAAACCAGGAAAGTGGAAGAATCCGGCATGCAGCCGGACAGGCAGAGGCTGCGTCCTTTGCGCGCGGAAAATAATGAACGGCCATTAAAGCGACGCCGTGCGCGAGCAAAAAATGCGCGGTCAAAATCACAAAGCACTCAGGCGCGGCAATGACCAACCCAAGGCACATCCCGCGGGTGGCCTTCCAGGGCGAGCGCGGCGCATTCAGCGAAGAAGCCGCTGTCCGGCTGCTCGGTGAAAAAATCGAGCTCGTGCCGCGGCCCACGTTTGAACTTGCGTTTGCGGCAATCGAGCAGCGTTTGGCCGATCGGATTCTGGCGCCCATTGAAAACAGTTTGGCGGGATCGGTGCACCGGTCCTACGACCTGCTTGTGGAAAGCAAGTTGACCATCATCGGCGAAGTGGTGATCCCAATCGTGATGAACTTGATTGCCGTGCCCGGCGCGCAGCTGGATAAAATCACCACCGTGGAATCCCACCCTGTGGCTCTGGCACAGTGCGAGCATTTTTTTTCCACCCATCCCAAGCTGAAGCGGATCGCGGTGGAAGATACGGCCGGAAGCGTGCGGGAAATCCTGGCGGCTGGCGATCCTTCGCGGGCCGCAATCGCGGGGCGTCGCGCGGCGGAAGTTTACGGCGGCAAAATCCTTCAGGAGCATCTGGAAGATCACAGGGAAAACTACACGCGGTTTCTGCTGCTGGCGGCTGACGCGCCGGCGGTAGCGAAGGAAGCCGGCAAATTATCTCTGGTGATTCAACTGTCGCACCAGCCCGGGGCGCTCTATCACGCGCTGGGCGCCTTTTCGCGGCGGAATATCAATATGCTGAAAATTGAAAGCCGCCCCGTGCTGGGACATCCCTGGCAATACCGTTTTTACCTGGATTTGCAGGCTTCGACGAACGACCCCGAAGTGATGGACGCGCTCCGGGAGCTGGAATCACTGACCGACAACGTGCGGATTCTCGGCTGCTATCCCGCGGCAATTCCGCACGCTAAGAAATCACAAACCCAAGTGAGAGGCTAATCCCATGGTCGTGAATATGCTTTCCGACGCGAGCGAAGAACAAATCAATCATGTGGTGGACCGGATCAGGGAATGCGGCTACCAGGCGCATTTGATTCGAGGCGTGGAGCGAACGGTGATCGCGGCAGTGGGCAGCGACGAGAGCCGCCGCGGCGAACTCGAAGCGCTTCGCGCGGCAGCGGGCGTCGAGGAACTGGTTCGCATTGCGCATCCCTACAAACTGGCCAGCCGCAGCTTCCGTCCCGAAGGAACGATCGTTGAAATCGGCAAAGGCGTGCGCTTCGGCGGGCAGGAAGTGTTCGTCGCCGCCGGGCCTTGTGCCGTGGAATCGGAAGATCAGATTCATCGCGTCGCCGAACGAGTAGCGCAAGCCGGGGCGCGATTGCTTCGCGGCGGCGCATTCAAGCCGCGCAGTTCGCCATATTCGTTCCAGGGCTTGGGAGAAAAGGGACTGGAATTATTGCGCGAGGCCGCCGACAAAAATGATCTGCTGGTGGTGACGGAAGTGATGGAGCTCGCGCAGATTCCATTGATGCTGCCTTACGTGGATATGTTCCAGGTGGGCGCGCGGAATATGCAGAATTACAATTTGCTGCGAGGACTGGGCGAAATCCGCAAGCCGGTGCTGCTGAAACGCGGGTTATCCGCGACCATCGAGGAACTTTTGCTCAGCGCCGAATATATTTTGGCGGGAGGGAATTACAACGTGGTGCTTTGCGAGCGCGGAATTCGCACGTTTGAAACCAGCACGCGCAACACGTTCGACATTGCGGCGTTTCCCGTCATCAAGCATTTGTCGCACCTGCCGATTGTAGGCGATCCTTCACATGGGATCGGACGGCGCAGCCAGGTTCCGGCAATTGCGCGAGCGGCGCTGGCGGCAGGAGCGGATGGATTGTTGATTGAGGTGCACCACGATCCGGAACACGCGCTCTCTGACGGCGCGCAATCGCTGTTTACCGAGCAATTCGGCCAATTGATGAAGGAACTGCGAATCATCGCGCCCGCGCTGGGGCGTCGCGTCGCTTAGTGTAATTCGCGCCACTCCTGCCCGGCACGAAGCAGTCATTCCGAGGTCCGCGAATTGTGCGGGCCGAAGAATCCGGAGCAACGTGCGCAATTCACAGTGGACTCTGGGTCCCTCGATCTGGGAATCGATCTCGGGATGACATCCAGACGAGCTACGTTGCGAAATTCGCCGTCGTGCCACTGGAGCGCTTCTCCTCCATCGTTGAATCACCCGCGCTTCTGCAGCCGCCAAAATAGCTATACGCCGGATTCAAATTCTCAATTGTACTTTTCGATCGAATGGACTGTATCTAGTAGAGGTGCATATACGTGTCCCTATCCACTCGCCGGATCATGACGCCTGCGGAGTTGGCTTCGTCGCCCAACTCGGCAGCAGCGGCTCGCGTGACGTGATTAAGCGCGCGTTAACCGCGCTGACGCGCCTTACTCATCGCGGCGGCGTGGATGCCGACGGCACCAGCGGTGACGGCTCGGGCCTGCTCACTTCAATTCCCTGGGATTTCATGCGCGGACGCGCGCGGGAATCAGGAATCGAATTGCCCGAGTCGTTTGGCCTGGGCATGGTCTATCTGCCCCGCAAGCAGGCTGGGCAGGCGCGGGCAGCGATAGAATTGTGCGCCCAAAAAGTGGGGCTGCGATGCCTGGGCTGGCGAGTGGTTCCCACCGATCCATCCGTGCTGGGTCCGCTGGCCGCCGCCACTCTCCCGGTGATTCAGCAGTGTTTCTTTGCGTGCGACGATCCAATTGCCAATTTCGAGCGCCAGCTCTTCTTTCTGCGCAAGCGAGTGGAGCACAACGGCGTAGCCGGTACTTATTTCTGCTCGCTGTCGTCGCGCACCGTGGTTTATAAGGGCTTGCTCGCGCCCTGGCAGGTTCCCGTGTTTTTTGGCGATCTGGCCGACAAGAATTTCAAATCCAGTTTCGCTGTGTTTCACCAGCGCTATTCCACGAACACGCAACCTACCTGGACGCTCGCCCAGCCCTTCCGTTTTGTGGGCCATAACGGCGAGATCAATACCATCGGTTCGAACCGCCGCTGGATGCGCGCGCGGGAAAATGGCGTGCGGCTCGAATTCGGCGCCGGAAATTGGTTCCACTCGCTCGAAGATGGCGGCAGCGATTCGGCCAGCTTCGACAATGCGCTGGAAATTCTGCTGCATCGCGGCGCCGGACTTGCCGGCGCGATGTTGCGCATGGCGCCGCCTGCCTGGGAATCCGACCGCCGCTTGAGCCCGGAACTCCGCGGATATTTTGAGCGTCATGGGCGCGAGCAGGAACCGTGGGATGGCCCTGCCGCGCTGATATTCAGCGACGGAAAAATGGTGGGCGCGAAACTCGATCGCAACGGGTTGCGCCCTTTGCGCTACACGCGCACCACGGATGGACTGCTGATTGTGGGATCCGAAGCAGGCCTTGCGGATTTCGGCGAAAAGCAAATTGCCGAGCGGCAGCGCCTGGGCCCGGGCGAAATGTTGCTGGTCGATCCGGCAGCCGGGAAAATCTATCGAGGCGGCGAAATTACTACTTTGCTCGATTTGGGCGGCAGCGCTGATGCCGCCGCTCAAAGTGCGGGCACAACTTTTTTGCGGCTCGCACCGGTTGCGGCTCCCGTTCGAAACCATTCTTTCGATCCCCAGCGCACAGCCGCGGCGCTGGGGTGGAGCGACGATCAGTTCCGCCTGCTTTTTCAGCCTCTGGGCATGGAAGCCAAGGAAGCCACCTGGAGCATGGGCGACGACGCGCCGCCCGCATTTATTTCCAGCACTCGCCGTCCGCTGTGGGATTACTGCAAGCAGAGATTCGCTCAAGTGACCAATCCCCCGATTGATCCTTTGCGCGAAGCGCAGGTGATGTCGCTCGATGTCTCTCTGGGCGCAAAAATTGTGCTGGGCTCGCCGCTGCTGGATGCTGGCCAGATGGCGGCGATTGAAAAAATCGTTCGTCACTCGGATCACTCGCCTCTGCTGCGCATTGATATCACTTTTGAAAGCGCGGCCGGCGTTCCCGCGGCTCTGGCTGCTCTGGAGCGCATCCGCGAAGCGATTGCCGGGCGTGCCGCACAGCGGCCTCAACTGGTCTTGCTCAGCGATTACGGTGTCGGCGAAGTGCGCGCTGCCTTGCCCGGATTGCTCGCCTTGTCCACCGCGTGGAAAGCGATGGTGAGCGCGGACCTTTGCGACGTTCCGTTGATTGTCGAAACCGGCCAGGCCATTGAAACGCATCATGTGGCCTTGCTGATCGCGGCAGGCGCCAGCGCCGTGTTTCCTTATCTCGCCTTGGAACTTTCGGAAGCGCTGGAACCGGGAGGCGCCGCGCGGTATCGCATTGCCGTGGAAGCCGGGCTGCGCAAGGTGCTGGCGCGCATGGGAATTTCCACTGTGGCCAGTTATCGCAATAGCCAGTTGTTTGAAATCGTGGGACTCGATCCCGAAGTTTGTGAAGAATTCTTTGAGGATGCTCCGGCTGTGCTGGGCGGAAAGAAATTGGCCGATCTGCTCGAAGATAGCCTGGAGCGCCACCTACGTGCATATTTCCCCCGGGCACAGGCGCTCCAGGATTTAGGCTTGTACCGTTTCCGCCAGGGCGCGGAGCAGCATGCCAGCTCACCGGAATTTGTGCGCCGCATCCAAAGTTACGTGAAGGCCCCCGATCCGGAAAAGTATCGTGCGCATGGCCTCGCTCGCGGAGAGCCGCGCGCCGGTTGCCGTGCGCGATTTGCTCGAAGTGGCGCCTGGCACGCCGGTGCCGCTCGATGAAGTGGAAGACGCGAGTTCGATTTTGAGCCGCTTCTCCACTCAAGCGATGTCGCTTGGCGCGCTCAGCGCCGAAGCGCATCGCGCGCTGGCAATCGGAATGAATCGCCTGGGCGCGCGCAGCAATACCGGCGAAGGCGGCGAAGATCCGGAGCTATATCTTAGCGAGCCGGAAGCCACCAATCGAGTGAAGCAGGTGGCCAGCGCGCGATTCGGCGTAACCGCCGAATACCTGGTCCGCGCCGACGAACTCGAAATTAAAATGGCACAGGGCTCGAAGCCTGGCGAAGGCGGCCAGCTTCCCGCCGCGAAAGTAAGTCCTTACATCGCCCGATTGCGGCACGCCACTCCGGGCATGTCGCTGATTTCTCCTCCGCCGCATCACGATATCTACAGCATCGAAGACCTGGCGCAGCTTATTTATGATTTACGCGCCATCAACCCGCGAGCGCGCATCGGAGTGAAACTCGTTTCCGGCGCCGGAGTTGGAATTATCGCCGCGGGCGTGGCCAAGGCGGGCGCCGACGTCATCACCATTTCCGGATTCGATGGCGGCACCGGCGCGTCGCCGCTCACGTCGATCAAGAATACCGGACTCCCCTGGGAAGTGGGTTTGCGCGATGCGCAGTCGGCGCTGGTGAAATCGGGATTCCGCCGCCGAGTGCGGCTGCGCGTGGACGGCGGATTCAAGTTTGGCCGCGATGTAATCGTCGCGGCGCTGCTGGGCGCCGACGAATTTGGTTTTGGCACGGCGGCGCTGCTGGCCATCGGATGCGTGATGGCCCGCCAGTGCCACCTGAACACCTGTCCGGTGGGCATCGCGACGCAGGATGAAAAACTTCGCGCGCGATTTTCCGGAAGCCCCGAAATGGTGATGACTTATTTTCGGGGAGTGGCGGCGGACGTCCGCGAGCAACTCGCCGCGCTCGGCGCACGGTCGATTGGCGAGATCGTCGGCGCCGTCGAAAAATTGCGGCCGCGAACGCTGGAAGCCTCGACGCGCGTGGCGCGCCTGCTGAAAGCCATTCCGGATGCGCCCGCGGACCGGCCCGAACATCCGCACTATATCGCCGGGGTACACAATAAATTGTCCTCGGTGCTGGCGCGAACGGAGGAAGGAATCTTCCGCCCGCGTTCGTTTGCCATTACCAATGCCGACCGCAGCGTTGGCGCGCAATTGAGCGGCCACATATTGCGCAACAAGCAGGAGCTGCCGCTCGCGGACGAAAGCCCCGAACAAATCCCAGGACATATCCCGGCAAATATTATTGACTGCGAATTCCGCGGCGCTGCCGGCCAGAGTTTCGGCGCATTCCTGATTTCCAACTTGCGATTCCGGCTGCTGGGCGAAGCCAACGATTATGTCGGCAAAGGATTGAGCGGCGGCACCATCGCCATCACCGCTGGCCCCGAAGCGGCCGCGCGCGGCGATGTGCTGGCCGGGAAACACGGTGCTCTACGGCGCCACCAGCGGCGAACTTTATATCGCGGGCCGCGCGGGCGAACGCTTCGCGGTGCGCAATAGCGGAGCGCTGGCCGTGGTGGAAGGAGTGGGCCAGCACGGCTGCGAATACATGACAGCGGGCGTTGCTGTCATTCTGGGTCCCGCTGGCGTGAACTTCGGTTCGGGAATGACCGGCGGGCTCGCCTACGTCCAGGGCGACACATTTCTCGAGGACGGCTATAACTCGGAATTTCTTCGCTTGTCGGCCATCACCACGCAGGAAAATTCGTGGCTGCGCCGCGTTTTGAAGGAACATCTGCGCCTTACCGGCAGCCCGCGCGCGAAGCGCCTGCTGCGAACCGGCAATTCGTTGCCGTTGCTGCGCGCCGAGCCGGTGCAATTGCCCTGTCCCATCGCGCAAACCTGGGCTGCCACGCTGGCCCGTCTCGATCAACGAGACCGCGCGCCGCTCCGTTTGCCGGTCGTGCCGTTGCCGCCGCCGCGTCTAAAAACTGATTGAGGCCATCCAGCCTCAAGGGCATGGCGACGGCTGTGGGGAGTTGACCACCCCGGAGCCTAAGACACTGCCGCGCGCGCTGAAATCTGAAGTTCTGGTTACAAACATCGATTGCGATCCGGATTCGGATATAATCCCTTTGCCACAGCCATGGACTTCGACCAGCTAACTACTTTTGTGGAAGTTGCGAAACTGAGGAGTTTCTCGCGCGCGGGACAAAAACTTTTCCGCTCGCAGCCTGCCGTCAGCGCTCAAATCCGCCTTCTCGAACAGGAATACGGCGAAAAATTGCTGGATCGCGCGGGAAAATCCGTGCGGCTGACGACGGCCGGCGCGGTGCTCTTCGATTACGCCGGGCGCATGCTGAACCTGCGCAACGAATCGCTGCACGCCGTGAACGATCAATCCGCCACGCCACGGCGGCACATTGAATATCGGCGCCAACGAAGCAACCTGCCTTTACGTTTTGCCGGAAATTTTCGCGCAATATCACCAGCTCTATCCCCAGGTGCAGATCAGCATCTACCGGAATTTCAGCCGCAAAGTTTTGGAAAAACTGGAAGACAGCACGATCGACGTGGGTATCGTCACGATGCCGGTGAAATCGCGAAACCTGCGCGTGCATTCGATCTTTCGCGACAAGCTGATGCTGATGGTCAGCACGAAAAACGCGCTGGCAAAAAAGAAAGCCGTCACGCGCAGCGACGTGGCCGAACAGCCGCTGATTCTGCCCAAAACCGGCTTTACGCGCCAATTGCTCGACCGCTATTTCCGCCCCTATCGTTCGCGCCTGCGAGTCACCATGGAACTGCCCAGCGTCACGATGATCAAGCGCTTCGTCGCCGCCAATTTGGGCGTCTCATTGATCAGCCGCAGCTATGCGCTCGATGAAGTTCGTTCCGGCGAAGTGAAACTGATCGCGCTCGACGATCTGGAATTGTGGCGCGAGCTCGGCCTGGTCTACCGCCGCGACCGCACCCTCCCTCGTGCCACCAATTCCTTCATCTCCCTGGTGAAGCAGCGCGCCGGTCTCGACCCCGAAGGCCACAGAGCCCACTCCGCCTGAACTTCAATTTTGGCTATGCTAAATTCCTCCGGGCATCAATTAGCTCTAAGCCATTCAGATGCCCCGATGATTAACTGTTATTTGTTGGCTTCTTGATTCTTTTAGCCGTCGCAGCTTTCTCTTTCCGTTCGAGCATTCGGAGCCTGATCGTACCAATCTCGTGCTTTATTTGTTCGGCGTGTCCACTTTCCCCGTCCAGTTTTTCTGCCTGACCTCATATCTCGCGTATTGCTACTTTGGTTCGGAGTGTCGTTTCTCGTGGTTGTGACAGTATGCGCACTCTTTTCACATTTAATAGATTCGTTCATCGAACACCGCGGTTGGACACTTCGGTAACGACCTCCCATCTGGTTTTGCCGCCGCATTTGAGGTAGCCTCTCTGTTCATGCCAGCCGCCAAATAAATTCACCGTGGGCCTGGTGCAGATGTCGATGTCCAAGGACCCCGCGGACAATTTGAATCGCGCGATCGCGAGCGTCGAAGAAGCGGCCGCGCGGCGGCGCGCAAGTGGTGTGCCTGCCGGACTGTTCCGTTCGCAATATTTTTGCCAGCGCGAAGACGCAGCCTTGTTCGATTTGGCGGAACCGGTGCCGGGACCGACCACCGAAGCGCTCTCCTCCGTCGCGCGCAAATCGAAAGTCGTTCTCATCGCTCCGGTATTCGAACGGCGCGCCGCGGGCATTTACCACAATTCGGCCGCCATCATCGATGCGGATGGCCAAATTGCCGGCCTCTACCGCAAGATGCACATCCCCGACGATCCCGCCTACTACGAAAAATTTTATTTCACGCCGGGCGATCTTGGTTTCCGCGCATTCGATACTCAGGCCGGCAGAATCTCCACGCTGATTTGCTGGGACCAGTGGTACCCCGAAGGCGCGCGGCTGGCCGCCCTCGAAGGCGCCTGCATTTTATTTTATCCCACGGCGATTGGCTGGCATCCCAACGAAAAGCAGGAATTCGGCGCTTCGCAGCGCGATGCCTGGCGCACCGTGCAGCGCGGCCACGCAATTGCCAATGGAATATACGTAGCGGCTGTGAATCGCGTGGGACACGAAATTTCCCCGGCGGGCGGCGCGGGAATCGAATTCTGGGGCACTTCTTTCCTGTGCGATCCGCATGGCGTGATTCTTGCCGAAGGTTCCACCGATCGCGAAGAAATTCTCTACGGCGAAGTAGACCTTGCGCATCTCGAAGACGTTCGCCGCAACTGGCCATTTTTGCGCGACCGCCGCATCGACGCCTATTCCGGAATCAACCAACGATTTCTTCACGAGCCAACGTGGGCCAAAAAACCTTAGTTTCCAATCCAATCGCAACGGAAACTCCCGCGGCTCGCGGATTCCACATGCCCGCCGAGTGGGAACCGCACGAAGCGACCTGGCTCGGCTGGCCGCACAATCCCACGGACTGGCCCGGCAAGATCGAGCCAATTCACTGGGTGTACGGTGAAATTGTCCGCCAGCTCGCCGAAGGCGAAACAGTTCGCATCCTGGTGAATTCGAAAAAGCATAAAGCTCGCGCGCGTAGCGTGCTGAAAAGCGTGGGCGTGGATTCGTCCTGCGTGCAATTCTTCGAATTTCCCACCAATCGCGGATGGTCCCGGGATTCTGGGCCAATTTTCGTGAAACGCTCTGGAAATCCGCGCCAGGTGGCGATTGTGCGATTCAAATTCAATGCCTGGGCTAAGTATGCCGATTGGAAAAAAGACGCTACCGTTCCGGAAAAGGCTGCGCGGGCCCTGCAAAGTTCCCATGTTTCGCGCGTTGATCGATGGAAAAGAATTTGTTCTGGAAGGCGGAGCGATCGACGTCAACGGCGGCGGCACTCTGATCACCACCGAAGAATGCCTGCTCGATCAAAAGGTGCAAGTCCGTAACCCAGGTTTCGGCCGCATGGAAATTGAGGCCGCCCTGCGCGAGAACCTGGGCGTTTCGAATATTCTGTGGCTAGGCGATGGAATCGCGGGCGACGATACCCACGGCCACGTCGACGATCTTTGCCGTTTTGTAAATTCGAATACGGCAGTCCTGTGCCGCGAGGAAAATTCGCGCGATGCTAATTACAAGCGCCTCGCGGAAAACCGCGAACGCCTGGAAGGAATGCGTCTCGAAGATGGCGGCAAAATCGAAGTGATACCAATGCCCATGCCGTCCCCGGTTATTTTCGAGGGCCAGCGCCTGCCCGCCAGCTACGCAAATTTTTACATTTCGAATGCCGCCGTGATTGTTCCCACGTTCAACGATCCCAAAGATCGCGAAGCCCTGGGCATCCTGGCCGAACTATTTCCCAATCGAAAAGTGGTCGGCATTCACGCCGTCGATCTTGTCTGGGGATTGGGAACCCTACATTGCCTGACGCAGCAGCAGCCCGTGAAATGAAGCTTACTCCCGAATCGAAGGTCACCCGGATTTTTGGGGAGTCGGAGCTGAAGAGTCTATGTGGCAACGCCAAGTAGGTGTGATCGTGCAGCGCCACCCTTCAGGGTGGCATCTTTGCTTTCAATCACTTGGCAAAGTGCAGCCACGCGTGGCGACTACCAAAACCGAATTGCCACGCAGACTCTTCAGCTCCGACATTTCTGTTGAGAGCAAGAGTGGGCTTTAGCCCCCGAAGCCTCCGTCCGGATCGATCACGGCGTCGGTCCGGCCTTACGTTTCGTAGACTATCAGGAGTGAATTCACTTGATTTTCTAAATTGCGAGGCGGCAACGAAGTGAAATTAATTCGATTTGGCGAACCAGGAGAGGAAAAACCGGGAGTGCTGCTCGAAGACGGCGTGCGCCTGGATGCCTCGGGATTCGGAGCGGATTACGATGAGAAATTCTTCGAACGCGATGGAATCATGGCCCTAAGCTCCTGGCTCGATCGCAACAGGTCCAGCGCGCCTCGTGTCGATCGCGCGATCAGGCTCGGGCCCCCGGTAAGGCGTCCAAGCAAACTGGTGTGCATCGGATTCAATTACGGCGATCACGCCGCCGAAACCGGCAGCGAACTTCCCAAAGAGCCTGTCATTTTCCTGAAAGCTACCAGCGCGCTGATGGGGCCGAACGATGCGCTGGTGATGCCGCGCAACGCCACGAAAGTGGATTACGAAGTGGAACTGGCCGCCGTCATTGGAAAACGCGCTTCGTACGTGCCGAAAGAAAGGGCTCTCGAATTTGTGGCCGGTTACACCCTATTCAATGATTTCTCGGAGCGCGGTTTTCAATTCGAGCGCGGCGGACAATTTACAAAAGGAAAGAGCGCTGACACATTCGCTCCCGTTGGCCCGTTCCTCGCGGCTCGCGACGAAATTCCCGAGACACACAAACTGGCCATCTGGCTGAAAGTGAACGGCGAAATGCGGCAGAACAGCACAACGGCCAGCATGATCTTCGATATTCCAACGCTGATAAGCTATGTCTCGGAATTCATGACGCTGCTTCCCGGTGATATCATCGCCACCGGAACGCCGCACGGCGTCGGATACGGAAGGAAGCCTCCCGTTTATCTGAAGCCTGGAGACGTGGTGGAATATGGAATCGACGGCTTGGGCGAAGCGCGGCAGCGCGTCGAAGCGAGCCGGTGATCTTTGCAGTTCGTAGGGGCCGGCTTTACGTTTACCCTGTGCCTCGAAGGGCCGCGCCCCAGGGCCACTTGCCAGGTTCAATGACCGTATCGGCTCTCAGTTTCTTTTTCCGCGGCGGCCGCATTTACGGGTTTCGGATGGGCCATTGCTCGCGCGCCCAGCAGCAACATAATTAAACCAAAAACAAATAGCACAATGCCCCATCCAAAATTGACGTTAATCCCCAGCGAATGTTCCGCGTAAAGCGCGGGGTTGCTCACCAGTCCATAAATCGTAAGTAAAATTCCGAAAATGGTGAAGAGCGCTCCAATCGGCAATCGGATATCCAGTCCCACACGAACCTCCCGGCGGCGCATGCAAAATCATTCTTCGCCGCTCCTGCCGCAGCGCAGCGCTCTATCGAAAGATGATATTCAAAACAACCGTCACAGCCAGCACAATCACGGCCAGAATTCCCGGACGCATGTACCAGTGTTTCTCCGCTACTTTCGGCCGCGGTGTGAGCGAATAGACCAGCCCTACAAGTTCCTTTTCTTCCCGCGGCTTGGTCATCACGCTTACCAAAATGGTGACGACGAAGCAGGTGGTCCACGCAAAAATCGCAGTCCAGAAATTCTGCGCCATTTCGCTGGGATAGGAATGAATCACTGCGATCCATCCACCCTTCACGCCGGGTATCGCGCCCACCGGCAAAGTCAATCCATGATGAAGCGCTGCGGCGATGGTGCCGGAGAGCAATCCGGTAAACGCTCCGTGCCCCGTGGTGCGCTTCCAGAACATTCCCAAAAGAAACGTGGCGAACAGTGGAGCGTTCACGAACGCAAATACAAGCTGCAACATATCCATAATGTTGTTGAAGCGCGTGGCCATATAAGCCGCGGCAATCGAAAGCGCAATTCCAAAAACAGTCGCTGCGCGCCCCATATTTAAATAGTGATGATCGCTCGCGCCGGGATGGATATACGGCTCATAAATATCGTAGGTCCAAACGGTGTTGAACGCGGTCACGTTTCCCGCCATCCCTGACATAAAACTGGCCAGCAGCGCGGTCAGCCCCAGTCCAAGCAAGCCAGTTGGGAAGTAGTGGACCAGCATATTCGGAATCGCCAGGTCGTAATCCAGCACTGGCTTTCCGGCGCTATCGTAAACAGGCTTTCCAGTGCTCGGATCCACTTTCGGCGGGATCAGTCCCTGCCCGCCCTCGAGCGAACCAGCCGTCGAGATGGCAGGTGAAGATTGCATCGCCGCCCCGGTCCGCGCGAGCTGCGAAGGCAGCGCGATGGCGATCAGTCCCGGAAGAATCACAAGAAACGGGAAAAACATTTTCGGAAACGCCGCGATCAGCGGCGTCCGCCGCGCCGCGCCCATCGAATCCGCGGCCATGGCCCGCTGCACCACCAGAAAATCCGTGCACCAGTATCCGAACGAAAGCACGAATCCCAGTCCCATCGACAGCCCGAACCATTCCACTCCCAGCCGGTTGGCGTGCGGGCTGGCCATTCCGTGCCATGCTTCGGTGTAGCTCGGCCCGAGCGTGGCTTTCAATCCAGACCATCCGCCCACATTTTTCAAGCCCAGCCAGACCAGCGGAAGAAATCCCGCCACGATCAAAAAAAATTGCAGCACTTCGTTGTAAATCGCGCTGGTCAGCCCGCCGAGATAAATATAAGCAAGCACGATCAGCGCCGATGCGATGATTCCCACATGAAAAATCCACGATTTGTCGATTCCCAGTTTCTGAAAAGGCGCATCCAGGATATGCAGGATGATGATCAATTTCGCCATCGCGTACATCGAGATGCCCGAGGAGAAAATCGTCATCGTCGCGAATGAAATCGCATTCAGCCCGCGCGTCTTTTCATCAAACCGCAGCCGCAGATATTCCGGCACCGATCGCGCCCGCGAGCCGTAATAAAAAGGCATCATGAACACGCCGACAAAAACCATCGCCGGAATGGCGCCGATCCAATAAAAGTGGCTGGTGGCGATACCATATTTCGCGCCGGAAGCCGCCATCCCAATCACTTCCTGCGCTCCCAAATTGGCGGAGATAAACGCGAGCCCGCAAATCCATGCGGGAAGGGAACGCCCGGCCAGGAAGAAATCCGTGCCGGTCTTCATGTAGCGCTTCAGTGCGACGCCGATGCCGAGCACAAAGGCGAAGTAGACGCACATGATCACCCAATCGATGATGGTCAGACCCACGTGTCGAACCTCCGCGAGACCGGGGTAGTATACCCGTCGAATTCAAATTACGGCATGGCAGCGCCGAAATTCTCGTCCTAACTGCCTGGATCAGCCCAGAAAGCGGAAACCGCCCGCTTCTCGGCGATGAAGAAGTATTGGACGGGCTTGCGCGTCGCGATTCAATCGCCAAATTGGATGGTGCGGCGGTCCACATTGGCGGGCGCGACGAAACATCCGCAGCAAGATTCGGATGGATTGCCCGCGCGAAAAGATTTTAGAATTGAGGCATGAAAAAACTCGACCCGAATTTTCGCGCGGCTTTGGATACGGCTTTCGCAAACGTGATTTCACACCTCGAGAATCTGGACACAAGCTCGGTGGCCGCGACAGCGGACCTGAAAACTTTGCGCCAACGGCTGGCCAAGCCGCTCTCGGATGAAGGCCTGCCGCCGCAGCAAGTTGTCGCGGAACTGGCGCGCGGCGTCGAAGGAGGGTTACTGGGCACGGCCGGCGGCCGATTCTTCGGATGGGTAATCGGAGGCGCGGTGCCCGCGGCGCTTGCGGCGGATTTGATGACATCCGGGTGGGAGCAGAACGCCGCGCTATACGCCTGCTCGCCGGCAGCGGCAGTGGTGGAAGAGATTGCCGGAGGCTGGCTGAAAGAAATTTTGCGGCTTCCCCCAAGCGCAAGTTTTGCGCTGGTCACGGGATGCCAGATGGCGCACGTCACCTGCCTCGCGGCCGCTCGTCACGCATTGCTCGCGAAATGTGGCTGGGACGTGGAGCAAAAAGGGCTGGCCGGGGCGCCTCAAATTCAAATTTTATCCAGCGACCAGCGCCACGCCACGTTTGAACGGGCCGTGCGCCTGCTCGGCCTGGGGCTTTCCAATGTGAAGTATCTTCGCGTGGATGAACAAGGACGCCTCCTTCCCGAAGTCCTCCAAGAATCGCTGCAGTCGAGCGATCCTGCCGTTCCCAAAATCGTCCTGCTGCAGGCCGGCGACGTCAACATTGGAGCCTACGATCCCTTCCAAACATTAATTCCCATCGCGAAGCGTCACCGAGCCTGGGTGCACGTCGATGGAGCGTTCGGTTTGTGGGCCGCGGCCAGCCCGCGCTACCGCCATTTCGTCGAAGGAGTGGACCAGGCGGATTCCTGGGCCACCGACGGCCATAAGTGGCTCAATGTCCCCTTTGATTCGGGGTATGCCTTCGTCGCCAATGCCGAAGCCCATCGCGCGGCTATGTCCTGCCGTGCGGCATACATCACTCACAATTCCGATGCGCGCGATGAAATGGATTGGAATCCCGAATGGTCGCGCCGCGCGCGCGGCTTTCCCACCTATGCGGCCTTGCGCCAACTCGGCAAAAATGGCGTGCAGGACATGGTGGATCGTTGCTGCCAATATGCCCGTGACCTGGTAATCGGAATCGGAAGCCTTCCCGGCGCGGAAATCTTGTGGGAGCCGGCCATCAATCAAGGCCTGGTGCGATTTCTGGATGCCAGGACCGGAGCGTCGGAGGCCGATCACGACAGGAAAACCGATGAAGTGATCGAAGCGATTTTGAATACAGGCGAGGCGTTTTTCGGAGGCACCACCTGGCGGGGACGGCGTGCGATGCGGGTCAGCGTCTCCAATTGGCAAACTTCAAAAGCAGATGTCGATCGAGTAATCGACGCAACGGCGGGAGTTTTGGGAGTCCGCGCCGAAAAGCGCGCATAGCTAATCCACAGAACTATCAGTTTTATTTCCAATGGCTTAGAATTGTACTGGGAAACCCTTCGCCCCGGCGCATTCTACGCCCGGCAGTGACATTTTCTGCGTGTTAACTGCTTGGCGATACCTGTACCTCGCACTTCCTTGGCCAGCCCAGCCCTGCCGTATGATTTAGATTAGCCCCTGGGAGGATTTCCGTGGCCGTCCACCATGTTTCTCAAGCAAGCAAACGCCGCAGCACTCGTCTTGACCAGGCCGTCGCCGTAACCGTTCACGGATCAGATGCCTTCCGCGCACCCTACCTGGAAAAAGTATCCACCCTGGCTGTGAATTGCCACGGCTGCCGTTACCACTCGAAATATGACGTGCTGCAGGGCAGCACCGTCTTCCTGGAAGTGAATCAGGGTGATGAAAACCACACCATTGCCACCTGCCGCGCGCGCGTGAAGTCCATCCTCCGCCTGATGACCAAGGAGCGCCCCTTCGAAGTTGCCTTGGAACTGGAATCGCCAGGAAACGTGTGGGGCCTCGCTCCATCTCCGGAAGATTGGTTTCCCGTCCAGGCGATTTCCATAACCGAGCCTGAGGAGCCAGCCGAAAATCAGCGGCAGATGGTACGAGCGGAATCGCGGCCATCGCTGGTGTCCGATCAAGGACTCGCGAGAGTATCCAACGGAGTGGGAAACGGCGCGGTCGGCGTGCTTTCCCCGGTGCTTACGGACCTTCTTTCCGGACTGGGCGAACAGATTCAGTTGATGGCTGCAAAATCCGCCGCTCTAGCTGTTGACCAGGAAAAGGGCAGGCACCTGGCCGATTTTCGAGCGCAACTTCAAATCGAGGCCTCGCGAACTCTGGATTCGGTGCTGTCGGCCACGCGGGACGAATTGCGCCACAAGATGCAGGATGAGTTGAACCATGTTCAGGATGAGGTGACCCGCACGGCGCAAGTGCGCTGGACCAAAAAGGTGGAGAAGGACCTGGCGGCCATCGCCGAGCGCGTGGCTGCCCAGAACGCGGGCTTAAGCGAACGGGTCGAAGGCATGACGGCCATCGCCGTCGAGCGCCTGCAGACCTCCATCGAAGACGCTCAGATGAATGCCGCCTCTCAATTCATTGCCGGAGTGCAGCAGCAACTGGCGCCCTTGATGGAAGAAGTGGATACCACGGTTCGCAAAGTTTCCGCCAGCGAGAAGGAACTGAAGGGAATATCGCTGGCAGCCGCCCAGCAATTGCAGGTTTTCCTGCAACAGGCGATGCGCAAGGCCGCCGCCGAAGTGAAGGGCAAGCTTTCCGGGTGCGAAAAGGATTTCGAAAATAATCTGAACACGAAAATCGCCAACGCGCAGCAGGACCTCGAGAAGAGAAGCGGCGCCGTGGTGGAGGAAAGCGTCGAAACCCTGCGGCGGCTATCGCAAAGCTGCGAGAAGGCCGTCCATAGTTATCTGCAGACCCAGGCTTCCTCCGTCGTGGACCAAATCGTCAAGAGCGTTCGGGAAAAGACGGCAGACATTTCGCAGCAACTGGCGGGCGAAATCGAAGCCCAGACCCGCCGGTATTTCGAATCGATCGGCACTTTGCTGGCCGAGGTTCCGAAAAAGACAATGACCCGCGGCGGCGAGTAGTCTTAGCCGCTGGTTCTGTAGCGCCACCCTCCCCTGTCCCGAGGAGTTCGGTCGGGAAGGGAGGCACCTCGAAAGTCGTTGTCGCACCTTGCCACCGGTTAATTCACAACACCAATCAATACCCCAATTCATATCGCCATCGACAAGGGAAGCGCCAGTTTCGCTTGGCGTTTCTTAACGTAAAGCGCGCGATCTGCCGCCCGCAACAGTTCGGTTACCGTTCCGCCATCGTGGGGATATAACGCGGTTCCGATGCTGGCGAAAAGGCGCGGCTGTTCTATGTCCGTGGCAAGCCTCTCGCTGATTCGAGTGGACAAAAGTTGCGCGCCCGCCAGATTCGTTTCCGGCAGCACGATCACGAATTCATCTCCTCCGTACCGCGCGGCGGTGTCGGTGGCGCGGCACAAAACTCGAATGATGTCCGCCAGGCGGCAGATGGCCCGGCTGCCCGCCAAGTGTCCAAGCGTGTCGTTGATTTTCTTCAATCCGTCCAGGTCCAGAATCAAAATCGCGAACGGCCTTCCGGTGCGCCCAAACCGCTTGATCTCCGCATCCAGCACATCCACCAGCAGCCGGTAATTCGCCAGTCCCGTCAGTGGATCGCTCACCGCCATTTGCCGCACCTTTTCCATCGAGCGCTTGCGTTCCTTCACCTCCGCCCCGAGTATCATCGAGAGCACCACCATCACTCCCATAAAGGCCTGCAGCAGAAGCAGCGATGAATTTTGATTGGAACGAGCGAATGGACCATAACCGCGCATCGTGCCCCAAACCGCGATGCCGGCCATCGCCGTAATCGCCGTGGCCGCTTCCCGCGGCCCGAAGCGAAATGCCGCCCAGATAATGAAAGGAATACAAAGAAATTCGATCGGCAGGTTGGTGAACTTGAACGGGAAAATTCCTCCGAACAGAGCCACCGCCACGAAAATCAGCAGGCCGGCCAGCGCGGCGGCTTCAATCAATTTGTCGCGGTCCCACCGAATCCGGAAATCCGAGGCCCAGTGCAGCAACAAGGGCGTCACCACCAGCGCCCCCACCGCATCTCCCTGCCACCACGTCCACCACATCCAGCGGTAATCCACCCAGGAAGCAAATCCGGTCAGGCACAGAGTGGTCACACCGAATGTGGAACTAAGCGCGGTGCTCAACATCGCTGCCAGAAACGTGAACTTGAATATGTCTTGCGTGCGATCGAAAGCGTTTCGGCCGCCGGCGAAACGCATCACCAGGTATCCGCCCATCAATCCTTCCAAAGTGTTTCCGGTTGCGATGCCCACGGCGCAGAGGGCAGACCCGGCCGTGCTCACATTCACCAGAAAAGACCCGATGAAGATCGCCGGCCACACCCGGTATCCCAAGATCAAAAAAGCCGCCAATGCGATTCCCGTGGGAGGCCAAACCGCCGAGACGCTGGCATGCACGAACGCAAAGCTCAGTCCAAACTTCCCCGCGGCGAAATACAGCCCCGCCAGAGCCGCCATCAGCGCCAGTCTTCGAGAGGGATTGAGAGTCTGCATGATCTGTCGCCAGGCCCCCACCAGGGTCAAGCGTGCCTTTCACTTGATTAGAATCAAGGAATGGCGCTGGCGATACCGGGAAAGCGCTTTCCAGGTACGCATCAGTTATCAGGGATACCCTGTAGGTGACCCTAGGGCGCCGGAAGGCCAGAAAAGCCAATTTTCAAGAAAAGACAAATTGGCTCTTTACGATGCCAAAAACGGGTGTAGATTGGCCTCTAGGAGCAGGCCAATGATTCCTCTCCAATTGCAGTCCAAAAGTCATATTCCGCTCTACGTTCAGCTGCGCGATCAGTTGCGCTCGCTGGTTTACTCCGGCGAACTGCGGCCGGGAGATCGCATCCCAGCCAGCCGCGAACTCGCGGTGCAACTCGGCGTTCATCGCACCACTGTCGCCAACGCTTACGCTGACCTGGAATCCGAAGGCCTGATTCGCGGCTTCGTCGGCCGCGGCACTTATATTTCGGATCTTCTTCTTAAGCGGCAATTCACTCCGCCGCCTCGCGCCAACGGAAATAGTGGGCTGCGCTGGGAGGCGTTGTTTGCCGATGATCGCGGCGACGAAAATTTAGGCCGGCTGATGCCCGAGATTCCGGAGGACGCAATTGCCTTTGTCACCGCCAAGCCTTCCGAGGAATTTTTTCCAGTCGAGGATTTTCGGCGCTGCTGTAACGCGGTTTTAAAGGCCGAAGGAAGGCGCATCTTGCAGTTGGGCTCCTCGGATGGCTACCCCCCGCTGAAGCAGGCCCTCACAGACCTGTTCGCCGGAGAAGGTCTGCCTGTGAAGCCCGGTCAATTGCTGATCACCGATGGCTGCCAACAAGCCCTCGACCTGCTTTGTAAGGCCTTTCTGCGCCCGGGCGATTCCGTGGTTCTCGAAAACCCCACCTATCCGGGCGCGATTGCCATCTTCACGGGAGCGCGGGTCCGCTGCCTGGCAGTTCCCGTGGAAACGCATCCCGGCCGGACGGGATATTCCGGCATCAACCTGGAAGCTCTCGAATCGGTGTTAATGCAGAACCGCGTGAAGCTGATCGTGGTCACGCCCGATTTCCAAAATCCCACCGGGACAACCATGGGCGTGAACGAGCGGCGCAAATTGCTCGAAATTGCCAGCCGCTTCCAGGTTGCCGTGGTGGAAGACCACATTTACGCCCGGCTCCGATTCCGGGAAAAGGAACTTCCGTCGCTGAAATCCCTGGACCGCTCCGGCATCGTCATCCACATTGACAGTTTTTCAAAGGTAGCTTTCCCAGGCATGCGCGTGGGCTGGATCATCGGTCCGGAAACCGTGATTGAACGGCTCCGCCTGGTGAAGCAAGCCACGGATCTGCACACCGATCAGCTCGCCCAGGCCACCTTTGCGGAATTTCTGCGCCGGGGTTATTTCGAGAAGCATCTTGTAAAGATGAAAAAAGTCTACGGCGCCCGGCTCGACGCAATCGAAAACACGCTTGAACGCCTGATGCCCGCTGGCACCGAATGGACCAAGCCGGACGGCGGAATGTCCGTCTGGGTTACCCTTCCCGCGGGCCTCGACGCCGGAGAAATGCTTCATCAATTGACCGATCGCGGAGTGCACTACGTCCCAGGAAGATATTTTTACCTGCAGAATCCCGAGCCGAACACCTTGCGCCTCGGATTCGCGGGTGTAGACGAAAAACGCATCGTGCGCGGCATTTCGATGTTGGGAGAATTCTTGCGCGCGCAAATCGCCAAGCGAGAACGAGGCATGCGCCGCATGGACGAGCCGTCAGCAGCGCGGGTCGCCCTGATCTAAGCACCCTGCGTCGCGCGAGGCTAGCCTTCGTCGTCATTCCGAGTGCCAAGCCTCACCCGGCGCGAGGAATCCAGGGTAATACGCGCAGAATACGCAGTGGCGAACTTCTAGCAAGCACGAATTTGAAACGTTAAACGCCATGAATCATCAGCATCAAAAGGAACCGCGCGCGAAATGAAGAGACTTGAACCGAACCCAACCAACGGCTGCTTCGGCTGTGGCGGCACAAACCCTCACGGCATGAAACTCGCCTTCGATCAGGATGACGAAAACCGCCGAATCATCGGCCGCTTCCGTCTGGGCGCCACCTACCAGGGCGGCGCCGGTTTCCTCCATGGCGGAATCATTGCTCTCCTTCTCGACGAAGTGATGGGCAAAGTCGGCCGGCTCAGCAACGTTCGCGCGGTGACCGCGGAATTGTCTGTTGAATACTTGAAGCCAATTCTGGTCGACCAGGAAATCGTGATCGAAGGCCGCGAAGTCGAACGCAAAGGCCGCAATCTGTTCCACACAGGCGAAATTCGCAATGAAGCAGGAATCGTACTCGCGCGTGGCAAAGGCCGCTTCGTAGTCCTGCACGAAGCAGTAGCCGGCGAGAAGCCATGATCGGAGCGGTCTTGTGTCAACGCGGGTTGGGATGATCGTGTAGCGCCGCCCTTCAGGGCGGCAGTTCTGGCATTGCTCGGAGAACTGTTTGCATTCAGTGGGACGGCCCATGAATTCTAAATTTAAGGTGTAAGGGGGATAGTCAAATGGCATCAAAGAATCACGGAAAATCCAGCTCAAAGAACGGCGGCAGCAAATCACCGAAAAACGGTGGCAACGGCCACAGTGTCTCGGCGAATCCCGCAAAAATCGAAGCCTCCGCTTCGAACGGCGGAACCTCCGCCACCAACGCCGATCTCTGGCGCGTAAAAGTGGGCCTGGCCGAAATGCTCAAGGGCGGCGTCATCATGGACGTCACCAACGCCGAACAAGCCGCCATCGCCGAAAAAGCCGGAGCCTGCGCGGTCATGGCTCTCGAACGCGTCCCCTCCGACATTCGCAAAGAAGGCGGCGTAGCCCGCATGGCCTCCCCGCGAATCATTCGCGAAATCATGGAGACCGTCACCATCCCGGTGATGGCCAAGTGCCGCATCGGCCATTTCGCCGAAGCCCAAGTCCTCGAAGCCCTCGAAGTGGATTTCATCGACGAAAGCGAAGTGCTCACTCCCGCCGACGAAGAGCACCACGTCTGGAAACACGCTTACCGCGTCCCCTTCGTTTGCGGCGCGCGCAACCTGGGCGAAGCCTTGCGCCGCATCGCCGAAGGCGCGGCCATGGTCCGCACCAAGGGCGAGGCCGGCTCCGGCAACATCGTCGAAGCCGTCCGCCATATGCGCGCCATCATGAGCGAAATGCGCCGCCTCACCACTCTGGGCGAAGAAGAACTGGTCCACACCGCCAAGGAACTAGGCGCCCCGCTCGACCTCGTTCAATGACGTCGCCAAAAACGGCAAGCTCCCAGTCCCCAATTTTTCCGCCGGCGGAATCGCCACCCCTGCCGACGCAGCCCTGGTGATGCACCTGGGCGCCCAAGCCGTCTTCGTAGGCTCCGGCATCTTCAAATCCAGCGACCCAGCCCAGCGCGCAAGGGCCATCGTAAAAGCCACCACCCATTACCAGGATCCCAAGGCCGTCCTGGAAGCCTCCGAAGAACTAGGCGAAGCCATGAAAGGCCTAGACATCCGCCAGATGGAAGAAAAAGATCTACTACAAACCCGCGGCTGGTAATCCCAGCATCGCTTCGTTTGTAGGGGCGCTGCTTGCTGCGCCCGGCCTTTGAATTAGGTTGCCGCCGGGGGGAATCCAGTTGATTAGTCGTTCGTAGGGGCGCTGCTTGTGCGGTTTTTGCACCCCGATGATTTTCATCGGGGCTGCGCCCGGCATTTGTATTGCATTGCGCGGTCATTCCGAGCGCCGATGCCTTTAATCGGCGCGAGGAATCCAGAGCAATCTGCGCAGCCGAACGAATGTAATTTGCATCGCACAAGTTCAATCGAAGCGCATGTAGGGGCCGGCTTCAGCCGCGCCCGCTTTTGACTTACTGCCGTCTGGGGGATCCAGATGATCGGTCGTTCGTAGGGGCGCTGCTTGCTGCGCCCGGCTTTTTACCTGCATTGCGCGGTCATTCCGAGTGCCGGCCTCATCCGGCGCGAGGAATCCAGAGCAAATTGCCCCAGATGAATGGAAGTGATTTCAGTCGAAGATCTGGTTCCTGATTCAAGAGGAAGTAGAACCATGAAAATCGGCATCCTGGCAATCCAAGGCGATTACGAAGCCCACGCAAAAATGCTGCAACGCATAGGCGTAGCCTATGTGTTCGTTCGCACTCCAAATGATCTAACAGGCCTGAACGGCTTAATCCTCCCAGGCGGCGAAAGCACCACGCACCTGAAAGTAATCACCGAAGAAGGCCTCCTGCCAGCAATCCAAAATTTCGCCCAGCAAGGCGGCGCTTTCTTCGGCACCTGCGCAGGAGCAATCCTGCTGGCCAAAGAAGTCCACCGTCCGGATCAAAAATCCCTAGGCCTGCTCGATATGACCGTCCTCCGCAACGGCTACGGACGCCAGCTAGCCAGCGAAGTCCGCATGGGCGAATCCAAACTCACCGGCCACCCCATCGAAATGGTCTTCATCCGGGCCCCAATCATCGACAAAGTAGGCTCCGGAGTCGAAGTTCTGGCCGAAAACGAAGGCCACCCAGTAATGGTCCGCCAAGGCCGCATCCTGGCCGCCACCTTCCACCCCGAACTAACCACCGATCCGACGGTCCACAAATACTTTGTGAAAATCGCGGGGAACGGAAAGGCAAACGGCAATGAAGAATCGAAATTCCAACCACCGGAAAACTCGAAGTCAGCTCGCCACCGATAAATATCAAAACACGATTCCAGCTTTGTTCTCAGCAATGCCCTTCTTTCCTGGCCCTCGCGTACTAAACTGCTTGTCTACCAATAGCCTTCAGGACAAAACGATCGAAGGATCGTGGGTTTTCGATTATTTCGCTAAGCACGAACGAGATCAAAGCTGACGACAACCCTCGCTCTGGACACCGTTACATTTCTGGGCCTAAGCTGTTTCCCATGGCCTGGCTTCGTAAAGCCTTAATTTGTGTGTTCGTGTTGACAGGGGTACTCGCGTGTTCCCTCAAGGAATCCGCCGCACAGAATGCCTCTAAATCCGATAGCCTTAGAACGGGAGTCGTCCTTACCAAGCTATCTCAACCAATCTATCCTCGAGCTGCCAAAGCTGCGCACATTGTAGGTGACGTCGATCTGATGCTCACGATCCGACAAGATGGAAGTATTGAATCTGCAGTGGTGGTCAGCGGTCACCCACTGCTGAGTCCCGCTGCGTTGGACAGCGCACTCCACACACAATTCGAGTGTCGGAAATGCGGCGAGGCGGGGAGTTCTTACCGGTTGGTATACACATTCCAAATCGAAGGCGAAAGCGGTTGCGAGCCAACAGAAAGTGCTGGTAAAACCGACGATCATGACCAAACCTATCCGCAAATAATCGACGCGGAAAATCGTGTGACTACGGTCGCCTATCTCGTGTGCATAATCGATTGGGCGCCCATTGTTAAAAAGAGGCGTTCTCTGAGATGTCTCTACCTATGGCGATGTGGTTCGTGACCGAAGTGGTGAGACCTCAAACAGGCGGATTAGACGACATCCACCATCGTAATGTCCTCGGATGATTTACCTGATTATCGGGAAATGATCCTCCATCAAGCGCCTCCCCGCGGTGACACCAACCCCCGTTTTCCAGTATCCTTCAATCATGCCCGCGCGCAAAAAAGTCCTCTTCGTCTGCATCGGAAATTCCTGCCGCAGCCAAATGGCTGAAGCACTTGCGAAGCATCACGCGCGCGACGTGATCGACCCGGCCAGCGCGGGAGTCACTCCCTTCGGCTCCATCATGAAGGAAACGTTTCACGCCCTTCGCCTACGCGGCATTTCCGCCGAAGGCCAATATTCCAAAGGCGTCAGCGAAGCGTTGCAATTTGATCCCGACCTGATCGTCAACATGTCCGGCATCCCGGGAAAATCCCTATTTCCCCGCGCCAACGTCCTCGATTGGCGCGTCCAGGATCCCTACGGCGAGGACGTGGAAACCTACCTCAGCATCTGCGATGATATCGAAGCCCGCATCAAGAACCTGGCAGCCGAATTCCGGGCGCAGCATCGCAAACCAACGAGTGAGGACAATTGAAGCGCGAAAACACCAGCGTGTCGCGGGAAGATTACCTCAAGGTGATCTGGGAGTTCGTGCAGGAAGAGCAAGTGCCCATCAGCGCGCGCCTGGCCGAAGATCTAAGCGTCACGCCCCCCGCGGTCACCGCCGCGCTCAAGCGCATGACCCGCGACGGCCTGCTGCGCGTCGACCGCGACGGCCAAATCCGCTCACCCGCAAAGGCCGCGGCGACGCCGCAGCACCTGGCCCTGCGCCACCAGCTCGCCGAAAAATTGCTCACCGACGTCATCGGCCTCGATTGGACCCGCGCCCACGATGCCGCCGAGCGCCTCGAACACGGCATCTCGCCCGAGGTCGAAACTTGCTTCTGCGAACGCTTCGGCGCGGACAGTTTCTGCCCGCACGGCCTGCCGCTGCGCGGCGGCTTGGCGCGCTGCGACACAACCGCGGCGCCATGCGCTCTCCGAAGTCCGACGCCGGCCGCACCGTCGAAATCCTCTGCGTCTACGAAAAAGATCCCGAATTCCTCGAATTCCTCGGACTCCCCAGCCTGCGCCCCGGCGCCCGCGTCCGCATACTGCACCGCGAATACGACGAAACCACGACCGTGTCCGTCCAAGGCTTCGCAAGGAGTCTACCTAGGCAAGCCAGCCACCAGCCGCATCTGGGTAAAACTCCTCTCCTCTTAGTATTCTCCATACGTCCCTCAGCGCCCTCAGCGCCTCTGCGGTAAAGCTTTTTCGTTCCTTCCATAAAATCAAAAAAGCCGCGCATCGCTCTGCTTCGCAGTCATCCCGAGCAAGCGGTCTTTGCGCCGCGAGGGATCCAGCGCAAATTGCGCCAAGAGGTTGCGTTCAATGGCCCGCACGATTTCTCCCGCGCGGCATTCCATGTCTTGAATTTTCCCCTCCAGCAATGTAACGTGCGAATGATCCGTGCCACGCACAAGCGAACGGTAACCGCACATGGTTGGGATCGAAGAATCCCGGCAGAGGTGTCTCGTAGCAGCGCAGCATACGGGAATCCGATCCCAGCAGACCCAGAGATTCCGGAGGCATCATGGCAACAGAAATTGAACTGCGCGTGAATGGAAAAGAGCATCGCAGCACCGTCGAGCCGCGCCTGCTGCTGGTGCATTATCTCCGCGACGAACTGAGCCTCACCGGAACGCACATCGGCTGCGAGACGTCGCTCTGCGGCGCATGCACCGTCATGATGGATGGCAAAACCGTGAAATCGTGCACCGTCCTGGCCGTGCAAGCGAACGGAAGCGAGATCACCACGATCGAAGGCCTCGCCGCCACCGCTCACGGCAATGGCGGCTTGCATCCCGTCCAGGAAGGCTTCTGGGAAAAGCACGGCCTGCAATGCGGCTATTGCACGCCGGGAATGATCATGTCAGGAGCGGCGCTGGTCGAATCGAATGCCTCGCCCAGCGAAGCCGAAATTCGCGAAGCAATCCAGGGAAATTTGTGCCGCTGCACTGGCTACCAAAATATCGTCGCGGCAATCGATTACGCCGCCAAAAAAATGAAGAAACAAAAAACCAGGCAAGCCAGCTAAGCGTGACGAAATCGGATTGCTCTCGGTTATGCGTATGGTTTTCAGGGGGTCGGAGCGGGGTTCATCCCGATATTCTTGATCGGGGCGCCTGAGCGGCAAAGGTTTTTGTAGGGGCGCTGCTTGCTGCGCCCGCGGTCGTTGAGAGATCGACAGGTATCCGCGAGGTGGCAGCAGTGTAGCGCCACCCTTCAGGGTGGCATCTTCACCTCGCGCGGCATGCCCGCCTGAAGGCGGGCGCTACACAAGGCAAAGCCGTACAACAGCCGCGCCAAGCAAGCGGCCCAACGAAAACCAGTTCAGCAGTCGGAGGAAAGTAATGGCAACGGCGAAATCAAAAAAGAAGCGAGTCGTCCTCAAGCGCAGGAAGCCGCCCGCAAAAAAGAAAGCACCGCGCAAACCGGTGGCAATGGTCACCAAGCCGGTCGCGGAAGTCGAACCCTCCGCGCCGCCTCCGCAACCAAAGGCGGCCAACGCGCTCGAATCGCTCAGCACTCCCTCGCGCAAATTCGTCGGCATGCCCATGAAGCGCAAGGAAGACCCGCGCCTGATCCAGGGACTGGCGCATTACGTCGACGACATCCAGATGACCGGCATGGTCTACGCCTGCGTCGTGCGCAGTCCCTACGCGCACGCCAAAATTAAATCCGTCGACGTCTCGAAAGCCCGCACTGCTCCCGGCGTCGTGGCTGTCTCTCACGGGTAAGAGTACGCGCGGCGTAATCGGCGACGTGATTTGCGCCGCCGTGCTGCCGGAAATGAAGCCCGCCACCCGTCCCATGCTGGCCATCGATAAAGTGCGCTTCGTCGGCGAGCCAGTTGCCGTGGTCGTGGCATCCGATCGCTACGCCGCGCGCGATGCAGTCGATCTGGTTGAAGTGGATTACGATCCGCTGCCCGCCGTCGTCGATCCGGAAAAAGCCATCACCAAGGATTCCACGCTCCTCCACGAAGCAGAATGGCGACAACATTGCTTTCCATTGGCATCTCGAAGGCGGCGACGTTGCCAAAGCCTTCAAGGAAGCCGACCGCGTAGTCCAGTGCCGCATGGTAAACCAGCGGTTGATTCCCGTGGCCATGGAGCCGCGCGGAGTCGTCGCCGATTACAAGCCGGGCGAAAAAGCTAACCGTCTGGTCCTCCACGCAAATCCCGCACACCCTGCGCACCCTGCTCGCCAGCTGCTCTAAAGATGCCGGAATATTCCGTTCACGTGATCACTCCCGAAGTCGGCGGCGGTTTCGGCAGCAAACTGAATATGTATGCGGAAGAAGCTCTGGTGGCCTATCTCGCCATGCAGTTGCTCAAGCCGGTGAAATGGATCGAAACGCGCCGCGAAAATTTCCAGAACACCATTCACGGCCGCGATGAAATCAATTACGCGGAAATCGCCGTCAAGCGCGACGGAAACATCCTGGGCATGCGCTGGCGCGTCCTGGCCGATCTCGGCGCCTACTATCAATTGCTCACGCCGCTCATCCCCACGCTCACGGGACTGATGGCCTGCGGCTGCTACAAAATTCCCGCAGTGAATCTCGATATCACCGGCGTCCTCACGAATAAAATGGCCACTGACGCTTATCGCGGCGCAGGCCGTCCCGAAGCCACCTATTTCATCGAGCGCATGATGGATGTGATCGCAGCCGAAACGAAACAGGATCCCCTCGAAGTCCGCCGCAGAAATTTCCCGCAGCCAAACGAATTCCCGTATACCACTCCTACCGGAGTCACGTACGACAGCGCCGATTATCAAAAGTGTCTCGAGAAAGCGCTGAAAGTCTCCAACTACACACAACTGCGCAAGGATCAGGCGGCGGCGCGCAAGCAGGGCCGTTACGTCGGCATCGGAATCTCCACCTATGTCGAAATCTGCGCCATGGGTCCTTCCATCGCCATGGCCGGCGGCGGATGGGAAAGCGCCACGGTTCGCATCGAGCCCAGCGGCGTGGTCAACGTGCTCACCGGCGCTTCGCCGCACGGCCAAGGACAGGAAACCAGCTTCGCTCAAATCGCCGCCGACATGTTCGGCATCTCGCCGCAAGACGTCGACATCACTCACGGCGACACCGCCACGTTCCCTATGGAATTGGAACGTTCGGCAGCCGCGGCACAGCTGTCGGCGGTTCGGCGATGTACCGCGCGCTCGAAAAATTGCGCGACAAGCTCGCCAGAATTGCCGCGCACGCATTGGGCGCCGCTCCGAATCCCTCGCTTTCGATGACTACAAAATTTACGTGAAATCCGATCCGGCCAAATCGCTCAAATTTGGCGAAGCGGTTGGCGCAGCCTACGCCGCCAAAACTCTGCCGCCGGGAATGGATCCGGGCCTCGACACCACGCACTTCTTCGAGCCATCGAATTTCACTTTCCCCTTCGGCGCGCATATCTGCGTCCTGGAAGTGGACGCCGAGACCGGGCGAAATCGAATTGCAAAAATATTTCGCGGTGGACGATTGCGGCAACGTGATCAACCCGCTGCTGGTGGAAGGGCAAGTCCACGGAGGCATCGTGCAGTCCGTCGGCCAGGCTCTGTTCGAAGAAACGGTCTACGACGAGCAGGGCCAGCTGATCACCGGCGAGTTCACGGATTATGCCATTCCGCGCGCCAGCGACATTCCGCATCTGGTCACCGACCGCACCGTCACTCCTTCGCCGGTTAACCCGATGGGCGTGAAGGGCGTGGGCGAAGCAGGCACGATTGGCGCAACCCCCGCTCTGGTAAATGCGCTGGTGGATGCCTTGTCGCCGCTCGGTATGACGCCACGTCGACTTGCCGCTGAAGCGCGAAAAAATCTGGCAACTAATTCGCAAAGCAAGCAGCGGCGCCACCCGCAAACCAAATTGATCCCAACAGGGTTTGTAGGGGCGCTGCTTGCTGCGCCCGCTGCGACTAAGGCCGATCCCGAGCACACCAGAACCTGGAGGACGAAATGATTCCGGCAGCATTCGAATACACCGCGGTAAAAAGTCTCGACGAAGCCCTCCGCCTCCTCGACCGTCACGGCGACGAAGCCAAACTCCTCGCCGGCGGCCACAGCCTTTTGCCGCTCATGAAATTGCGCCTCGCCTCGCCGCGCTACATTATCGATATCGGCAAGCTCCACGGCCTCAGTTACATTCGCTTGGAAGGCGAGCAGATCGCCATCGGCGGCCTCACCACTCACGCGGAAATCCTCGCCTCCGATCTGTTGCTCGCCCGCTGCCCCGTCCTCGCCGAAACCGCCGGATGTATCGGCGACGTGCAAGTCCGGAATCGAGGCACCATCGGCGGCAGCCTGGCCCACGCCGACCCCGCCGCCGATTATCCCGCAACCATTCTCGCTCTCGACGCGGAAATCGTCGCCACCTCAGGTGCGGGAAAGCGCACAATTCCCGCCGCCGAATTTTTCGTCGACTTGCTTTCCACGCAATTGCGCCCCGGCGAAATTTTGACCGAAATCCGCGTCCCCGCCTCCCGCCCCGGCACCGCGGCCGCATACGAAAAGTTGTACCAGCCGGCTTCCGGTTTTGCCCTGGTCGGAGTAGCCGTAAGAATCGCCGTAAGCAAGTCCGCCAAAATCGAAGATGTCGCCGTGGGAGTCACGGGATTAGGCGCAAAAGCTTTTCGCGCAACGGACGTTGAAAACGCGCTAAAGGGAAAAACGGCCTCTGCAAAATTATTCGCCGAAGCTGCCCGCCACGTGGCCGAAGGAATCGACGCGCTCTCCGATATCCACGCCTCGGCCGACTACCGCAAGGAAATGGCCGCAGTCTATGCCCGCCGCGCCCTGGAAAAAGCCTTCACGCGCGCCAGCGGCGGTTCCACGCGCAAGCCCAACGGCAAGGGCTAACTTTTCGCCGTCGCGGGCCTCTCTGCGAACTCGGCGTCTCTGCGGTAAATTTCCGTAGGTTTTTCCCAGGAGCCGCAATTTGAAAATCGAAGGCGCCTACCACCTAACCGCCAATCGCCAAGCCGTCTGGGATCTGCTGAACGATCCCATCCGCCTGGCAAAAGTTTTACCGGGCGCTGAAAAACTCGAACCAGACGGCCCCGACCGTTACAAAGTGACTGTAAAATTCGGCGTAGCCGCAATCTCCGGGAAATATGCCGGCTCCGTCGAACTCGCCGAAAAAACCCCTCCCTCATCTCTGAAAATGCGCGTGGATGGAAAAGGCCTCCCGGGCTTCATGAAGGGTGAAGGCGTTATCAACCTTTCCGAAAACGGCGTCACCACCGAGGTGCAATACTCCGGCGAAGCGCAAGTGGGCGGCGTAATCGCCTCGGTAGGCCAGCGCATGATCGAAGCTGCCGCAAAAAAAATAATTCACCAGTTCTTCGAAAGCGCCCAAAAAGAATTAAACCAAAAATGAAATTCGCAAATCAGATCCAGGGCGCCCCATCCCTCCCAGCTTCATCGGGAAGGGTGGGGATTTTGACTTTGATCCGTGCGCCCGGGTTCCCAGTAGCACAGCCACTCCTGGCTGTGTGTTTGGCGTTCACCCCGATGTGCGCCTGGAGTTTACCCCGATGATCATTATCAAAGCATCCCGATGGTTTTGATCGGGACCTTGATCAGTGCGCCCAGCTTTTTCTGTCGGTGTCCCAATTCCTTTTCGATTTTTGATTCGGCAGGTTTCCTGAATTTTCCGTGGGTCAAATTGTGGGTTCGTAGGGGCGCTGCTTGCTGCGCGCCCGTCTTTCCTCGCACCTCAAATTCGCGCGAACCACATGCCTCACCACTCCGCCCCAACCGGTGTGCCACCCAAAAGATTCGCCGTGCAGCATCCCCTCACAGCATCCAATCAAACCACGCCACTGACCAAGTTCACCTTCATCGCTCAATTCAATCGCAAAACAAAAGCCCCACGTTTCTCCCGAGACATGGGTCACCCTCGCAAACCGACAATCCCGCGACGTTCATACTTCGGCCACCCGCCCACACGACAAAGCACCTCAATCGCCGAGGGCTGAGATGACACTTCGTGCTAAAAACTGTTGAAGACTGGGCACCTGAAGTGACTGCCAGGCGGCGAGAACCTTCATTGCAAGGTAGTGGTCCCAACTGAGTTCGTGGGAAGCGAGAACTTCAGAGAGAAAATCCCGCGCGCTGACACACATTTTGAGACATAGCTCGTTCGTTTTGGATCGCAATATTCTCTTATGCTTTGAAAGTAGGTCGTCTAGAGACATGCGCTCAACCGAGAGGTCGCGTTGGAGGGTGAAAATCTCATCTGCCGAACCAAGCAGAACGAAAGTCG
The DNA here is from genome assembly GCA_963756355.1 of uncultured Acidobacteriota bacterium. Classification (GTDB taxonomy): domain Bacteria; phylum Acidobacteriota; class Terriglobia; order Acidiferrales; family UBA7541; genus JBGPTK01. Next base: position 104,442 of record CAVWOD010000016.1, on the reverse strand, counting down.
TAAGGTAGACAGATAGTTCGAGCCTCACCAGGTCAGAGCAAGGGTGTCCTGGCCCACTGTAAGCATAGTCGATGGGAAACCCCTGATTGTCCCGGATTAGAATGTTGCCTGTATGCGCATCGCCATGACACACGGCAAGGCGAGCCGCAGAATCGATCAGCTTCTCAGCCTGGCCTCGGAGATCGATTGTCTTTTTACCGAATCCCCAGTCCGAACCCGGCCGATTCCATCGTCTTTACTATGTCCAGATATGGATTAGCCTTACACGAGAATCTGGTGTCCGTGCATTTCTGCTTATTTAGCGTCGCAAGTCGCCGACTGCATCCTTGAAAGCTGTAAGCAATTGGCCTCCGGCATCACAACCCACAGGGTTTTGCATCTCACCATACCAGTATTTAGTGAGCAACTCGCGGAGCATCGGCGCGGGCTGTTCTTCGCCGTCCCGCGAGCTAGCGATTATTCCAATAGAATAAGTGCCGCTGTAGAATGGAGGTGAACCTCGGGGTTCAACTCGAGGTTGTCTCTATGAACGAACGTCAGAAATCGCCGGGCCTCGTCCAGGATGAAATCCTTGTCCGCGATTTTTATTATCACCGGTACCCGTAGATCGTCGACTTTGACTTGCGCGACTTGCGCGCCAGTCTGGCCACCCTGTAAGAACTTTGCTTCAACGTGAGTCAGTTCCAGTCCGGGATTGAAATGGCGCTTCTTGGAATATTGACTCATCGCCATTCCGAGCAATTTGAGCTGAAGTGCGGTCAATTCCCCCGGAGTGAAGAGTCCGTATGGTTCGCCTTCGCCGAGACGTTTTCGGGCGGAAGTGATCTCCGGTAACTCGCGCTCCTGCATGCCGGACATTTCTCGAAATGACGCGTGTGTGACTCCAGGTTCGGGAGTCCGGCAGCGAGGCTCTCGCTATGCGGTCACTAACGTCTGGGTTTTGATCAAGGAGCTTGTCCTCTTGGAAGCGAAGCCATGCAAATGTGGAGAACTTCGCGAGCTTGTCAATGAGAGCCCGCTGCTGTTCGTTGTCCAAAAACGCCAGGAACGAACTTTCCACGAGAAACGCGCAGATTTCCTCGTTTTCTTCCAACATTCTGTCGACCTCAGCCATAGTTGCGCAGCGGATCGGACGAATTTCCCGCTCTCTAGAAGTTTGTTAGTAGCTGGATCGTTAGCAACTGAAAGAATAACTACATCCGAGAATAGATTTTGTTCGCGCCGAGATGGCAACGATTGCAATCCAGATCCGTCCCCCACTCGAAATGCGTCGTTGGAATTCACGCTGTTCTGTGAAGAGACCGTTGGGCTGGCCGTTTGGCTACGGAAGACTAGGGTTCTGTACTCGGGAGGGAGTAACTGCATAAGAGCGTTCCGGAGCACGCTGTTTTGTAAGCGTTACGCCAACTTCGCCAAGTGAGACGAAGTTTAAGGTGTTTGACGATGTCTTTGTGAACACTGAGGTAAAGCGTCGCTCGCGCTCTGCGTTATCAAGGCTTTTTTCTACGTCAAGTCTGCGGAGCAAGCTGATGAGCAAAGCATTTGCGTCAACCTCTGGAACGCTTGCAAGTGCCGTTTCAAAGGATTGTTTCGAGCTCAATAGACTCTTGATCAATTCTTCTATGATCATTTCAGAAGCGACCCGTAACGTTTCTCGCGAAGCTCAAACGCTTCCTTGCCGGCCCTCGAGTAGATGAAGAATGTCTTCTTTTCTTGAGTCCAACGACCCAATCCGCGGAGGAGCGGCCTTCGTAGGTCGGTCCATGTGCATTACCACGATCTCTTCCGCATCGCCCAACACCGGGATGTTTGCGTTGTGTGTCACAAAAACAAGTTGTCGCTCCGTTTTGAGCTTGATGATGTTCTTCACCAGGACTTGGAATATGAAGCTGTTATCCAGGTCATCCTCGGGTTGATCAACAATCAAAGGGCAGGACGAGCTGCGAAGAATCAGGGGCAACAGGGCTGTCGCCCGCTGCCCTTCGAGGAGCATGCTCGACGGGCTTCGGTTGGCCGTGATCAAACATAGTGATATCGAGCGAATCGTCGAAGAATTCGCCTTCCAGGTCATAAAGATCAGGATGATCGCGGAGGTACGAAATAACACGAGCTATTTGCCCCAAATCTCGCGACAGCAGAGTGGCTAGTCGTTGGGCATCACCGTCTTCGATGACTTGCAGAAGATCACTCGGGCTCAAACCTGTCGCTAGCTCTTCCGCTATATTCCCTTGGGTACGGACGCGTGATCCGGCTAGGGATTCAGACAGTCTTGAAACGAACGGCTTCGAATGTGCCGCTCGCTTCACTGCTAACAGGATTACGTCTCCAAACTCTTGATTTATGCTTTTCAGCCTCTTTAACACGCATCTCAAAAATCTTATCGCGCATCTGTGCCACTTCCGCGCGCACCGTCCTACGACGCTGGACAAGTTCGTCGCGCTCGGCTTGTAGTTGCTTAAGCTCACGCTCGATTTTTTCGAGCGCAAGGACCCGTCGGCGGACGGCGTCTTCACGCTTGAGAGACTCACTTAGCACCTGTTGTTGCTGCCTCAGTTGGTAATATGTCTCGCTTTCTTTTTCGAACTGTGACGCCAGGCTCTGTGTCTGTTCTAAGATCGGGATACGGGCGATTTCCTCAAGAACCTTGGCGACACTTCCTAAGGCAATATCAAGCCGCTCAATTAACGAGCGGGAAGGTCCGGCCTCAATTGTCGAGTACTGCTCCAGGCTGGATCGCAGTGGTCCAAGTTTATCGCGGTTAGACAGGACCACCGCAAGGTCAGAAAGGGTTTTTCGTTGCAAGACTTCAGCTTCATTGAGTGTTTCAAGAGCGCGTTGTCGCTGGAGATATAGTGTATGCTGCTCCTCAAGGGTCGGCGGGAGTTCCGGGCGGATTTCGACTGCTCGGCCCAATTCCGCGCGAAGCTGGGCGATGTCTCTTATCTCCAGCGTGTGTTTATCAAGATCGCCGCGAATCATGCGCAACCTTGATCCCAAGGTCTTCAGCTGGACGACACCTTGCTATTTCCCGCCTGATCGAGAAGAATCTGTGTTTTGTTTGATCGGTCGTTCAATCGAAGGCGGAGTTGAGGCTTGTCGGCTGAAGCAATCTGCTGGAGTGCTCCCTGAGAGTAGATCTCGATATCTTGGAGTACATCGTCGCCAAGCGCGTCAAGCTTTCCGTTCAATTGAATCGAGCACCAGTCGGTTTCCCGATCGATCGTGTATTGAGACACACGACCATCTTCTTCAACTTCGACAATACAGCGGACGCTACCGGCGCCGAGTGTTTTAGTGATCCATCCTTCGGGACCCGTCAAATCTGCGATGCGGTCAGAATCCAAATTGAACACAAATCTTATCGACTCAACCACTGTGGACTTACACGTCCCTCGGGCTCCGATGATGCAGGTAAGGCGCGGCGCGAATTCAACGTTGCACCTTTCCAGGAAACCGCCGTTCGTCTGCACTGACTTAATTCGCACTTTGCGCACAGTCACTCCTGTACCGTGTCCGGCTTGCAGCGACTATAGAGGCACGGATTGTGCGATTGTGACACTTCTCATCTTCGGCTACAACCAAACTGACGAACGGGCGGGTCGGACAGGTTTAACGGATCGAAATGAATTTGGGTGCCCATGTTTCGTCAGAAATGTGGGGCTTTTCTGTCTTGCGAAATCCTCGCAACTCCGTCTGGACTGCGAACGCCCGGGCCGGCCGCCATCGCGGCTTCAGGGCAGCACCGTTAGCGGCCGCACCTGAGTCCTGACGAGCGCTTCTTTTTCATTTCGCGCGACGCGCAAATTAAATTCTGATTGTAGATTGAGCCAAAAATCCGGGGTCGTCCCGAACGCGTAGGCTAGGCGGAGGGCCATTTCAGGAGAGATGCCCTGCTCTTCCTTCACAATATCGTAGACGCTGGGAGCAGCTGCCCCGGATTAAAATCGTTACGTCACCATAGGGGCAGCAAGATGCGGCTGGCAAGAAAGGGCGCAGCCCCGATCTAATGCATCGGGGTGCAAAAGACGCAAAGCAGCGCCCCTACTAATGCCGGTTACGAGTAAGAGTGGGCGCGGCGAAAGCCGGCCCCTACAGATGCATGTGGGGCGCGAGGCGGGAGGATCGAAGTCAAGAACCCCACCCTTCCCGTTTGAAACCGGGAAGGATAGGCACCCGGCAAGAACGGGCGCAGCCCCGATCTAATGCATCGGGGTGCAAAAAACGAACAAGCCCTTCGAATCTCAGGGTAAACAGCGCCCCCACAAAAGCGTGGGCGCGCTGCGTTGTTCGCGCCGTTCACTGGTGATAGAATTCGCGCATGAAACGGAAAAAATCAATCCGCAAGAAGAAAGCCAAGCCCGCGAAGAAATCATCCGTCGCGAAAAAAATAACCATCCGCGCCAAAGCGGCTCGCAAAAAGCCACTCAAGAAAGCGGCAAAGAAACCGGTAAAAAAGCCGGTTCGAAGAAAACGAACATCTCGTCGCGCTCCCGAATTGGCCACCGCAGCCGCGCTGGAAAATAAAAGAATCAGTTCCAGGGGGGCTGGATCGTCAGGCGACAATCAGAGGCTTTCGCAAGTGGAGGATGTGGATTCGGAAAGCGTGGAGGAATTGATCGACGAAGGACAATCATACGAGGCAGCCGCGATCAGCGGAGTTGAGGATGCGCTCGATCCCGATCAATCCGAAGTGACCACTAAACAGGTTCCCGAGGACGATGTTCCGGACGAATACAAGGAGAAAGATCAATAGACTCGAGGCGCGAGCCGCTGCAAATTTTATTCGATCAACCGGCGCTCAATTTTCGCTGCATTTCTTCGAGCGAAATTCCCTTGGTCTCGGGATAAAGGAACAGAACGACAAAGAACTGCAACACCATCATCAACGCGAAAAATACAAAGGGATAAGCGCCGGAAGCCGCGGCCATCACCGGAAAAAAGCCGGAGATCAGCGCGTTCATCAGCCAGTGCGTGAAGGTGCCCAGGCCCTGGCCTTTTCCCCGGACGCGCGTGGGAAACACTTCGCTGAGATAGACCCAAATGACGGCGCCCTGCGAAAAGGCAAAGAAGGCGATGTAGCCCACCAGCAGCCAGATCAGAATTCCTTCGTGCTGTTTGCTGAAAAAAATAACGGATACACCCGCCAGGCATCCGGCCGTTCCCACCGCGCCCACCAGCAAAAGAGTTTTGCGGCCGATTCTTGTCGATCACCGTCATGGCTATGAGGGTGAAGAGCAGGTTGGTTGCGCCAATCGCCACGGCCTGAAGATCTCCGGAAACTTTGCTGAATCCCGCGCGTTCAAAAATATCGTTCAGGTAATACAAAATCGCGTTGATTCCGGAAAGCTGGTTGAACATCGCGATGGTTACCGCCAGGAAAATCGGGAATCGATATTTCCAGGAGAACAGGGAATCGTGTCCGTGAGTGTGCTCGAGTCGATGGACGCGACGATCTCCTGGAGTTCCTGCTCGTAATTTTCGCCGGCGGTTGCTTGCAACACTTGGCGCGCTTCGTCCACACGGCCTTTGCTTGGCCAGCCAGCGCGGGCTGCGCGGAATGATGAACAGCATCACAAAAAATAATGCCGCGGGAATTGCGGCGATGCCGAATTTCCAGCGCCACTCCAGCTCCCCCATTCCCATTCTTCCGATTGCAAGAATTCGAAAGATAAGCCAGCAAAATTCCGATGACGATGTTGATCTGGAAAAGCCCACCAGGCGGCCGCGCCATTTGGCCGGCGCGATTTCCGCAATGTACATGGGCGCGAGCACCGACGATCCGCCAATGCCGAGGCCGCCGATAAAGCGGAAAAGAACAACCAGCGAATCCCAATTCCAGGCGAAGGCGCAACCCAGCGCCGAAACCAGATAGAGAACCGCGAGGATGCGCAGACTATCGCGACGGCCGTAGCGATCTCCGGAATCCCGCGAGCGCGGCGGCCAACATGGTGCCCCAGAGCGCGGCCGACACAGTGAAGCCGAGCGAGCCGGGAGAAAGATGATAGAGCGCGGTAAGAGCGTGAGTGGTTCCGGCGATCACGGCGGTGTCGAAGCCAAACAGCAATCCGCCCAACGCAGCTACGACCGTGCCTTTGATCAGGGGAGCGCTTAGTTTCACTCGTTGTTCCTTTGGCGATTTTCGAGTTGGAATGCTTGAGTCAGAGTCGTCAGATCAATCGCTGCCGGCATATCTACGGTTTCGCGCTGGGCTCCAGCGTGTCGTACAAAGGTTGAGCGGGGCGCGCGCGTTCGCCGTCATTCACGGCGGTGATTGCCAAAATGCGAATTTTGTCGTTTTCCGGCAACGTTAACGATTTGGCATTCGCGGGGATATCCATTTCATAGGCGAAAAGATATGAGTACGAATATGGTTCGTTTGCGCCATCCGCTGAGTGCCGGTGAGAAGCGAACCATGCCACTGGAGCGCGCTTGATAAAACCGGGGGCGATGTCGCCGGAGAATTCGAGCACGGTTTCCGTTTTCGGAGGGCTTGCCGGAGGCAGCGCCTGCTCGTCTGGACGGGTGGGGATGGGGACTTCTTTTTTTGTCCAGATGCGATTGTCCCACTGGCCGATAAAACCGCTCCAATCCTGAATGGATAGGTGGACGCTATTGCTTCCGATTTTGAATTCGGCATTTTGGTCGCCATCCGCGGAGGCGGCGAGCAGATACAAACGATTGAATTTTCCCGCGGGAAGCACGATGGTTTGGCCCTGCGCGACGAGCGCGTTCGGTTTTTCGCCTGTTGCCGGCGCCAGGCTGAAATGGATTCCAGAGTATGGAATATCAACGGGCAACATTTCCGCCGGCAGCGCCCGGCGATTGCCATCGAACCCCGCGAGTGATTTGGCGCCATCGGCGCTTGCAACTTTCTGTTCGAACGAAAGCGGCACGGCTTGCCAGCGAGGGGGAGAAATTTTTGAAGGAGGCTCGGAAAATTTTACGGAGAAGGTGCGAAGCTGGTAGGGACCGAAATCGGCCAGCAGTTCGCCTTTTTCGATGGTGGCGTTGGATAGAACCATCTCTTGGCCATCCAGTTCGTGCGCCGAAACAATTGGAGCCGGGAATGTCAGGCGAACATTTTGCTCGAGCTTGCCGGACATTTCGACCAGACGGACAACAACTTCATCCGAGCCTTCCGCCTTCTTCAACGCCAGAACACGCAAACGACTGTTGCTGACGCGGAGCAGCGAAAAGCTTTTGCCCAAGGCGCCAAGATGCCGCGGGCTTGCAAAGGCAATGAGCGGCTGATTCAGACGCAGGGCCTGCCAATCGGTTTGTTCCTGACGCCAATTTCCAGTGTGGCCGGCGAAGCCGAAAATGAATTCGTGATGTCCCCAGTCTTGCGTGGTTTGATCGCTGTAATCTTTTCCGTTTCCGCCGCCGAGGCCCGGGGTGTAGATCAAGGTCAACCGCAGCGTATTGTCGTCCGGTTTATCCGAACCATATTTGCAATCCGAAAGCACGGTGAGGCCGTACGCGCCGCTTTGATCGGTGAGATCGAACCATTGGTGCGAGGGGACTTCATATTTTTTGGGATTGTTGTTGCCGCGCTGGATGGCGCCGGCGTCCCAATTGTAGGTGGCTTGGGGATTCGCGGCGGTCAACGGGAAAACCGCTTTCAGAGCAGTCGAAGCGGTCCTCCAATCGATCGCATTTGCAATCTCCACGCGATTTCCTGCATCGCCGGAGGAAAGTCGAATGGTCTGGATGAATCGCGAGCCGTCGGATTCGCGGGTGACTTCGACGGCGACACGAACCGGACCGTTCTCGACGACGCGAATGGAGGCCGGTCCCTGAACATAGGCGCGCGGAGGCTGCTGCTGGTCCTTCCAATCCATATTCCAGGCGGGCCAGTCATGAGGATTTTCCGTCTGGAAGGCCAGGCGCATGGGCGAAAGGAGAAGTTCTTTGTTGATGGACTTATCGAAGAGGCTTGAGACGTCGCCATTCTGATTGAGTTGCAGCCGGTAGCGGTCGTTCTCGAGTGAATAATCGGCGACCTTCAATGAGGTGGAGGAAGACGCCGCTGAAACAGCTTGAACATCATAAACAGAGAAGCTGACGGATGGCACCCTGGCGAGAAATAAAATCTTTGCAAAGCCGTCGCGCTCTCCGCTGATCTGGGAGGCTACTTCTTGTCCGTCTGGACCAATGACGCGGATTCCCGGGGGAGTGCCTCCCGGAAATTTCACATTCGCTTCCACCACATCCTGGCGTTCCATGTTTAACGGGTTGAAAACTACAACCGCCATTCCTTTGGTTTCCGTGTTCAAGGCTGACGCCACCGCGCTTGCAGCACTGGTAAGGACTCCGGCGAATTGGTTCAGAGCGAGGACATCATCGTTCCAGGAATAGTTGTAGGACTGAGGGGTGGCCGTTCCGGCCATGATGTCATGGAACTGGCCGCCCATCACGAGCGTCCAAGCGTCATTCAAACGTTGCTGAGGATAAGGGCGGCCGCCGAGCCATGCCGCCGCGACGGAAGCACGCTCGGCCGCGTCCGCCAACAATTCATTCTTGCGATTCCAGCGCTTGTGGTACGCCTGGGAAGTGAGCGATCCGGCGGAGTGTTCGATCAGCAAAAGGTCGCCGGAATAATGCGGCAATGCTGCGGTGTGATTCGTTTTCAAGATATCGAGAAACATTTGTTCGGCAGTGGAGGAGACGACGCGCAACGGTCCGTTGCCGACGCGGACTTCAGGACCGGTCAGGGCGGCGATTCGTTTTTCATAATCTTCATATTCTTCGTTTTTGTTTCGTGGCGGCGGGATGATTCCCACTCCCTTGCTAACAATGGCTTCGAGCAATTTCACGGAAGGTTCGCGGGCGGCGCCGCCAATGTCTCCCGTGCCGTAGTAATGATAGTCGGTGAAGAGTCCGCTGACTTTTCCGTTTCGTTGGACGCGGCTGATCCAGTCTTTGTCCGCACTGAGATCGTCGTACACAGCTCCGTCATAAGGACCGGGATTGAATGCGGCAAGGATGCCGCGTCCATCCGGCCCGTCCCACAGGCCTACGTTAAAGGGAATGCCGGCGGGAGTTTCTTCCGCGGAACCGGGGCCGCCGACCGATGCGGCGGAATGCCAGGTCAGCTTCTGAGTGGAAAATCCCTTGATTCCGGCATGAGCGAGCAAGCTGGGCAGCGACGCGGGAAAGCCGAAACAATCCGGCAACATATATTCGGCGCTGGCCATGCCGAACTCGCGGCGGAAGAATTGGTTTCCGTAGAGCACCTGGCGGATGATGGATTCGGCAGCGGGCGAATTGACGTCACTTTCTTCCATCGAAGAGCCTGCGGGAAACCAACGGCCGGAGGCGACGAATTCTTTCACCTTCGCGAAATCGGCCGGATAATATTCCTTCATCATGCGATAGCGATTTGCGCCGCTGAAATTGAAAATGTAATGGGGATACTTCGGAAATAATTCGAAATTGTCGCGCATGGTGTGAAGAAGATATTCGTTGATCACCTGGGGATATTCCCACCGCCATTCTGTGTCGAGATGGGCGTAGCCGACGACAAACAAGGTGGGTTGCGTGGTGAGATCGGGGAGCGGAGCGGGAGATTTTTTTTTGGCGGTTGGATTGGGTTGCGGCTGATTGGATTGTGCGAAAGCAGAATCCCGCGAGCCGGGGAACGATAAAATCAGTGCGACAGATAGAACAGCTATGATGCCTCTGGGATGCTTCGGCACAGTCGACTCCAGATTGCCCGTATTGTTCGCGTATATTACACTCGGCGGACGATTTCGAATGGAATTTTCCGCAAGGCAGTTGGGAGGGGCGCGGATGAACGGTTTGCGGGAAAAGTCGGGAATTGCTCCGCGATGGAATAGCATTCCAGAGGAGGCATAGAGAAAATCTCTACTTCTCAAGCACTTGGGATCTACTCCGGATTCCTCACTCCGTTCGGAATGACATCCAAGTGCATTTTTCCGCAACCAGTGAAGCCGGCCTCTACATTTTGAGCGGCGCGGGGCGGGAGATGGCATGGCGAAAGAGCGCGGCTCAGCTAACGTCGGCCCGTAATTCTCCTTGCGCATCGCACGAAATCCTGTAAGAAAGTATTTACATTATGAAAGCAGATCGCCACCGAGGATCAAAGTAGCGAAACCATGACCATGGCCATTCGAGGACAAATGATGAGCATGCCTCTGCTCATCTCTTCGATTATCAAGCATGCCGCCCGCTATCACGGCGGCATCGAAATCGTGTCGCGGCGGATCGAGGGCGATATCCATCGCTACAACTATCGCGAGTGCGAGCAACGTTCAAAGAAGCTGGCCAATGCGCTTGGTGCGTTGGGCGTGGGAATGGGCGACCGGATCGGCACCCTGGCGTGGAACGGATATCGCCACCTGGAGATTTATTACGGCGTGTCGGGGATGGGAGCTATTTGCCATACCGTGAATCCGAGGCTGTTCCAGGATCAGATCGTCTACATCGTGAATCATGCCGAGGACCGTTACGTATTTTTTGACCTGTCGTTTTTGCCGCTGGTGGAAAGCATCGCGCCAAAGTGCCCGAAGGTGGAGGGTTGGGTGCTGATGACGGACCGGCCGCACATGCCGCGGGAATCAAAGTTGAACCTACTCTGCTACGAAGACCTGCTCGAGGCACATTCCGGGCAATATGAATGGCCCGAATTCGACGAAAATGCGGCCTCGAGCCTTTGCTATACGTCGGGCACCACGGGAAATCCCAAAGGTGCGTTGTATTCGCACCGTTCCACTCTGCTGCATTCCTATGCGACGGCTTTGCCGGATGGTTTTGGATGTTCGGGACAAGACGTGATTCTGCCCATTGTTCCGATGTTTCATGCGAATGCCTGGGGATTGCCGTATTCGACGCCGCTGGTTGGCGCGAAATTGGTGTTCCCGGGAGCGAAGCTTGACGGCGAATCGATCTTCGAACTGATGGAACAAGAACGAGTGACGTTTTCCGCGGGAGTGCCGACGGTGTGGCTGGGGATGGTGCAACACATGCAAAAGAGCGGCGGAAAGTTTTCTTCCTTCAAACGAGCCGTGGTGGGCGGGGCGGTTTGTCCGCCGTCAATGATCCAGGCGCTAAACGAATTGGGAGTGGAAGTGGCTCATTCCTGGGGAATGACGGAAATGTCTCCCGCGGGAACGATCGGGAAATTACTGGGCAAACATCTGGGATTGCCGCTGGAGTTGCAGCGCGAAGTATTGGAGAGGCAGGGAAGGGTGTTGTTTGGAGTGGATATAAAGGTGGTGGACGAGCAGGGTGCGGAATTGCCGTGGGATGGGAAAGCTCGCGGAGATTTGATGGTTCGCGGGCCGTGGGTGATCGACCGGTATTTCCACGAGGATGCTTCGGCGCTGCGAGACGGATGGTTTCCGACAGGGGATTTTGCGACGATCGATGCGGATGGCTATGTGCAGATTACCGACCGCAGCAAGGATGTGATCAAATCGGGCGGGGAATGGATTTCGTCGATTGAAATCGAAAAAATCGCGGCGGCGCATCCAGCGGTGCTGATGGCGGCCTGCATCGCTTGCCGGCATCCGAAATGGGACGAGCGTCCCTTGCTGGTGGTGGTGCGAAAGCCCGGCGCGCAATTGTCCCGCGATGAATTGCTTGGTTTTTACCAGGGCAAGGTGGCGAAATGGTGGATTCCGGACGACGTGGTGTTCGTGGATGAGATACCGCTGACGGCGACGGGGAAAATGCTGAAATTGAAGCTGCGGGAGCTATTCAAGGATTACCGGCTGCCCACGGAATAGCGGGCGTCCGAGCGGCGATTTGCAGCGACTTCAGATATTCACTTCTTGTTTCCGAAAGTTTTACCTCCGTCGAGCGCGGCACAGTTATAATCGGATCGAGAATATCGAGATCGCCGCGGATGGAACAACTGATATGCAGAGTGAATGCAATCGAGCGAGGGTGTAAGGATTAAAAGCATGGCGTCATTGACCGGCGTTTTGAAACCGGATGCAGTTCTCGCGCGAGCAGAAGAAGGCGGCGGGATATCGCGGGAAGACGCGCTCTTGCTGATGGAGCGCTGCGATCTTTCTACTTTGTTGCAGGCGGCGTCTTGCAGCCGCGATCGATTTCACGGGCGGACGGTAAGCTATTCGAAGAAGGTTTTCATTCCACTGACGCGGCTTTGCCGCGATTATTGCGGGTATTGCACGTTTCGCCGCGATCCTGGGGAACCCGGCGGCCGGTACATGACTCCGGACGAAGTGCTCGACCTTGCCGAGAGAGGAAAGCGGGCTGGATGCAAAGAAGCATTGTTCAGCCTGGGAGATCAGCCCGAGCGGCTTTTTCCAGAGGCGGCCCAGGAGCTTCGAAAGTTAGGGTATGCGCGCACGCTTGATTATCTTGCCGCGATGAGCGAATTGACGCTGAACCGCACCGGGTTGCTGCCGCATGCGAATCCGGGGCTGATGGCGTCGAGCGACCTGGTTCGGCTGAAACAATCCAACGTAAGCGTGGGATTGATGCTGGAAAGCAGCAGCGCACGATTGATGCGGCGCGGTGAAGCGCATTGGAATGCTCCGGACAAAGTTCCTTCGCTGAGGTTGCGGACCATCGAGGAGGCGGGAAAACTGAAATTTGCATTTACGACCGGCATTTTGATCGGGATCGGAGAGACGCGCGAGGAGCGGCTGGATTCACTGTTTGCGATTCGCGCGATGCACGAACGATACGGACACATCCAGGAAGTGATCGTACAGAATTTTCGCGCGAAGCCGGGAACGCGATTTGAGGCCATGGAAGAACCTTCGCTTGACGAAATGTTGCGGACTCTGGCGCTGGCGCGCCTGATTTTAGGCGGGGAAATGAACCTGCAAGCGCCGCCGAATTTGAGTTATGACGATTTTCCGCGGCTTCTGGAAGGCGGAATCAACGATTGGGGCGGCATATCTCCGGTGACATTGGATTTCATCAATCCGGAGGCTGCCTGGCCGGAGATTACTCTGCTGCGAAAGAAATCCGAGGCTCAGGGATTCCAGTTGCGGGAGCGGCTGGCAATTTATCCGGAATTTACCAGGCAAGCGGATTTTGTGGAGCCCGGTTTGCGGCCACATTTGGAACGAGTGCTGGACAAGGATGGTTATGCACAGGCCTTCAACAATTGAAAATGCAGGCGAAATCACCGGTGTGTTGCGCGAATTATCGTGGGAAGGCGCGCTCAGAAAGGCGAACCCGCCGGTAGCAAGCGCTTTGGGAAATGCTCTGGAGGGGAAGCGCCTGGAATTTGAAGACGGCATTCGTCTGGCCCAGGTGGATGGGGACGATTTGTTTGCGCTAGTGAAAGTGGCCGATGAACTGCGGCGGCGCGCGGTGGGCGACGTAATTACTTATGTGGTCAATCGGAATTTGAATTTTACGAATGTGTGCATCGTGGGCTGTGCGTTTTGCGGATTCAGCCGGGGTCCGCATGCCGCGGACGCTTATTTCCACTCGAACGAAAAACTGGTGGCAAAAGTGAAAGAGGCGGCGGAACACGGAGCGACGGAAGTTTGCATTCAAGGGGGACTTCCGCGGGATTTGGACGGCTACTACTACCGTGATTTGCTGCGCGCGATTAAGTCTGAATTGCCCAAGATGCACTGCCACGCGTTTTCTCCGATGGAAATTGCTTACGGGCTCGAGAAAACGGGAATGCATCTACGCGAATATCTATTGATGTTGAAGGACGCGGGATTGGGGAGCATCCCAGGGACGGCGGCGGAAATTCTGGACGACAGCATCCGGGATTTGCTGAGCCCGAATAAATTGAAAGTGGCGCAGTGGGTGGAAATCATCCGCACCGCGCATGAATTGGGAATTCCCAGCACTTCGACGATGATGTACGGCCACGTGGAGCGGCCGGAGCACTGGGTGCGGCACATCCTGTTGTTGCGAAGCATTCAGGAAGAGACAGGCGGCTTCACGGAGTTTGTGCCGCTGGGATTTATCCATTCGAATACGCGCATTTATCAGATCGGAGAAGCGCGGCCGGGATGCTCGATTCGAGAGAATCTGATCGTACACGCGCTGGCGCGGATTCTGCTGCACGGCTGCATCCACAACATACAGGTTTCCTGGGTCAAGCTTGGGTTCGATGGGTCGCTGGCGTGCCTCGAAGCAGGGGCCAACGATTTCAGCGGGACGCTGATGGAAGAAAGCATCTCCAAGGCGGCTGGGGCCACATTTGGGGAATACGTTTCTCCCGAGGAGTTTCGTCGATTGATCTGGTCCATCGGGAGGACTCCCGCGGAACGCTCGACCACTTATAAGATTCTTCGCACGTTCGAAAAACCCGATTCCGCGGAATCGAATTTAGCAGCACGTTCCCTTCTTGCTCGGAAAGCTTCTGGTGCAAGCGCAGCCGGAACCGGTTATTGATGCGGATCGTCGCGCTGGCTGGCGGGGTGGGGGCTTCGAAGCTTCTGCTGGGGCTTGCGCAGGCAACCAATCCGCGCAACTTAACCGTGATTGTAAATACGGGAGACGATCTCTCGCTGCACGGATTGGAAATTTCTCCGGACCTGGACATCGTTACCTATACATTGGCCGGAGTGGTGAATCCCGCGACTGGATGGGGGTACGTCAACGAAACATTTAACTCGCTAGAACGCCTGTCCGTTTATGGATGCGTGAAATGGTTTAATTTGGGCGACCGGGACCTGGCCACGCATATCTATCGCACTGACCAACTTCGCCAAGGGAAAACGCTTTCTCAAGTGGCTGATTCGATCCGGCGCGCGCTTGGCGTGAAGTCTGGAATTTTGCCGATGAGCGACGAGCCGGTGCGAACCATGATCGGAACACGGCGCGGCTGGCTGCAATTTCAAGAGTACCTGGTAAAGCTGCGGGCCAAACCTGTGGTTCGAAAGATTCGATTTGAAGGGAGCAAAAAGGCGAAGCCCGCGCCGGGAGTGCTGGAATGTTTGCGAAGGGCGGATGGAATCGTGATTTGTCCCAGCAATCCGGTGATCAGCATCGGACCCATTCTGGCGGTAAGGGGAATTCGCGAAACGTTGCAGGCGCGGAGAGATGCCGTTGTGGCTGTTTGTCCGATTGTTGGCGGTAAGTCATTGAAGGGCCCTTCCGATCAGATGATGCGGCAGATGGGCATGGAAGTTTCGGCTTTAGGGGTGGCAGAACTGTATCGGGAGATCTGCGGAACGATGATTATCGATAGTGCCGATGAGCAGCAATCGGGTGACATTGAGAATTTGGGAATTCGGGTAATTAGTAGTTCTACTGTGATGACCAGTTTGGGGGATAAGACCCGTTTGGCGCGACTTGTACTGGGCGCGTGTTCGAGTGGGATGATGCGAAAAGCCCTAAAACGTGGTAAAAGGAGCATAGCGGAACGAACAAAAGGCTGATCTAGACGGAAAGGCACTTGATGGGTAGTAAGGTAATTGATTCGAGACCGGGCTCGCAGGGGATGTAATATGGCATCGGACTTCCCGCAACATAAACACAAGAAAGCAGTTAGGTTGGCCTGACGCATGAAGGCTCTGCTGATTCCGGTGAAAGAACTATCCAAGGCCAAACAGCGCTTGGCGGCGTACTTCTCTCCAGAAGAACGGTTTCAGCTTGCGGATGCCTTGTGGCAAGACTTTTTCAAAGTGGCCGAGAAGGTAACCGGAATCGATGCAATCTATGTGGTGAGCGCCGAAGAACGTGTGCTGGAACGTGCGCGTGAACTGGGCTGGGAGATTATTCCGGAATCACACCAGATTTCGGAGAGCGATTCTGTGGATTTCGCGTCGCGCTGGTGCGCGGACCGCGGGGTGGACGTTCTGCTGCGAGTGCCGGTGGATTTGCCGCTGATCGAAGCCCGAGATATTGAAACGGTGTTCGCCGACGCACCGGCCGCGCCGGCGGCGGTGATCGTTCCTTCGTTCGACGGAACTGGAACAAACGCGCTGCTTCGCACGCCTCCGACGTTGTTCCGATCTCATTTTGGCCCTGGCAGCTTCACCCAACATTTAATCGAAGCTTCGCGGTGCGGAGCGGAGACGAGGGTGCTGCGGCTTCCAGGAATTGAAATCGATATCGACGAACTGGTGGACGTGAACGTGCTGCGGGCGCGTGACTTAAGGCCCTCGCTGACGCGCGACTGGTTAACCGAGCACGGAATGGTGACTCCGCTGCAAGCAGCCGCGCGAGCCAGCGAAGCTCACAGTGACAGGCTTACCGTGAATGTGGAGGAGCGGAAAGCGGCAGGCCGGTAAGACGCAGGCCGGCCGTGTGGACCTTATATTTCTGATTGATGGTAATAAAGAGCGCCGTGATCGATTCCACGATCCGCGCATTTTCCAGCCGGCCGCCGTTGATCGCACGAACCCCGGGAATTTTTTCAGCCAATTCTGAAGCGGCGGCGCGGGCTCGTTCATCGTCAGTACAAATAATCGTGTCGCAGTCCACGGCTTTCTCGCTATTCAGAAGCTCGGCGGAAATGTTATGAAATGCCGCGGCGACAGCCACTTCTTTCGGAGCAAGCTCGGCGGCCTGCTGGGCTGCCGAGCCCTGCCACACTCCCAACGTTTTTGCGGGTGATCCACCGACGCTCGCGGCCAGCGGAACCGTGGTGTCAATGAGGATCGATCCCGGACGAAAAGAAGCTTTCAGTTTCTTCAGCAAGGAGGCCTGGCCCGAGAATGGAACAGTAAGAACTACAATATCCGAGGCGGCCACGGCTTCGGCGTTCTCCATTCCTTGAATCCGCGAATTTTCTCCAGCCCGCGAGGCAAGTTGCGCCGCTACTTCTCTGGCGCGCTGAGCATCACGCGATCCAATTACAACATTTTCACCAGCGCGAGCCCAACGAAGCGCCAGGCCCATCCCTTCCGGTCCCGTTCCACCGATGACTGCGATCGTGCGATCCATAGTTGATCCAGGCTTTCCGCTCGCGAAAATTCCCAGCGAGCGTCGATAATTTTTGCGCAGTGCATCATACCTTGCCGTGGAATTTTGTAAACCGGAGTTGTTTTAGACGGGCGACATCGCGATGCGGGATCGAGCAGGCGAGCGAGTTGCTGGCCGAGAGTCTGATTGATGTAGGAGTTACAAATATCGCGCCGCAAGCAGCGTCGAGCGAAAAAACTTGACAGCCTAATGGGTAGAGCTATAGTCGCGGCATGCCGGATGCTATTCTCCTAATAGCACTTATCTTCTGGCGGGGAGGGGTGGCCATGAAACGCAATTTGATTCGTGTGTGTCTTTTTGGAATCGTTCTCGCGGCATGTCTGAGTGTTTTGGGTGGTCTGGCGGCCGCCCAATCGGTGACTGCAACCATCAATGGACGCGTGACGGACCCGAGCGGGGCCAGCGTCGCACAAGCCAACGTTACTGCAACGAATAAATCCACCGGTTTCTCGCGGACCGTGCAGACCAACGGCGATGGCGAGTACATTTTGCAGGCTCTTCCCGTGGGCAGCTATGAAGTCACCATCGAACATAGCGGGTTTCGCAAGAATACCAAGAGCGTGACCGTGCAGATCGGAGATGTTCTGACGCTGGATATGAACCTAGTGCTCAGCACGGTGGCGCAGGAGACCACGGTGGAGGCGGAAGCGCCGGTTACCGAGCCCACGCAGACGCAGGTGAGCACGGTGATCACCGAAAACCAGATTCAGAACCTGCCGGTGAATGGCCGGGAGTTTATCGATTTTGCGTTGCTCTCGCCGGCGGTGCAGATCGGCGATACCACCTCTGGATCGACCGACGTGATTGTGGAGCCGGTGACCAAGATTTCGTTTGCCGGACAGAATATTCACTTCAACTTCATCGCCGTGGATGGGGCCGACGACATTTCCACCGCGTCGGGCATTCAACGGGGAACACCGCCGCAGGAATCGGTGCGGGAATTCCGAGTGATCAATACGCAATACAACACCGATTTTGGCCGGGCCACCGCGGGCATCGTGAACATTCTTACGCGCAGCGGCACGAACGATTGGCACGGTTCGCTTTACGAATACTTCCGCAACGGCTCGATGGACGCCACCAGTATTCTGGCCGCACCGGGATTCAATGTTCTGCGGCAGAATCAGTTTGGAGCGGCGATTGGCGGGCCGGTGAAAACGAACAAAGTATTTTTATTCGCGAATTATGAGGCGCAGCGGCGCGCCGAATCACCCACCTACAATTCGGCGGTGCTGAACAATATTAATGCCATCAACAACGTAAAGGCGACGGCATTTCATTTGCCCGCGGAAAACCTGTTTGTTCTGCGCGACAGCAATACCGATAATGGTTTCGCGCGGCTCGACGATAATTTGAACGAGAAAAATTACCTGTACGTCCGCTATTTCGTGAACAACGACCGGCTGACCAATCAATCGCCGCTGAATAACGGATTCGACCTGCCCTCGGCGTTCAAAAACAACAACATCAACGATCAATCGGTGGCGGGCGGGCTGACCACTACTTTTTCACCGAGCATTGTGAATGAATTGCGCTTGCAGTATGCCCACCGCAATTTTGATTTTCCGGTGGTTTCGACGCAGCCCCACCTGGAATTGGCGAATACGTTTGCCGTGGGAGTGAACCGCGGAAATCCGGATATCTACCGGGAGAATCGCTTTGAATTGGTGGACAACGTAGCCTACACCAAAGGCAAGCACACCATCAGCTTCGGCGGCAATTTCGACCGTGTGAGCACTTACGAATCCTTCCCGCTGTTCTATCCCTTTGAGGCGGATTTCGGGAGTCTTCAGTCGTTCCTGGGAACCGACGGTCAAGCGTGCGCTCCGCCACCGGCCGGGCCGCCCTGCCCCGATCCCTTCGTGATTTTCTTCGAACGATTTAACGGCTCGACAAAACCGCCATTCACCGAACCAACGATAGCGGGCGGAACGGCGGTATTCCAGGGCGGAGCGATTTCTCAATCGATTCGCAACGCAGCGTCGTCCACGCTCGACCACACTTACAACGGCCTGTTTATTCAAGACAAGTGGCGGGTGACCAACCGGCTGACGCTGAACGGAGGAATTCGCTGGGAATTCGAGACCTGGCCATCGAACGTGCTGAATTCACAGCTCAAGAACTTCGATCCTCGCCTGGGCCTGGCTTACAACATCGGAACATCGAAACATTTTGTGCTGCGCGCGGGATTTGGATTGTTCCACGGAATCATTCCCTCGCCGCTTTTGATGTGCCAGGCGCCCTCCTGCGGCGGGCTTTCGAAATATCCCGGCAGGGCATTCGAAAACGGGCTGAATGGAAACACGGGCTTGTTCAGTTTTGCCAGTTCGCCGTTCATCACCAATGTCGCTCTGAATTCGCTGTTGAACAAGGCCACCTTCCCGGACGGAGATACCACGGACGGCGGCGCGTTGGGCTGCCCGGGGGGCACTCTGGCCGGTTGCGGGTTTCTGCAGGATGCGACGATCGTGCGATTCGTGCAGGATCACAAGAATCCTTACGGCATCCAGGCCAGCATTGGAATCGAATTTGAACCGATGAAGGATATGGCGGTAAGCATCTCCGGCATCCACTTGAGGGGCGTGCATCTGGGCAGTTTTTATAATGTGAATCAGCCTGATGCCAGCGGCACGGTGCAGGTGCATAGTTCCAGCGGCGCGGTAGGTTGCAAGAACGTTTATTTTGATTTCGCGTTCCCGCCACCGGTGACGCCGCCGAACTGCGGGCCTTATCCCGCGCCACCGAACGCGTTGATTCCGGGGTTTCGTAACAATCAGTTCAGCGTGTTCTTCGAAGCCACATCGCGCTGGGATTCCGTGTATGACGGTTTGCTCTTCAGCATGGAGAAGCGGCTCTCGCACGGATTCTCGTACGGGATCAGCTACACCTTCGCGCATTCGATTGACGACGGTCCCAACCCCAGCTTCGTGCTGATTCCTCAGGACAGTTTGAATTTCCGTGGGGAACGCGGCAACTCCGCCGACGACATTCGCCACCGGTTTGTGGGGAATGCCACATTTGCCAGTCCAACCACCTGGAATGCGGTGGCGCGCAATTTCACGTTCAGCACAATTATCACGTTGCAATCGCCGCTGTGGTTCACCAAGTATGCGGGTTCCGACGTGAACGGCGACGTATTCGGAAACAATGACCGCGTTGGAATCGAAGGACGCGATACGTTCCGAGGAGACACCCTGCAGACCGTGGACATCCGGCTGGCGCGCAAATTCCCGTTCAACGAGAAAATGAATTTACAGTTGATGATTGAGGCCTTCAATCTGTTCAACACGGTGAACATCCGTTATTTCAACACCACCTACGGCGCGACAGATTTTTGTCCGTTCAATCCGACGGCGCCCGGTTGCGGCGGATCGAAACACGCTGGAAGCCTGGACGGTTCGCCAAATCCGCTGTACGGGACGCCGAGCGCTGTGTTCAACCCGCGGCAGCTTCAATTGGTGGCTCGTTTTGAGTTCTAAGACGTAAGGGTTCGATCCGAGGGGAATGGCCGATTCCGACATCCGGGACGCGACTTGTGGCGCCCGTTGAACTGGATGCAGATTCAGGCACAGGGTGGGTGTCGGCAAAAGGCTGCGCGCTGCTCGGGCCATGGTTGATCCAACGATGACTCCGGTGTCTGTGGAAGTGTTCCGGAAGGCGCTGTCCCATTTTGCCACCGGAGTGACCGTGATCACCGTCGATCTCGGCGACGGACAGATTCACGGAATGACGGCGAATGCATTCGCATCCGTTTCTCTTGATCCGCTTCTCGTGCTGGTCTGCATTGGACGAAATGCGCATACGCATGGCCTGGTCCACCTGCAAAAGCGGTTTGGCGTGAACGTCCTGGCGGAACACCAGGAAGAATTGGCGCGGTATTTCGCGCAGGTGGATCAAGACCCGGCAACGGCCCGAAGGCTGGGGGTGAAATTCGCGCGAACGCCGCAGGGAACTCCCATGCTGCAGAGCTCGCTGGCCCATCTGGATTGCAAATTGGTGGAAGCGCACGTTGCGGGAGACCACACCATTTTCCTGGGAGCGGTGGAGCAGATTGAGACCGGAGAGGGAGATCCCCTGCTCTTTTATCGCGGCCAATACCGGAAATTACCGAAAAACGAAATTTGATACGCCCGCAAGCGCGCCACGGTTGTGAATGGAGCGGACTGTTTTTCAGGCCAGGAGACATTTGCCATGAGATTTGGAATTTATTGCGAGATGCAAACGCCGCCCGGCAAGCCTCATTCGAAGATGACGTGGGAAATATTACGGCAGATTGAACACGCCGACCAGGTGGGATTCGATGCTTATTCGGTGATTGATCATCATTTCTTCCAGAAATTTTCCATCTCGGCGAATCCGCTGGCTTTGTTTGCCGCGGCGGCCCAACGGACAGAGCGCATCCGGTTTCGCGTGGCATTGTTCACTCTTCCGCTGGAAAATCCGATGCGGCTGGCCGGCCAGATCGCGGAAGCGGACATTCTGACGAAAGGGCGCCTGGAATGCGGGCTGGGGCGAGGTCACGCATGGCTGTTCGGGCCGTCGTGCGTGCCACTGGAAGAAAGCAGGCCGCGCTATGAGGAAGGGATTGAAGTTCTTTTGAAGGCGTGGACCGAGGAGAAATTCTCGTACGAAGGCAAGTTTTACAATGTGCGGGACGTGACCGTGGTTCCTCGTCCGGTGCAGAAGCCGCACCCGCCGCTTTATACGGGAGGGACCAGCGACGTCACCTATCAAATGGCGGGCGAGCGCGGCTGGGGAATTTTTGTGCCGCCACTGCTGCCCTGGAAAATCCTGGAAGCTCCCCTGAATATTTACAAGAAAGCATGCGCGGAACACGGGCACCAGCCGAACATCGTTTATATCCGGCCTGTGTATCTGGACGATGACGAAAAACAGATTCGCCGGGAGGTCGAAGCGGCGCTGCACAATTTTCTGGCCTTCAACGCCGCGCCCGTTGAATCCTTGCAGAACGAAGACAAGAAGGCCGAGCTGCGGGCAAAAGGATACGGCTTCTATGCAAGTGGCGCGCTGGAATCGCTGACGAAATTGACCTACGAAGAAATCGTGGATCAGGAAATTGGATTCATCGGCACTCCGGCAAAAGTAATCCGGCAAATCGAGAACCTGCAAGCCAAGGGAGGCATCGCCGAATTGGCGATCGTTTCGAATTTCGGCGGCTTGGACCACTGGAAATCGATCAAGACTCAACAGTTGTTCGCTGAAAAAGTGATGCCCGCATTTCGGGGGAGCAAGTGAGCGGCGGCCCCGGCGAACGCATAAGCTTGTGTGAACGAGATTCGCGCTGAAATAAAAGGATGCCGAGCCGGATGTCCATGCGGCAAGATTCGATACAGCAGGGCGCTTTGCTTGCGGATGTGCGTGAACTTGCGCCGCTGAGCGCCCGCCGCATGCTGCTGACCGGCGGGATTGCGCTGATCCTTGTGGGGATGTTGCTGGGTGACATCTTTGCGGTATTTATCCTGCACCAGAATGCCGGGCGAATCAGCAACGCCTTGCTCTCGGCTACACATGCGGTAAGCGCGCAGGACCCGCAGGGAGCGGTTGCGGCATTCCAGAGCATTGGCGGGTTCCTGGAAAATCGCGGGACCAAAGTAGACGCTCACGTCCACATGATTGATTTCGGGTACCTCGCCCTGCTGCTGGCTCTGTTACAGCCCTACGTCGCGCTCGAGGAGCGCCGCAAGAAATCGCTCGCAAAACTTTTCCTGGCCGGAGCGGTATTGCTACCCGTTGGAGTATTCCTGATTCACTACGTGGGGCAAGCTTATAGTCCGCTCGAATCCATCGGGTGGGCCAGCATTTTTGGCGATTTCGGAGGATTGCTTGTGTTTCTCGCTTGCGCGGGAGAACTGGCCGGGCTTTGGCGTAAGTTTCGGCAGCGTTCCGGGACCGCAACGCATGATGATTTGATCGCAGATCGAAGCTGGTCGAGCCGGGTGCTGCTCAGTGGCGGCACGTTTTTGGTGCTACTCGGTTTTATCCATGGGGCTGCGTATTCGGGGCTGCACCTCTATGAATATGAAGCGAGAGATGCCGCGCTGTTTTCGACCATGACATCGAGAGCTGCGGCGGGAGATTCCGCGGCTGCGGAGCAGGCGGTTGCGGATTACGGCCAACTGCAGGGATCGAAAGCGGTGAACATCGCCGCCCATGCGCATGTAATTGAGTTTGGAACGCTGGCAATGCTTTTGGGATTTTTTCAGCCTTATGTTTTCTTCCGCGAGAAGTGGAAACGCACCTGGGCTGTGTTGCTGCTGATCGGGTCGTTCACCTTGCCCTTCTTCGTGCTCCTGGAACTGGATTGGGGATTGTTGGCCGGTGGAATTGCGGACCTGGGCGGGTTGCTGGTTGTTGTCGCACTGCTGGCGATGCTGGTGGGGATCTGGCGCTATACCGGAAAGCTGGATGCAGAAGCAGAACAGGAAGGCGGATGAGCGGGCCGCGAAAAATCCTGATCATCGGAAGCCTGGCGCTGGCCATTTTCGGAATGGGTTATGGTCTGTATTATGCGGTGTTCACCGAGCATCAGACGCTTGAAGGGCTGGGCGCGTCTCTCGCGGCGGGATTTGCCCACGCTGCCGAACGGCGCATGCCGGAATCGCAGGCGGCGCTCGATGATGCGGCGCGAAGAACTTTTGTTTATGTCCGGCAGGTGGACGCGCACGGGCATTGGATCGGCCTGGCTATTTTGCTGTTGATCCTGGGAATCGGTTTCGAGAGGGTGGGTTTTGGGGAGCGGACACGTTTCTACCTGGCTCTGGCGCTGGTGAGTGGAGCGGTGCTTTTTCCTCTCGGCGTCCTGCTTGAAATTTGGAATCGCGGGCCGGGGCCACAGGCGGTGGCGATTATTGGGTCGGGGCTGATGATCGTGGGATTGAGCGGAGTGGCGTGGGGATTCGGGCGGGGAAAAGCGCCAAGTTGATACTGGATGATCGTATCCCACCACCCAGGTTTCGTTTTGGGATTGACCGGGCATGGAGAGCTAGGAATCCGGTGGTTCGAAGTCCCGCCAGATCGCTGGAGTCCTGACCGCGAGAAAGAACACGCGTCGCGGATCGCGATAGACAACCTCACGGGCTGTGGAAGCGAGTTGAAGTTCCAGGCGAGTTTGCGCGGAAAAGATCACCGGATGTCCCGCGCGCCCCTTGAATCGAGGCATCAGAATTTCTTGCCCCTTCTTTCTAGGATCGAAGGCGCGCGCCAGGCGATGGATGGGCGCCGGCGTGAGATAAACATGATCCACGGGATAGAGCATGAACGCGGCCCGGGCCGGAACGTGCCGCAGGGCCGCGAGAAGGGAACTGAGTTGGCCAGCGCGCCAATTTCGGTTCAGAACGATCCGCGCGCCTCGTGGAACCCATTTTCGAAACTTGCTGGCGTGGTATCCCAGGACGACGATCGGAGGGAGAAGGCCGGCGCAGTTCTCGACCGCGATTTCGAGCGCGTTCTTTCCGCCGAAGGTGGCGAGCGCGCCAGCCCGTTCGAGGCGCGGCGAAGGTCCGGCGGCGAGCAGAATGGGATAGATATTTGGAAGTTTCATCGGCAGCGTAAGAAAGGGGACTATAGATCACCCTGGAGCACTTCGCCAGCAACCCGGAAATATTTTGTTTCTTGCTTGTATGAGCCGGAGAATGGTTTTAGAATCGGCACGCTTCGAAGTTGCAGCTCGCCGAGCCCCTCCCGATCCAATCCTACGGGAGGGTAACCGCGATGCAAAGAGGAATACACAGTGTATACAAGTTCCTTTGAATATGTTCGCGCTTCGTCGCTGCAGGAAGCTTCCGCTCAGCTGGCGGAACTCGGTGAGGATGCCAAGGCGCTGGCCGGCGGACAGAGCCTGATCCCGCTGATGAAACTGCGGCTCTCGCGGCCCACCGCGTTGATCGATTTGAATTTTATCCCCGGCTTATCCGGTGTGCGCAAACACGACGGCAAGATTGTGATCGGAGCGCTGGCGCGGCACACGGACATCGCGGAGTCGGCGGATGCGCTGGAAATTCCCATTCTGCACGACTGCGCGGCGGGAATCGCGGACGTGCAAGTGCGCAATCGCGGGACGCTCGGCGGCTCGCTGGCCGAGGCTGACCCGACGGGAGATTGGGCGCCGGTGCTGCTGACGCTGGCAACGGAAGTGCATAGCGCCGGCCCGAACGGATCGCGCGCCACCGCGCTCTCGGAATTTTTCCGCGATGCTTATACCACGGTGCTGGACCACGGCGAACTGGTGCGCGAAGTGACTGTAAAAATTCCTCCGAAGAAATCCGGCGGCGCCTATATCGCTTTTAAGCGCTGCGCGCCTGTATACGCAAGCGCGAGCGCTGCGGTGCAAATGACGATGGCCGACCGCGATACGTGCGAAGCCGCGCACATTTTTCTGGGCTGCGTGGGACTGCTCTCCGTCCATGCCGCCGAAGCGGAGAAGGAATTGCAGGGGCGCAAGGTGACGTCCAAAGCAATCGAAGCGGCAGCGGAAGCCGCGATGGCAGCGGGGGACCCGCAATCGGATATGCGCGGTTCAGCGGATTACAAACGGGTGCTGGTGCGGAGCCTGGTGAAGCGTGCGATTGGAGTTGCGTTGCGGCGTTGCCGCGGAGAACAGGTGGAGGTAAGCCATGAATACATCGCGCGCAGCTAAACGCGTGCCCGTGCATGTGACGGTCAACGGGAAGCCGTATGACCTGGAAATCGAGCCGCGCCTGCTGCTGGTGGATTTGCTGCGCGAGGAATTGAATCTGACCGGCACGCACATTGGCTGCGATACAAGCTACTGCGGCGCCTGCACGGTTCTGCTGAACGGGCTGACGGTGAAATCCTGCACGGTTTTTGCGGTGCAAGCGGACCAAGGCGAAGTCCTCTCGGTGGAGGGATTGGCGAAGGACGGAGAATTGCATCCGATCCAGCAGGCATTCGCCACTTGCCACGGATTGCAGTGCGGCTATTGCACACCGGGCTTGCTGATGTCCACTTACCACTTACTCGCCACGAATCCACATCCAAAAGAGAAAGATTTGCGCAAGGCCATTGCGGGGAACACCTGCCGCTGCACGGGCTATCAGAATGTATTGAAAGCCATACGCAAAGCGGCGGAACTCACAACCAAGGAAGCCAGATAAATGAACATCAGCTTTGGCGGCAATTTTACGGTCAAGAAAACCGCGGAAGAAGTTTACGATTTTTTGACGGACGCAAACCGGTTTTGTCCTTTGCTTCCGGATTATCAAAGCATGCAGAAGGACGACGAAACACATTTCACGGTCGCGCTTCGCGTGGGCATCTCGCACATCCGGGGAGACGCCAAGGTGAAAATGACGCTGCTCGAAACCGAGAGGCCCCGTCGCGCGGTTTATGAAGGGAAAGGCGATGTGGCGGGCGGCAATGCCACGTTCACTTCCGGGTTCGATCTCGAGGTCGTGCCCGAAGGGACAAAAGTTATTTGGAAGGGTGATTCTCAAATTGTGGGACGCCTGGCGTCTTTAGGCGGCGGTTTGCTCGAGCCACTGGCGAAGAAGAACATCCAGAAATTGATTGACGGCTTGCAAGCCGCGTTGACTTAGCCATAGCAAGTTTTGCGCAAGCGGGGGAAAGCTCGTGGCGAAAAAGCGATCATTCGCGAAAACAAATAAATCCAAAGCGAAATCAAAGCCGGCGGCGAAGCTAAAGCACAAGCCGGCGGCCAAGCCGAAGCAGGTGACGGCGGTCCACGCCGAGACGGCGAACCGCTGGGTGGGCAAGCCCATTCAACGCCGCGAGGAAACGCGCCTGGTGCAGGGGCGCGGCAGCTTTGTGGACGACACCAAGCTCGAAGGCATGCTCTACATCAAAATGGTTCGTTCCCCTTATGCCCACGCCAAAATCGAGCGCGTGGATGTGTCACAGGCAGAGGCATTGCCGGGAGTTGTTTGCACTTTAACTGGGGCGGAGGTGGCCGGACTCGTCAAGCCATTCCCGGAAATTGGTCCGGGCGCCGCGCAGCAGATCGTGGATAAGCCCATGGCCGTGCAAAAAGCCCGCTATCAGGGTGAGCCCGTTGCTGCCGTGGTTGCCACCTCCGCAATGATCGCTGAAGACGCCGCGGAATTAGTGGAAGTGGAATATCAGGGCTTGCCAGTAGTGATGGATTCGGAAACTGCCCTCAAGGACGAATCCATTCTTCATGAAGAGATGGGCACGAACCGGAATTGGCACGGCGAATTCGAATATGGCGAAGTGGATAAGGCTTTTGCGCAGGCGGCCCACGTCGTTCACATTGGACGAATGCATTTTCACCGGTTTTCGAGCACTCCGCTGGAAAACAACGTAGTAATCGCCCAGTGGATTCTGAAGGAAGATCGAATTAATTTTTGGGCCAACAATTCGTTTCCGGCTTTTGCGGCGCAATTTCTCTCGCCCGCGCTGGGAGTACGCATTGACCAGATGCGCATGCAGAGCCTGGACATCGGCGGCGGCTTCGGAATCAAGATCACAAATTACCCGTACATGGCGATTTGCGCGCTGGCTTCGCGGAAAATGGGCGGCAGGCCGGTGAAATGGACCGAGACGCGCACGGAGCACATGCTGGCCAGCGCGCACGGCAACGAACGGACTTTTCTGGATACCCGCGTGGCGCTCGATAAAGACGGAGTGATCACCGCGATTGATTCGCGGCATATCGATGATTGCGGAGCATATCCGCGTTACGAGCCTTTGGGCTGCATCATCTGGGCGCAAGTGCTGCCGGGCGCTTACCGCATCAAGAACATGCGAATCGATTTTTCGCAGACGGTGACGAACAAGTGCCCCGTGGGGCCGAACCGCGGATATTCGCGCATGCAACATTTGTGGTTTCTCGAGCGCGTGATCGATCTCTGCGGCCACGCTCTGGGAATTCCCGAATGACACCATCCGCATGCGCAATTACATCCAGCCCGGGGAATTTCCGTATACCACTCCGAATGGCTGCATCTATGATTCCGGCAACTATCCGGAGATGCTCAAAATCGCCAAAGGTTTGATCGGCTGGGACGATTGGAAGCAAAAACAGAAGAAAGCCCGCGAAGAAGGACGGATGATCGGCATTGGAATCGGCAGCACGCTCGATTCCGGGACCAATAATTTCGGCCAGGCGCGAATTATTAATTCCTACGCGCCGTATTCGGGCCAATCCAAGGCCGCGAATGCCAAGCTGGATATTTACGGCGAGGTTGTGGTCAGCCTCGGATCGGTGCCGCAAGGCCAGGGACATGAGACGACCGCATCGCAAGTTGTCGCCGAAGTTTTGGGGATTCCTCCGGAACTCGTCAATGTTCGCCCTGGTTTTGATAGCGAGCAAAACGTCTATACGGGACACACGGGAACGTACGCCAGCCAATTCGCCGTCACGGGACTTTCCGCGATTCACGGAGCAGCACAAAAGTTAAAGGCGGAAATGAGCCGGCTTGCCGCATTCGTCTTGAAAGCAGATGAAAAGGACCTGGAATTCGGTGTGGGCCAGCAAGGGCCGGAAGTTCGCGTGAGAGGAAACGGGAAATCGATCAACTATTGGGGACTGGCGAATCTGATCAACGTGAACAATGGGGAGTTGCCGCAATCGTTTGAGAATGTCACTCTAAATTGCCGCTACGTTTATAAAGCTCCGTTTACGGTTCCAGACGTCGCCCGCAAGTACGGAAATCTGACGCTCACCTATGCCGCCCAGGTGCACATGGCCGTGATTGAGGTGGATCGCGAGACGTTCCAGCCAAAAATTCTTGCGTACGCTGCCGTGGATGATTGTGGCAAGGCGATTAATCCCATGATTGTCGAAGGCCAGGTTCACGGGGCGGCTGCTCATGGAATCGGCGCGGCGCTGATGGAAGATTGCCGTTACGACAAAGATGGAGACATGCTGGCCAGCACGTTCAGCGATTACACTCCGATCACCGTGATGAACATGCCCGATTTGCTTTACGGGCACCTGGAGACGCCGTCGCCATTTTCTTATAACGGAGCGAAAGGGATGGGCGAAGGCGGCGCCGCGCCGGTGCACACGGTTTGCGCCGCGATCCAGGACGCGGTGTATTCATCCGGAGTGGTGATGGAAGATTCGCACAACACCGGCGATAGCATTTTCCGGGCATTTGAGCGCGTGCGAAGTGGAGCACGCGACGAAAAGGTGCGAGTGGAAAGCCGTCGTGGAGCGAAGTGAGAATCCCATAGGAAACACCCCATCGGGTGAATTTTCCTCCTGAGATCTAAGATCCGCGAATTTTCAGCGCGCGAAGGAAATCATTGTCGAAACGAGTCTGCATTATCGGTTGCGGCGCAATCGGAAGCTTGTACGCGGCGCACCTGGCGCGCGTTGCCGAGGTCCATGCTTTCGTGCGCCGGCCGGAACACGCGCGGGCGATCAATGAAAACGGCCTGCGTGTGATCGGCAAGCACCAGTTCAGCGCGCGCCTGCGCGCCACCACGAATCCTTCGGAAATTCCGGAATGCGATCTGGGCATCGTTTCCGCAAAAGCGACGCAAACCGTGGAAGCGGTTGCGCCGCTTGCGAATCACTTCCGGAATGGCGCGATTCTTTCCGCGCAGAATGGGCTGGGTTGCGAAGAATTGATTGCGGAACACGCGCGCGGCTACATCATCCGCGGCACCACGTTCATGAGCGGCTCGCGGCACGGCGACACAATCGTGGAATATGAATTAGACACGGCAACGTGGATGGGACCGTTTGAGCCTTCGCAGACGCCCTTCGAAATTGTTAAAGACGCCGCGGATTTGCTGATTGCTTCCGGCCTGAAAGCGGTGCCGTTGAAGGATGCCCGTCCCGCGCAGTGGTCCAAGCTCATTTTCAATTCCTCGGTGAATTCCGTATCGGCGCTGACGGAACTTCCGCACTGTCCCTTGTATGCGGAGGAGATCGAGTTTTCCGATCTCGGGCATCTGCTGCATGAACTGATCGAAGAGGGGAAGAAGGTGGCGGCGGGCCTGGGCATCCGTCTTTATGAAGATCCGTGGGAAATGAACAAAGTTGGCTCGCAGACCGATCACCCGCCTTCGATGTTGTATGACATCAATCATCGATTGAAGACGGAAGTGGATTTTCTGGGCGGAGCGATTGCGCGCGAGGCGCAGAAACACGGCTTGAGCGCGCCTCTGCATACAGCGCTCTACCGGTTGATCAAAGGCAAGGAACTATCGTGGGACTGGAAGGGAAGCGCCAAGAAAGCTCCTTCAGAATAAGCTCCGCAAAGGATTGCTGAGGAAAAAGTAATGGGCCACGTGCTGGATCAGGAAAAATGGAAGCGCGTCCGCGAAATGATGGAGAAGAACGACTTGGACGCACTGGTGGTCCGCGCGCCGGATAATATCCTTTATCTCACGGATTATTGGACGATGAAGGGTTATGACATCGCGATTTTTCCGCGCGAAGGCGATCCAACGCTGCTGGTGATTGAGCCGCAGTTTCAGGAAGCGCAGCGATCGGCCTGGAACAAGGATGTTCGATTTTTCCGTTTCTATCATCCGCAGGATCCGCGCCCTCCCATGATGCGCTCGCTCGAGCAGTGCCTGGAGGTGCTGCGCGAGCGGAAATTGACCGGACGCGTGGGAGTGGAACTTTCGCAACTGGGACAAATCTGCGACCGCATGGTGGGCGAGCCGAGCAATTACACGCTGGGATATTTCGAGGCTTTTCCGCGAGTTGTGAAACAGGTTGTGGATGCCGCGCCGCTGCTGGCCGAGGTGCGCGCGATCAAGACGGACCAGGAAATCGAGCGCATGAAGCTGGCCAACGAACTGGCCGCAGCTGGAATGGAATTTGCGCGCAAAGAAATAAAGGTGGGGATGAAGGAAAGCGAAGTGGGCGCGATGATCGAAGGCCATATCCATGCGATCGGCGTCGGCTACAAGGGAAAAGTGGAAATGGCGCGCGCGTTCACGCTGGTCTGGTCGGGAAAGGGAATTGCCACGTTCACGGCCACCAGCCACCGCCCCATTCGAGCGAACGAGCCCACGCTGGTCGAAATATGGGTTTGCGCCGACGGGTATTGGACCGACCTGACGAAGAATATCGTTCCCGGAAAATTGACCGCGGAATATAACAAGCTGCTCGATCAGTTGCTGAAGGTCTTCAACGAGGCCGCGGCGCTATACGCGCGAAGGGGCGAAGCTGGGCGAACTGGACCGGCATGATTCGCGAAGGAATTGCCGCGGCGGGATATGCCGGGCAGCCTTCGCATCCCGTGGCGCACGGAGTGGGAGCGCGGGCGCACGAACCGCCCTATGCGCACCAGGCGGCGCCGGGAGTGATGAAAAAAGGAATGGTTCTGGCCATCGAGCCGGGAATTTATTGGGAAGGCGGCGGAGGATTGCGGCTGGAAGATAATTTTTGGATCACCGGAAATGGGAATGAAAAACTTTGCTCGTATCCGGACGACTTTCGTTTTTAAACAGGGGAAGGCGATTGCATATGATAAACGCGGAACTCGCGCGAAAAGATTGGCTGCAGCAGATTCTGGCCGAATGAACAAGGAGAATTGTTTCCATGGCCAGCGACGTGATCAACATTCCCAGTCCCACGGGTGAAGAACTCGAGATGGCCAAGTACATGCGCCGCACTTTCGAATCCATCGGATTGCGCGTCGCCTGGCAGGAAGTGGAAGAGGGCCGGGCCAATGTGATCGGATTGTGGGAAGGCGCCGGCAACGGAAAGAATTTGATGTTCAACGGCCACATGGATACTTCCAACACCGGCCGCGAAACTATCTCACAGGAGTCGGCTACAAGCCATTTGCCATCGTCAAGAATGGAATGATTTACGGGCTGGGCATTTACAACATGAAAGGCGCGCTGGTTTGTTACACGCAGGCCGTGAAGGCGCTGCAGCGCGCGGGCGTGAAGATCGATGGCAGCATCATGATCGCCGCCGTGGCCGGTGAGATTGAAAAAACGCAGTGGGGCGATGAATTCACCGGAAAGCAATATCGCGGATATGGTTACGGCTCGCATTACATGGTCTGCCACGGCATCGCGCCGGACATGTGCATTCTCGGCGAGCCGACTGACATGCACCTTGTGCTTGGACATTACGGATCGTTTTGGGTGCGCATTTCGACGCAGGGGCCATATGTCCACACCGCCTTCGGACGCGGGCGCGAGCGAGAAAATTCCATTCGCCGCATGCACGACGTGCTGGATCTGATCTACGAGTGGATTCCCAAGTGGGAAACAGAGGCTTCTTATTGCGGGCAGAAGGGCATCGTCAATGTTGGAGGGATTCATGGAGGGCACGCCTGGCGCGCCAGTCGCACTCCCGAGCGCACCGATGTATATCTGGATATGCGCGTTCCTCCCACGATTCTGATGCAGCGTGCAAGGCATGCCGCTAAGGATTTGTTCCTCGAATTGCAGAAGAAATTTCCGGCGTATGGCTTGGATTTCGAAACTTACGTTTCCGTCCCGGGCGCGGAAATCAGCGAGAACCACCGAATTGGTGAAGACAATCGAAGCGTCGCACCAGCGCGTCATGGGCGCGCCCGCGAAGCGCGACACTGTCTTGTGGTGCTCGGATGCCTCGGTGATGACGCGCTACGGAATCGAAACGCTGAATTATGGGCCTTCGAGCGGGCCGCGCGACGCGGAAGGCGAAAAAGTGGCGATCAAGACGTTTGTGGATATTACAAAGATTTATGCGCTGGCCGCCGCCGAGATTTGCGGAGCGAGTTAGAGGAAACTGGAATTCGTCATAAAAATAGCGCGAGCGGTTACCCGGCCTCACATCAGGGGCTAAAGCCCACTTTGTGGAGGACTTGTAATGTCGGAGCTGAAGCTCCGACCCCCTGAAAACCGTTTGTAAAGTTAGTCCTGGCGGTAGTGCTTCGGAATGCATTCGTAATAAAAAGAAGGAGAGAGTTTATTTCATGGTGAGCCAACAGGAAATCGATCGGCGGTACCGGAATATCCGCGCGGCGATGGCCAAGGAAAATCTGGATGCGCTGGTGGTGTGCGGCAGCGAGTACACGGGATTCGAGGGATCGACCCGTTACGTTTCCGATTTCGAAATCGTTCACCGTTACGTCCACGTCCTGATTCCGCTGGAAGGCGATCCGGTGCTCTTGTTTCCGAAAGAGGCGCGCTGGATTGGCGACAAGAAAAAAACCTGGATCAAGGAACACGTTTGGGCGGATGTGCCGGGAGAATGGCTGCGCGAGCGGGCGCAATCCAAGCAATGGAAGCGGCTGGGCGTGTATGGATTGAATTTCATCATGCCGGTTCGGGATTACCGGGCGCTTGCCCAGGGCTCGTATGAAATCGTTCCGTTCGACCAGCCGTTTGACATGGCACGCGCCGTGAAAAGCGAGGAAGAGCTTGCCGGAGTGCGGGACGCGATGGAAATCATCGTGGAAGGCTTTTGGGCGCTGGTGAAGGCGTACGAGCCCGGAAAGACGGAAGCCGAAATCATGGCCCCCGCGGTGGAACGGTTTTTTGCGCGTGGCGCGGGCCTGCGGATGATGAACATCATTTTGTCGGGCGAAAACGGAGAATCCGAAGCGCATTTCAAGGTTCCCGGCCACCGCGTGGTGAAACCCAACGATGTGTTGCTTTACTCGCTCGAAATTACCGGAGCGGATGGCTACTGGGTGGAGTTTTCGAGGCCGTTGATTCGCGGCCAGGTGAGCGCGCGGACCGCCGCGATGGCGGAACTATATCCAGAAGCGCTGGAGGCGGCGCGGCTGAAAATGCACGAGGGCGAACTGGCCAGCAGCGCGCACAAGGCCGCTGCCGATATTTTCGCGAAGCGCGGATTCAGCTTCGGCCACCTGACCGGGCATTCCATCGGCCAGACGATGATTGAATATCCGGCGATTGGCGCGCAGACCAATGTGGAGCTTCGCGAGAATATGATTTTCAGTCTTCACCCGCAGGTGGTGGATGCGGATGGGCAGGTTTGTCTCTATACGCAGGACACCTATCGCGTCGGAAAAAAGGAAGGCGAAAATCTGACCAATGTGCCGTGGAAGTTTTACAACGGCAGCGAAAGGCCAAGGTGA
Organism: uncultured Acidobacteriota bacterium; assembly: GCA_963756355.1. Taxonomy (GTDB): domain Bacteria; phylum Acidobacteriota; class Terriglobia; order Acidiferrales; family UBA7541; genus JBGPTK01. Next base: position 70,510 of record CAVWOD010000016.1, on the reverse strand, counting down.
GGATTCCATGAAGGTTTGCGTGGTAGGTTGCGGCGCGGTGGGAAGCATTTTTGCCGCGCATTTGGCGCGTCGCGGGGATGTGGAAGTTTACGCCTACGATGTGGCGAAAGAACATGTGGAAGCGATTCGCAAGGGCGGTTTGAGGCTTTCCGGCGCGGCGGATTTTTCGGCTCCGGTGAGAGCGACTCACAATGCGCGCGAAATTCCTGTTTGCGATTTTGGAATTATTGCCACCAAGAGCACCCATACGCGCGGCGCCATCGAGCAGACGGCTCATCTGTTTCCAGAGACGAGCGCGGTATGTTCCGTTCAGAACGGCGTGGGCAATGAGGAAATTCTGGCCGAGTACGTTCCCTTTGTGATTCGCGGCACCACGTTTCCCGCCGGCCACATTGTCGAGCCGGGCCACGTGGGCTACGACATTCAAGGGGATACCTGGATCGGGCCGTTCGAGCCCACCAAGACTCCCATGGATCGCGTTCGAAAGTTGGCCGAGCTGCTGAACAGCGCGGGACTGAGCGTAATCGCGCTGGAAGATGCTCGCGGCGCGCAGTGGACGAAATTGATTTTCAATGCTTCGACAAATCCAGTTGGCGCCTTGACGCTTCTGCATCACGGCGCAGCGACGCGGCTGCCCGCCACCGGTCAATTGTTCGACGATTTGATTGCGGAAGGAATTGCCGTGGCCAAGGCCATGGGCATCGAATTGCACGGCGATCCGCGGCAACTGGTGCAGAAGGGCGCTTCCGCGCCTGGAAAACACAAGGCCAGCATGCTGCAAGATGTGATTGCCAAGCGCCAGACGGAAGTGGATTTCATGAATGGCGCCATCGTGAAGTGGGGCGAAAGATACAACGTTCCGACGCCTCTTAATAAAACCATGTGGGCACTGATTAAAGGCTTAGAACATTCCTGGACAAATCCATGATGCATTTGTCCAATCACAAGGAGTCAACTAGAAAACCATGAGCGTCCCTTTTCGGATTGGTGTTTTGCAGCTCAGCATGGAACCGCTGAATGAAACGGTGGAGATGGCGCAGGCTTGCGATGCCGCGGGTTTCGACACGTTTTGGCTGGCGGAAGCCTATCCGTGGTGGCGGAAGCATTCGATGGAAGCGCGTTCTTCCACTTCGATCACGGCGATTCTGGCGCGCGAGACCAAAAAAATTACGATTGGCTGGGGAATTATTTCGCCGTACACGCGGCATCCCGTTCAGATCGCGATGGAGGCGCGAGTGCTGCAAGACGCAGCCGGGGAAGGGCGTTTTCTGCTGGGCCTGGGCGCATCCAAGATTTTCATGAAGGAAATCGGCGAGGGAGAAAAAGGCAAGGAAGTGGGGCCGGCCACGGTGATGAAAGAGAGTATCGAGATTATCAGCGCCATGCTTTCCGGCGAAGAAGTGAAATACGAAGGGAAAGCCTTTTCGGCGAATGCGCCGGCGCTGAAGAAAGATGCTCATGTGGGCCGCTGGCGCGTGCCGATTTATGTGGGCGCCACGGGGCCGGTATTGCAGCGGCTGGCGGGCGCGCAGTCCGATGGCTTGCTTACCGCCAGCATCACCACTCCCGCGTTTGTAAGGGTTTCCCGCGAGAAGATGCTGGAAGGCGCGCAGAAGGCTGGGAAAGATTCCTCATCCCTCGATCTGGGGTCCGTGATAGTTGGCAGCATCGGCGAAGATCCCAAAACCGCGCGCGAGGGCGCCCGCGAAATGGCGGCAATGTACCTGGCCAACAAAGTGCAAAACATCAAAGGGTCGGCCGATACGCTGCTGGAATGCGCGCGGCTAAGCTTTGAAGAAATTCGGCCGATCGCGGAAGCCATGGAGCAGGGCGGGCGCAAAGCCGCCGCTCGCGCGGTGACGGATGCGGTGCTGGATAAAGTTTGTCCGATTGCGGGTACGCCGAAGCAGTGCATCGAGCGCCTCGAAGAATATCGCGCGGCAGGCTGCACGCACATCATGCTGGAACTGTGGGGCGACAAGCGTCCGGAACAGGCGCGGCTGTTCGGCGAAAAAGTGTTGCCACATTTTCACAAGTAAACGAAGCCGGGCCATCCGAAGCGAACGGCTCCGAAAAGCCACGCAGGGTATTGAGCGCTCAGGGGCGCAGCAAGCAGCGCCCCTACAATAAATTGCTGAGGCTGTTTTCAGTGATCGCCGATGGAATCGCGCACGCGTCCGTATTGCGCGCCCCAGGAATCCGTCATTTCGTGCCGGATGTCCCAGAGTTCGGGGAAAAACCTGTGGCGCAGGCCTTCGTTCAGTAATTCCACAGAGCGGCCTTTCAAGGATTGCGAACCGAGCCCAATCGTTCGTTGAATGAGTTGAAGATGGACGAACCGGAATCGTTGAAAAAGTTCGTCGAGTTCCGCCAATGCTTCCGCCACCATGTACGCATCGCCATGCGAATACTCTGAATTGTAAATTTTCTCGACGGTCAGATTGTGTTTTTCCAGATAGTGGGTCTTGAACGACGCCCACAGATTCGGAGCCATTCGCAGTGTCACGCGAAAACCGGGTGATTCTTGCCCGCTGCCGTTCCCGAGTTGCAGCCGGATTTCCTGATATTCCTTGGGCGACATTGTTTCGAGCAAAGCCAACTGGTCGATCATCATCCGCAGCGCGATGTGCACCCGGCGGAAAAGAGTGATTACTCGATTGGTGTTCTCTGTTTGAAGATAATCATCGATGTCGAGCAGGGTGTAGTTGATCAGCTTCATCCACAACTCCTCGATCTGGTGGACGATTTGAAATTGAAGCTCGTCGGCATTGCAGAAATCCTTGAAGTCCTTCTGGCAGGAAAGCAGCGCTTTGGTGTTCAAGTACAGTTCGTAATCGAGAGTTCCTTCGCCATTCATGATGGAATAAAAATGAGCTCGATCCATTTCCCGCCTCCAAAGGCCGCTCGCACATAGTGCGGCAGCCTGTTGCCATCCATTCTATCTCTATAGGTGTTCTGCCAGCCGAGAAGGCGCCGGAGATGTCTCAAAATGGAGAATCGGACTGGTGCGAATCGCGTGGCATCTTACTTGGAATGAGTTCCCTGAACGATTTGGCGAAATTCATCGTCGGAAATCAAGCGGCGCGACAAGATGCCCAGGCTCTTCACCGCGGCAAGAATTGCCGGCCGCTGCGATTCGGCGACGTCCAATCCAAGTTCTTTTGCTTTCAAAGCCACGCTGTCCAGGCCGCTCTTTTTTCCAAGCACGATTTCACGTTGCGCGCCAACAATGTCAGCCGAAAACGGTTCGATTGCTTCGGGAATATGGAACTGGCTGGCAACAGCTCCGCTTTCGCGAACGAATAAATTGCGGCCCACCACGGGTTTCCAAGGTTCGAGTTCATACTTGGAAGTTTCGCGAACGATGCGCGAAACCTCTCGAATCCGCGCCAGATCGAGAGCGACGGGTACATCGTAAAGGCATTTAAGTGCCAGCGCGACTTCACCAAGGTCGGCGTTGCCTGCGCGCTCCCCCATTCCGTTGATGGTTCCCTGAATCCAGGTGGCCCCGGCCCGGATGGCAGCGATAGCGCAGGCGGTTGCCAGGCCAAAATCGTTGTGACCATGGAAATGCACCGGGATTTGTGGTCCCAACCAATCGCGCACCTGCCCGATTAGAAATTCCACGGCTTCGGGACCGCAGGCGCCAATTGTATCCACCACCACAACTTCCTCGGCTCCCGCGGCCACCGTTGCGCGATAAATGGATTTTAGGAAATTCAAATCAGCGCGCGTGGAATCCACGGGGAAAAACGCAACGTAAATGCCATTTTTCTTGGCGTGGCTCACTGCATCGGTGGCGCGGCGGATCGCTTCTTCGTGGCTGATGCCGTAAGCCTTCAATTTAACTTCGCTGGTGGGAGTTTCGATGACCGTGAATTTCAATTCGAGCTTCACCAGTTCGTCAATATCCGCGCGGACTGCGCGCGCGAATCCCCATATTTCCGCTTGCAAGCCCGCCCGCGAAATCAGGCGAATCGCTTCGGCGTCCTCGGCAGAGACGCGGGGAAAACCCGCCTCAATCCGGCTGATTCCCAATGAATCGATTTGGCGCGCCAGGTCTAGTTTTTGCTGCGGATCGAGAACCACGCCCACGGTTTGTTCGCCGTCGCGCAGAGTTGTGTCGTAAAAGCGGATCGGAGCAGATACGTTCAGACGCGGCCGGATGCTGGAGTTCGAATTCAGTTCACTGACCCATATTCCCTGGTCATGGGCGTCATTTGCCGGCGAGCTCATTTCGTCCCCCCGGCGGCGGGCGATGTTTCTCCGTAGGCTTGTTGCCAGGAAATTACGGGATTCCGCAGGATTCCGATTTTCTCAATTTCGCATTCCATCACGTCGCCGGGCTTCAAATACCATGCTTTCGGATCGCCGCTGAATGCAGCCACTCCGGAAACGGTGCCGGTGGAAACTACATCTCCCGCGCTGTATCCCATCGCCGAGTAATGAGAAAGGATCTCGGGGATTTTTACGGACATTTTCTTGGAATGGGATTGTTGCCGCGGTTCGCCGTTGACGCGCAGCTCCATAGCCAGATTGTGAGGATCGGAAATTTCGTCCGCAGTCACAATCCACGGGCCAAGGGGGCAGAAGGTGTCGATCCCCTTGCAGAAGCTGAAGACGCCGGACTTCATTTCACGCCGCTGAATATCGCGAGCGGTGATGTCGTTGAAAATGACGTAGCCGCCGATGTATTCCTTGGCTTGCCCGGCGTCGAAGTGTTTGCCGGCCTTTTTCAGGACCACGGCAAGTTCAAGCTCGTAGTCGAGCTCCTGCGTCATGCTCTCGGGATAAATCACGGGCTCGTCCGTGCCGATAATTGCGTCCACGTTCTGGAAGAAGACGATCCAGGGCATCACCGGGTGGGAGAATCCCGCTTTTTGCGCTTCTTCGTGGTGTTCCCGGAAATTGCCCGCGGTATGGAAGAATTTTTTTGGTTGAATGGGAGCACGCAGCTTGACGCTGCTGAACGGGAAGACCAGCGTTTCGCCGGAAGGCCCTTTGGCCGCGTGACCCAGCTTTTGGACATGGGCCAGAGCTTTTCTTGCGGCATCGAGGCTATGATCGCCGCCTTCGAATAGGCCGCGCATATCGGCGGGAACGCGAGCATCGGCCAGGCGATAGAAAGCCGGTTCTGATTCCACGTCTCGCAGATAAAGAGCGCAAGCAAAATTGAGATCAATGATGTGCTGATCGGCGGTGACGGCGCCGATCCGGGGCTGATGGGGAGCTGCTTCAAATGTGACGAGTCGCATGGGTTCGATATTCCTTTAGGACGCTGCAATTCGATCTTTGGGGGCGCGGTCGATGCCGGCCCCCCGTAACACAGGAAGGGCGCGGCTCCCCGGCAAAAATCATCGGGGCAGGAAAGCCGGGCCCTACAGATGCAAAAACGTAACACCCTGCCGTGCAAACGTGTGCAGCGACAACTCATCTTATCGGCAAGGGAGGAAGCTTGTCCATCGGCAGAATGACTCTAGCGAAAAATATCCCGCTCGGCAGGACGGATTAACTCGCGCCCGCTGCCGGGTTGCGGCGAAGTTTGCATGCCCTGCACAATGGCCACCGGCACGCGGTCCGCTTTGCCCATCACCAACTCGGCGGCTGAAGCCACTTCATCCGCCAGGGCGATTAAGGTGGCCTGCAAAGTTTTTCCACTGGCATCCGTTTGCCCGCGGTAATCAACCATTGGGGCGAGGCCCGCGACACCCAGCGCAACATTCACCAGACCTTCCCGCCACGGACGTCCAAAGGTGTCTGAAATAATTACGCCAAGGGAAACGCCAAAAATTCTTGCGAGTTGTGCGCGCAACAAATTCGCGGAGCGGTCGGGATCTTCCGGGAGCAAGATCGCGGTATTTTCCGGAGTGTTGGAAGCGTCGACACCGGCATTCGCGCAAACAAAGCCGTGGCTTGTCTCCGCGACGATCACGCCGCGCTCCATTTTCAAAATTCGTTTTGCCTGGAGCAAAACAAGTTCGATCAATCGGGGATCTTTATGATATTCCGCGGCCCATTGTTCAGCGCGTTCCGAAGGCTTCACGGAATCGAGGCGAACAGTTCTTCCTTCCGATTTGGACACAATCTTGTGCGCAACGACAAAAATGTCTTTCGCGCCGACGCGGATATCATTCTGTCTTACGGCTTCCGCGATCAGGCGAGCAACGTCATCGCCGGGAGAGATTTCCGGCAATCCTGGCAGCGGAATAATTTGAATGGGAGGACGGGGCACGCTTCTGCCGAGCCCGGTTACCTGACCGGGCTGTTACTCAACCGTATGACCGGCGCTCGCAAGGCGCAGCACCTTGCCGCGAGACTGCAAGATGTGGTCGTAGGTAAGGCGCCGGGCCAGATCGCCATCGTGGCTTCGAATGGCTTTGATGATTTCGGAATGCTCTTGAACCGGAGCCTCGCCGTAGTAGCCGATATCGATGGCGGCGTACATGACGCGTTCCATGTGGCAACGCATGTCTGAAACAGCGCGGACAAGCATGGGATTGCGGGTGAGGCGAGCGATGCCGATGTGGAACGCCGTGTCCGCTTTGATGAAATGCTCGTAGCTGGAACGGTCGTTGGTTTCGTATTCCGTTTTTCCCAGTCGAGTGAGCTCGTCCAGGAGTTTTGCGTCGTTTCCTTTTCGAGCAGCCAGTTCCGCACATGCGCCTTCAATCGCAGCCCGGAATTCGTAAATTTCGTTGAGCCAGCTGATGGTCATGGAACTGACGAAATAGCCTCGATTTGGAACGATGCGCAACAGATTTTCCTGCTGCAAACGGACGGCGGCCTCGCGGACGGGAGTACGGCTGCCGCGGTACCGCTGTGCCAGGGCTTTTTCACCAAGAGCTTCGCCGGCCGGATAAAGTCCGCGGATAATGTCGCGTTTCAGTGCCTGGTAGACGCGCTCGCTGAGAGTGCTGCGGCCGTTCTGGCCTCCCGCCGAGGAATGGCCAAGGCCGGGAAGAATAAGGGATTTTCTCGCCGCTGACGACGAGCGAGACTTTCTAGCCCGCACCGTTTTTCCGCTCACCCGCTTTCGATCCGGCAAGAAGAACTCCTTCGTGGAATCAGAGAGTAAATTAGATTAGCAGAAACTGCAACAGGAAAAGGGATATCCGGTCTGAACTGCGGCGAGCTTGCTGCTGCCATCGCGCCGGTCCCAGCCGACATACGACTGGTATACCATGGATGTGGGACTTGACAGCCCGGCGGCGCGCGGTGTAGCGTCCATCCTTCTCGTGGCGATGTCTGCCCGTGTATCACTGCTTCAGGGCCGTCCCCCGGTACGACAGACTCCAGCGGCACATTTTCGGGCTGCAGGAAGACCTGGAAATAGGAAGGTGAAAGAAATGCCGAACGATACGCAAAACGTGAAAACCCAAACTCTGTTTCCCGTCGAGGAAATTCGAGGGTTGTTTCCCGCTCTTCGCATGGCGGGTGAATTTATCTTCTTTGATAATGCAGCGGGCGCACAAATTCCCCAATCGGTTCTGGATGCAATCACCCATCACTTGCTGGAATGCAATGTGCAGCGAGGCGGGCGCTATGCGAAGAGCCAGGAGGTGGACGCGACCATCGCGCGCGCCCGTAAAAGCGTCGCAACCTTTCTGAATGCGAACGATCCGAGTGAAGTGTGCTTCGGGATGAACGCTACAACCTTCATTCGGCTGGTCAGCCTGGCGATCGGGCAGACCCTGGGCGATCGCAACGAAATCATATTGAGCGATATGGATCATGAAGGGAATATTGCGCCGTGGCTGACGCTGGAAAGGGAAGGGGCCAAATTTCTTTGGTGGCGCATGCGGGAGGATGGAAACCTGCACGTCGAAGATCTGCAGTCACTGCTTTCCTCGCGAACCCGGCTGATCGCCTGCACGGTTACCTCAAACGCGATTGGCTCGGTGGTTGACGTCGCTGGAGTTGCCAAAGCCGCGCATGCAGCGGGCGCGGAAGTTTTTCTGGACTGCGTGCACTATGGGCCTCACGGCCTCATCGACGTTCAGCAATGGGATTGCGATTACCTGGTCTGCTCTGGATATAAGATTTTTTCTCCGCATATGGGATTCTTGTGGGGACGCCGCGATGTGTTGGACCGGTTGCAAACTTTCCGTGAAGATTTTATTCCCGATGAACCGCCCGGAAAGATCGAAGTGGGAACTTTTGTTTATGAGAATGTGGCAGGCATGGATGCGGCGGTTCAATATCTGGAAGCATTGGGGAAAAAACTGTCGCAAGGGGATTCGAACGGTTCAAGGCGGAAGAATCTACTATCTGCCATGCGAAACATTCGCGAATACGAAGCCTCTCTTTCGCAGGAGTTATTGCGGGTGCTTGTGGAATGCGGCGCGGACGTATACGGGGTCCGAGATCCCGGAATGTTCGCGCACCGGGTTCCCACGTTTTGCTTCAATTTGAAGAAAATAGCTCCTTCGAGAGTGGTCGAAGAGCTAGCGAGCGCGGGAATCGGTGCGCGAGACGGCCACATGTATTCGCCGCGCTTAATGGCCAGGCTGGGACTCACGATGGAATCTGGCGCGATCCGCATCTCGCTGGTTCACTACAACACTTTCGAGGAAATCAATCGGTTCCGGATTGTGCTGCGCGATATCGCCCGGAATGGATAGTTTTTCGAGGGCACTGCGATTTGCCTGGCGCTGCGCCGGGCAACTACCGGTCTTCCCAAATGATGTCTTGTGTGATCGCTGAAATGCTCGGCGTTCCGCACAGCGCCATGGCTGTCAAGAATTCGTTGTGAAGAATGCGAACCACTTGCTCGACTCCAGCAGCCCCATTCACCGCGAGACCCCAAAGATAAGGGCGGCCAATGAAGACAGCGTTCGCGCCCATCGCGAGCGCCTTGATTACGTCAGTTCCGCGGCGGATGCCGCCATCCATCATCACCGGGATGCGTCCCTGGACACTTTCGATGACGCGCGGCAGAGCCTCGATCGTGGCCGGCACTGTGTCAAGTTGCCTACCTCCATGATTGGAGACGACAATGCCATTGACTTCGTGCTCCACCGCCTTGCGCGCGTCGGCCGGATTCAAGATTCCTTTCAATAGCACGGGGATGTTTGTGTAGCCGCGAATGGTATCGATCCCTCCCCAGGTAAGCTTTGGGTCCATAAGCAGGCTGAAGATTTTCTGCTGATCCGGGTTGGAATTTGCGCTGCGTTGAGCGGCGCCGGATTTCATACCCTTCAAATTTTCCAGAACTAATCCGGGCGGGAGTTGGAATTCATCCCGCATTTCGCGATTGCGAGTGCCGGGTACGGGCGAATCCACGGTGATGCACAAAGCGCGGCACCCCGCGGCCTCCGCGCGCTGAACCAGTTCACGGGTGAAACCGCCATCGCGCTGCACGTACAATTGAAACCACAACGGGCTTTTCGTGGATTTTCCGATGTCTTCAATGGAAGTTGTGGCTACCGAACTCACCACCAGGGTCGCGCCGGCAGCGGCTGCGCCTCGCGCCGTGGCGATCTCTCCTTCCGGGTTCATCAGCTTATGAAAGGCGGCGGGCGCCAGGAGAATAGGAAAATCCAGCTTTTGGCCGAACAGATCTATTTGCGTGTCCAGGCGGCTGACGTCGATCAACACGTTTGGCTTTAGCCGTATCGCGCTGAGGCATTCACGATTGCGGTGAAGTGTGACCTCGTCGCCGGCGCCTTCCGCAACATAGTCGAATGCCATCTTGGAGAGCCGCTTTTGCGCGAGGTCTTCATATTCCAGAAGATTCACGGGGCCGGCCGAAGCCGAGTGCGGTTCAGTTCCTGGAGCGGGCAATTGAGGGAACGCCGGCGCTGGATGGGAATGGGCCTGGGACTGGCGGGGCAGCGCAACCGATCCCAGCACCGCGGCAAGGGCCTGCAGAATTTCCCGGCGATTCATCTGGTAGCGCATTGTACATGTCCGCCGGGAAATGACAATGGGGAGTTGCGAGGCCAGTTCATTTCGCGAATCGGCGGAATCGGTTTTCTGACATACGAGTGATATACAACGAACATTCTCCTTGACACTCTCGCGGAGCGGGGTATAGCTTCCGGCATAGTGTGCGAGGATGGGCAACCGCGCGGGCGAATCGAACTTTTGTTTCCGCTCACACCGCGGAGCTTTCTATCCACGGGACACGTGGTTGCGAAACAACTGTGGTGATGTTTTCCTGGGAGATTCCAGAATGAAGCGATATCTCTTTTGCTTTGCGTTTTTCTTGTTTGTCTCGATAGCGGCACCGCAAATCCTGCGCGCGCAGGAAAAGCCGGTGGTGATCGCGGCCAGCACCGTGCTCGATGGCCGCGGGCAGGTGTGGCATAACACGCGAATCGTAGTGCAAAACGGCAAAATCCTGAAAATCGATCCAAAGGCGGAGCCGGTTGCCTACGACTTGCGCGGGCTGACCGTAATGCCCGGGTGGATTGACGCTCACGTTCACATCACTTCGCACTTTGGGGCCAATGGACGATTGGCAGTGGACGGCCTTGGAGCCATTCAATCGGAATCGCCGGCGGATTCCGCGTATGGAGACGAAGGAAACGCCTGGGCAACCTTGTTGGGCGGTTTCACGACGGTGCAGAGCATCGGCTCGGCAGCCGATGGACCGCTGCGCGATGCCATTAATCGCGGAATCATTCCGGGACCGCGCTTGCTTACTTCGCTCCAGCCGATCTTCGCCCAGGTGGGTGGACCGGAGGAAATGCGAGCCGCCGTGCGTAAATTAAAGGCCGACGGTGCTGACCTTGTAAAGGTTTTCGCGTCCAAGAGCATGAGAGAGGGAGGGACGCCGACACTCTCGCAGGAACAACTGGCGGCGATTTGTGATGAAGCGCGCAAAGTTGGATTGCGGGTGACGGTTCATGCGTATCGCGAGGCGATCGCCCGCGTGGTGCTGGCGGGCTGCCCGGAAATCGAACACGGCATCTACGCCACCAACGATGACCTGAAGCTCATGGCCGCGCACCATACCTGGCTGGACCCCCAGGTGGGACTGGTCTACTGGAACTATTTGAACAACAAAGAACACTACCTCGGCATCGGAAATTACACCGAGGCTGGATTCGAAGCGACGAAAGCGCTTCACGAACCGATCATCGACGTTTTCAAGCGAGCGCTGCAGACGCCGGGTCTGAGAATCGCATACGGCACGGACGCCACCGCCGGTGCGGACGGGCACAACGCGGATGAAATGATCTATCGCGTTCAAGACGGCGGCCAAGCTCCGATCGATGCTCTTACGTGCGCGAATTCCGTAACCGCGGAATCCCTGGGTATGGGCGGCCAGATCGGGACAATCGCCGCGGGTTACGCCGCGGACATCATTGCGGTGGACGGTGATCCAGTGAAAGACATTACCGTGGTCCGAAAGGTCACCTTTGTGATGAAGGGCGGGGTGGTGTTCAAAAATGTGGCGCGATAGAGGGGAAACCGGATGCTGGTAAGGCGAGCCAGCGGTGGCGCGCGGAGTGATCTCTGACATACGTGCGGTATACAATTCACATTGTTCTTGACATGTCACCTCGCCGCGGTGTAGCTTCCCGGTCAGAATCGGGGCGAGGCGGAAACATTGCCAAACAAAACGTTTTCGTTCTCGAGAATGTACTGATGGGGCCTTCCCACTCCTTTACTGAAGGGTGGTAGCAATGAGCGGCCGGGAAATCGTGGAGTCTAATCAAGCCCCACTCGATCTGAAAGTGTACGTCCGAAAAAATTTCCACATTTCCGGCCGCTTCTTCTTCAACGCTTGGCTCGCTTCACTGGTCAGTCTGGTTTTATTTTCTTGCGCTTCCGTGTGCCATGCGCAGCAAACCGCTCAACCAAAAGTCACGGTCATTCATGCGGGGCGCCTGTTCGAACCCGCTTCGGGAAAGATGCTGGAGAATCAGGATATATTGGTGCGCGGAAATAAGATCGAGCAAGTGGGCGCCAAACTTGCCGTACCCGCGGGCGCGCGTGAGATTGATCTTCGCAATTCGACCGTCCTGCCGGGATTCATCGACGTTCACACGCACCTCACCGCGGAATTGGGTCACAGCGGGTATGAAGGGCTCGGAATTTCCGCTCCTCGATCCACGCTGACCGGCGCGAAGAATGCCCGAATCACCCTGCTTGCCGGTTTCACGACAGTTCGAAACCTGGGTGCTTCCGGGTACGCTGACGTGGCTCTCCGCGACGCGATCAACGATGGCGACGTGATCGGGCCGCGCATGCAGGTTTCCGGCCCGCCGCTCGGAATCACCGGCGGCCATTGCGATAGCAATCTACTGCCTTTTTCGTTTCATTATTCGGCGGAAGGAGTGGCGGACGGCGTTCCAGCAGTGATGGCCAAGGTTCGCGAAACGGTCAAGTACGGCGCGGATGTGATCAAGTTCTGCTCCAGCGGCGGAGTTCTTTCGAAGGGCGATAACCCGTTGCTCGAAGCGTACAGTCCGGAAGAAATGCAAGCGCTGATCACCGAATCGCACCGGCTGGGCCGCAAAGTGGCAACGCACGCGCATTCCGCTTTGGCCATCAAGGACGCGGTAAAGGCCGGCGTCGATTCGATCGAGCACGGAATTTTTCTGGATGAAGAAGGAATTCAACTGATGAAGCAGCACGGAACCTATTTGGTTCCGACTTCGTATCCGTTGTTTTGGTTCGAGCAAAACGAATCGAAGATGAATCTGCCGCCATGGATCGTGGAAAAGGCGGCGATGATTATTCCAGCGGCGAAAAAAAACGTGGCCCAGGCGTTCAAGGCCGGCGTGAAGGTGGCTCTGGGCACCGACGCAGCGGTATATCCGCACGGACTGAATGGCGGCGAGTTCTGGTCGATGGTCGAACTGGGTCTTTCGCCGGTGCAGTCTCTGCAAGCGGGCACCGTAAACGCGGCTGACTTGATGAGCTGGAGCGACCGCATTGGATCAGTTTCCGCGGGGAAGTTCGCGGACATCGTGGCGGTGGACGGCAATCCTCTCGAAAATATTTCTCTGCTGCAACACGTTGGATTTGTCATGAAGGACGGGGTAGTCTACAAAAACGAGCTGACGCCGGCATCGCCGGCGGAGAAGCTCAATCAGTAGGGGTGGAGGAGAATCATGAGCTCAAAATCAATTCTGTGCGCAATGCTGACTCTGGCGCTCGTAATCGTGGGGGCGAGCACGGTGCTGGGTCAAGAAATCACTGGAACGATTCTCGGAACGGTTCGGGACGTTGGTGGCGGAGCCATGGCTGGCGCCACGATTACGATCACCAACGAAGGCACCGGAATTTCCCGGGTGGTCAAGTCCGATTCAAACGGCGAATACGTTGTAAACCAGCTTTCGATCGGATTTTACACAGTCAAAATTGAGAATCAGGGTTTCACGAGTTATGTCCAGAAGGGCATCCAGTTGGTGGTGAACCAGAATGCGCGCGTGGATGCCTCGCTCAGACCGGGATCGATGCAGCAATCGGTGGTTGTCGAAGGAAACGCATCCCAGATCGAAACCACAGTGGCCACGATCGGCAAAGTGATGGAAGAGCACTCCATCACTCAATTGCCGTTGAATGGGCGCAACTATCTTCAGTTAGGAGTTTTGCAGCCGGGCGTGACTCCCATTACCACCAACCTTGCGAAGAGCGGTTCCGCGGCGGCTGCCGACCAGGGATTCGCGGTGAACGGCTTGCGCACGCAGGCCAATGTGTTCCTGATCGACGGGGCATTGAACACAGACTTGTTTTACACTTCCAGCAACTTGAAGCCCCCGCCAGATGCCATCCAGGAATTCAAGATTCTGACCAACGACTACGCGCCCGAATATTGGGGCGGCGGATCGGTGGTGAATCTGGTCATCCGTTCGGGAACGAATACCTATCATGGGCAGGCATGGGAATTTTTGCGCAACAACGTTTTCGACGCGCGAAACTTTTTTGCCGTCACCGATCCGCCGCTGAAGCAGAACCAGTTTGGCGCGGGATTTGGCGGGCCGGTGATTCTCCCGAAAATTTACAATGGGAAGAACAGGACGTTCTTTTATTTTTACTACGATGGATTCCGGAACCGCCAGGGCATTACCTCGGCCACGACGATTCCGACAACGGCCCAGGCGGGCGGCAATTTTAACGGATCGCCCAACGTGCCGCACATGCCCGGCACGAACACTCCTTTCCCCGGCAACATGGTTCCGGTGAATGCGATCACCGCCAAACTCCTGGCGCTGTACCCTACGTCCGCTACCGGGGCGTTTAGCGCTTCGCCCAGCCAGTCGGATACTCGCGACGGCTATGGCTTCCGGATCGATCACCACATCGGAGATCACGATACGATCTGGGGCCATTACTTGTACGACCTGCAACGGCAAGTTCTGCCATTTGCGCCATTCGGCGCCGTAGTGCCGGGATTTCCGGGGACGGCGCGATTTACGCCGCAAACGCTGACGCTCGGCGAAACGCATGTCTTCTCGTCGCACTTGCTGAATGATTTCCATGCATCCTTTGTGCGAACGAATTTCGCCAACCCGATATTCACCCGGCGTGACAGCCTGAGCAGCTTTGGCTTCCAGTATCCCTCCACGTTTCCGAGCTACGAAACGATTCCTTTAGTCTCGGTGACGGGATTCTCCGCACTCGGCAACCCGCAAGGGCCGGGAATCCGAATCTCCAACACGTATGAATTGCTCGACACTGTTTCTTACACTACCGGGCGGCACAACTTGAAGTTCGGGCTCGACATCCGGAACACTCAGTACAACATCACATTCGGTTCCGGAGAGAATGGCTCGTATACCTTTAACGGCCAGTTCACCGGCAATGCCTTGGCGGATTTTGAACTCGGCTTGCCTTCAGTCTTCACACAATCGGTTGTCGGCGCCGGCCATTTGCACGGGTACACCTACGATTGGTTCGCGCAGGACGACTGGCGGCTGCGCCCGAATTTGACTCTAAACATCGGCGTGCGGCATACCATGGCGACGGCATTTGGCCCGGACAGCACCGATCTGTTCGGCGCGTTTCGAGTGGGTCTGAAGTCGACGATCCGGCCCGATGCTCCCGTCAACCTGGTATATTCAGGCGATCCCGGCGTGCCCAGCGGCAACTATCCCGCCGACCTCAACAATTTTGCACCGCGCATTGGATTGGCTTGGGATCCGAGCGGCAGCGGCAAGTGGAGTGTCCGGGCCGGCTATGGAATGTTTTATGAATACATTCCCGGCATTGCCCAGTTCAACTCTGAATTCTCCTCGCCGCCGGGTTTTCCGAGCGTAACGCTCAATTCCCCCGCCAATTACGCAAACCCCATTGTGGGACTGAATCCGTTTGCGCCGGGAACAATCAAGACCCCGGTCGCATTGACCTCTCTGGCGCCCAATCTTTACCTGCCCTACGACATGCAGTGGAATCTTTCGATTCAACGCCAGCTTCCCAGGGACATTCTGTTGGAAGCGAATTATATCGGCACGGCGGGGGCGGGTTTGATCCGCAATCGCCAAGTGAACCCGGCGGTCTTTGGCCCCGGCGCCACGACGGCAAACACTAATGCGCGACGCATCTTCGCGCCTAACTTTGCTTCGGTCAGCCAAATCGAGAACAGCGCGAATTCGCACTACCATGCGTTGCAACTCAGCGCCAATAAGCGCTACAGCCACGGTCTCAGCTTCCTGGCTTCTTACACGTGGTCGAAGGCGATCGACAACGGCTCGTACTACAACATCAGCGCGAACACCAACGCCGGAAACTCGAACAATCCGATGAATCCCTTCAATCTGGCTCCGGAAAAGGGACTCTCGCTGTTCGATGTTCGCAACCGGTTTGTGGTCTCCGGCGTTTATCAACTGCCGTTCGGACAAAGCTTGACCGGGATCGCCGGAGTGCTGGGCAAGGGATGGGCGACGAATTTCATCGTTACCTTGCAATCCGGCACGCCATTTACGGTGCAGGAACCTCTGGACATCTCGCTCACTGGCGTCGGTGCGGATCGCCCCAACGTTGTTTGCAATCCCAACAGCGGCCCGGGGATTCACACTGTTGCCGAATGGTTCAATACGGCCTGTTTCCAGCGCCTCAATGCCGTCACCAACGCGGGGCAGTACGGCAATGAGGGCCGCGACATCGTGATCGGACCTCCTTTCAAGGATGTCGATTTTGCGGTTACCAAGGACTTCCGAATCTACGAAAATCTCACCACCCAATTCCGGGCCGAATTTTTCAACATCTTCAACCACCCCAATTTCAATCTGCCGAACATGACGGCAGGTCCGGCGCCATTCGGGCAAATCCAGAATGCTCTCGATCCGCGTATCGTGCAGTTCGGCTTGAAATTTAATTTCTAGTTTACACCCCACCCCTTGGAGGCCGCGAATCTCCGGTATAAAAACTGGCGGTTCGCGGCCGAAAAGGCCGGCCTCGGAGAAAATCGCCGGATGAAATTCACGAAACCTCTGCCGCTTCTTCTGCTGTTGCTCTGCGGGTTGGTGCTTTTGCCGCGGATGGTCTCCCTCCCGGCTCGTGCCGCGGAAGAGGACTACGACGTGATCATTCGGAACGGCCGGGTGATGGATGGCAGCGGCAATCCATTTTTTCTGGCTGAGGTTGGCATCCGCCAGGGAAAAATCGCGGCCATCGGCGATCTTTCGCAGGCATCCGCGAAAACGACCATAGACGCGCATGGATTGCTCGTCACCCCCGGATTTATCGACATGCATTCCCATTGCGATAACGGATTTGCCAATCCTGCTCTCCGCTCAAACGAACCCTGGGTCCGCCAGGGCGTGACCACCGTGATGGTCGGCGTGGATGGCAATGGAACCTGGGAGCCCGAGAAAGCAGCGGAGCCCTGGCAGCAGACTGGCACGGGGACCAACTACGCGTTTTACGTGGGCCACAACCGCATCCGCAGAACCGTGATGGGGATCGATGATCGTGCGCCTACCCCGGAAGAACTCGAGAAAATGAAAGGCTTTGTGAAGCAGGGTATGGAGAACGGCGCATTTGGATTTTCCACTGGCCTTGAATACATTCCCGGGGTTTACAGCAAAACGGATGAAGTGATCGCGCTTTCCAAAATTGCGGCAGGCTATCACGGAATTTATGACACGCACTACCGGGATGAGTTTTCCGGTTTTCTGGATTCCGTGGACGAGGGAATCGCTATTTCGGAGGGCGCTGGCATCCCGGTGCACCTGGGTCATTTCAAGGTAATCGGCAAGCATAACTGGGGAATGATGGCGGAAGGGCTCAAGCGCGTCCGCGAAGCCCGGGCTCGCGGCCTTGAAATCACTCTCGATCAATACCCTTGGGATAACGGCGCGACTTCCAACTTAGAAGGGTTAATCCAAGTTCCCAAGGATCTTCAGCCAATTCGCGGAGTCTACGATCAACTGCACTCTCCGGCCGCGGCAGGTGGGCCTTCGCGCGATACTTTGGTGAATCAATATCGCGCCGAATTGGTGAAGACCCTTGCCGATCCCGCCGGACGCGAAGCGCTGCGTCGCGCCACCGAAGACGGCTTGAACGGCCCGGCCGATCCGAACTGGATTCACAAATGGGGCTACGATTGGATTCGCGTGGTGCGGTCGAAAAAGCACCAGGATTACGTGAATCAGGTGATCAGCGATATTGCTGAGTGGCGCGGCACATCTGGTTTCAACGTGATCGCCGACTTAATTTCGACTGAAGGCCCGGACCTGGGCATTTCGATTGGACCCATGCTCGAATCGAACGTGGTGATGGCGATGAAAGAGCCATACCTGGCTTTTTCGAGCGACGGCTCCTTGACCGCATTCGGCGCGGGCTTTCCGCACCCTCGCGCTTATGGCAGTTTCGCGCGTGTGTATCGCAAGTACGTCCGTGAAGAACACGTGCTGACGCTGGAAGATGCTGTTCGCAAGATGACCTCACTCCCGGCTCAGATCCTGGGGATCACCGGCCGCGGCCGGCTTGGCGGTCGGCAATTGGGCCGACATCACGATTTTCGATCCGCAGACCATGGCGGAGAAGACCACTTATGCCGATCCCCACCAGTACGCGGTCGGCGTTTCTTACGTGTTCGTGAATGGCGTGGCGGTTTTGAGTGACGGAAAAATGGCCGGAGCTCTTCCGGGCAAATTGCTTTTGCATCATCGCTAGAAGCCGGCGTGCTGTGGATGCAGTGAGCCTTCAGGAGACACCTGATGGAACGGCGAAAATTTTTGACTGGTGTGGCCAAGCTTGCGGCGGTTACCGCCGCCTCGCGCTTCGCCTCCCCCGCGGACGCTGCCGCGGCACAACCCATCACGCTTGCAGCTGTAGGGGATTGCCTGGTTACTCGCGGTTTTGTTCGTGAGGATCCGCGATTCCAGCCCCTGCTTGCGATTCTCCGTGGCGCTGACGTTACTTTTGGAAACTTTGAAATGACCCTTCCCGATCCCGGTATGTATCCAGCCGCCACCGGGGCCTGTGGAGATCTCAATAACAGCGCGGAAGGCCCGATGCCCGAAGAATTGCATTGGGCCGGCTTCAAGATCATGGGCATGCCGAATAATCATGCCCTCGATTACGGCATCGAAGGGATGTTCGCAACGGCGAAAAAAGTGGGTGATGCTGGAATCGTGCATGCCGGGACGGGGCGCAACCTCGAAGAGGCTCGTGCTCCGGCCTATTATGATACTCCGGCAGGGCGCGCCGCCCTGGTCGCATGCGCATCCACAATTCGCGCGGGATCGCTGGCGACGGAAGGCAACGGAGAAATCCCCGGCAAACCCGGAGTGAGTGCGCTGCGCATCCGCACCACCTATCGGATCGAGGCCTCGCAAATTGAAGCTCTTCAAAAAATTCAGAAAGACTTGTTCCCGCGGGGAAATCGCGGCCTGGTCGACGAGCCAAAAACAGATGGAATTAATTTTCTCGGAAGTCATTTCGTTCCGGGTGCGCCGCCGGACGTAGCCACCACATCGGATTCCCGGGATCTGCGGGGCATCACGGCGAGTGTGCACCGGGCCAGTCGAAACGCCGATCTGGTGCTCGTTGGCATCCATGCTCACGAAGCCCATGGCGATCGCGAAATACCCGCAACCTTCCTGCCGGAATTCGCGCATGCCTGTATTGATTCGGGAGCGAACGCATTTATCGGGCATGGGCCGCACGTCTTGCGCGGAATCGAAATTTATAAGGGGAAGCCAATTTTCTACAGCCTGGGCAATTTCATCTTCACGGCCGAAAGCATGCGCCAAATTCCCCAGGAGATTTACGATACCTGCGGCGTTTCCGGAGACGACCCGTCCGACTTCTTCGACAAAGCGATGAAAGGTTTTGCGGACGACGCATATTGGGAATCAGTGGTCGCGGAGGCCAAGTTTGTTCGCGGCAATCTGAGCGAATTGAAGTTGTATCCGATTGTTCTGCAGCGCGATTTGCCGCGGGCCGAACGAGGCATGCCCGTTCGCGCCGACGCCGCACAGAGCAAATCGATCCTCGATCGCCTGGCAAAACTTTCCGAGCCTTTCGGAACGAGGATTACCCAGGAGGGTGATGTCGGCATCGTCAGGCCATAATCGAGCGCCGGTCACGGGAATGAAGCGGACGCTAAAGCCAAGGATTCACTACTTGGATCACGCCTGCCTGGGGCAACCGTCGCGCAGGACTCGAGCCGCGGTTTCCGAAGCAGCCCGGGATTTGGCGGAAATACATTGGCCGGGAACCCAGCGGACCATGAAGCTGCTGGCGGCAACGGAAAAGGCCCGCAAGCGTGTTGCGCGATTCGTGCACGCTGACCCGGCGAACATCCTGCTGATTGAGAACACTACGCGAGCGCTCGGATTGCTGGCGAGTTCGCTGCCGCTGGAATCCGGCGACAACGTGCTCATCGCGGATGTGGAATTCATGGGTGCTGCTGCTGTGTGGCGCCGGATCGCTCGCCGCCGTGGCGTTGAAATCGTTCCTGTGCCTACGGAACACGGGCGCGTGCTGCCGGATGATTTTGCCGCTCGAGCCAATTCGCGAACCCGGGCAATTGTGTTAAGCGCGGTGCAGGAAGTAAGCGGGTTTCGCGCCGACGTGGCGGCGATTCAACAGATTGCTTCACGAAGCGGAGCGATGTTGATTGTGGACGGAATTCAGGAAGTGGGAGCCATTCCGGTCGACCTTGCGAAGCATCCCGTGGATGCCTATTGTGCAGGTGGGCACAAATGGATGCGCAGCCCATTCGGCCTGGGGTTTCTTTACGTCCACCCCCGGTTTCTTGAACGGCTCGATCCTCCGTCGACAGGTTATCTGGCACTGCAAGAACCGGAGATTGGTTGGGGACGGTATATGGAGCTGCCGGAACGCTCCCCGTTCGATCCGCTTCCCGAATGCAAGGACGCCAGGCGGCTCGAGACAGGCGGAATTCCGAATTGGATTGGAGCCGTGGCCCTCGATCGAGCCATTGCCGATTTCGAAGAGATTGGAGCCAAACAAGTTTGGACTCGAATTTACGGGTTGCGGACACGGCTCGCAACAGGACTCGCGAATCTTGGTGTGGAGATCCTTGCGGGAGAGCCGGAAAACAAAGACAGACATTCCGGAATCGTGTGTTTTGGTTTGCCGGGGGGGGTGAACAAAGATCGGGCTTTGCTCACCGCGCTCACGGGCCAAAAAGTGTATGTTTCGCTCCGCTATGTGTCTGGTGTGGGCGGCCTGCGCGTGGCCATCCATGTTGACAATACGGCGGATGACGTGGACGCGCTTCTCGACGTGGCCGCGAAATTCGTGCGGCGCGGCGCGGTCATCTCCAACACGCAACGAAAAAGGTTCAACGAATGGGAAAACATAACTCTGCATTAAGGAAGCGACCACATGCTCTCTGATTCACAAGTTCAGGCGATCCGGTCCCGGTTCCGAATATTTGACAGCAAGATCTACTTGAATTCCTGTTCGCAGGGAGCGCTTTCTGATTCCGTGGAAGCCAGCGTTCTGGAACATTTGCGGACCTGGCACGAAGGCGGCTCTCCCTGGGATTTGTGGGTGAAGAAATATGAGGAAGCGCGCAGCCAGTTCGCGCGGTTCGTGGGAGCCGAGGCGGATGAAATCGCCGTGGTTCCCAGCGCTTCGGCCGCGATCAATTCTATCGCCAGCGCTCTGGATTTCCGGGATAGAAAGAAGGTTGTTTTGGGGGAATTTGAGTTTCCAACCATGGGCCATGTCTGGCTGGCGCAGCAAAAGCGCGGAGCCCAGCTTGAATTCGCGGAGTCACACGACGATCGCATCGCGACGGAATCGTACGCGCGTGCGATCGACACGAATACCGCTATCGTGCCTTTCACGCACGTGTGCTACATGAATGGTTTTCGATCGAATGTCGCGGAGATTACGCGGCTGGCTCATGCAAAGGGCGCGCTGGCGTTCATGGACGACTATCAGGATTGTGGAACGCGTCCGATCGACGTGAAGGCGCTGGACGTGGATATTTACGTGGCGGGGAATCTGAAATATTTGCTGGGTCCTTCCGGCGTCGCGTTTCTCTATGTGCGCAAAAATTTGATTCCTTCGCTTCAGCCCACAATTTCGGGTTGGTTCGCGCAACGGAATCCATTTGCGTTCGACGTGAGGCTTTGGATTTCGCGCCCAACGCCCGGCGCTTCGAAGCCGGCACGCCGCCGATCCCCAATATTTATGCTGCGATGGCCGGGATGGGATTGTTGCAGGAAATCGGCCTGGAACAAGTGGCGCCGCAAATCCGCAAGCTCGCTCAAATGCTGATCGAAGGAGCTAGGGAACTTGGAATTCGCGTAAAGACGCCGCCCGACAGCGTGGGCCCGCTGGTGGTGCTGCAATCAAATAACGTGGAAGCAGTACTGGCCCGGCTGGCGAAGAAAATATTATTGGCTCGGGACGGCACGACGGGCTGCGAATTTCCTTTCACGTATACAACAATTCCGAAGATGTCCGCGCGGTGTTGCGAGTGCTCGAAAAGTGTTCCGGCCTGATGGTGCGTGAGAAACAAGCCGTTTAGCGGCGGGGTGTGAGATGAAATTACTTTCGACAATTCGCCGGAGGTCGACCTAAGCGAGTGAACGAACAGAGCCATCAAGAGCACCATGCTTCCACGTTGAAAAAAGAAGAAGGATTGTCGCGGGAACTCAGCACGCGCCAGATGGCCATGATCGCCATCGGAGGAGCGATCGGCACCGGGCTCTTCCTGGGAAGTTCGCTGGCGGTGCGCACTGCCGGACCAGCGGTGATCGTGTGCTATTTGTTGGGTGCGGTAATGGCGCTGCTCTTGATGGGCGCGCTTTCGGAAATGGCCGTGGCACATCCGACGGCAGGCTCGTTTGGCGTCTACGCGGAGCTGTATGTGAATCCCTGGGCAGGCTTCGTCGTGCGTTACACCTACTGGGCCTGCCAGTGCATCGCGATTGGCGGGGAAGCTACCGCCGTCGCCATTTATTGCCGCTGGTGGTTTCCGCAGGTGCCGCCCTGGGCCTGGATCGTTTTGTTCTCTCTGCTGCTGGTCAGCGTAAATGCGAGTGGCGTGGAAAATTTCGGCGAGTTTGAATATTGGTTCGCGATGATTAAAGTTGTGGCGATTCTGGCGTTCATCGGATTTGGAGCGGTGGTTCTTTTTGGATTTGTTCCTTCCGCTCATCCGGGGGTCCGCAATTTCACCGCCGACGGAGGCTTTTTCGCCAATGGATTTAAAGGACTGTGGATGGCGATGTGTTTCGTCATCTTCAGTTACATCGGAACCGAAGTAGTGGCAGTGACGGCCGGCGAGGCCCGGAACCCGGATGAAGCGGTCCCCAAGGCGATGAAGACGATGGTCTTTCGCCTGATTCTATTTTATATCGGCGCCATGATCGTGCTCGTTGGCGTGGTGCCCTGGTCCAGCATTCAGCCCGGCGGTGATGTCACTGCCAGTCCGTTCGTTCGTGTGTTCCAGCTGACCCATATTCCCGCCGCCACTCACTTGATGAATTTTGTGGTCCTCACTGCCGCTCTTTCCAGCATGAATTGCGATTTGTATCTGGCCACGCGAATGATGTTTTCACTCGCTCGCGGCGGCTATGCGCCCAAAAGTTTGGGCTCCATTACCAAGCGCGGCGTGCCGCTTCCGGCGTTGCTGCTCTCGACCGCCGGGCTGATCGTGGCCACGGTGGTTGCGATTCTTTATCCGGACCTTGCCTATGTCTATTTGTTCGGAATCGCGCTATTCGGCGGCCTGTTCGTTTGGATGATGATTTTCTTGACGCACCTGTTTTTCCGCCGGGCGTGGGAAGCGCGCGGCGGCCGCAAGTTGCCGGTCCGGATGATCGGATATCCGTTTACGTCGATTCTGGGCCTTGGACTTGTGGCGGCAATCATTGTCACCACTTGGTGGGTGCCCGGGATGCGGCCAACCATCCTGTCCGGACTCCCCTGGCTGGGCTTCATCACTGTGGCCTATTTCATCCGGCGGCGCTCGCGCAACCGGGAGGTCGCAGCTGGGGCGGAAGCGGTGAGAGTGACGGAATAATAGCGAGTTTAGAGCATGGTTGTGGTCTGAGTTCGAACAGATACGCGAATCAGGGAAGGGATTCGTTCCCAGGAGACTAATTATGAGTTCACTCAGGAAGCTAGTCGCAGTATTGATTGTGTTGCTGGGCGCTGTTGCGGGGGCATCCGCGCAAACCGATCAAGGGGAGATCGTGGGCACGGTTATAGACGCACAGGGCGCCTCGGTGCCTGGCGTTACGGTCACGGTGACGAACTCTGCCAATGGATTGGTGCGAACTGGCGCGACTGCGGATAACGGAACCTTCCGATTTCCAGCGTTGCCAACGGGCGCTTACAAGTTATCCGCGGAGAAGACCGGTTTTGCGAAGCTCGTGGTCGAGCAAGTGGAAGTTCCGGTTGGAGAGACGCGCACCGTTAACCTGACAATGAAGATTGCCTCGCAAACGGAAAGCGTCACCGTCCAGGGTGCCGTGACGATCGTGAACACCGAAACTCAACACTTGGGCGAAGTCATCAATCAGACTCAGGTGACGGCCCTTCCTTTGAATGGCCGCAATTTTGCCCAACTCGCTCTTTTGAATGCCGGCGTCTCCGCCTTCGGCGGCGGTGGCGGCCAGCAGGGCGGGGAAGGCGGCATTTCCGGATATTCCTCGAACGGCCAGCGCTCCAGTTCCAATAATTTCATGGTCGATGGCGTGGACAATAACAACTACAACGCCGGCTCCGTTTCTCAGCTTCCCTCCATCGATTCCATTCAAGAATTTCAGGTGCAAACGAATAATTATGCGGCGGAGTACGGGCGGAACAGCGGTTCGGTGGTTAACCTGGTAACCAAATCCGGCACCAATCAATTCCACGGTTCGGCATATGAGTTTCTGCGCAACGATGCCTTCGACGCGCGAAACTTCTTTGCAAATCCAAACGCGCCGGCCCCGGAATTGCGGTTGAATCAATTCGGCGGAACCCTGGGCGGCCCGATCATCAAGGACAAGACCTTTTTCTTCGGCAATTATGAAGGCTTCCGGCAGCGCGCGGGCATCACCAAACTGACGGTGGTTCCCACCGACGCGCAGAAGCTGGGGAAATTCAACGATGCCAACGGCAATCCCGTTCAGTTGCCCTTGAATCCGATTTCGGCCCAGTTGTTGCAGCTTTATCCCGAGCCGAATACCACTCAGCCCGGCGGCAATTTTATTTCTTCACCGCCGCTCAGAAACAGCACGGATCAATATCTGATCAAGGCGGATCATCACATCGGAAATGACTCGCTGACGTTCCGCTATAGCCACACCACATTCACCGTATTCTCCCCGTTTGCCGGCGGCCAGCAAACCACCGCGATTCCCGGATTCGGAGTCGACAGCACAGGCACCACCCACCTGGCTTCGATCGGGTACACCAAGATGATCAGCGCGGCTTCATTGAACGAATTCCGCATAGGCTTTTCGCGAAACACCAGCCTGACCATTAACCAACTGGGTCCGCAAGCAGCCACCTATGGATTCAACACCGGATGGGGCGCCGGTTCCCCTTTCAACCTGGGGAATATGCCCAACCTTACCATGTCCGGCGGCCTGGTATCGGGCGGCGGGTCGATTTCCAATCTCGGGTCAAACAACAATAATCCAGGCGGCTTGTGGCAGAACACGCTTCAATTCATCGATCATTTTTCGCACACCTCGGCGCGCCATGAATGGAAAGTGGGAATGGACATTCGCAATATCCGGGATAACCGTTTCTACGACCTGGACCAGATTGGGCAGATCACATTCTCCGGTAGCCGGAATCCCCAGGGAATCAAGAATCCCCTGGCGGATTTGGCCGAGGGATTGGCCAATAGCTCGCTCCATTTTATCGGCGATTCGTCACGGAGCTATCGCACCACCAGCTTCGATTTCTTCGGGCAGGATAGCGTCAAGATTCGCCCGAATCTCACGTTCAATTTCGGTTTGCGCTACGAGTTGAATACCGTGTTGCATGACGCCACCAATCGCGCCACTACTTTCCGCCCCGCGAATTTCACCACATATCTTTCACCCACTGCGGACCAAACCAATCTCGCGGTGCTCGAAGCTTCCGGAATGGTGACGCAGGCGCAGGGCGGCCTTTACAATCCGGATCATAACAATGTCGCGCCACGCATCGGCTTCGCGTGGAGTTTGGGCCGCAGCCGGTCCACCGTCGTGCGCGCTGGTTACGGCGTATTTTATGATACGGTGCTGGGCCAAATTCCGGGCAACGTCTTGCTGAATCCGCCTTCCCTGCCCGATTTCTTCGTTTCCTCGCCCAATACCTGGCCAAATTCGTTCGCGCCTTCCGGATTTCCCGTCATCACCATTACTCCCGCGGAATTCGCCTCTCCTTACTCGCAGGCCTGGAATTTTGATATTCAAAAGGAGCTGCCGTGGCAAACGGTGTTTGAAGTTTCTTATGTCGGCACCACCGGGACGCATTTGCCGCGATTCCGGCAGATCAATCAGGCGTTCATCACCCAGGCGCAAATCAACGCTCTTTCCCCCGACGTGGTTACGCGCATGATCCTGATGGGGATTCCTCCGCCAGTGGCGCAGATCCTCTCCAAGAACATCGCAGCCATTCCCAATATCGCCAGAGTTCCCTATTTTGGTTACGCGCAGATTTTTCAGGCCGAGGATTCCATCAGTTCCAGCTACAACGGCTTGCAGTTGAAACTGGATAAGCGGGCCGCGCGCGGCCTCACGTTTGGCCTGGCCTACACCTATTCGAAATCGATTGATGGCGCTTCCGTGTTTTACGGCTCCGGCGCCAACAACACCACCATTTTCCCCCAGGACAATTACGACTTGCGCGCGGAAAAAGGACTCAGCGATTTCGATCTTCGACACCGCTTCGTCGCCAACTACGTCTACCAGATCCCCACGCTGCAGCACATTTTCTCCGCTCTGCCTGGTGCTCTGGCCAACGGATGGGCCGTCACCGGAATTTTGACGCTGCAGACCGGCCAGCCATTCTCCGTGCTCACCGGTTCCAATCAGAGCAGCACGGGGCTGGGCAATGACCGGCCGAATCTGGTGGGCGATCCGAATTCCGGTCCGCGTACCGTCAGCCAGTGGTTCAACACTTCGGCCTTTGCATTGAATGCGCCGCTCACGTTCGGCAATGCGGGACGCAATATCGTGGAAGGCCCAAGCTTCAAGAATTTCGACTTCGCCCTGCTGAAAGACACCCGGCTGGGCGAAACCATCAAGCTGCAGTTCCGGGCCGAATTCTTCAACATCTTCAATCACCCCAACTTCGCACTGCCCAGAAACACAATGACGGCTCCCAATTTCGGCGCGCTCTTCCAAACGCCGGACGTGGCGCAGAACAACGTGGGCCTCGGTTCGGGCGGACCCAGGCTAATTCAGTTCGGCTTGAAATTCAGTTTCTAAGGAAGGCAATGCCAATAAGATTCAAGCGTTGTGCATTGGGAGCGGCATTGGTGTTGAGCAGTACGATCACGGTCGTTGCCGCTCCCCGCGTCGAAAAACTCTCCCCAAATCTTTACGCCTATGTCAGCGACAACGACCACAGCTCGAATGCAACTTTCCTGATCGGCCAGCACGGCATTTTTGTTGTCGATTCGGGCATCAACACGGTGGAAGGCCAGAAGTTGCTCGATGAAATCCGTAAAATTTCGCCACTCCCGGTTCAGTTCATCGTAAATACGCATTATCACACGGACCATCAGGGCGGTAACGGAGTTGTGGGCCCGGACGCGATTATAATCACCTCGCCGTTCACAAGAGAACGAACCCTTCAAGTGATGGCGCAACTGCGCGAAAGACAGGAAAAAAACGCCGGCGCGCAGCCTGCCGGGCCTCAACCCTCGTTCCGCCTGGCAACCGAAACGCTTACCCAGAAAGCCACCATATATATGGATGGCGATCCGGTGGAAATTATTTCGCCTGGCCCCGCGCACACCATGGGCGACCTGTACGTTTACTTTCCCAACCAGCGTACCGTCGCGGCGGGCGACGTTTACATGAGCAACTCTTGTCCGGCAATGGACCAGGGCAGCGCCGCCAATTGGGTTCGCGCGCTGGACGCGATTTTGGCCCTTCCGGCCGATCATTTTGTTCCCGGACATTTTGAAGTAGGCACCCGGGCGACTATCACCCGCTTTCGCGATTACATGGCCGATCTCGACGCGCAGGTGACCAAGCTCTATCAATCTGGAGCTACCGTCGAACAAGTGCGCCAGCAGATCGACATGAAAAAATATTCCGATTTCCGCCAGTATCCCCAGTTTCACGCTTCTTTTGCGGATAACGCGGAATCCATTTATCACCAATTGCAGCATCCGCAATAGCTCGCGGACGCTGATCAGACCCGTGAAGCTGGTTTACTCTTTTGCAGTTCATAGAAGGGGAGGAACTCATGACAGGTAGCCGAAGTACGCGCGTGTATCTTGTGTCTTGCTGTCTATTTTTGGCGGTGCTTCTCTTGGCCTCCGGCATCTCGGCGCAGTCTTTGCCAATGAATCTTTACGATGGCATGCATTGGAGGTTGGTCGGACCATTCCGCGGCGGGCGCGCAGAAGCCGTGGCAGGAGTGCCCGGGGATCCGAACACTTATTATTTCGGAGCCGTTGCGGGCGGCGTCTGGAAGACAACCGACGGCGGCGCGAACTGGCACCCCATCTTCGATAACGAATCCGTCGCTTCGATTGGCGCCATCGCGGTTGCGCCCTCGAATCCGGGAATCCTCTACGTCGGCACGGGCGAGCAGTGCCTGCGCAACGAGATTTCCTATGGCGACGGAGTCTATAAATCCATAGATGGCGGCCGCAACTGGACCAACATCGGATTGCGCGATTCGCAGCACATCGCCTCAATCATCATCGATCCGCGCAACCCGGATATTGTTCTGGTCGCCGCTGTAGGCCACGCGTTTGGTCCCAACGAAGAGCGCGGAATCTTCCGCACCACCGATGGCGGCAAAACCTGGCAAAAAATTCTTTACGTTGACGACAAGACTGGCGCCACCGATTTAGCAGCCGATCCGAACAATCCCAATATCCTTTTCGCGGCAATGTATCAGGTGCGCCGTGCGGCCTGGACAATGATCAGCGGCGGCCCGGGCAGCGGGCTTTACCGCTCAACCGATGGCGGCAACACCTGGAAACATTTGCAAGGCCACGGACTTCCCGGCGGCATATTGGGGCGCATCGGAGTGGCGGTTTCGGCAGCCAATTCGAATCGCGTCTACGCCATGATCGAAGCCAAGGAAAATGCGCTCTATAAATCCGACGATGGCGGCGACACCTGGCAGATGGTGAACAACGACCCGATCTGGGTTCGGCCGTGGTACCAAAATCACGTCTATGCCGACCCGCAAAACGTTGACACCGTTTACTTGCTGGATTTGGGAGTATTTCGTTCCACCGACGGCGGCAGAATCTTCGATTCGCTGCCAGCTCCTCACGGTGATAATCACCAGATGTGGATCGACCCCAATAATTCCAAGCGCTTCATTGAGGCCGACGACGGCGGCGTGACGATTACAGTGGATGGCGGCATCACTTTCACGCCCCAGGATAATCAGCCAACAGCGCAGTTCTATCACGTCTCCACCAACAACGATTTCAATTACCGCATCTACGGCTCCCAGCAGGACAACACCACCGTCGGCATTCTTCGCCGCAGCGATGATGGCGCAATCGACGAGCGCTCCTGGCACCCGGTGGGCGGCGGCGAATCCGGCTTTATCTGGCCCGACCCGCGCGATTCCGAAATCGTCTACGGTGGCGATCACAACGGGCATTTCACCCGCTACGACGGGCACACAGGTCAAGTTCAGAACATCGCCCCCTGGTTCGGCGCGCGCGCTCATCCGGCAGCCGAATTGAAGCACCGCTTCCAGTGGACCGCCCCGATGCAAATCTCGCCTCACGATCCCAACGTTTTGTATTTGGGTGGCGAAGTGTTGTTCAAAACCACCGACGGCGGTATGAACTGGACCATCATCAGTCCCGATCTCACTCGCAATGACAAAACCAAGCAGCAATCCACTCCCGAGCCGTTGACTCCGGACAACTCCAGCGCGGAATATTTCGACACGATTTACGCCGTCGCCGAATCTCCCGTTCAGAAAGATCTGATCTGGGTGGGCACGGACGATGGCTTGGTCTATATCACCAAGAACGGCGGAACGAATTGGGACAAAATCACGCCCAAGGAAATGCCGGAGTGGACCCGCGTCAATTTGATCGAGCCATCTCCGTACGATGCAGGCACCGCCTACGTGGCAGCCGATTTGCATTTCTCCGATGATTTCCGGCCGATGATCTTCAAGACCACCGACTTCGGCAAGACTTGGACCTCAATCACCAACGGTATCCCCGCCAAGGACTACGTGCATTCCGTACACACCGATCCCAAGCGCAAAGGTTTGCTCTACGCAGGCACGGAGACGGGAATATTCGTTTCCTTCGACGATGGCGCCAACTGGCAGTCATTGCAACTGAATCTGCCGCACGCCCCTGTTTACGACACGGCAGTGCACGGCGATGACCTGATCGCCGCGACCCACGGCCGCGCGTTCTGGGTCATCGACAATATCACTCCGCTTCGCGAGGCAAACGCATCGATCTCGTCAGGTGCAGCGCACCTTTACACTCCGGCAGTGGCATATCGCGAGCGCGGCGCGGGAGGCTTCGGCGGTGGCGGCGCACGACGAAACGCCGGACAGAATCCCCCGGCGGGAGCCGTGATCGATTATTACCTCGGCTCAGCGCCGTCCGAGCCCATCACGCTCGATATCTTGGATAGCCGGGGCAACGTGATTCACCATGCGGCAAGTGAGCGGCGAACGGAGACGGGTGCAAGTGGCGCGGGAGGCGGCGGCAGAAACGCCCGGAACGCCGGCCGGCCGGGTGGCGCTCCGCTATCCGCGCGTCCCGGCATGAACCGTTTCATCTGGAATTTTCGTGAAGCAGGCCCGGCGATGGTTGTGGGCATGACGATCAATGAACTGCGGAATGGTGGCGGGCCGTTAGTCGCGCCCGGCACTTACCAGGTCAAGCTGACTGTGGCGGGGAAGGACTATACGGCGCCACTCGAAGTAAAGGTGGATCCTCGCGTGAAGGCCAGTCAGGCCGACCTCGATAAGCAGCACGAGCTTGCCGTGAAAATCCGCGATCGCGTCACTGAGGTTCACAATGCGGTCAATCAAATTCGCGAGGCCCGCTCGGTGCTTGAAATCATCCGTAAGCGCGCTGACCCTGCCACCGTTCAGGCCATCGTCGCCGTCGAACAGAAAATGGGCGAAGTCGAAGCGCAGCTCATTCAGGTGGCTTCGGTAAACCAATGGGCCGCTCTGGTCTATCCGATCATGCTCGACGCCCAATATGCGGAGCTGGGGAATGTGGTCGAAAGCGCCGATTCCGCACCTCCCGCTCAGGTCTACGAAGTGATGAAGATGTATGACCAAGAGAAAGACAAGCAATTGGAGCATTGGAAGGCACTGCAGCCGGAAATCAATCAATTGAAGACAAAATAGTTGCGGCGTTGGAATTAGAAGCGGCGGCAACTAAACTCGGAACAGGGGTACGATCAGCCGGCCCAGGCACGAATTGTGCCTGGGCCGGTTTATATTGCGGAGACAATCCAATATTTGCAGGCTGGGTGTAACGAATCGGCCGGAACACAGACTCAATAACTGTGCAGCGGATTCTGAGTCAATCAAAATTGATTCAGTTGAATTTTGGTTGGAAGCAAGCGGTTTGCCGGTGTTGCATGAGCGTGGGATAATTCTGAAGTTTCCCGGAAGCACGAACGGATTGTGTTTCTTCCGGTGATCTCGCACATCTAATTAAGAGCAGTTTGGTTGCGGTAGTTCACGGGCCGCCCGGCGGGAGGGGTCGTAAATGCTGATCAAGAAAACGCCTGATTTAAAATATGCAGACGTCACTCCCCAACGGCTCTATATAAACCGGCGGAATTTTCTGTTTGGCTTGGCGGGTTCGGCCGCCGCCCTCAAAGCCTATGATAATTTTTCGAATATGCTTTCAGTTTCCGCCGACGCTCCCACCAATCTGAGCGGTTTTACCAAATGGCCCGCCAGCACCACGGAAAAGCCCACGCCCTTCGACGATGTGACCCACTACAACAATTATTACGAATTCGGTACGGCAAAAACCGATCCGGCGCAATACGCTAAAAACTTCCGCACTTCGCCTTGGACTGTTTCCGTGGAAGGAGAAGTCAAAAAGCCGCGGAAGATGAGCATGGACGACATTCTGAAAGTCGCTCCGCTCGAGGAGCGGATTTACCGTCACCGCTGCGTCGAGGGCTGGTCCATCGTGGTTCCGTGGATCGGATTTTCGTTTAGCGCGCTGGCCAGCCTGGTCGAGCCCACCCCAAAGGCGAAATACGTCGCCTTTGAAACCTATTACAACCTGAATCAGATGCCCAAGGGCCCCATGGCGGGAATCCAATTGCCCTATGTGGAGGGTTTGCGTCTGGATGAAGCGATGAATCCGCTGGCCCTGCTCTGTGTGGGAATGTATGGACAGACGCTTCCGAACCAGGATGGCGCGCCCGTCCGCATGGTGATCCCCTGGAAATACGGATACAAATCCATCAAATCGTTGGTGAAAATTCGATTTGTGAAGGATCAGCCGCCCACCACCTGGAATATATCCATCCCGAATGAGTACGGTTTTTATTCCAACGTGAATCCCAATGTCGACCACCCACGTTGGAGCCAAGCCACCGAACGCCGCCTGGGAGAATTTCGCAAACGGCCCACTCTGATGTTCAATGGCTATGGTGAACAGGTGGCGAGCCTTTACAACGGCATGGATTTGAAGAAGAACTACTAGGGCAGATCGCCTCCCGCTTCTCCGTTTACAGCTTCCTTCGCGCTGTTTTCCGCTTTGTTATGCCGATTATCTCCCTCCATTTTTGTCCTTAACTTTGATAGTGTCCTCAGTTTCCTCGCTACTGCTGATTTGTCGCGGATGTTTTTCGAGGCCGAAGTTTGACTTAAGCCTGCGTTGAATATAGACATGTACGCCTCTAGGAGGGACCGGATGGCCAAATTTTTGTTTACCATGCTCCCGGCAAACGACCTCGGCTTGCCGACGCGTCTGGTGCCCATTGCCCGCGCGCTGGCGGATCGCGGACACCACGTTGCCGTGTTCAACCCCGCTCCGGCGCCCGCAAGACTGATCCAGGATGCGGGGTTGAAAAATCTTCCGATGCCATCGCGTCCGGTACCGGATTATCCGGCGGACCTCGCTCAAGCCAGCCTGGCCTGGGACGTGGAGCATATGTTTGGCGCTCTGTTTGGAAATGAAGAATTTGTCCGGGCTGCTACGGCTGTCCAGGTTGAAGTGATGCGTGATTTCAAGCCCGATGTTGTGGTGGATTCGTTCGGATTGTTCGGGTGCCTGGCCGCGCGCATTCTGAGATTGCCGCTGGCAAGCGTGTTACAGGGTAATTTTCACCCGGCGAGCGATGGGTTTCTTTGGTGGAAAGGCGAGCGCCCCGCCGGACTGCCCAGCGCAGCGCCAATGATCAACAAGGTGGCGGAGGAAAACGGGGTAGCCCCTGTGGCGCGCTGCGTCGATCTGCTGGCGGGCGATCTCTCACTGATCGTCGGCACGCCGGAAACGGATCCTCTCCCGGCTACCGCGGGTGTCGCCTACATCGGGCCGATTGTCTGGCAGCGTGGCAATGCCACTCTTCCGGATTGGGTTCATTCGCTCGATAGCGACAAGCCTGTGATATGGGTCTACTCCGGCAATCCCAGGTACGCCAACGCACCCACTCCCATTGACTCGATCGTGGTGATTCGCGCGGCAATCGCCGCCTTGGGGGATGCCTCAGTGCAGGTCGTACTCACTACCGGCTACCAGGACGTGCCGGAAGAATTTGGCACTCTGCCAACCAATTTTCATCACGCTGCCTATCTGCCAGGCCTCGCCATGGCTGAGCGCTGCGACCTGATGGTTCATCATGGGGGTCACGGCTCGGTGATGACTGGATTGTGTGCCGGCACGCCTGCTGTGATCATCCCGACAATAACGGAGCGCGAAAGCAACGCGCGTCGCCTTGCGGCGTTGGGAGCGGGCGAGATTGTGTTGCCGGTTGACCTCGCGGACGGTGAAAAACGCATTGATGTGGACGATTTCGGCGCTACCGTGCGCCGCGTGCTAAACGATCCCGGTTATCTCAGGTCCGCTCGCAGGGTGGCCGAATCAATGCGTCAGTTTGGCGGAGCCCAGGAAGCCGCCGGCCGAATCGAGCGGTTTGCAGGGAGCAAGACCTGAACCGAAAGGAGCGCGGAACCTCGATCAAAAGGGATGGTTAGATTGTGGGTGGAAATTCGCCCAACGGGAGGTATTCCGTCTCTTGCTTCACGCGGCTCGCTGGCGGCGATTCTTGCGCTGTTCGCTGTCCCGGAATGGCGGCCTGCTCTTCCCGTGTGTAGTGCACTCGTCGCTTCTTCATCTGTTCGCTCCGATATCTTGACGAATAAACGTTCCCTCCATTTCCAGTGCAGTCACGAATGAGGGAGTTTAGAATTGGACACCTTCCGCTTCCCAGTACCATTCCTCCCGGCGATTTATCTGATTACGATTGTTTCCTCGGGGTCATGGCGACAATTCATGAAAAGTAGGCGGCATCGGTTTGTCTGGGCGTTCGTTTGCTTTTGCGCTTTTTTGCTGCTCGCGGCTCAAAGCGTTTCGGCAGGTCCTGAGACCCGCATTCCTCTTCCGGATAAACCTCATTACGCGATCCAACATTTCGGAGACCGCTTCGGGCTCTCCGCCATAACTGTCCTGTCACTCGCTCAAGATCCTCAGGGCTTTCTTTGGATTGGCAGCCAGAAAGGCATTTATCGATACGATGGCTTGAACGTTGTACCTTTCGGATTAGCTCAGGGTTTGCCGAGCGTCCACACGGTGCAGCTGCAGGTCGCGCCAGACGGCGCCGTTTGGGCGCATATGCGAAAGGGGTTGGCGCGGCTCGAAGGACAGCGCTTCTTCCCTATTTCAATCCCACCAGAGGCGGGGGAAATCGCCTCGAATGCCCAATCATTCGCGGTGGATTCAGCGGGCAGGCTGTTTGTCTCGATGGATCGCGGCATCTTGGTTTTGGACACTCGAAGCGGCGCATCAAATGTCCTGGGAACAGCCCAAGGGTTGCCAACCGCCCAAGTTGATGCCATCGTGCGGGGCTCCGACGATACAATTTGGCTGGCAGCGGGAGGCAAGTTCGCACGCATTTCACGTGGTTCCTTGCGGGTTGAAGTTTTCTCAACTCCGCAACTGCTGTCAGGACCCGTGTTGGCGCTGGTCCCGGATGGCCATGGCCACTTGTGGATTCGCACCGAGAATCACCTGGCTAGCCTGGATATTCCCAAGGGCATGCCCTCCGGGCTTGTTTTCCGTGATTCCGGCCTCCCTGCGGCAAATCACGAGGGCGCACCGGTTCTCGACCGTCACGGGAATCTGATGCTTCCAACGGGCTCGGGCCTATATCGCTGGTCTGAACGGGATGGTTGGCAGGTGGTGGATCGGACCAACGGCCTCACTTCCAGCGCGGTATTTTCAGCCTTGGAAGACCGTGAAGGGACAATTTGGGTGGGCCTCGCAGGCGCGGGCCTGGATCGCTGGCCAGGCTCGCATCAATGGTCCGGTTGGGTGGATGATGGCGGGCTTCCCGATCCGTTGGTCCTGAGCATCGTTCGCGATTCCCGCCAGCGTCTATGGGTCGGAACCAATACCGCCCTTTCCATGTGGGATATCGATCGCCATCGCTGGCAATCGTGGAATAAAGCGAATGGCCTTGCCGGTGGCGGCACTCGATCTTTATTCGTTTCCAAGGACGATGGCTTATGGGCGCTTTCTCCAGAACAAGGCCTCACCTGGTTCGATGCTTCGCTCCCCCATCCTGTTCCTGTCCCGGTATTGACGGGCAAAAGCGCGGAGTCCATCGCCAGCATCGCCATGGCTCCCGATGGCGCCGTGTGGTGGAACGGTTCGGATTCCCTGCACGTTGTTCGGCGGCAGGAAGGCCGTTTCAACTTTCACGAGGTTCCGGTTCCCCAGGCGAACCAAGGCTCAACCAACTCCGTCTCGCTTTCATCGCAAGGCGTTCTATGGACCGGCGGGCCGGAAGGGCTTGCTCGTTTTGACGGAACAAACTGGCTTCACTTCGGCGCCGCGGACGGATTGCTGGATAAAGACGTGAGAACCATCTCCGCAATCACCAACGACGAAATTTGGATCGGTTATGGCGACGAAGATAGCGCCACTCACGCGCGATTGCTGCCCAATGGAAAACTCCAGTTGCAACACGTACCCAAAGCGGTCTGCCTGGTGGGCGCCGATCGCAGCCGCAACTCCTGGCTCGAAATGGACAACAGTCTCGGGCGTTTGTCTCCCGGCGGGACGATGCGCAACTTCACGCGGAGTGATGGGTTGCTTTGGAATGATACGAATTGCGGTGCCTTTTGGCAGGATTCCGACCAATCCATACTCATTGGCACCAGCCACGGTCTCGCTCGCTTTGATCCCAGCCAGGAAGAATTGCCGCGCACCACTCCGGTGGTAGTGTTGACGCACGCGGAATTCGCGGGAATCGAGCACCTGGGGCTTCCGGATCCTCAAGTGCCTTACAAGCAGAATTCGTTTTCCGCGCAGTTCGCTGCTTTGAGTTTACGCAGTCCGGAACTGACCATCTGCCGCTACCGCTTGGATGGCCTGGAATCCGCCTTTACCGAGACCTCTCTGCGCGAGGCGCGCTATTCCGCAGTGCCGCCCGGGCATTATACGTTTGAGGTTTCCTGCGGCTCGCCGGAGCTCGGCTGGAGTCCCAACGCCGCCAAATTTTCCTTCACGGTCCTGGCTCCCTGGTGGCGCACCCCTTGGGCGGGCATTCTCGCCGTCTTGATTTCCGCCCTGATGATTTTGATTTTCACCAGGCTGCGCACCCAGCGTCACGAAGCGGAACGAAAGCGCTTGGAGGCTGCGGTGGCCGAGCGCAGCACGGAACTCGCTCGCGCCAACCAGGAACTTCAGGAAGCTTCCCTGACCGATCCATTGACGGGCGTTCGCAATCGCCGTTTCTTTTACTCGATGATTGCCGCCGACGCGAACCAAGCCACCCGCGCCTATTTTGCCGAGGAAGAAAATTACAGCCGCGACCACCGGGACGTCATTTTCTACCTCATAGACCTGGATCACTTCAAAGTGATCAACGATACATTTGGCCACGATGCCGGCGACGAAGTGCTGGTGGAAGCTGCCCGGCGGCTCACTCGAATCGTGCGCCATTCCGATTTCCTGATCCGCTGGGGAGGGGAAGAGTTCCTGGTGGTCTGCCGCGCCGCGGAACGAAAGAACGCGCACATTCTGGCCGAGAAGATTCTTGCGGCCCTCGCGGAAAAGCCCTTCTCGATCTCGGGAGGAAATCAGGTGATCCGAACCTGCTCCGTGGGGTGGGCTCCCTATCCGTGGGAACCGCGGGCTGTCTCTCTCACGGTGGATGAGGTGCTGAAATTGGCGGACCGCGGATTATATCGGGCCAAGGAATTGGGCAGAAACCACTCGGTCGGAATGTTGCCTCTGGAACTTGTGGAAGTCGCCGCTGGCTCCAGTCCGGCGGAATCGAATATGGACGTATCTTCAGCAGCCACGCGTGAGGTTGTCTCCCCGGGTCCTCGCTGGGCCTAGCCCCCCAAAATCTTGCCGCGCCAGTTAGGAGTGATCGTGTAGCGCCACCCTTCAGGGTGGCATCTTTAGTTTCAACCACATGGCTGAATGAGCGCAGGATTGCGGATTTCGTTATAAACTTTGCAGCAGCCGGCAGGAATATGTGCCAAGTGTACTGAGCAAGAGAAATGTATTTGGGGGCAGATGCTATGACCAGCGCGCGCGCCAGTTCGATTCCTTTCGATTCCCTGGAGCAGGCCATCGCCGAATTAAGGTCGCTTCTCGGCGAGCGGGCGGCCACCGCGCCGGTGATTCGCGACCATCATAGCCACGGCGAATCCTATCATCCCCCGGCATCGCCCGACGTGGTTTGCTTTCCACACACCACGGTGGAAGTTAGCGAAATTCTGAAAATTAGCGCCAAGCACCATTTGCCGGTGATTCCATTCGGCGCCGGCACTTCGCTGGAAGGAAACGTCAACGCCATCCGCGGCGGCATTACCATTGATTTGCGCGAAATGAACAAAGTGCTTCGCATCAGCACGGCCGACCTGGATGCCACGGTGGAAGCTGGCGTCACCCGGCTTCAACTGAACAAAGCGCTCGATAATTCCGGCCTAACTTTTTTCATCGATCCTGGAGCAGACGCCACGCTCGGCGGCATGGCCGCCACTCGCGCGTCTGGAACCACGGCAGTGCGTTACGGGACCATGCGCGACAACGTGCTGGGACTTACCGTTGTCCTGGCCGACGGGCGCATCATCAAAACTGGCACCCGCGCCCGTAAATCGTCCGCCGGATACGATCTCACACGGCTATTTGTGGGCTCCGAAGGCACCCTGGGCGTCCTCACCGAGGTGACCTTGCGCTTGCATCCGCTGCCGGAGGCAGTCTCCGCCGCAATCTGCACATTTGAAGGGATTCGTGGAGCGGTGGAGACAGTGATCGAAACGGTGCAACTGGGAGTTGCCGTGGCGCGCGTCGAACTCCTGGATGAAGTGGAAATGGACGCGGTGAACCGCTATTCGAAAACGAATTATCCCGTCGCTCCCACGCTGTTTTTTGAATTTCACGGCGATAGCGAACGCCACGTCGCCGATCAAGCCATAACTGTCCAATCGCTTGCCAAGGAACACGGCGGCCGCGAATTCCAATGGGCCACGCGCCTGGAAGATCGCGATAAACTTTGGGAAGCGCGGCACGCCGCCTACTACGCGTCGTTAGCGCTGCGCCCGGGGTCAAAGGCGCTCGTAACCGATGTCTGCGTTCCCATCTCCCGCCTGACGGAATGCATTCTCGAAACGAAAGAAGACAATCGTTCCGCTTCGTTTCCGGCTCCGCTGGTAGGACACGTGGGAGACGGCAATTTTCATTTGAGCTATGTGCTGGATCCGAATAGCGAACTGGAATTGGCCGAGGCAAAACGACTCTCCGATCGATTGGTAAAGCGCGCTCTCGCACTGGGTGGCACGTGCACCGGCGAGCACGGCGTGGGTCAGGGCAAGATGAAATATCTCGAAGCAGAACACGGGCCCGCTCTTCAGGTGATGCGCGCCATCAAGTCCGCGCTCGATCCGGATAACCGCATGAATCCCGGCAAGATTGTTGAACCGTTGTAACGGTAATGGCAGGGATGCTCAAGCCCGCCGCAGAAAGATTTCCGGAGTCTGTTTCGTGCCATCCCTCAGAAAGATTCCATTCTGGATTATTCCCGCGTAACCCTTAAAAGCCGCCCAGCCCAAAGATTGCGTCCAGCCACATGGAATGCAACCGGTTGAAACAACCTGCGAACGTCAGCCGTTGCGTTCCCGTTTACCCTATGGTTATATACTCGCGCTTCGTCAAGCTATTTCACCACTTCGTGGAGGAACAATGGAGCGAGTGGAACTCCGGCCGCTTAGTCTCGGTGAACTCCTTGACCGCACGTTCACGCTTTACCGCAACCATTTCTGGCTGTTCGTGGGGATTATGGCCATCCCTTCCTCCTTTACAATTCCCATGAATCTATTCTTTCTGGCGCTGCAGAAGATGCCATCGCCTACCGGAAAGATTTCACCCGGCGAGGTGGGCGGAATCTTTACCGGATATTTTGTGTTCTTCCTTTTTTTCGTGACCGTCTACGCGCTAGCCACTGCCGCGGCCACTTCGGCCGTCTCGGAGTCTTATCTCGGACGGCAGGCCACGGTTCGCGGCTCTTACGGAAAAGTTCGTGGGACCTTCTGGCGGATTGTCGGCGTGGTTCTGAATATATGGTTGCGAGTGGTGGGATTCATGTTCTTATTTGTTTTGGTGGTGGGCGGGGTGACCATGGCGATCGCTGTGCTGCCTACTGAGTCCCGGCCCGGCACGGCCCTCGCTGTAGTTCTTGTGATTGGCTTGATTTTGGCATATCTGGCCGTTCTCGTTTTGCTCGGCTTTCTCGTCATGCGTTATGCAGTGGCGATCCCGGTTCTGGTTCTTGAGGATTTGGGAGTATTGGAAGCCATTCGCCGCAGTGTGCAACTTACCCGCGGCCGGAGGGGGCAGATTTTCGTAGCCTGCCTGCTGACCGCCGTGATTGGATACATCGGAGCAATCGTTTTTCAAGGACCGTTCTTTGTGGCCATGCTTTTTACCGCGAAAAATCCGCAAGGGCTGTCCTGGCTGGCGTTTTGGATGTCCGTCTCCGGCGCCATCGGCGGTTCACTCACCGGACCTCTGCTCATGATTGTCCTGGTGCTGTGCTATTACGATTCGCGCATTCGCAAGGAAGCGTTCGATCTGCAATACATGATGTCTTCGCTTGAGCGTCCCGCGGCAGGCAGCGTTTCCCCGGCATGAGGCGGCCGCAACTGTGAATATGATTCGCGGACAATTGCTTGTGTTGATTCTTCTACTCTGGCAGCGCGGAGGGCAGCCGGCGCTGCCGGGCAAGCCGTCCGTCCCGCGTTGCCAATCTCCGCGCAACATCTGACTCTGCAGCAATACGTCTCGGAACTCGATGGTTCAATGGCGATTCTTTCCGGCGGCGATCTCGCAGCCTCTCGCAAATGGTCCGCCACGCTTGCCAACGAGTGGGTGGTTGACACCGAGGAGCGGTCCTACCATCTGAAAACGGATTGGCTGAAGGCGGCCCTGGAAATGGAAGGGAGAACTCCGCACAACAAGAATGCGATGGTCGAGCAAGCGAAGCTACGGCTGGGTTCGCTTCGCGAAGCGGCGAACGCTCTGCTGGCGCCTGCCACCGGGGAGGATTTGCGGCACTCTCGCGCGGAACTCGATACGATTTTAGACGCTCGCGAGTTTCGAGGCGCGCGAGGACCGTCCTATTACGAGATCCTCCGTGCGCGAACACTTGGCTGGATCCAGCGCCAGCTTGCAAAGCTTTTTGGCCGCATGCGGCGCTCCCCAACAATCAGTGGCCTGCTCGCCTGGGGATTGATCACGATCGCGGCGCTGCTGCTGGCGTACTGGACCGTCCGCATATCGATCGCAAGCCGGGTGCAAATCGATTTGAGTGGCAGGACTCCCGTCACGCGCGGCTGGCGCGATTGGCTGCGCGATGCGCGATCGGCTTCTGAGCGCCAGGATTTCCGCGCTGCGATTCATGCCGCCTATTGGGCGGCTGTAGCCAGGCTTGTGGAAATACAAATTCTTCCCGAAGATCGTTCGCGAACTCCGCGAGAATCGCTTCGCCTGTTGAATTCCGAAAGCCAGGCCCACGCGCCGCTGGCAAGACTTACCTCGCGGCTGGAGTTGGTGTGGTATGGCTACTTTCCGGCCACTCGGTCCGATTGGACCGATGCGGCCGAACAATTGGAGAGACTTGAGTGCCTGGCTTCCTCGATCCCAAAGACACCCGGCTCCTGATTGGCGCTATTGGAGTCATGGTTCTGCTGTTTGCTGTGACGATCGCCTTGCAGCCGGCTCCGGCGCAACAGTCGCTGGGATATCCCTCAAGTTACTCGACAGATTGGAGTGGCGCAAAGGCGGCATTTCTGTTGTTACAGAGCTTGGGCTTTCGCGAGGAACGCTGGGAGGCATCTCCTCAGGACCTCCCCGAAAATTCGGAAAACGTCACACTAGTACTTGCGGAACCGACGCAGCAACCGACCGCCTCGGATCGTGCCGCGATTCTCCGTTTCGTTTCTGGCGGCGGCCGGCTGCTGGTGACCGGCGCGAGCGGTGCGTCATTTGCTCCCGCAGCCGCAGCGGAAGAGGTTAGCAGCACGGATCTGGAGCCGGGCACTTACCTGCCTCTGATTCCGTCTCCTCTTACGCGCGGCGCTCCGCAGATCACCATGATTGCGCCCGATCAATGGACATCAACCAGACAGGTGGAACTTGGAGTTTACGGCGATCAGAATAATCCGGTTGTCGTGTCTTATCACTTTGCAAAGGGACAGGTGATCTGGTGGGCGTCGTCGTCGCCGCTTTCCAATGGATCGATTCGAGAAAAGGGAAATAATGCGCTTTTCTTGAACTCCATAGGATCGCGAAGTTCCAGAGTATTGTGGGATGAATATTTTCACGGCGCGCGCGGATCGCTAGGCGCGTTTTTTGCCAAAACACCGTTGCCTTGGGCGGGCTTGCAAGTTGTGATCGCATGGATCGCGCTTCTTTTTACTTTTTCGCGCCGGTCGGGCCCGGTTTGCCTGCCCAGGAGCGACTCGCGGCTTTCTCCTGTCGAATTTGTCGAAACGCTAGGCGACCTTTATTTGAACGCCCACGCCGCGCCGGCAGCGGTTGCGGTGGCTTACCAAAGATTTCTTTCCTCCTTGTTGCGGAAGCTGGGTTTGCCGGCTGCCACAAAGCTACCCGAGCTTAGCCATGCCGCCGCCGGAAAATTTAACTGGTCCGAGCCTGCTCTTCTGGATACTCTAGCGCGCTCGGAGCGGGCCAAGCGCGGAATGAACGTGGATGAAAGAGTTGCCCTGGACCTGGTCCGGCAACTCCACGGCTACACCGCGGAACTCGAACTTGTTCGCAAGTCTGGATCGGGGAGAAGCGAATGGAAATGACCACGGCCGCGCTGGCCTCTCATGTCCGCAAGGAATTCGCCAAGGTCATCGTAGGGCAGCAGGATGTGCGCGAGCAGTTGCTGGTGGTTGTGTTGACGCGAGGACACGCATTGATCGAGGGCGTGCCTGGACTGGCGAAGACACTCGCGGTGAAAACTCTCGCCCATATTTTTCGGCTGCAATTTAATCGTGTGCAATGCACTCCTGATTTAATCCCTGGAGATATTTTGGGCGGCAATATCTTCCAGCAGTCCACCAGCAATTTTTATCTGCACCGCGGTCCCATCTTCACCGATCTTCTTTTGGTGGATGAAATCAACCGCATGCCGCCGCGCACTCAATCCGCCCTGCTCGAAGCCATGGAAGAATTGCAAGTGACCATCGACGGCACCAGTTACGCCCTCTCCAATTCCTTCGCGGTCTTTGCCACTCAGAATCCCGTCGAATTTGAAGGCACCTACCCATTGCCTGAAGCCCAATTGGACCGCTTCCTGATGAAAATTCGAATAGCCTACCCCGAAGCTCCCGAGGAATCCGAAATCCTGGCTCGTTACCAGCAAGGCTTCCTGCGCAATCTTGATAGCTCCGGACTCGAGCCTGTTCCTGAAGAGTCGCTGCAGTCCGCCCGCGAAGAAGTTTCGCGAGTTCGAGCCGAGCCGGAACTTTTCAATTACATCGTATCGATCGTCCGCGCCACACGAAATTCCCGCAAGAGGACTCATAGATGGCTGGGATGAGAGAAATGCGGAAGGCGGTCGTGAGGTCCATCATTGCTCTTGCGGCCTTATTGGCTTTGGCCTCGATGGCGATGGCGCAGGGAGAGGCAAAGCCGGGCTCGAAGGGCAGCTTATATAACGGAAACAGGTTGAAGACCGATCCGACCCCGGTGGGCCTGCGCCGTCCACGATGTGAACGGGTCTTGGGCGGGGAACCTGGTACCCACACGTTTTCGAGTTCCCCCTCTGACGCCGCTCGGCCAGAAGTTGGCCGGCCTGAATCATTCCGAACCCGAGGCTGGCACCGGAAATTCCAATGACCCGGGGAACACGTGCGATCCGCTGGGCGTTCCACGCAGTCTGGAGGGTTCCGGATCTTTGGCGGGCATTTCGTTTGCCACCATGCCCGACAGGATTGCGGTTCTGCAGGAGTATCAGAGGATATGGCGCTACGCCTGGATCGACGGGAAGCATGAATTGCCCAAGAAAATCGACACCAAGGATGGATTGCCGTCGCGCTGGTATGGATATTCCGTGGGCCATTGGGACGGGGATAACACGCTGGTGATCGATACCACTGGCGTGAACGACTCAACTTGGCTGGATAAAAATGGGCATCCGCATACCGTCAACGCGCTGATCGAAGAACGTTACACCCGCATGGACCATAACCACATGAATATGGTCGTGACGGTCGACGATCCCACGATCTACACCAAGCCTTTTGAGCTCTCGAAGAACACTACCGGTGGATTCCGGATCAGGAAGAGGAAGAACAGATCTGCGTGCCGTCGGAGATGATCCACTATATGGATCTCGTCAGCAAACCTTCGTTCGGTGTAGACGAAAATCCCAAGTAGCGCCTTCCGTTCAGAGAACAGTGTCATCCTGGGGCAATCCGACGAGGATTGCCGAAGAATCTCAACGTTAGAGTGTCGGCGACCAACTAAGCAGTCTCCTCGATTTCGATTCTCTCCGACGCTTTCGTATCGAGCCCCGAACATGGCGAAGCAATTTCACTGCGCACCCGCTTCAAAAGCCACTCTCGCCAGATCGGCGTCACCCAAAGCAAAAACCCCTACCATCCAACTCTCTCCTTCTTGCCGGAGCCATGCCACCTGATAAAGGAAGCGCGGGCGATCAGGTATGGGCCCTTCGCGAGGCACCACGCGTACCGCAAGCACGGAATCCGGCGTGGGCCGCCTTCGCATGCGCAGGCAGCATCCGGTTCGGCTGATATTGAGCGTAGAGACCGCCTCTCGAAACAGGCGGCAGCCGGCATCGAATCCAAAAACGAGCAAAGGTATCGATAGTGGGAAACGACGTTCCCGGCGCTCCGATCGCAACGGCCCGATCTGAGCGCGGTTTGAATCGTCCTGTAGTCCTCCCGCCGATCTTCGCCCAGTCACACGTTCCCCCTGGTTGTAGGAATTTGACCGGAAAAGCGGGGACGCCCCAGGTAGGTGCAGGTACTTTGCCGAACTTGAAGAGAATTTTTGCTTCTATGGCAAACTGTGAGGATAAAGGACTTGAATCTCCTTCAACGAGCGCGCGCCGATCCTAGTGCTAGTACTTTCAAATGTCGTTTGTTCCTCCTTCTGATATATCTTACATAGTACTCAAAACCATCGGGATAGTAGCCGCGCGTGTCACGGCTCGGATTGCTCAGCCGGAGGCTTCTTGTGCTTGGGCGGCTTGAGGCGCTTGTCTTGAATGACACGCTCAACCGGCGGACTGCCGGCAACCTCGCGCGCCAAACGGCGGGCTTCGTTCGCAGCGGTGAATTTCTTCTTCGAGCGTTTTCTCGCCATGGCTGGACAAATTCTAACGCAAACCCGCGCGCCGCCGCACGTCCCGCCGAGAATGCCTCACAGGTGCCACAAAAAGTAGGCGCCCAGCGCCGTCAGTCCGAGGCCGTACCAGCGTTCGAGCTGGCTGCCTTGGCTGCGAATTGCCAGCCTTGCACCTAAACTGGAAGCCGGCACCATCCCTAGCGCGACCAGCAGCGCGACCGGCCAGGAGACATGTCCCAAATAAGCATGAACGATCGTGCCTGGCACCGCCAAAACGCAAGAAACGGCCAGCGAGCATGCGAACGC
This sequence comes from uncultured Acidobacteriota bacterium, assembly GCA_963756355.1. GTDB lineage: Bacteria > Acidobacteriota > Terriglobia > Acidiferrales > UBA7541 > JBGPTK01. The sequence continues at coordinate 25,611 of CAVWOD010000016.1, read as the reverse complement.
TTGCTTGAGAGGCTGCTTCAAGAATCGCGCGAATCCCGGAGCGAGCACCAATCCACCGGCATTTGCGAGCAGCCCGGCAAAGAGTCCCGCCCCAATGGCCACCGATACGAGACGCAGATGCCAATGGCGCGGCCTGTGCGCTGCTGTCTGCGCGACAGTTTCCGTCGTTGCGTTTTCACGCTCTCGCGGCATCAGCAGGAACGATAACCCAAACACCAGAACCACCAGCCCAGTTACGATTAGCAACGGCCGGGAACCGGTAAACCGCGTGAGATACGAGCCTAAAATCGTGGCGGGTATGCCGGCGGCAATGCTCCACCAAAAAACCTGCCAATCGAGCAAATGCGAACGCCAGTATTCCGCGGAGGCGATAAATGTGCCCGGCACGGTTGCCGGCAACGGCGATGCCACGGCGACGAAACCAGGAAACCCAAGCAGGCTTAGCAACGGAGTCGCAATCGCGCTGCCTCCCTTGCCAAACAATCCTCCCAGAAAACCGCAGAACAGCCCGACTAGCAGTGCTCCGATATCTCGCAACAACATCCTCTCGCAGAACCCTCCCCATTGCGCCACTCGCGAGTATCACGAGTATGCGAATCGATTCTATATCGACTGTACAGGAAAACTGGCTGAAGTGAGCGAACGAAGACACCTGATGTGCAGATAACGAGACGGCGCAAAGTCCCACTTCGGGCCTCTGGCAGACCGAGAGGCCCGGCGGGACCAGAACATCTTGGAACTGAAAACTCGACGAGTGGGTTACGCTCCGCTCGACGCGGCTTTTGTCTGTAGTTCGGTGGCTTTCGCTTCGATTGCTTTGGGCATCACCAATTCCAAGAGGCCGTCTTTTAGCGTCGCGGTCGTCTTGGACGCATCGACATCGCTCATCAAATCGAGTGAGCGAAAAATCTCAGATGAGCAGCGCTCCTGGTAGATGGTCTTCCCGTTTTTCTCCGACCCGCTCGACTCCCTCTTTCCACTGATGGTCAGGCGGCGAGGCTCAAGGTTGACTTGAATTTCATTCGCTTTGAACCCCGGGAGTTCTGCCTTTACGGTCAGCGCATCCTTGGATTCCGCGACGGTCAGGTGCATGGGATGAAGCACTTCCATTTCGGCTTGGACCCAGTGATCGAGATCGCGGCCGTCGGCGCGGCCGTCGTTCATGAACAACTCGAAAGCGCGGCGTTCGATGGAGGCGCGGATTTGTTCGATTCGGTCGGCCATGCTTGTTGGTTGAACCATTTTTACATTGCTGCTACTCGGAATTGCCTGGACAGGTATCGACCTCTCACTCGGCTGGGGGGACGCCAACTTGTCGCTCATTTCGATTCTCCTTTCGCGGAAGGGCAAGGAAGATTTTAGGCCGGGATCGCCGATCTCTGGCTCCTCCTGCCCTTGGGGATGAACCGGAAGGACTCGGCAAGACCCTTGTACTCCTGTGTCCCACTTAGCGCAAGAGTGAGAAACACTTAGCCGCCTTCGGAAGCGGCAGCACTCCTGTACTCTTTCTGATATCCGGTTGGTTGAAATTATTTTTTGCGGGCCGCAACTTCCGAACAGTCGCCGTGTTCAACCTCCTGAGAGCGATTGGCTGCGAGATAGGGGCTCACAGCCGCACGCAGGGGATTCCGTAAAGAGAAGGAAGATCGCAGAGTCGGAGTGTGTCCGGACTTTGTTGCTGTTGCTTCCTTGATTTTGTTCGCAGGTTGCGTTGGCTGGCCATTGGCAGGACGGCCAAATCTACCGCAATTATCGAGAAGAACCCTGTGCATGTTCGTTGCTGACGGCCCACATTTGCAAAGGTAGGACCCGACAAATCGCCATAGATCGCTATAGATCGCCATAAATCGAAAGACGAGGAGCACAGCGATGAAATCCACGATGTCAAAAGCCATCTCGTTATGGACCTCCGCAATCCTCCTGGCCGCAATGCCTCTCGTGGTTGGATGCGGTGGCAGCACAAGCGCCAGCAGCAGTTCGACCCCCACAGGCGGCGCGGATGGGGCGGTCAGCATGATGGTGAGCGACGCGCCGGTCAATGATTGGTCCACCATTGCCGTTCGGGTGGCCAGTATTGCCTTGAACCCGCAAGGCGGCGGCACTCCCGTCACCGTCTACACCGCGCCCACCACTCCAGCTCCGCTCGTCAACTTAACGCAGCTCGACCAACTCGGCGAGTTATTCGACAATGCGATGGTGCCCGTGGGGACGTATACGAGCGCTACACTTACGCTCAGCGCGAATCCCGGTGACGTGGTGCTCATCGCTTCCGAGGATCCTGATTCCGGCTTTGCATGGACTGCCGGGCAGCAGGTGCCACAGGGACAGATTCAGATTCAAGGAGCGACCGGAAGCAGTGGCAGCAAGACCGTGCCGCTGACCGTCAATTTCGTCTCGAACCTAGTGGTCAGCGCCAATCAAAATAATCAGCTGGATTTGGAGTTTGACCTCGCGCACCCGGCATTCATCGTGGCCCATGTACAGCCTTCAGCAGCGCAAACTATGTTTGCTGTCAACTTCAAAGGACCGGTGCATCATCATTTAATTCGAAACATCACCAGCTTCGTTCTGCGAGACCTCTACGGCACGGTCAGTTCTGTGAACTCCACGGGAGGTTTGACGGACAATTCCATCACCATGTTCAAGGACCATCCTGCCGAACCGCCAACGAATCCAGAGACCCAGACCACATCTACCCACGCGTTGACCATCCAGGCGGACGCTACCAACGGCACGCTCTTCTATAACCTCGACGCCAGTCCCATTGCACCCACGACGATATTCAACTTTCAATCGGTTGCCAGCTTGCTCACCTCAGGCACCGAATACCTTCGCGTGACCGCGCGCTATCAGGTGGACGGCACACTGGTGGCCGTTCGCGTTTACGCCAGCAGCAGTTTCAACACCGTGTTCGTAAGCCCCGAAGGCCACGTGCTCCACGTGAATACCGCGACCAACATTCTCTCGGTAGCTAACGAGGTCGGCAGCGATGTAAAGTTGCAAGTGAACTCCGCGACCCAGTTCTTTTTCCGGACTCCGGCGAGCGCCCAATCCGACGCAACCGCCATTGGAACTGGGACAGCCTTCTTGAGCAATGTTAAGCGGGGCTTCAAAGTCCACGTCACCGCGAATCCGCTGACAACCCCGATGACCGCCCTTACCGTGGATATCGAAACCGCCCGATTTGACGGCACCATTTCAAACTCGACCACAACGGGCTTCGACTATACGCGGGTCTTCAATAACGCAGTCGATGATTACACCAACTTCCTCGTCAACTTTATACCGAACACCGCCGCTAATGGAAAGGATCCGATGACCGGCGCAGCCATCAGCGGATTCAAGTGGTGGAATTTCAGTTTCCCCACTCTGGTCACCAGCAACGTAACGGACACGTCGACGGTGCAAACGATTCTCGACTTCGATAGCACCACGAACGAATCGGTGAACTTTGGTGGTTCGATAGGAACCTTGCCAGTTTACGGGCAGAGCGGCGCTATCTGGGCCGCCGGAGCCCCTGGTAGTTGGGAGGTTCCATCTGCGATCCTGGTCCCCGGCCCACTGCCCCTGGCTTCGGTGTCAGGGTCGTGGGTGACCACATCCGGCGGTGGCGACTTCACGATCGTCGCGCCTCCGCATGGCACCACACCAGCGGTTACCATAGACGTCAGCAGCGTAGTCGGTTCTGCAACCCTCATCTATCAGGTCGATAGGACCAACGGCATCGTGACGATTAGTCCCGTGGATATCACCACGCCCGCGGGTTTGAGCACTGTCACCAACAATCTCGTGACCGGCACGTTGGTGGCCGCCGCTGGAGTGCCGGAACCGAACGGACACCTCAAAGCTTACATAATCTTGTACTACACGGGCACCATGCCAACCGCGACTCCGGCAACCTAAAACGCCACGAACTCGCGCACATGCCCGCATTCCGAGCAAAAACAAGGGGCCGCTTGCGCGGCCCCTTGTTTTTGTGCTCGGCGAATACCAGAAATCCCGACGTAATCGCTAACGCTTCAACATCATGCCGAACGCCTCGACGCCATCTCCAACACCTCGACACCCAAAACGCTGTCATCCCGAACGCAGTGAGGGATCTGCTTTTTTCCGTCAGGCGAGATCGAGCGCCTCGCGGCGGACATTAGACCAAACTAGTCTTCCCGATAGGCAATTCGCGAATGCGCTTCCCCGTCGCCGCGTAAATCGCATTGCACAGCGCCGGGATAAACGGCGGCACCCCCGGCTCACCCACGCCAGCAGGCGGCGCATCGCTATCGACGATGTACACGTTGGTCTGATACGGCGCCTCATGCATGCGCGCCACCTGGTAATCGTGAAAGTTGGACTGATCCACCACGCCATTCGTAGCGCTGATCACTCCCGTTTTGGCGATACTGGTTCCGAACACCGCAGCACCCTGGAACTGATTGCGTGTCGCCTCGGGATTCACCACCAGTCCGGCATCCACCACCGTATCCACGCGCGGAATTCGGAGCTGCCCCTTGTCGTCAATCTCGACCTCAACCACCGATGCAACGTAGGTCAAGAAGCTGCGGTGAACCGCGATGCCCAGCCCAGTTCCCTTGCCCATTTTCCGCTTTCCCCAGTCGGCCTTTTCGGCGGCCATCTCGGCGACGTGCCGTAAGCGGCCGATGTCGACGGGATACGCGTCGGTAGAGGCGCCATAATTCGGATACTTGGTCATTTTCAAATCGAGAACGCGCGGCGGCCCGATCAAATCGAGCAAGTAATCGAGCGGATCGCGTCCCGCCACGTAGGACAGTTCGTTGGCGAAGGATTGGATCGCGAAGGCGTGGTAAATATTGGCCACCGACCGCAGCCAGCCGATGCGGATATGAGCTTCGGCCGGCCCGTTTTCAACCCGCAGATTTGAAATATTGAACGGCACCTCGGTCCAGCCCAGCCCCATTTCGCCGTCGGCGCCGTAACGCGCGCTGGCGTCGTCCATGGAGCCGATCGGAGGAAACACGGAGCGCTGCATCCATGCCGTGGGCTTGCCCGATGCATCCAGCGCCGCCTTCATATACATTCCCGCGACGCTGTGGTAGTAGTCGAATTTGATGTCGTCCTCGCGACTCCAGACAACCTTGACCGGCCGGCCCAACTTCTTCGAAAGCACCGCCGCCTCAGCCACGTAATCGGGTTTGGACTTGCGGCCGAATCCGCCGCCAAGCAGGGTTACGTGGCAGATCACGTTTTCCTTCGGGATTCCGAGCAGCTTGCCGATGGTGTTCTGCACTTCCTGCGGATTTTGCGTCGGCGCCCACGCCGTCACCTTGCCGTCGCGAAAATCGGCCACAGCCACCGGCGGTTCCATCGACGCGTGCGCCAGGTGCGGCACGTAGTAGTCCGCTTCGATGATTTTGCCGCCCTTCGCGAACGCGGCGTCCACGTCGCCCTCGCTGCGGATCACCTTGCCAGGTTTGCGGGCCGTTTCCAGCAGTTCTTTCTTATATTCGCTCGAGTTGTACGAAGCGTTAGGTCCATTGTCCCAGCTGATGTTCAGCTTTTTGCGGCCCTGAAACGCAGCCCAGGTGTTGTCGGCAATCACGGCCACGCCGCCGAGCGGCTGAAATCCCCAGGGTGATTTGAAGGGATCGATCTGCACCGTCTGGTGCACGCCGCCAACCTGCAGCGCGTCCTTATCGTCGACGGACTTCACCTTGCCGCCAAGCACCGGAGGATGCTCGATCGAAGCGTAGACCATGTTGTCCATGCGCGCGTCCATGCCGATAGACGGCCTTGCCGGTACAAACTCGCGCCAGTTCAATGCTTGGCCCGCCTTTGCCGACGTAGCGCCAAGCGCTCTTAGGCTTAAATTGCAGCGTCTTCCTTTTGGGGAACCGGCAATTTCGCGGCGGCAGAAGCCAGCGCGCCGTAGCCCAGCGTCCGGCCCGAGGACTTGTGCACCACCACGTGCAGATCCGTAGTGCACTCCGCGACCGGAACGCCCCATTGCTTCGCCGCGGCCTGAACCAACATCAGCCGCGCCGTGGCGCCCGCTTGACGCATCACGTCGTAAAACAGCCGAACCGATTTCGAGCCGTCGGTATTTTGATCGCCGTACCGTTCGCATCGCCGATGGCCTGTTCGAGCTTCACCCGCCTCCATTCGGCATCCAATTCGTCGGCCAGGATCATCGGGAGCGAGGTCCCGCTCGTCGTACCCATCTCGGACCGATGCGCAACGATGTAAACGGTACCATCGGGATCGATTCCCAAGTAGACGTTCGGATGGAAGGGCGAATGATCCGCATGTGGTCCCTCTGAAGGAGCCACCGCGGCCAAAGCAGGCGCCGCCGAATAGCGGAATGCCAGCACGAAAACGCTGGCGGCCGCCGCGCCCTTGAGAAATCCGCGCCGGCTCACATTTTCGGTCATGTTCTCAACTTCCACGCTTGCAGCTTTCGCGCTGGCGTTTCGAACCTTGAGGCGTTCGTCGCTCATGCCTTCACCTCACCCGCCGCCGTCTTGATCGCGGAACGAATGCGCTGGTAGGTTCCGCAGCGGCAAATGTTGCCGGACATGGCCGCGTCGATCTCCGCATCGCTCGGCTTAGGCTTCTTCCGCAGGAAAGAGACGGCCTGCATGATCTGACCAGCCTGGCAGTAGCCGCACTGCGGCACGTCGATTTCGATCCAGGCCTTCTGCACCGGATGCAGACCGTTCGCGTTGAGCCCCTCGATGGTGGTGACTTCAGCGCCGGAGACGCCGCTCATGGGCGTGACGCACGAGCGAATTGCTTCGCCATTCTTGTGCACCGTGCACGCGCCGCACAGCGACACCCCGCAGCCAAATTTCGTGCCCGTCAGCAGCAACAGGTCGCGCAGGTACCACAGCAGCGGCATATTAGGGTCGCCGGCAAAAGAACGCGCCACCCCATTCACTTTTAGTTGGATCATTTTCTCGCCTCACTATGCTATCGAATGTGACAAACGAGCTTCGCCAAGACCTTAGGAAATCGGAACGTGACCAGTTAAAACGATAACAAAGTCCGTGCAGAGGCACAAAGGCCACTTGCGCCGCGAGTAAGCTTGTAGCCATGCAATGAATGGCCGGTTGACCTCGTTCTCGTGATATATAGAGCCCAGCCGGAGGCAGAAATCATGTTCGATAACACTGTATTGAGAACGGGCGCCTTAACGCGCCTCACGGCCGCTCTCGGCTCAATCGTGATTTTGGCTATACTCTGTGCCCTTCCGACGCCGGCGCAACTCGCTGCACCAAACGCGACCGGCGTCACCATGGGCCATATCCACCTTGTCGTCAAAGATGTCCCGGCCCAGGAACATTTCTGGATCGACATGATGGGCGGCACGCCCGTCAAAAATGGACCGCTCTCGCTGATCCAGTTCCCCGGCGTCTTCATCATGTTACGGCAAGGCGATTACAGCGGCCCGCCAGCCGGCTCCATCGTGGACCACTTCGGCCTAATCTGGAAGGACTTGCCCGCCGCGATTGCCAAATGGAAAGCAAATAACATCGAACTTGAACAAGGCACCAATCCGAATCAGGGCTACGTGCATGGCCCCGACGGAATCCGTATTGAATTCTTCGCCGATCCATCGCTTCCCGTCCCGGTGCAGATGAATCACATCCACTTCTATCCTACCGATGTTCCGGGCATGCAAGCCTGGTACGCAAAAACATTTGGCGGCATTCCCGGCAAGCGCGCCCGCGTAGCCACACCCGGCTGGATCGACTGCGACGACATCCCCGGCGTCAATCTATCCTTCTCGCCCGCGCCAAACAACGCTAAGCTAGCCCCCACAAAAGGCCGCTCGCTAGACCACATCGGTTTCGAGGTGAAGAACCTCGCAGAGTTCGAAAAGAAGCTAGAAGCGCAAGGCATCAAGTTCGATATTCCAATCCGCCAAGTCCCAAACTCAAATACGAAAGTAGCCTTCCTAACCGATCCCTGGGGCACCTACATCGAACTGACCGAAGGCCTAGTCCCCGCCGCGAGATAGATGCGGGCTCAGCCGCGATTTTTTTCCATCCGCGGTAGCTCAGGGTGCCCCAGCGCCTTCTGCTGGGGGCCCTGAGGCCTTCTTGGTGTCCGCCTGCCTCGGCGTTCGCCCACCGCGCTGGTCTTTCTCCGGGTGACTCAACGTGTCCCATCGCGGCGAACTTCCACCACCAAATAAATCACCACAACAACATTGACAATCAGCACGTCAACCCGCTGCCAATTCGGCACCCGCATCACCTCGTAGACCTCCAGCGGCAAGAACGCGCCCGTGGAGATAATCGTCAAGTAGGCCGCCCAGCGCTTGCGCAACGCCAACCCCGTACCCTCGGTAAGCGAAAGCGCCGAATAAAAGAAGGTCCCCACGCTAAACGCTCGCAGTTTCCGCGCGTCTATGGTCAGCGTTCGTTCAAGCAATCGATGTATGTAGCGGTTATTAGGATCGACGCGGAAAATATTCGCCCAGTGCATGACTTCAGCCGCCAGATCCTTGTGCAAAAGCCGAAGCGCTCCGATAGCCACCGCCAGCAATACAACGCCCCTAATAAGTTTGTCCGCCGCGACGAGCCAAAGTCCACGCGAACCATCTCGACGGCGAGGCTTGGCCATCAGGCCAGCTCTTTCGAATGAAGCGAAACATGGGTCACGAGCATTCGGAATTATAGCGCGACCATCCGCGCACTCTTGCCACGAGCGCAACCACAGTGGCCTCTACCCGGAGCCTATGATATAAACGCGCCAGACCGCTTTGGAGGCCGTTGGAGGGCACTGCACCATGGCAAAGTCTGGGAAACACTCGGTCAACCGCCGCAATTTCCTCAAAGGCGCAGCAGTTGGCGCCGCAGGGCTTGCGGTAGTCCCCGGAACCGTGGCCGCCTCTATCGGCTGAAGCCCAGCCGAAAATACCAGGCCTGAAAACACTCCCGCCGCCAATGTCTCCTGCCGCCGAAGTAGGCATGCCGCCACACGGCGACGTGCTTACGATGGATCGTTCCGGCTCCGATTTCATGGTGGACGTGATCAAGTCGCTCGGAATCGAATATATCGCCGCAAATCCCGGAGCGAGCTTCCGCGGCTTGCACGAATCATTCATCAATTACGGCGGCAACAAGAGCCCGGAATTCATCACCTGCTGTCACGAAGAATCTTCCGTGGCCATGGCGCACGGCTACGCCAAAATCGAAGGCAAGCCGATGCTGAATATGGCGCACGGCACCGTGGGTCTGCAGCATGCCTCCATGGCGATCTACAACGCCTTTTGCGACCGCGTTCCGACCATCATGATCGTCGGCAATATTCTCGACGCGAGCAAGCGCATTTCCGAAGTGGAGTGGGTGCACAGCGTGCAAGACGCCGCAGCCATGGTCCGCGACTATACCAAGTGGGACGACACGCCCGCCTCTCTGACGCACTTCGCCGAATCGGCCGTTCGCGCCTACAAAATCGCTATGACTCCGCCGAACATGCCCGTGGTGCTCGTGGCCGATGGCGAACTGCAGGAAAATCCCATTCCCGACGGCGCGAAGCTGCATATTCCCAAGCTCGAATTGGCGGAGCCACCCGTGGGCGATTCGGGCGCCGTAGCCGAAGTTGCGCGTCTGCTCGTGGGCGCGGAGAACCCGGTAATCATTGCCGAACGCATGGCCCGCACGCCTGCGGGTATGGCGCGTTTGCAAGAATTGGCCGAAGCGCTGCAGGCGTCAGTCATCGACAAAGCCGCGCGCATGAATTTCCCTACGCGTCATCCACTGAATCAGACCGAGCGCGCGGGCGCCGTAATTCGAAACGCCGACGTGATCCTGGGCCTCGAACTGACCGACTTTTTCGACAATGTGAACGAGTTCAAGGACCAGATCGATCGCGAGAGCATGCCGATCTACAAACCGACCGCGAAACTCATCAGCATCAACGGCGGCGATCTCTACATGAAGGGCAATTATCAGGACTTCCAGCGCTTCCAGGATGTGGACATCTCCATCGCCGCCGACGCCGAAGCCACACTGCCTTCGCTCACCGAGGCCGTTAAGCGCCTCCTGACCGACGATCGCAAGCGAGCGCTCCAAGAGCGCGGTAACAACCTAGCGGCCGCGCACCAGGACGCGCTGGCGCGCAACCGCGACGCCGCGGCATACGCCTGGGACGCCAGCCCAATCAGCACCGCGCGTCTCTCTCAAGAGCTGTACGCGAAAATTAAAGACCAGGATTGGTCGCTGGTGTCCGCCGTGACCTTCGTCAGCCGCTGGCCGCTCAAGCTGTGGGACTTCAACAAGCACTATCAATACATTGGCGCCGCAGGCGGATTCGGAATCGGCTATGGCGCTCCAGCCGCTGTGGGCGCCGCGCTTGCCAATAAAAAATACGGCCGCCTCTCGGTGAATATTCAGAACGACGGCGACATGATGTACGCCCCGGGCGTGCTCTGGACGGCAGCGCATCACAAAATCCCGCTGCTCACGATCATGCACAATAACCGCGCCTACCATCAAGAGTTGATGCAGGTGCAGATCATGGCCGACAGGCACAACCGCGGCATCGACCGCTGCAACATCGGCACCACAATGCACGATCCGCCGATCGACTTTGCCAAGCTGGCGCAGTGCCTCGGCGTCCACGGCGAGGGACCAATCTCCGATCCCAAGGACCTGGGTCCGGCCATCCAACGCGCCCTCGAAGTGGTGAAGCGCGGCGAACCAGCTGTAGTGGATGTGCTCACGCAGCCACGCTAATGGCTGGCCGTACCTGTAGCTCGCCTCTTCAGAGGCGAGGCCTTTCATTTCGATGCGCAGCAAAACCTGCATGAGGGCGCAATCGACCAGGTTGTGTAGCGCCACCCTTCAGAGTGGCATCTTTAGACTCAAGCAGACGCGCTCTCGATGTGCGCACAGCGGCGGTGCGGCACAGCAATTGCCCAAACTCCAAAGATGTCAGCGGAGCCAGAAGAGTCGAATCCGAAGCCCGCAGTCAAAAAAGGAAGACGCATGAACATTTCCCTCCACCGCTGGGTAATCATCGCGACGCTCGCCGGTTCCCTGCCCCTTGGGCTGGGTGGCCGCACCGCGCGAGGCGCGCAAGACACCGCAACAAGCGGCACGCCCGCCGGAAACATCGACAAGGGCAAGCAAGCCTTTAGCGCGGACGGTTGCAATGGCTGCCACGGCGACGAAGCCGAAGGCGGCATGGGCCCGCAACTCGCCTCGACCACGAAGTCCTTCCCGGAATTCCTCGCCGTGGTTCGCAAGCCCAAGGGCGTGATGCCCGCATTCAACGCGGCCACTTTGTCAGACGCGCAAGTTGCGGACCTCTACGCGTTCGTGAAATCGCTGGGCAGCGGCGCGGCATCCAAATCGAGCACGACTTCGGAAACCAGCGCGCCAGCGCCTTCATCATCGGCCTCCGTTCCGGAAACATTCTCAGCCACGGCAGCAGGGAACGCCCAACGCGGCAAGGCTCTCTTCGTCAGCGACGGCTGCTATCAATGTCACGGACTCGTAGGACAGGGCGCCGCGCAAACCGGCGCGCCACGCATCGGTCCGCCTCCGATCCCGATCGCAGCGTTCGCCGCCTATATTCGCCACCCGGCCAACAACATGCCGCCGTACACGGCCAAAGTCGTGCCCGATGCCGATGTCGCCGATATTTACGCCTTCTTGCAGTCGATCAAGACCCCGACTCCGGCGAAGGATATTCCCCTACTCAATCAGTAGCGCAGCACGCTCCGCCAGGGTGTAGCGCTGGGCTTCAGCCCGGCATCTCGACCACGCAGGTCTCGCAATGCGGACACTAGGGCACGTTTCCTCCTGAAAAAGCTCTGCGGTTTGTACGCTAATCATACAGGAGCGGCGAGTAACGCGCTGCCTGATCGTAAAGCTGCCGCCCTGAAGGGCGGCGAGATTGCCGATCCTAGGTGGGTGGGCGCACGGGTCTAAAAAAGTGGCGGCTACAATGCTCCTCCTGCAAGCCACTGCTTGCCGCGCGCGTAAAGCGCTTCAACCTCAGGGCCTTTCAGTCCCGGCATATCCATTTTGATGGGATAGCCGATTCCCGTCTGCAAGTAAGCGAGATGGCGGTAGCCCTCCGGAAATTTCTCCAGCACCTTGGAATCGAGTTGCAATTTAGCGGCCGGGTCCAAAGGATCCATTCGATCCTTTTCATAGATCGGCTGGCGCCGCACGATTCCCCATCGCCCGTCGCGCCTCTCGAAAAAATCATAAAAACGCCCGGTGCAAGTCACGTCGCACCACACATCGTGCACTTTAGCGCGTTGCGAAATTGTCATTTTGGTCTGTGAAATCGCACGCACGCCGGCAAGTTCGATGGAGTTTCCGCCGAGGAAATGCAAGATGTTCACTCCGCGCTCGAAACCCTCGCGGCTAACCCGAATGAAATCCTCTGCGGGCCCCTGGAACCAGGTCGCCATCATGTAACCATCGCTGTGCCAGACGGTTCGGAATCGTTCCCAATCGCCGGCATCGCGCCAGACTACCCAATTCTCGACCACTTCCCGAATCGCCAACCTATCAAGCGTCAGCTCGTCCATTTCCTCCATCATCCTTTCGCTAATTCCCCTTCGGCGAGCCATTGTGCGTCGCCTACCGCCCCAAGTAAACGACAGGTCAACCACCGCAATTCCTGGCATTCTTGAAACACTAGCACTATGCTGTCATGCCGCGTGCCCTGAGTCTCGATCGAAGGGCTTGCTCCAAAACCAAGGAAGGGAGCGCAGCGAGTGGATCTGCTTTCTCCCGGATCGCGCAACCCACGTGCCAACTCTCCACACCAAGACCAAGCTCGGACACCTAACGCCGCTTCAATGGCTCATCTGCGCGGTCGCCTGCATCGGCTTCGCCTTCGACACCTACGAACTCCTCATTCTGACCCTGATCGTCCGCCCGGCTCTGCTCGAATTGCTGCCAGCGCAAACCAGCGCCGCCGTCGTCAATCAATGGATCGGAATCTTCTTTTACGTTCCGGCCATCGCCGGAGGCGTTTTCGGGCTGCTCGGCGGATATCTGATCGATCTCCTAGGCCGGCGCAGGATTCTGCTCTGGAGCATTCTACTTTTCGGCGTCTGCACGTTTGCCAGCGCGTACGTCACCAGCCCGATGCAGTTCCTGATCTTCCGCTGTGGCACTTTCGTGGGCGTCTCCGTCGAATTCGTGGCCGCCACGGCCTGGCTCGCCGAGCTTTTCACCGAGCGCGAGCAACGCGAAGCCGTGATCGGCTATACGCAGGGATTCGCCTCCACCGGCGGCATATTGGTCAGCGGCGCCTACTATCTCGCCGTGACCTTCAGCCAGCGCTTCCCCGCCATTCACGGTGGGCACGAAGCCTGGCGCTACGCGGCGATCTCCGGCCTATTCCCCGCCATTCCGCTGATTTTGGTTCGGCCCTTTCTGCCCGAATCGCCCATCTGGAGAAAGAAGAAGCTGGAGGGAACGCTAAAGCGCCCCAGCATTCTCGAACTCTTCCGCCCCGAACTCCGCCAGACCGCGCTGATCAGTTGTCTCATGATGGCTTGCGCATACGCCGCGTCCTTCGGGATGCTGCAGCATTTCGCACGCATCATTCCCAGCACTCCAGGCGTGCGCGTGCTGGCCCATACCGCCCAAGAACAAAGAATCAGCGCGCTGCAAGCTTTGCAGGAATGGGGAGGGCTACTGGGCCGCATCGCCATGGCGTTTCTCGCGGTGCGAATTCTGAGCCGCCGGAAATTGCTGCGATTGTTTCAGCTCCCCGCTTTGATCATCACCCCGCTGGTGATGTTCCTTCCGGCCACACGCGATGTGGATATGTCGCCGTGGGGAATCTTCGCGCTGGGCTTCCTAACCGTGGCGCAATTCTCGTTCTGGGGAAACTATCTGCCGCTGGCTTATCCGACGCATTTGCGTGGAACCGGCGAAAGTTTCGCCGCGAACATCGGCGGACGCATGCTGGGCACGGCGGCGGCGCCGCTGGTCACCTGGATGGTCGCATTCATGCCCGGAGGCACCGCCGCACGCCAACTGGCATACGCCGCCGGCATCGTAGGTACCCTAGTGTTCCTCATCGGCTTCATAGCCAGCTTCTGGCTGCCAGAGCCGTCCCTAGAGATCACCCCGGACTAGTGCTCTCAGCGCCGCCCTGTGAAGACAGGTGTCATTCTGAGGCGATCCGACCAGGATCGCCGAAGCGCGCCCCTTGCGTCCCGGACGCCTCAGCGGGAACTCTCAACGTATAGCCCATGCACACAATACTCGTTCGGCGCCCCGCCTCCAGTCGCGCCCCGATTCGATGCCCTACGCCAGCTTCAATCTCATCATCTTCCGCGCATTCCCCTCATAAATGTTCTTCCGCTCCTCCGCCGAAATCGGCAACTCCTCAACGCAGCGGATGGTCTCGCGAATGTACCCCGGTCCCTTCTCCGGATCGAAAGGCGAGTCGGAAGCAAACAGCACATGGTCTGCGCCGAAATAATCCAGCCCGCACTCCAGCGCCGCCCGCGAGCCAAACGTCGCTGTATCGGCATAGAACATCTTGAAATAATCTTGCGGACGCTTCTTCAGCCGCCGGGCATAGACCGTCAGGTCCTCGGATTCGGTGCGCGCCCCGAGTTGATCGAGACCGGCCCCAGTGCGGCCGGAAAAATATGGCACCATGCCGCCAAGGTGGTGGGTGATGATCTTGAGATTCGGAAAGCGATCGAAATACCCGGCAAAAAGAATGCGCGCCATGAAGATGCTGGTCTCATAGGGCCAGCCAAACACCCACCACATCTCGTACTTGGATTTCTGCTCGTTCAGATAATCGGGAAATGTCTCGGGCCGGGCCGGGTGCACCCAGATGGGCAGGTTCAGTTCCGCCATCTTCTGAAAGATCGGCAAGAATTCAGGCTCGTCCAGCGGACGCCCATTCACGTTCGTATAGATCTGTACGCCGGTAGCGCCCAGTTTCATCACCGCGCGGTCGATCTCCTTCACTGCGGCCTCGGGATTATTCATGGGCAGCCCGGCAACGAATGCCGGAAAGCGCTCGGGATATTTCGCCACGAGTTCGGCCAAGCCATCGTTCGCCAGTTCCGCCAGCGCGGGCGTCCGCTGCGGATCCCCTAGCGCTTCGATGGTAGGAGCCGGAAGACTAATCACCTGCGCGTAGTCCGGAAAGCGGTCCATCATGCGAAAGCGAACGTCGAGGTCCACAATCGAGGGAATCCCGCGAACGCGCTTCTGGATCGTGGACCCTTTCTCCTGAATCGCATTCATTTTTTCGTAGAAGCCACGAGGGAAAATATGGCAGTAGGTATCGATTTTCAAGACTGGCTCTCTTTCGTGGACCCGCGCATGCCCGGGCATGAAGGACCCAAACTGGATGTGCTTGACGCAGGTATTTATCTAAATTTGCCCAAGCCGCAGGACGCTATCAGACGCCAATTCCATTTGTCAACGATTGGGAGCGTCTGCTGTAGCTCAGGGCGCCCCAGTCCGCATTCCGGACTGGGGGCCCTGAGGCCGTAAAGTCAGCCTCATTCACATCGAGCCGAACTACCTGGGATCGAGGCGTTTATTCTGGGGGCAAAATCGGTCTACACGAGCGCCTAGCACCACCCCGTCCTAGCCGCGGCTGCTTTTTCCTTGCAATCGTGCCTGTACCGGAATCATCAGCGGCATTTTGTGGCGCGGTTGTTCCTGCTCGCGAAGCGAGCCATGCCCTTGAACGGACGGCGGCGGAAAGGTTACGTTGCCTGGGAACTCGGCGGGTTGCGGCGTGGCAAGGTCAGCCAGCTTACGCGTCAGTCTTGCTCGGGTGCTCACCTCGAATTTGAGAAGCAAAGCGGAAACGTGGAACTTCACGGTGCGCAGGGAGAGATTCAGTTGCGCGGCAATTTCTTTATTTGATAGGCCGCTCGTGATGGTCTCCAAGATCGCCTGCTGGCGTTCCGTAAGACGCACGCGACTCGCAGACGCCACGGAATTCTCCATCATGCTCCTGGCTCGCCCCACCACGCTAGCGATTAGATCCTCACCGATGGCGATCATCGCCCCGAAATCACTCGGTTCCTGGTTTCGCGTCACGCAATGAACCGCAAGAAGACATGCAGCTTCATCCATTGGCATGCTGCCATCCGCCGCGGCGTTCACTTGGAAGCGGCGCGCTCCCGTCTTGAGATCATAGAATACGAATGCCTTCGGGTTGTCCTCAGAATTCTCCGCCGATCGAGGGCGAAGCCGTACTTTTCTTGAGCGATTCACGGTAACCCTTTCTCTGCGCGAATTTTATGCTCCGCCGATCTCGTAAAAATCGAAGGCCACGCCCACTCTTGAATTCTGCCCAGGCGATGTTGCCGGCACTACCCGAACCACGTGACCCGTGCAAAGCCAGTCGACGGCCGTCTTTCCGGTAATCTCGGCTGGCATTCTCAGGAACAGATCAATGGCGATGCCCACGGGTACCGGTGCTTCGGTGGCAAAGAAGACGCCGCTTTTGGAAAGATTCTCGATTTCGGCTCCTTGCTCTGGAACGCCCGGTTCCTGAACAGAAGAGCTGCGAATGCGAAAACGCAAAGGTGCCCTGAGTCCGTGACGCATACCCACGCGCCGGTCATGTCCATATCGATCAAAGACGCGATCCACGAAACATACTCCAAGTCTGGAAAGGGGGGCCGGGGAACTCCAGTCGAAGGGATAACCTCGTGAGCGTATCACGAAACGGGCCGAGCCTGATCGTAATTGTCACTTGGCAATCGAAGCGGGTCAAAGTGAATACTCAGCACCTACTGGATCGATTATCGGGAATCGAACGACCATCCAGTGGAAAGACTCGGGCATCCCCATTCTTTCGCGCTACACTGGTGCGCCGCCGGATTTGAGCACAAAGCCAACGAGGAGGAATTCATGCCTGAACAGATCACCGTGGTCGCCAGCTTTGCCGCCAAACCTGGCCAGGAGCAGGGGGTCGAGCATATTCTGCGCGGCATGACAGCACCATCGCGCGGTGAGCCAGGCTGCTTGCGCTATGACCTCTATCGCAGCGACGGCGACACGAGCTCGTTCACGCTTTTTGAGATCTACACCGCCGACGAAGCGTTCGCCTCCCACCGTGAGACTCCTCACTACCTCGCTTTCCGCGCCGCCATCAAGGACTTGTTGAGCGCGCCCATCCAGGTTCAGTTGCTGCGAGGACTCGACGTCGCACGCTAGACGCAAGTATTTGGGAATTGCTTTCGCGCGAAACCAAAGGTAGTCTTCGCACCCGATGGGGTCTTGGACTTCCGGCAAAGTGAATTGAGAATTCTCTGCGGCCGCTCATACTGGGGGGGCAAAATGCGAAAACGATTGGCCTTCGTTCTTCCGGGGCTTTTGGCGATTTTGACTTGCTCTTCCACACTAATCGCCCAAACGAATAATCGGACCACAACCCAGGCGACCGCCGCGAAGACCTCGGCTCAGGCTCCCGCGGATACCCATGACTTGTCTGGTGTCTGGAATGCATTGCGCGGCCCCTACGATACCGCGTCCTTCAGCAAGGGGGATCCGCCGATGACCGCCTGGGGTATGCAGCAGTTTAATGCGGCCAAGCCGTCGCAGGGACGCCGCGGGGTGCTGCTCGCGCAAACGAACGATATGGTCTATCAGTGCTTCCCGCCGGGCATGCCCTATATCTATTTGCAGCTTTTTCCCATGGAGATCGTGCAGACGCCCAAAGAAGTGATCGAGCTTTTCGAATACGACCATTTCGTGCGTCACATTTATATCGACGGACGCAAGCACACCGCCGACGTAACGCCCACCTATGACGGCGAATCGATCGGCCACTGGGAGGGTGACACCTTGGTCGTGGACACCATCGGCCTCAACGGAAAGATTTGGCTCGACCGTGTGGGCCACCCGGATAGCGACCAAATGCACATCACTGAACGCATTCGCCGCACCGACGCAAAAACTTTGCAGGTAGACTTCACCTTCGACGATCCCAAGTCCTACACCATGCCGTGGACAGCAACCATGCGCTTCGGCCTGCACCCCACCTGGGACATCATGGAAGACATCTGCGAGGACAATCGCGCCTTCGACAGCTTCGAGAAGTAACTAATAAGAATCGCTGTCATCCCGCCTGCCCTGAGCCTCGAAGGGAGCGCGGCGAGGGACCTGCTGTTTTCCGTTCTCACTAGGCCACGCGCATGCGTCAATCCATCGGCAACCCCACATAGTTCTCCGCCAACGTCCGCGCAGCCGCCTCTGAACTCGTCACATACTCTAATTCCGCAAGCTGCCGCCTCCGATCAAAAGCATTGTCATCGCCAAACCGGTGCAGCATCGCCGTCATCCACCATGAAAACCGCTGCACCTGCCACACCCGCCGCATGCAGGTCTGCGAGTATTGATCCAAAAGCTGCGTGCCGCCACCCGAATAGAATTCGGCGAGCGCCCGCGCCAGAAGGCGCACATCGGCTACCGCGAGATTGAGCCCCTTGGCGCCCGTGGGAGGCACAATGTGCGCCGCGTCGCCCGCAAGAAATAGCCTGCCGTACTGCATGGGCTCGACCACGAAGCTGTGCATCTTGGTGACGCCCTTCTGCAGGATCGGCCCTTCGGTCAGCTTCCAGCCATCGCCCGACCCAAGCCGCGTTTGTAACTCTTGCCAGATATCGCTGTCGGACCAGCGGCTGGCATCGTCGTCCGGCTCGCACTGGATGTAGAGCCGGCTGATGCGCGGGGTTCGCATGGTAAGCAACGCAAACCCTCGGTCGTGATACGCGTAAATCAATTCGTCGCTCGCGGGCGGCGCCTCCGCGAGAATGCCCAGCCATCCAAACGGGTACTCTCGCTCGTACACGCTCAACACGCCCGGCGGAATCGAAGGACGGCACACTCCGTGAAACCCGTCGCACCCGGCAATGAAATCACATTCGAGTTCGCGCGCGCCCCCACCGTGCAGAAAGCGAATCTTCGGACGCGACGAATCGAGATCGTGCACGCTGACGTCGCCAGCCTCGAAAAGCACTTGGCCGCCCGCCGCGAGCCGCGCGTCCGTAAGGTCGCGGATCACCTCGCCTTGCGGATAGATGACAATCGAGCGCCCGCCGGCGAGCGCGGCAAAATCGATGCGATGCGTCCGCCCGGAAAATCGCAGATTGATCCCGTGATGCACCAGGCCCTGGCGCTTCATCCCGTCGGCAATCCTGCCAAACAAGTAATAAAGGCCGGGAATTACCAAGACTCCGATGACGGTGCCCACGAGCATCCCGCCGACTCCCGTGGTGCCAATGGTTCGGTTTCCGATCGCCCCGGCACCGGTGGCAACGACCAGCGGAAGGAGACCGGCGATGAAGGCGAAGGAGGTCATCTGAATCGGCCGGAATCGCAGTTTTCCTCCTTCGATGGCTGCCTCCTTGAGGGGCACGCCCTCGTGGCGCCGCTGCACCGCGAATTCGACGATCAGGATCGCATTCTTGCCGAGCAGTCCCACCAACATGACCAGACCAATCTGGGCGTAGACGTCGTTGGCCAACCCCATTGCCTGCAGTAAAAAGAAGGAACCGAAGAGCCCGATCGGCAGCGACAGGATCACGGCCAGCGGCAAGATAAAACTCTCGTACTGCCCGACCAGCACCAGATAGACGAAGGCGACGACAATTAAGAAGATAAAAACCGACTCGCTCCCCCTTCTTGACTCGTCGTAAGAGAGACCCGCCCAGCCGAGGCCGTAACCTTGAGGCAGCGTCTCGGCGGCGACCTCCTGGATTGCCTTGATGGCCTGACCGCTGCTGTAGCCGGGAGCCGGAGCACCTTGAATGACGGCGCACGGATACAGGTTATAGCGGGTAATTTCGTTCAAGCCCTGCTTCTTTTGGATCTTCATGAACGAGGAGTAGGGGACCATTTCCCCGTGATCGTTCTTGACGAACAGGTTGTCCAGATCCTCGGGCATTCGCCGGAACTCTGGCCACGCCTGGACGTAGACTTTGTAGAACTGGTTGAAGAGAACGAAGCCTTGCTCGTAAGTGCTGCCAATGACGATGTTGAGGTTGTCCAGGGCTTTCCCGATCGAAACACCCTTCTGCATGGCCACGTCGTTGTTGATGAGTAGCTCATACTGCGGGTAGTCGGCGGCGAAGAAGGTGAACAGGTTCTTCACTTCCTTGCGTTTGGCCAAGGCGGCCATGAACTTGTCGTTCACTTCTCCGAGCCGCTTGTAGTCGGACGTATTCGTCTTGTCGAGGAGCACCACGGAGATACCTCCGGCAGTGCCAAAGCCGGGGACCGCGGGGGGTTCAAAGAATTCGAGCTTAACGTTGGACATCCGAAGGGATTTTTCCTCGAGATCCTCAATGATCTGGCGCGGTCCGCTGACGGTCGGACCAGTCTTTCAGGTTGATGATACAGGTCCCGGCGTTCGAGCCCCGGCCTTCGGTAAGGACCTCGTAACCGGCCAGCGAGGTGACGGAGGTGACTTCTTCGACCTCTTTGGCGATCGCCTCAAGCTCCTGGGACTTGGCGTTGGTGTACTCGAGCGTCGAGCCCGGAGGCGTCTGGATGACAGCGTAGATGATGCCCTGGTCCTCGCCCGGGATAAAACCCGTCGGGAGCCGCGTGTTGACAACAAAAATGCCGACGGCAAAGCCCCCGACGACGGCCACGCTCAGCGTGCGGCGTGTGACGATCCGTCGCAGGATCGCCGCATAACTGCCCGTGACCTTCTCGACAAGGCGGTCAAATGGGCCCCGGACAAAGGGCAGAAGAACAAGAAGGAAGCCAGCCTTCCCCCACAAATAATACGCCAGATAAGTCATTGGCGCTAGGACCAGCAACCCTCCAAGAACATAGAGCAGAACGACCTGTAGTCCGCGCCGTTTTTTCGCGTGGTTCGTGTGACTGTCTGCGTGGGGCTTGAGAATCATCGCACAGAGCACGGGCGTCAGCGTCAGGGCCACCAGACCGGAGAGAACGATGGACGTGGCCATCGTGATGCCGAACTGGCGGTAGAAGGTGCCGACCGGCCCAGTCATGAAGGTCACTGGAACGAAGACGGCTGTCATCACCAGGGTGATGGCGATGATCGCGCCGCTAATCTCGTGAAGGACCTCCATGGTCGCCCGATAGGGCGAAAGGTGCTTCGCGGCCATCTTGGCATGCACCGCTTCGACCACTACGATTGCGTCGTCCACCACGACCCCGATCGCGAGGACCATTGCGAAGAGAGTGATCAGGTTGATCGATAGACCCATCAACCGCAAGACAAAGAATGTCCCGACCAGGGACACCGGAACCGCGAGGATCGGGATCAGCGTGGATCGCAAATCTCCGAGGAACATATAGACCACCAGAGACACCAGTATGAACGCCTCGAGCAGCGTGTGCAGCACCTTTTCGATGGAGGCGTCGAGGAAGCGGGAAACGTCGTAGGCGAGCTCGTAGTTCATGCCGGGAGGGAATGATTCCTTCTTGATCTGCTCGAGTTCCTTCTTGATTTCCTCAATGACGGCGGCGGCGTTGGATCCGGGGGCTGCTTGAGAATGATGGATGCCGCGGGATAGCCGTTGATGTCCGAGTAAATGTCGAAGAACTCCGAGCCCAGTTCGACCTCGGCGACGTCCTTGAGCCGCAGGATTTCTCCATCGGGGTTGGCCCGCAGAATGATGTTTTCATACTGCTCCGGTTTGGTAATCGCCCGATGTAAGTCAGGACGTACTCTTTTGACTGCGACTCCATCCCTGTGGCCTGACCGAGCCGGCCGGGCGAGCCAATCATGCTCTGTTCCGCCACCGCCTTCATGACTCTTCGACGGATATCTTGTAGGCACGCATGCGGTCGGGGTTCAGCCAGATCCGCATCGCGAATGTGCGGTTGCCGAGATTCCGGGGATGCCCATGCCCTGGATCCGCTTGAGCACGGGCATGACGTTGACGTTGGCGAAGTTGAAAAGGTCTTTCTGGTCGGCGTTTGGATCCGTACTGTAAATGTTCACGTACATCAGCATGCTCGGCACAACCTGGCTGACGAGGATGCCCTCCCGCACCACCAGGGGCGGGAGCCGGCTCAGCATGATGTTGACCCGGTTTTGCACGTTCACGACATTGATGTTTGGGTCCGTGCCCGGCTCGAAGTAGATCATGATCGATGCCTCACCGGCACTGGTGGCGGAGGAGAGCATGTAACGCATGTTCTGGACGCCGTTGATCGATTGCTCCAACGGAATCAGCACCGAATCGACCAAAACGTTGGCACTGGCGCCGGGATAAGCAATGGAGACCTGAACGGTCGGCGGCGCGACGTCGGGGAACTGTGCGATCGGAAGGGTCTTGATCCCCAGCACCCCCAGGAACAGGAGGATGATGGAGATCACGATCGCCAACGCCGGTCTATAGAGTATGTTTGTGAACATGGTTCTCGAGATAACTCTGCCGTTGGGTTCCGTGATCGGTGACGGCGCAGGGTCGATATGGCGGTTGTCTATTCCGCGTGATTTTTTTGGTGCGCGAGGGCCTCTTCCGGCTTGCGAAACTCGTATTCCACCTTCTCGCCGTCGTGAACCTGTCGGACCCCCTCGAGAACGATCTTGTCGTTCACATCAAGTCCTCTCTTGATGACAAAGATATCATCCATTTCGTGCTGGATGATGATCTCGCGCTGATGCACCACGTCGTCCTTGCCGACGACATAAACGTACCGCTTGTCGAGAATCTCGAAAGTCGCCCGCTGCGGGATGACGATGGCGTTTTTCAACGTTCGGTGGATCAACACGGTGCCGGTCTGACCGTGACGCAGCAGGCGGTCCGGGTTCGGAAAATCCGCGCGGAAGGGGATGTTCCCGGTCTCGTTGTTGAATTTGGCCTCGATCGCGCCGATCTTGCCGATTTGCGGGAACTTGCTGCCGTTCGCCAGCATGAGTTCGATCCGCGGGTCCTCCTTATTCTGGCCCAGGGCGGCCATGTATTCGAGGTAGCGGGCCTCGGGCACGTTGAAATAAACCCACATCACGCTGTTATCGGACAAGGTCGTCAGGATGTCCCGCTCCTTGATCAGGCTGCCCTCCCGCTCGTGCAGCCGGTCAACGATGCCGTCGAAAGGTGCTCTGACCTTGCAAAAGTTAAATTCGGCCTCCGCCTTCTTCGCCTTGGCCTCAGCCTTTGCCAGTTTGGCCTCATGCAGCTTCACGTCCTTGAATGGAGACGATTTTCTGCTCGAACAACCTCTTGGTATTCTCGAGTTCGATTTGCGCAACCCTGGCCTCGGCCAACTCGGCCTCGTACTTTGCCTTGTATAAAGTTGATAAAATCTCGAACATCACATCGCCCTGTTTTACCGCCTGGCCTTCCTTGACAAAGATGTGCTGGAGATACCCGTCCTGCAGGGCACGGACATTGATGTGGCGCTGCGAGTGGATCTGGCAGACATATTGCTGGGTGATGATGACGTCCTTTGCCTAGAGGGCTGGTGACCACGATCTTATGGTGCTCTTCGTGGGGCTGCTCGCACCCCACGGGCATGTTGCAAGCAGGCAGGGAGAGGGAAACCAGCGCCAGTATCAGGCTCGCAATCCAGTACCGCTTGGCGAAGACGAATGGATTAGCCGATCCAGCGTTCATTGAGAAATCTCCTCGGCGCGACCTACTGCCGCCGTGCAATGTCTGGGGTGACACAACTAGGGAAGCATCTCCCTATCCATGTCGGGGAAAGTCGTATGACCCAGGCCCGGCAATCTACGGTTAGGAAATCCGTATGAGGCAGGCGGTGCTCACTCCCGGAAATCACGACGGAGAGTGGCGCCGCGGCGACTGGTTTGCACTTTAAGCCGCGCGGGGGATTGTGCTGACCACCCACTAACAGCGCAGAGGGCGAAACACCCGATTCAAGCCCGCACTTCCCGAGGAACGACCGGGTCCGAACGCAGAGGGAAAGAGTGCAAGAGATCGCTTCGCGGTCCGCGACTCGGGCTCCGAAACACTCCTTGGGAAGGACAGGCTACAGGACGTCAAGACGAACCGGCTCTTGACGGGAAAGATTCGTTGTTGTTCTCGTGGAAAGTGATGGCTCGACGGGTGGAAGGCCCGGCTGGCAGCGCTCGCTACGGCATCAGGCGGCGTCAGAATTGTCACCGCGAGCAGAGCGGCAACTAGCAATTTGGGAAGCCGAGACGTCGCGTTCCTCAGGAAATAGCACGACGGCGGGCAATGGAAAAGCAATTGAATGAGGCCGAGTGGGCCACGAGTGAAAGCGCGAAACCTTTCGGAAAGGGCAGGTGGATCCCGCCACGAAGATGCCCATTTGAAAAGACCGTACCGATCCATGCTTCCCTTACCCGTCCCACTCGATGATACACCGCCCGTGAGTGGGCCGCGACGGTTCCAGCGAACCAACGGAAGGCGAGGACCGTCTTCCGACAAGCTATCGTCTTCGGACAAGCTATCTTTGTACCGTAGCACTCCATGAAGCCGTTTGCAAGGTAAAAAGAGGTTCTCGGGTAGTGGCACAGTTTGAATAAGCTTTTCGGCCGGGCAGGCTTGTCGAACGTCAAATCGCACAATCGCGGCCAAACCTTGGACCCGCTGGGCTAGTCCGGGCTGATGTACTTCAGCTCCGCCTTCAGCCACTTGCTGCCCCGGTAAAGCGTGGCCAAATGGGGAAGCGGCGAAGCGATCCGAACAGCGAAAGCATTTCAATTCAACGTTCATGACCCACCATTTGGAGGAGACAAGGTGCATAGACTTGGCAAGATGAGACCTGGCTTTTCGCCGAAAGGACGCCGATGTCGGGACAAGTCTCTTCCAGAAAGGATGCTCCGGCGATTCGAACGGAGTGCTCCAGTCGGAATTCCATCCAGGCCGGCCCTAGCTCAGCGGCCGCTGTATCGCTTCCTCGTCGTCGCCGCGGAGTTAGCGTCGCCGATTGTGGTGGTGATTTGTTGCTTCCGGTGTACCATGGGCGATCGTGCGAGACTGGCTGATATAGGTGCGTCCAGGCGACGTGGCTGGGAATGGCAGGGAGGCGGACGTGTCAGCTTCAGTCTCGGAGCATATGACCGGCTCCTCGCCCCCCGCGAGCCTCACTGGCCAGGGGGCGGCTTCATCGGCGCGATTCGCCAATGGCGGCGGGGTCACGTCCTTGAGCGTGGTCGCTTCAACGACGTGGTCAATGAGGATCGTCTCCGGCACGTTGCTCGTCTCACGGAACAAGCCGATCTGAAAGAATGCGACGTTCTCGTTGTGCAGCGTGGCCGTTTTCGCGAGTGGGACCACCTTCTCTCCGTCGAACGACACCTTGACAAAGCCCTTCGCCGGATCGCGCGACCAGAGGACGTGAACCGCGAAATCGTGCCAGCCACCCGGCGTGAGCTTTCCCTTGCCGGTCCAATGCAGCTTGTACGGCACCCGCGTGCTGAACTTGATGTCCTCGCCCTGGGCCTCGAACGCCATCAGTTGGCTCCAGCTGTTTCGCGTCTCGAAGTAGCCGAGCGAATGGGGCGTGTTCGTGAACTTCTTGGGCAGGTAGATCAGCTCCAGCCGAAATAGCGATCCGTGCCCTCGGCGGTGCCCGGCGGTTCGGGCTGGTGCTGGAACTCAATGCGATCGTTCTTACCTCTCCGTGCCGGCGTTGGTGCCGTCGATCCGCACGGCGTATTTCCCTTCCCGCACCGGCTCAGTGA
>CAVWOD010000015.1:0-355730 GCA_963756355.1 uncultured Acidobacteriota bacterium | reverse complement strand
TATATATTAGATAATAATGAAGAATATTAAGAATTGATTCTAGAGTACAATGTTGTATTACAATATAATGACGTTGTAATTGATTTTATTATTTATATAAAAATGTTCTAAACTTTATTTGTTGATAAATTCTTCTCGAATCATAACTAGTGGGTCTCGGATTATATGGTCGTGTAGGAACTTTGTTAGAATGATTTAGGATTTATTTAATAGTTTGAGGGGTTGGGTAACTGGTTTTCCGTTTTGGTAAATCTGTAGATTAGTAGCAGTAATTTCATTTTTTGTTGTGTTTGGTGGTTTAGGTGACTTAAGTTTCTTATATTGGTTTAGCCTCGAATATGTTAGGTGGTAATTTTATATGGGAATAATATTTTTAACACTCGTTCGATTGAGATTGGAAGTGCTGTTGGCTAAATATTAAGATTAGTTAAGTTTTGTGTAGTCGGTGATGGTGGTAGAGGTGGTGGTAGTATTATCCGTTGAGCCTCCCCTATATTAATATTGACGCACTTTGACTGCCGTAAGGTGAACATGGGCTAAGATGGATTGAATTATGGTGGTGGTGGTCGGTGCTTGGATTAGGAGGTTCAATTTCAATTTAGGAAATATTTGGGTTACTTTGTGAAATATTAATGTTTCAGGTGGTAGCAGGTGGTATAAGTAACAAATCCAAACCACCCATAATCTTGGATATCAGTCAAAGTAATGGTGGTAATGGTGCATCAGGCCGAATATTATTAAATGTTTTAAATAGCAGTAGTTCTATAATCATCCAAGGAAATAGTTTTGAAAAATATTGTCATTACTAATATTTTTCACTTCTTCGAAACTGTAGTTTCAAGCACAAATTAAAAATTCACCAGTCACCCATGAATCCTTCATATATTCGGTGGCTAATTTAAAAGGAAGATCTTGTAGTGATATTCTAATTAATCCTAATCAAAATATTATCAATTTCCCAATCTATATTGACCCTTTTGGTACAGATTTGCAACTTATAATATTAATCAAAACGAAATCCTATTTTTAATTAGAAGAGCATTGATCAACAAGCACAACATTACCTAAATATCCTCTAATTAAATTAAGTACTCAACTACCTAATTCTAAGTAAATTTCTCCATAATTAGTTTTATAATAATAATCTCTTTTTATGAAGTTAATTTAGATAATACTATTAAATAAAATCTAACTGCACAATTGGACATTGGTTTATATTATTTAAACACAACAAACCCCTTTCTTGTAGGTTCAAAACAATATTTTGATTTTTAAAAATCAAAATATATTTTACGTAAAATTCATATATTAAAATTGATAATAATAAAATTAAACTAAATTTTATATCTTAGCCTTAATCGATAAATTTATGTCTTAATAATTAATCCATTAGAATTAAGAAACAATACAGATATACCTCAACAGCTAATACTCGTGAAATTAATTTTAATAATTATTTAGTTAATTCTGGGAATTTATTAATATTCTAAAATGAATTATCATTACCCCGAAATCTTTATATTATTAAGTAAATCATAAAATCCAATTCAATAAATTTTTTACTACAATAATATTATATATCTTTAAATTAAATTATCTAACATATCCGTTTAATTTAATAATGCTTCCGTTAGAATTTCTTCTTTTATTTTTTATAGTCAGACAAATAACACAATTAAATAAAGAATTTTATAAATATAAAATCAATTTTAGAAAATATGATATCATTTTCACCCGATTATTAATTCAACTATAACCAGTATTATTGATACTAACTTAAGAGGATATATTAATTTAAGGTTAAAACAATTAATCAAACAACTTAGGATTAATAGTCCTACCCAATGGTCAAATTTTAATCTATCCAATACTACCTTAAAAATACAACCAAAAGATACAAGGCATTGATCAATTATTATTTAATTTTGAAGATTTTAATAACCCCGATAAAAAAATTATTAAGGTTTTTATTTAATAATCCGATTTTTAAGTATAGAAACAATTATCAAGTTAATAATTTCACCACATATACCTTTAAAAATGTTTTTAGGTTAAATTTTTTAATTTTTATAAATGGCCAATTAAGCCTTAAAGTTAGTGATTATTCAATTACAAATAATACTGTGACTTTTAACTCTACCGTAAGCTAAGGTACAGAAAATATATTAATCAGGCATTCAATATTATCCATCTAAAATTAAAAGATGATATCAACAGCCGGTAACTTTGGAATATGTACTATCCCCAATCCTTATCATATTATTGATAATTCTCATATTTTAGTTTTTTAAAAACAAACAATTATTAACAAGATTTAATAATATTTAAGTTTCCAATAATTAGGCAATAATTCAAGAAAATTCAACTTTTAAATTACTGTATTAATCTGATATTATCACTATTTTTTTAATTAACCATTTGTTTATCTTTATGGGTATAGTTCCCAAGAATCTATACAAGATTACTCATCTTTACACCAAACATTAAATGATACTATATTTCTAAACAATATAAATACATTAATGTTTAAAAATGGTCTGTTTTTAAATCTAAATTATGGGTATGAGGCAAAACAAATTATCAATAGTAATATCACTATCCCTGTTTTTCATCGATATATTTAGATTTTTTTAAACAAACATAATGTTTATTTTAACGCGTATCCCTCATTGCATAGTTTTATTATAGGAAGAAACTATAAGTATATGTACAAATAGATAATAATATACCAGAACCAATAATCTCATAAACAAATTATTAATATTAGAGCAACCTAACAATTTATAAATTTTAATAAAAATTATACACCTGATTCAATGATTTATTGGTTTATTTAAATGGTGAAGTTTAGTCGAAGATATAGAGATCAACACCGGAAACATTCATATTTATTAATTAATATGGCACCCATTACCTCGTAACATTAATAGAGAAATTTTACCTCTTATGAACTCTTTATTATAAAGTAAATTTCTATTTTGGTAGAAAGTACTGTATTAATATAAAGTATTAGAACAAACTAGTTTTTAAAAATCACTCTTCAATTTGAAAATGTTGATGATATAGCTAAGCATACCTCCCTACTTTGTTAATAGACTATTCCCAGGCCGATTTACATTGTACTCTACAATTTGATGGTCTCAAATATAAATTAAAATAGATTAGTAAATTATATTAGTACTAATCATATTAAAAGCATTTAACCGAAGGTTCCATTGGTTTGTGTTTTAAGTATAAGCTCATTATAAATTTTATAAAAATTAGAAATTAATTAATTCAATATTTATCAAGAAAACAGAAAGTTGCTTAATTATTAGTATGAGTATTAAAAATGATAGATAAGATTTAATTAATTTTGAATTTCAGGAAATATTTCATTTACCTATTGAATTAATATTAAATATTAACGAATTCTATGGCGGTTGGGCACTGATTGGCCGCCCTGCCGAAATGGCCCGTGGATTCGATTGCCACCAGCAGTCACATTGCTCGTGAGAACGGCTGTTCACGATAGCCACGCTATGACATGATCGGCATAAGCGAATCAGAATAGCCGCTGGACACTACCAAAGTTCCTTCGAGGCTTGCCACGGTGACGGTGATCTTTGGCGCGGTCAGAATTATCTTCATGTTTCGCGCGCGAGCTATGCGCGCTCTCGCTGCCAGATGGGGTTTCCATTACACCGGTCCCCCGGTTCCGAGTTTTTGGGGCTTGCTCTTTCCCAAAGGTCACGCTTCCTCTTCCGGTTTCGTTTCCCCGAAATTGCTTCCCGGTAGGGAAAATTAGACAAGCTCTGGAACGTGATCGAAGGACAACAAAACGGAGTATCGGTTCTCATCCTGCGACAGCGTTGTCGGAGAACGTACATACTGCACGATTATCGGGTGCCAGACCGAACAGAACCCGTTCAAAACAGATACCTCACCAGTATCGCGTAATCCGGTCGGGCGGATGGACGGTGCTCTGTAGAGTGCGGTACCTTCAGATACCGTGGACAATGGGCATTCAGCGCCTCGACGACCATGTGTCCAGGTTGGGGGTTGGCTCGGTCTGCGAGCCTAGTTGTTGAAAATTCGCCTAGTTACGACGCAAGTAGTCGCAGATACGCCAGCGGTTGGCTGCTGCTCGACGATTTGCATTGATCGGCTGTCCCGCCTGCGATGCACCGCCACGCGTACCGGACAACCGAAATCACCCCCAGCACCCTGAGGTCAAATGTCCGGTAACGCGACTATACGTCCACTGACCCGCAGTTCAGGTTTTGCAACGCAACACAAAGGAATAACATGAGTGCGGGGCCGACCGGGTAAACTGAAGCGCATGAAGCGAGCCAACAAAGCCGCCGTGGCCGACAGGTTCAACAAGCTGGACTTTCATGACAATGCCCTCACAGCGTTGAAAGTTCACCCACCTCGCAATCGGAACAACTTCACAAGAATCGACTTTGAGCTTCAGGACGATTCAACGGACTCTGTCAAATTGCTGTCGTTTCATAGCTGTGCGAACTTTCGCTTCGTCATGGATTTCGACGTCCTGGCTGACAATTGGTACTTCGGGAACATTGCGGCATCTGTAGCCAAAACCGACGTTAAGCGAATAAGCAAATTCGTGAGGGTGCAGATGTCCCACTGGCGAACGGCCTACATGCCACCGTTGCAAAAGGACAAGCCAGTCAGGAGAAAACTTGCGTCCCTTCGGAGTTACATTCTGTTTCGTGTAGCATTCTTCGGCGGCACTGCCGAAGTCTTGGCGAAGAACTATAGACTTAACTATCAAAGCACTTAGACGTTTAACGCACTAATCGGAAACTGACCCCACTACCGAAAGTGTGCTTCTCTTGCAACTGCACTTGGCGGAGATGAAGAGTCTGTGTGGGAACTCGGTTTTGGTTGTTGAGGTCCTTGCGTGCGTTCGGCCAGGTGGTTGAAGGTAAAGATGCCACCCTTCCCGACCGAACCCGTCGGGACAGGGTGGCGCTACACGACCACTGCTACTTGACGTTGCCACATGGACTCTTCCGGATCACTAACATCGGGACGCCCCGATGAAAAACATCGGGGTCAACTCCTAGCGCGAAAACCCGTTTTTCCGTTGAGACCAACGGCGTTGTAGGAATTTAGCTTTATTAACTGCTGTGCGTGGACTTTGAGCTAGCGTTGCGTCGATCGGTTGAGCTGGCAGCGTTTATCGGATCTATGAAATCGATGCCAGGGCAAATGTCCCTTAAGACGGCTCATCAGGAGTTAGACGCTTCGACGCGGTGTAGACTGTGGGGTGATCGAGGAAACAGCGGGACTTGACGGGTGGTACACTCCGATTTCGCTCGAGTAGTTCGCTTCTTTTCGAATGGAAGGCTCACGATGAACGATCAACAAACGCAGGAGCAGTATTCTGGAGCGCGGGATCGAGCGATCCGCGCGGCACTGGATCAGCATTGGGCGGCGTCCGATGCCAACGATTTTGAAACGGAGCACCTTATCTACCACGAGGACGCGGTGCTGGAATACCCGCAGTCAGGCGAGCGAACCCGCGGCCGACGCAACATACAGGGCCAGCGCGCTAGTCAGCCGAGCAAGAAACGGTTTACTGTCCGACGAATCATTGGCAGCGGCGATCTTTGGGTCACCGAATTCATCCTGACCTATGACGGCAAGCCCTCCTACACGGTGAGCATCATGGAGTTCAGAGGCGAGAAGGTTGCGCGGGAAACACAATACTTTGCGGATCCATTCGAGGCGCCCGCACGGCGCGCTCAGTGGGTCGAACGGATGGACGCATAATCTCGAGGCCGAAGCCGATGGAGGGATGAGCGGTGGATTGGAAACGGTTGGTCCAGTTTGCGCTCCTGGGTAGCGGTGATTTGGAACAATATGCCATCCTGCTGGTACGCGTTTCGCTCGGGCTGTTCTTCGCCATCTCCGGGGCAAAAAAATTGTTTGTTGCCGGCAGCACGCAAACCATGTACGAAACGCTCGTTGAGGCCAAAGTCCCATTTCCCCGCCTGATGACTTATTTCGTGTCGGGTGTCGAGTTCGTTGGAGGATCCTTGGTGACCGTGGGGTTTCTTTCGAGCCCGGCCAGCGCGGCTTTAATGATCGATATGATTGTCGCCATCCCGACCACCAAGCTTTCCTCCATGCCTAAAGGACTTTCGCCTCTCAACTGGCTCGATGATTTCCTCTACCTTCCGGAAGTCCTCTACGTGCTCTTCTTTATCTGGCTGATCTGCTCTGGCCCGGGAAAGTTCAGTGTCGATTACTGGCTCGCCGGCAAGTTACTGAGGTGATCGATCGACGAAGCCGCTTGTTGCCGGACAAGAGCTTGATGGATCACCGTTTGACATTTGGCCAGTAACCCAATTGTTCCTGTACAACTCAAAAAAAGTAGATTCGTGGAACTTTTTCCGCCACTATCGGGCGGGAGGATGGCGATGAGGCTGGATATTCGCTACGCGCTTCGGGTGCTTTGGAAATCTCCGGCGTTCACCGTTGTAGCGCTGCTCACTCTGATGCTGGGGGTTGGGGCAAACGTGGTCGTGTTCGGAGTGTTGAATGCGGTGCTGCTGAAGCCTCTGGAGGTGAGCGACCCGCAGAACCTGTATCAGCTTCGCCACGGGCCGTGGGCCAGCGGACGGCTGCTGACTACGTCGTATCCCGCGTTCGAGGATTTTCGCCAGCGAAACACCACGTTCAGCGAGATGGCCGCGATTTATGGATATTCCGATGCGGTACTGATCTGGCGTAATGCGGTGATGAAAATCCACGGCGATGAGGTGACCGGCAATTATTTCGATCTTCTGGGGGTGCAGCCCGAGGCAGGAAGATTCTTCCACGCGGCGGAGGAACGCGGCCCGAATTCAGCGCCCTATCTGGTGTTGAGCGATCAGCTGTGGCGAAGCGCGCTGCACGCCGACCCGGGACGTAGTCGGGAAGGTGGTGCAGTTCAACAAACATCCGTTCACGGTGGTAGGCGTGGCGCCGGCGCAGTTCCACGGCACGGAGCGGTTTGTGTGGCCGGACTACTGGATGCCAATGGCGAACGAAGAGCAGGTGCAGGGGCGGGATTACCTGAATGACCGGGCGTCGAGTATCACGGTGATTGGCCGGCTTAAGCCGGGAGTGACTCCGCAGCAAGCGGCGGAAAATCTGAATGCGATTGCGGCCGAGCTGGCGAAGGAGTATCCGAAGACCGACAAGGGAGAGTCGTTCCGGCTGATCCATCCGGGACTTTTTGGGGACGACGGTGACGTGATTCGCGGATTCCTTTACAGCGTGACTCTGCTGGCGCTGCTGGTGCTGGCGGCGGCATGCGCGAACCTGGCAACTCTGTTTGCCGCGCGCGCCGCGGATCGCAGCCGGGAACTGGCGCTGCGTGTGGCCCTGGGATCGAGCCGGTGGCGGATCGTGCGGCAACTGCTGACTGAGGCGGTGATCGTATCGCTGATGGGCGGAGCAGCGGGGCTGGTGACCGCGGACCTGCTGCTGGGTGCGCTGAACCGCTGGCATTCCTCTTACTATGGCGGGCGTCTGGCAGTCAGCATGGATGCGCGCGTATACCTGGCAGGCCTGGTGTTGACGCTGGGCAGCGCGCTGCTATTTGGAATCGTTCCAGCGCGGCAGGCGTGGCAAAGCAGCCCGTTGCAGATGATGAAGAACGGGCCATTGGATTCAAGGCACCTGCGGCGGTTTGCCATGCGCGACCTTTTGCTGGGCGCGCAGATTGCAATCTGCACGCTGCTGGTGACGGCGTCGCTCGTGGCAGTGCGCGGCATGATGCGGACTGTGCACGGTCCACTGGGCATCCAGCCGCAGGGAGTGATGCTGGCAAATATGGACTTGAGCGATGTGGAACCGGGCGGCGGCCCGGCGCTGCAGAAGAAAATCATTGAGGCGGCGCGGAGCATCCCCGGTGTGACGGCGGCGGGCGCGGTGAACCCGTCCCGATGACCAGCTGGATGCGCGACATTCCGATCTACCGGCCGGGAACGGTGGAGTTCCGGATGGACAATTACGCGCTGGCAACGTTCGCGTACCGGATTTCGCCGGGATATCTCGAAGCTGCCGGAACACGGCTACTGAACGGACGGGACGTCTCCTGGCAGGACACCGCAAACACGCCGTATGTGGCGATCGTGAACCAAACTTTCGCGCGAAAGATGTGGGGCGAAACGCCGGCGATTGGACAGCGCTTTTTTTTGTGGGGCAAGTTGACGGAAGTGGTGGGCGTGGTGGAGAACGGAAAGTACCACGACCTGGCAGAGTCGCCGCAGCCTGCTGGTGTATGTGCCGTTGCCGCAAAGCGAGGACAGCGAAGCAGTTTTCGTGGTGCGGTCGCTGCGGGCGCCGAAGGAGATGGCGGCGACACTGCAACGCACGCTGAGCGGCTTCGCGCCGAATGTGCCAATCACAATGCAGAGCTGGCCCGATGCGCTGGCGAGTGTGCTATTCCCGGCGCGGGCGGCGACCGTGGCGCTGGGCGTGATGGGCTTGCTGGCGGCGATGCTGGCTGTGACCGGCATCTTCGGGACGGCGGCCTACGGCGTGAGCCGGCGGATGAAGGAGTTGGGCATTCGCGTGGCTCTGGGGGCGGAGAGACGTCATGTGATGAGCGCGGCGGTGGGACGGCCGATGGTGCTGCTGGGAGTGGGATCGGTGGTTGGGCTGCTGTCAGGCGTCTTCGCCAGCCGTTTGCTGGAGCAGATTGTGTATCAGGCGAATCCGCGCGATCCCGTGGTCCTGGGCGGCGCGGTGCTGACCATGGCGCTGCTGGGAGTTGCGGCTTCCGCCATTCCAGCGCGGCGAGCGCTGACCGTAGAACCATCTCAACTGATGCGGGAAGAGTGAAGGACGCGAATCGCTAGGCCCGGCAGTGTGGGCGCGTTCGGCGGTTAGGTTGAAAGTAAAGATGCCGCCCTTGAAAGGCGGCGCTACACGGCGACTTCAACTTGGCGTTGTCACACGGACACTTTAGCTCGATCGGCTCAATGACGTTCACTTCAGCGAGAGGTAGGCGTAGCGGAGAACGAAGAGGGCGGTGAGAATCCAGATCAGGGGGCTGATTTCGCGGTATTTTCCGGAACCTAGTTTGACGAGGGCGTAGGCGATCAGGCCGAGGCTCAATCCCGTGGCTACGCTGAAGGTGAGCGGGATTGCCACCAACGTGAGGAAGGCTGGAAAGGCTTCACTGAAATCGTTCCATTCGACGCGGGCGACGGAACCGCACATCAGCGCGCCGACCAAAATCAATGCGGGCGCAGTGGCGTAAAGAGGGATGGCGCCGACCAGCG
The DNA here is from genome assembly GCA_963756355.1 of uncultured Acidobacteriota bacterium. Taxonomy (GTDB): domain Bacteria; phylum Acidobacteriota; class Terriglobia; order Acidiferrales; family UBA7541; genus JBGPTK01. The sequence goes on along the minus strand of CAVWOD010000015.1, from coordinate 346,443 downwards.
GCGAGAAAAACAAGGCCACCAGGAAAAGCGCGGCGATCAGAACGTTTCCCAGGCCGGTGCGCGCGCCTGCGGCTACTCCCGCGGCGCTTTCGATATAGCTAGTCACCGTGGAAGTTCCCACCGTGGCGCCGAAAACCGTGCCCACCGCGTCGGCGAGGAGCGCGCGGCTGGCGCGGGGGAGCTTACCGTCGCGCATGAATCCAGCTTGTTCGCAGACCCCCACCAGCGTGCCGACGTTGTCGAATAAATCCACGAAGAAAAAAGCGAAGATCATTTCCAGCAGGCCGATTTTCATGGCCGCGGAGAGATCGAATTTCAGCAGCGTGCTGGTGGGATGCGGGAGCGCGATGTAATGCTGCGGCCATTGCTGAATCCCGCGAAGAATTCCGGCGAATGCGGTGATCACGATGCCCATCAGGATGGCTCCGCCGACGCGGCGCGTGACCAGGATTGCGGTGAGGATCAAGCCGAACGCGGCGATCTGGACGTGAGGATCGGCGAAGCTGCCCAGGCCGAGAAATGTTGCCGGATTTGCGACCACGATCTTGGCGTTGCGCAAGCCAATGAAGGCGATGAACAAACCGATTCCGGCGGCGGTGCTGAATTTCAGGCAATCGGGAATTCCGTTGACGATTTGTTCGCGAACGCGCGTGAGTGTGAGAATCAGAAAAAGAACACCGGAAAGAAACACAACGCCGAGCGCGGTTTGCCAGGGGATTCCGCGGCCGATGACGACGGAATAGGTGAAATAGGCGTTGAGGGACATTCCGGGAGCCAGGGCAATCGGGTAATTCGCCCACAGACCCATCACCAGCGTAGCAACGGCGGCGGAAACGCAGGTGGCGAAGAGAACTCCATCGATCGGCATTCCGGCTTCGGCGAGAATGCGGGGATTGACGACGATGATGTAGGCCATGGTGACGAAGGTGGTCAAGCCGCCGAGCATTTCCTGGCGGACGCTGGTGCGGTTTTCGGCGAGCTTGAACCAGCGCTCGAGCACGGATGGACTCCTGGAGCGTTGAGTATACGCTGCAGTCAAAGCAAAAGGGCGCGGCTGAAGCCGGCCCCTACATAAGATCGGAACAAGGCCATTCGACCGGTTCCATTTTGCGCAGGCTCGCGGCTCCCCGATTGAAATCATCGGGGCAAGGAAAGCCGGCCCCTACAAAAGACAAAACCGTGGTCATGAAGATAAATCTCAATCAGCCTGGTTCAGCTTAGGGATTTCATTACCAGGGCTTTGAATTTTGGTTCGCCGGCGGTTACGCAAATATTCAGGTTTGGTTTTTTGTGCCAGATGCCGAGTTCATCGATCACGATCATACCGGCGGGCAGTGGATACTCCCCTTGATGTTTACGTGGAAGTGCGGGATGGTTTCGGCGGAAACATCCGGTATTATGAGGCTCAGGAAATGATTCGAGTGGCAGCACCACGTGCGTGAAGCTCGGCTTGCGTAGCGCGCCGGATATCCACTCATCCGGGCGGCAATTGGAACAAGTGGGGATCTTAATGAGCCGGGAACGTGTGCGGCGTGCGCGGATTGTTCTGGAGCTTGATCGAACGTTACACATCCGAGGCAATCGATGTGGGAGGAAGGGCCCGGCGACCTGGGAATCCCCGAGATCTAAACCCGTAAGACTATGGACAATCACTTTCCACGCATGATTCCCTTGCGGCAGATTTTTCCTCAGCCGCATCCGTTGAATATTTCAGCGAAGATTGAAGAGGAATTTGCCGCTCACCGATTGGCCGGAAAGATTTCTCGGGGCAGCAGAATTGCAGTCGCCGTAGGAAGCCGGGGAATCTCCAACCTCGCCGAAATCGTCTGGGAGGTTGTGAAGAATTTGAAAACCTGCGGCGCACAGCCGTTCATTGTTCCGGCAATGGGGAGCCACGGAGGGGCGACCGAAGAAGGGCAGGCCGGCATTCTGGCGGATTATGGAATTACCGAGCAATCGATGGGAGTGCCGATTGAAGCGTCGATGGAGGTGGACCTGCTAGGCCAGGTTGAGCCGAACATTCCGGTGTATTTCAGCCGGGCAGCCCGACGGGCCGATGGAATCGTTGTGGTGAACCGTGTGAAACCTCACACGGACTTTCAAGGCACGCTGGGCAGCGGCATCCTGAAAATGCTGACGATCGGCTTGGCCAAGCGGACTGGCGCAAGCGCTTGCCATTTTGTTGCGGCGCGGCTAGGGCATGAGTTTGTGATCCGCGCGGTCTCCCGATACCTGCTAAGCCGCGTTCCTTTTCTGTTTGGCGTGGCCATTCTGGAAAATCATTTCCATCAAACCGAGGACTTGATCGTTGTAAAGCGGGAAGACGTGGAAGCGACTGAGGAAAAATTATTGATTCGCGCGCGGGAATTGATGCCCCGGCTTCCCTTCGAGGAGATCGACCTGCTGATCGTCGACCGGATCGGAAAGAATATCAGCGGAGCCGGCATGGATCCCAATGTGATTGGAAGGGGAGTGCAAGGTTACAGCGCTTCGCTTGCTCAACCGCTCGCGGCTACTCCGAAAATCCGACGAATCGTGGTGTGCGATTTGACACCCGAAACGCACGGAAACGGTATTGGAATCGGAATGGCCGACTTCGTTTCCACTCGCATGGTGCGCGCACTCGATCATCGGTCCACTTACATCAACGCGCTCACGGCCGTGACGCCGCAGACAGCGAAGATTCCGATTTTTTCCGATTCAGACAAAGAAAATATCGAACTGGCGCTCGCGTCACTTTGTTTGCAAGAACCGGCCAAGGCCCGGGTGCTGCGTATCTGGGATACGCTGTCTCTGGAGCACCTGGAAGCTTCCGAAGCGTTTCTGGATGAATCGAAACGCAGGAACGACCTGCAGATTTTGGGCGAGCCACGTGCGTTGCAATTTGATGCTTCCGGAAATCTACACCCCCTGAAGGCGTCGAAGTCCTAACGAACGACTGCCGGACCGGCAGGGACTGGGCATCGAACTCGATGAAAAGGTGATCGCGGCCCATCCCTACAAAGCAGGCTTCTTTAATCTCTGGACCAACGATTGGCAGAAACGGCAGTTCATTGCCGGATAGCCGCTCGGCCACGGATACTTCGTGGCGCCCACGATTCTCGCGGGTGCTCACGGTTGCGTCGGCACCCACACAGGAAGAAATATTCGGCCCGGTGCTGGCTGTGATGCGCGCGAAAGATTTTATTGATTTTTACTCGGAGTTGGCTACCGTCTATCTGAAGCCCTGACGCCGCGCATGGCCTACCCGATGCGCGTTACGGCTCCATCCGATGCCGAGCTGACCAGAGCCGCATACTTCGCAAATACGCCACTGGGATAGTGCGGTTTCGGCGCGCGCCAAGCGGCGAGACGCTCGGCAATCGTCGCGTCATCCAATTCCGCGGCCAGAATTTGCTTTTCCACGTCGATGTTCACCATGTCGCCCTCATGAACGGCGGCGAGCGGACCTCCCCGCGCTGCTTCCGGAGCCACATGGCCGACCATCAGGCCGCGAGTGGCGCCGCTGAAACGCCCATCGGTAACCATCGCGACGCTTTCACTGAGCCCCGCGCCTACAATCGCGCCGGTGACGCTGAGCATCTCGGGCATTCCCGGAGCACCGCGCGGCCCTTCGTAACGGATCACCACCACGTCACCATGATTTATTTTCCCGCCGAGAACGGCGGCGAGCGCATCCGTTTCCGAATTAAAAATTCGGGCAGGGCCGCGGTGGCGGAGCGGAGAACCAGACGTATATTTCAACACGCTGCCCTCGGGCGCCAGATTTCCCTTCAAGATCACCAGACCGCCGGAATTCTTCAACGGCTGCCCGAAAGCGCGAACGACATCCTGACCGGGAGTTTCCTTTCCCGCATCCGCTTCCTCTCGCAGGCTGCGCCCGGTAATCGTGGCAGCGTTTCCATCCACATATCCGCCTTGCACCAGGCGCTTGGCCAGAACCGCAGTCCCGCCGGCCTCATAAAGTTCCTGTGCGGAGTAGCGTCCACCCGGCTTCATATCGGCGTACAGAGGAGTCTTGTGGCTGATCGTCTGGAACTCGTCGATGGAAAGTGGGATTTGCGATTCGCGCGCCAGGGCCAGCAAATGCAGAACGGCGTTGGTTGATCCGCCAGAGCTGGCGACGCCTGCAATGGCATTGCGAAATGCCGCAGGTGTGAGGATGTGACTGGGAAGTAGGCCTCGGCGCAGTATTTCCATCACCAGCTTTCCAGATTGCTTGGCGATTTTTTCCTTGGCCGGATCGGTGGCAGGCACGCTGTTGAATCCCATCGGAGAAAGTCCGATCATTTCCAGAACCATTGACATGGTATTGGCAGTGTATTGCCCGCCGCATGCGCCTGCACCTGGGCACGCAACGTCTTCGAGTTGCTTCAATTCCGCGTCCGTCATTTTCCCGGCTGATCGTGCGCCTACCGCTTCGAAAACGTCGCCCAGAAGCACTTTCTTCCCGTTGTAAATGCCGGGAGCGATCGTGCCTCCATATAGGATGAGGCCGGGAATATCCAGTCGAGCGAGAGCCATAGTCGCTCCCGGAATTGTTTTGTCGCAACCGACCAAACAGATAACCGCATCGAACATTTGCCCGCGGCACACCAGCTCGATCGAATCGGCGATTACTTCGCGGCTGACCAGCGAGGCCCGCATTCCTTCCGTGCCCATGGTCTCACCATCGCTGATCGCGATCGTGTTGAATTCCATCGGAGTTCCGCCTGCTTCACGAACGCCCAACTTGACGTGCTCAGCCAGCCGGCGCAGATGAAGATTGCATGGCATCGTTTCAATCCAGGTGTTCGCGATTCCGACCAATGGCTTCGACAAATCGCTGTCGGTGTAGCCGACTGCTTTGAACATGGCGCGGGCGGGTGCGCGGTCCGGTCCTTCGGTCATCTTATGACTGCGGTGCTTGAGATCCATTTCAGATCCTCCGAAAATATATAGAACTCGCGGTTGTAGAGCATCTCCAGCAAATAAGCAAGCTGAGTCTTGAAACATCTTTCAGAAACCACCGGCAAGTTTCACAACTCCACGGATTTGACTCTCGTCTTTGGACGAATTTCCGAGCCTGCTTGAAAATTATGCCTGTTTGATTGCTGAGGGAGAGCGCGGAGTCAAAGACCGTGCCGCGACCATGTCCGCAATCTTTGACACAAGATCCGGCAGACGATGGCTCACAACTGGCGATAAACATTCGCCGTATTCAAAAGAATTTCCGCAGACCGTGAACAGCCACGCTGGAGGAGCAGTCGCATACAAAGACCGGGACAATTGGAGAAGGCCTTCCGGACTGGGGCTATGAGAGAACACCGCATGCTCTGAATCCGCGTGGATTTTATCGCAGGTCCATTCGCCCGGAGAGCCTTCGCCGGTTGCGTCGATGAAAAGCACCAATTGGGCGTGGCTTATCTTTTCCGCGAGTTCAGGGGTGAGTTGATGACATTGTAGGATTTCGACATCGGGATCGAGCAGCCGGACGGCCAGTTGCTGCGAGACATGCCAGCCAACGCCATCGTCGCCGCGCAGGGGATTGCCAAATCCGATGATCAACCATTCTGGAAAAATCGCCGGTTGAATCGTCAAGGCCGTTTCACCTGGTCCATCACTTCGCCCCGCGGATTGCGCAGTTGGATGTGAAGCGCCATCTGGCCCATCGGCATGCGTCGAGCAGCTCAGGCACGGATCGAACGCTCGAATCACCGCTTCCACGCGATTGAGTATCCCTTCGGTGAAGCTTCTCCCCATGCACAAAGTGGCGCGCCACCTGCAGAATTCCGCGATTCATCGCCAAATTGTTGTGGCCTGTGGCGATCGATCAAATTGGCCCAGGTCATCAGGCCCTGCTCGTTCACGCGATAGTGGTGGATCAGCGTCCCGCGCGGCGCTTCCGCCACGCCCACGCCTTCGCTCTTGTTGAGCGACGCCGTCGCGCGCACTTGGGTGCTCAGAATATCGGGATCGTTGAGCAGCGCGTGGATGCGTTCGATCGCGTGCAAGAATTTCGATCAGCCGCGCGTAGTGGTAGTGGAACGAACTGAGCACCGCGCCGCGCTCGATCGACCGAATTCCGCCCATTCCTGGTCGGCCAGCGGCGTACCGCAACGTTCGGCGATATTCAGCCGCGCCAGCGGGCCCACACGGTAGATTCCCTCCGGATAGCCCATGCGGTTTGTAGTAGGGAAACTTCATGTAGGTGTACGGCTCGACCGCTTCCCCGATGAACTCCGGATACTTCGCAGGATCGAGATTGTCCGCCACGATCTTTCCGGTGGCGTCCGTGAATCGGAGCTTGCCCTCGTAATATGCCAGGCCGCTCGTGCCGGTGACCAGTCCCATGAACAAGCTGGGAAAATTCGCGAACGTACGAATTTCCCGCGCGATAGTTTCGAGTTTACCCTTGAACCAGCGCAGCGTTTTCTGCGTCGATGCCAGCGCCTCGGGGATCATCTGCCAGAATCCGGTCGCGCTTCTCGATTCGAGAGCGGCTCGTTCACTCCCCCGGGAACCACCCAACCGGGGTGAATTCTCTTTCCACCGAGCAACTCAATCACTTGTTGGCCGAATTGCCGCAGGCGAATGCCGCCTCGCCCAGCTCCGGATTTGCCCGGATCACGCCGAACAAGTTTCGATCCTTTGGGTCCGCATCCATTCCCAGCAACAAGGTCCGGAGAAGAAAGATAAAAGAAACTGAGCGCGTGCGACTGGATGATCTGAGCGAGATTCAGGATGCGGCGCAGTTTTGCCGCGGCCGGCGGGATGCGCACGGCCAGAATTGCATCGCATGCTTTTGCCGAAGCAATCAGATGGCTTACAGGACAGATTCCGCAGATGCGCGACATCAGCCCTGGCATCTCGTAAAAGGGCCGCCCTTCGCAGAACTTCTCGAAGCCGCGCAATTGGGTAACGTGGAAATACGCTTCCTGCACCTCTCCCTGCATCGTCGAGTCTGAAGCGTGATCTTCGCGTGCCCTTCGAGGCGCGTTACTGGGTCAACGACGATTGTCCGTCCCATTTTTTCTCTTATGCTCCAAAACGAGTGACGCCGCTACATCCGGCGTGCGGCCGGCCAGCAATTCGTGTAGCAGGTGTAAATCGTATCCGCCGACGGCGGACAGCCGGGAACAAACACGTCCACCGGCACCATCTCATGGACGGGCCGTACACGCGGCGCAGCTCGGCACGCCTTGAATGGAATCGGGCGCTTGCGGCGCGCATTGTTCCACTAGGCGCGCTTGAAGATGGAATCCCGCGTGCAGGCGTTTCGCATCGACGGCACATTGCCAGTCACCGCGCAATCGCCCAGAGACACCAATGTTTTCGTTCGCTCGCGGACCATCGGATCTTGTGCGCATCTTCATCAGTGCTCACCGCGCCTTCCACCAAGCCACGTCCACCCCTTCGGGAAAATTTTGTGTCCACCAGCGGACTATAGACGAGATCAAATTGCTCGCTCAATTCCATCAACCGCTCGTCCATATCCAGAACCGACATATGGCATCCCGAGCAGCCATCCAGCCAAACCGTAGCCAGTCTTATCCGGCTCATTGCCTCGGCCTCCCGCATCTCGTTCAGGTAAGGAAGAAAATCGGGATTCTTTCGGCGCCTTCGCTCCGACTTTGCCCTTTTCGAACAGCGCGCCGGTCGGACACACCTGCACGCACTTGCCGCAACTGGTGCACTCTCCGACGTACCCCAGGGCTGATCCAAATCGGTAATCACGCGAGACTCGACGCCGCGGCCCATCACGTCCCAGGTGTGCGCGCCCTCGATCTCCGCGCAAACGCGAACACAGCGCGTGCAGAGGATGCAGCGGTTGTGATCCAGGGTAAACCGCTCGTGCGAAGCATCCACGGCGAGATTCGGATAGCGGTAGGGAAAATCAACGTGAGTAAGACCCTGGGACTGGGCCAGCGTCTTGCAATTCGCACGCGCCATTGGACACGCAAACGGAGCACACATGGTTCCGCTCGGCAAACAGCAGTTCCAGGGTCATCCGGCGGTATTTCTTGAGGCGGCCGGATTCGGTGGTCACCTCCATGCCCTCTTCCACAACCGTGATACACGATGGGAGCAGGCGCTTCGTTCCCTTCACTTCAACGACGCACAGACGGCAAGCACCGACATCCGACAATCCATCGAGATGACACAGAGTAGGAATGGAAATATTGTTTTCGTTGGCTGCCGCGAGGATGGTCTGGTCCGCGGCGCACTCATGTCGACGCCATCGATCGTCAGCGTCTTCACGACCTGGGAAGAACTCATGGTCCGGCCTCCGCAATGGCGCCGCATGGGCACTCTCCGGCCCCACATCGCCTCGATTCGATGTGCTCCATGTATTCGTCCTGGAAATATCGCAAAGTGCTCACCACCGGGTTGGGAGCCGTTTGCCCGAGCCCGCAGAGGCTTGTGGCGCTGACCATCTCGCACAGATCCGTGAGCATTTCCAGATCTCGCATTGTGGCTGCTCCCCGCGTGATGCGTGTCAGCAGGTCGTACATCTGCGCGGTTCCCGCCCGGCACGGGATGCATTTTCCGCATGACTCGGTCATGCAAAATTCCATGAAGAACCGTGCCACGTTCACCATGCAAGAGGTGTCGTCCATCACGATCATTCCGCCCGATCCCATGATGGAGCCGGCCTGGACGAGCGATTCGTAGTCCACGGGAATATCCAGAAATTGTTCAGGGATACACCCGCCGGATGGACCGCCCGTTTGCACGGCTTTGAATTTCCGGCCGTCCGGCATTCCGCCGCCGATCTCAAAAACAATCTCACGCAGCGTCATCCCCATGGGCACTTCGATCAGCCCGGTATTTTTTACTCGACCCGGTGAGCGCAAAAACTTTTGTGCCCTTGCTCTTGGCTGTACCCATCGCCGCATACCAGGCGCCGCCGCGCCGCAAGATCGGGGGCATGTTGGCATAGGTCTCGACGTTATTGATCAACGTGGGCACGCCCCACAATCCCGTTTGCGCCGGATAAGGAGGGCGGGGCCGGGGCATACCGCGCTTCCCTTCGATCGAAGCGATCAGCGCGGTCTCTTCGCCGCAAACAAAGGCTCCCGCGCCAAGCCGCAGCTCGATGTCGAGTCCGAATTGCGTCCCGCAGATTTCGTTGCCAAGAAATCCGCGGCGGTGGGCTTCGCGAATCGCAACTCCCAACCGTTTCACAGCCAGCGGATACTCCGCGCGGACGTAGATGTAGCCGCGGCTCGCGCCTACTGCATAGGCGGCGATAATCATTCCTTCTATAACGCGATGGGGATCGCTTTCCAGAACGCTCCGATCCATAAAAGCGCCTGGGTCGCCTTCGTCGGCATTGCAAATTACGTATTTAATTCCACTTCCGGCTTTCGCCACTGTCCCCCACTTCAAACCGGTGGGGTATCCAGCGCCTCCGCGCCCTCGCAACCCGCTTCGAGAGACTTCTTGAATCACTTCCGCCGGCGTCATTTCCGTAACCGCGTGAATTAGCGCGGCGTAGCCATCCACTCCAATATACTCGTCGATTTTTTCCGGATCGATTTTCCCGGAATTCTCCAGCACCACTCCCACCTGCCGTTGGAAGAACTCCTGATCCCGCGAACATTCCAGGCGGCGAAGCGTCTGGGTTCCCAGGCTGCCTAGCAGTTCGGCGGCGTCCTCGACCTGGACGTGCTGGTAAAGCACGCCGTTTGGCTCCACGGAAACAAGAGGGCCGACGGAACACAAACCCATGCACCCTGTGCCGCGAACCCGGCAAGACGCGCCCTGGCTGCCCACTTCCTTTTCCAGCGCCTGCTTTAAAGCATCGCTATGCAAAGAGAGGCAACCGGCCGCCACGCACACATTTATTTCCTGCGGCACCATAGCCCGCTCCGCCTGGACGCTAGCCGCGATCTGCTGCAGCTCTTCGGCCGTCATGTGCTCATCCACCCCTGAAGCCGTGCCTTGATTTTGCTGCTGTTGGCATTTCCCACGAGCTCGCCATCGCACAGCACAACCGGCGCGACGCTGCACGAACCAAGACACCGCGCCGTCAACAGCGAAGCCTTCAGATCGGGTGTCGTTTCGCCGGCCTGGACACCCAGCATCTTCTCCGCCTCGCTGACGATTTGCGCCGCTCCCTGGATGTAGCAAGCTGTGCCCAAGCAGACCAGGCAGGTGTGTTCTCCGGGCGGCTTCAGAGTAAAGAAATGATAGAAGGTGGCGACGCCGTAGGCTTGACTCAGCGGAACTCGCAGCGAACCAGCGACAAATTTAAGAGAGCTTTTGTCGATATAGCCGAAAGATTGTTGGACCGTGTGCAGCGTTTCGATGAGCGCATCGCGGGCATAACCGTGCCGGCGCATCGTACCGTTTACGATTCGCCACCGCTTGTCATCCGAAGGAAGCGCCGGCTTCATAGTTGGCGAAGGCATTTCGCGACTCGCTCTTGCTGGATTGTTTGAAACTACGCCCCAGAGACTCACGCCAACCGGCAGCAATGCGGCTCAGTGAGCATTCTTATTTGCTGCAAGCGCGTCGAGAAGGGGGTGCCGTCGAATTTGCTTGCGGACTTACGAAACTTCTTGGCCAGTGCAATTAACCTGCCAATTCCACATCGAAAGAACGGCGCCCCCCAAAGCTACAGTTCCCTTGATCATTTCGCAAGGAAAATAGCCACCTATTCCCGACCGCCAAAGAATTGTGCAGATCGGAAAGTATTCCACAATCAAGATTAGCCGTGGAGTTGCATAGAATGCAGGGAGAAACCGTGCGGGTGCGCTGGTCCAATTCCCAATTCGGGAAGATTTGAGGGGCATTTCAGAGCAAGCCGGGACGGCTCACACGTACTCAAATAGCGCCATGAATCCGAAGTCCATGTGCAGTTGCTGATGACAGTGAAACAAGGTGAGGCCTGGATTGTCAGCCGTAAAGTCTATTTCGGCCTCCTGATAGCCGCCTACCATCACCACATCTTTCATAACGCCTGCAATCGGCAATCCAGCGAGTTTGGTAAGTTCGAAGCTGTGCCGGTGAAGGTGGACGGGATGAATGTCGTCCGTGGCGTTGCGCATGTGCAGACGATATCGCTTGCCTTGCCGGAGATGGTAAGAAGCCGGCATCGAATCCCTGGAAAACATCATGCCCATCTCCGCGCTTGGAAACACCGAGTCGTTTATCGCCCACAGGTTGAATCCACGGCGGGCCGCGTTCTGTTTGGTAAAGGTCATTTCGATCACTTCGTCCGGCTGTGAGGCAGCGACGGTTTTTTGTGCGAAGCGCGCGTAATTCCAATGAAATGGTTTCGGCGAAGTCCAGAGCGGCTTACCTTTGTATCCCGCATATTCAACCACGATGCCCATGCCGTGGCCACGGTCATCATCTGCCAGATCGCCCAGCACCCATACTCCCGGATGATTCATCTCGACGATTGCCGAAATGCGCTCTGCCGTTCCGAGCCAGAGCACCGGCACTTTCGAGGGAGTTGGCACGGGATTGCCATCCAGTGCGATGACCTGGAATGAATGCCCAGGCAACGCCAGGCTGCGAATTTCCGTGGCGCTGCCGTTCAAAATGTGGAACAGCACGCGTTCGCCCTGCTTCACTTGAAGCGGCTCGCCGTGCCCCAGCATGCGGCCGTTAATTGTGAAAAAGCGATAACCCACTTCATAGCCGTGCGGCATTCCTTTCGCGAGCGACTGTTTCATCGCGGATTCGCCCGCAGTTTCCAGTTCTTTCACTCGAGTGGCGGGGGCCAGAAAATCCATGGCCATATCGCCGCCTTGGCTGAAAAAAGGTTCGAATTCCTTGAGGACGAGAAATATTTCGCGATCGTAATTCCCTGGTTCATGCTTCGGCTCGATGTAGACCGGCCCTACCTGGCCGCTGTACTGCCCCGCGTGAAGATCGGCGCCCCCGCGATTGTGCGTGTGATAAAAGCGGAAACCCGCCGGCTTCGGAATAAATTCGATGCGGCGCTTTCCATGCGCTGGGATGAATGGCGTCCCCTCTTCTGCTGCTCCATCCACATCGCTGGAAACGAATTGTCCGTGCCAATGAAGTTGCTCGGGAGTTTCCGTATCATTGTGAATGTCAATCGAGACCGGCTGTCCTTCCTTGAATCGCAATAATGGCCCCGGAAATTTGCCGTTGTAAGTAACCGTTGAAATGATGTGTTTGGGCGCAATTTCGAGCGCACTCGCGCCGATCCGGAGCGTATAGTCCGCGGCGCTGGATTGGGCTTGTTGAAATATTCCGCCTGACGATCCAAGATTGCGTACCGGCGTCGCCCCCAGAGAAGCACGTGAGCCGGCTAATCCGGCGCCCACGATTGCCGCCGTTGTTTTCAGGAATTGCCGGCGGGATGTGCGGTGTTTGTTCACTGATCCTCCGCGAACCAGACAACTGCAGTTCCACGATCCCCTGAACTTGTGAACATCTGTGCAGGCAGAGGCCGGAGTGTAACCTGCTATTTCGCTTTTCGCATGATGCCGAGGAACCCAGGGCCGGTCAGTGATCCATCCTCGTTTATCTTAAAAACAGACTTGTCCTTATCGCATTCCAGATTGATCTGCTTGTTCTCCAGGCTGTAAGTGCAGTTGGCGGTTTCCCCCATCAGCGTGACCGTCGCTTTGCTCCCGGACTTGAGATCGAGCACCGCCAAGCCATTCGCATTCGAGTACGTACCTTCCAACTTTGACCCGCAAGCGATCACCACCAAGCTCAGCGCCAGCGCAAAAACAAAGCAAAAAGCCCAGCGGAAATGAATCCTGCGCATGAAAGTTCCCCTTTCAGCCATGCAGTTCAAGCGATAGAAATTGTTTTCGGAATTCATCGGCCCATTACTTGCGAGTCCCCGGCTTTGGAATTCTCCAGTGTGCAAATCAGAATCGCACGCACCAGCCAGCCGCGCATCGTAAGTAATACACAAACCTACGTTTAAAAGCGACACAGGATCGCAACTGGCCAGTGAAGCAAGGAGTGGCAACGCCGAAAGATGAATGGCTCCCCGGGCTAGATTCGAACTAGCAATTCGCCGCGGCGAATTAACAGCCGAGGTGGACAAAAATCTAAGTGCCCTATCTGGTGCCGCTTAAAAGAACTCAGGAACCATTCTCCTCTCTCCCGTTGCACCCAAACCTGCACCCAAAATCGATTGATGCAGAACCATGAGATCATGTGGTTCGACCTCATTCGCAAGCTTGTGTACCCAAAGTTCACCAGGGTCCCAATTCATCGAAATGCTTCGATTCGGAGCTTCGGCTCGCGGAAAAAAGAATCGGCAGGTTTAATGCGCAATTCAGGTTAGCGATGTTCCACTCTTGATGAGATTCCGAACTGGACGGCCTTGTATTCCGAATTGGACGACCGTATACTCCGAAGCAGACACCGTCTAAAAGCGAAGTAGACGAAGGATTGAGTCCCGTTGACTGCTCCTACTGCAAAACTATTCCCAAGATTCGTGGCAAACCGGGTCACGACTGCACTCAAGGACACGCCCGTCGTAATGGTTAACGGTCCGCGGCAATGCGGCAAGACGACACTGGTTCGCGAGTTCGCCAGCAAGAATCGGACCTACATCACCCTGGACGACGATACAGTACTGGAATCCGTCCGAAGTGACCCGACCGGATTCGTGCGCGGCCTGGACATGGCCATAGTGGATGAAGTTCAACGAGCTCCGGAACTTTTGCGCGCCATCAAGAAGTCCGTCGACGCCGACCGCCGTCCGGGACGTTTCCTTCTAACCGGCTCAGCCAACGTGCTGGCTGTGCCTCAAGTGTCTGAAAGCCTTGCGGGACGAATGGAAATCATCACCCTCCTGCCGCTCGGCCGCTCCGAAATTCTGGGCAAACCCCCGACGTTCCTGAAAAACGCGTTGGTGGGTAAGATCGCCAAGCCATTTCAGGTCATCATTGGCGACGATCTGATACGTGCGGTGCTGGTCGGGGGTTACCCCGAGATGCTCCGGAGGAAAGATCAAAAGCGCCGCCGCGCCTGGGCACGCGACTACATCAAAGCGATTGTAGAACGCGACATCCGAGACATTGCAGACTTGGATAAACTCGCTCAGATGCCGCGTCTGCTCCAAGTTCTCGGTCACCACTCCGGCCAATTGGCCAACTTCTCGCGGCTCGGTGGTCAAATCGGCGTCGATGACAAGACTACGAGGAAATACATAGCCATCCTCGAGCAACTCTTCCTTGTGCATCGCGTTGAGCCTTGGTTTCGGAATCAGCTCAAGCGACTGGTGAAAACTCCCAAGCTTCACTTCATCGACTCTGGCCTACTCGCGGTCACGGTAGGCGCGACTGAGGAGCGCGTCGCAAAAAACCGTTCAATTCTTGGCTCACTTCTTGAGACGTTCCTCTTCTCCGAGATCATGAAGCAGTCGTTCTGGCTTGATGAAACCTGCACATTCCACTACTACCGAGACAAGGACCAGGATGAGGTGGACATCGTTGTGGAGAATGAGAACGGAGCCATCGTGGGCCTTGAGATCAAAGCCGCAGCGACAGTTAGCGCGGGCGACTTCCGTGGACTGCGTAAATTATCGGCGGCCTCCGGGAACAACTTCAAACTCGGATTGGTTCTCTACGACTCTGAGAACACCGTCCCATTCGGCGATAACATGTTCGCAGCACCGATCTCTTGCGTGTGGAGATAAGTGGAGATAAATAGATCCGCAACATTGAATGCCTGCGCTCGCCATGCAATCAGCCCTGATTATGCACCGATCGCACCCAATGAGCGGTTGGAGGAATTGGGACGAAAGGCTACGTATTTTACTGAATCCAGGAATGATCCTCTAACTCTGCTATCAAGGCTGCAGCAGGCAGCATTCGGCTTACCCTCGACTGATAGTCAGCCGAAAATCGCGTTTCTAGGAATTTCAAATAATTGAAAAAGAGAGGTTTGGCTCCCCGGGCTAGATTCGAACTAGCAACCCTTCGGTTAACAGCCGAATGCTCTACCATTGAGCTACCGGGGAACCGTTTTGTTCACACTGCGTTGTGTTTGATCTTACGCTATCTCTATTTCTGCTTCAATCGGCTAGTTGGCGCGCAGGCGAGGAAAGCCGGCGCTTGATTGCTTTTTGGGGTTTACTCGCGTGCGCAGGAGAATTGCACGGGCCAAGAATCTCAACTAGTCCCGCGGATCCTTGGTTTCTTCCCGATCGAGCCACTTAAGTCTCTTCTCAACAAAAAGAATGCGCCAGTCAATTCGCGTGAAGATATAAATCAAACCCAACAACAGCAACTGTGTTGCAACGAAATAGATACTGAAGTAGGAAAGGGCGTCCGCGTCATCCAGAGCAATGTGTCGCGAGACAACCGAGGCCGTGACGGCCCAAAAGGAATAGCTCACAAACCGGCCCAGGAAGAAGGGTACCGTGATCAGCATCAGCCGAAGCGTGGTCAATCCGTAGGCGATGAACAGATAATTGGAAGGCAGCGGCGTGAAGGCATAAAAGAGAAAAATTCCGAACGTCAGCTTGGGATGTTTCTCCAGCCGGTCCTTGATCGCGTCCACATTTTTTCGAGTTTGATCGCTCAGGAACCGCTTTCGGACTATCATCCGGGACATCTTCGCAAGCGTGAGCCTGCCGAGCGCCGCCGCCAATGCACCGGCGAGGGCAAACTTCCAGCCGATATTCTCTCGAAATCGAAAGCCCAAGAACGAAAATACCATCCAGGTTGGCGGAGCGAAGGCAGGGATCAAGTTGAGCAGGAATACGAGGCCGAAAATCAGGAGTAGATGGAGCACTGGTCCCTTTCGCTCAGAAATCTTGAAGGCTTTTCGTTGGCAGCGCCATTCGAACGGCATTCAATACCGCCAGCACATCAATTATTTCCTGTGTGATTGCGCCTCCAATGGGCGGCAAGAATCCCGCGGCTGCAAAGCCCATCCCGACGATGCTGGCCGCCATTCCTCCTACCGCACTTTCGAGCGCGATCCGGCGCATGCGGCGCCCGATGTGCATGAGTTCATCAATTTTTCCAAGCGCCAGGTCGAGCACCACGGCATCCGCTGCTTCGGTGGTAATGTCGCTTGCCGAACCAAATGCCACCCCTACCGTGGCAGCCATCAGCGCCGGCGCATCATTAATGCCATCGCCCACGAACAAAGTCTTCGAGTGCGATGCCTCCTCCTTCACAATAGCGACCTTCTCTTCAGGACTCTTGCTGGCATACACTTCGCTGATTCCGACCGTCTCGGCCAGATAACGAACCTCGGATTCCCGATCTCCCGAAACCAGCATCACCCGACGAACTCCGTGTTTTGGTTTCAAATGTTCCACGAATAGACGGCTATCTTTGCGGGGAGCATCATGAAAACGCAACGCGGCCGCATATTTTTCATTCACAAAAACCAGGCACTCCAATCCACCACTGGGTGGAGGAAGCTCCAATTCCGCTTGCGAAACTTTACTTCGTCCGGTGATTCGTACCGCGCGTCCGTTCACGCTTCCTCGTAAACCTTCGCCGGGACGTTCGCTCACATGCTCGGCCGGCTCCAGCACGATTCGTTCACTTTTAAGTGCATTCAGAATGGCGCCGGCCAACGGATGCTTCGAGTATTGCTCCAGGCTGCCAGCCAAGCGCAGAACGTCCTCACGGTTGAATCCGGGTGCACAAATTATTTCGGTTAAGGTCGGCCTCCCGTAGGTCAATGTCCCCGTCTTATCGAAAATCAGAGTTGTGCAAGTATCGATCTGCTCCAGCACCGCTGGATTTTTGATGATGATTCCGCGCCGCGCCGACAATGAAATCGCGCCGATGATGGCTGTCGGTATGGCCAGCAGCAAAGGACACGGAGTGGCGATCACCACGACGGCCAAAAACCGTTGCGCACTGCCGGCTGCGATTCCGGCAATCACCCCGACGGAAAGTGCAATCGGCGTGTACCAGGCGCCGAGTTGATCGCCCAGCCTCCGAAGGCGCGGCCGCTGCTGCTCCGTCTCCTGCATCACTTTCATGATCCGCGCGTAGCGCGAATCCTCCGCCAGTTTTTCCGCCTGAATCAACAACAACGAATCTCCGTTAATCGCTCCCGAAATCACCTGCACTCCGGGTGTCTTCGACATTTCGTAGGGCTCGCCCGTCAAGAACGATTCATCCATCAAGCCATGCCCTTCCACCACCACGCCGTCCACCGGGCAAATTTCGTGGGGGTAGACAATCAGCCGGTCGCCAATGCGAATCTCTTCCAGTTTCACATCACTGGCTCCGGACCCTGTCTGACGATGAGCCACCAACGGCATTCGCCGGGCCAGGGCATCTAGCACGGAAGAAGCTCGCGCCGTGGCAAATTTTTCCAGCGCTTCGCCGCCCGAAAGCATCAGCACCACGATTGTCGCCACCAGGTATTCGCCCAGCAGTACGGCCGTGAGGATCGAGACTCCCGCCAGCAGATCCGAACCGAACTCGCGCTTAACCAGTTTGCGGCTCAGGTCGAAAACCAGGGGGACTCCGCCGAGCAGTAGTGCGGCATAAAGAGGGAAATTGGAAGCGCGCCCTGAGCGATGCGCGCCGTATCGCAGTACTAGGTGGAGCACGATGGCACAGACCGTAAAGATAGCGATGTAGGCCTCTCGCTGCAGGTTCGCAAATCGCTTCGTCTTCCGCGCCATCGTCGGGACTTCTCCTTCAGCGCGCCATGAGGGAATGATGGATTTAAGGCCCCGAAACCGGCCGGCGCCAAGAGCACGTCCATTGACTATGAGTAGCGAACGAATGATTTCACGAATAGCCTGGGATGGGAAAAGAATATTACTGGACGCGTTGGCTTTCGGAGTCGAGGCCGATCAGCGACTCAAAAATGGCGAGAACATGCCGGCGGTAATCCAGAATGCGTTCGAGGATGACGCGCAATTGCGGCTCG
Source organism: uncultured Acidobacteriota bacterium (assembly GCA_963756355.1). GTDB lineage: Bacteria > Acidobacteriota > Terriglobia > Acidiferrales > UBA7541 > JBGPTK01. The sequence continues at coordinate 328,596 of CAVWOD010000015.1, read as the reverse complement.
TGCGCGGTTTCCTTGTCCCACTTGGCCAGCACGGCGGCCGGCACTTCGATGTCGCGCCGCAACTCCTCCGCGGAATGTCCGCGCAGGAATAGGCCGTAAAAAAAGGCGGCCTCGCGCTGGGGATACTCAAAATCTCGCGCGACTTCTTCAACCGGGTTGGGCTGAGTAGCCATGGCAGAAAAGTGCAGTTTACAGTTTTCGCTAAAACCGTCAAGGGGGGAAGGCATGGAAGTTGGCCGAAAAGGCAAAGGAGGATCCTTAGCTTCGCGCTCGGGTGACTCGGCGGAAATCCCGAAGAGCCCAGACGTTGGGGCCGTAGGAGCCCACACGTCCGGCGTCCACGGGCAGGCCGAACTGCTCAGCCTGCTCGATGCTGATGCCCGCGTCGTCTAATTCCGCCAGGCTGTATCCTTCCGCCGGGACAAGACGATTCCGGGTCGAGCGGTCCACTGGCCTCGGAGGACGCATTCCCCGCCAATTCTTCCTGACGATCTGGAAGAAGTCATCCCAATCGCGCCGATTCCACATGCGGGACCTCCCACGCCTCCGGAAAACCCGGATGGCAAAACATTGGATGCCGTGAAGCCTCGAAGGGTTCGTTTCCATCGAAGCTTTTCTTCCTATCTACCTGGAATACTCTAGAGCGAAACGAAGCCGATTATGCGCCTGTTGCTTCGACAGAATGATCATCGGCGGCGGCGGCTGTAACCTTAGAGTTACGGGTCCCCTCAAGTGTTGTCCTGCCACTACCCGGCTAGTACCTTCAAGACTCTCCGCGACCTCTCCGGGTGACTACTCTCGATCGCTTGCGGCTGCTATACTTTTGGTGATCAGACGTCCCCGGCACACTCTCGAACCCAATGGATAGCACCGTCATCGTCGTGCACTACCATGAACTCTGGCTGAAGGGCGGAAACCGGCCGTACTTTCTCAACAAACTCGTCGCCAACTTGCGCGTGGCTCTTGGCGGAATCCCCATTGTCTCGGTGGAGCGACCCGGCGACCGTTTGCTGATTCGCCTGCGCGACGGCGCCATGCTTGAAGAGGCCTGTGCGCGTGTGGAACGCGTGTTCGGCGTGGCTTTCTATGCTAAGGCTCGCCCTGTCGACCGGGATCTGGACACCATCTTCCGCACCGCTTGGGACGAAATCGCGCCGCTGCAATTCTCCAGTTTCGCTGTACGCGCAAAGCGAAGCGATAAATCATTTCCTCATTCTTCCACCGAAACCGAGTCACTGGTCGGCCGGTACCTTCTGGATCGCCTGCGCGAAAATGGCCGTGATGTCCGTGTGAACTTGAAGGAGCCGGAAGTTACCTGTCGCATCGAGATCACACCCGGGCCCACGCTCGTCTACGCGCGAAAAATTCCCGGCGCGGGTGGACTGCCGGCGAATACCGCGGGACGCATGATGTGCCTGCTTTCCGGCGGATACGATTCGGCCGTCGCTGCGTACCACATGATGCGGCGAGGCGCGCACCTTTCCTTCGCACACTTTTATGGAGGGGGCGCGCAACCCGGGGAATCTTCCTTGCATGTTGCGCGCGAACTGGTAAGCAAACTCGTGCCCTACCAATTTACAGCGAGGCTCTATCGCGTGCCCTTCGAGCCAATCCAACGCGAGATCGTGCGCTACGCGCCAGAACGCTATCGCATTTTACTGTATCGGCGGATGATGCTGCGAATTGCCGAGCGGTTAGCGATGCGCGGCCGTTCGCTGGCGCTGGTAACGGGCGATAGCCTGGGCCAAGTGGCTTCGCAAACCCTGCACAATATGGCCGCGGTAGGCGATGCGGTGCGCATGCCAGTGTTTCGCCCTCTCGCAGGCACGGACAAGCTCGAAATCATGAATTTAGCCAAGAAAATCGGCACGTACAATGCCTCTTCCGAGCCTTTTCACGATTGCTGTCCAATCTTTATGCCGCGCATGCCGGCCTTGCACGCGTTTCCCGCGGAACTCGACGAAGCCGAATCCAAGCTCAACATTCCCGCCCTGGTAGATCAGGGGGTGGAATGCGCATTGGTCGAACGTTTCCGCTTCGTGAGTGGACTTGTCGAACACGTCGAATCCCGGCGCGGATCCGCGGCGATCGAGTCCTCCGCGCTTCCTGTCAACCAGGCGCGTACTACTTCCGCTTGATCTGGTCTGAAATTTCCGAGGCCTCATTTTTTGACTCTGAATATTTCAGTCCCGCCGATTCTTCCTTGTTCTCGTGTCGATGAATATCGCCAAGAAGAAAGAAGGCACCAAAAAAAACGGGCACGAATATCAATTCGTGCCCGCATAAGTGTCTGAAAGGGAGCCCTAAATTCTATCAGTCGCGGCGTCCGCCGCCTCGGCCGCCACCACCTCCGCCGTGGCCACCACGTCCACCGCCGCCACCGCTGCCGCCTCGGCCACCACCACCCCCGCCTCCGTGGCCTCCTCGGCCACCGCCTCCGCCGCCTCCTCCACCTTCACGTGGCGGGCGCGCCTCGTTGACCACGATTGCGCGGCCTAGAAAATCTTTGCCGTTCAAAGTGGCGATCGCTTTGTCCGCTTCTCCATCGTCGGTGATCTCAACGAAGCCAAAGCCTCTCGGCTGGCCGGAGAAACGATCTCGGATGAGCGTCACAGAATCCGTCTTGATTCCTGCTCCGGAAAACTGCGCAGCCAAATCCTCCTCGCTTGCCTGGAAAGGCAAGTTACCCACGTAGAGCTTCTTCACATTGTGCTCCTAGTAGATCTGAGCGCGTGGACTTCCGCGTGTGTTCCGATAGGCCAAAGTGAAGGATCGAGTCCGCAGGTAGCCAAGTGGGGCCCGGCTACTCCGGGTTGAAGCCTATGCTCCAGCCGCACGACTGCATACTGGACCACTTATGGTTACGAGTCAATGAATGTTGCTCCCGGCAAGTTTGCCCGGCCTCGCCGCCGAAAGGCGCTTGAAAACAGTTGAAATTGCATAGCCGGCTCGCATCAGTGATAGGATGCGCCGCAGCATTTCTGGAGGACCCCCGTGCTTGGAACCATGATGGATTTCCCGCTCACGCTCACCCACATTCTTGAGCGGGGCGGCAGGCTTTTCGGCAAAGTAGAAATCGTCTCGCGCCAGCCTGATGGCAGTTTCCGCCGCTACACCTACGCGGATTTCTACCGCCGCGCGCGGCGGCTGGCGGCGGCTTTGCAGCAAGCGGGCCTGCAGCGGGGCGAGCGAGTGGCCACTTTGATGTGGAATCACTCCGGCCACCTGGAAGCGTATTTTGGAATTCCGGCAGCGGGCGGCGTGCTTCACCCTCTAAACCTGCGGTTGCACCCGGCGGAAATCGCCTACATCGCCAATCACGCGCGGGATCGATTTCTGATCGTGGACGTAGCGCTGCTTCCGACTTATGAAAAATTCCGCTCCCAGGTGAAGTTTGAACGGGTCTTTGTTGTGCCTTATGGCGGCAATTCCATCCCTTCCGGCTGTGAAAGCTACGAATCGTTTCTCGATGGCGCTCCGGATCAATTCGAATATCCCCAACTCGACGAGAATGAAGCGGCGGCCATGTGCTTCACTTCCGGAACCACTGGAAACCCCAAAGGCGTCGTCTATTCCCATCGCGCGTTAGTGCTGCACAGCATGGCGTCAGCCTTGCAGGATGTATTCGGTATTTCGCACCGGGATATTGTATTGCCGCTTTCTTCCATGTTTCACGCCAACGCCTGGGGTATTCCCTTCACTTGCACGTTGGTCGGCGCCAAGATTGTCTTTTCGGGGCCGCAGGCCGATCCCGAAGGCATTCTGAATCTGATCGAACAGGAAAGTGTGAGCATCACCGCTGCGGTTCCAACCGTGTGGCTGGGCGTTCTCTCGGCGCTCGAGCAATATCCCGGTCGATGGAAATTCGCCGGGCCTGTCAGAATTCCGTGTGGCGGAGCCGCACCACCGGAATCCTTGATTCGCGGGCTTGATCGCCACGGCTTCCAATTGATCCACCTGTGGGGCTTGACGGAAACCACTCCCGTCGCCACAACCGCGCAACTGAAATCCTATATGTACGATTGGTCCGAGGATGACCGCTATGCTGTCCGCTCCAGACAAGGCTGGCCGGTTCCGTTTGTCGAGTTACGGGTGATGACGGAGAAGGGCCAGGCTCCATGGGATGGGACAACGATTGGCGAACTCGAGGCTCGCGGCCCCTGGGTTGCCGCCAGTTATTACGAGGCTCCGGGATCGAATACGCGCTGGTCCGCCGACGGCTGGTTCCGCACCGGAGATATCGCCGCGATCGATCCCGAAGGCTACGTCAAGATCGCCGACCGCGCCAAAGACCTGATCAAATCCGGCGGCGAGTGGATCAGTTCAGTGGACCTGGAAAATGCGCTGATGGGCCATCCCGCGGTGCGCGAAGCCGCCGTGATCGGCATCACCCATCCGAAATGGCAGGAGCGCCCGCTCGCCATAGTAGTGCTGAAAGATTCCGCTCACGCAACGCCGCAGGAATTGCGCGATTATCTCGCCAGCAAATTCGCCAAGTGGCAACTACCCGACGGCTTCGTCTTCGCACCGGAAATCCCGCGCACCTCCGTAGGCAAATTCCTAAAAACCAAGCTCCGCGAACAATACGCCAACTGGAAATGGGAATAATCCCGACTGACACTGCATCTCTCGCAAGCTGCCGACGGATAGTTTTGTATTAGGCTGGCTTCCGATAACCGGACATTAGTAGTTTGCTTAACAGTGCAAAATCTTCAGTTAGAGCCGACTCAGGCTTGGGCTCGCGACGCTTTTGTAAATCTGCGCGCCATTAGGAACGAAAAGATAGCTCCAATGACCATCAGGACTCCGAACGAAAACAAGAATGGAAATATAAATGAATCGCTTCGTTCGATTGCGCCGAAAACGATGAATACGACTCCAAATAGAGCGAGCAGGATTGCATTTCGCCCATGTGTCTTAGCGACAAGGGGGAATGCTTGCTTGCTCCTATCCGTCATCGCCTTCAAAGACCTCACCTCTTCTTCGCACTGCGGACTGCACACTATTCCGATGCCAGTGTCTTTTGCGCAGTCAGCGCATACACCTTTGAAGCAGTACTTGCATGTTCCGACAGCTTCGGCTTGCAGATGACTGAAGCACTTCATGTTAATTCTCCGTCTAAGTCATCTGAGTATATATTGATCGATTGGATTTTGGTATGCCGCTGACTCTGATTGAGTCATGTGCTTCCAGTGAGAATAGACCGGACATTTCCTGTGCGTTCTATTAGTGTGCATGGTAGGCACGCCGAACTCTGTGTTCCAGCTTACTTGCAGCTTCATAGCAGCACATCGTGAGCCCAATGCTCAATACGCAATCATCGAAATTTGATTCGCTACAGTGGTTTTGATCGAGTGGATTTAGGATACTGAAGCGTCACCAGCAGAGTTGACGCAAACAATTCTTAGGTGCGGTAGCTGGCGTTGATTTTCACGTAGTCGCCGGTGAAATCGCAGGTCCACATGTGCGCGCGGCCGCGGCCGGAGCGCAAATCCATCACTACCGGGACGTAAGTTGCCATCAATTTCCGGTGCGCTGCGCGTTCATCGAACGGAGATTCAATTCCGCGGCGGCACATCAGAATTCCCGCCAGAGAAATGTCCACCCGCTCCGGACGAAACGGAACTCCCGCGCGACCTGCTGCGGCAAGAATGCGTCCCCAATTTGGATCGCCGCCCGCAAATGCGGTTTTTACCAGCGGCGAATTCGCAATCGTTCGGGCAATTTGCACGGCAGCCGCATCCGATGCCGCTCCTCGGACTTCGATTTCGATCACGCGCTTGGCGCCTTCGCCATCGGCGACAATCGCCAAAGCCAGCGCACGACACACGCTTTCGAGCGCGCCTTTGAATTTCCGATAGTCAGCGCTGCCGGCCGCAATTGCGCGCGAGCCCGACGCTCCATTCGCCAGCACGGCCACGGTATCGTTCGTCGAAGTGTCGCCATCTACGGTGATCGCATTAAACGTTCCGTGAACGGCCTCGCGCAATGCACGCGCCAGCACCGGCGCCGCAATCGCCGCATCCGTTGCCAGAAATGCCAGCATCGTGGCCATCTGCGGATGAATCATTCCCGCGCCTTTGGTGCATCCCACAACGCGAACTTCGCGCCCCGCAATTTTGCACTTCGCCGCCGCCCATTTCGGACGCGTGTCCGTAGTCATGATCGCGCGCGTCAATTGCGCATAGGCCGCAGCGCCCGTACGCCGCTTGGCGGCCAGATCGGGCACGGCGTTTAAGATTCGCTCGACGCGCAACGGCACGCCGATCACTCCCGTCGAGCAAACAATCACTTCCTCCGGCCCGCAACCTAGCGCCCGCGACACCGCTTCCGCAGTCGCCCGCGAAGCTTTCATGCCCGCGGGACCCGTGGAGCAATTAGCGTTGCCGGAATTCACCACGATGGCCCGCATATGCCCGGCCGCGCGGCGAATATTTTCGCGCGAGAGCACCACCGGCGCAGCCTGCACCAGATTGGTAGTGAATACGCCAGCAGCGGTGGCGGGAGTTTCGCTCACGATCAGCGCCAGATCGAAGCCTGATTTTTTCAGGCCGCAGGCAGTGGACGAAAAAGTGAAACCGCGCGGCAACATCGAGGCCGAAATTCGAGGCTTCATACGGCAAGAGGAGTTGCGGATTCGGATAGCACGGGCAGAACCACGCGCTCCGGCATCACCACGGCAATCACCGCCGCCAGTTTGCAGGTCCGTTTCTTGGGGCAAGTATTGCAATCCCGCTCGATCTTTTCAGGCAGCGCCTGCCGCGTGGTTCGCGCAAATCCGCGCTGGGTGAAAAAATCCGGAGATTGCGTCACCGCAAAGACCCGTGCGATTTTCCGCCGCCGCGCTTCGGAAAGCGCATATTGCACCAGGCGTCCGCCCAGGCCGCGCCCACGCATGTCCGGACCGATCGCCAGCGATCGAATTTCCGCCAGGTCCGCGCCGTAAGGTTCCAGCGCAACGCAGCCGGCCAATTGGTCTTTGTCATCCAGCACCAGGAACCGCGCGATGTGTTCGCGAATATCGGCTTCCGTGCGCGGAAGCAGCAATCCTTCTCCCGCATAATGAGCGATCAATTGATGAATCGCCACGGCATCCGAAGCTCGTGCTTTCCGCGCCCTCATCGCCCCACTCCCGCCGCCGCGCCCATCAGCGATTCCAGCCGCGTGCGAAAATCCGCCAGCGATTTGCGGACCGTTTCCGGCGCCGTGCCGCCCGGCAAATTTCGACGGGCCAGTGAAGCTTCCACAGTCAGCGCATCCGCAAGGTCCGCGTCGAACACCGGCGAAAGCTGCTTGAGCGTTTCCGGCGGCAATTGTGCGATTCCCGTGCCCAACCGTTCCGCTTCGCGAATCGCTTTGCCCACGATTTCGTGCGCTTGCCGGAAAGGCACGCCGCGCGTCACCAGATAATCCGCCATTTCAGTGGCCACCAAGGAAGGATCGGAGGCGGCTTCGCGGAGCCGCGCTTCGTTGAAGCGCGTGGCCGCAATTGTTCCAGCAGCAATTTGGGTCATCGCCAGCGCCTGGTCGTGCGCGGAAAAAAGCGTCTCTTTGTCTTCCTGCAAATCGCGCTGGTAACTGGTGGGCAATCCCTTCAGCGTCATCAGCAGCGAAACCAGTGCGGCGGTGACGCGGCCGGATTTGCCGCGGATCAATTCCCACGCATCGGGATTTTTCTTTTGCGGCATCAGGCTGCTGCCGGTGGAATATTCATCCGGAAGCGTGATGAACCCGAATTCCTGCGAAGCGAACAAGACGAAATCTTCCGCCAGCCGCGAAAGGTGGCTGGCAAGCACGGAGAGCGCGTACAAATAATCGAGCGCAAAATCGCGGCGGCTCACCGAATCCAGGCTGTTGCGCGTGATCCGCGCGAATCCCAAATCGCGCGCAATCGCCATCCGGTCGACGGCAAACCCGCAGCCCGCCAGCGCTCCCGCGCCCATTGGACAGGCATTGTTTGTGTTGGCGGCAAATGCCAGCCGGTCCGCGTCGTGAAAAAATCCTTCCGCGTGCGCCAGCAGAAAATGGGAAACCAGAATCGGCTGCCCGTGCTGCAGGTGGGTCATTCCCGGCATCGGCAATCCCAGGTATTTTTCCGACCGCTCGAGCAGCGACTCGATCAATCCCGCCACCGCGGCGATCATCGCCACCGCGGCATCCTTGATGAACATGCGGAATTCGGTGACGCACATTTCATTCCGGCTGCGGCCGGTGTGCAATTTCGCGCCGAGCGCGCCTAACCGCTCGATCAACGCAGTTTCCGCAAAATGATGCACGTCTTCGGCGGCCGATGCATCGAGCCAGCCAGGCTCGGCCTGAGACCGCTTTTCGATTTCATCGAGCGCCAAAATAATTTGTTTGGATTCGGCTTCGGTAAGGATTCCAACACCAACCAGCGCGCGTGCCCACGCGCGGTCCACAGCCAATTCGTAAGGAAGCAAGCGGCGGTCGAACGACCACGAACGCTCAAACTCGTAAAAAGACGCGTCCGGCTGTTTCTCGAATCGCCCGCCCCACATTTTTTGATGGCCTGCTCCGCTCAACGATTCGCCGCTCCCACCGCCGCGTTCTTCGCCACTTCATCCGTCGATTGTTCTTTGCTATTCATCGGCGGAACCGTGATGGGCAACGCGAACAAGTTGATGAATCCCTCGGCATCTTTGGGGTTGTATCCGGTCATGGTGAAGCTGGCGAGCTTGGTGCGATAGAGCGAGTATGGCGATTCGCGCCGCAGCACGCTTACATTTCCCTTGTAAAGTGAAAGTCCCACTTTTCCGGTAACTCGCTGTTGCGACGAAGTAAAAAACGCATCAAGCGATTCGCGCAGCGGAGTAAACCACATGCCGTAATAAACCATTTCCGCATAACGCAACGAGAGCAATTGCTGGTAATGCGCCGTCTCGCGATCCAGGCACAGCGATTCGAGTTCCCGGTGCGCCGTCACCAGCAAGGTGCCGCCGGGAGTTTCATACGCGCCGCGCGATTTGATTCCCACCAGCCGGTTCTCCACCAATTCCATCCGTCCCACGGCGTTTGCTGCCGCCACTTCGTTCAGCGCCTCAATCAATTCCAGCGGCCGCAATTTTTCTCCGTTCACGGAAACCGGAGTTCCCGCCTCGAATCCAATTTCCACTTCCGCGGCGTTATCCGGGGCTTCCGCGGGAGACACCACCCACTGCCACATCGCTTCATCCGGCGCATTCGCGGGATCTTCCAGCACGCCGCCTTCGTGGCTCAGATGCCAGATGTTCCGGTCACGGCTATAAATATTGGCGGTGGTCTGTTCGATCGGAATATTGTGGGCGCGCGCGTAGGCAATGGCATCCTCGCGCGAGTTGATCGTCCATTCGCGCCACGGCGCAATGATCTTCAGCTCGGGAGCGATTGCCTTGCAAGCCAGTTCGAACCGCACCTGGTCGTTTCCTTTTCCGGTGCAGCCGTGCGCCACGGCATCCGCGCCCAGTTTCCGCGCCAGTTGCGCCTGCTGCTGTCCCAGGATGGGCCGCGCAAACGAAGTCCCCAGCAAATATTTGTGCTCATACACCGCGCCGGCGCGTAGCGTGGGCCAGATGTAATTGACGATAAATTCCTCGCGCAGGTCTTCCACGTAGGCCGCGCTCGCGCCCGTGGCCAGCGCTTTTTTCCGCGCGGCTTCCAGATCTTCCTGCTGGCCCAGGTCGCCAATCATGGCGACCACTTCGCAACCATACGTTTCGATCAGCCACGGAATAATGATCGAAGTGTCCAGTCCTCCGGAATAGGCAAGCACTACTTTCTTTGGCAAGTGAATCTCCTTAGCCGAGTAGCGTAAGTAGAATGGCTTTCTGTGCGTGCAGGCGGCTTTCCGCCTGATCGAATACGATCGACTGCGGCGAATCGATCACTGCAGCGCTGACTTCCGAGCCGCGATGCGCCGGAAGACAGTGCATGAACACCGCGTCAGGCAAAGCGTGCGCGAACAGAGCTTCGTTCACCTGGTACGGTGCGAAAATTTTCTCGCGTTCCGCGGCCTCGGCTTCCTGGCCCATGCTGGCCCACACATCCGTGTAGACCGCCTGCGCCCCGGCCACCGCTTCTTCGGGCGACCGCAGAATTTCAATTTTTCCGCGCGTCTCGCGCGCCGCCCGTTTCGCTTCCGCCACGATTTCAGGGTCTGGTTCATAGCCCGCGGGCGTAGCGATGCGCACATGCGCCCCCACGCGCGCTCCAATCGAAAGCAACGAGTGGCACATGTTGTTTCCATCGCCCACGTAAGCGAATTTAAAGCCGCGCAGATTCCCATAGCGTTCTTCGAGCGTGAAGAAATCCGCCAGCGCCTGGCAGGGATGGTAGCGATCCGACAACGCATTAATCACCGGGATGGCCGCGTTGTCCGCCAGTTCCTGCACCACTTGCTGTTCAAACGTTCGCACCGCGATTCCATGCACCCAGCGTTCCAGATTGTGCGCCACATCCGCAATCGATTCCCGCAGGCCGAGGCGCGAATTCGAGTGATCCAGAAAAACCGCGCTTCCACCCAGGCTGGCAATCCCCACTTCGAACGTCACACGCGTGCGCAGCGACGGCTTCTCAAAAATCAATGCCAGGAAGCGTCCGGCCAGCGCGCCGCGATAGCGGTCGGGATGCAATTTCACGTCCGACGCCAGGCTGAATAGGTCGTGAACCTGCGCCGGATTCCATTCCATGCCCGTCAGCAAATCGCGGGCCGGAGCCAGGCTTGTGGATGTGACAACTGCGTTCATCATTTACCTCGCAACGGCTAGCGCAGCCTGTTCCGCTTTTGCGTGCGACGCATGTTCTTCCGGCTTTGCTTTCGGTTTGGGAGTCTTGGCCAGAACAGTTTCAAATTTTTCCAAGAAATCCTTCACCTGCTGCGCGCGAATAATGAACGGCGGCAACAGGCGCAGGGTGTGTTCGTGGGTGCAATTGATGATTAATCCGTCGCGCAACGCGGCTTCCACGTAGGGGGCGCCCTCTACCGTCAATTCCATGCCCAGCATCAAGCCCTCTCCGCGCACTTCGAGGATAAAATCGTGTTTCGCGGCCAGTTTCTCGAGGCCCGCGCGCAACTCCGCGCCGCGAGCGCGGATGTTCTCGATCAGCTTCTCCTCTTCCACGGTAGCCAAAAACTCAAGAGCCGCCGCGCAGATCAGCGGTCCGCCAGCAAACGTCGAGCCATGCAAACCGGGAGTGAGCGCCGAGGCGAACTCTTCATTGGCGATAAATGCGCCAAGTGGCAGCCCACCGGCCAGCGGCTTCGCGACAGTCACAATGTCCGGTTTCGCTTCAAATTTCTGGTACGCAAATTTGCGGCCCGTACGCCCCAGCCCGCTCTGAATTTCATCCGCGATCAGTGCGGCATGGTGGGCGTTGGTCAGGTCCCGAGCGCGCTGCCAGAATTCGTCGCTGACGGAATAGATTCCGCCTTCGCCCTGAATCGGCTCAATCACCAGGGCGCAGACGCCGCCAGCGGAATTCGGCTCGAACTTCGCTTCCAAATCCTCCACGTCGTTGAACCGCACAAACTCCACGCCCGGCACCAGCGGCTCGAATGGCTCGCGGTATTTCTCGGTCGCGGTAATCGAAAGCGCGCCAAACGTCCGTCCGTGAAAAGAATTTTCCAGCGCCAGAAACCGGGTTCTCGGGGGCATCCCGGCCGTAGCATGCTTGTGCGCATAAATCCGCGCCAATTTCAGCGCACCTTCCACCGCCTCGCTGCCGCTATTCGAAAAGAAAACTCGGTCCAGCCCGGACCACTTTGCCAATTTGCTGGCCAGCGGCCCTTGATAAGGATTGTGGAACAAATTCGAATAGTGCACGGCGTTCGCGGCTTCGCGGCGAATCACCCGCACCAGGCGGGCATGCGAATATCCCAGCGCATTCACGGCGATGCCGCCCAGAAAATCGAGATACTGCTTGCCCTTCGAATCAAAAAGGTAACAGCCCTTGCCGTGCGTGAACACCACCGGCGGCCGCCGGTACGTGTTCATCAAATGTTTCGCTTCGTCGCGATGGATTCGCGCCGCGTTGACCTGGCCCTCTTTTTTCACTTTTGATGGTTTCATCGCACAGCCTTTGCCGCACGCACAGCGGTGCGTGTGAACGAATATGTGACGCGCGTTCCCGGCCCCTTAGCGCCGCCCGCCGCGGAAAGCAGCGCGCGAGGCCTCGTCCCGCCGGCGATGCGCACCTGCCGCACGCCGCCCGCCAGCGCCCGCTTCGCCGCCTCCAGTTTCAGCACCATTCCCCCTGACACTTTGTGCTGCCGGATTAAGTCCTCGATGTCGCTGCCGCTCACCGCGGAAAGCACTTTCTCTCCGTCCAGAACACCGGCAACGTCCGTCAGGAATATCAGGCGATCGGCGTGGCAATATTCCGCGCACGCTGCGGCCATGTGATCCGCGTTGATGTTGTACAGCTCTCCATCCGCTCCCAGGCCCAGGCACGATGCGACGGGGATCACTCCGGCTCGCCACAGCGAAGTCAGAAATTCCAGATTCACTCCGGTGACGTAACCGACGAAACCCAGCCCGCCGCTTACTTCGTTGTGCATCATCGGCTCGGCCAGGAAGCACGCCGAATCAGATGCCGCGATTCCCACGGCCGCGTGCCCCGCCAGCGAAATTGCCGCGGCCATCCGCTTATTCAGCAAGCCCCCGAGAACCATTACGGCCACGTCGCGCGTTTCGCGGTCGGTCACGCGCAGTCCGTTCACGAAGCGGCTGGTAATCCCCATGCGCGCCAGCGTTGCGGTAAAAATTTTTCCGCCGCCATGCACGATCAACAGCTCATGTCCTTCTTTTGCAAGTTCCACGATCTGCCGCGCAATGCTCTGAACGTTCTCTTCCTGTTCGAGCAGCGCGCCGGCAATTTTTACGACGAGTCTCATATCAGTCCTGTGGTTTCGGGATAGCCCAGCATCCCGTTTAGGTTTTGCACCGCTTGCCCGGCGGCGCCTTTCCCCAGATTGTCGAGGCAGGAAACGATCACCAGCCGCCGGCCCGATGGATCGAGGACGAAGCCGATGTCGCAAAAATTCGTGTGCGTCACATGCTGCAATTCCGGCAGGCGGCCCGCCGGTGAAATTCTCACCAGCTTGCGTCCTGCATAGAATTGACGGTACAGCCCTTCAATTTCATCGGCCTTGTGCGGCTCGCTCAACCACACATACAGGGTGGATAGAATCCCGCGCTCGACGGGCAGCAGATGCGTGGTGAACATCATGTCTTCAGGTTCGAGCCCCAGATGCCCGGTAATTTCCGGCGTGTGCCGGTGGGTGAACACCCCGTATGCGCGAAAATTCCCGTTTACTTCGACGAAGTGTGTTTCGCGCTTCGGTTCTTTCCCCGCGCCGCTCACGCCCGATTTGCAATCACAGACAATCCCGCGCTCGCGCGCCACCCAGCCGGAGTCCAGGATCGGCCGCAATCCCAGAATCACGGAAGTGGCGTAGCACCCCGGATTCGCAACCAACTTCGCATCCACGGGCGCCAGCGGATAAAGCTCGGGCAAACCGTAAACAGCGCCTGCCAGCAGTTCCCGCGCGGCCGCCGGAATCTTGTACCAATGCGAAAACGTTTCGGGCTCGCGGAAGCGAAATGCGCCGCTCAAATCCACCACCGGAATATCCGCCTCGGCCAGTTCCGCCGCCAATTCGATCGATGCTTCATGCGGCGTGGAAAGAAACACGGCGCGCGCACCGCTTTTCGCGATCGATTCCGCCGAGTACGTCCGGCACGGCGCATCACCCCAGCCGCGCAACTGCGGAAACAATTCGCTCAGGCAATGAATATTCGAATGCGCCTCGCGCAAATAAAAGGTCGGCGCTTCCACATGCGGATGGCGCAGCAGAATCCGGGCCAGTTCGTAACCCGCATACCCCGTCGCGCCGACGACGGCAACTTTTGCCTTGGCCGTCATCGGAGTAGATCCTCGATGCGCTTCTGCAGAGCGGCGCGAGTGGATTTCGATGGCGTAACGATCAGGATGGTATCGTCGCCCGCCAGCGTCCCCGCCACTTCCTTCCAGTGCTCGGCGTCAATCGCGGCTGCCAGCGGCTGCGCCCCGCTCGGAGGGGTCTTTAAAACCAGCAGGTTCTGCGCCGGCCGGATATCCAGCAGAAATTCCCGCAGCGTCCGCATCAGCACTGGCAGCGCCGCTGTTTCTTCGTTCACCGCCGAAAACGGGCGGTATCCTTCGCCGGTTTTCACCAGCTTCAGGTCGCGCAAATCGCGCGACAGCGTCGCCTGGGTCACGCGCATTCCCAGGTGCGAGAGCCGGCGCCGCAGTTCGTCCTGATTCGAGATGGCTTCAGCCGAGATCACTTTCAGAATCTGCCCTTGCCGGAATCGCTTTTGCATCCCCATAATTGGCGGCTGTTTGATTATGCAGCCTTCTGTATATTTATACGTTGCGGGACACACGCTGTCAACCCGGAATTATGTGGTTGTGGAAAAATTTATTTGGCCCGGACGGCGATTCTCGCGCTCCCGGCCCCCGCGGCAATTCCACGCGTCCGTTCACGATGAAAAGAAATTTAGGACCGCCCGCGCGCAACACAGCTACAATGCCCGGCGGCGCAGCGCACCCGCAAGAATCGCGTGCGCCCTGCAAAAAAAGATTTTCCATCCCGGAGGAACGCAATGAAGCATTTCGCAGTCTTGCTTCTCCTGATTTCGGTTCTGACAGCTCTGCCCGGTTCAGCCCAGGAACCAGCGGCCGCGAAGCCCGCGGTGGTCGCCATGAAGGCCGGAAAAGTTCTGGATGTCACCTCCGGCAAATATCTCGAAAACCAAATCATTCTGATCGAAGGCGAACGCATCACGAAAATCGGCCCTGCCGCGGAACTCGAATCTCAGGTGCCCGCCGGCGCGCGCGTGATCGATCTCTCCCATTCCACCGTGCTGCCCGGCCTCATCGATTGCCACACACATCTAACAGGTTCCCCGTTTCTTCTCGGACCGCGTGGCCTGCATTCCTCCGTCCCGCGCGATGCTCTGCTCGGCGCCCGCAACGCTCGCGTCACTCTACAGGCCGGCTTCACCACGGTTCGCAATGTAGGCGCTCCCGGCTATGCGGATATCGCCCTCCGCGACGCGATCAACGCGGGAGACGTTCCCGGCCCGCGCATGCTGGCCTCCGGTCCCGGCCTCAGCATCACCGGAGGACACGGCGACCAGAATTTCCTGGCCCCCGAATTTCACGCCTCTGGTGACGGAGTCGCCGATGGCGTTCAAGGCGTCACCATAAAAGTCCGCGAAAATATCAAATTCGGCGCGGACCTGATCAAAATTCTAGCCACCGGCGGAGTCCTCTCCGAAGGCGACAATCCCACCTTTCAGCAGTACAGCCCCGAGGAAATGCGCGCAATCGTCGAAACCGCCCATGGTCTGGGCCGCAAAGTTGCCGCGCACGCGCATGGCGCGCTGGGCATCAAGACCGCGGTCCTCGCCGGAGTCGATTCCATCGAGCACGGCAGCTATATCAATGACGAAGACATTCAACTAATGAAGCAGCACGGGACGTATCTCGTCCCCACGCTCTACCTGGGCGATTGGTTTCTCGCCAATACCGATAAGCTCGGCGTCACTCCTTACGTTTTGGAAAAAGCTAAGATGGTGATGCCCGCCGCCCGCATAAACATCTCCCATGCCTTCCACGAAGGAGTGAAAGTCGCATTCGGCACCGATGCGGCCGTTTATCCGCACGGGCTCAACGCGCATGAATTTGCAGTGATGGTGAAGCTGGGCCTGACGCCGCTGCAAAGCATTCAGGCGGCGACGGTGAACGCCGCCGATCTGCTGGGCTGGTCCGATCGAGTCGGATCGCTTCAGGCGGGGAAATTTGCTGATCTGGTTGCGGTGGATGGCGATCCACTCACCGATGTAACCATCCTGGAACACGTAAAATTCGTGATGAAGGGCGGCGAGGTCATTAAATCCGAATAACCCAAATCGAGCGACTTCGCAGCACTCCGCTCAAGTTAGTAGGCGACCACCACTTCCCAGCCGGAAGCGGCGTCCGGGATAGTCACGGTCACTGCATTTTGCCGGGCATCGTACGTCCAATCCGTGATGCCCTTCCCACCGGCGCGAATTTCCTTGGGCTTTTTTTCCGCGCCGAAAATCTCCAGCTTCACGCTGGTCCACCACGGCGCATAGGAGCCTGCGCGCGCCGCAGCTGCAATCGAGAGTGATCCCTCTGCCGCCCGGCAACTAAACTGCACGCGAAGATAGGCGCCATTTTTAAATCCGTAGCTTTTCCCGTCATCCAGATATTCTGAACCCCGGCAATCCTTCCCCGGATAGACGCGCAATTCGAGCGGGCCCTTGCGGCTTTTCTTCCGTGTTCTGCACCACGGCCTGTTGCGGCAGAATCGCGCCGCCACGCACATATAAAGGAAGCACGTCTAGCGGCGGCTTCACACTCAGCGATTGGCCACCCGCGAATTTCTGCCCGGTCCAATAGTCATACCATTTGCTCTCCGCACCGCCTGGCAGCGCCACTGGATATGCATCGAGCATCTCCATCAATTTCGGCGCCACCAGAATGTCCCTTCCCAACAAAAATTCCCGATCGTTCGTGTACAGGTCTTCCTCATCCGGATACTCCAGGAAAAGCGGGCGCATTACCGGCAATCCATCCCGAGACGCTTCCTCGAAGCTGGTGTACAAATACGGCATCAACTGGTACCGCAGTTCAATGTAGCGCCGGCGAATTGCTTCCTGTTGCGGTCCGTGCACCCATGGTTCCTGATCTGCAGTTCCTTTCTCCGTATGGTTGCGATAAATGGGATTCAATGCGCCCAATTCCATCCAGCGCGTCAGCAGGTCGGGAGTGGGGCTGCCGATAAACCCGCCGATGTCGTCGCCCACGAACGCAAAACCGGAGAGGCCCAGATTCAGCAGCGTGCGCACCGAAATCCTCAGGTGATTCCATGAACTGGTGTTGTCCCCGGTCCACGTGGCGGCATAGCGTTGCGCCCCCGCATACGCGGCACGCGTCAGCACAAACGGACGCTCGTCCGGCCGCAACTTCCGCAAACCTTCAAATGTGCCCCGCGCCATTTCCATCCCATAAACATTATGAAACGCCCGCTGATCGATCGTCCTTCCATCCACGAGATCCACGGCGTCCACTCGCATCGTCTTCCCCGGTTGGTGGAATACCGCCGGCTCATTCATATCGTTCCAGAATCCGCCAACTCCCATCTGCGCCAGGCCCTGATAAAGACCTCCCCACCATTCTCGCGTCGCGGCCCGCGCAAAATCCGGAAACACCGAAACTTTGGGCCACACTTCCCCTTCGAAAAGCGCCCCATCCGGATTGTGAATGAACGCATCGCCCGCGATTCCCTGGTCGTAGACCGAGTAGCCTGGGTCCTTCTTAATGCCGGGATCGATGATGGTGACCACCTTGAATCCCTGTTTGCCAAGATCGGCGATCATTCCTTCAAAGTCCGGAAATTTGTTGCGATCGATGGTGAATGACCGGAAACCATCCATGTAGTCGATATCCAGATAAATCACGTCGGCGGGAATTTTTTTCTCACGAAACATCCGCGCCAGCTCGCGAACCCGCGCTTCCGGATAGTAGCTGTACCGGCTCTGCTGGTATCCCAGCGCCCACAGCGGAGGCAGCGGCATCCGGCCGGTCAAGTCCGCATATTCTTCCAGCACTTGCTTCGGCTGCGGACCGGCCAGGAAGTAGTAATTCAGCTCGCCGCCCTCCGCGCCAAAGGAATAGACGTCCGGCATTTCCTTGCCGAAGTCGAACTTGCTGCGATACGTGTTGTCGAAGAAGATTCCGTACGCTTCGCCCGGCTGCGCGGCAACAAAAAATGGAATCGACTTATAAAGAGGATCGGAAGATTCCTGCCAGAAGTAATCGTCCGTATTCCAAAGCGTATAGGCATGGCCGCGATGATCGAACGAGCCGGGTTTGTCTCCCAATCCGTAAAAGTGTTCCTTCTCCGGCAAAGTCTTCCACACTCGGAAACGCGCGCCATCCCACGCCATCGGATGATCCGGGTCATCTTGCGAAAGAAGGTGTCCGGCTGAATCGACGAACGCAATACCTGGGGGAGATCTGTGGATTCGAACGGTAACCGGCCCGGTAGCCAACTCCCAACCGGACTCTGTTTCCTTCAGCGTCGTTGCAATTGTCTGCTTGCTGCCCGTCAAAACGGCCCACGAAAAATCATCCGGAAATTTCGCATCTGGCGCCACGCGAACTCGCACCACCGATTCGCTAATCGCGGTGATTCGAATCCGCGCGCGGCCCGCTTCAAATTCCGCGCCATTCGGAATCGCATGGGCCGCCGTCACCGCGCCCGCGGAGTGCCATTCCCCGAAAGCGGGAACGCCTGCCGCCAACAAAACAATGCAAAAAAGGGCACCAAGCCAGTGAAAACTTATCCCACGCTGCCCGGCTCCGGTAAAATCATCTGGGTCATTCACGGTTCGCTCCCGCTCAAGCTCGCTTTTGGCTGCAAGAAGAAAGTTCGGATGGTTCTGGGAATCATCCACGGATGGCCTGGCAGGATGTGTCCCGGGTCCGGGCGCAACGGGCTCCTGCCCAAATGGATTGTATCAACAATTTCGATGATTCAGTTTTTGCTGCGGCTCATATAATGAGCCGGATTTGACCCGCGGCAGGCGCGCGGATTCCAGGAACGCACGGAGAAGATAGCGATGAAATCCATTCGGCTCCGGTTGTGCTTTGTGTTCCTCTTATTTTCGATCGCTGCCCTCCCGGTCCGCGCGCAATCTTCCGCTCCATCGCTTTCCGATCGGGTCTCGCAACTCGAACAGCAAGTGGTCGCCGCGCAAAATTCCGCCGATAATTCCTGGATGCTGGTCAGCACGGCGCTGGTCCTGATGATGACCGGCCCCGGCCTGGCGCTTTTCTACGGTGGCTTGGTTCGCAAGAAAAATGTTCTGGCCACCATGATGCAAAGCTTCGCCATGATGGCCATCGTTTCCGTGGTCTGGGCCATCGTCGGTTACAGCCTTTGCTTCGCTCCCGGAAACCAGTTCATCGGCGGCTTCGGTCATCTCTTTCTGCGCGGAGTGGGCTCCGCTCCCGATCCGGATTACGCCGCCACGATTCCGCAGCAAACCTTCATGCTATATCAATTAATGTTCGCCATCATCACTCCTGCGTTGATCACGGGCGCGTTTGCCGAGCGCATGAAGTTCAGCGCCATGGCCCTGTTCACCACTCTATGGTCTCTGATCATCTACGCGCCGATGGCGCACATGGTTTGGGGCAAGGGCGGTTTGCTCAACGCGTCGCTGGGCGGCCGGTTCCCCACTCTCGATTTTGCCGGCGGCACCGTGGTGCACATCACTTCCGGAGTTTCCGCGCTGGTCTGCGCTCTATATCTCGGCAAGCGCCTGGGCTATCCTCGTGAACCAATGCCGCCGCACAGCGTGGTGCTCAGCTTCATCGGCGCCTGCTTGCTGTGGGTGGGATGGTTCGGGTTTAACGCAGGCAGCGCTCTATCCGCGGGATCACTTGCCAGCAGCGCGTTTGCGGCAACGCACTTCGGAGCGGCGGCCGCAACGCTCGGCTGGGTGATCGCGGAATGGATTCGCAACGGCAAACCCAGCGCCCTCGGCGCAATTTCCGGAGCCGTGGCAGGCCTTGTGGCTATCACGCCCGCCGCGGGATTCGTTGGCCCCATGTCCGCAATCGCAATCGGCTTCATCGCAGGAATCGTCTGTTTCCTGATGGTGACGAAAGTGAAATCCTGGTTCCTATACGATGATTCGCTCGACGCGTTCGGCGTCCATGGCGCAGGCGGCACCCTGGGCGCCCTGCTCACCGGAATTTTTGCCTTGAAAGTGGTTAATCCAATCTTCAAGGATGGCCCGGTTGGATTGCTCGACGGGAACAGCCACCAAATTCTGAACCAAATTGTTGGCATCGTGATTGCCTGGACTCTGGCGATCGTGGGCAGCTTGATCTTGCTGAAAATTGTCGATGCACTGGTAGGCTTGCGCGTCTCGCAAGAGGATGAAGTGGAAGGCTTGGACCTTTCGCAACACGGCGAAGAAGGATATAACCTGGAAGCGTGAACGGGCCCGGCTCTATTGTTTAGAAGTTGATTTATTTGGTTTTAGGGGGTCGGAGCTTAAGCTCCGACATCAGATCGCGCCGGCATCTTGGGCTTCAGCCCCTGAAGTCGAGATGTGAGACCCGCCAGACCATTGATGCGATGATTTTGGGGAAGTCCCGGCGCGCCATATCTTGTGATCGATTCTGCCGAAGGATAAATTGCTATGACAAAGCTCGAAGCGATCATCCAGCCTTCCCGGTTTGAATCCGTCAAGGACGCCCTGCGCGAAATCGGCGTCGAGGGCATGTCTGTTTCCGACGTGCGCGGCCACGGCCGCCAGAAGGGCCACACGGAGGTCTATCGCGGCCGTGAATACAACGTCGACCTGATCCCCAAAATCAAGATTGAAATGGTCCTGCCGGACAACATGATCGACGGCGCCGTTCAAGCCATCCTGAAATCCGCTAAAACCGGCAAGATAGGCGACGGCAAGATTTTTCTTTCGAAGGTGGATGAAGCCATCCGCATCCGCAACGAAGAACGCGGCGAAACGGCGCTGTAAATCCAATACCCAAAATAGTTGGCCATGTCATCCTGCTATTTCCTCTTCGTAAGCACGATCGATTCCCGGCCCGTCCGCCGCCCACAATTCGCGCTAGACTGATTCAACGCGCCCATGCCACTCCTCTCTCTTTCCGCCCTTCGCGATGCCTATGCAAAAGAAACGGAAAAGCTCGGCGAAAATTTCAAGATCGCGTGTGACGGGGCGGCATACTTACTCGATCGGACAAAACTGGTTGATTCGCTGGTCCGAGAACTCTATCGCGATTTGCTATCGAGCGATCCAAACGCTCCGGATAATTTTTGCGCCGTGGCCCTTGGCGGCTACGGCCGCAAAGCGCTCTTCCCGCATTCCGATGTCGATATCCTCTATCTATGTTCAAACGCCACGGTGGCGGCCGCAACCAAGGAAGCCGTCGCCGCAATTTCACAGGCTCTTTGGGATATTCGTCTCCGCGTCAGCCCCGCCACACGCACGCTTGAAGAGTGCGAGGAATTCAACGACGATAATCCCGAATTCACGATTTCACTTCTCGATTCCCGTTACCTCGCCGGCGATTGGCAACTTTTCGCGCGGCTTTCCCGCAAGGTCATCCCCGAGTTGGTGGCCCGCGAGCGCCAGCCGCTGGTTCGCAATCTGGCTGAACTCACCCGCAAACGCCACGCCAAGCACGGCAACACGATTTTCCATCTCGAGCCCAATTTAAAAGAAGCTCCCGGCGGCCTGCGCGATTATCACGTGGCCTGCTGGCTCACTCAGATTGCAGGTTTAAACGAAGACGGCCGCCCCCAATCGGATGACGGGTCGCGCCAACGCTCCCTGGAAGGGCCGTACCTCCGCGCATTTCATTTCCTTTCCGCGGCCCGCTGCTTTTTGCATCTCCGCCAGGGCCGCGACGATAATGTCCTATCCTACGAAGCTCAAGCCGAGGCTGCCGCCACGGGCATCGGCAGTCCGCCCGGAGTACAATTTTCTCCCGCCGATTGGATGCGCGATTATTTCCACCATGCGCGCTCGATTTACAATTTAACGAATCAAATGCTCGACGAATTTCAGTCCGCGCGTTCCTCGCTTTACGAATTCTTCGAGGACTGGCGATCGCGCCTCTCCAACGATGATTTTTCTGTTTTTCGCGGCAGAATCTTTATCCGTCAGCCCGCGGCTCTTGCGGGCTCGAAGAACCTTCTCCGCCTCTTTGAATTCCGCGCGCATCACGGCCTGCCATTCAGTCCGGAAGCGGAACGGCAGATCCACGAAGCGCTCGAAAAAATCAAAGACGAAGGCTGGGAATCCCCGCAGCTTTGGCAATGGTTCCGGCCGATTCTGATTCAGCCCCGCGCTGCCGATGCCCTGCGCGATCTGAATCGCCTGGGCGTGCTCGGTATTCTCTTTCCGCAATTTCGTTGCATCGATTCGCTCGTTGTCCGCGACTTCTACCATCGCTATACCGTCGACGAGCATTCCTTCCAAACCATCGACAATCTCCAGCGCCTCCGCGAGCCCGGAGGCAACTGGGAGCGTAAGTTCGCGGAAATCCTCAGCGAACTCGAGCAGCCGGAACTCCTTTTCCTGGCACTCTTATTCCACGATGTTGGCAAGGGGATGCCCGTCGAAAGCCACGTCGAGGGAAGCTTGCAGGCCGTCGAGGATATCTTCGCGCGGCTTCGTCTCGATCCCGCCGATTCCGAAACCGTGCGCTATTTAATTGCCAGCCATCTCGAAATGTCGGCCACGCTTCTTCGCCGCGATATTTTCGACCCCGAAACGATCCGGTCGTTCGCGAAAAAAGTGGGCTCTCCGGAGCGATTGAAATTGCTCTGCCTCTTCACTTACGCCGATATCAAAGCCGTCAATCCCGAAGCGCTCACTCCGTGGAAATCGGAAATGCTGTGGCAGCTCTACGCTGGCACTTCGAATGATCTGAATCGCAGCGTGGACGAGGAGCGTTTCCAGGCCGGGACCGGAGAAGCTTCCACGGAAATTCACAACCTCCAACAGGTGCTCGCCTTTGCGCCGCCAAAGACTACCCTCGAAGATCTCGCCGGATTCTTGAAAGGATTCCCCCGGCGTTATTTGCTCACGCGCCCGCCGCAAGCGATCGCTTCACATTTTCAAATGATGCGCAATCTTCAGCGTAATCCGGTCCAGCTTCAACTCAGCGAACGCGGCCACTTCCACGAATTGCTGGTAATGACCGGGGACCGCCCCTCGCTTTTCGCCACCATCGCTGGCACGCTTTCGGCCCTGGGAATGAATATCGTGAAGGCGGAAGCTTTTTCAAACTCCACTTCCATCGTGCTCGACTCTTTACATTTCGTCGATCTCTTCCGAACCCTGGAGCTGAATCCTTCGGAGATTGAGGCCTTTAAGAAAAAGGTGTCCGATGTTCTCACGGAAAAAATCAGCCTGGAAAAACTGCTTCAAGGCCGTGCCAGCCCCCGCGCGTTGCCACTCCCCAAAGTGCGCTTCGAAACGCAAATTCGCTTCGACGATTCCAGTTCGTCCCACAGCACTCTCCTTGAGCTTGTCTCGACCGATCGCCCCGGCCTTCTTTACGAAGTCAGTGCCACCCTGGCCGCGCTCGGCTGCAACATCGAAATCGCTTTGATTGATACAGAAGGACAAAAGGTAATCGACGTGTTTTACCTGACCTCGCGCGGCGCCAAGCTCGATCCGTCGCTGCAATCCGCCTTGCGTGAATCCCTTCTGCAAAAGATCGCTGCCGCCGAAGCGCAGCTCTGGAGTTCCTGAAATCGCTCTCGACCGTCACTCCGCATTGCCCGTCGTGGAATGTCTTTCTTCTCCCGTTCGCTTATAATAATTTTTGCTTTCGATCGGCCGGACAGCGCCACGGAGGTTCATTCAATGTCAGAAACCATCGGCTTCATCGGACTGGGTAACATGGGCGCCGGCATCGCTGCGTCGCTTCTCCGCGCCGGCCACAAATTGCGCGTCTATAACCGCACTCCGTCCAAAGCATCGCCGCTGGTAGCCCAGGGCGCCACGCCCGCCAAGCATCCCGGCGAAGTTGCCGTTCCGGGCGGCATCGTCATCACCATGCTATCCGACGACGCGGCACTCGAAGAGATCGCCCTTCGTGATTCCGTGTTCGTAAAAATGCTGAGCCCTGGGGGAATTCACGTATCCATGAGCACGGTTTCTCCCGCGCTTTCACGCCGCTCGGCCGCGTTCCACGCCGCGCAGAATGTTACCTACCTTTCGGCCCCCGTTTTCGGCCGCCCGGAAGCCGCCTCATCCGCCAAACTCTGGGTGTGCGTCTCGGGCGAAGCCGCCGCGAAAAAGCGCGTGCAATCCATTCTCTCCGCGATCAGCCAGTCCGTCTTCGATTTTGGAGAAGATCCCGGCGCGGCGAATGTTGTCAAGCTTTGCGGAAACTTTCTGCTGTTTTCCGCGGTGGAAGCCATGGCGGAAGCGGCGGTCCTCGCCGATAAAAACGGCGTCAATCGAAGAGACATGCTCAGCATGCTCGCGGAGACTTTGTTTGCGTGTCCGGTTTATAAAGGCTATGGCCAGCGTCTCAGCGACCAGAAATATGATGTCGCTGGTTTCCGTCTTTCTCTCGCTCTGAAAGACATTAACCTCGCCCTCAACACCGCCGAATCCAGCGCCGTTCCCATGCCCCTCGCCAGCTTGATTCATGACCGGTGGCTTTCCGCCGTCGCCAACGGACGCGAAAACATGGACGCCAGCGCCGCCGCTCTAAACGTCGCGGAAGCCGCAGGAATCAAAGTGAAATCGGCGGCGAGCTGAAATCGAAACCAAGCAGTGCGTCCAAGTGCCACCGCCGCCCCCGGCCGCGCAGTTGCAGTCATCCCGAGCGATACGCGTCGCCGTAACTCCGAACGGCTCGGCGCGAGGGATCCGGCGCAACCATCTCAACCCCGCTCCCACGCATTACTAAGTCTCATTCCGTCTCTGCGCCTCGGCCTTAAATAAGCCTTTGCCCTTGCGTTGGCCCGGGTTCCGGCCAACACACACGCCGCGCCAAGCCTGAAATTGCGGTATGCTCCCGCCCGCGGATGTGCATCGCACCGGCAAAGCGTGAGCCGGACCGGGAGGCAGGCAATGAAAATGAAGTCTTCGCAAAATCCGTCAAACTGGCACTCTGGAATCGCAAGAGCGAGAGCGGCTTTGCCCATCCTGGCCTTACTGATCTTGCCGCTGGCGATCGCTACCGCCGCGCAGCAGCCCGCGAATCTCGAAAAATTGAAGCAAGAAGCCGTCGCGGCTGTAGACCAGCGCCAGACACTGACGCAGCAAATGGTGGACGAAATCTTCAGCTTCAGCGAGTTGGGCTTTCAGGAATTCGAAACCTCCCGCTACGTCACCGGAATTCTCGAGAGAAACGGGTTCCACGTGGAACGCGGCGTGGCCGGAATTCCCACCGCCTGGGTGGCCACCTATGGTTCCGGAAAGCCGGTCATTGCTTTCATCTCCGACCTCGATTGCATCCCGCGCGCCTCGCAGAAGCCGGGAGTCGCTTACCACGATCCCATCGTCGAAGGCGCTCCCGGCCACGGCGAAGGACACAATTCCGGTTCCGCCGTCAACGTCACCGCAGCGCTGGTCCTGAAAGACTTGATGGAGAAATATAAGATCGCTGGAACAATAAAAATCTTTCCCGGCGTAGCTGAGGAAATTTCCGGCAGCAAACCCTATTACATTCGAGCCGGATTATTCCGTGATGTGGAAATCGTTCTTGGCGCGCACGTGGGTGATCAACTCAGCACCAGTTACGGCCAGCCCGAGTTCAGCAGCGGCATGGTATCCGTGGAATATTTTTTCCATGGCAAGGCCGCGCACGCGGCGTTCGCTCCCTGGAACGGACGAAGCGCGCTCGACGCCGTCGAATTGATGGACATCGGCTGGAATTTCCGCCGCGAACATCTGCGTGTGCAGCAACGCTCACATAGCGTGATTCCCAACGGCGGTGATCAGCCCAATGTGGTTCCCTCGGAAGCCGCCGATTGGTATTACTTCCGCGAGCTCGATTATCCGCACATCAAGGAACTCTACGCGCTCGGCAACACCATGGCGGATGCCGCTGCCATGATGACCGGCACCACCGTCGATCACAAATTGCTCGGCGCCTCCTGGCCCATGCACTTCAACAAGGTCATTGCCGAAGTCGAGCAGAAAAACATCGAAACAGTTGGCACGCCGCAATGGAGTGACGCAGACCAAACGCTTGCTCACGCGCTCCAAAAAGAAATTGGCGCCAAGGTCGACGGCCTGGAAACCAAAGTGGGTTCGCTCGCTCCACCTCCTCCCGTGCAGGGCGGCTATTCCGACGATATTGGCGACATCACCTGGAACGTTCCCACCGTCTATCTCCGCTATCCCGCGAATATTCCCAACCTGCCTGGGCATAGCTGGCCAAACGCCGTAGCGATGGCCACGCCGATTGCTCACAAGGGGTCAACCGCCGGCGCGAAAGTGCAGGCCATGACCGCACTCGACTTTCTCCTTCAGCCACAGCTCATCCAGCAGGCCTGGGCATACTTCCGCGACGTGCAAACCAAAGACATCAAGTACCAGCCGTTCATCGCTGCCGACGACCAGCCCACCATCGAATTCAACAAGGCGACGATGGAAAAATTCCGTCCTCAGCTCCAAAAGTATTATTACGATCCTTCGCGCTATAAAACCTATCTCGAACAACTTGGCATTCAATATCCCACTGTGAAGCAACAGCCCTGAGCCCTTCGCGATGAGCGTCCCCACCGAGCCTCATCTGAAGCGCGGCTTCGGCCTTCTTCAGGCCACCGCCCTGAATTTCACCAACGTCGTCGGCGTCGGCCCGTTTATCACCATTCCATTGATCTTGGCCGCGATGGGCGGCCCGCAAGCCATGCTCGGTTGGATTCTCGGCGCGTTGCTGGCCTTGTGTGATGGGCAGGTGTGGAGCGAACTCGGCGCCGCCTGGCCCGGCTCCGGCGGCAGTTATCACTATCTCCGCGAAGCGTATGGAAAGGAAAGTCTGGGCCGCCTGATGGCGTTTTTGTTCATCTGGCAGTTCGTTCTAAGCGGTCCTCTCGAAATCGCTTCCGGCATGATCGGGTTTTCTGATTATGCCGGTTATATCTGGCCTTCGATGACGCCTCTCGAACGCAAATTTCTCGCGGCCGCGGTAGGCGTCGCTGCGCTCGCGCTTCTTTACCGGAAAATCACGGTCCTTGGCAAAGTCACGGTCACACTGTGGATCGGCACCTTGGTCACAATGGTGGGCATTCTGGCAATTGGCTTGCCTCATTTTCATCCCCGCCTGGCATTTTCATTTCCTCCACACGCCTTTGATTTTTCGCGGGGATTCTTCCTTGGAATGGGCAGCGCCATGTTGATCGCCATGTACGATTACCTGGGTTACTACGATGTCTGCTACATCGGCGACGAGGTTCGCGATCCAACTCGGGTGATTCCGCGCTCGATTCTTTATTGCATCCTGATGAGCGCGGCGGGATATCTGGCGATCAACGTCACGCTGATCGGAGTGGTGCCCTGGCGGCAGGCCATGCACTCGCACTTCTTGGTCTCGGAATTCATGCAGCAGATTCACGGCCGCGCCGCGGCCATTCTGATCACGCTGATGATTTTGTGGACGGCATTCGGCTCCGTCTTCGCGTTGCTCCTCGGCTATTCGCGGATTCCTTATGCCGCTGCGTTGGATGGATTCTTTTTCCGCATCTTCGCTCGCGTCCATCCCACAAAAAACTTTCCCCAGGTTTCCCTGCTCGTCCTCGGCGGTGTTTCCATCGTCGCCGCGTTTTTTCCGCTCGATGTGGTCATCACCGCTTTGATCACTACCCGCGTGCTCGTGCAATTCATGGCGCAGATTTTTGCATTGCCGCTTCTCCGCCGTCTCCCGCGGCAGGATCGCCCGTATCAAATGTGGCTGTATCCCCTGCCCGCAATCATCGCCTTCATCGGCTGGAGTTATATTTTCCTTACCTCCGGCTGGAAATTCGTCGCGCTAGGGTTGCTCACTCTGGCGGCGGGGGTCTTGATTTATTTTTTCCGGGCATACTCCACCCGCACGTGGCCCTTCGCGTTGATCCAGGATCGCGGCCAAAATATTTAAGTGATCGCAATCAGTTGCTAACCCACCGCAAAAAAAGAACAAATCGCCATTTCGAAGCATTAGTACTCCCACACCTCTTCTCGCTCGAAAAAGAGTTGCCTTGCCGCTTACAAAAGAGTTTGGACTTGCTCGCCGGATGGTTTACTCTTGCCCACCAAGCGAAGGTTCCAGGAGGGAATAAGCAGAAGAGCCAGGTTCAGGTCCGACCGCAGCCAGCTCCAGTCCAATGTCCGTCTGCTCAAGCATCCGGTCGCGTCGGGTAGAATTCTCACGGTCTCTTCCTCTGGTGTCGCCAGAAACATAAAGATTACTAGGCTCGGTGGAGCTCGCAGGGAGGGCTTTCGCCATGAAATTTCCTGTTCGGCTGTCCGTTTCTTTTCTCACTACAATTCTTTGCGTAATTCCTTGCCGGGCCCTGGCGGACGGGCGTGCAGTCCCATCCGCTCCGTCAGAAAACTCCAAGGCGGCTCCCACGGCTCAACAAGCTAGCCAGTCGTCCGCATCTTCGTCCGACGTCTCGATTCCTGGTCCGCTTCGCCCCTTCCTGCGTATGGCCGGCATCAGCCAGAACGTGACACCGGAGGAAGTGCTCCCTTTTCTTGCGCGCAATGTGGTGGTGCAGGGTTTCGAGTACGGCAGGCCCACCGAGTTTCTGATCCTTCTCAGGCGTTACCTCGAACAGGCCAGGGAATTGGTGCAACTCGCCGGCCCGGAAGGCGTGATTCGCGTTGCCAGTTGCAACGATGCAAAACCCTTGCTCGCCATCCTCGGCTACCGCCTGCGCCAAGGCTGCGGTCCGAAGACCTCAGCGGAAGCCGCCGTTCCCGAAAGGGCCTTTCTCACCATCGATTCCGGCTTTCCACTGGCGGACCTGGAAGAATCGCTTCGCGGAGGCAAGCCCTTCAATCTTCCGTTCCCTTCCGCCAATGTGCCCGCATTGTTCACGCAGGAAGATTGGCTGAAACTCGACAAGAACGAAAAGCATCCCAAGGAAAATTTAGTCGATTCTTTGCTGCACGATCCTTACATGGCCCGTCTCTATTGGGCCATGGCTCGGATCGATACAGCTACCAGGGCAAGCCTTCGCCAATCACCCGGATTGCCAAATCTCGCCCCATTCGCGGGAGTTCTAGATTTTTACGGTAGCTATATTTGCATTCGATCCGGCCGAGTGGTGGTCCCGGGGGGCGCCTCTGCCGAATCGGCTTGGAAGGAACTTGTGGGAGCCGGCCCGTCTTCACCGGGCGAATTCGTAGAAAAACTTGTCGCCAAGGACGACGGTTGGCTAGCTGCTTATTTCGACGCTCTGTCCCGTGTCAATATGCAGCAGCAGGCATACTTCACCGAGCCTGCCCGGTTACACCGTTTCTATAAAGCCCTCCGCTCGAAAGACATCACTCCGGGCGCCGCCAGGCCCGTGTTTCGGCCAGACCCAGGCCTCGTGCTGCTGGTCACTCGACTTCAATTGGATACCGACGGCCAACCCTATGTCCCCGGCAACCTGGATGTTTGGAAAGAAGTTCTGCGCCATGAAGGCGATTCCAAAAAAGCCAAAGAGTGGGCCAAGCGGACAGCCCACTGGTCCAATTCCGAACAAATGCTCGAGGGAATGATCGAACTCTCGCGATTTTCATCGAAGGATGGCCCGCTACAAGTTTATTTATCGTTGAGTGAAATCGATCGCCGCCGGCCTCGCGAGCAGCGCATGAGCCCGCAGACTGTTCGCTTGCTTGCCAGCAGGTACTCGCGCTTCGGCAGTCAATATTCGATTTTTTCCGAGTTTCACGGCTTGAACGACACATCCATCGCGCGCTTCATAACCGTGGCCCAATCCCTCGATCGCATTCCAGACCGCATGGAGCGCGCCGATGCGCTGGGTATCCTGCAGGCCAATATCGGTCTCTGGCAAATCCTGGCCCGGCAAGGACAAATTTCGGACGCCAATTTGAACGACTCCTGGCAGCGGGTTATCACTCAATTTGCCGCGATCCAGTCCTCGGCTCAGCTTTTTGACGCTGGCCGCAATGCACTCGCGGCACAATTGCAAGCAGTCACCGGCAGATCCCTTCATTCCCAGGACGTGATCATCGACCTTTTGGCGGGCCCTGCCCAGACGGATCCTGAAGGCCAAAAAGTACATCGGGATCTCGCCGACAAGATTCGCTCGGATATGAGCGACCAGAGGCTTGTGTCTCTCGACACGCTCTTCGCGCTCGGCGATGGATTAAATCAACTGGGACAAAACAAAAATTCGACGGACACACTGACCCAGTTGGCCGGGGAGCTTCGGGAATTTGAAATGCCCAGGCCTCTGTTGACTGCCCGAGAGCGAACCGAATGGGCCACCGGGCCTTCTCACAATCGCCACACGGCACTCGAGATGCAAACTGATCTCTCGAAGGTCATCAGGTCGCCGGGCTCCGCCAATGATCTCCTGAAGGCTCGCGGCCAACTCGCCCCTTTTCTCCGGGACACCCTGGTCGGACTCAATTATTCCTTCTACGACCCTCCGGGCGGCCAGATGCTTCACAATAATGCTTTGTTTGTGCGCTCCCACGATTTTTCGGGAGAGATGACGATCGGCGGGGAGCAAGCCTGGCAGACTCCGCAACTTTTCGACCGCGGTTCCACCGCGAATGGCGGCGCTTTCCTGGCCGGCTCGCTGGCCGACCTCCCTTATGTACTGGCACAAGTCGAGCAGGATTTCATTGTTCCGGAAAACGTGCAGTCGCTGATCTGGGAAGACATGGTGCCCGGCCTGTTAACCAGTGCCGTCGTTCCTCGCTGGTGGGGTGTGACGCGGAATGAACTGCACGCTGTTACTCTGTACCAGCGCGCGGGTGAGGAACTCCTGGTTGCTGCTAGAGAGAGTGACAAGCTCCGGCCGGAAGTTTTGAAAATCCTTTCCGATCGCATGCTTCCACAGAAGTTTGAACAAATCGAGGACGCTCTTCACTCTGCTCGCGCCGAAGATCTGCTTCTTTTGATGACGCCCGCGGATACTTTCTATTTGGCGGCGGAATTCCGTGGAAGATTCCCCGGAACGAACGAGTATTGGGGAACGGCTGGGAACGAACTGGAAAGCTCTTTCGATCCAAAATTCCGGCGAAGTAAGCTTGGCCCGTTTGTCGGCGGATTTTGGCGTTCCGCACCCGATCCTTGCGCAGAGCTATGCCCGCGAACTATTGAATATCAAGCCCTTTCCCACATATATGGGTTACTCCAGCCGCTTGTTGGCCGAATCGTGGGATTCCAATAATCTTTACTGGGCCCGCTTGGCGGACGAGATGGGCTACCCTCCAGTAATGCTGAACCAGTTGGTTCCCGAGCTAACTCACCACATGGCCGGGCGGATTTTTGGTTCGCACCTGGAAGATTCCCCGGCTCTGCTTCGCGCGATGAAAGAGACGGGCGAAGATTTTCGGCAAGGCAAGATCGCCTCTCTGGCGAGGACTGGCTCGCCTTCCGGGCATTAACGGATTGGCAGTAAGCAATTAAGGTACCTTCAGATCCTGACCGGCTGGCATACAAATTACGGGCGGGTAGGAGAGCATGCGGTGGCGAGACGACGATTTCTAATTCTGTTTCTTTTGCCGGTACTCCTCTCCGGCTCCGCGGTGTGGATGGCTGGCCAGAAAAGCGACCAGGACCAAACAGTTTTTCGCGTCACGGTTGACATGGTGCAGTTGAATGTCGCGGTAATCGACAGTAAGGGAAATTACATCACTCACCTCCGTCCTTCGGATTTTGTGATCACCGAAGACGGCATTCCTCAAAAAATCGCCACTTTCGAGGAAGGCAACGAAGCTCCCAGAAGCCTGATTGACGTTGCCCAGGGTGATTCCAAGAGCAAACCCGACGCAGCCCCGGTCAGCGACCGCGATCAAGGTCTTGCCTCCGCCATGGCTGGCGCAAACGTTTTCATCCTGTTTGATACCAGTGATTATATGTACCGCAGTTTCGCTCTCGCCCAGGATGCCATTGCCGAATTTATTCGTACTCTGGACGGTCCTGACCGCGTGGCGTTTTATTCCTTCAGCCGCGACTTTTTCAGGGCTTCCGCGCTTACCGCCGATCGCTCGACCGTCTTGCGCGGGGTGCGCACCACAATTGTGGGCGATCATGCCGCGCTCTACAACGCTTTGCTGCTCACTCTTAAAGACGCGGCCAAATTTTCCGGCAAAAAAGTAATCGTCGCGTTTTCGAACGGCCCCGATAACGCCAGCACGGTCGCCCCCGACGACGTTGGCGAACTGGCCCAGTGGGAAGGGATTCCCATCTACATGATCAGCACCTCGGAAGCCAAACACGACCCTGCTTCCGCCACCGTTTTCGCCCGCATGAGCGCCAGCACCGGAGGCGAAGCTTTTTTCGCCAAGACCTGGCGAGACCAGCAGCTAGCTTTCCGTGCGATACAAAATGATTTGTCGCACCTCTACGCGCTGGGCTATTACCCGCAGCCCAACCCCAATCGCGGCTGGCGCGCCATTAAAGTGAAGCTGGTCGGCGAGCATGCCAAGAAATATCGCATCCGCACGCGCAGCGGCTACCGCCCCAAATCGTCGCGCGTCGCCGCGGACACCACTCCGGCCCCGTAAACTCAGCGATTGCAATTCAGCCGCGTGGCGCGGGCGCAGCTCGTATTGCGCTGCGACTGAGGCAAGCCGGGGTGCAAGGATACCGCCAGGTCAAGCCCTCCGACTCCGCGGCAAACGTCGCACTTTCTTGCCGTCTATGCAGCATCTTAGAGGAGTCCCAAGGGGGTACTGTTCACTTTTATACAGTCTTGCGGAGGTCTTTTTGGTAGGGTAAATGTGGGTGTGGAGGAGCCACGTTTAGACGTGGCCACTCGAATATGAATCCAAAAAATGTCAAGAAAAATGGAAAGTTCGGCTCTTTTGATCCGCAGGTGTTTCTCGATACCGCAGGCGTGACGAGAAAAGTCATTGATTTTCGGAGAAGTGAAACGATCTACTCTCAGGGCGATGCCGCGGAAACGGTCATGTATATTCAGAAAGGCGGCGTGAAATTCTCCGTGGTGAATGGGTCCGGCAAGGAAGCCGTCGTTGCGATGTTTGGCCCGACTGACTTTTTTGGCGAGGGCTGCATGGCGGGTCAGCCGCTCCGGATGGGCACGGCCACGGCCGTCACACCGACCACCCTTCTTGTGATCCAGAAAAGAAGAATTGCTGCGCGTGCTCCACGACGAGCATGATCTATCCGATCGTTTCATTGCGTATATGCTCGCGCACAACATCCGGGTCGAAGAGGATCTGGTCGATCAACTCTTCAATTCCAGTGAAAAACGCCTGGCGCGCACACTTCTGCTTCTTGCGCGGTACGGAAAACAAGAACAACCCGACGGCTTACTGCCGAAAGTTTCCCAGGAGACCCTGGCGAGCATGGTCGGAACCACACGTTCGCGCGTGAATTTCTTCATGAACAAATTCAGAAAGCTGGGATTCATCGAATACAACGGCAAAATCAAGGTCAACAAGTCCTTGCTGACCGTTGTCCTGCACGAGTAAGGGCCCTTCTCGCCATCTACTAACGGCACTGCATCCCCGATGACTTTGTTGACTGGGAAAGGTCTGCCGGTCGGTATTCATACGGAAGGAAGCGGGGCGATCCGCAACTGCCCGGTGCAGGCCGTGGCGGACAGCACCGGCGTTCTCGTCCGCGCAGGTCTTCGCTGATTTACCTCTCTGGAGATCAGCAGCTTGCCGGAACGGAGAATCATCCCGGCAAGCTGTTAATCCAATGACTAATCCGAAGCCCGCGCGGATTCGTTTCGCGGTGCGTTCTTTTGCAAAACGCCGACGAAATTGACGGCCCGTTGCGGGCACGCCAAGGCTGTCGCTTCTCACGATGTCCTTTGCCTTGATGGCGCGGCCATAGACCTGTTCGCTCGCATCATCGTCCGGACGAAGCGTAGAACCCTCCAGAGAGACGCCGGCAAACAAACCTCGGGAACGCGAGTAGCTGAGGATCTCGGCTCGCATCCAAGCGTCGGTATCCGCGGAAGCATCGCGTCCCTTGGGGCCTCCGGCAATGGAAGCATCCGCGCCCAATTTAACTTTGCTGCTGAGGATCGATTCCATGCCCCGGTCATTCATCACCAGCAGGATCAAGTCAGTTGCTTCTCCGCCGATTTGGAAGCCGACGCTGCCACCTTCCAGCGCGTACATCGCTGGAGCTCCCCACGCCCCTCGGAACTTCTCGCCCCTGCGGCAAACCATCGCGCCGCGCCCGTAGCTTCCGCCTACCCCAAACGCCACTTTCTTGACGGATGGAAACACGATGACGCATTCGGCCTTTTCCAGAAGATCCTGGGGAATGTTGTCCGGGATATTGATCACTTCCTGCATCACCACTCCACACTCTTCCAGGCGTTTTTGTTCGTTATTCAAATTTCGCGGCAAACACCGCGCCTGCGGCGAGCGTAAGACATGCTGTTGCAACTATAAAACTCTTCATCGCTGACCTCCTCGGTCAAAACTTCTCCGTCATGACTGTGCTTCCTTGGATATGTGGCTGAAGGACCTTCAACACGGTTCAATTCAAGAGAGGGTTGGGTGTTACCCGTCTCTCAGGCGGGACACCTTCGCAGTTTCGACCTAAGAATTCTTCTTGGCTCCAACAACCAGCAAGACGATTCCTCCCACCAACGCCAAGCCGCCGAGAATGGGTGGAATGGAAACTCGGTCGTGTTTTTCCGCCGTGGCGTGGATCGGTCCGACATCAAGTATCTTTTCTTGATGGGTATAACTGAACCCCTGATAAGCGAGGGCCAGCCCGCCCAAAACAATCAAAAGAATTCCTGCCAAAATGATCGGTTTCATATTTTTCCTTCCTAGCTAAACCGTCCGCCGTCGGCCCTGAATCAGATTAATTACGAAAATCGCCACAGCCACCAGCAGAAGAATGTGGATGAATCCCCCAAGCGTGGTCGACGTGACCATACCGAGGAGCCAAACCACAGACACAGTTACGAAGAGTGCCCAAAGCATGCTGTTCCTGCCTCACAAGTTAATTGCTGGGAGCGCCTCTGGCACTCCTGGAAATTGCCGCCTTCGTTTTCTCATCTCACTCATTCTGATCCGCCTGAGTGCCCGTGTCTGTTCACTTGAGTACACTTGCCCGTCTTACTCCGCGATCATTGTTTGAGCCCAGGGCATTCAATTCTGCTTGTTATGCATTGAGTATCATCAGATGCTGGCACGCGGCCTGATTCCCGATCCGGGCTATTTCCCTGGGCTCGCTGCAAGAATCGGAGCAGGGGAAAACAGATTCAATTGATCGAGTTCTGTCAACACTCTTTGCCAGCGAACATCGTCCTTTTTTGTCTCGATGGGAAGAGAGAGGTCGGTATAAAAGTGCAGAATATTTTCACGCAAGCCAGGTGTTGTCAGATCGAACTTCCGGTCCGCGAGTTGTCCTAACAACTTCGCGTAGGTGTCGTCTGTAAGTGAATATTCCGCTGCCTTGGTTTCCTTGCCGCTATCAAAGTCGCAGTTGGCAAGTTCCAGTGAGCCGGTTCGAACCTGTTCGAGATAAATGCGATATTGGTCAACGGTGGTGTTGATGCTCTTGAAATACATGTCTTCCGTCTGCGTCGTAGGGCTATTGAAGGCAAACGCTTTGAAGGGCCCAATTTTCGGCATATATCGCAACAGGACTGCAAACAGACGAGTCCTGAATCCGTCCTTCTTGTAGTCTTTCCCCCATTCCTTTTCATAATCGGAACGCGAAAGGCGGTACAGGAATTTGCGTTTTGCGAAATTAGGTGTCTCCCGCATCATGTCTTTCTTGTGCGTTCGCAGCGCGATCTGGGTCATCTCCGGAATCATCCGGCTAACCGCGAAGCGGTACGTCCCGATCGCCAGATCTTCATGGGTCAGCACTTCTTTCAACTCCACTCCGTAAACGGTGGGAAACACGCGTTCGAGCAGAGGCTTCGAGACTTGGAAACCGATGAAATCGTGGTACTGCTGCGAGGCATAACGGTTTTTCGCAACCTGCACCATGTCGAAACCGAACTCCGTTTTCAAATGCGCGGTATGGTCCTCCGCGTACCGGACGGAATTGCCATACTTCGCCCGCAGCTTGGGATATTCGATGGAAACGGCTCGGTTGACGGCCGGGTGCCCGGCAATGTCGGACGCATAGTGCGCCAGCGCGCCCAGGGCAAAGGCGTATTCGTTCGCATCCTGACTCTGCAACAGTAGTTCGCGAACGAAATCGCCGCTTCGAACGTAATGCACCAAATTGCTGAATTCCACGCTGCCGAATGGATAGTAGCCAAGGTCCTGGATCACGGCGCCGCCGTAGGCGTAAGCGTGCGCCTCCTTCAGTTGCTCCTGCGTGAGCGCTGGAAATCGCTTGAGGAGAAGTGGCTGGAGCTCATCGCTCCACACCAGGTCTACGATTTCTTCGTGGGTCAGCACGGAGTATGCGCCCGATCCACTGGCGCACAGAAGCATGACGAAAAAGACTGCCATCACGCGGATTCCCGATGGCGCCCAGCCATTGGGAGCAATGCCTCGCGGCAGTCGCCTCCTAATTTGGTCTTCTGAGCTCATGAACTAGATTCTTCGCTTCTTTCACTCTCGCCACATAATACGCGGGGCAAATCAGCACCTTTGTCGCTCCCACACGAACGTGTTCGTTGATCCCCTTCTTCGAGAGAAACAAAGAAAGAGCTGAGTACGTCTTGATCTCTTTCTCCAGAAACTCAATTGCATGCCGCCTGGATTCGTCCACTGCTCACCTCCGGCCTCACAGCCTCTGACTGCTCGAATCGATTGAATGCAGAACGCCTTCCGCAACAAACGCCTTTGAGCTGCCTCCGCCGAGATCCCGCCAGCGGCGTTTCTTTGCGAGCGGGAGGGCGAAATCCCCAGCCCCCGGGACTCCCGCGAGACAGTTTAAATACGTCCGAGAAGCACCAGAATGACCACGATCACGAGAACCATTCCCACGCCTCCCGATGGGGCATAACCCCACTCGCGGCTATGTGACCACCGCGGCAACGCTCCGAAAAGCGCCAAAATTAAGACAACGATCAAGATTGTTGAGAGCATTTCTTCTATCTCCCTTTTGAATCGATCCGTCGATATTCAGGTACCCCGCCTCCGCAGCGGCCGGATTCGTTGACAATTTTCCGGACTGGGCCGGGGCTGCATCCGGTCATTGCGCTCGATGAGCGCCTAGTTAATGTAGAAGGTGATGGCAATGCGATCGCTGGGATATCTGCGGTTGCACAGATAATATCCATCACCGAAGTAATCCACGTATACGTCGTCGCTGTCGTACCAATCGTTTGACCAATATTCTGGCCACGGATCAACCAGGCTGAACCAATAGCCGCCGTACTGGAACCGGCGATTCCCGCCAACAATTCTCACGGGAAGACTGTAGATGCGGAACCCGTGATTCTGGCCATAGTAGCTGCGGAAACGGTCATCCGGAACGTGATAGCCGTTGTAGCCGCCGCGTTGCTGCCAGCTGCGGTGCTCCGACTGCCAGCTATGTGCACGATCGCTCTGCCAAGCGGTCTGCTGTTGGTGTGCCTCGGCAGGGCTCTGACGTTGCGCAGATTTGTTGTCCTGTCGCTGATGCTGGTCCTGTTGCGCCGTGGCTTGCTGCTGTTCTTGCCTCTTCGAGTTGTCTTGCTGCTGGCGCTGCTGTTGCTTTTGCTGATCCTGCTGCGCCTTGGCTTGCTGCTGTTCTTGCTTCTTCGAGTTGTCCTGCTGCTGATGCTGTTGTTGCTTTTGCTGGTCCTGCTGCGCCTTGGCTTGCTGCTGTTCTTGCTTCTTCGAGTTGTCCTGCTGCTGATGCTGTTGTTGCTTTTGCTGGTCCTGCTGCGCCTTGGCTTGCTGCTGTTCTTGCTTCTTCGAGTTGTCCTGCTGCTGATGCTGCTGTTGCTTTTGCTGATCCTGTTGCTTGGCCTGCTGCTGGTGCTGCTGATCTTGTTTCGCAGGCTTCTCCTCGTGCTGTTTCTCCTGTTCCTTGGGTTGATCCTTGGGCTCTTGCCCGGCGTAAGCCGGTACGGTCCAACCGAGAAGCAGAAGCACTGTCGATGTAGCTAGGACGCGAAATAATTTCAACATTGTTGTCTCCATTAAAATGCCCTCAGATGCGCGCCACACTTCGCGTGCCACGCGCAGTCGTTTTCGATCCTTGATTCTGGTACGCGGCCCGCAGATCTTCCTTCTGCCGTTAATCCAGCCGCGCGAACTATCCGACGCGGATTCGGGAGAGTGAGTGGATCAATCCGAATGTGTTAAGCAGCCACAACACCACTGCAATCACCACCACCGCGTTCAAAATTGATTTAATGCTTCCCGCCATGGGGATAAAGCGATTCACCAACCACAGCAGGACGCCCACTACGATCAGGGTCAACAGAACTTGAATGAGAGGCATAATCTTTTCTTCCTTTCTATCTGATGTGCGAGACACTTCGAGCCTGGTCTCCCAAATTGCTCAGCTCACAGTTTGGCGCGGGCAATTCGATGAACCGCTTCAATTCCACACTCGGCTGGCGTGGTTGGCCGGCCCGAATGTCTGGCTGATTTATCTTTCGTTATCCTGAGCGCTTGTGAGAGCCGAGGGGTACAAGCTCCGGGGATAGAATGGCCACCACATCAGCCCTTTTAATACAGGTTAATGCTAGGCGCTCTCAAAGTGCCCGTCTGTTCACTTGTGCACACAATTGCAGTTTGTTTGTGCCGCGGGGTGGCAGGTTGCCCAGCCATAGGGACTATCCTCGAAGACTCAGCCGCACCCTCGAAGGTCGTGGCGAGCGATTCGTGGCGCCCTCAAATCAGGTTGCTAGCAACCGCGGCAGGGCGGAACCCGCGCGCGGCAAAAAAGCCGAGCACCACGATTAGGCTCGCGTTCCAATTCGGCCACGGCGCCCAACACAGTGAAAACCATTTTGCCGGCTGGAGTCGAAGTGTCCATCTGCTCCGAGAAAGAAACGAAGTCAATCCCGAGAGCCTTGAATGTCTCCAAGGCCCGGAGCAAGTGAGAAACGGAGCGAGCGAATCTGTCGAATCGCCAAACGCACACGATGTCGAATCGCCGTTTGTGCGCGTCGGCCATGAGCCGGTTGAGTTCGGGCCGGGAGTCTTTCGCACCGCTCACGCCCTCGTCGATGTACGAGCCTGCCATCTGCCAGCCGCGTGCTTCGGCGAACTGCTGAAGTTCGCGCGTCTGCAAGGTTACGTCCTGGCCGTGATTGGTCGTTGAGACGCGCGCGTAGATCGCTACTCTAGGTGTCATCGCGGCCTCCTCGGCTTGGACTTCGCCTTCGGGCCCGGCTTCAACGCGGCTCCTACCTTGCGGCCTTTGGCCATGTCGGCATCCGTCCAGCGCCATAGCGTGCGCCCGCCACCTATCGGGATTGCTATCGTGGGCCGAATCAATCTGAGAGCCAGCCAGCGATTCAGTGTCCTAAACGAAACGCCCATTTTCCGGGCTGCTTGCTGCGTGCTGTAGGTCTTTTTCATATCGCTCCATTTTCTGTCTGGCCTCAGAGGGCCATGAGTTCGACTTCCAATCGCATGAGACAATCCCGCACATTGTTCCGGCTTTCCTTCGCCAGTCGTCCAAGATCGGGCCCGTTTCCATTTCCGCCTTCCGCGTGCCACACGCTGTCAAGATAAGTGGCGATCTCAGTGGCCATTCCGTAGGAGCCAAACTCAATCACGCGGCACCGGGACAGGAAACGCGGTTCAAGGTTGCCAGTTTCATTGCAGGTTAAAGATGAAAACAGTGTTCGGCGGAAAGGCAGTCGCGTCCAGTTTCGATAGCAGGGCCAGCTGCGCGGAAGGCGTCATCCGGTCGGCCTCGTCCACCAGCACGATATGGAATCCGCCTGCCAGAGGGACAAACCAGCAATCGTGGCAGGCCTTGTCGATCGCTTCCGCGTTACATTTCTGGCTCGGGACGTGGTGCAATTCCGCCTTGATCTGATTCGCCAGGGCCAGAGCCATGCTCGTCTTGCCAACGCCCGGAGGGCCGACGAACAGCCATGCGGACTGGTAAGGTGCGCTCGCAAACTTCGCCAGAATCTTCTTGGGCTTTTCCAGTCCAACAAATTCGGCAATCGTGCGTGGCCGATACTTTTCCGCGAGAGACTGAGGGAAGGCGAAGGAAGGGGTGCTCATAGCGCACCCCCTTGGATGTAGTCGGCAGCCTTCTGTGCTTGCGATGCGGCTGATACGACCATGCGCGAATCCCTCTTGAGTACGTCAATCCAAGACTTGAGATATGCCGCGGAATTAGAGAGCGTCTTCCGCTCAATTCCTGCGACACCGCAAAGCATTGCAGCACCCATTTCCGCGATTAACTCCTCTTTGGAGTAGGACTCAGAGCCGAAAGTGTTCAGCTTCTCGATTCCATCGCGTCCGATTCGATTGCTGTGGCCTGTGCTGTGCGTCAGCTCGTGGAATAGTGTGGAATAGAACTCCTCGGCTGAATTGAATGAATTCCGTGAGGGCATCCCAACGGTGTCATTCGATGGCCTGTACCATGCGAGCCCGTCCTGCTGCATCGCTGGCGGATTCGGCATCTTTTGGACGATGCGCTCCCATTCCTCGATAGCGTTCACGAGTGGACCAACGCGCGGCCAATCGATGCCCTCGCATTGTTCTACGTTAAACACAGTGTAGTAGCGCAGCAAGATAGACTTGCGTTCGATAGTGTCCCCGTCTGCATCTTCGGTCTCTCGCGTGCCAATCTTCCAGAAGACAACCTTTGTGCCGTGCTCGCCCTTACGAATATGGCCACCGCGTTCTGTGGCCTGCTTGTAGGTCAGCCAGTAGGGAGAGCCATACCCGGAAGCCGCGAGCAGGAATACATTGATTCCGCGATATTGGCGTCCGCTCACTAGATTCTTGGGCAGGTGCGTGGACCACGGTCTGTGCCACGGCGCCACTCCAGATTCCAATTGCTTGAGAATTTGCTCTGTGACGATTGAATAGACCGACGAGTGATGCTGTAGAATCGATGCAGCTTGCATGGGAGCTTAACCCTCCTCTGTGAGTTAGGCTCTGTCGGATGTTGATAGCATCTGGCAGGACCGCCTTAATTATGACACCATATATGCCACAATTAGAAATTCTTGTCAGGAAGAAAATGCGCGCGAGTCACAAATAGTTTTACTTCGCGTGGCCCAGAGGATGCAATCCCGCGAATCTTAGAAAGACTTTCAAGCGATCTTCACCGCATTTTACAGGCATCTTGCGTGCCCGTATTCGTCGGATTGATGAGGAAAATGGTCCAGCAGAACCGCGAATATTCCGAAGTCGCTGAGTTGTCCGCAACCGGAGGATGAAATGACGCGGACATGTTTGTAGACACCGCGAGCCACTTTTATTTTTGATTTTTGGTTCGTGCTGGGACAGCCCAGTGGCAGCACGATTTGGTCAGGTCTGACATTGAGGTTGGGCATTCGGCCCTTGATTCAAACCCCTTGACGACACTGGCATGGGCACTAGCAGTGGAATGAGCGGAGGATTAGGATCGGGTTTTAGAAAGGCGATACCGTTCCCCAAAAAGCGGGCGGGTAAATGTCCGATAATCCGACCCGCGACCAATTCTCATCGGGGTTAAATTCGGTGATATCAGCCGCGAGCTTGACCGTGTCGGGTCCCAAATCCTGCTCGTAGACGATGCCTTCGCGGCCTATTGCGAATGTCATCATCCCGGTCTCGCGGTACTTGACTGGCGTTGCGAGGATAGCGAATCCTCCTGTCATTCTTCCGTTCACGAGATAGTTCTGTGCTCCACCTGGGGCTTCATCGCCTTGGGCTGTGAGTATCCGCAGCGTGTAGCCATCTATGACCAGCGGATCAACAGCGAGAGAGGAAGCAAGCGAAGACTTCGGGAATTGGCTAAGGCGGCCAAGCGGGCTAGAAGCCTGCGTCTGAGGCGCGGGCCAATACAGTCCGTCGTGCTTGCCCGGGGTGCTGACGACGCGTTGCGCATATTCGCGCGCATCGCTGGTGTTGAAGTAGACCTCTTGCGCTTTTGCGAGCGCCGAGCAGGCGTCGATAGCCAACAGCTCGTTTCTTCCAATGTCGCGAGCCCGGACTTCCTCGGCTCCGGCGACCGCATCAAAGTACCACTGGCCAGAAGAGTTTTTTGCGAGAGGCACGGGGAAAGCAAAGTTGTCCGCGCCGATGTAGAGAACGCGGCTGCCATCCGTCATGTCGGCCCAACGGTTCATCTGCTGGTATTTCGAGAAGAACTGCTGCATGGCGGCCTTGTCGGATTCGCTGTCCCCCGAGGCGATGAGGGCTTTCGCCTCACGGCCCAGGACTTTGGTCAGTGCGCCCTCATCGCTGTACTTCGCCGCCTGAGCCAGCGCCGCGGTTGCATCGGCCGGCGAATGAAACGTCGTTTGGGTGGCTGCGTCGCTGGCGAAAGCTAGCTTGCCTGTGTCCACTGCTCGAACTGCGATGCCGAGGCCGGCGAGTGCCAGAACTCCGGCGAGTGCCAATCCCTTCCACTTACTGCTCGTTTTGTTCTGATCCGCATTCATTTTCAATCTCCTTGAATTTTTTCTGATATGCCTTTTCTTTCGTTTTCCGTTGCTCGAATCGAACCGTTAGCGACGGCGCCCGCCGCCGGAAGAGTGATGTTGAACAGGCGCGTGCTGCCTGACTTCGTGTTGTTGAGGACGCCGCCTGGCCATACTGCTACGGCCGCGGTTGCTTTCCATGCGATTGGCTCTGCCGTCGCCGCTCATGCGCGAGCTGCCCAGGTTCGACCGACTGTCGTTCCTGGCTTGCAGGTTGCGCGTGCTGCCAAGGCCGTTATCGTTGTGATATCCGCCGGCGGGTGCGACGCCGGGACCATTCATTCCCGGCATTGCGATCGCGAACGCCGTTGTTGCCACCGATGAGGCCATGATTGCCGTTGTCGCCACCGTTGGCGCCATTGTTGTGATAGCCGCCTGGGGGTGCGACGCCGGGACCATTCATGCCGGCGTTAGGGTTGCGAACACCGTTGTT
Organism: uncultured Acidobacteriota bacterium; assembly: GCA_963756355.1. Lineage (GTDB taxonomy): Bacteria > Acidobacteriota > Terriglobia > Acidiferrales > UBA7541 > JBGPTK01. The sequence goes on along the minus strand of CAVWOD010000015.1, from coordinate 285,847 downwards.
GCCGCCGATCAAGCCGTGGTTTCCATTGTTACCGCCATTGGGCATATTGGCTGGACCGGTGCCCGGAACGTCGTGATGGTAAGCGCCGTTCGGGCCATAGTATCCGGTCGGGTGATACGCACCGTTCGGGCCGTAGTGCGTATCGTCGCCGGGATGATAGCCATTGGGGTTCGTCGTGGGGTTGTACGTATGGCTATCCGGGCCCGCGCCAGGATGCCAGCCACCGTTGGGACCGAAATACCCGTTCGGATGATAGGCGCCGTTCGGGCCATAGTGAGTATCCGTCCCCGGCTGATAGCCAGGATCAGGATGGTATGCGCCGTTGGGGCCGACATAGCCGCCGGGACGATCCGAGCCAGGGCCCCAGGGGTGATATCCGTTGTAGTTGCGGTTGTTCCATGTGTTGTTGGTGATGTAAGTGTTGTGGTTGAAGATGATCGTGTTGCCACCACCGCCCCAGCCGCCCCAGTTGCAAGCCCAGGCATGAAAGCCCCAGCCGAAGCCACCGCCGACGGCCCATCCTCCGCCGCCGAAGGATACTCCAACGCCAAAACTCAAGGCCGGCGTGGCAAACACCACGGAGGGCGTATACATCGGCACAACGATGGGTGCGCCATAAACGATTGCCGGGTTGTACTGCGGCACATAAACGAACTGCGGATTCGCCGGCTGAATCAAGATGACTCCCGGCGATGACGTGGTTACGGTAATTTGCGAATTGGATTGAAGAGTACCCGCCGCCTGCGCCCTAGCGCGCATCACTTGAACTGCTGCCATCACGTCCGACTGCTGGAAATGAAACGCCTGACCGAGGCTTGAGGTCCACGTCAGGTTGGTGGCTAGATTCGCCAAAACGGATGGGAATTGCGTCAGCGCCTTGACACTGGGATCCCAATCCTGCTGATCCACCGCTTGCGCGAGCGACTGGCCGGTGAGGTTTGAATTCTGACCAAGCCATTGATTCGCTGCCGTGACTTCGTCCGGGACTGTAGCCGCCGCGAGCACTTGTGCCACCAGAGCATCTGGATAGAGTGCGATCGGAGCTACAAGGCTGTCGAGTTGATCCGACGAGAGCGGTGCCGGAGCCGGTGCATCGCTCGCGTCCGTTTGCGGCGCAGACGAGTTCGACTGCTGCGAATAATTGGCGACCGGCGCCGCGGCTATGGGCGCCGGTTGAGGCGCTGGCGGAATCAGCATGGACTGCCCGTAGGTTGTCACGGCTTGCGGAGCAGCACCCATGCCCGTCGTGCGCTCCGCTTGCCATGGCGCCTGTTTTCCGTGAATCCCATAGTCTCCCGACATACTGTCGCCAAAGACGTGCCCATGGAAGTTAAGGATGGTGCGCGTTACGGTGCTGAATCGGATGAAGTGTCCTTTCACTTCGCCCTGGATGGGGCCTGATTGATCCGGGCCCTCGAAATATCCGGTGATTCGGTTGCCGTATTGCGCGATTTGGACGTGCTTGATGACGGTCGAACCGTCTTTTATGCTGGTGGAATAAATAGTCCAATTGCCCTGCACGTCGTCCGGCGGTTGCTGGGCCAACGCGGCCTGGCTAAGAATCAGCGACAGCAGAGCAAGGATTAGCGTGCTCAGAGTCGCGTTAAGTTTCTTCATGACTTCCTCCTCCTCATTCCTTATTCAAATCGCGACTGTTTTCTTGCAAGGTCGCTGGAGTGAGATAGGGCAATTCATGAACCACAATTATGTGGTTGAACAATTGGAACTTGCGGCTTTCACCGATTCGTGCTGCTTCGGAAATTCACGAAATCTCAGGAAAAGCGGATGGGTGGCTTTGAGAAAATGTCTGACACGGGAGAAGTGTCCTGGGTTGGGGAAATTGCCCGTGGAAGAAAAATTTGCGTCGTCAGAGCCTGTACTATACCCGCCCTTTTCGGTGGTGTAGAATCAGCCACGTTACGGAGAAATGCCTTGCAGCCCGAACCCCTACTTGCTTTGGCCGCAACGGTTGCGGGGGAGCACAGCACCCGAAGCGCACTCGACACGATTGTCCAAGGCCTTGCTAAGCAGCCTGGGATAGCATTGGCTCGTATCTGGCTGCTGGAATCGGGGGACATCTGCGACGAGTGCTTTCTTGGCAGTGAGTGCGACGACCGCTGTGAGTGCCTCCACCTGGTTGCCAGTGCGGGCGCGTCCTTGAATGGAAAAGAAGACTGGTCTTTTCGCGAAGGATTTTTCCGGCGCATCCCGCTAAGCAAAGCAAAAGGAAAGGTGGGAGTCATCGGGGCGACCGGCAATTCAATTCGAATCGCCAACGTTACACCGGAAAGCGAGTGGATCCGCAGGCCAGAATGGGCCACGAGTGAGGGGATTCGTGCTTTCGCGGGCGAGCCACTGAAGTTCAAGGGAAAGATTCTGGGAGTTTTGGGCATTTTCAGCCGGGAAAACATGACGGATCAGGAGTTTTCCTGGGTGAGGATGTTCGCGGATCAGGCGGCTGTTGCCATTACCAATGCTCAGGCGTTTGAGGCCTTGGAACGAGCGAAAACTGCAGAGCAGCGGCACGCGAAGGAGCTTCGTCAAGTAATTGATGTCGCTCCGATGCATATGTTCCTTTGGGAGGCGGATGGCAGCTCCTCCTATGGGAATCGCACCTCAGCGGATTACTTCGGCCCCATCCCTCCGAAACATCCCATGGAATTTCTCGACCTGGTGACGCATCCCGAAGACGCGGGAATGCTCAAGGAAGGAATACAACAAGCCATGGCGCGCGGTGAAACGTTTGAGGCGGAAGCGCGCATGCGCCGGCGCGATGGTGAGTACCGTTGGTTTCTGTATCAGTTCTATCCATTGCGCGACGAAAAAGGGCTCGTGACCCGTTGGTGTGGTACTCGGACCGATATTGACGACCAGAAGCGCGCGCAAGACAGAGCGCAAAATGAAAACCTGGTGCTGCGCGAGGAAGTTGATAAGGCTTCAATGTTCGAGGAGATCGTGGGCACCTCGCCGGCTCTACAGGCAGTCCTCGCCCGGGTCACCAAAGTTGCTCCCGAGCGACTCCACAGTGTCTGATCACCGGGGAAACCGGCACGGGCAAAGAACTCGTCGCGCGCGCAATTCACAAGCGTTCGCCGCGGGCCTCGCGGGCTTTCGTGAGCGTGAATTGTGCGGCAATTCCTCGCGATCTGATCGCTTCGGAGTTGTTTGGCCACGAGAAAGGCGCCTTTACCGGCGCGTTGCAGCGACGGTTGGGCCGCTTCGAATTGGCGGAAGGCGGCACGATCTTCCTCGACGAGATCGGCGATTTGAGCGCGGAGACGCAGGTGGCTTTGCTTCGCGTTCTGCAGGAGCGTGAATTTGACCGCGTGGGGGGCACGCGTCCGATTCGCGCGGATGTTCGGGTAATCACGGCGACGCACCGGGACCTGCCGGCGGAGGTTGCGGCCGGAACCTTTCGAAGCGACCTTTATTACCGCATCAACGTCTTCCCCGTGAAAGTGCCGCCGCTTCGCGAGCGCAAGGAAGATATCCGCCTGCTGGTGGAATATTTCATCGACCGGTATGCGTCGAAGGCAGGGAAAAGGATCATCAGCATCGACAAGAAGAGCTTGGCTCACCTGCAATCCTATTCCTGGCCCGGCAATATTCGTGAGTTGCAGAACGTGATTGAGCGCTCCGTGATTGTATGTGACACGGACGAATTTTCCGTGGATGAGAGTTGGCTTTTGGTCAAGCCCAATCCGGGAAAACCACTGGCGGATGATCTCGAGGCTCAGGAAAAAGAGCGCATCGAGGCAGCGTTGCGCGAAACTAAGGGGAGAGTGTCGGGGCCCACCGGTGCTGCGGCAAAACTTGGCATGCCCGCCTCCACACTCGACTCCAAAATTAAATCGCTGACAATCGACAAGCGCCGCTTCCAAACCAGCTAGAAACCCTTTCACGATTCACGAAGTTTCGGAAATTCCCGAATCCATCGCGAGCTTTCTTCCTACTCAACTCCTTTGTTTTCTTTTAGCGACCTTCGGTCCTGCGCTTGCTAAATCCAGGGTGGTACTCAAGCCGTAAACGAGGACCGAAAGGAGCCAACGACGATGAATTTCAAAAGAACCACTGCAGTCGTCATGCTTGTGATGATGTTCGCGGCACTACCCGCGTGGGCAAACTCGGATACTACCAAGACTGACGATCGGGAGGCAGGGCGAAATCATCATCGAAAAAAGCAACCGGAGACAGCCCTCACCATCGAATCGCCCAAGTTCGGCCAATCCCTAACAGGAGCCACTGCCAAGGTGACGTTGGAACTGGGTCGCGATGCCAACCCCCGCACCCTTCGCGTCTATCTGAACGGGAAAGATGTCACTTCCAGGTTTGCCGAGGACGATCGTTTCGACCGCGACGAACCGGCAACCCTGTTTTCCGAGCGTGACGGAGGACGAGGTCGCGAAGAGTCCGTGACCCTCGCGACTTCGGACGGTCTGCGCAGAGGCGAAAACACCTTGCGTGCGGTCGCCCGTGGCAAAGACAGACACATCGAAGTACGCCGCGTGAAATTCGACTACTACGACGGCCTCGGCGCAGGCGAAAACTTGCTCAATTGGCTGCCCTCAACTGTGGGACTTCAGCTCAATCCGGGAGGAGCTCAGCCTTGGGTTTCCATGACCACTGGCACGCCGGCGAGCCTGCAAGACAATACAGACCAGACAAAATATTCAACCCCGTATGCCGATCGCACGTTTCCGACTTCGCAGGATACCCCGTGCAACACAACGTACCAAATCGTGGTTCTGAACCGTCAAAATCCGGCACTAGAGGATGCCTACATGTGTGCGGCCGATTCAGCGACACTCAAGAACGATCTGGCCGGGTTGGCGAACGGCACTGAAATCGTCCTCGTCGGGACAACGCTGAACAACAACGCCGACGCCGGTCTCGATACCACCGCCATTGGAGGTACCGACTATTCGCAGCCGGGCAACTGGCAGCCTCTGGGCTATGCCGCCATTGGAGTACCAGGAGCAGCACCCGGCAGTGCCTATGAAGACTACGATGTTACTGCCGACCGATTCCTGAGTGTGTTCAGGGTCCCGCAGGCCTCAGGGATCTTGGCCCTAGACCAAAATAGCAACTACAACTTCCATCCTGATGAGAACCTGCAATTCCAGGTTTACCCGAATAATCCAAACTGGGACGGACAGAGTACCCTGTTTGTCAACTTCAACGGCACTGTCGTGCCTTGGACGCCGCCCAACGGCTCGGCGAATGGGTTTTGGTTGTTAACGCTGGATCGACGGACAGCGATTCCGGATGAGAGCAACAAGGGTTTTTGTCAGTTTCCCAGTGGTGGAGCGTGTGGACAATTTTTTCCAACAGGCAGCGCGGACCCGAGCATCGCGTCCGTTGCGATCCAGGAACTCGCCACGTCACTCAGGACGCCCTCAACTCGAACATTGATAGTCCTGACAACTTTCGGCCAGCCGTTCCAGAGCGCTACCGCCGTTACTGAGGAGCTCATGTCTGCCTTCGGGAACATTGGCGGGTCCAATTACACTTTGCAATCGCTCACGACCCCAACATCAACTTATACGCTAATCGCTCCCGGGACCGTGCTCGCACCGGGCACGGTGGGCGCGCTTACAACCTTGACGCCCTTCTCGAGAGGCGTGGTGAATTCCTCATCGACATTCAGTCAACAAGGTCAGACTGGATTTGTGCGCGGGGTCATGGCTCGCAGCGTGAACGGCCAGTATTTTCCTGTGGTCGCGTCACAAGAAGACGGGAGCGGAAATGCGCAGGGCGCCACCGTCTTGAGTGTCGACTACGACTTCTACTCGATTAGCTCACAATTCCCGATGGATTGGCGGCTGACCGACACGACCGGACACATCGCGGCGTATCATTACGCCAGCGCGTTCTTCCTCAAGTTCCGTTTCAACGAAACGGGATCCCATAGCCAGGACCTGCGTTACTTTTATGCGGGACATCCCGAATACGGTCAGTTCAACACCGACTTTCTCTGCAGCCTTTCGGGCTCAAATTGTCCCCCTTACCCCGGTAATGGTCACGGGTTCACTGCCCAAGACTTGGCAGACGCGAATGCCCAGCTCTACAGTGAGCTAACCGCTCTCAATGACACCAACTCGTATCTCGGCGATGCGGGTATCGGGGGCCTCATGAATAGCAGCGGTAGTGGCGTGTCCGATTTGGTGATTCAGGCAACGTTCCAGGCACTGAACGGCCAAGTTGGCGCAGTGGCCAGCACCCCTGTGAAGATCAATTCGTTCGATTGGATGGCCCTGCTTTCAGGAGTCACGACGATCGGCTCTGCCGCGTTGGGCGTTGATTTCCCCGTCGCTGCGGCGGCTCTGGGCGTCACCAGCGGCGCTCTCTCGACGGGGGCAGCGATGGCGCCTTGGGCCACCAACAACCCGGCCACGCCGCCCAGCTATGAAAACACGTTCGACACCACACTCGGGGAGTTGGAGACATCGCAAGAGACGTTTGCCGAGAATCTTGTCACGTCGTACGACACCGCACTCGACAACGTTTACTCCGACTGGGGGAAGCTGCAGGCAACGGGCGCCAAAACAGCCAATTCGGATTCGGGCTGGAGCTTCGACAGTCAACTGACACCCGATAAGCTGGGAACACAATTGGCCGCCGGCGCCAGCCGGTCTACGTATCTTCAGGTGCTCCCCCAGTTTTACCGGCTGGACAGCTATATCGCGCAACCGATAACAAGCATCGACAAGCTCGGCACGCTCTACCATTATGTCGTGCAGGAAGGTCAATTTCACTTCGATGCTTACGCGTGCACCGCTTCCTACCCAGCGGGTTCGCTGGCATCACAAGGGTACATCATCTATCCGTCATCTGAGGCCAGCGGTATCGACATGTTCGTCATCGGCGGAACAATTAACAATCAGGGCACCAAGAATGTGACGGAGTCTCTTCCCTCACAGTCGCTCATCACCACCCTGTTCGACGCGCCGGCTGACTCCAGCACGGCGAACAATCTCAACTTCCCGATGGACCTCTTGTTCGCAAACGCTGAAGTGCTCAACATTCCCCTGGCGCGCAATGGATTATTGATGCCAAGGCAGGGACCGGATCAAGGTTTTGGCCAATGCTACAAGCCGGGATGCAATGTAAGCACACGCGACGATCCGAACGCGAAGCAGACATGCACAGGTCCATGATGCGCTTGGACCTTGCCTGACACCGTGCCGATAAGGCTCATCGGCACGAATTGATAAAACATGCACAAACTTGAGAGGCGCTGCCGGCGAAATTCCAACCGGCAGCGCTTTTGGTCCGACTCAAAATATGGGAGGAGAGAGAAGGATTTATGTGGAAGATTCGAAAATTTACGGAAGCCAAGCGCGCAGTCCTCAGTGTCAGCGGCCGAATTGAAGCGGAAGAGTTGTTGGAACTACAAAATGCTGTGTCCTCGGAAGAAACGGCGCTTCAGAAAGTCGAACTGGACCTGGAGAATGTCAAGCTCGTGGACCAACAGGCGGTCACGTTTTTGGCGCGCTGCGAAGTGAATGGTACGCGAATTCGAAATTGTCCTTCGTATATCCGCGAATGGATCGAGAGGGAAAAAGTTAGTCGGAATCACAACGGTAACCGGTAACAACAATTCAGAAAGGAGGTTTTATTCAAATGAAAGCAATCACGACTGTAATAATTGCAGCATTTCTGGCGTCGACGTTCTTGCTGTTTGCCCCTCGCGCGCACGCCGCTGAGGTCAGCATCACTTTCACTCAGGATGGAACCGTTATGGCAGGAGGTTCGGTTAGTTTCAACGCCTCGATCACGAACAACACGTCCTCGACGATATTCTTAACCGGCAGCAGGGGTTCCGCAAGTTCTCCTCTTTCAATCGACGCTACTGACTTCGGTCTTTACCTTCAAATCAACTCTCCAGTCTCGCTAGGCCCTGGCCAAAGCCTGAAGAATATCGATGCCTTCACGATTACCGTCGGTTCGTCAGCGCTGCCTGGCCTGTATGGGGGGAGCTTCAGCGTGCTCGGCGGCGCGAACGAATCCGCGGGGGATCTAGTCGGCAGTGCCAATTTCCCAGTGGACGTTTCGGTTGGCGCGGCGCCACAAACGCTGCAGTGGAGTCCCGGTCAAAAATACGATGATGGCGTTGATTCATGCGTTGCGGTACATCCTTCCGGACTTGTTTTGGAGGTTCACCAAAGCCACGCTCTCGGCAATTTTGGTCTCTGGTATCACGTTGGAATGCTTAAAGGGACGAGTGTAACCTGGGGAGGAAGCCAATCCTTGGGCTCGTCGCAGGGATCTTGGCCTAGTGTCGCGATCAGTAAGGAAGGGTACGTTGTCCTCGTCCGGTCGTCTGGTCAGTTCAAGAGTGGATCCGTCCTGCGTTATCAGGTCGGGAAGATCGACCCTTACGGAGGCATGAATCAATCCATTGCCTGGCTGCATTATGGCGATTGGGACGCGGGCTTTCATAGCTCCATCGCCATCAATGACAATGGAGTCATCGTCGGGGTGCATGAAACGGGCCACAGTAGCACCGGCCTTTATTACCGCGTCGGACACCTCACAGACCCCGCAGCTGGAAATTTTGCCATCACATGGGATTCCGGTCGCTATGGAATCCAATATGACGACGGAGTCAATCCGCACATTGCTCTTAATAATCGCAACGAGGTCGTTGAAGTACATCAGGTCTTTGGAGAAGACCTTCTGCACTATCGGCGCGGCACCGTCAGCGGAGGCTTCATTAACTTCGCTGGATCCCGGCGGTATGACAACAACGCAAATCGCCCTGCTGTAGCGCTACTCGACAGCGGATTCGTGGTGGAACTCCATGGCGGTGTGTATGCCCGGACGGGGACGCTGAGCCCCTCTAACCCGGAGGTAATCGAATGGTCTGATTCCTTCCGAATCAGCGATCATGCCGGCACACATCCCGCAGTCGCGACCGACGGAACGTACGTCATCGGAACTTGGGAGTACTATTTCGATATCACGGGGCAACTCTTCTACTCAGTCGCGAGAATACCCTGAGTCGTCTCGCACGAGAAACCGGTTCGGAACAAATCGTCACAGAAGCGAAGGCCTAACAGCTTGTTGAAGAATCAGATTGAGCGATGAATTTCATCTCAATGTTTCATCCGAAACGGATTGGAGCGACGTGACGCGCAACACATTGCCGTTCGTGCCAGACCTCCACGTACGCGGGCAACAGCCGCGCCTGCGTTCGGCTTCCCGCCCGCAGCGGAACCGAGTAGCGATTCGTCCGCACCTTCACGCAGCCTTGACCATCGACAACCGGGAAACTGGTCTCCGCCAGCTCGAAGCCTTCACTCGCCAGCGGCAGCAGATGCGCGCGCTCAATGCGCATGGCTTCACCCACCGTGTGCGGCTTTCCGTGAATCCGCCGCTGCTCATCCTGCTGGCAGCACGCTCGCAAGTACGCATTGAACTCACCGAGGTCTTTTACTTTCGGCACTGGCACTAGATGGTTCCGACGGAAATAGCCGACCTCTCCCTCCACGCCGCCTTGCTCGTTACCCCGTGCCGGGGTGCAAAACTCCGTCTGGAATCCCCAGTGCGAGCGAAACGCGATCAGCCGGTTGGTCTCTTCGCGCTGATGTCCGCGCAAAATCCTTTTCACTGCGCTTTTCAGGTTGTCGTAGCGTAGTAGCCGGAACACTCCACCAAAATACGCAAAGGCGCGCTCGTGCGCTTCCAGAAATGCCTGCTGTGTGGCGTGAAAATAGGCGATGTGAAACGCCCCGCCGCCCGCCATGCTACGCAACGTGAAAAAATGTGCGCCCCAGCGGTCTAGTTTAACTCCGCCCTTGACAGCAGTTCTGCTGAGTTGGTCCGCAACATGGAATTTGCTTGCTTGTGAGCATTTTGTCACAGAACACCAGGTGACTCCCGTACTGCTCATACCAGGCGGGGAAAAGTTCACCATTCTTGTACGACGCTCTAAGATCCGCTGGATAAGGATATGCAACTTCAGGCCAGGTCATGTTCGCTTCTCTTAGAACGAGTGATTCACCCCGCCTGAAAACTGCAGGTCAATCGATCTCATAATACTCTCTGGGAGAGGCACGCGATGAGTGCTTTTTGATTGCAAATTATTCAGAATGACAAATCCTGACGCTTCGACGTAGCCACAAATCCTCCCCTAACTCCATATCCCTAGGGTAGTTCGTGGAGAATTTGCAGAATCCGGGCCCTTCGTAGTGTTTTTAAGTGTTTGGATTGGGACGAGGGGTATGAAGAGATTCGGTCCTGGCTTCAAACTCCTGTACGACACTGGCATGGGCCCCAGTAGTGGTATCAGTGAGGGGTTAGGCTTGGGTTGCAGTTCGAGAACAGGGAGCACTTTTTGAAGTGAACTAGAAGAATTACCCCGCTTGAACTTCTTCATCGGCATACCAGCGTTCCTCCTGAGTGAATTCTCTCTCACTCCCGCTCGTACAAAAAACCCCGGTCAAATCAACCAGCTCTGCGAACTTGTTACAAGCCGTGGTCGCTCAGAAATCCAAGCACCAACGCAACAAACTCCTCCGGCTTTTCCAGGTACATCAGGTGTCCCGTATCTGGAACCACGATGCGGGCAGCCCCGGGAATTTCCATGAACAGCGCGCCGGCAACGGCATGATTATCCGCGATGTCACCGGAGCCAATCAAAATCAGTGTGGGCGCGCAGATTTTACGGACGCGCGGAAAGGCCGACTTTTCCGGCAACGGCATATCGTCATGGGTAAGGTCCTGAGGAGAAGCCGTGAGAATTTCTTGCATGCGTTTTCGCGCGGCATCGTGTCCGGGGAGGATGAGGTAGGGATCTCGCGCAGCGGCAGCCATCAAGTCCGGAACTTTGTTGGAGAGCGAAAGGGCGCGACCTCGCATGATGAAATGTTCCGAGTAAGGAAATCCAGTTGCCGCCGGACCGACGAGAACCAGGTGGCTGACAAATTCCGGATAGCGAAGAGTGAAATTGAGCGCCACTTCGCCGCCGTGCGAGCTAGCGACCAAGGCAGCACGATTGATTTTTCGGTCGCGCAGAAGAGCGGCAAGGTCGTCAGCCTCATAATACGGTTTTGTGGTGGCCGGGGAGCGTCCATATCCCCTCCGGTCATAACGGATGGCGTGAAGTCTTTTGCAAAACGCGGGCCACACTTCATCCCAGACCGCCGAATTTGCGCCTCCATCGTGCATCAGCACCACCGCCTGGGATCCTGAACCACATTCTTCGTAATAGATTTTTTGCGTGCCCACTTCCACGAAAGCTCCGCCCGGCGGCGCTGCCCCCTGCGTTTGCGAGGAGGATGGCAGCGCTCCCAGAATAAAGACGAGAAGGAATGCGAAGGCTGATATTTTCATTCTCATGCGGGAACCCTACTCCACTGACTGATGCGTTTCAAGCGCGAGAAGGCTGGCGGCATGCAAACTTGCTTTTTCGATTCGCGGTGGCACTCCATCTGCACTTCGCGTCTTGATTTGTTCTGATCCGTTTCTCCGCGTTCTTTGCCAAGAACCATTACACTTTTATTACACTTTGCGGTTTTTGAGAATTTGAGCAAGAAACTGAAATCGATTAACTGATTGAAACGAAATGGATAAGAGTGGCGCACCTTAGAGGATTGGGACCCCCGCACGCTGGTTCCGGAGTTCAGAGGCCCATCTTGCTGCGTTCTGAAAATTTCTGATTATATTTGCTGTGTCAAGCAGTTGCAGGATTCGCGTCTTGCGTGGTTCTGATCCGTTTATCCCCGTTCTGCGCCAAAAACCATTACACTTTTATTACACTCGATTCCAGCTTCTAAAATGCCTCGGCTCCTTTTTCCGAGCCTTGGTCGCTAGCGCTGCCAAGTCTACTCGGAAGGAGGAGCCGACAACGTCATCTAATCAGCCGCACTAAACTTCGTTAGCACGGCGAACATCCGGGCCACTCGCCCCTCGATTCAAAATGCAGTCAATAAATAAACCGACTAGATACCACTGCAAAAAGGAAAGCAGGCAAACGAGGAGTAGGTAATAGCCCCCTACGGAGATGCCGCCATATAACTCGTCAACGACAATGCCCCTGTGGCTAAAATAAAGATTAACGGGGGTTGCTGCGTAGAAACTCGGCCATTGCACGATGCGCGTGGCGCGCATTAAGGGGCTCATGTACTGCTCGAAAGGAAAAGCTCGGGACCAGAGGATGTACGGTGGGGACGCCTCTTCGAAAATCTTGACGTGCGGCTCATAGGCATAGCTCCTCGCCACGAAATTAACGGCAAATAAGAACCAGAAAAGGCTATTTGCTATGAGCAGCAACCTCGCTAGCGGATGAGCGCCGAGAAGGCTGGATTTCATGGCTGACTCCCGGGGTTGGTGATTCGAGGTAAGTCTGTTGTCTTGATGAGTCGGGAACTACCTTGATGGCTAAGCTTGAGGCCTCTTGAGGGATCAGTGTTCCTTACCCTATCTTCTGCAATAAGCGCTTCTTGTTTATTCCCATCTGTTCCCGCCCGTTTACCTCCGAGCAAATCACCCCAGACATGGCCCAAGAGTTCGTGTGCGGCAGTTTCGGCTATGTCTGCGCCGGGGATAGTCCCGGCAGTTGTGCTCCCATCGGAGTTAAGGAACACGCCGTCAAGATCTCCCGAATCCACTTTAGATGGATCGGACTGCACCACTGAAAAGTTTTGGTCGTATGCTTGGGACGCGGTACCGCTGAGCCCACCGTGTATGTCCTGCGTTTGACCTCTGTCCAGGCCTGGGGCCTTATCTCCGATCCAGAAATTCGCTGTTTTGTCCGACTGGACGAGTTGCAAGAGCCTCGCGGCGTTTCCACCCTTGATTTTGCTAAGGTCGCCTTTAAGAACCAGGTTTCCCTTCTTGTCGACCTCAGCAGTAACCCCCTTGGGTAGTTGTGCAGCATTGGACAGCACTTGAACGCACTTGTTTTTATCTTGGCAGTTTGCCAACGAAACTGTGTTTCCCGTCGGATCGATGTACAGGAGAGGGTTGTTCCTAGCGTAAGCGTACAAGTTCCAGCTTTGCGGGGCTATCGGCTTCACATACGCTGTCGAGTCCGGCGACACGAACCGGCCCATGGCGGAGGAATAGTAGCGGGCGCCGAAGTTGTCGAGATTGGATTCGGTGTCGCGTTCTTTGCCGGTGAATTTGTGGGTGGTGAGATTCGCGGTGGAGCAGATGGTGTTGTCCTGCTCGCCGAAGGGATAGTAGGGCGTTGCAATCCCCGAGGCTGACGGCTCCGGCCACGCTGGTGAGAATGGTGGAGGTGCCGATATTGTTGTCATGGACGAAGAAGGTGGTGCTGTTTTTGTACTCGGCGATGAGCTGGCCGCCGGCGTAGACGTAACCAACCTGACATACTGTCGGACCCGAATTGATTTCGGCCATCACCTGGCCAGTCGAGATCCTAGAGATAATCGTAGGCAGTGGTCGCTCCCGCGGTTCGTTCTGATCACGATGGCCCTCCGGCGTCGTAGACGTAACATGCTGCTGCAGACGAACAGGTTCCCGGGCGTGCCGTCCACCTGGATGAGTTGATTTTCCGCGTCGTAGTAATAGTGATGCACGGTGTCGAAGGTCAGGTTGCCGACCGCATCATATGTGTAGCCGGGTGGCGCAGGCTTAGCGCGACGAGACAGTCTCGGGTACCGCACCCACGTCTTTACCTGCTGCGGCTAGTGCCCAGATGGTATACTCTCTTAGTGCGCCATGATCAAATATTTTCTTCGATCAAATTCTCACGGCCACCCGCCGTGTTCGTGAACCATGATGCAAACGCAAATAGCTATGACACGGTGATTCAGGGTAGCGGAAATATGTCAGGATTCTTGTTCACGTTCACAAATAGCAAGATGGAAGCGAACCAAACCGCAGCCGGTTTCTTCAGTTTCGCCGGAAGTCCAGAACAAACAGGTGGTGCACTCATGAAAGCTGGATTCGACTTCCATGGGTTGGGCGAAAACAGCAACATGCAAAAGTACCGGAGCCGAGGAAGTTTCTGGACCGGGGCGAACTCCGCTCACTTCAATGTCAGTCCGCAGGCTGACCCAGCGGCAACGGTTTCGACAACTCGCGGTGATATGCACTTCGGAGAACACAATCCGTTCAGTCCGTTTGGTTGGGTACCTCACACTTCCGAGGCGAGTCAATGATCGCGCAACGGACAGATGTGTTGTGGGCTGGATGGGGCGGCACAGCCCTGTTTCTCCCTACTTTCGCTGCGGTGATAGTCACGGCTGGGGTTCTCGTCGCCGTTTACCGTGGCGGATAGACGACGGTGGTGTTGGATGGAGGCACATGCGAAATAGATACGTAGGCGGGTGGAAAAGAGAATCTCCTTGAAGAAAGTGTATGATGACACGGCGCTGAGTGAGTATACCATTTGGGTACTATCCGCTGGGGGACAGCGGACATGGGTGCCGCACCCAAAATCGTCTCGTCGCGCTAAGCCTGCGCCACCCGCCTTCGAACCTGGGCGAAGATCGTCACTGCACTCTTACAGGAAACAGCTCCGCAGGAAAACTCCGTTTCGGGAGGTTTGTAGGATGGCCGAACTCAGTCTGAAGCGTTACCGACCTACTGCGCAGCTCATTCGGCATCTGCTCACACTTGGTTTGGTTTGGGGGCTCTCTCGTCGGAAGAAAAGTCCATCGTTCCCCAAACTCATCATCGGAGAGCAGAAGCAACCTCGATGCACACCCTCCGGCGATCCAATTCTCATATGCAGTAGCCGCCGGCTTTCCGCTGGCCAATCGCCATCATCGATTCTGCTATTAGATACTCGCGTTCTACTCCATGGAGAGGAAGTCGATTTATCGCCTGAAAAGCTTGAACCGGGCGACCACATCGAAGCAAGCCAACCGCGACTTGAGAAAGTTGTGAGTCGGGGCCACTTTTCAACAGGCTCACGTATACGGATGCCGATTCATTGAAATTGCGCTCTGCTCCTTCAGTGTCGCCAAGAATCAATTGTTTACTGCCGAGCGTGATGAGTACCGCAGCTTTGTCGAACTGGGCAGCGACTTTCTTGGCTGGAACAATATCCTCAGCAGAAATCGCGATGTCGAGTTCGGTCAGACTCCTCTTGAGTCGTTCGTCTTGAGTCAATCCTTCGAAAGTAGCCGCACTCTTTCGATTACAGTCAGACAACGCATCCGTATCGCCCTTGAGAATCAACTGTGCCCGTTCGTAGTGGCACTCGCCGGGTCGCTTGGAACATTCCAAGTCACACTCGCGCTCTGTTTGGGCGTTGACTACAGATCGAGTAGAACAACACAAGGATTAAAAACAATAGTGCTCTACGCATGACGACTGACCTCCTATTTCTGCGAAGGCACCGCTTCTCTTGGTAGAATCGGGGCGTCGGGATTTGGGTACAGGCTAGGGTGCGCGTCTATATAACTATTGATGGCTTTTGGCGTTGACCAATCTGGGTTGTATCTGTCGGTTTCCGTCTCGATCACGCGTTCCTCCACAGCATACGCCCGCCCCTCTGTTTCGCGGTGCGTAATGTCGAATTTGGATTCATATCCGCTGCTTATCAGCTTTTGATCGTCTTTCACATGCTGGCCCTCATGCGCAACATTTGAATCAAACGCAGCTTGACCGAACTTCCCACCTTTTGCAGCATCCACTTGCTCCTGAGAAAAGTTCACATGAATGGTTCCATCAGCCTTTCCATTTGCATCCTTTCCGAACGTCACCGCTCCACCGGCGCTTTTTGGGAGATCGCGGACTCCGACATACACCTTGTTGTCTTTGCCGGGGTCACCATAGGCCTTGGCTGCATTACGAACTGACTTGTCCTTGGAGTTTAGATCATTTTGACGGGCAGCCTCAATTGCCGCGCATTCTCCTTAGTGGCCCCACAGAGATATTTGCCGGTTGGATCGGTAAATCGCAGTGGATTGTTCCTCACGTATGCATAGCGATTTAGAGTTTGTGGATCTCCCTGATGACCACCGAAAGGATCGGGCGTCATGAATCTTCCCATGCTGGAAGCGTTGTAGCGCGCACCAAAGTTGTCTAACCCGCTCTCCGTGTCTCTCTCTTTGCCGGTGAATTTGTAATTTTGTGGGCAGGTGTTCGTATATGTAATACGCTCGCCACCGAATGGATAGAAATCACCGTCGTAGCAGGTTGAGCCGGAGGCATTCGTGATTACTCGCGACGTGCCCAGGTGGTCTTCAAAGTAGTAGTAGATGCTGTTTCCAGAATCACGGCGCGCGATTCGCTTGCCAGCAAAAAATATATATTCGTTGGTGAAATTTCCGCTGAAGTCTGTCTCGTCGAGTGCATCGCTGCCGATGCCGAACCAATATAATTTGCCGTTTGATTTCATCACACGTTTTCCGTCGCCGTCGTAGGTGTAAGTGACACCCGCTGTCGAGGTCATCTGCCCTTCGGCGTTGTAAGTGTAACTAGCCGAGGATGGAGAAGTCTGTGCCGTCAGATTGCCTGCAGCGTCGTACTGATAGCCAAGACTCGAACTCAACTGGTTCTGTGAATTGACCGACATGTTGAAGTTTTCTTGCGTACACCCATTGTAAGACGATGACGAAACAGCAATCTGAAGAAGGTTCGCCCACTGGTCGTAGCCAAAGAGTTCTCCCCAACAGTGAGATGGACTAGTGGAAAAAGTCGAACTGGTCTGCGCAGTAGAAAGCCGGTTCAATGAATCATACCCGAAGTTCTGCGAACGAGTTGAATCGCGATTGTTGGCAATCGATATCACGTTCCCGTTGTCCCCGGCTCCTAAATTGAAACTATAGGACACGTCAAGAATGTTTCCAGTTTGCGTAGGGGCATTGCATGGGGTGGGAGGCGCGCCAGTCGTCGTGGATTGGATTTGTACCGGCTGAAGGCGCTTATTGAACGTGTTTGTTGCCGTGATGCTTGAACCAAAGACGCCGGAGCAAAGACTTCCCGCCGGAGAGTAATAGGCATTCGTCAGATAGTTGATCGAATTTCCCACATCGCTGGCCGAAAGGGGTCTATCTGCAGTCCCGGCAGCATAGGTAATCATTCGACCGCTTACGGGGTAAGTGATGGTCGCGAGAGTGCCGCTGAGATTGTAAGTATATGTCGTGGACTTTGTGATTCCATTCGTCACTCGCTGATCTACGGCAGTCTGGCCCATGATTTCGTAACTCCAGGCTTCCGAGCCAGCAGCATCGATCATGCTCGTTCTGCGGCTATGAATGCTCTTCCCGTGTGCACAGATCTCTATACTCGATACCCGGACGATCCGCGAGACGGTGCGGGCAATGCCAAGAATAGAGAATAGCTCTCCATCCTTGCTGTCCAAACACGCGATCTGGCGTTACGCGCGGACGCACAGGGCAACGAGCGCAGCCGACGAATGCGTCGAACCAAAGGCAGCATCCGTGTCCGGGCAGCCTGTCCCATATCCCCATTTCTGGCGAACTTCCGGGTAGAAGACAATCCGGAAATAATCCAAATGGGCACCGAGCGGATCAGTGCTGAGAAGAGGATTGCAGGGAGTGATTTTCGCGCTTGGCACCGACTCTGGATGCGTGGGTTCTCTCTGGGGCGCGGGCCGCAGGCCTTGGTTATCGCACTTTTTGGTACACCAACTCCTCGAAGTCGCGCAGCGTTCGGATGGCACCCTCATCGTAGAACGGCAGCACCTGCATCATCATAACGACGCCGATTTGCCGCTTGGGGTCGATCCAGAACTCGGTGTTGTAAATACCAGCCCAGCTCATGCTGCCTACGCTGCGGAACTTTGCATACTTCGGGTCGCTGGACGCGATCTGAAAGCCGAGGCCGAACTTGCGATCTTCCGCATTGTGCAGGCCAGTCTCACGAATGTTCATCTTCATTCGAAGGCCAGCGCGGCCATCGTCAAGGTTCAAGAAACTCTTGACGGAGTCATCGTCGCGGTCACTGACAACGGCAAAGGAATTCCAGAAGGAGTTTTGGACCATTCCTCCGTTGCGAAATCGGCTGGCGTCGGCATCATGGGTATGCGGGAAAGAGTCGAGCGGCTCGGCGGGCGCTTGGAGATCGAATCGAATTGCACTGGCACCTGCGTAAAAGCAACGGTCCCCGGTCGTCATTTTCGATCCACCCGGTCGAACACGGCGGCACAAGTGGCTTGTTAATTTTGCCCGCCGCCAAGAATGATCCGGAATCGGGGTTGGTATTCTTCTCTTAGAGTTCGCGGCTCTTGGTCCTGGGGTGCTTGGCGCACGCATGGGCCGCGAATTCGGTGTCGCGCTGTCGTTCGAAATTTTCCTTCATCTGCTCGAGAGAGCTCCCGAGCGGCGGTCCTGTGGGCGTAAACGCCCAGGCGCAGTCGGAGCACCCCCAGGACTCGAGGCGTTCGGACTTGATCCAAATCAGCTTCTTCATAGTTTTCTCTTCGAAGCGCCATCTTCTTGTCTGAGAAATTCCGCTGACGCCTGGCGCACTTGCGCCGGGTCTGCCGCGGACGGTGTGTCCGGAACTCTCGCCGGCTCCGTAGCTAGCCGCAGAATTGCTTCGACGATTTCGATGGGAACTGGCTCAAAGTGCATTCGTCTCGTTCGCTTTGGTGCCCGCCTTTAGCTGTATGAACCGTAACCCGGTTCGAGTCATGTGGGGAAAATCCTCTATATTTCGAAGCATTAGCTCTGCGTCCGCGTCAGGTGAATCCGGTTAGTGTTAGCGCGTCCGAGTCACCGTCCCCAATGTGAGGGCGGTTGGCGTTAGCGCATCTGGCAGCGGTTCTTCCAAGGGCAGGCGCAAGAGAGGGCACTCTTATTTCTGCATATTTCTGTTGCACGACGATTTACGCTTGTGATAGTACTGCGTAGCGTTAGTTATACGTTAGCGGGGAGGGGCGATGAAAACCAGCCGCGAGAGAGCCAATTTCAGGACGCTGGACTTGGGGGATATTCCCCATTCGAGGAATGGCAAACACAGGGAAATCGTTTCCATGATTCTGCGCGACCTTGACCAGCTGAAGGACAGCGAGGCGCTTCGGGTGCCTTTGGCTGATCTGAAGGACACCAAGGAAAATGTCCGTTCCGCATTGAACCGTGCGACTCGAAAAGCCGAACGCAATGTCGCGACCGCTACTGACACGAATTTTCTGTACGTTTGGAATGTCGCTCGACGTGATCAACGCGCGAACGGAAAATAGTCCACAGGCTATGCTGTCTGTAAGCGATATGAGCGACCGGATAGCTTAACGCGCCTTCTTCAGCATATTCAGCCGCTTCATGTGGTAGAGCACGCGATCCGCCGACTGGAACAGGGTTTCAATCGTCGTGCCGTCTCCAGGATAAACCGCCACGCCCACGCTGACGGAAAGCGTAGGCTTCTCCCGGTCGTGGGACAGCCGTTCGCAAATCCTATGAGCCGCCGCCTTGGCTTCCTGGCTGTCGATCTCCGGTAGAATGATTGCAAACTCGTCGCCGCCATACCGCGCTGCGGTGTCGATGGATCGGCAGAAGAAACGAAATATATCAGCCAGGCGGCAGAGCGCCCGGTTGCCCGCCAGATGACCGTAGTTATCGTTAATCCGCTTCATCCCATTCAAGTCAAAAAGAAGCACGGCAAACGGCCGTGCGGTGCGTTCGGAGCGTTTGATTTCGGATTCCAGAGTTTCAGTGAGCCTGCGGTAGTTTGCCAGCCCGGTGAGCGCATCGGTGGCTGCTAAGTGCCTGAGATAATCATCCGATGCCCTTTGAATGGTCACGTCCTCGGCGATGATCCCGCACCCGTCCGGTGCTCCTTGCTCAAAACCCACTTGCCGGCCGCTGAGCCGGACCTTCATCGGTGAGCCGTCCTTCCGCTTCCATTCCACCTCGATCAGGTCCACATGACCCGTTTGCCGGTAGGACTCAAATATCTGGGCGCGCTCAATTGGATCACGGATAATATCCGTCGCCAGATTGACCGCCATCAATTCCGCCTTGGATCCATAACCTAGCATCGCCACCAATGCCTCATTCACCGCCAGAAACCGCCCGCACACGTCAATGTGGCAGATTCCATAGGTGGGATTCTCCGCGAGCGCGAGATAATGGGCTTCCGAATGCCGCAATTCTTTTTCCGCGCGGTCTTGTTCCTCGTGCCTGTTCTTATCCTCGACCGCCATGGCAACTGCGAGCGGCAATCGGTTTAAGCGACTTTTATCCACGCAATCAAATGCGCCCCGGCGGAGATACGCATTCTTCATCTCCTGCACTAAAGTGTTGGCTGCCAGAACGAACGGAATCTCCTGGTTCACCCGGCGCAGCAGTTCAAGCACCTCGATCCCCGTCCAGGTTGCCATTGAGGAATCGCATACCACTACATCATAGGGCTTCGTACGCAATCGTTCTCCGAACCCCGCTCGGTCCCGAACCCAATCAATAGAAACCGGAATTCCCATTCGCTTGAATTCACGTAGGCAGAGTTTGACGTCTGATTCCCGGTCATTAACAAAGAGTATTCTCACGATGCGGCGCTGGTGGGCAGGGAAACGATTGACGCCAGAACTTTGATGAATCTGTTGCGTTTCATTCTGAACTATGAGCTGTGCCATGACAGACCGCCTTGAAGTCCTCCAGAGCCGACCCACTATTCCCCGGCCGGCTAACGGAAACGAGGTAAGGACTCCCCCAAGTTAAAGTTTGTATTCCTAGGTAGTACTGGGTCTGTTCAATTTGTTACATGGCGTAAGTATGTGTCGCTTTGAATAAGGTGTCGGGCCGGTTTGGGTGTAGCGGCTCAGCCCCCCCAGGCCCCCAGCTGTAACTGAATCGCTGGGTCCTGGGCATAGGGCTGCTGAGTTCGATGGTTTATGGTTGGTTTGTTAGCGGCAGGTTCTGGGACACAACTCCAATCACGGTTCCGATTACTTCGCCCGAGACCACGAGTTCCACGCGGCGATTCTGTTGGCGGCCTTCTGCGGTGTCATTCGTGGCCACCGGCTTTGTCTTGCCGAATCCCTGCGACGTCATCGACGTAACCGGAATGTTTTCTTTTGCCAGGAAATCACGAACCGAATTGGCTCGCTGTTCCGATAGTTCCTGGTTCATTGCCTCACTGCCCACGCTATCCGTGTTGCCTTCGATAGCGAGTCTAAGATCCGGGTACGCAAGTATGATTCCGGATATTTTGGCAAGTTTCTCGCGCGCCACGGGACGGAGCGTGGATTTGCCTGTGTCAAACAAAACGTCCGACAAATTCACGATCAAACCGCGGGCGGTGTCGCGAGTGGCAAAAATCAGGTTGAACTGAAGCAGCAATTTGGCGCGCAGTTCTTCCCGATCCTGCACCGCTTGCTTGAGTTGCTGATCGGAACTGGCGGCTGCCAGCCGGTTTCGTTCCGATTCTGCCTCTGCGTTTTTCTGGGCTTGTTGAGCGTTCGCTGTTGCTAGATTCGCATCAGCAGCGGCGGCGCGATTCCGTTCGGCTTCCGCTTGGGCGTTCTGTTGTTGCCTCTGCGCATCTGCGGTAGCTGCTTCTGCATTTATGCGTTCTTGATTGTTCCTCTCGGATTTAGCTCGAGCGCTGGCTAGCTTTGCTGCCTCCCGGTCTTTATCATTGCTGGCGCGGTCTGCATCCATTCGCTTCACTGCGATCTCTCGCGAGTCATCCGCTGTCTGCACCACTTCGCGGGACGCGGCAATCAGCGCTTTCTTGTCGGTGTGCTTCGTCGTCGCCATTGCATCGGCCTGCTTCATTTGGCTCACGGCTTTCTCATAGCTTTCGGTCGCGTAAACGTTGGCACCGGCAGAACGGGCGATGCGCACCGCATTCCGTGCTTCGAAAAACTCCAGCGGCAGTCTGGAATTCAGCACAACAGGATCGAAATGATAGCCCGTGGGGATGTAGCCGCCCCGGTCGATTAGTTCATACTTCGCGTCCACAGCTTCGCTGGTTCCCACCGTGTCGGCCCGGATCACATTTTCCATGATCACCACATTGCTGGGCCGGCGCACCGCATAGTAAGGCTCTGCGGTCACAATAAGCGCAAAGGCCTGCAGGTCTGTGGTCACGTCCAATTTACTGCGATGGTTGTTGCCCACCAGCACTTCACCAATGTTCACGGACCTACCTTCGGGTGAAATCGCCCAAAGGACATACGTGAGGTACTCAGTTCCAAATGAGGTAGGTTTATCGAGGCCCTTGAATTCAACCTCAATTTCCATGGCGCCGCGTTTGCTCTCTACCTTTGCTTCACCGGACGCGCCCGGCATCAGGTCAGTACCCTGGAAGTCTATTTTTGTGGCGCCGCTGCGGTGCTTGTATTTCACGGCTCGCGTGGTGCGGCTGACTATGTTCATGCTGTATGAAATTGTCTGATTATGTTCGCCGGTTTCGGTGGTTTGAGCCTGTGCCAACGTTGGTGCGCCCAGGCACACCAGGACTGCCAAAAGTACTGCGGGACTTTTCACGGTGAGTCTCCTTAAGGAACGGTGAGCCCGCAGTATCAAGCTTTGCAGATAGGAAAGCTGTGCGTTATTGCACGTTTGTCAAATTCGTCGAAATGGCCACGCCGCATCCAGCGTCGGATCCAACGCTGCTCTCGCCGAAGCAGGTGCCGGCTTCACGTTTACCCTGAGCCTCGAAGGGCCGCGCCCCTTCTCGCTTGGAACCCAGCCAGAGACCTGGCGCCGCCAATCAGGTTGTTAGAACCGCGGCAGGGCGGAACCCGTGCGCGGCAAAAATACCGAGAACCACGAACAGAATCATGCATAGGATTTGCGCGATCAGAAATGGCGGCTCGGACCCCGTGGGAGCCATTGCATGAAGCGCTGGCACCTTCATGAACAGTTGTGCGATCAGCACGAACACATTCAGATAAAGAGCAACCACCGCGGCAATCGCGTAAGTGCGCCGCCACCCGCCGGACAAATGGCCGGGGTAACGGGCGTAGATGGCAATCGCCAGCACGATCAGCGAGACAGTACCCACTCCGTGTGACGGCAGGAATTTGTGGAATGGAAAAATAAATCCGGTGACGCTCGTCAGCACGGTGCTCACGAGAAAGATGGCGGTCCAGCCGTCCATTCGGTTCGCCTTCAACATCCCGAATACCACCACCAAGCCCGTAAAGATCCCGATCAAACTCAAGACAACGTGCACCAGGGTCAACGTTGTCATTCCCAAGATCATGATGCGTCCCTCCTTTTTACTAAGTTACAGTTAATGCTGCCATCTCCCGGATCGTTTCCAAGCTAGCTCCGCCGCACGGAATTCGACGATCCAAATCGTTGGCAGACCCCATGCGAGGATTGGCCCGTCCCTTCGCTTCCTAAAATGTATGGAGAGGCCGCCGAAAGAGTGGTAGGCCCGTGGGGACTCGAACCCCAGACCTCTACCGTGTCAAGGTAGCGCTCTAACCAACTGAGCTACGGGCCTATTTTCAGAACGATTCAACTACTCCCACTTTGTTAAACGGATTCTAGCTTATCATTCGCAAAAGATCGTGCATAGAGCCCTCTGGCAGCGGTGAAGGCAGCGCTTTTAATAAAACCAGAAGACCCAATGAATCAGCGGGCAGCGGGAACTAATACTCGCGCGGGGGCTTGGAGTTCAACTCCGGAAAGTTCCGTGGTCACTTTGAAAGGAGCGAATTCTTTTTTCTTGCCAAGCTGCGCCCGGAACGTAAGCCGGTATTGCTGCCCGAGCAGCTTCGACAGTTGATGAAGGTAAGGAGCGAAGGAAAGGGGAGTCTGCAAACCCTGGAAAAAAGCATCGCCGCCGGTTTCCGAGGTGATGCGATTCAGGCAGCCCTGGCCGTTGCTGATCAAGAAGGAATTACCGGAGGACGACACCGGCGATCCGTTGGCAAAAATTGTGTAGAAGGTCACCTCGGCGCGCTGCGCGGAATCGATTGCTTCCTGAAGATCCATGTTGGCCCCCGGATTCGAATCGGTGATTCCGCGGAACAAGTCGATTCCGTTGCTGATCAGCAGGACGGCGCGGCGATTGCGGCTCGAGCCCGCGGGCCAATGCTTCAAAAGATCGGAAGTCGCCTGAAAAATGCTGGAGCCTTGCTGGCTGCGCCCCAGCGGCAGGCGCAACGCCTTGGCGGCTAAATCGCGATTCACCGTAAAACCCTGGGCCTGTTTCGCCGATCCGTATTCGCTGTAATAAACGGCAACGCGCGTGGACGGCGGCAGGGAGTGGATGAAATTGGAAATATCGGAAAGCTGCAAACCGATACTGGAATCGAGCGAGTTATCCACCAAGATCGCAAAATCGAGTCCCGAATGGCGATCCTTGGCAGACACCCATTCCACCACAGGGCGCCGGTCTTTTCCCTGCCGCACGATCACATCATTCTGGGTGACGGAAGGAGGAATTGCGTTGTCTCGGCCTTTGGCGGTCACCGTCACGTGAATAAGATCCGGCGACTTCGAGGATCCTTCCTGGGCCAGCGCGGGATTGGCTGCGAAGCTGATCGCCGCCAAAAACAGGGCCAGACGCGCCCGCATCGCAAAATTCTTCATCATCATTTTTCCCCGAGGAGCGCCGCCTGCGCCCCAGTTGCTTGGATGTTTTGTTTCAAGTTCTTGGATGCAACCAGAAAACCAGCCGGTGCCGCGGCCTGCCGCGTTACTATCTTGCACCATCACGGAGCGCCTAAAGACAACTATTCCCGCTTGCGACACAGCAACCGGCGGATTCGCCCGGCATCTGCAATAGGTATGGTATTCATGGAAGGTCCGTTTTGTCGAGAGTTGCCGCTCAAAATTCGGCCCGGCGAAACACGTAACGCTGTCGGAGGAATGAACTTCATGGGATCACAGGTACCGCTCTCTCCTGCTGCTGCCGAAGCAGCGCCGCCAAAACTTCCCACGCAGCAAATCATTGCGGCGATGGTCCACAAATCGAAACAGGTGAGCGACCTGATTTTCTCCGTCGGAAGTTTGCCCCTCGTGGAAATGAACGGACAGCTTGTGCCGGTGGAATTGCCCGGCTTGCAGAAACTGAAGCCCGCCGATACAGGACAGGTGGCCAACGACCTGATTGGAACCAATAAGCTGGCGCTGCAAAAACTGCGCGATCAAGGCTCCTGCGACATTTCCTACAGTTTGCCGAATCTGGCGCGATTCCGCGTGAACATTTTTGTGCAGCGCGGCACGTACGCCATTGTAATGCGCGTGATTCCCACCAGGATTCCGGTGTTCGCGGACTTGAATCTCCCGCCGCAACTCGCGGATTGCGTGGAACTGCGCAACGGCGTGGTGCTGGTTACCGGCCCTACCGGATCGGGAAAATCTTCCACGCTGGCCGCGATCTTGAATCGGATCAACCACGAGAAGGCCTACCACATCATCACCATCGAAGATCCCATCGAATTCCTGCACAGCCACAAAAAATCAATCATTCACCAGCGCGAGTTGCACAGCGATACACCCAGCTTTGCGCTGGCTTTGCGCGCGGCGCTGCGGCAGGCGCCCAAGGTGATCCTGGTGGGCGAGATGCGCGACCGCGAAACCATTGAAATCGCCCTCGAAGCCGCCGAAACCGGCCACCTGGTTTTCTCGACGCTGCACACCATCGACGCTTCAAAGACGGTGGAAAGGATCATCGGCGCGTTTGCGCTGGGCGACCAGCAGCAGGTGCGCAACCGCCTGGCGAAATCGTTCCGCTATTTTATTTCGCAGCGCCTGGTGCCGCGGAAAGACGGCAAGGGCCGCCTGGGCGTGTTTGAAATCCTGAAATCGACGATGCGCACGCGCGAATATATCGAGAAGGGCGAAGGCGAGGGAAAGTCATTGATCGATGCCATGCAGGATGGCTCGCTGGAAGGAATGCAGTATTTTGACGGCGAACTCGAACGCTATGTCCGCAGCGGCACGATCAGCATGGATACCGCCCTAGGGTACGCAACGAATGCCGGAAATTTCCGCCTGCAACTGGCTGATTTTACGGAAGACGCCCGTGGGGAAGAATCCGCGTCCGCGGAAATTGCCGGCGGCAAAACAGAAATCGAAATCACGCGATAAATCCGATTCGCGAAGAACGGAAGGCGTCTCTACGAAGCCCTGGTTTCGAGGGGACGCACGTCCCGGTCGATCTCTGCGCGCAATTCATCCTCAGCCACATCCAGCTCATACTGAATCTGCATGTTCATCCAGAATCCCGGGGTGGTCTTGAAATAGCGTGCGAGGCGCAGAGCTGTATCCGCGGTGATTCCGCGGCGCTCCGCGACGATGTCCGCGATTCGCGTTACCGGGACACGCAGATCCATGGCCAATTGATTCATGCTGAGCCCGTAGGGCTTTAGAAAATCCTCCCGCAGGTGTTCCCCGGGATGAACGGGTTTCAGTTTCTTTCGCATGATTCGACCTCGCTAGTGATAATCCACAATTGGCTCCCGAGAGAGTGGGGTTCTTCGTTTTACGCGCGTTACCCGCTGCTTGGTTCTTATTTCAGGGCTTCGTCGAGCAGATTGGAAATCTTGGATTCGTCCACTTCACCGGCGCGGTTGTAAATGGCTTTGCCATTTTTATCGAGAACGGTGACGTGGGGAATGTAGCCTTCGTAGTATTTTTTAACCAAGTCCTGCTGGGCGGGTGACCGGCGCTGGTCCAGGTCCACGATCACGAAGTGAACGCGGCCGCGGTATTTCTCGTACAAACTGACGGAGCGGCGAGCCTGCCGCTTGGAATTGAATCAACCTTCGCCGTAAAAAATGACGTAGTTGGGCTGTCCGGCGACGGCACCCTCGTCCATGTGATCGCCGGTGATCAGCGGGCCATCCTGGCTGTCGCTGGAATAATCGAGATGCTGGTTCAAGCGGAGATTATCGCCGGCTCGCAAGGGAGCCACGGTCACAGCAAGGAAAGAGGCCAGCGTCAGGGCCAGAACGGCCATCGGCCTGAAATGAAGGTGCACGCTCATTTTGTTTCTCCTGAAACCACGCTGAAACCTTCCTTTTCGATCTGGGTGCGCCCGGTGCGATACAATTTCAGAGCTTCCTCGAGCGCGGCTCTGAATGCGGGCTTGCCATTTTCCGCCTTGGCGGGGAAATATCCTCCGCCCGAATAGAGCACGCCCGAAGGCGTGAGAAAAGCGGTAAGCGGCAGCCCGGCGGGCAGGTTCATGAAGGCTTGCGCCCGTTCGAGTTTGGCGGAAAGTTTCGGGTCCGCGTCAAAATCCACTTTGATGGCGATGAAATTCTGGTTGATGAAAGACGCCATCTCCGGCTGCAAATAACTTTCGCGATCCATCAGGCTGCACCAGGAACACCATGTGGCGCCCACATCGAGCAAGACGGGGCGATTCGTATCCTTCGCTTTGCGCCAGGCTTCCTCGCCCCAAGGATACCATTCGACCGGTTGATCGCTGGCGCGTTGCAAATACGCCGAGCGGCTGCCGCTTAAGTGGTTTTTAGGCGCCGGGGCAGCCGGCGACGACGCTGCCGCCCCCGTAATCAACAAGGTGATCGACCAAGAATCAAAATCCAGCCGCAAATCCGCGCAGAAACCATCGCTCAATCTATTAGAGTTATGAACATTCAAAATGTTACAGCGGGAATGGCCGCCTGGTAACCCTTATTGGGAAAAGATCTGCCATCCGCGCAATTCACTGCAGAGGCGCGGGGCGAGCATGCTGGGAATCTATTAATCTCCGCCCGCCGCTTTCTCGCCCGGCTTTGTCGCCTCATTGCCCCCGGGCGTGGTTGCCGGTTCCGATCCTGGCTCGCGCCGCGGCTCCATCGCGCCGTGATACAGAGGCTGAGGCAAGCGCATCCTTCATGCAACGAATACACGGGTTGTAGCCAAGCCGTACCGCCTCCTCCGCGGGAATTAATTTCCACTTTCCATGGAGATAGGAGCAGGTGGGCAGGTGAAACGTTTTTCCCTCTTCATTCACCGCCACCATTTTCACCGGAATCCGCGCGGCGGGCTGGCTGTGTTCATCCAAAGGCGCGGGCAAATTCCGCGATGCGCGACCGGCGCCGAATACCATCACCGAAAAAATCAAGACCGCGGCGGCCGATAGCACCCATCCGTAGGCCGTGCCGCGCTGGCTCGCGATTTGACGCTGGATACGGCCTTCGAGGCGTTCGCTGAATCCCGAGGGCAACCCGAACAAGCGCTTATCGCCGTAGAGCGCTACCACATTTTGCGTTCCGTGCACCACGGACGCGCACTGGCGGCACGTGGCGAAGTGTTCTTCGAATGCGGCGCGGCGCGCCGGCTCCAATTCACCTTCCACATAATTCGAAATATCCCGCCAAACTTCCTCACATTTTATTCCCATGGGTTGTTTCCTTTTTTGAACGGTAGCGGACCCATCCAGGCTCCGCCAATTCCCGGAGTCAAAAAATCCCGCAGCATCAGCCGGGCGCGCAGCAGGCGCGTCTTGACGGAACCCGCGGTAATGCCCAGAGTTCGGGCGGTTTCTTCGATGCTGAGCGATTCGACGTCGCGCAGCACAAACACCTCGCGATATTTTTGCGCGAGTGAAGCCAGCGCGCGCAACAAGGCCGCGCGGATTTCTTTCCGGTCCAGGGATTCCGATGGAATCTCGCGCCAATCGGCGAAATCCTTGGGGCGGTAGGCGCCTTCTTCGCGATCTTCGCCTTGTTGCTCCTCGAGAGAGGTCATTTTCTCCGGATGATTTTTTCGCAGCCGCATACGCGCCTCGTTAATCACGATTTGAATCAGCCAGGTGCTGAATTTCGATTCCTTCCGGAAACTTCCCAGGTGGGCCAGCGCTTTTAAGAAGGCTTCCTGCGCCACTTCCTCGGCATCGGCCTCGTTGCGCAGGATGGCCAGGGCCGCGGCGTAAACGCGACGCTGGTGCGGGCGGATCAGATCGGAAAACAGCTCTTTATCGCCCTCTTGAACGCGCGCGATCAGAGCGGATTCGTCCAGCGCGGTTGCATCTGGCAACGTTTCCGCCGCTTTCCGCTCCTGTGCTGCTTTTGCAGTCATGCGCCCCTTTTATTCTTGACGAACCGCGATCACGGAATTTTGCCTATAAATATTCGGGATTCTTTTTCCAGCCGCTCAGCATGGAAACAAAATTGTTCCAGCCATGGATGATCACCATGATCAAATGCCCGATCAGGAAGAGCAGCAACGCGCACAACACCGCAAAATGCCACACGCGCGCCAGGTGAAATCCGCCCATCAGGCTTGCCAGCAACGAAAATTGAACCGGGTTATACAGAACCAGACCGGTGAGCACGGAAAGGATTCCCAAAATCACCGCCGACGTGTAAGCGAGTTTTTGTAGAGCGTTATACGCGCCGGTGGCGGCAGGCATATGCCCGAAGAAAAAATAATGCCGCACCATGGGCCACACTCCAGGCAGATCGCGCCGTGTGAACAGCACTTGGCTGTAGTGCCTGGTAAGCAGTTGGTAGCCGAGATAAAAAATTCCCGTACCGACGTAAATCCAAGCAAACGTGAAATGCCACTGCAAGGCTCCGCCCAGCCAACCGCCCAAAGTAAGCACAGGGGGCGGCCGGAAAAAAACTTTCCCTCCGATCTTTGGACCGAAACTGGGAAAGGCGATGAAGATCCGCAAGCCGCTGGCCATCATGATCAGCAGCGAGACGGAATTCAGCCAATGGCAGAATCGGATGGCCCAGGGATGTTCGTAGACTGCGGTGATTTGCGCGCCCGTGCGGGGCGATTCGATAGTGAGAATTCTTTCCTGCGGAGCGGCGCGCATAAAAACTCCTGGTGCGAATCAGATACCCGCGAAGGCGCTGTAACCCTGGTCTTCCCAATATCCGACGCGCGTGAGCACGTTTGTGACGCGCAATCCCGTAAGATATTTCGCCGATTTGTAGCCCAGTTTGGTGGGCAGCCGCAAGCGCACCGGCGCGCCGTGTTCGCGCGTCAGCGGCTGCGAATACATTTCGTAGCAGAGCAGCGACTGCGGGTGCATGGCCGAGGGCATATCAAGCGATTCGTAATAATCGTCGGCGCATTCGAGTGCCAGGAAGCGCGCGCGGGGATCGGCGCCCGCCAGTTGCAGAAAATCCGAAATTCGGGCGCCGCCAAAATTGCCGATCACGTCCCAGCCCTCCACGCAGATGTGCCGCGTATTCTGGGTGAATTTCGGCAGCGCCTGAATTTGCGCCAGGGTGTAATGGCCGGGATGCTGCACTTCTCCGGTGACGTTGAGCGTCCAGCGCTCCAGGTCAACCTGTGGATTATCCACGTCGTAGGTGTTGATGAAAAATTTATCGAGCGGGGCGACTTCCGAATCCGGATAGGTAGGGGCAAGATGCTCGCCGCGGAAAATCTTGGCGTCGGCCCAATCACTGAGACGCAGACCCTTGGCCAGCAGGTATCCCCTAGGCGAGGGAAACGCAAAAGCTCCCAAGGCCAGCGCCGGAGCCAGCTTCAGAATGTTGCGGCGGCTGATGCGCTTGAATGCGCGCTCATCGGTGGTAGGTGCATCCATAGAGCAGGCCTCTCACCCTCAAGCCAGTTTGCAAAGCGCGCGCAAACGTTTCCGGGCCGCGAATTATTGCAACGGCGACTGCCCCAGCGCCGAGAGAATGGCGGCGCGCCCTGGCCTGGCGCAGACTCTAGCACGCAGATGAGATTCATCGCATCCAGCGATAAGTTACATGCGTCCAGCTTTCAATTTCGCGAATTTCCTGCCTGGGCACCGCGCTGCAGCCCGGCGTTTCGCCAATCGCGTCCGGCAATCAGTGTCATTTCGGCACCGACGCCTGCAGCAACTCCGCCAAATATTGCTGCCAGACCGCCGGCAAGCTGTGCGTGCCGTGGCCGCGAGTCTGATCGGTGATGGGAAGCAGGATAAAGCGGCCGTTTTTCACTTTCTTGATTTCGCGCTCGGGTATTCCCAGTTCGGGCGGATTCACGAAATCGTCGGCGGAATTGATCCAGGTAACGTGTGCCTGGATTTTATCGAGCTGCGGGGAAGGATCGTAATTGCGCGAGGAATCGAATTGATAAAGAAGATCGTTCGCGTCGGTGGAGGCCAGATGCGCCGCCATCCATTCCGCCAGATTTTTATCGGCGGCATCGCGAGTGGGAAAATTCTTCTGCATCTGAAGAGGACTGCTGGTCATGACGAGCAGGATATCGAGCGCCGTTTGCAATCCGCGCGGCTGCATCGTGTATTCGCCGTTTTTCCATTCAGGGTCGCTGCGAATCCCGTCCATTGCCATTTTTCGCATCATGCGGTTGCGGCCTGCGATTTGCACCGGCTCACACGCGAGCGGTAAAACGGCGTCCATCGCATCGGGATACATTTCCGCCCACATCCAGGAATGCATGCAGCCCATGGAGGTGCCGCCCACCAGGCGAAGATGGTTGACGCCTAGCTTTTCGAAGATGAGCTGATGTTGCGCGCGGACCATGTCGTTATATTCGTAATGCGGAAATTTGGCGCGCAGTCCGTTGCTGGGCTTGCTCGATCCTCCGTGGCCGATGGCGTCAGGAAGAATAATGAAATAGCGGCTAGCATCCAGCAATTCTCCCGGACCGAACAGAACGCCGGCAAATTGCGGCGAAAGGAAGCCGCGGCCGGAGCCGCTGGTGCCGTGCATGAAGAGAACGGCATTGGTGATCTTGCCGGCGGAATCGCGAACGGGCTGGCCCAGCGTGGTGTAGTGCAAACGCAATTCAGGAAGAGTTTCGCCCGAACGGAAATGAAAATCACGGACGATGAAATCTCCTTCCTGCGGCATAACCGCCGGCGATTGCGGCGTGGCCGGAGCGCCAGCGGCCGCCGGACGAACGGTAGCAGCACGCGAGAGCAGCGAATAACGATCGAGCAAAAGCGCTGCGGCGCAAATCGCGGCGATCAGGATGATTGCCTTCCAAGCGAAGCCCCGTTGCACACTTCCTCCTTATGAATTCAATGAGCGATGACCGGCAATTCGATATTCGACGGATAACGCGCCGAACGATAAACATGCTGCTCCGCCTGTTGATAATCGCCGACGGACGCCTTGAAAATATTCGGGACAAATTTCTGCGGGTTACGGTCGATCAGCGGGAACCAGGTGCTCTGCACTTGAATCATGATGCGATGACCCGCCAAAAACGCGTGGTCATTGGTGTGCAGGTCGATGTTGTAAGAAACCACTTCGTTCGCGGGAATCGCCTCCGGTTTCTCGAAACTGTTGCGGAAACGGCCGCGGAACACCTCATCGGCGATGATCAATTGGTAGCCGCCCATCGCCGGATCGGCCGGATATTTCTCCGGATACACGTCGATCAGTTTCACAATCCAATCGCTATCGGTGCCGGTGGTGGAAGCGAAAAGATGCGTCACCAGATCGCCGGCCACCACCAAATCTTCTTTCAATGGCTCGGACTGCCAGCTCAGCGTGTCGGGACGCTTGTGGACAAAGCGCTGATCCTCCACCAGCCACCTGGGCCAATCAGGGCCTGGATAGGTGGGACTGATCGGGCGATGCCGGTAAGGAACCGGATTCGCAGGATCGGAAATATAGCTATCGAAGGATTGCTCGCCGGATGGATCGCTTTGCTGTCCGGGTGGATCGAACGAAAGTTGGCCATCTTCGCGGAAATAAAACTTGCGCGCGGTCACGTGCTCGCGGGGCGGCCAGGCGTCATATTTTTCCCAGCGATTTGAACCGGTTTCAAACACCAGCGCCTCTTTCAGCGGCAGGCTGCCCTTGTCTTTCAACCAGTACGCGAACCAGGGCGCCTGAATGTTTTCGCGGAAATACCGGCTGGTGTTGCTGCCGAAATCGATATTGCCCAGCTTGCTTCGCGTCACCGCGCCCCCAGCCGCCGTGATTCCACGGGCCGACCACCAGGTAATTCTGGTGATTCGCGTCGACCGTCTCGTATTTCTCGTAGATCGTGACCGGACCGTAGAAATCCTCCTGATCCCACCAGCCGGCGACATTCAGATTGGGAACCGTCACTTTTGTAAGCCTCGGCGTAACCGCCTGATCGCGCCAGAATTCGTCGTAGTCGGGATGATTGACGAAATCGTTCCAGGTGGGAACTTTGCCGTGAAAATACTTCTCGTTCACATTCGAGAGCGGGCCGAGATTGAGGTACCACTCGAATAGATCGTACCGATCGAAGGGAAACGCATAGTTCGTTTTTCCGGTTTCCATCTCGGAGGCGTATTCGAAACCGTAGCTGAGCCGGAACGCGCCGTTGTGGTGGAAATCGTCGCCCAGAAACATGTCGGCCGGGGAAGCCTGTTCCGAAACTGCCTTGAGCGCGGGATGCGGCTCGAGCAGCGCCATCACCGTCAGCCAGCCGCCGTAGGAAATTCCCAGCAGCCCGGCGCGGCCGTTGTTGTTCGGGAGTGTTTTTCAGCAGCCAGTCGATGGTGTCGTAGGTGTCCGTGCCTTCGTCGATGGATTTCGGATCGCGCGCATCGCGCACGGGACGCTGCATCACGAACTGGCCTTCGGAGCCGTAACGCCCGCGAATATCCTGCATGACGAAGATGTAGCCTTCGGGAGCCATCTCCTGATAAATGGAAAAAATGCCGGAGAAGCCGTCCCGATCGTCGTTTGTGCCGTAAGGAGTGCGGGTGATCAGGAAGGGAAGCTTAGCGGAACCGTTTTTCGGCGCGTAGATTTCCGTATGCAGGCGGACGCCGTCGCGCATGGGGATCATCACATCCTGCTTCGAATAAAGCTGGCTGGCGCCGGGACTGGATTGGCCACGAGGAATCGCGCGCAAATAGAGGCAGAGAACCAGGCAGGCCAGAAGAAAAATCCCAACACTTCCGATTCGCTTCATGCGTTTGGCCCCCAGCTATCCGATGTGTCCCGAGCGGACGAGTGGCGGCTGGATAGTACCGCTAGTGGGTAGATTTTTGAATTGGCAAAAGGAAGAAGGACCTGAAGCGGCGGACCACCGCTGCTTAGTTATTCCTTGGCGAATTTCGCTTCGTCGTAGGCGCGCTCGACGCCGGGGACCACGAAGCCATCATGGAATCCGCGCACGTAGAGCGCGTTATCGCCCGCGAAACGTTTTTGAAAGCTGGAAAGGTCCACTTTCTTGCGCGTCTCTTCCAGGCTCAGCCCCTGATCCACGGCCTGCTGAACTTGCAGGCGCAGCGACCCGAACAGCTCAATCAGCAGATTTACATAGTCCCAATTGTGTTCGACGGGGCCATGGCCGGGGACGATAGAGGTTGCGTCAAAAGTTTTTAATTTCTTCAGAGTTTCGATCCACTCCCCGAAAAAAGAGCCGAAGGCATAAGGAGTAGGATTGACGACCAGATCGCCGGTCATCAGCACTTTCGCATCGGGAACGTAAATCACCGCGTCGCCTCCGGTATTCCCGCGGCCCAGGAACAGTACCTTCACCTGGCGATTCCCTAAATTGATGTCCAGCGCTTTTTCGAAAGTAACATCCGGCAGAGTGAGCTTGATCTGACGCATTTCCGGAATGAATGCTTCGGAATCAGCGATCTCATCCGCGATGTATTTTTTGTCATCGTCGCTGATTGGGGTTCCGTCTCGCTTTTTTCCGGCCTGCAGGGCTTTTTTCAGTCCTTCGATGCCCGCAGGCAGGCCGCTCTTATCCACATCCAAATAGAAAGGATCTTGCGCCGCCGCTTGCGCCAGCGTGACGGGAGTGCTGACGATGACGACTCCTGGAAATGCCGCGCGATATTCCTGGTTGCCGGCCAGGTGATCGGGATGCCAATGAGTGTTGACCACAAATCGCACCGGTTGGCTGGTGAGCTTGCGAATTTCCGCGATCATTTTTCGCGTGAGCGATGGGATATGGCCGGTATCCACTACCAGAACGCCGTCGCTGCCGATGATGGCGACGGAATTGCCGCTCACCAGTCCGGTCTTCGGCTCCGCGGCGACGAAGGCATAAACGCCGTCGGAAACCTTGACGGTTTCGTAGGATTCGCAGACGGGACAGCTTGCAAAAGCAACTCGCGCCGCGAGAAACAGGATTGCAAGCAATGAACCCAGTTTAGTCATTTGGAAAATCTCTCCCGGATCGCAAACTTCAGAATGTACCTTGTCTAAGAGATGGTCTTTAGGGGGTCGGAGCTTTAGAGTCTGTGTGGCAACTCCGACTAAGAATGGTCGTGTAGCGCCACCCTTCAGGGTGGCATCTTTACTTTCAACCACATGGCTAAATGCACGCAGGCTGAGCTTGGGGTCTAGTGTCCGTTGGTCTGACGGATGCTAAACATGTTTTGGAATCCGCCGACAACTTGCCTGTGCACTAAAGGCTAGCCTGCATATCCGCCGCGAACTTTTTCACCGCGTACTCGCGGGCATCGCTTCGCGGGCGGCTTGGGAGAAACATTCACCTGGTCCGCGCCTTCAAACACTTTCACGGAGTCGCGGCAGAAGCCCAGAATCAGGTGTTTCCCAACGGATTTTTCGCCTCGCAACAATCCCTGTTCGATTGCGCGTTTCATGATCGAAGCCGGGGACGAAAACTCGCAATCCTTTTGGGACCAGCCACGCTCCGGAAGCGAAGGAGCCGGTATGACCGGATATAGATTCCCGCTGATTCCGCGAACCTGAAGAGTGCGACGCTCGCGCGTTGGCGCGGCGGTCCGGTCGACTACCGGTGTTTCGACGGGCTGATTCACCTCGTGCGGGAGAGTGGAATGCATATTCCTTGCCGTCTCCTGCGAAAGCGGAGAAATATCCACGCGCCATCCGGAATTTTCATCGGGATAAAGTTTTTCCAGCCGCGCACTGATGGAATCCATCTCCGCGCGGGCTTTTTCCAGCGAAACGCGCGAGCGCAGACGCGCCACCACGTGAATCCACTTCGAGCCGCGGCTGGCCAAATCTTGCGAATCGAATGCCAGCGGGGCCCAGAGCTCGGTTCCGTCGAGCGGCTCGAATCCCACCTCGCGGGGAAGCACTCCCACAACGGTGTAGTTGCGGCCATTCAACAGCACCGTCCTGCCCAGCACGTTCGGATCGGCGCCGAAGTGCGAATGCCACAGCGCGTCGGTCAGAAGCAGGGCGTTATCACGTCCCGCCTTTTCTTCCTCGGGAAGAAAATCGCGGCCCAGCGCAGGCCGGACGCCCAGCATGCGAAGAAAACTGCTGGAAACCAACGCCACGCGAATACGCCGCGGACGCCCGTCCTCGAAGAAATTCATACCGGTGGAATAAAAAGCGGACATTTCCTCCAGGGTGCGGGTCTGCGCCCGCCAATCCGAAAAATTCGAGGGCGACACATTCACACGCATGCCCGGCTTGAATTGCCAAAGCGTCACAATCCTGCTGAAATCCTTTTCCAGAAACGGCCGCGGCAGATACGCATTTGCCACGCGGAAAATTTCGCGATTCGCGCCCACGCCGATGGCCAGCAGCAGCACGAACAACACGGTAAAACCGCGGCCCTCCGCCAGCATGCGAATTCCGCCGCGCAATTCCCGCCAGAACGCTTTCATCTGCTTCCCCGAAAGTTCTTCAGCAAGCCAAAATTCATCATCAACATTCCCGCCAACAGCACCTTATTCGTACCGCAGCGCGACCATGGGATCGACGCGCATCGCCCGCCGCGCCGGCAAATAGCAAGCCAGCAGCGCGCTGGCCAGCAAAATCACGGCGACTCCAAGGTAAATTGCCGGTTCTTTCATGCTTACTTCCGTCAGCAAACTGGAAAGAATCCGGCTCAGCGCGCCCGCCACCATCATCCCAATGGCAAGACCCGCCAAGGCCAACGACAGGCCTTGCTTCAGCAGCAAACTCAAAATGTCACGCGGCGCCGCACCCAGCGCCATACGCAATCCGATTTCATGCGTGCGTTGATTCACCACGAATGCCATCACGCCATAAATTCCCAGAACCGCCATCAGCAAGCCAAAGCCGGCGATCAACGCGATCACGATCGCTCCCAGGCGATCTTGCGAAATGCTTTCCGCGTAGTAGCGATCCATCGCGGAGATGTCATAGGTGGCCAGGTTTTTATCCACGGCCCAAATCGTCTGCTGCGCGGCATGAACCGCGGCGCTCGAATCGAGCGGGCTTCGCACCATCAATTGAATCGTATCGCTCGACGCGCCCCCCGGTTGCTGCGCGTACGGCAAGTACCAGGTTTCTTCGGGCTCACCGGGCTCGTGCGCGTCCTTCACATCTCCCGCGACGCCCACTACCGTCAGCCACGGCCGGTTCGGCCGGTCCAAACGAACTTGTTTCCCAAGAGCATCCTGGTTTGGCCAAAAGTGGCGCGCCATCTTGCCGCTGACGATCGCAACCGGCTGCGAAGTGGGAGTATCCAGCTGATTAAAATCGCGTCCGGCAAGCAGCGGAATTCCCATCGTGGCAAACAAACCGGGACTCACCAGCCGGTGATTGACGCTGAAACTCGCACCCGCCGCTCCTGTTGAAAATCCTTCGACGGCCACGGGCGCGCTCCAGGTAGTCCCACCGAGAGGATTCACGGTCGTCACCGCCGCAGCAACGATGCCCGGCGCGTTTGTTGCCTTCTCAAGGATCTGCCGCACCAAAATGCCGCGCGGCTCTCCCGCCGCATAGCGCGAAACCGGAGGCGTGATCTGCAGTGTAAACAAGTGGCTGGCCTGGAATCCCAGGTCGTGGTGGCGAAGCCTTTCGAAATTTTGGATCATGAATCCCGCGCCGGCCAGCAGAACCATCGCCAAGGCCACTTCGCAAATCACCAACGCGTTCAGCACGCGCCGGTTTTTCCCCACTCCCTGGTCCGACCTTCCGCCTTCCTTCAACAAAGGCTGCAAATCGCTTAGGAACGTGCGCAACGCCGGCGCGAGTCCAAAAATCATACCCGTCAGCAGGGATATTCCCAGCCCAAACGCAAATACCCGCGCGTCCACTCCCACCTGTCCCATATTCAGCTGTTGGCTTAAGGTATGCGGAATCAAAACCTTCAAATACGCACCACACCACGCCACCAGCGCCAATCCGCCAAAGCCGCCCAGCAAAGCCAGCACACAACTTTCCGTCAAGAGTTGCCGGATCTGCCGCGATCTACTTGCGCCCAGCGCCGCGCGAATCGCGATTTCCCGTTGCCGCACCACGGAACGCGCCAGCAGCAAGTTGCTCACGTTTACGCAGGCAATCAGCAGGAAAAATCCGACGATGCCGAGCAACGCCAGGACCACGCGGTCTTCCTCTCCAATCAGCCGCGAGCGCATGGGGAAAAGTTCCATGCCGAATCCCGGAGTTGTTTCGGGATATTTTTCCTTGATCCGCTGCGCGACTCCGCTCACGGAAGCGGCCGCTTGTTTCCAGGATATTCCCAGCCCCAGCCGCGCAAACAACGCAAAATCCCGGGAATTGTCGTCCGCTCGAATCGTAGAGGGAATCCAGACTTCCGCATCGTAGGGAAAACTGAAATCTCGCGGCATCACTCCGGCGATCGGTAGGATTCGATCGTCAATCGTGACGGTCTTGCCGAGTACGTTGCGGTCTCCTCCAAATCGGCTTTGCCAAAGTCCGTAGGAAATCACAGCGGCGCTGCTCGCCGAACCCGCGTGCTCCTCTTCCATCGAGAACCAGCGCCCCAAGACGGGCTGCACGCCCAGCGTCGAAGCCCAGCTTCCCGATTGGCTCACCACTTGAACTCGCTCAGGAGTTTCCCCTCCCGTCAAAGTGGCGCTCTCAATGCTCAAAGCGATCATTCCATCAAACACTCCGCGCTGGTCCTCGAGGGCCAGAACATCGCGGCTCCAGACGCTATAGGTCGATACTGAACCATCCGGTGCGCGTGTGTAATCGACAACGCGGACCAGCCGGTCCGCTTTCGGAAATGGCAGTGGACGCAGAAACACATTGTTCGCTACGCTAAACAGCGCCGCGTTGCCGCCGATACCCAGCGCCAGCGTCAGTATCACCACCGCGCTGAATCCCGGACTGCGCTTGAGAGTCCGAATGGCGTAGCGAATGTCTTGCCAAACAGATTCCACCGCTTCTCCTATTCGTACCGTAATGCAACCATGGGATCGACGCGCATCGCGCGCCGCGCCGGCACGTAACACGCAAGCAATGCCACGCCTGCCAGCAACGCGGTGATCGATAAAAACGTCGCGGGGTCTGTAGCGCTCACTCCGTAAAGCAAACTGGCCATCACTCGCGTCAAGGCCAGCGAACCTGCCAGGCCGATCGACAGGCCAATTGCGCTCAGGCGCAATCCTTGCCCTAGCACCAACTTCATCACATCGCTGCGTTGCGCGCCCAGCGCCATACGGATTCCCAGTTCGTGCGTCTGCTGCGAAACCACGTAGGCCATCACTCCATACACACCCACTCCCGCCAGGAGCAATGCGGCCGCCGCGAATATGCCCAGCAGCACAGCCGGGACTCGCGCCGTAAACAGCGCTTGCCAGCGCACATCGTCGAAACTTTGTACGTGGGACACCGGTTGATCCGGATCGATGCCCGCTATTTCTGAACGCACGGCGGAAGCGATGCTCAATGGATCGCCGGCTGTCCGCACGGTCAGCACCATAAAGTGCGAGTCCGACTGGGTGTAGGGGAGATAGATTTCATCCTTGGGCATTTCGGTCAGATCATTTCTCACGTTGGCGGCGACGCCGATGACGGTAAGCCACGGATCTTTGGGGCCTTCGCCGAATCGAATTCGTTTGCCGACAGGATCTTCGCCCGGCCAGTAACGTTGAGCGGCGCCTTGATTCACAACGAGCACGGGCGGAGCCGTAGCGGAGTCCTGATCCGCCACCGAACGGCCCTCAAGCAGGGGTACTCCCACGGTTTGAAAATAGCCGGGAGTGATGACGCGAAAGTTCACTTCGTTGATATGCCCCGGCGGCGGCGCAGGACGTCCTTCGATCAAGATTCCAGCGGTCGAGTTGGTGCCGTCGAGCGGAAGATTGCTGGTGGCCGCGGCAGATTGCACTCCCGGCAGCGCGCGAACGCGCTCGAGCAATTGCTGGTAAAACGCAGCGGCCTTCTGGTCTTCCTTATACTTGGCCATGGGCAGAGCCATTTCCATGGTCAAGACATGATCGGTACGGAAGCCAGGATTCATTTCCAGCAGGTGAGCGAAGCTTTTCGCCATCAAGCCGGTGCCGATCAGCAGCACCAGAGCCAGCGAAATTTCCGAAATCACCAGCGCATTCCGCAAACGGTGGTGGCCTGCGGTCCCACCGGCCTGCGCGGCGCCTTCTTTCAGCGTCTCGTTCAAATCGAGCCTCGAGACGCGCAAGGCAGGCGCCAATCCAAAAATAACACCGGTGAGCAGGGAAAGAAGAAAAGTAAAGCCAAGCGCGCGCAAATCCACGGTCATGCGGTCCGCGCCTGGAATGAAGCGCATAAATTCGGAGGGAACAGCTTCGGCAGCAGGCCCACGCCCCAGACGGCAAACACCACTCCCAGCGCTCCGCCCAGAATTCCCAGTATGATGCTTTCGGTGATCAATTGGCGCACCACGCGCAAGCGCCCGGCGCCCAGCGTGGCGCGAATGGCAAGCTCGCGCCTCCGCGAAGCCGAGCGAGCCAGCATCAGGTTGGCCACGTTTGCGCAGGCGATCAGGAGAAGGAAACCAACCGCGGCGAGCAGCACCAGTAATGCCGGGCGATACTGGCGAACCACGTCACTTGCCAATGGAATCAGGACCACGCGGCGGCCGGTATTGGTCTTGGGATACTGTTGTTCCAGGCGGTTGGCAATGGTGTTCATTTCCGCCTGCGCATGCTCACGAGTGACGCCCGGCTTCAACCGGCCTACAACCAGCAGGAAGTGCGACTGGCGCGCTTGACGTTCTTTCGGATCGATGGCAAACGGCGCCCACACTTCGCCGCCGGGAGGAAAATTAAAGTTCGCAGGCATCACGCCCACAACCGTGCGGCTGATTGCGTTCAGGGTCAGCGTTTTGCCGATGATTCGCGGATCGCCCGCGAAACGAAGTTGCCAGTAGCCGTAACTGAGCATCACTTCGTGGTCTTTTCCTGGTTTTTCTTCTTCCGGCAGAAACGTCCGGCCCAGGACTGGAGTCACCCCGAGGGCCGCGAAGAGGTCCGGAGAAACCAAAAATCCCTGGACCCGCTCGGGAACTTCAATGCCGGAAACGTTCGCATTCCACCAGGCATAAGCTCCCAGATGCTCGAACACGTGGTTCTGCATCGCGCCAATCCGTAAAATTCGCCACGGCCGCTTCATTGCGATCCACGCCCTGCGACGGAATGGTTTCCCACACCTTGACGAGCCGGTCGAGATTCTGGAAAGGAAGTGGATGAATGATCAGGGGGTCAACGATACTGAAAATTGCAGTGTTCGCTCCGATGCCCAGCGCAAGCGTGAGAATCGCCACCGTCGGCGAAGCCGGGACTTTTCGATAGCATGCGGATGCCGTATCGCAAGTCTTGAAACAGAGAGCTCATCGGGTTACCTGCTTTTCG
This sequence comes from uncultured Acidobacteriota bacterium, assembly GCA_963756355.1. Taxonomy (GTDB): domain Bacteria; phylum Acidobacteriota; class Terriglobia; order Acidiferrales; family UBA7541; genus JBGPTK01. Next base: position 244,579 of record CAVWOD010000015.1, on the reverse strand, counting down.
AATGGATGCGACAGCGATCCCGGACAAGCTATGGCAACTGCCATGCCTTCGCTTGGAAAGCGTAACTCAATGAATCAGGACTAATTAGCGATTAGTGGGGAATGGAATTCAGAAAGAGATTGCCCATCTATGGGATTGCCTGTCGCAGAATCGAACACCGAATTTGGCTGTGTTAGAAAATACAAGAAGGGTCGGTCATCCCGAACGAGCGAGAGATCCGGCGCAACCTGCAAATGCCTGCTCACCCGCTGCCTGGAAAGATCGGTCTGAAACTGTGGACACGGTCACTTCGAAACGGAAGGCACCAACTTCTGTAGAGTCTTTTCCACTCCATCAGGCTTGAATCCAAACGGTCCGGGCTTGCTTTTGAACGCGATTCGGCCATCGCGATCGATCACGTAGAGCCGGTCCGGCCAGCCGGTGTAGGCCGCCTCGGTGCGATTGTCAATGCCATCCAGGAGGGCGGGGAGTTCAATTCCCAACTTCACCAGGCAAATGCCCGCCAATTCGCTGCGCTCTTCGTCGGTGCGCGGCGTTTTAAAGACTACGTTTTGTTCCAGGTTGCTGCGCATCTGCCAGGCGTCGCTGGGATGCGCCTCCTGGATGTAGACCACGAAGAATTCCACCTGGTCTTTATACTTTTTGTAGAGAGCGTTGAGCGCGGGAACCTCCCGGCGGAACGGCGGTCAAGTGTAGCTGCCGAAAACCAGGACCACGGGTTTCTGCCCGCGAAACGAAGAAAGCTCTACGTGCGATTTGTGGTCGTAGGTAGGCAGGGAAAAATCCGGCGCCATGTCGCCGACGGCAACGTGCCCGGCGCGCGCGATGTACCACAGACGGCTGGAACGGCAACGCCACGAAAAACGGCCAGGGAACGTGAGCCATGATCCGCCCAAACGTGCTGGGCGGCTGGTACATGATCCCGAGAAACACCAGGCACAGGACCAGGTACACAACCACAAAACCAATCGCGATTTTCTTGAACAGGCGCATCGTGAAGCCAGCCGTTTCAGCCAGCAATGCCCCGGATTGTAGCGAAAATCCGGCGCTGAGTCTGCTAAATCTTTCGATCCAGCGGACAATTGAGCCGCCACATCATCCTTAAGAAGAACGATATTTTAAATGCGTCCGTCGTCATTCGTAGCGCAGCGCCACCAGAGGATCGGTTTTGCTCGCGCGGCGTGCCGGAATCCAACTCGCTGCCAGCGCCACCGCCGCCAGCAGCGCTGAAATTCCTATGAATGTTACGGGGTCCGTCGAGCTGACGTTGAACAAGAGTCCCGCCATCACGCGAGTCAGCGCGAACGCACCAATCAATCCAATGGCGAGCCCCAGCAAAACCAACCGCATCCCTTGTCCCACAATCAGTTTCAAAACATCGCTGTGCTGCGCTCCCAGCGCCATCCGAATGCCGATCTCGCGCGTTCGCTGGCCCGCAGCATAGGCCATCACGCCATAAATTCCGATGGCCGCCAGCAGCAAAGCCGCTCCGGCAAAAATCAGCAGCAACAGGAAATTGAACTTGCGCGGCGCCACGGTGGAGTCAATTGCTTGTTCCATGGTCATCACGCTCGCCGCCGCCACGTCGCGATCCACTGCCTGCACCTGGCTGCGAGCCGCCGCCGCAATCGAAAGGGGATCAGACTTCGTGCGCAACACCCAATAGTGATTGTTGCGCAGCCAGGGAATGGTGTCCGGTGAGATTTGATAGAGCGATACGTAAATATCGAACGAAGGTTTGGCGTCGAGGCCAGTTTGCTTCACGTCGCCAACGATGCCGGCAATTTCAATGTCCCGCCATCCCGAATTTATATCGTTAATTTTCAGATGTTCTCCAATCGGGTTTCCATTGGGCCAGTAGCGCCGGGCGATCGTCTGGTTAATCAAGGCGGCCACGGGAGCGTGCGAATCCTCCGCTTCGGTAAACGACCGGCCCGCCAGCAGGGGAATGCGCATGGTCTGAAGATATCCCATGCTGATGACGCGAAGGTTCGCTGTCGGTTCATCCCGCGCCTCGATTGGAGGCCTTCCCACGATCGTAAATTCAACTGTCGCCAGCATTCCTCCCATCGGAAGCGAGTTGATCGCGCCCACCGATTCGACGCCCGGCAAATTCTGGAATCGCGAATAAAGCTGCCGGTAGAACGCCGCCAGGTCCTCCTGGCTGGTGTAGCGAGTCTTGGGAAGCGAAAGCCGCAAGGTCAAGACGTTTTGCGGATCGAAACCAGGCTGGACACTCTGCAGCCTCACCAGGCTTCTTAGCAGCAGCCCGGCGCCGATCAGCAGCACCAGCGACAGAGCGACTTCCACCACGATCAGCAACCCGCGAATTCTGCCGCGGCTTCCGCCGCCCGTGGAGCCGCGTCCTTCCCCCTTTAATTCCTCATTCAAATCCGTGCGCGACGATTCCAAGGCCGGCGCCAGTCCAAACAAGACTCCGGCGAGCAGCGCGATTCCCAACGTGAATCCCAGCACTCGTCCGTCCATGGCAATCTGATCGGCGCGCGGCAGTTGCGCCGGACTCAACCGAATCAACGCGTGCGCTCCCCAATGGGCCAGCACAAGCCCCAGGGCAGCCCCGACGAGCGACAAGGTAAGGCTTTCGGTAAGCAGTTGCCGGACCAGCCGGGATCGCGTGGCTCCCAAAGCCGTGCGAATCGCGATTTCACGGTGGCGCGCATTGGCCCGCGCGAGCAACAGGTTCGCCAGATTCGAGCAGGTGATCAGCAACACCACCATCACCGCGCCCAGCAGCACGTAGAGCGATTGCCGGTAAGCGCCCAGAATTTCTTCATCCATGGGATACGTGTTCACCGCTTCCTTGGCCGAGTTGTACTTGGGGTACTGTTTCTCCAGCCGCAGCGCCAGCGCCGTCATTTGGGCGGTCGCGATTTGCGGCGTAACGCCCGGCTTCAGGCGTGCGACAGCGCGCAGGAAATCCACCGAGCCGCGATTCTTGGTCCACGGATCCGCATCGGGGGCGAGCGGCACGGCCAACTCCGCGCGGATAAACGGAAAAATGAAATCGCGGGGCAGAACGCCCACCACCGTATAACTTTCCCCATTCAGCCGGATCGCTTGCCCAACCAGGCTGGGATCGCCGCCAAATCGCCGTTGCCACAAGCGATAGGAAATCGCCACCACGTGCGGGCTGCCCGGATCGTCATCTTTTGGCTGCAAAGCGCGCCCGGCAATCGCCTGCACGCCTAGAATTTCAAACAGGTTTCCGGAAACCCGCGAGCCGATAATGCGTTCCGGCTCGCCTCGATCCGTCAGGTTGGGATTGAAATTGGCAACCGCCCCAAGCTGTTCGAACGATTCGTTCTGGTCGCGATAGTCGACGAAATCGGGCAGGGAAAATGGGTATTTGCCGGAGAACGGCCGCCTGGCGTAGACGGTTACCAGCCCCGCCGGATCGCGATACGGCAATTGACGAAGCAGCACGGCGTTCACCAGGCTGAAAATCGCCGTATTCGCTCCGATGCCCAGCGCCAGCGTCAGTACGGCCACGATGGTGAAACCGGGCGACTTGATCAACGTGCGGACGGCAAAGCGCAAATCCTGCCAAAAAGTTTGCATCGGGCGCCTCCCCTGAACTCATCGAACGATTAACTTAGATGAATTTGCTATGATAAGTATGATTGATTGTTGGCATCGTGATCATGCGCTATATTAATGGTTCGCAAACGGAGGAACCATGGGCCTGGAAAGCCGCGATTTAAAAATGCTGGCAGCGATCGTCGAAGAAGGCGGCGTCACTCGCGCCGCGAATCGCTTGCACGTCACCCAGCCGGCGCTCAGCCATCAGCTTCGCAATCTGGAAGAGGCTATCGGCATGCCCGTCTTCGATCGAATCAACAAGAAAATGGTGCTCACTCCGGCGGGCGAGCGTTTGCTTAATTCTGCGCGAATCGTGCTGGAGGAATTGCGGCGCGCCGAAGAGGAAATCCATAGCGCCGCACGGCCATCGCAGGGAGTGCTACGGATCAGTACCGAGTGCTACACCTGCTATCACTGGCTGCCCTCGCGAATTCAAATTTTCGCCAAAAAATTCCCAAGCGTTGAAATCAAAATCATCGTGGAAGCCACCCGCCATCCCTTTGCGCCGCTGCTCGATGGAGATCTCGATCTCGCCATCGCCAGCACCAACGTCCAGAATCGCAAGTTGATCTACACCCCGCTTTTCCACGACGAATTGATGGTGGTTATGCCGCCAAACCATCCCCTCGCGTCCCGCGCGGCCATTCGCGCCCAGGATTTTGCGGATCAAAATTTGATCATGTACGCCATGCCGCTGCAGGAAAGCACCCTGTTCCAAAAAATCCTCATCCCGGCAGGGGTCGCGCCGCGGAAACTTTCTCAGGTGCAGTTGACGGAAGGCATTTTGGAAATGGTGCGCGCGGGCTTGGGAATCACAGTCCTGGCGCGTTGGGCTGTGGCGCCGCTGCTCGCCCGCGGCGAATTGAAAGCGGTGCCGCTGGCGAAGGGCGGCATCAAACGGCTGTGGAGCGCGGTGCGCCGCCGCAATCCATCCGCCCCGCCCTATCTAAGCGCCTTCGTGGATTTACTCGCGGAATATCCCATCGCCACCGGCGCAAAAAAGCAAATCGAATCGCGCCGTCAATCAGTAGTAGTCACATAATTCTGAATCGGCCGGACGCGGAGTCTCCTGGGAACGCCAATCTCCCGATTGGCGTCCTGCCCCGCGCCAGTTGACGAAACCGCCGCCCCAATGAGAGATTGACGGGAGATTCTCGTCACCGTGCCCGCCACAGACTTCAAAGCCGAATTGCAAGAAGCCCGCGAAGCCTTCCGCACACGAATGGAGCGCGACCAGGCCGAAGGCGCCTGGAATCAATTTCACGGCCGCATCGCCCTGGTGCTTTCCGGCGGCGGCGCGCGAGGCGCATACCAGGCGGGAGCGCTCCTCGCTTTTCAAGATGCCCGCCTTCCCACTCACATCATCACCGCCACTTCCATCGGCGGGATGAATGCAGCCGGCTACGCCGCCTATTCGAATTCGCTGGTGGGAAACGCGGAACCGCTGGTGGAATATTGGAGGGAAGGTCCGGCGCCATCCGACACGGGAATCGAATGGACGCGCTACGCATGGATTCTCGCCGGACTCGTCGCCGCCTGCGCCGGATTCGGAAATTTGTTCTATCGAATGTTGAATGCCTACGGCTTCGTAATCCAGTTGCGCGATCCAAAACTCACCTGGCTCTCCGTGGGAGCGATCGGCCTGGCAATCCTGTTTTTCCATGACAGCCTGCCCTACCTTCCGTACCTTCTCGGAAACCGCCTGCACAAACGCCACCGAAAAATCGATTGGCGCCGCGCCGCGCTGTCATTCTTCGGCAATGCGATCGTGATTGTAGCCTTTTTCGAAGCGTTATATTCGCTGCGCACCCTGCACCACTTGAGAGCGCTTGCCGGATGGCATCCCCTGGCGGCTGCCGCGCTGGTAGCGGCGATTCCAGTTCTCCTCTGGCTGCGAAGAAAAGCGAGTTCCCCGTTAAACAACACGGTCCGCCGCGTGTTGCGAATCCCCCTGAAAACCGGCCTGTTCACCAATCTGGCGCGCGAGCGCTTCGTCAGCGAGCGCGGCTCGGCCGAAAAAATCAAGGCATCGCCGATCCGCATTTTTCTCACCGCCACCGATCTGGAAACGGGCAGCCCCCGATTTTTTTCGAATACGCCGGTGGAAACGCTGCTCAACGATCCCGGAGTGGACAAACGATTCGTGGCGAACGAAGTGATCTTTCCAGATGATTTGATCGGAGCGGTGATCGCCTCTTCCGCCGTTCCCATCACTTACGAACCGGCTCGCGTGCAAGGCCACTTGTGCGCCGATGGCGGGCTTTGCGCGAACCAGCCCATGCGCCCGGCGGTCCACCTGGGCGCGGATATTTTATTTCTCGTGATGATGGACCCGGTGGAAGCGGAGCAAGCCCCGATCAAAACTTTTCTCGACGTAGGCGTCCGGTCGCTCGAAATCCTGATGCGGCAAAATCTGGTTAGCGATCTGCGCGTTTCCAATACCATCAATCTGGCTTGCGAACACGCCGCGGCGCGCCTGGGCCTGCGCCCTGAGGAAGTGGAACTCGAAATGGGAGCGCGGCGTTACCGCTACGTGCGCGCCTTCGCAATTTGCCCGCCCGAATCTTTGCCAGGCTCCATGCTCGATTTTAGCGGTAAAATGACAGGTCCGGCGATTTTGCAGGGTTACCGGGACGCCAGCGGCCAGATTGCGAGTTTTCTCAATTACGCCCGGGAAAGCGTACTAAACCGGCCCAGAAGGACTTTGCGCTGGGCGCTGGAATAGGGGCTTGATCTTGTTCGATAGTGGGACGTTTGAATCCCACGAGCGGGCAAAAAAGCCTTGTGTAGAAGTACTGGAACCCATCGCAATCTGCTGACTAGAAAAGTGTTAACCTTAGTCCAATCACGGTCCTGCAGTTGCGATTACAATTAGCGAGGTTTACTCCTGTGGATATCGTTAGGGAAGGCGCAAAAAGAAGCAAAAATATCCGCCGTGCGATTTATGGCGGTGTCGTTCTGATCTTAATTCCTATCGTGACAGTAGGATTGTCGCGGCTAAAGCCGGCCGCACCCTCCGTGGATGCGGCAACCGTTTGGACCGGAACAGTGGAACGCGGTTCCATGCTGCGCGAAGTGCGTGGACTGGGCACCCTGGTTCCTGAAACCATTCGAATTATTCCATCCATGACCGATGGACGTGTGGAGCAAAGACTGATGCTCCCCGGAAGGCCAGTTTCGGCAAATTCCGTGATCCTGGTACTCAGCAATCCCACTCTGGAACAGGCGACGGTGGATGCGGACTTCGCAGTGAAAGGCGCGGAAGCAGATTACAACAATTTGAAGGCTGTGCTTCAGAACCAACTGATGGACCTCCGGGCAAAGGCGGCTGTCGTCCGCTCCAATTTCCATCAAGCCCAAATCCAGGCGGAAACCAACGAGGAACTGTTCAAACTTGGTTTGACGTCGGATGTAATCCTGCGCACTTCGAAGGTCTCCAAGGAAGAGCTCGAAAAGCAAAACGAGATCGCGGAAAAGCAAGTGGACACGTTTGCGGCCTCGATCGAAGCGCAGACGGCCGCTCAGGCAGCAAAGGTGGAGCAAGCGCGCGCCGTGGCCAAGCTGAAGCATGAACAATTGAATGAACTTAAGGTGACGCCCGGAATTGACGGCGTACTCCAGGAACTCGATGTTGAAGTAGGCCAGCAGGTGGCGCCCGGCACAATGCTCGCGCGTGTTGCGCAACCGACACACCTGAAAGCGCAGCTCAAAATTGCGGAAACCCAGGCCAAGGACGTAGTAATCGGCCAAAAAGCGACGATCGACACCCACAACGGCATCATCAACGGGCACGTCACGCGAATTGATCCCTCGGTCGTGAATGGTACTGTGACGGTTGATGCTTCGCTGGAAGGTGCTCTGCCGTCAGGAGCTAGGCCTGACTTGAGCGTCGAAGGCACGGTAGAAATCGAGCGGCTAACCGACGTCTTGTATGTCGGCCGGCCAGTCCACGGCGAAGCCGACAGTACCGTAGGATTATTTAAGGTTGAGAATGACGGATCAGATGCTACTCGCGTCCAAGTAAAGTTGGGCCGCACTTCGGTCAACACAGTAGAGATCGTCTCGGGTTTGAGAATTGGCGACAAAGTCGTCCTCTCGGACATGTCCGCTTGGGACAATTTTGATCGTATCCGGCTGAAGTAAACTTTTGGGAACTTTACGAGCCAGAGGCTCGTAATAACTTTCGAAGATTGAGGAAGGAGAGGGGATGAACAAGCCAACAGAGGGTTTGATCCGGCTGGAAGGCGTCACCAAGGTGTTCTATACCGATGAGGTGGAAACCCACGCTCTTGCCGGCGTGCACCTGGAAATTCAGAAGGGCGAGTTCCTTTCGATCGCCGGTCCATCGGGCTGCGGCAAGTCCACCTTGCTCTCCATTCTCGGCTTATTGGACTCGCCGACCGATGGCAGCTACTGGATCAATACGCATTCGGTGGCCAAGCTTTCGCTGGCGGACCGCACCCGAATTCGCAACCGCGAAATCGGCTTCATCTTCCAGGCGTTCAACTTGATCGGCGACTTGACGGTTTTCGAAAACGTTGAACTGCCGCTTACCTATCGCAGCATGCCGGGAGCCGAGCGCAAGAAGCGCGTACAGGAAGTGCTCGAACGGGTGGGCATGGCTCACCGCATGAAGCACTATCCTTCGCAGCTTTCCGGCGGCCAGCAGCAGCGCGTGGCCGTGGCTCGCGCACTGGTGGGCCAGCCCTCCATTCTGCTGGCGGACGAGCCGACCGGCAACTTGGACTCGAAGAACAGCGAAGCGGTAATCGATCTTCTGCGGCAATTGCACAGCGAAGGCGCCACCATCTGCATGGTGACGCACGATCCGCGCTATGCCAGCATTGCCGACCGTTCCATCCACCTCTTCGACGGCCGCATCGTCGAGGAAACACTGGGCGCCCGCACCGAGGTGGTGTAAAGGCTGGCGGAAAGCTTTCCGCCCCAGTAGTGGCGCACGTCAAGTTTTCAAACTTTATTTTTCGTGCATTCAAATCTTACGCGGGGGTGTGCCTGGCCACGGGTTGAAAATCGCAAAGCCTGCGGCTGTCTCACCAGATAGATCCCGAGGCAACGGAGGCGAGCATGGGGGGGCAACTGCTGCAGGATTTGCGCTATGGCCTGCGCATGCTCGCGAAAAATCCCGCGTTCACCATTGTAGCCGTCCTCACACTGGCGCTCGGCATCGGCGCGAATACCGCGATTTTCAGCGTTGTGGATAGCGTCCTGCTCCGCCCTCTTCCCTTCAAACAATCGCAACAACTGGTTGTCGTCTTCACGAAAGATAGCCACGACGCGAGAAACTGGGCGTCCTATCCGGATTTCCAGGACTGGCGCGAACAAAATAAAAGTTTCGATGCGATTGCCGCCTGGGTGCCGCAGAGCGTGAATCTGACCGGGCAGGGAGAGCCCAAGCGAGTCGTCGGCGCGTTTGTCTCCGCGAATTTTCTTTACATGCTCGGCGTCAAGCCCGCCACGGGGCGCGATTTTCGCGAGGGTGAAGATCATCCCGGCGATCACGTCGCCCTCATCTCTTATGGCCTGTGGCAGGGAATGCTGGGAGGCGATCCGCAGGCGGTGGGGAAGCCGCTCGCGCTGAATGGCGAGCCATTTACAGTAATTGGAATCATTCCGCAAAATTTTCATTTTCCGCTTAGCGATCCCCAAGTTTTGATTCCCTATCCCTTCTATCCGAATTTCAGCCAGCAACGAAATCGAATCTCGTTCGCGGCGATTGGCCGCATCAAAAATGGCGTCGGCATCGCGCAAGCGCAAGCCGAGATGAACACCATCGCCGGCAGGCTTGCGGCGCAATATCCGGCCAGCAACGGGGACCGCGGCATTCTGCTTGTGCCGTTTCATAGCGTTGCCGTGGAAGATGTGCGTCCCCAAATCCTGTTGCTGTGGGCCATGGTTGGCTTGGTCCTGCTGATCGCGTGCGCCAATGTGGCCAATCTGCTGCTGGCGCGCGCCACTGGCCGCAGCCGTGAAATGGCCCTGCGCGCGACGCTCGGCGCCGGAAGAGCGCGCATTATCCGCCAGTTGCTGACCGAGACAACCTTATTGTGGCTCGCCGGCGGAGCAGCCGGCGTGCTTTGGTCCTATTGGGGAGTGGCCGCGCTGGCAGCCAAGCTTGATCCGGATTTGGCGCGCGGACTCCATGTGAATGCAGCGGCGCTGGCGTTCGCTCTGCTGATTTCCATTTTCACGGGATTGCTATTCGGGCTGGGCCCGGCGCTGGGACTTTCTAAAATCAACCTGAACGAATCCCTGAAGCAGAGCAGCGGCTCGGTATCTTCTTCGCATGGTCACTGGATGCGCCGCGTGCTGGTGGTGATGCAAATTGCCATGGCCCTTCTGCTGCTCACCGGCTCCGGCTTGCTGCTGCGCAGCTTGCAGAGCGTGCTGCATGTTTCTCCCGGTTTCAACGACGGCAATTTGCTGACCATGGAATACCGCCTGCCGCGCACAAAATATTCCCATGATTACCAGCCGTGGAATTTCCACCGGGAGGTGGTTCGCCGCGCCGGCGCATTGCCGGGAGTGAAATCCGCTTCCGTGATTCTGGCTCTGCCGTTCAGCGGCAATGGAAACGTTACGCCATTCGAATTGCTCGACCGGCCTGCGCCGGCTCCCGGCCGCGAACCCACCACGCAAACAAATTTATCCGATTCGAATCTGCTGCGAACGCTGGGCATCCCGTTGTTGCGCGGCCGGTTTTTTACGGAGCAGGATTCAGCGGACCAACCCACCGTCGCCGTTATCAACGAAACCATGGCGCGAAAATTCTGGCCCAATGGCGATCCGCTCGAAAAACAGATCCGCATTCCGCAGGAAAAAATTACCGCGAAAATTGTCGGCGTGGTGGGCGACGTTAGGCAATTCAGTCTCGAGGATCCCGATCAGTCGCAAGTTTACATTCCGTTTGCGCAGCACCCGTTCATTTTTGCCACGCTGGCCGTAAAGACCGAGGGCGATCCGCTGGCGTTGGCGAAATCCGTTCAGCAGGCCATCTGGTCCATAGATCCCGACCAGCCCATGTGGAAAATCCGCACCCTCGAATCGTTGGTCGATGGCTCGCTCGGGCAGCGCCGGCTAATTGGATCGCTGTTGGCAGGCTTCGCGGTGCTGGTACTGCTTCTTGCCACTTTGGGAATTTACGGCGTGATGGCTTACCTGGTCAGCCAGCGCACCCATGAGATCGGAATTCGCATGGCGCTCGGTGCGCAGCCCAAAAACGTGGTGAAACTCGTCATTGGGCAGGGATCGCGAATGGTGATTTGTGGAATTGCGTGCGGCCTTGCGCTGGCATTAGCGCTGGCGAAATTAATGACGAAATTGCTGTTTGGCGTGAGCCCGTTCGACCCGATTACTTTCGCCGGCGTGGCTATCTTGCTTTCGATTGTGGCGCTCGCGGCTTGTTACATTCCGGCGCGTCGCGCGATGCGCGTCGATCCGCTAGTGGCTTTGCGCTACGAATAATTTGCCGCGCTCTGTCGTTGTACTGGTAGGAAAAATGCATGAAGATGAAAAAAAGGAATCAAAAAAACCTGCTCGTTCGTATTGAGGAATAGGCCCGGGCCAACTGGGAGTTTGCGATTTGTGAATGGGAGGCTTTGATGCCGGTCATCCGAAATCTCAGGGAAGCGCGCGGTTATTCAGTAGAAGCGCGGCCATCCAGTTGGGGAACCATGTTTGAGACCACCTGGGGCGACTTCCGTTTTGGCTTGCGCATGCTGCGCAAGAATATCGGCTTCACCGCCGCTGCCGTGCTGACGCTTGCGCTGGGCATTGGAGTGAACGCCGCAATCTTCAGCATGGTGGATGGATTGTTCCTGCGTCCGTTCCCCATCAAGAATCCGCAACAGATGGTTTATTTTGCCTCGCACAAGCACAAAGGCTGGTCGAACGGCTATTCGTATCCGGAATTCGAGGATATCCGCGAACCAAACCACGGATATTTTTTCGACTGTAGCGGCTTACCAGATCGGCCAGGACGGACTCACCACCAATGGAAAGACGGAACCGATTCAGTCCGCGTACGTGCCGGGAGATTTTTTCACCATGCTGGGCGTTCAACCATATCTAGGGCGATATATTCTGCCTTCGGAAGGAAAATCAGCCGGCGCCGATCCAGTCATCGTTCTGAGTTATATGTATTGGAAACGGCGCTTCGGCGCTGATCCCGGAGTGATCGGCAAAAGTGTTGCGCTGAATGGGCATCCAGTAACGGTGATTGGCGTGGCCCCAGAACGATTTCTGGGGATCGCAACATTTTTCGAAACGCAGGGATATCTGCCCACGGGAATCGCATCGTATGCGGCGGATGCCACCCCGGATTTCATGACCAGCCGGGAAAGTCCCAGGCTGATTCTGCTCGCGAGGCTGCGCGATGGCGTAACCGTGGAGCGCGCTCAAGCTTCGTTGAATGTGATTTCCGGCCGTCTTGCGAAACAATATCCGAAGACGAACGAAGAGACCGTGATTCACGCATTCCAATTGCGCCCGCCCGGGCCGATGGGAAATCCGGCGGCCACACCGATCACCGGAATTATCGTCCTGTTCCTGGTCCTGGCGGCGTTTCCGCTGGTGCTTGCGTGCGTAAACGTTGCCAATCTGTTGCTGGTCCGCGCGCGAGCGCGCCGGCAGGAAATGACGATTCGAGCCGCGCTGGGCGCCGCGCGCGGCCGGCTGGTGCGGCAATTGCTTGTGGAAAGTTTGCTGCTGGCTTTCTTCGGTTGCGCGGGAGGAATTCTTTTGGGTCTGGGAGGAAGCAGCGCGCTCAGCTCAATTCCGCTGCAAACCGATTTCCCCATCGTTTTGGATTTCCATTTTGATTGGAGAGTATTCGCGTATGCCGCGGCGGCAGCGCTGGTGGCCGGCGTTCTGGTGGGAATTATTCCCGCGCTGCGCGCCTCGCGCAACAATTTGAGCGAAGTGTTGCATGAGGGCGGCCGCTCAGCCACGGGAGCGCGAAACCGTTTTCGCAATACGATGGTTGCGGTGCAAGTGGGCGGCTCGCTGATGTTGCTGATTGTTGCGGGCTTGTTCACCCGCAGCCTGCAAAGCGCGCAGCATCAGGATCTGGGATTCGTCGCGGACCACGTGCTCAACCTGACTCTCAATCCAAGTGAAATCGGATATACGAAAACCCAGGCGAGCGCCTTCTACAAGGAATTGCTGGAACGCCTGCGCACAGCGCCTGGCGTTGAATCCGCGAGCCTGGCGATTGGTTTACCGATGGGCGATGTCCTGTTCGGCGACGCGGTCGACGTACCCGGTTTCTCCAATACTGGCCGCGAGAAGCCACCGGAACCAAATTACAACGCCGTGTCTCCTGGATACTTCAAGACGATGGGAATCGCGCTGCTGGCGGGACGCGACTTCGGCGAACAAGACACGCAGGATTCGCCGCACGTAGCCATTATCAGCGAAGCGATGGCCAAGCTTTACTGGCCTGGACAAAATGCGGTGGGCCAAAAATTCATGAGAAAAAGCGATCCAGGCCATGCCGTGGAGGTTGTGGGCGTGGCGAGAAATATTCGCATGGCAAACACCTTGGAACTGGGCGACGCAATGTTCTACGCGCCAATCACGCAGAATCCGGCGCAGAGTTTTGCCGCGAGCCAGACGTTGCAGGTGCTGGCGGCAGGGCCTCCGGCAGGGATGTCGCGAGAGGTCACCGATCTTGTTCAATCGATCGCGCCGGCGATGCCGGTGCTTCGCGTGCGAACCATGCGGCAAGCTCTTTCGGGAATCAACGGCTTGTTTCTTTTCGAAATGGGCGCTGGCATTGCGGCGTCCCTGGGAATTCTGGGATTGATCCTGGCGGTCGTGGGCGTCTATGGAGTGGTTTCGTATTCTGCAAGCCAGCGCACGCAGGAAATCGGCATTCGCATGGCTCTGGGCGCGCAACCGGGGCAGATTTTGCGGATGGTGTTCCGGCAAGGGCTGGCGATCATCGCGGTGGGAGTCGCGCTGGGCGTGCTGGGAGCCGCTGGAATGTCGCGGTTGGTGGGCGGGTTGCTAGTCGGCGTGGGCGGCACCGACCCGCTCACCTATTTCGGAGCATCGCTGGTGCTGGCGACCGTCGCAATGGCGGCGTGTTATATCCCGGCACGGCGCGCAACCAGAGTGGACCCGATGGCCGCGCTGCACTACGAATGACGAAATAACAGGATGGCGCAAGGGCGGAATCAACAATCCAACCGCCGCTTGCCAAGAATTAAGCGGGGACTGATGGAATCGTTCTGGCAGGATTTACGGTACGGCCTTCGCATGATGGCGAAGAATCCGGGATTCACGGTTGTAGCGGTGCTGGCGTTGACGCTGGGCATTGGCGCGAACACTGCAATTTTCAGCGTGATCGATGCGGTGATTTTGCGGCCGCTGCCGTTTAGATCATCCGAACAATTGGTTGCGGTGTGGAGCACAAACTTACAGCACGGGATGTCGCGGAACAGCGCGTCTTATCCGGATTTTATCGATTGGCGGGCGCAGAGCCGTTCCTTCGACGGAATGGCGGCGTGGCATGACAGTGATTTCACGCTGACCGGATCGGGCGATCCGGCGCACTTGTATGGCGTGGTTGTTTCTCCGGGTTTATTTCCCATGCTGGGAGTCTCGCCGCTCCTCGGCAGGAATTTTCTGCCCGAGGAAGAAGATCCCGGTAAAGCCAAAATCCATCCTGTCATTCTCAGTCATTTCGTGTGGCAGGGGCGCTTCAGCTCCGACCCAAACGTAATCGGAAAAAATATTACGCTCGATGGCCTGCCGTTCACGATTGTGGGAGTGATGCCGGCGGGCTTTCAATATCCCATCCAGGCGAAAAATGCGGACCTTTGGATGGCGATCGTGATGGATGGCATTACCACGGATGGCAGTCCCAGCTACATGACGATGCGCGGCTCGCACTATCTGCATGTCACTGGACGGCTGAAGCCCGGGGTGAAGCTGTCGCAAGCGCAAGCGGAGATGGATACGATTTCCAGTTCGCTCTCCCGGCAATATGCCGACACGAACAAATACCGCGGTGTAAAACTCGAGACGGAGCTGGACCGCATGGTCGGCGACGTGCGTCCGGCATTGCTGATCTTGTTTGGCGCGGTTGGCTGTGTGCTGCTGATTGCGTGCGTCAACGTGGCGAATCTCCTGCTGGCGCGCGCCACTTCGCGGCAAAAAGAAATCGCGATCCGGTCTTCACTGGGCGCGGGGCGGATGCGGATCGTCCGGCAGTTGCTTACCGAAAGCCTTTTGCTCTCGTTTCTGGGCGGCGCGCTGGGACTGATTCTGGCGTGGTGGGGAACCGATGCGTTGCTCGCGCTCGGCCCTGCAAATGTTCCGCGCCTTTCAGGAATTCATTTGAGTGGGCGAGTTCTGGGATTTACGGCGCTGGCTTCGCTGGCGACTGGGGTTTTTTTCGGATTGCTGCCCGCTTTGCACATTTCGCGGTCCGGCTTGGCGGAAACGCTGAAGGAAGGCGGGCGAGGTTCCACCGAAGGAGTTCTTCGGAATCGAATGCGCAGCGCGCTGGTGGTTGCCGAAGTGGCGCTGGCGCTGGTGCCGCTGATCGGAGCGGGGCTGCTGATTCAAAGTTTTGTGCGGCTTTCGCGCGTGAAGCCCGGCTTTGATGCGCACAACGTGCTGGCGGTGACGGTTGGCTTGCCCGATGCGCGCTACGACTTGGCGCACCAGGCGGCGTTCTTCGAGCAATTGCTGCAGCGTACTCGCGAGCTGCCCGGCGTCCGTTCCGCGGGAGCGGTGGAACCCTTGCCACTGAGCTCGGATGATATCCAGGTGAGTTTTACGATCGAAGGGCGGCCGGTGGCAAAAAGCGAGGAGCCGTCAACGAACTACCGCGATGTGACCCCCGGTTATTTTCAGACGATGCACATTCCGCTTTTGCAAGGACGCGATTTCACTGCGCAAGACAATTCGAAATCGCCGGCAGTGATCATCGTCAATCAAACGTTCGCCAAAACTTTTTTTCCGAATGAGAATCCACTGGGAAAGCGGATCCAGCCGGGCATGTCCGTTGGCCCGGGTACCAAAGTGATGCGGGAGATCGTGGGCGTGGTGGGCGACGTACACCATCGAGGACTGAATATGGAAGCGGGGCCGGAAGCATACGAGCCGGAATCGCAAATGCCTTTCGACGGGATGATTCTGGTGGTGCGGACGGACAACGATCCGCGAAGCGCAATCGCCGCCATTCGTGAACAGGTCCGGGCGCTCGATAAAGATCTGCCGGTGTATGACTCGAAGCTGATGGAGGAATATCTTTCCGCGTCGGTGGCGCAGCCTCGATTCAACACATTTCTTCTGGGAATTTTCGCGGTGGTGGCGCTGCTGCTGGCAGCCGTGGGGCTTTACGGCGTGATGTCGTATTCCGTGGTGCAGCGCACACACGAGATAGGAATTCGCATGGCGCTGGGCGCGCAGCAACGCGACGTGATGCAAATGGTGGTAGGCCAAGCGCTTCGATTGACTCTGACCGGAACCGTGATGGGATTGGCGGGCGCGTGGGCAGCGACGCGATTGATGTCGAGTCTGCTGTTTGGCGTGAGCGCTTCCGACCCGGCAACATTTGCCGGGGTAGCTCTGTTACTGGGAACAGTTTCGCTGTTGGCGTGTTATGTGCCGGCGCGGAGGGCGATGCAGGTCGATCCGATGGTCGCTCTCCGTTATGAATGAGCCCGGCGGGAGGTAAAAATGCAAGCACTATGGCAGGACATTCGATACGGAATTCGCGTACTGACGAAAAGTCCGGGATTCACCGCTCTTGCGATTCTCACACTTGCGCTGGGCATCGGCGCAAACAGCACAATTTTTAGCTGGCTGAACGCCACGCTTCTGAATCCGCTTCCTGGAGTGGCGAACCCACAACAAATCGTGGTGGTGGCTCGCGGCAAGCCGGGGCACGCTCAAGCGTCCTTCTCTTATCCCGACTTCATGGATCTGCGCGAGCGCAATCGCACGTTGTCCGGTCTTACAGCTTCGGCCATTTATCCGATCAGCCTGACGGAACAGGAGAAGCCGGAGCGGCTGTGGGCAACTATTGTTTCGGCGAATTATTTCGAGGACCTGGGGGTAAGGCCGATTCATGGCCGCGGATTTTTGCCCGCGGAAGACCATGCGCCAGACGGGGCTCCCTATGTGGTGATCAGCTATCAATTGTGGCAAAGACGTTTTGGCGGAAATCCTTCCGCCGTGGGCCGGACGATCAGCTTGAACAATCATCCTTACACAATCGTGGGAATCGCACCGAGCGAATTCCAAGGAAGCTACACGGGACTTCGCGCAGACCTTTGGGTCCCCTTGATGATGTCTAAACAAATCATGGGGTCTGGTGATTTGCTCGAACAGAGAGGGGATTCCTGGCTGGTGGTTCTGGGCCGGTTAAGGACAGGAATCAATCGCGAGCAGGCACAATCCGAGCTAAACCTGCTGATGCAGCAAATAGTTCGCCAGTATCCGGACCAGCATGCGGGGCTGAAACAAATTTCGTTATTCCCGCTGTGGAAAGCGCCGTATGGCGCCACGGTTTATTTGGGCGGCGTGTTGTTGATGCTGATGGGAATCGCCGGAGTGGTGCTGCTGCTGACTTGCGCGAATGTGGCTAACTTGCTGCTCGTGCGCGGAGTTTCCCGCCGCCGCGAACTGGCCATCCGGCTTGCCCTGGGGGCCAGCCGCGTGCGGCTTTTCCGCCAGATGCTCACCGAGAGCGTGATGCTGGCGCTGCTGGGCGGCGGAATTGCGATCTTGATCACGCTGTGGTCGTCGAAGACCTTCATGAATATGGCGCCGACATCCGACCTGCCGATCTGGATTTCCGTCAATGTGGATCGGCGTGTTTTTCTTGTTTCGCTGGCCGCTTCCATGTTCACCGGCATTTTGTTCGGCGTGCTGCCGGCTTTCCGCGCCTCCAGCGTGAGTCCGATCAGCGTGCTGAAAGACGAATCAGGAAGCGCCGCGGGTGGAATGCGCAAGGCTCGCTTGAGCGGGGGGCTGGCGGTTGCACAGATTTCGCTATCGCTGCTGATGTTGATCTCGGCGGTGTTGCTGATTCGCAGTTTTCGAAATGCGCAGGGATTTAATCCGGGATTCAATCCGAAGGGAGTTCTACTCGAGTCATACGATCTTTTCCCCACCGGAGACACACCGCCGCAGGGAATTGAGTTCGACCAACAAGCACTGGAAAAAATCAGGGCCTTGCCGGGCGTGCAATCGGCAAGCCTGGCAAATTGGATTCCGCTCGGATTCAGCAGCAGTTCGGATAGCTTCAAACCAGAAGGGTATGTGCCCGGCCCCCATGAAGTGATGGAAGCCGGAGTTGCGGTTGTAAGCCCGGATTATTTCCGGACCATGGAAATTCCGCTGGTGAATGGCCGCGATTTCGGCGCCCAAGACAACGCGAAATCGCAAAATGTGGTGGTGGTAAATCAGGCGATGGTGGACCGCTATTGGGGAGGACGAGACGCGATCGGGAAGCGAGTGCAAGATGGCAAGGAATTCTACTCGGTAATCGGAGTCGCGAGCACCAGCCGCTATTACTCGCTGAATGAACCGCCCGAACCGTTCCTGTACTTCCCGTTAGCCCAAAACTACACGTCGAAAATCACTCTGCACGTGCGCGTGGCCGGGGGTGCCGCCAATATGGCCCTGGCAGTGCAGAATGCAATCCACGAAATGAACGCCGGGCTTCCTGTATTCGATGTGACAACCCTGGAATCACGCATTCAAGTAAGCTCGGGGATTTTGCGAATTGCCGGCTCGACCGTGGGAATTTTCGGATTGCTGGCGCTGATCCTTGCGGCGGTCGGGATCTATGGAGTGATCGCTTATTCAACCAAGCAACGCACGCGCGAGATTGGCATTCGCGTCGCTCTGGGAGCTCAACGGCGCGACGTTTTTCGCCTCGTCATCGGCCAAGGGGTTCGCCTGACGCTGATCGGCGTGGCCATCGGGTTGATCGCCGCCTATTTCTTTTCGCGGGTTTTATCGAGTCTGTTGTTTGGTGTTAGCGCTTCGGACCCGCTGACTTTCGGAGCGGGCGCCATTTTCCTGGGAGCGGTGGCGTTGGGGGCTTGTTACATTCCGGCATGGCGGGCCATGCGCGTCGATCCCATGGTCGCGCTGCGGTACGAATAAGAGGAGAGGACGATGCAATCCTTTTTGCAAGACATCTCCTATGGAATCCGGATGCTGAAGAAAAATCCGGGCGTGACAATTCTGGCGATCGTGGCCCTGGCGCTGGGCATCGGAGTGAACACCGCCATCTTCAGCGTCGCCGATGCATTCCTCTTGAGGCCGGTGCCGTATCCGAACCTGGATCGCGTGGTCACTCTGTATGAAACGGTGCCGCAGAGGAATATCGACGATAACGCTGCGTCTCCGGCGGATTTTGACGACTGGAAAAAGCAAACCAAGTCATTCGACCGCCTTGCTGCATTCCAGTGGTACTCGGTGAATTTGACTGGCGAAGGAAATCCGCAGCGTGTGCAAGGGTTTTTGGTATCACAGAACTTTTTCGAAACGCTTTCCGAACAACCGGTATTGGGCCGCGCGTTTTTGCCGGAAGAAGAGCAGCCGGGTAAAGACCATGAAGTGATTCTGACGCATGGATTGTGGGAGCGGCGCTACGGCTCGGACCGCAACGTGATCGGAAAATCGATTCAAATCGACCGCGAGTCCTACACGGTTGTCGGCGTGATGGGAAAAGATTTCAAGTATCCATTTTCCGTGGAGCTTTGGATGCCGCTGGCCATGGACGCGAAAGAAAAAGCAATCCGGAAATCGCACTATCTTTTTACTCTGGGGCAATTGAAGCCCGGAGCATCGGTCTCGCAGGCGCGGGCGGAACTGATCGCGATTAATGCCCGTCTTTCGACGGAGTATCCGCAGACCAACAAAGGATGGGGCGTTCGCGTGCTGCCGTTTCGGCAGGCAGTTTCGGGCGACCTGACGCGGCAATATACCCTGCTGCTGATGGGCGCGGTGGGATTCGTGCTGCTGATCGCCTGCGCCAACATCGCCAATCTGCAACTGGCGCGCGCCGCCAACCGGCAAAAAGAAATCGCACTGCGGTCGGCGATGGGAGCCACGCGCTGGCGCGTGATCCGCCAATTGCTCACGGAAAGCATTCTGATGGCTCTGGCCGGCGGCGCGGCGGGCCTGATGGTGGCGCAATGGGCGATCGACCTGATCCTTTCGAATATGCCGCCGGACGTGGCGCAGTACGTGGCGGGATGGCAGGAGATTCGCCTGGATTCGCGCGCGTTTCTTTTCACTTTGGCGATCGCGATTGTGGCGGGAATTCTTTCGGGGCTTGCTCCGGCGCTGCAAAGCTCGAAGACCGATATCAATGAAGCGCTGAAAGAGGGCGGCCACGGATCTTCCGCTGGCCGCAAACGGCATTTCATCCGCAATGTTCTGGTGGTTGCGGAAATTTCGATGTCGGTGATTCTGCTGGTGGGCGCCGGATTGTTGGTGAAGGGATTCCGCGCGCTGATCAACGTGAATCAAAATTTCGAGCCCAATTCGCTGCTTACTTTTAGGACCAGCTTACCCGCCGCAAAGTACACGAGCCCGCAAAAGATCAGCGCGTTTTATGAGGAAGCGCTCCGGCAACTCCAGTCCATTCCTGGTGTGAAATCCGCTTCGCTGGTCACCAGCGTTCCTTACAGCAATTCCTATTCGAATGATACGTTCAGCATCGAAGGACGCACGTTCCCAGTGGGAGAAATTCTCACAGCCACTTCCGAGACGGTCAGTTCCAATTATCTTCAAACGATGCATATCCCGCTGTTGCGGGGGCGTGAATTCCAGGAATCCGACAACGCGGATTCGCCGCATGTCGCGATTATCAGCCAGGTGCTCGCTCAACGGTATTGGCCCGCGGAAAATCCTCTGGGAAAACGAATCAAATTTGGTTCCGAGGATTCCAAAAATAGCTGGGCGGAAATCGTCGGCGTGTCGGGCGAAGTGAAATACAACTGGATCTCATCCGGGCAGGAACCCACCATCTACCTTCCTTACCTGCAGCATCCGGTTGGCTACTCTCAATTCGCGCTGCGCCTGTCCGGCGATCCGAATTCGTTTACCAGCGCGGTGCGCAGCCGGATTGCCAACGTCGATCCCGAACAGCCGATTTCCGAAGTGAAGCCATTGAATCAGGTGATCCATGAATCCGTGGTGGGCATCGCTTACGTAGCGGTGATGATGGCGGTGCTCGGCGTGATCGCCTTGTTGCTTAGCGCAGTGGGCGTCTTCGGCGTGATGGCCTATTCCGTCACCGAGCGGACGCGTGAATTTGGGATTCGAGTGGCATTCGGGGCCCAGCAGAAAGATGTGCTGCGAATCGTTTTCCATCGAGGAATGCTGCTCACTGGAATCGGAATGGCAATCGGCTTGCCTATCTCACTGGCTATGTCTCATCTTATGGCCAGCCTGCTCTACGGGGTAAGCGCGAGCGATCCAATCATTTTCAGCGGCGTCACGATCCTGCTAGCTGGAATAGCCCTGCTGGCTTGTTACATTCCCGCACGGCGGGCTATGCAGGTGGATCCGATGATAGCTTTGCGATACGAATAATCGCCGGCACTTTTTCAAGCCTCGGGTGCGGTTTTTCCCGAAACGGGCTAAACCTTTTAAATCAATGGGTTGTGGGAATGTCCGAAATCGGGACAAGGTATCCCGCAAGTGGTCATATGAACTCTACAGTGTTCGCTGGAAACATTACAACTAATTGAAAAATAATGGCTTACATCGTCATGCTCCTGGCAGGCTACCTGCCCGTATCTGAAACAGGGAAAAGTTCTACGGAGACAGAGGCCCAAGGCAAACTCAAATGGTGGGTGTATCCCAGGAACCGAAAATTGAAATCGGAGAAAGGCTCATTTCTCGAATCCTGATTGCCGACGATCAGCCAGATGTTCTGGAAGCATTGCGTCTATTGCTGAAGCGCCAGGGCTATGAGATCGAAACAGTCTCCTCTCCCACAGCGGTGGTTGCGGCACTGGACGGACAAATTTTTGATTTGCTCCTGATGGATTTGAATTATGCCCGTGACACCACGTCCGGCCGCGAAGGGCTGGACTTGCTGGCGCAAGTGAGATCCAAAGATGGCCTTTTGCCCATTGTTGTAATGACCGGCTGGGGAACGGTGGGACTGGCTGTGGAAGTGATGCAAGGCGGCGTGGGGGATTTCATCCAGAAACCCTGGGAAAACGCGCGGCTGCTTGAAGTGCTTCGCAACCAGGTGGACATAGGGCGCGCACGGCGCGAAGCCCAGAGGCGCGAAGCCGAAAAAGAATCGCGCAGCCAAAAGGTGGTGTTGCAGCTTCACCGGAAAGAACAGGAAATCGAAGAAGCTCGCGAAATTCAGAAGGGATTTCTGCCGAAAGAGATTCCGCAGATTGAGGGCTACCAGGTGGCGGGGGCCTGGCAGCCGGCGCTGGTGGTGGGCGGCGATTATTTCGACGTGCTGCGATTCAGCCCCGAGCACGTTGGTTTCTGCATCGCGGACGTGGCGGGCAAGGGCGTTCCCGCGGCGCTCTTAATGTCAAATCTACAAGCAACGGTGCGGGGATTCGCATCGGAGACGATCGCCCCTTCCGAGCTATGCGCGATGGTGAATCGCTCCGTCTGCCGGAACATTGCTCCCGACCGCTTCGTTACCTTCTTCTACGCATTACTGGACGCGCGGACGAAGCAAATGACCTACGTCAACGCAGGTCACAATTTGCCGATTGTGCTGCGTCAAGATGGCTCGTTGGTGCGGCTGGGCGAAGGCGGCGATGTGCTGGGATTTTTCCCCGATGGCCAGTATCAGCAGGGCGAGGTCCTGCTTAGCTCCGGCGATCGCCTGATCCTGTTTACGGATGGCCTTACGGAAGCGCGGAATTCCAGCGACGAAGAGTTTGGGGACCAAAGACTGATAGCGCTGCTGGCGAACCACCTTGGACGCCGCGCGGAGACGTTGAAGGAAGACATCCAGCGGGCCGTTTCGGATTTCTGCGGCAACGAGTTCTCGGATGACGCCACTTTTATCGTGCTGGTGGTGGAGTAGATTTCAGGTTCGGCGGATTGACGGCACAAATCGAAGCTTGGCAGAGACCGGATAGAGGTTTTCTTACGTCAAACAAGCAAAGCTAGGCGGGCGCTCGCGAACGGCTGCGGGGAGGAGGGGGCAAACGATGAGAAACTTTTGGCAGGATCTCCGTTATGGCGCGCGAATGCTTGCCAAAAGCCCTGGCTTTACATCAGTAGCCATCCTCACGCTGGCGTTGGGAATCGGTGCGAACTCCGCCATCTTCAGCGTAATCAATGCGGTGCTGCTCAAACCTCTCCCTTATCCCCAGCCGAACCGGCTGGTGGTCTTGAACGAATACCAGTTGAATAATGGCGAGACCAGCGTTGCCTGGATGAATTTTCTGGATTGGCGTGAGCAAAGCAAATCATTCGAGGACCTGGCGGCGTACCGGGCCATCCATCTGACCTTGACTGGCACTGGAGAGCCGGTACTTCTTCGCGCGGGCCAGGTGTCGGCCGCGTTTTTTCCGCTGCTGGGGGTGAAGACGATACTGGGGCGCACTTTTGCTAAGGCGGACGACACTCCAGAATCCGCTGCGACCGTTGTATTGAGCTACAACTTCTGGCGCAATCGACTGGGCGGCGACCCGGCTGTCGTGGGAAAGATGATCGCCCTCGATGGCACGTCTTATTCCGCGATTGGCGTGTTAGCTCCGGGATTCAATTATTTTACCGAGAAAGCGGATATTTACGTTCCGATTGGATTGAACGGAAAGACTCCTTCGTGGCTGGAGCGCGTCAATCATCCTGGACTTCTGGCGCTGGCCCGGCTCAAGCCGGGAGTTTCGCTCGCCACGGCTCGAAGCGAACTCGATACCATTATGCGGCGGCTGGAAGCGGAGTATCCGAAATCAAACAGCGGCGAACGCGCTTCCGCGGTGCCGCTCTATAGCCATATGTACGGCGATGTGCAGCCGGCCATGTTCACACTGCTGGCCGCGGTTGGCCTGGTATTGCTGATCGCCTGCGCCAACGTGGCGAACCTGCTGCTGGCGCGTGCAGCGTCGCGGCAACGCGAATTTGCAGTGCGAGCCGCGATCGGCGCGTCCCGCGGGCGGGTGATTCGCCAATTGCTCACGGAGAGCGTGTTGCTTTCGTCCGTTGGCGGATTGTTGGGCCTGTTGCTGGCATCGTGGATGATCGGGCCTCTGCTGCGGATCGCGCCGCCGGAAATTCCGCGGCTGGGAGACACACAAGTAAATCTGTGGGTGTTCGCGTTCACTTTGATCGTCTCCGTGGCGACTGGAATCGTGTTTGGGCTTGTGCCGGCACTGCAAACATCGAACTTGGATTTGAACCGCGTGCTGAAGGAAAGCGGGCATAGCAGTTCGGGCCCTTCGCGGGATCGCTTCCGTGCGGCACTCTTTGTTTCCGAAGTCGCGCTGGCCTCCGTTCTGGTGATTGCCGCGGGACTTTTGATCCGCAGTCTCTGGAAAGCACAAAACGTGAATCCGGGATTCAGGGCCGATCATTTGCTGGCGCTCGATGTGATGCTGCCGCATTCCGCGTACAAAACAGATCCGCAAATCCTGAATTTCTTCGAGCAAGCGACGGAAAGAATTCGAAATTTGCCGGGCGTGCGTTCCGCCAGCGCGGTTTTCTGTCCGCCAACTGTGGGCACGTGCTGGACGTCTGTTTATCTGGTGGAAGGACGTCCCGTTCCCGCTCAAGATCAACTGGCGGAATCCGTGTTCAACGTGGCGCAGCCGGATTATTTCCAGACCATGGGAATTCCGCTGATCGAAGGCCGGTCATTCCAGGCGGCGGATACGGCGCAAACGCCTCCGGTGATTGTAATCAATCAGAGCATGGCGCGCCGGTGGTGGCCGAACGAAAGCCCGCTGGGGAAACGAATCAAGCAAGGATTTCCCCAGAGCAAAACACCGTACCGCGAGATTGTGGGCGTGGTGGGAGATGTGAAGCAGGACAGTCCGGACACGCCACAACTCGAGGAAGTATTTTATCCGGCGGCGCAGAGCACAGACAACGCCATGACGGTAGTGGTGCGCACCGCGGGCGATCCGCTCTCCATGGCAGCGACGGTCGAAAAGGAAATTCACGCGCTCGATTCCAATCTCCCGGTTGCCAGGGTGCAACCGATGACCCAATATTTTTCGGAAGCGCTGGCGCGGCGCCGCTTTTCAACCTTGCTGCTGGGAATTTTCGGAGCGCTCGCTTTGGTTCTGGCCGCCGTGGGAATTTATGGCGTGATGGCTTATTCGGTGGCGCATCGGACGCACGAAATCGGGATTCGCGTGGCGCTGGGAGCGCAACGAAATGGAATCCTGATGCTGGTGGTGGGCCAGGGATTGCGGTTCGCGTTTCTGGGCGTAGTGGCTGGCCTTATGGGCGCTTTTGTTCTGACGCGCTGGATGGCGAGCCTGCTATTCGGCGTCACGGCCACTGATCCGGTAACGTTTGCCGCCGTCACCGTGGTGTTGATGAGTATCGCAGTGGCAGCTTGTTATGTTCCGGCACGCCGCGCGATGAAAGTGGACCCGATGGTGGCGTTGCGATATGAGTGACTCGCGGGGGCGGAGGCGACAAAAGGGAATCGAGAAAGTGCACGATTTGCGCTTCCCGGTTTTGAAAAGAGATTCGATTCATTGGAGGGATTGTGATCAACCTGAAGGAAATTGAAAAGTTTTACGAATCGGGCGCGGGAAAAACCTGGGTATTGCGCCGCATCAACCTGGAAATCGCCGACGAGGAATTTGTGACCGTGATGGGGCCATCCGGCGCCGGGAAATCCACGTTGATGGGAATCATCGGCATGCTGGATGGATCGTGGAAAGGCGAATATTATTTGGCGGATCACGCGGTTCACAAGCTCGACAACCGGCAGCGCGTGGAACTGCACAAGCGCTATATCGGTTTCGTGTTTCAGCAATATCACCTGCTCGATCATCTGACGGTGGCCGAAAATCTGGATTTGCCGCTCTCCTACCGCGACATGAAAAAAGCGGAACGCGAAGGGATCGTGGCCGACGTGCTGGACCGTTTCCAGATTGTCGGCAAAAAGAATCTGTATCCCAACCAGCTTTCCGGCGGACAGCAGCAATTGGTAGCCGTGGCGCGCGCGGTGATCGGAAACCCGAAACTGATTCTGGCGGACGAGCCGACCGGCAGCCTTCACTCGAGTCAGGGAAAAATGATCATGGACTTGTTGAAGCAACTGAATGACCAGGGCACCACCATCATTCAAGTGACGCACAACGACGCATGGGCAGCCTACGGCGACCGCATTATTCAACTCGCCGACGGCTGGATCGTAAATGCGGAAGCAAAGGCTGGCACCACTGCCTAATAGGCGGGCAGGGGGGGGGCTGGATTTACCGCGGGGGCGTAGCGAAAAATTCGAGGGGGAAAGCGAGGAATTGCCGTGGAGACATTCTGGCAGGACGTGAAGTACGGGATCCGCATGCTGGCAAAGAATCCCGGGTTCACGGCCGTGGCTGTGCTTACGCTTGCGCTGGGCATTGGGGCCAACACGGCGATATTCAGCGTGGTTTATGCAGTGGTGATGAAGCCGCTGCCTTACAAACAGCCCGATCAATTGGTGCGCATCTATTCGGAATTTCCAACCTTTCCGGGTGGAGGGCTGCGCCGGTTCTGGATTTCTCCGCCGGAATACCTCGACATCAAACGCGACGCAGCCTCCTGGCAATCCATGGAAGCCTGGGCGGAAACCTCCGTGAACATCGCGGGCGTAACGGAGCCGATCCGTGTTTCCGCCACCTACGTCACCGGAGGGTTACTGGAATCGGTGGGTGTTTCTCCGATGATCGGCCGGACGATCACAAACGAGGATGACAAACCCGGCGCAGCAGCGGTAGCGCTGATTTCCTATGGCTTGTGGCGGCGAGGCTTTGGCGGCGATCCCGGAATCGTGGGGCATGACACGACGTTGAGCGGCGCCAAGTGCACCATCATCGGCGTGATGCCGAAAGATTTTCAGTTTCCACCCGGCGAGATCAACCCCGGGGAAGTTTGGTTGCCGTTGCAAATCGATCCGGCAAGTCCCGGGGGCCGTGGCAGCCATTTTCTATATTTGCTGGGAAGGCTGAAGCCCGGCGTCACACTCGCCCAGGCCAATGCGGAAATCACTCAAATGGTTCGCCACTATGGCGAAACGGCTTCCGCAAACACGCACGCGTTTCGGCCGGACCGCCATCCTCTGGTGATGTATCCATTCCAGGCGGAAGTAATTCGCACGGTGCGGCCCGCGATGATCATGCTGCTGTTTGCCGTGGGCTTCGTGCTGCTGATCGCTTGCGTGAATGTGGCCAATCTTTTGCTGGCGCGAGCCGAGGTGCGGCAGCGCGAGACGGCGATTCGCACCGCGCTGGGCGCGTCGTTTGGCAGGCTGGCACGGCAATTCATTGTGGAAGGCACGGTGCTATCACTTCTCGGCGCGGCTGCGGGACTGGTGCTGGCGTACGGAAGCTTGCAATTGATCGTCAGCAGCAATGCGGGGATGATCCCGCGCATTTCGGAAGTTTCGATGAATGGCAAAGTGCTCCTGTTTACCCTATTGACTTGCGTTGCCACCGGAATCTTTTTCGGCCTGGCGCCGCTGGTGCAAGTGGTCACGCGGAACCTGCATGATTCACTCAAATCCGCGTCCGGCCGTTCGACTGCCACCACGACCGCCAATTGGTTCCGGCGCGCTCTGGTGGTGGGGGAAGTAGCGTTGGCGTTGGTCCTGCTGGTGGGTTGCGGCCTGCTCGTTCGCGGCTTCTGGAACCTATTGCAAGTGAATCCCGGCTACTCGCCGCATGGCTTGATGACCATGCGCGTGGCCTTGACGCAAACCGCTTATCCCGAAAACAAGAATGCAATCGCTTTCTGGGCAAACCTTCAGGAAAGAATGTCCCGGTTGCCGGGAGTGAAATCCGCGGCGCTTGTTTCCGGATTGCCGCCCGAGCGCCAGATCAACGCGAACGACACCAACATCGAAAACCTGCCGATGGGACCGGACGCGCCCATTCAAAACGTGGATTTCTGGCAGACCGTCAGCGATCACTACTTTGAGACCATGGGAATTCCGCTGATCGAAGGCCGGTTGTTTGACCAGCGGGATGGCGACGGCGCTCCCTCCGCGGTGATTGTTAATCAGGCGATGGCGCTGCACTTCTGGAAAAATGAGAGCGCGGTTGGAAAGCGGGTGCGGCCTTTTTCAAATCCGCCGGGTCCGTGGTTAACGATTGTCGGAGTGGTGGCGGACGCGAAGAATGCCGGGCTCGACCGTCCGGCGGGAACGGAGCTTTATTTCCCGTACCGCCAGATGGCCACGAACGCATTCGGGATTCGCAATTTTTCGATTGTGCTGCGGACGAATGGCGATCCGGCCGCGCTTTCCAATTCCGCGTCGGCCGTCATTCACCAAGCCGATCCTTCTCTGCCGGTCGCGAATGTGCGGACGATGGATGAGGTCCTTTCCGAAGCGGAATCGCGCCCGCGATTTCTCACTCTCTTGCTTACGCTGTTTTCCGGCGTGGCGCTGGCGCTGGCTGCCGTGGGCATTTATGGACTGATGGCCTATTCCGTGGCGCAGCGCATGCAGGAAATCGGAATCCGCATGGCGCTGGGAGCGCAGGCGCGCGATGTGCTGCGGTTGATCCTGGGAAGCGGGATGGGATTGACGCTGGCGGGCGTGCTGCTGGGGTTTGTGGTGGCGTTGGTGTTGTCGCGCGCGATGACCAGCATGCTCTTCGGCGTCAAAGCTACAGATCCCCTGACGTTCGCCGCCGTGGCGGTCTTGCTTTCAGGCGTGGCGTTGCTGGCTTGCTATGTGCCGGCGCGGCGCGCGACGAAGATCGATCCATTGATCGCTCTGAGATACGAGTGAAAAGCAGCGCGCGGTGAAGAGAGGGGTGAACTGAGCGGGCTCCTCTCGTCGTTTCTTTTCTAGATTGATCGAACTGGCATAACGCACGAAACCGAAGGAAAGAGCAGGAATGGAAAAACTCTGGCAGGATTTGCGATATGGATTTCGAGCGCTTTGCCGAACGCCCGCCTTCACGGCGATCGCGATCCTGACGCTGGCTTTGGGCATTGGCGCGAACACCACTATTTTCAGCGTGGTGAACGGAGTGCTTCTGCGCCCGCTGCCGTTCAAGAATTCCAGCCGGCTGGTCTGGGCGTGGGGGAATTTCAAACTGGGCAATCAGGCAGCGGTTTCGCCGTCTGATTTTCTGGATTACCGGGCGCAGAATCATGTGTTCGAACAATTGGGCGCTATCAGCGTGGGAAGCCCGCTCTTCAATCTTGCGGGAAATGGCCAGCCTGCCCAGGTGAAAGGCGCGATGGTGACCAGCGGATTTTTCGAAGCGCTGGGAGTGCAACCGCTGCTGGGGCGCACGTTCCTTCCCTCCGACGAGCAAGTGATTGATCCGCAGGCTGTGATTTTGGGCCAGCGATTGTGGCGGGAACGCTTCGGCAGCGATCCGAACGTGATCGGAAAACTGGTGACCATCGAGGGACAGGGGCGAACGGTGATCGGCGTGTTGCGAGAGGAACTTCCGCTATTCTCCGACGGGGATTTGTGGATCGCGGCACCGTTCCAAAGCAGCGGAATGAACTCGAGACGCGCGCATTTCTTCCGGCCGGTCGGGCTACTCAAGCCCGGCGTCAGCCTTTCGCAGGCACAATCGGAACTCGACACCATTGCGAATCGGCTGGCAATGCATTATCCCGAGACCAATTCCGGTTGGAGTCTCCGGCTGGTTTCGCTGAAAACCGCGCTGGTGGGCGATTCGGGCCCGGCATTGATGGTGCTGCTGGGAGCCGTGGCATTGGTGCTTCTGATCGCGTGTGCCAATGTTGCCAGTTTGCTGCTCGCTCGAAATAGCACGCGGGTGAAGGAAATCGCGATTCGCACCGCGCTGGGGGCGGGCCGCGGGCGCTTGCTTCGCCACTTGCTGACCGAGAGCATTTTGCTGGCGCTGGCCGGCGGCATAGCGGGAATTTTTCTGGCCGGCACGGGAGTGGATGCGCTCAAAAGCCTGGGACCTGATTATCTTCCGCGTTTAAATGAAATCAATCTGAACGGCGCTGTGCTGGGATTCACGGCGTGTGTTTCTTTACTCACAGGAATCCTATTCGGCCTCGGACCCGCGCTTCAAGCCAGCCGGCATGATTTGACAAAGAGTTTAAAGGAAGGAGGTGCTGCTGGGGATTCCCGGTCGAAACATCGCACGCAGAATTTCTTGGTGGTGGCGGAAGTGACGCTTTCCCTGGTGGTGCTGATCGCCTCCGGTTTGCTGCTGAATAGTTTTTGGAAACTGATTCATGTGAACCCGGGCTTCGATCCATCCAAGACGGTGACCGCGCAAATTACCCTGGTCTACGAGCAATACAAAGCTGAAGCCCCGCGCGTAACATTTTTTAACGAGTTGCTGGACCGGACTAACTCTATGCCAGGGGTGGATTCCGCGGGCACGATCTCTGAATTGCCGCTCAGCGGGCAGGCCAACGATACTTTTTTCACGGTTCGCGAGCATCCGCCGGCCCACCCCGGCGATAAGAACGATGCGGATTTCCGCGTTGTGGGCGGGGATTATTTTCAAGCCATGCGCATTCCGTTGCTGAGCGGGCGCTCGTTCATCCGGCAAGATACGGCGGGCGCGCCCGCTGTCATCGTGATCAATGAGCCGCTGGCGAAGCGTTATTTTCCGGGACAGAACCCGATTGGAAATCACCTGGATGTTTTCGAAGGGAAGGCGGAATTCGTCAGCCGCGAAATTGTTGGCGTTGTCGGCGGCGTGAAGCACTTCGCGCTGCAGGAAAACCCGCGGGCGGAAATGTTTGTGCCGTATTCGCAAGCGCCGAACTTCAGCATGAATCTTGTGGTTCGATCCTCTGGCGATCCCGGGGCGATCCCTGCGGCGGTGCGCCAGGCGGTGCGCGCGGTCGATTCGAATGAAGCCACATCCACGTTTCGCACCATGGGCGACGTAGTGTCCGCATCCCGCGCAGGCGACCGGTTCAATG
Source organism: uncultured Acidobacteriota bacterium (assembly GCA_963756355.1). Lineage (GTDB taxonomy): Bacteria > Acidobacteriota > Terriglobia > Acidiferrales > UBA7541 > JBGPTK01. Next base: position 213,892 of record CAVWOD010000015.1, on the reverse strand, counting down.
CTCTCCTGCTGGCCGCGTTTGGCGGCATGTCGCTGCTCTTGACGGCGGCCGGCATCTTCGGCGTGCTTTCTTATCTGGTAACGCAGCGAACGCGCGAAATCGGCGTGCGCATGGCGCTGGGCGCACAGCCGCGAGACGTGTTGCGGGTGATCGTCGGGCACGGACTGCGTTTGGTGCTCGCAGGAGTGGCGCTGGGAATCGTCGGGGCAATCGTGCTGACGCGCTGGATGGCCAGTTTCCTTTTTGACATAAAACCAACCGATCCATTGACGTTCGCTGCCGTGGCGCTGGTGCTGTTGCTGACCGCGATTTGCGCGTGTTATTTCCCGGCGCGCCGGGCCATGCGAGTGGATCCGATGGTGGCGCTGCGATACGAATAAGAATTTGGAATTCGGAAAGTTTCAGGGAGGGAGAACGATGAATGCGTTCTGGCAGGATTTGCGTTACGCGCTGCGAATGGTTCGCAAGAACCGGGGATTCAGCGCGGTGGCGATTCTTTCCCTGGCGCTGGGGATCGGCGCGAACACCACGATTTTCACCGTCATCAATGCGGTTCTGCTGAATCCGCTGCCGGTGAAAGACATTTCTGGATTGATGGATATTTCCACGGTGGATTCGAAAACCTCCATCACCGGAGGCGCGAATTTCGTCAAGCTGCCGGTCTCATATTTCAATTTCAAGGACTATCGCGACCAGAATAACGTTCTCTCCGGAACCTGCGCGTATTCCTTCGCGGCGCTTACCTTGAGCGGAAAAGGCGAACCGCAGCAATTTACAGCCCTGCTGGTGAGCGCGAATTATTTCGATTTGCTGGGCGTGAAGCCGGCCCTGGGCCGCACGTTTTTCCCGGATGAGGATCAGAAGCCGGGAGGAAATACGGTCGCGGTGCTGAGCTACAGCTTGTGGGCGCGGCAATTCGGCGCCGACCCGAAAATTATCGGCCAAAACATTACGCTGAATGCCATCGGATACACCGTGATCGGCGTGGCGCCCCCGAATTTCAAGGGCACTCTTTCGTTTTTTCCAAACGATATGATCTGGATTCCCATCAGCATGAATCAGGTAGCGCTTTCCGGTCCGCTGAAGACTTTCTACAACGACCGCCGCGCGCTGTTCGTCTTTGTGTTTGGCCGGCTGAAACCCGGCGTCACGCGCCAGCAGGCGGAAGCGGGGCTGAAAGCGATCGCCTCCGGCCTGGAAAAAGAATATCCGAAAGATAACCAGGGACGCAGCGTGGTGCTCACGCCGCTAGCCGACGCCGCGGTGGGAGTGAACCAACGCAGCCAATTCAACCTGGCGGGCGGAATGCTGATGGCGGTTGTGGGGCTGGTGCTGCTGATTGCCTGCGTGAACCTGGCGAATCTGCTGCTGGCTCAGGCCGCGAAACGCGAAAAAGAAATGAGCGTGCGGGCCGCGCTGGGAGCCAGTTCGCGCCGGTTGATGCGCCAGGTGCTGACGGAAAGCATGGTTCTGGCGCTCCTGGGCGGCGTGTGTGGGCTCGCTCTGGCCTACTGGGGCCGCGACGTTTTGTGGTCGGTTCGTCCCGCATTTCTGGCGAATTCAGACATCGACCTTGCGCTGGATGGACGCGTGCTCGGTTTCACTCTGGGCATCTCTTTGCTCACGGGCGTTCTTTTCGGATTGATTCCTGCGATCCGAGTGAGCCGTACCGACCTGATCGAAAACTTAAAAGTCGGAGGCCGCGGCAACACGATGGGATGGGGCCGCAATAAGCTTCGCAGCCTGCTGGTGGTGTCAGAAATCGCCCTGGCTCTGGTGGCGCTGATCGGCGCGGGGCTTTTTGTTCGAAGCATGAATTATGCCCAGCAGCTCGATCCTGGCTTTGAATCCAAAAATTTGTTCGTCCTCAATTTTGATTTGGGATCTCAGCAATATTCTCCGGAACGAGGCCAGCAGTATTACCGCGATGCAATCGAAAAGGCACAGGCCTCGCCGGGAGTGCAGGCAGCGACCATCGCGTCGAATCCACCGCTGGGCGGCGGATTTGGACGCACAGTTTTCCGTGAAGGCGAGCAGCAAGTTCCGGGCAAGCACGGCAGCCTGGTGACGCTGGACCAAGTTGCCACGAACTATTTCCAGACTCTGCGAATTCCGCTTTTGCGCGGCCGCGAATTTAATGATTCCGACCGCGAAAAAACCACGCAGGTGGCCATCATCAACGAAGCCATGGCCAAGCACTTTTGGCCGGATGAAGAAGCGTTGGGAAAACGCTTCACATTCTTTGGCGAGGACCAGCTTCGTGAAGTGGTTGGAGTTGTGAGGGATACGACCGTGGTTGCTGTGGGCGAAGATCCCGTCCCGTTGGTTTACCTGCCGCTGCTGCAGAACTACAGCCCGGCGGCCACGATGCAAGTGCGCACCTCCGGAAATCCCAACGCGGTGATCGGAACCGTGCGCGCCCAGGTGCAATCTGTGGATCGAAACCTGGCGCTCACGAACATTCAAACCATAGGCCAAATCCTCGGCAACGGTTTGTGGGCCGCGCGGATGGGCGCAGCCCTGTTGACGCTTTTCGCGCTGATCGCGCTGATTCTGGCCTCGATTGGAATTTATGGAGTGATGGCATATTCCGTCAGCCAGCGAACGCAGGAAGTGGGCATCCGGATGGCGCTGGGCGCGCAGCCCTCGGATGTGTTCAAGCTGGTGATCGGCCAGGGCATGATTCTGGCGGGCATCGGAATGATCACGGGCCTTGCGGGCGCGCTGCTGCTCACTCGCGTGCTGGCCAGCCTGCTGTTTGGCGTCAGCCCGCACGATCCGGTCACGTTTGGCGGAGTCACATTGCTGTTGGGAATCGTGGCATTGCTGGCTTGCTATGTGCCGGCGCGCCGCGCCACCAGAATTGATCCGTTGGTGGCGTTGCACTACGAGTAGATGAGACCGAGGGGGAGAAAGTTGAGTGCATCCGTGCAGCCAATTCAGAACGAATTGGAAAGTGGCGGCATGGACCGGCGCGGGCGGGCCGGCGTGCAGGCTTTGGCGGACGAAATCAGTGAACGCATTCGCGGCTTAAAAGACGCGAAGACGGCAAACGTGCGCGCCGTGCGCCGGGAATTTTCCAAGCGGCTGAAGGACGCCGCGCCGCACGTGATGGTGGAGCTGGCGCACCTGCTGTTGCAAGAGCAGGTCTTCGTATTTCGTTTCGCCGCCTATGAGCTGTTGCACCATCACCCCGCCGCGTTCAACCACTTGCGGGTTTGGGATCTCGAGCGGCTCGCGGCGGGCCTGGACCGCTGGGAATCGGTGGACACGTTTGCGCTGTATCTATCCGGTCCGCTGTGGCGAGACCGGAGAATCACCGATGAGGTGGTGCACAACTGGGCGCGTTCGAAAGATCATTGGTGGCGGCGCGTGGCGCTGGTGTGCACGGTTCCGCTGAATAACCAGACGCAAGGCGGCGCCGGCGATCCCTCGCGAACGCTGAGGGTGTGCCAGTTGTTGCTGCGGGACCGCGATCCGATGGTGGTGAAAGCGATGTCATGGGCTTTGCGCGAGCTGGCCAAGCGCGAACCCAAGACTGTGCGCGCATTTCTGGCTGCGAATAAATCCATCCTGGCGCCGCGCGCTTTTCGCGAGGTGCAGAACAAGCTGAAGACCGGATTAAAGAACCCGCGCCTTAAAAAAACCGCGAGGCGTCGAGCGAGGTAAGCATGGACATTCTCTGGCAGGATTTGCGCTACAGCGTTCGCATGTTAGCGAAGGTGCCCGGCTTCGCTGTGGTGGCTATTCTTACGCTTGCTCTGGGGATCGGTGCGAACACCGCCATTTTCAGCGTGGTGAATCGCGTCCTGCTGACTCGTCTTCCATTCCGGCAACCGGATCGCCTGGTGATGGTGTGGGAACGGAATCCGCATCGCAACAATAATCAGAATGTTTCTTCGCCAGCCAATTTTCTCAACTGGCAGGATCGCAATACAGTATTCGAGCAGATGGCGGCGAGTTATGACAATCGCGTCAATTTGACCGGCGAGGGAGATCCCGAGGAAGTAGCCATTCAGGCGGTTTCACCGAATCTTCTTTCAATGCTGGGAGTGAACGCGGCGATCGGGCGGACTTTTACAGCGGAGGACGGCCAAGCCGGTCACGATGACGTTGTGATTCTCAGCTACGGCCTGTGGCTGCGGAAATTCGGCGGCGATCCGAATCTGGTGGGCAAATCGATCCAGATCGACGGCAAGTCGATGCCAGTGCTGGGAGTGATGCCGCGCGGATTCGACATCTTCATCAAGCAGGGCTCGCTGATCAATCAGCGTTCCGAACTCTGGACTCCCATTGCTTTACGGAAAAGTCCCGGACGCGAGGCGGGCGGTTTATGACCACGTTCGCCCGGCTGAAACCGGGGATCACGCTCGCGCAGGCGCAATCGCAAATGGATTCGATCGCGAGTCAATTGGAGAAGGAATATCCCGATTTCGACGCGCGCTGGGGCGTAAACCTTGTTCCCCTGAATGAGCAATTCACGGGCGAAATTCGTCCCGCGCTGCTGGTGCTGCTGGGCGCTGTCTGCCTGGTGCTGCTGATTGCCTGCGCCAACGTCGCCAATCTTTTGCTTTCGCGGGCCGCAGTGCGCCGCAAGGAAATTGCGTTGCGAGCGGCGCTCGGGGCCAGCCGGTGGCGCATTGCGCGGCAATTGTTGACGGAGAGCCTGTTGCTTGCCACCGCGGGAGGCGCGCTGGGCTTGTTTCTGGCGGTATGGGGAGCGGATTTGCTGCTGCGGATCAGTCCGGCAGGATTGTTGGATATCAAGAATCTCGGAATCGATACGCGCATTCTTGGATTTACCGCCGCGATCTCGCTTCTCACCGGACTGGTCTTCGGTTTCGCTCCCGCGTTCGAAGCGGCCCGTTCGAGCATCAATTCGTCGCTGCAGGAAAGCGGCCTGGCGGGCAGAGCCTCAGCGGGCAGCAACCGGCGCGTGCGAAATATTTTCGTCATCGCGGAGATCGCGCTTTCGTTGCTGCTGCTGGTGGGATCGGGCCTTTTGATTCGCAGTTTTTTGCGCTTGCAAGCGGTTAAATCCCGGCTTCAATCCCGCAAACCTGCTTACCGTGCAGTTGAAGATTCCGGTCTCGAAGTACAAAGATGACGGAGCGCGAATCACGTTTTTTAATGAATTGTTGCGGCGCGTTAATTCGCTGCCCGGCGTCCGCTCCGCGGCCAGCGAAAGTTATGCTCCGTTCACCAGCATGGGCGCTGCCACCAGCTATGTGGTGGAGGGCCGGCCCGAGCCCGCGGCCGGGCAGCTTCCAGTGACGGATGTTCGCGTGGTCTCACCGAATTATTTCGAAACCATGAATATTCCCCTGATCCGCGGACGCACGTTCAACGCTCGCGAAGCCACCGAGGCATCCCACGTTGTGATCATCAGCGAGGCCATGGCGCGCGAATCCTGGCCCAATGAAGATCCCATCGGCAAGCGCGTGACGATCAACATGCTGATGAAGAACGTTCCCAGCGAAATCATCGGAATCGTCGGCAACGTCAAACATCAGAGTTTGGATTCCACTCCGGGCGCCATGTCCTATTGGCCGCATCCCGAGCTTGCTTACAACGCCATGGACCTGATGATCCGCACGAATTCCGATCCCAGGTCCGTTGCGGGCGCCGTGCGCGAGGAAGTCCACCAGATGGACCCGGACCAGCCTCTTTCGAATATCGCCACGATGGAGGAATTGATGTCCAAATCGATGGCGCAGCGGCGGTTCAGCATGTTTTTGCTCAGCACGTTCGCCGCGCTCGCTTTGCTCCTGGCGGCCGTCGGAGTTTACGGCGTGATGGCTTACAGCGTCGCTCAGCGTACCCAGGAAATTGGAATCCGCATGGCGCTGGGGGCGCAGCACCAAGATGTTCTTAGGATGGTGGTTGCCGAAGGATTCCGGCTGGCGGTGACGGGAGTTGCAATCGGTCTGGCCGGTGCGGCTGCTTTATCACGCGTGATGGAATCGTTTTTGTTCGGTGTCGGCGAACGGGATGCGCTCACTTTTTTCAGCGTGGCGGCGTTGCTGCTGGCAACGGCGTTGTTCGCCTGCTACATCCCGGCGCGCCGAGCCACCGCAGTCGATCCGATGGTGGCATTGCGTTATGAATAGAGGACGAATGCTCGCCACTCAACCGGTCAGGTGAAACGATGGAAACGCTCTGGCAGGATTTGAAGTATGGCATCCGGATGCTGGGAAGAAGCCCTGGCTTCACGATTGTCGCGGTGCTCACTCTGGCGCTGGGCATCGGCGCGAACACTGCAATTTTCAGCGTGCTTAACGCCGTCTTGCTGAAGTCACTGCCTTACGCCGAGCCGGACCGCCTGGTGATGGTGTGGGGGAACGAACGTGCGCGAAGCAATCCGCGCGGCCAGGTGTCTGTTACAGACGTAGTGGATTGGCGCGCCCAAAATCATGTGTTTGAAGATGTCGCCACCCTGAGCGGTTTCTATACGCCAACGCTTACCGGCGCAGGCGAGCCAGAGCGCATTCCGGCGGAGATTGTGGGCGACGGATATTTCCAAATCATGCGCGGCAAGGCGCTGCTGGGACGGCTTTTTACCGCGGAGGAAAATATCGACGGCAAGGATGACGTAGTTGTCCTTACCTATGGGTTATGGCAGCGGCGCTTTGGAGGCGATCCGGCGGTCATCGGCAGGTCCATTTTGCTCAACAGCCGGCCGCATGTCGTAGTTGGGATCCTGCCGCCGGAATTTCGCTCCCTACCCTTTGCAATTACGCAAGGGCCCCCGGTGGAACTTTATCGTCCCGTCGGCGAAAACTATGACGAAAAAGATCGCAATTCGCGGCATTTGCGAGCCATCGCGCGGCTGAAGCCCGGAGTGAGCCTGCAGCAGGCGCAAGCCGATATGGACGTAATCGCGCGGCGGTTGGAACAGGAACACCCGCTCGCCAATACGGATTACGGCGTGCACCTGGTCTCACTGAAGGAGGATTTAGTGGGCGGGATTCGCCCGGCGCTCTTGCTGCTTTTTGGAGCTGTAGGATTCGTTCTGCTAATTGCGTGCGCGAATGTTGCGAACCTGCTGCTGGCTCGCTCGGCGTCGCGGCAGACGGAGATTGCGGTCCGCGCCGCTTTGGGGGCGGGGCGCACCCGGCTCGTCCGTCAATTTCTCACCGAAAGCACCCTATTGGCCCTTTGCGGGGGGCTTTTGGGAATTCTCCTCGCCGTCTGGGGGACCAGCCTGATCGAATCGGTGGGAGCGAAGGAGATTTCCTCGCTCGCTTCGGTGGAGCTCAATTTGAGAGTCTTCGGATTCACGATGGTTCTTTCGCTGCTGACCGGAATTGTATTTGGCGTCGCGCCTGCCTTGCAGGTAACGCACGTGAATTTAAACGATGTGCTGAAGGAGGGCGGCCGCGCTTCAAGCACACGCCGCAATCCGCTTCGCGGCGCTCTGGTGATTTCAGAAGTTTCCCTGGCGCTGGTGCTGCTGGTTTCGGCAGGCCTGCTGATCCGCAGCCTTTCGAAATTGAGGCAATTGAATCCGGGATTCAATCCATCCAATCTGCTGACAATGAACGTCCCGCTTCCGGCCGCCCGCTATCCCAAAGACGCGGATAAGCTTGCTTTTTACAATCGCATGATTGAACGAGTGGAAGCCCTGCCCGGCGTTCAATCAGCAGGAATCGTAAGCGTTGTCCCGCTGGGCACCAATTTTGACGGCCGCGAGTTGCAACTGGAAGATCAGCCAAAGCCGCCGGGGCATGATCTTTCCGTCCAGGCCTTCATCGCTACGCCTGGTTATCTGCGCGCCATGCAGACCCCGCTTCTGAAAGGCCGCCTGTTCACGGATGCCGACAACGATGCGGGCGCTCCGGTGGCCCTGATCAGCGACACGATGGCTCGCAACCTTTGGCCCGGCCAAAATCCACTGGGAAAGCATCTGCGGATCTCGGGGAGCGACAAACCGATCGAGCAATTGGGATGGCGCTCGGTGATCGGAGTTCTCAGTGACGTGAAACAAGATCGCCTGGATGCGCCTGGAGAAATGCAGGTTTACGTGCCCGAAGCACAGATCGTGAATTCCTACATGACGCTGGTGGTGCGCTCGAAAGTGAATCCATCAAGCCAGGCCGGCGCCATTCGCGAGCAAATCCACGCTCTCGACAAGGACCAGGTTGTCTACGCAGTCGCCACGATGGATCAATTGCTTTCGGAATCGCTGGCGCTGCGGCGGTTTTCGATGCTGTTGCTGGGATTATTCGCCGCCGTAGCGTTGGTTTTGGCTGCCGTGGGGCTTTACGGCGTGATTTCCTACACCGTAGGCCAACGGACCCGCGAATTCGGAATTCGAGTTGCGTTGGGCGCACAGCCGGGCGATGTGCTGCGGCTGGTGGTCCGGCATGGTTTTACGCTGGTGCTGGCGGGCCTGGGCGCCGGTATCGTGGCGGCACTGGCTCTGACGCGATTGCTGGCAAGTTTGCTGTTTGGAATCAGCTCCACTGATCCGGCTAGTTTTATGGTTGGCGCCATCCTGCTTTTGGGAGTGGCCCTAATGGCTTGTTACATTCCGGCTCGGCGCGCGACGAGAGTGGATCCAATGGTGGCATTGCGTTACGAATAGTGATGGCAGTTGGGGATAAGCGTCCGGAGAAAAATTTGATTTCCCTTTAAACGCTTGCCGCTCCCTGCGCATCACGGCGGTTTCAGTGACCCGGGGAGGTTTTCAATGGAAACGTTGGTCAAATCACAGGATACTCAAGGGCCTATGGCATTCAGTCATCATAATGCGATGCGGGTATTAGTGGCGGACGATCAGCCGGACGTTCGGGAAGCCTTGCGGCTTCTGCTGAAAGGCGAAGGATTCGAAATCGAAGCGGTAGCTTCCCCGTCCGCCGTGATCGCGGCGCTGGAAGCTCGCGAGCATGACGCGGTGCTGATGGACCTCAACTACGCGCGAGATACCACGTCCGGCCAGGAAGGCCTCGACTTGCTTTCCGGCATTCGCGCGATTGACGGCACCATCCCAGTGGTGGTGATGACGGCCTGGGGCAGCCTGGAACTCGCGGTGGAAGCGATGCGCCGCGGCGCCAAGGATTTCGTGCAGAAGCCCTGGGAAAATGCACGGCTGATCGCGATTCTGCGCACGCAGATCGAATTGGCTCGCGCTCTGCGCAAAAGCCAGCGCCTGGAAGCCGAAAACCGTTTGCTGCGCGCCGACGGCCGCCCAACCTTGATCGCCGAATCCGCCGCGATGCGTCCGGTGAAGGAAATGATCGCGCGTGTGGGCCCCTCGGATGCCAACGTCTTGATCACCGGCGAACACGGAACCGGAAAAGAGGTGGTGGCGCGCACTTTGTACGCGCTTTCTCCGCGCGCCGGAAAATCGCTGGTCACGGTGAACGCCGGGGGCCTGCCGGAAGGAATTTTCGAAAGCGAATTATTTGGACACGTGAAAGGCGCCTTCACGGACGCCAAAGTGGATCGCGTGGGGCGATTCGAATTGGCGGATGGCGGCACGCTGTTCCTGGATGAAATTGCCAACGTTCCGATGAACCTGCAGGCCAAACTGCTTCGCGTGCTGGAAACCGGCGAACTCGAACGGGTGGGCTCATCCACCACGCGGCGCGTGGACGTTCGAATCATTTCCGCTACCAACGCGGACGTGAACTCGGAAGTGGGTGCGGGACGATTTCGCGAAGATTTGCTCTTCCGGCTGAACACAATTGAAATTCACTTGCCGCCGCTGCGCGAGCGCAAAGAAGATGTGCCGCTTCTCGCGATGCATTTCCTGCGGCAATCCGCGCAGCGTTACCGCAAGCAGCTCAATGGCTTCGAAATGGTGGCGATGCAGATGCTCCTCGATCACCCTTGGCCCGGCAATATCCGCGAACTGGACCACGCCGTGGAACGCGCTGTACTGTTGGCGCAAGGCCAGCAAGTGATGGCCAGCGACCTGGGATTGCGCCCGGTGCGCGAAGCCCCGTTCCGGCTTGAAGAAATGGGCCTGGAAGAAGTGGAACGCGTGCTGATCCAGAAGGCCCTGGCCCGCTACGCCGGAAACGTGAGCCAGGCCAGCAAGGCGCTGGGCCTGAGCCGCAGCGCGCTCTATAGACGCCTGCAAAAATACAACCTGTGAAACCACTTCCCTACGAGCGCCGCATCCTGATTCAGGCCCTCCTGGCAGGCACGGCAGGCTCGGGCATCGCGCTGGTACTGCTTTGGGTTGGCGGCTATTCGCCAAAATTGCAGTGGACTCTGACGGTTTTCATTGTCGGAATGTGGCTCAGTTTCGCTTTCAACGTCCAGCAGCGCGTCGCGTTTCCACTTCGCACGCTTTCCAATTTGCTCGCCGCCCTCCGCGAAGGAGATTTCTCCATTCGCGCGCGCGGGGCGGAACGAAATGATTCCCTCGGCGAAGTTCTCCGCGAAGTAAATGCTTTGGGAGAAACTTTGCGGCAGCAGCGGCTGGGTGCGGTGGAAGCCACAGCTCTGTTGAAAAAGGTGATGGAGGAAATTGATGTTGCCGTTTTCGCTTTCGACGGCACGTCGCACCTTCGTCTGATCAATCGTGCCGGCGAGCGCATCCTCAATCAACCGGCGGAGCTGATCATGGGGCACACCGCGGAGGAACTTGGCCTGCTGGAATGCCTGGAAGGCGATACCCCGCGCATCGAGCAAATCGCGTTCCCCGGCAAGGCGGGACGCTGGGAAATCCATCGCGGCAATTTTCGTGAAGGCGGCTTGCCGCACGAGATCGTAGTGATCACCGATTTGAGCCGGGCTCTGCGTGAAGAAGAGCGCCAGGCATGGCAGCGGCTGATTCGCGTGCTCGGTCACGAGCTGAACAATTCTCTCGCGCCCATCAAGTCCGTCGCCGAAAATTTAAGCGGCTTGATCGCGCGGCGCGACCGCCCATCGGATTGGGAGGAAGATATGCGCAGCGGTTTGAATCTGGTGGCCGCGCGCACCGAAGGATTGAACCGGTTTATGAGCGCCTATGCGCGCCTGGCCCGGCTGCCACCCCCGCGCATGCAGCCGGTGGATGTAAGCGCTTGGATCCGTCGCGTCGTCGGCCTGGAGCCGCGCCTGCAAGTTCAAATGCAGGCAGGCCCGGAGATGAAGATCGAAGCGGATCCCGACCAACTCGAACAATTGTTGATTAATCTGGTGCGCAACGCCGTGGACGCGTCGCTCGAAACAGGCGGAGGGGTACGCGTGGGCTGGAAGCGCAAACAAAGATATCTGGAACTCTGGGTGCAAGATGATGGTCCCGGAATTCCCAACCTGACAAACCTTTTCGTCCCATTCTTCACCACCAAGCAAGGCGGCTCGGGCATCGGGCTGGTTCTGAGCCGGCAGATCGCGGAAGCACACGGCGGCACGCTCGGCCTGGAAAATAAATCTTCAGGCAAAGGTTGTGAAGCCCGCCTGCGGCTTCCCATGGACCATACTTCCTAGCTTAAATATTTTTCCCTGGTTTGTTTGTGGGATCACTCTTCGTTTCGAGGCAGAGGGGTCGCCGCGGGCGGCCGTTGGTCGTGGGGAGGAAGTCGCAACGGCCGTCCGCGGCGCTGGCGGTTAAAATTCTGGCTTTGCGTTTCCGCGGTGGCATGTCCAGCAGGTGGGACCCTGCGTGGTTGGGAAGTATTGCCCCTGAATCGCCCCTGTCATAGTGAGCATCTGGCGCGCGGCTTTTTTCTCCGGCTTGTCGTCACGGCTCCATTCGCCTACCACGTGGCAGTGCTCGCAGCGGACGTACAGCGCCCCGCAAAAATATTTCATTACACCGATCAGGTTCGGAGCGGGCATGTCCTTCAGGATTTGAACGTTTTTATAGTATTCGACCCGCCGTTTTTTTCTCGGTAGGCGGCGCGGGCTTTTCATCCCATTCCGAGGGAGGCCGCTCCTGGTGCATGGGCTGCGGAATGGGCAGATTCCGCGTTTGTGAGGCTGGAGGCGGCAATTGTGGTGGAGCCTGTTGATTCTTGTCTTGATCCTGCGTTTTGGCGGAGCTGCGCGGCATGCCGATGCCCGCGCACGTGGCAAAGATCATCGCAAGAAAAACCCCGCAGAGTATCGCCATCTTCCGCAACCCGTTCGGCCTTTTCCGCCACCGCTGGCTCATAAACGCTCCCGGTTGATATTGAATCAAAATGTACGGACCGGCTTTCCTGCCCCGATCACTTCTATCGGGGAGCCGCGCTCCCGCTTGTCTGAATCCGCGAATGCACTGATTCTGAGCAAAGCGCCGAGTGTGCGTCCCGACGTTTTTTGGCCCGGGCGAAGAATCTCTCTTCGATCCGAAGCTGCCACACCTCTGGCGAGCAATTTCTATTCTTCTTACGGCGGAACTCCAATCGATTTGGGGTGAAAACGATCAAAAAGGGGCAGGATGCGGGTCTACAGGGGCGGAGCGAAGAAGCCCATTCTTGCCGATGAGGCCGGGAAGGAAGGGCAGCGGATTACAGAATGGCCCCTAAATCAGCCGCCGGAACCGAGCGGTTCGGGCAACTTCTCGCGGTAACTGCGGCTGAGCGTGAGTTCGGTGCCATCGCGCAACCGGACGGCATAATCCCCGTGGAAAAGCGGACGCAGATCCTGCACCCGGTCGAGATTCACGATGGTGGAGCGATGAATGCGAGCGAATTTCGCCGGATCGAGTTTCGTTTCAAGCGATTGCATCGTCTCGCGCACGGTGTGTGTCTGCGCTCCCGCATGCAATCGCACGTAATTATCCATCGCCTCGATCCAATGAATTTCCTCGACGCGCAAGAAAATAATGCGTCCGCCCGATTTCACCACCAGCCGCCCAATATATTTTTTTCGCGACTCGAATGCTTCCAGCAGGGATACAAGCTTCGGCTCGATATCGTGTTTCTTTCCGCGGGCAAGATGGCCCTTGGCTCGCGCCAGAGCGGCGGAAAATCGCTCCCGGTCAAAGGACTTCAGCAGGTAATCCACTGCGTGGACTTCAAAAGCCTTCACGGCATAGCGGTCGTACGCGGTTACGAAAATCGTCGCGGGAATTTCCTCGACCTCCAGGGATTCCAGCACCCCGAAGCCATCCATCTCCGGCATCTGCACATCCAGGAAAATTAAATCCGGCTTCAGCCTGCGAATCGCCGCCACTGCCTGCTTGCCATCGGCGCACTCTCCGGCGATTTCAACTTCCGGATCGCCCGCCAGCAGCGTGCGAATTCGCTCGCGTCCCAGCGGCTCATCATCCACGATCAGGATTCGCAGCTTCATCCGCCCCTCGGTTTCCATTCCCTGTAGATGCAGTCTGGAAGGGAAAGGAAATCACGGCGATGGCTCCCCCCTCGGCTCCATTTTTCAATTCAAACTGCTGAGAGCTGCCATAGAGTTGTTCCAGCCGCGCCCGGGTGCTCGAAACTCCCACGCCGTTTTTCGGCTTGCTCACGCCGCCGCCTCCGGTCGCGAGGCCGGGGCCATCATCCTGCACTTCCAGCACCAGCATGCCGTCCTGCCGGCGCGAGCGAACCACCACACGGCCCGGCCGCGACCGCGGAGCCACTCCATGCCGAATCGCATTCTCCACCAGTGGCTGCAAGATCAAATAAGGTGTCCGTGCGTTAAGTGTTTCCGGAGCGATCTCCATGCAGATCGTCAACCGGTCGGCAAATCGCGTTCGCTCGATTTCCAGATAACGATCCAGGAATTCCAGCTCCTTTTGTAGCGGTACCTCTTGCACCCCTCCGTCTTCGAGCGTCATCCGTAGCAATTCACTTAGCCGGGCGATCATGCGATCCGCGGCTTCCGGATCGCGATGCACCAAAGTGGAAATGGAATTCAAGGTGTTGAATAGAAAATGAGGATGCAGTTGCATCTGCAGCGCCTGCAATCGCGCCTTGGCCAACTGCGCTGTTAGTTGCGACGCCCGCAGTTCTCCTTCCCGGTAGCGCCGGTAGAAATCGAATCCCGCGGTTGCGCCTACGATGGCCCAGTAAGTCAAAATATTCAGGTGCAGTTTATATGCCGGCGCCATTTTGCCGGGAATCAGCAGAACATGATTGCGAACCAGGTTATCCACTGCCACTTTCAGAAACGCCACCACCAGGCTGGCAACGATGTGGATAGGAAGATTGCGCGCCCAGCGCCCGCGTTCCAGCGGAAATCGCCGGGCGAACCAAACCAGCGCCGGAGCAATCAGCCCCCATACGTACCATTCGCTCATCTGCAGCTTCAGAATCAGGCCGAGCAGCACCCTGCCGCCCGCATATTTGTAGGTGATGTAAGACTGGCTGGTAAAAAACAGGCCAATCGCGGTCCATCCCAGGAAAATCAGAAGCCAGCGGAGCCATGGTCGTCGGAGCATAGGAGTGGGGTAATTCTTTTCTACACTATCCAGCCGCTACCGGATAGTCGAATTTACAGGCCATTCTTCTGACTGGGGCGTTCGAGTGACGCCACGCATTTCTCAAGCGTTCGTGCAACTTCCTCCGGATCGCTGCGCGGATCGACGCGCACGGGTTCGCCCACGCTGACGCACACACAGCCGGGCCGCGCAAATTTCCTTCCAGCCTTTGCCAATTCGAACAGCCCATCAATCCGCATCGGAATTATCGGTATGTCCAAGCGCGTTGCCAGCAGCCCGATCCCTGCTCGAAATGGCGCCAGGCGTCCCGTGCGCGTCCGTTCTCCTTCCGGAAACACCAGAACGCTCCAACCGCGGTCCACGGAATCACCTGCAAACGCGAAGCTTTCGCGATAGCCCGATCTTCGCGGCAAGGGAAAAACATTGAACAGCGATACGGCCAGAGCGTAGTTCACGCGTTCCAGTATTCTGCGAAATACGTTTAAATCGCCAGAGGGGTGCCGCATCGAACGCAATCGTTCACCGTCCATCGCCGTCGCCAGGCGATGACGCAGCCGGAAAGGCAGCGCCGCCAGAATAAATCCCACGTCAATCATCGTGATGTGATTCGAAATCACCAGCACCGGGCCGTGAAAGCCACGCAATTTTTTGCCTCCAAGAATGCGCGGCCATGCGAGCAAACAAGTCGCCGGCCAAACCAGCAGGTAGTACGCCGCGAATCGGATCCAGGGCACCGGCCAGCGCTGCGCCCATCGGGTGGAAGGGAAATTTTCCCGCTGCTTCGGACGCTCGCGCAGAAGCCGCTCCAGATCGCCCACGGTCTTCGCTTCGGAAAATCCCTTCTCACTTAAATCCAACTGGTATCGATCCTCCAGCGCGCCCAGCAATTCCACCCGATCAATCGAACTAAGATTCAAATCGCTATCCAGACGGGCATCCGCGGAAATCTTGTGCGACGCCGCTCCCGATCGCGGCGAGATGCGTGCCAGTAAATCCGCAAACGGGCCTTGCCGCGCGCTGGAATTTTCCGCTGCGCCTGCTCTTCCCCAGCTGCACAACCACAAACTGTTGAATCTCCCGCAGCAACGGCTTTTGCGTTGGTGTGCGCGGAAAATCCTGCCCGGGCCAAACCAGCCACCGCTGCATTTTCTGAAATTCCGCGAGCGGCTGGTTTGCATGCGCGACAATCCTTTCCGCGTCAGCGCTCGAATCACGCAGCAACAGAACCGCCACCGGCTCCGCGTTCCCCTCCCGTTCGAGCCCCACCACCACCGCATCGCGCACTTGCGATTCGCGCCGCAGCGCGGCTTCCAGATCTTCCGGATAAATATTCATTCCCGCCGCCGTCACGATCACATTCTTCCGCCGCCCTTTGAAATATAGATTGCCATCGGCATCGCGCTCACCCAAATCGCCGGTGTGGAACCAACCTCCCTCCCCGGCAACCGGATCAAGCCGCTTTTCCTGCCAATAACCGGCGGAAACATTTTCACCGCGAACCAGAATTTCTCCCGTGTCATCGAGGCGTACTTCCATGCCCGGCAGCGCTTTGCCGATTGAGCCCTTCCCCAGCTTGAACGGATGATTCACGCTCACCAGCGCCGCGGTTTCCGTCAGCCCATATCCCTGGATCACGGCGTATCCCAGACGCTTCCAAAATAGTTCGGCGCCTTCTCCCAGCGCTGCTCCGCCCGATATCATTGCCCAGAATTTCCAGCCGAATTGCCGGTGAATCCGGCGAAAACGCCACCAACGCCGAAGAAATTTCTCGCCATTGGCCTTCTCAATATCTTCCTGGAATCTATCCAGCAGTCCGGCATCCTCCAGATCGCGCAGCACCTTGTCGCGAAGCGATTCCACCAGCCTGGGAACCGTCACCAGCACCGAGACGCGCTCGCTCTTGATCGTGCGGATCACTTCCGCGGGATTCAGCGTTTCGGAAAAAATCACCGTGCCGCCCAGCAATTGCGGAATAAAAATCCCCATCAACTGGCCGAATATATGGCTCAGCGGCAGCAGATTCAAGAAACGCACCGGATGAACCAGCCGTTCGTATTTCAAATAATGCTGAATCTCGCCTTCCAGCGGCTCCAGGTTCGCCAGCAAATTGCCGTGTGAAATTGCCACGCCTTTCGGTTCCGCGGTGGTTCCCGATGTAAAAACAAGCTCGAGCGTGTCGGTGCGCTCGATAGCAGGCGCTGAGTAAGGCTTGCTCGATCGCTCCGCCAAAGTTTCTTCCAGATTTTCCAATTCAATCGCCTGCACAGCGGAATCAAACCCCGGCACCTGGCGCGAGCGAATCACCAGCTTCGCATCCACTTGCTGCGCCACTCGCCGCGCAAATTCCGCGCTGGCAATCCTATCCATCGGAACCACAACGACGCCACGCAACGCGCAACCTAAAAACGCAACCACCCACTCCGCCGAATTTTCGCCCCACAACAGAACGCGGTCGCCCCGGCTGATCTGCCTCGCTTCCAATTCGCGCGCGAACTGCGCCGCGGTGCGGGCGATTCGGGAATAGGACCAGCGCACCGTGCGATAGCCGCGCCGGTGAACAAAGGCCGTTTCTTCCCCTCGCCGGGAATAGGCTTCCAGATATTCGAGAAGGGAGTGGCGCCTCATGCGGCCCCCAGTTTCGCTCATTCGCTGCATCTTGGGAATCGAATCAAGCGGGGTGCGGCGCCGGGTGTCCGCGTTGACTTATGTTCCTCGCGCTCCTAGCATTGCCATTCAATCCATTTGCAACCCGTTGGCGTGAGCCGGCGGGAACCCCGATTTTCAAATCCTCTCCGGAAGCAGCCGATGCCAATGCAACGACACCGCCAGCGAATTCCTCGATTTGTTGAATTGAACGGATGATTGATCAGGCGGGATAACAGTTCGTGCGAACTTGCAGATTCGTTTCCGCGAGTTGCCCGGATACTCTGTGGATCAGCCAACGCGCCGCCAAAAAAGAAAAAGCCCGGCGATTGAGGAGAACAATCGCCGGGCCGGTTCTTAAAAACAGTTTACTGTTGGTCTTTTTTCGCGAGATCCGCTTTCGCCGTATCCTCACCCTGCGGCGGCATCGCCGACACAGCCGGCGAATTCGCTCGGGTCAGATACGGATAGAACGGGGTCACTTCAAACGGCATCTTCTCCCGTTCCGAA
This sequence comes from uncultured Acidobacteriota bacterium, assembly GCA_963756355.1. Taxonomy (GTDB): domain Bacteria; phylum Acidobacteriota; class Terriglobia; order Acidiferrales; family UBA7541; genus JBGPTK01. Next base: position 196,437 of record CAVWOD010000015.1, on the reverse strand, counting down.
AGCAGTGCAGCCGGTTTGGACTTCAGCAAATCCACGTGATCGTTCCAGGGATTCACCTTTACGCGCGCGCCGAGTGGCAGCGCGGCAATTTGGTCCAGCTTTGCCGGCTGTAGCTGAGGAGCGCTATTCTCCACTTCCGGAACGTTGAACACGCGGTTGCCCAAATGCGGGTCCACCAACGAATGCAGCTGTTTCGATTCCGCATTCAGTTGGCGCATGAACACGCCAACGGTCTGCAGTTTGTCTTTGTACGGCGAATTCTTCAACAGTTCGAGGGCCTTCTTGTTGGCCAAGTCCTCGTCGCCGGGAGTGGAATGGAAGCTGAATTCGCGCAGCACGTCCTCGGTCGGAAACATCGTCCGATCGCTGAACGCCCAGGCGGAATCAAAAGGATGCCCGAGCATCACGTGGCCCAGTTCGTGAGTCAGCATGGCGGCCAGGCTGGCTTCATCCGGCAACACGTCGAGCAAGCCGCGGCTCATCACGATGGTATGGCCGATGGAGAAGGATTCCAGGGTCGAAACCAAAAGAACGCGGCAATGGACTTCCGGCTGAACGTCGAGGTTGTTGGTCACCTCCACGTTGTTGATCACCGTCTCCATCACTTTGTCCACTTCGCCCACTGGCGCAATCAACCCCGCTGTTTCCAGGCGGTCGATTACGTTCTGCTCGGCCTGGCGATTCCAGGCGCGTTCCGCGTCGATCGGCGAACGATCCTGCGATGTTTCCGCCTGATCTTTCACCGGCGTCACGGATTCCACTTTCAAGTCGCTGAATTCTTCCTGGTGTCCGGAATGCTGGCGGTCATAGCCCCACAAGCGCGTCTGGGCCTTGAAGCGAGCGTGTCCGAACAGGAAATCTTTCAGGTCGCTTTCTTCGCTGTAAACATAAGTCGGCAGCCACGCGCCCTGGACGGCATTCACGCGCCAGCTATCGAAATGGACGTTCATGCCGTGCAAACTTCGCTCCGGCAAGTAGGTCCCGTTGAATCGCACGATGTTGTAATTCTGGTCTTCCACCCAGATGCGCCCTTTGAAACGCCCGTTGCCGGATTTCGGCAGCGGCTGCACATCGAAGATCAGGCAGCGAACCTCACCCAGAAATTCGCGGCGCTGATACTCGAAATGATAGTGCTGCCGGTCGAAGCCGTTGGCATCGATGTAAATCATCTGCAGGAATCCTTCCGGCAGGTAGTCGGAGGAAAACGCGGCAGCCAGATAGGAGGCGGGATTAAATTTCTTCACCATCCCCTTCTTCTTGTCGGTCATCGATCGCTCGACAACGCCTTCTTTCAGAAAGGCTGTCCCCAGGAAATAGTGGTCGCGGTCCGGAACGGCGCCCAGTTCTTTGTCGGGCCGCATATCCTGAATGTAGGTCTCGATAAGAGGGCTGTATCTTTGAAGCATTCGCACTTCGGAACGCTCCCGCGCAGCAATCTGGTCAATCACGTGATTGATGTTCCCCTGCTGCTGTTGCTGTTGTTCCGGCACAGACCGCTGCCCATCGGCAGGCGGCTGCTGTTGTGCAGGCGGCTGCTCTTGCGTGGACTGCTGCTGTGCAGGTGGCTGTTGTGCGGGTGGCTGCTCTTGTGCGCCCGCCCAACTGGGGATGACGGCAACAAGTGCCGCCACTAAAAATAAGTTTACCCAAGTGCGCATCGCTTTCTCTCCCCTTAGTACGCTAATTCAAATCGGATGTGTACCGTTGCTGTAAAGTCCGTGGGTTGGCCGTCCGCGCGCGCGGGGCGGAAGCGAATTTGTTTCGCTGCTGCCTGTGCCGCTTCATCTAAACCGTAACCCAAGCCCTGAATCACTCGCAACACTCGTACTTCGCCTGATGCCGTAAACACCACCTCTAGGAGCACTTCGCCTTCGATTCTTTTCTGCCTGGCCTGATCGGTATAAACCGGTTTCGGTTTGAACAAAATTTCAACTGGATCGGTGCGGTTTGTCGTCGCGGCAGTATTTTTTACTTTTGGTTCGTTGCTCGCTTTTTCATCCTGGAAAACGCCTTGCTTCACCGAGCGCTGTCCGCCGCTCTGACCGCCAGTTCCTCCCACTGCAACTCCGTTGCCAAATCCAGCGCTGGCGATCACTCCCTTGGCTCCCTTCGCGCCGCCGCTGCCATTCCCTTGGCCCGGGCCTGGAGGCAAGTCGTAGGAACCGAGCTGCGCAATGTTCTGCCGCTTGTCGGTGCGTCCGGTTGCCGGCACACCGTTGGGGTCCCCGAACCCTCCTGTTTGCACTTCCTCACGTGGCTTACGAATCGTGGGTGCTGCGGAACTGCCCATGAGATATTGGCTTGGCGTCCATGTATTTCGCCACCAGTTCCGGCGACTCCGGCTTCGGAGTATCCCGATGCCCAGTGGCAGGCTTTGCGACTGGCGAAGTAAAGACCGGCGTCATAACCTTCGGTTTCGCAGTTACCACAGCCACCTCGATCGGCTTCTGTTTCAGAATGGGGGCCTGTTTCGGCACAATCTTTTCCCGTACTGGAATAGGCCTCTTTAATTCTGCTGGTTGCGGTTTCCAGGGTGTGACTGGGGGCGCAATGATCGGCGTAACTGCGAACCCTTTATACAGATCCAGCTTCTGGGGAAGCAGCGCCGGAATCCATATCACGATCAGTAGCGCCAGGCACTCCAAGCCAAAACCTGCGCTGAAGAAGCTGGCGCGAGACTGGCCGTCCTGTAGGAGCGTAAATGGCGCCCTGGGATTATTTCCAAGTATCGTAGACTTTCCAATCATGACGGCTCCTGAACTGAGTCCCAAATTTGCTGGAAGCACGCACAATACTGCGTGCGCTACCATTGGTACTAGACCGGTGGGCTGGGGAAAATAGAACTTTGGTACTAGCTGTCGGAATCGTTGTTGTAACTACTAATACGAAGTTGAGGAGTGAGACGTTCCTCCGGGTTTATTGGCCTCTCTGTCCACTGTTTTCACTCACTCCTGGGAGGCTACGTTCATTACATTCCCGGGTGAGTGCTTTGCACGTTCGTCTCCATAATAGTGATGAAGGGATTGCAGGCGGGGTTGCAGTAATTCAACTATAAGCTTAACCCAATTTGATGCTCGCGGATCAACTTAAATTACTTGGAAAAGACAGGTGAGGGGAAAGAGTAAATAAATCATGAAGAAGGCGGGGCACAGCCCGTGCCGTGCCCCAGCCTGCAATTCAACCAGCTACTGCTTGTCTCCACCGATTACCACGTAAAGCGTAGTCCCACCGCGATTAACCAACAGCAACACCTGTTGGCCTTTGGCTCCCGAGAGCGCTTCCTCAAACTGCCCCTGGCTGGCCACCGCGTGGCGGTTCACTTCTTGGATCACATCGCCTCGCCGCAAACCAGCATCGGCTGCTGCGCTCGATGGATCCACATTGGTAATGACCACTCCCTTCGTTGAACTAGGAAGCTGCAGTTGTTGAGCCGTGTCGGTCGTCAAGGTTTCTGTCTGCACGCCTTCCAGCGCGCCGCTTGTTCCCTGTGCCAATCCTGGCTTTTCAGCGCCTTCATTTTTTTCAGGCAACTGGCCCAGAGTTACGGACATGTCGCGTGATTCTCCGTTGCGGAGAACCTGCAACTGCGCCGTGCTTCCGGGAGCCATCTGCGTGATGTGCATGGTCAATTGGTTGATGTCTTCGACGGGCTGGCCATTCAATCCAAGAATTACGTCGCCCTTCTGAATCCCGGCCTTCGCCGCCGGCGTGTTTGAGGAAACGTCCGCCACCAGCGCGCCGCGATTTTCTTTCAAACCGAACGCCTTCGCGATTTCCGGCGTCACGTTCTGGATGTTCACCCCCAGATAGCCCCGCACCACGTGGCCATGCTGAAGAATTTGTTCCATCACGTTGCGCGCCAGATCGATCGGAATCGCGAAACCGATGCCCTGGTTCCCGCCGCCTCCGCCCGCCAGGATGGCGGTATTGATCCCGATTAAATTGCCGGAAACGTTGATGAGCGCGCCGCCCGAATTGCCGGGATTAATCGACGCGTCGGTCTGAATGAAATCCTGATAACCGCCCGGCGCCATTCCCGGAACGCTGCGGCCGGTGGCGCTGATAATTCCCATGGTCACCGTCTCGCCGATGCCAAAGGGATCGCCAATTGCCAACACCACGTCGCCGATCTGGGACTTCGAGGAATCGCCCAGCGGCATCGTCGGCAAACCTTCTGCGTTGATCTTCAGAACGGCCACGTCCGTTTTCGGATCGGTGCCGATTACCTTGGCCTGGAAGTTGCGCTTGTCGCTCAACGAAACCTGGATATCGGTTGCTCCATCCACCACGTGATTGTTGGTCAGAACGTATCCATCCTGGCTCACGATCACGCCCGATCCCAGGCTGCGCTCTTTTTGATTTCGTGGCTGGGGACCATTGCCGAATTGGTCTCCAAAAAACTGTTTGAAAAATGGGTCGTTGAACATCGGAGAGCCCTGCGTGCTGTTCTCAGCCTTCACGATTTTCGACGTCGAAATATTCACGACGGCCGGCAGTGCGGGTTTCACCACGGATGCAAAACCATTGATAAATGGACCAACATTGATGGCATGGTCGGCCGCCACCGCAAACGGAACATTCGGCGCTCCGAACACTGTTGATCGGCCATGGCCAAAAGCCCATACGCCGGCAATCCCTCCAATCCCAAGTGCAATCAGCAAGGCGATCACCGCCACCGATCGGCGAACATTGAATCCTTCCCTCCACATATAGTTTCTCCTTTACGAATTACGGCCGGGCCTCTGGCCAGGCGTTATGAAATATTTTTCTCTGCATGCTTCCGCCCTGCCCTGCTTTCCGGGGATTGAAATTCGAGTTCGGCGGATTGAAAAACCTCGATCTAACAGAGCAGAAAATGAATGGGGCCGGGATGTTCGCGTTTCATGGTTTTAGTCCTGCTGATATGCGGGTTTGAAAAATTCCTCTTGCCACATATCCCCCCTGCACACAATATGATGCTCCAGCCGAAAACGAAGTTGCGAACCGCACGATCAGGCCTTTGTTCTTTTGACAGCCGGGGAACCCTTTTGCCAGAATGCCCCGTCTCTATACATTTGACGCTCGATTCGCTTAAAGGAGAGCATGATGATTCGTCGATCCCGGTGCCTGCTCAGCCTCTTCACTTTACTGAGTTTATCGGTGCATTCCGCGATGGCCGCGCCTGGTTCCACGGAACCGCTTTCGCCCGCCGAAGACGGAACTCTCAAAGCGCTCTCCGCAATTGCCGGCGCAGGGATGATGAATTCCAACGCCTACGGCTATCTCCAGGAATTGAGCGACGACATTGGCGGCCGCGTCACCGGCACTCCGCGAGCTGCCAAAGCTGTCGAATGGGGACTGGCGCGCATGCGCTCGATCGGCCTGGAAAATGTTCACGCCGAATCGTGGGAAATTTTCCGCGGCTGGTCGCGCGGTTCCGCCGAAGCCGAGATTCTCTCTCCCTTGCACCATCGCTTGCTGGTCGATTCTATGGGATGGGTCGGCTCGACGGCGGGCCCGGTTGAAGCCGACGTGGTTGCCGTCAATATCAACCAGATTGATGACGAGGTCGAGCAGAATTCCTCGCACTGGGCCGGCAAAATTCTTCTTGTGGTGAAGCGTGGATTTCCCAAGCAAGGCGGCATGCTGGCTTTCGCAAGGTTTGGACCGTTTCTAAAAAGTGCTTACGCGGCCCACGCGCTGGCCGTGATCGGCGGCCAGGCGGGCGCGCCCTCCATGGGAATGAACCTGACGCACACAGGTTCGCTGGGCTTCAACACGTATTACGACATTCCAGTTGTCAGCATGAGCGCCGAGGATCAGGACCAACTCGAACGCTTCCTCGATCGCGGCAAGCCGATTCGCATTCGCATCAACGTGCAAAATCAGGTGACCACCGGCCCGGTGGAATCCGCCAATGTCGTCGGAGAAATCCGCGGCACTCAATTTCCCGAGCAGATCATCGTGGCCGGCGGGCACCTGGATTCCTGGGATCTCGCTTCGGGCACGACCGACGATGGCTGTGGCGTGACGGTCGCTCTCGGCGCCGCCGAAGCTATCTTGAAATCCGGCTTCAAACCACTGCGCACGATTCGCTTTGTTCTGTTTACGGGAGAGGAACAAGGATTGCTTGGTTCGTTCGCCTACGCGAAGACTCACCAGAACGAAATGGCCAATCACATTGCCGCGGTGATTCTCGATAACGGCCAGGGCCCCGTCAACGCCCTTGAACTTGGCGGCCGCAACGACTTGATCCCCGCGTTCCAGCAATTCGCCATGTATATGCAGGCATTCGGCGATATCGACGTGAATGACGATCCGGTGTTCGGCACGGACGCCGGACCCTTTATTTTAGCGGGGTTGCCGGGCATCAACCTGGGGCAGGATTCGCCCGATTACAAATTCACGCACCATTCCGCGGCGGATACATTCGACAAAGTAAAACCCGATATCCTGATTCGCAACTCAACGATCATGGCCGTGACGGCATTTTGGATCGCTGACCGCCCCGATCGCCTCGATACGCCCTGGCCCGCCGAAAGAACCGCCCGAATGTTGACGGAGAAAAGACAGGACGCGTTCCTGAAAGCGTTCGGCCTGTGGCCCTTCGGCAATCTGGGCGCTGAACCAAAGGATTAACGCGGCGCAAGCAAGAGGGTACCCCATCCTTCCCAGTTTCATCCGGAAGGGTGGGGTCTTTGACTTTTCCGTATTGCCAACGGAACGGCGAAATATTCAGAACACCGCAGCCGCGCTCCTCCTGTGCAGTCATCCCGAGCGAAGCGAGGGATCCCGCGCAACATTCCAATGCTCGAATACCCGCTGCCGAGCACCATTTTCACGCCGCGCTGGGGCTGATCAGCCGCGCGATGAAAAAAGCCGCAGCCGCAGCTAGTCCGCCCACAATCACCGTTTGCAATCCTCCGCGCAACGGCTTCACTCCGGTGTAATGCCCTTTCACACATCCAAACGCGAACAGAGCCGCCAGTGTTACGCTCACCGAGACCCACAGCGCGGTCATAATCTGCCCAACCAGCATATAAGGCGCCAGCGGAATCATGCCGCCGGCAATGTAGGAAGCCGCAATCGTCGCCGCGCTTCGTCCCGCGCGCGCGCGGATCCGGCTCCTCCAATCCAAGTTCGAATCGCATCATAAAATCCACCCAGCGTGTCTGGTCCGAGCAGATTGCATTCACCACCGGCCGCATCTGTTCTTCGGACATTCCGTACCCACGGAACACTTTCGCCACCTCTTCTTCCTCTTGATCGGCTAGCTCCACCGTCTCGCGAATTTCCCGTTGCCGTTCGGATTCGTAATGTTCCGAATCGGTTTTCGCTGCAAGATAGCCTCCCAATCCCATGGCGATGGAGCCTGCGGCAATCTCCGCCAGGCCTGCTAGCACGATCAGGCTGTTGCCATGAACCGCCACGGCTGCCGCTCCGGTCAGCCCGGCGGCCAGAGCGAACGGAACTGTCAAACCATCGGCCATTCCAATCACAATGTCGCGAACTGCCGCAGTGGCTGTAAAATGTGACTCGAGATGCCCGCTCGACGGCATGGTGAACTCCTTCTTTGCATTAAGTAGCACAGCCACTCCTGGCTGTGCACTCGCGCAATTCCGAGACTTACCCACACAGGCAGGAGTGCCTGTGCTACCGAAACCGATCGCGACGCAGTTGAACCTACGACCGCGCTGACAGCATCATTCTATTGTGCAATAATTGCACGCTAGAAATTAGGAGGAATACATGGCTCAACAAACCGGGACTGCCCAGACTACCGCGCATCAACTTCCGCCTTTGCCCTACGCGTTTGACGCTCTCGAACCGTATATCGACGCAAAGACAATGGAAATTCACCACGATAAACATCACAACGCTTATGTCACCAACCTCAACAAAGCTCTCGAAGGACACGCCGACTTGCAACAACTCTCACTCGAAGATTTGATCGCTCACCTCGACCGCGTGCCCGAAAACATTCGCACCGCTGTTCGCAATAATGGCGGCGGACATGCCAACCACTCGCTCTTCTGGACTTTGATGAAGAAGGGCGGCGGCGGCGAACCCAAAGGCGCGGTGGCCGACGCCATCAAGAGCGCGTTCGGATCATTCGCCGATTTCAAAACCAAGTTCGGCCAGGCGGCTACCACGCGCTTCGGTTCCGGCTGGGCCTGGTTGCAATTGCAGAATGGCAAGCTGGCGATTGAATCCACGCCAAACCAGGATAGTCCCATCATGTCAGGCGCAAAGCCAATCCTCGGCCTGGACGTTTGGGAGCACGCCTACTACCTGAAATATCAAAACCGGCGCCCCGAGTACATCGAGGCGTGGTGGAACGTGGTGGATTGGGACCACGTCAACGACGGCTTCACAAAGGCAAGCAAGTAGACGGCGGCGCTTGCCGTAATTTCATTCAAGTTCGCGCAACCAGTTTCTAGAAGACCCGCCCCGTTCGCCTGGACGGGTCTTCTTTTTTCCGCCTCGCTTTTCCCCGCAGCTGATTCTGCAAAGGAAATATTACTCGGGTGGTCATGTAGCGCCACCCTTCAGGGTGGCATCCTTAACTGCGACATTAAACTGCCATATTTCTTTGGGCTTCAGCCCCTGAAGCCAAAGCGGCGAAATCCAATGGGTATTTTATGCGATGGCTCACGGCTAAAACCCCGGCAGAAATTTCATCTCCAGCGCCAGAATCAGAATCGCCGCGACGGTTGTCACCGACGTCACCACCAATCCCACTCGCGTGAATTCCCAGAAAGAAATCGGCGCCTTCCTGGCCGCCAGTTGCAGCACGATTAAATTCGCCACCGATCCAATCGGGCTGGAATTTCCGGCCAGCGTGCTGGTGCTCGCCAGCGCCAGCCACACCGAATGGCTGTGCGGAAACGAATCCACCAGAGGGCGGAATAGCAGAACCGCCGGAACATTGCTCACCAGGTTGGAAAGCACCAGCATCACTCCGCTGACCGCGAATAATTGCGAAACCGGATTTCCCCGCAGCCACGGCTCAAAATGCCGGATTAAATAATCCGTGGCGCCAGAAGTTTCAAATCCACGAATCACCACGAAGAGCGATGCAAAAAACAAAAGCAATTCCCAATCCACTCGCTGGTGGATGTATTCCGATTTCACGCCGCCAATCACCAGGATCAGCGCACCCACCGAAATCGCCACCAGCGGAAATGAAAAATTAAAGATCCACAGCACGATCACCAGCGAAGCCGCCAGCGCGCATTTTTCGAGCAGCAATCGATGCACCGGCACATGCACCATCGGCGTTTGCTCCAGAGGCTGTGTACCGCCCAGTTCCCGCCGGAAGAATAGCCACAACACCGCGATATTCAGCACCAGCCCCACCAGCGACACCGGCGCCAGATGCGCCAGAAATCCCAGGAACGTCAGGTGCCCCGAAATTCCCACCAGCGCGTTTTGTGGATTTCCCGTCACCGACATGGCCGAACCGATATTCGATGACGTCGCCAGCGCGATCACGTAAGGAATCGGAGGCAGGTTCAGCCGGTCCGTAACCGCCAGCACGATTGGAGTGAAAATCAAGCAGATCGTATCGTTCACAAAAAATGCCGACAGAATTCCCGCCGTGAAGACCAGCGCCACCAGCAATTGAAATCGCGTTCGCGCCACTCCCGCCACGTGCACGGCAATCCAATCGAAAAACCCCGAAACCTGAAAATGCGCCACTAGGATCATCATTCCCAGCAGGAACATGATCGTGTTCCAATCGATCGATTGGTACGCCTGGTCGAGCGGCACCGCGCGCGTCAGCACCATGGCTACAGCGCCGCAAAACGCCGCCGCCGTGCGATCCAGATAGCTCCCCCGCCCGCTCTGAACCGCAATCAGCGCATAAGTGACCAGAAATATTCCAATGGTCACCCACCGGTGCGCCTCCATTCCCGCCAGCGACATGTCATGAACCAGTGACATAGCCCCTGAATTTATCTCATATTCGTCTGTGTTCGACCGGAACTATGGCTAGATGAACCGAATTTCGGCATCGGATGCGATTCTAGTCGGAGTATGAGTGAAGCTCGACGGGGCAGGCACCTTGGCGGAAGAGTGGAATGTGATTGGCATGGATACGGACTGCCTATAGGCGGATTTCGGGAAGGTGAACGCTCAGCCTGGGGGTTTGTAGGGGCGCTGCTTGCTGCGCCCGCCGCCCTATAGCATCCCCCCCGTGGAGGGTCTCGGTGGACTGGAGTGGGATGACATAGAATTTGTTTCTATGCCCTAATTTTCAAACGACAACCCTTCAGTGCGCCCAAACTTTATCCGCGTCCTTCTCGAACGGATACACGTGTACCATCCAGCCGAACATTTGCGGCACCCAGCGCCCGCCCGCGGCTTCACATGCTTCCGCCGTCGCGATGGAGCCTTCGAATCCAAACTGTTTACGGTCTACTTGCGCGGCGGGAGTTCCCTTGGGAGGCATGCACAAATTCACGTGCCGGTGCCAGCGCGCCACGCTCAGCGGCACGCGCTCGTTTAGTTGGCTTTCCGAAAAATTCTTGGGCGCCGTGTACATCGCGCCCATCAGCTTGTAGCCATCGCCCACCTTCTTATAAAGCAGTGAAGTGGGATGTTCGGGATTGAACGCGAATTGCGCTTCGAAGGCGTAGCGGTAATTGGTGAAGTGATATTGCGGCTGCGGCACGTTGGGAAAGAAAATCTCGTATCCATCCGCGAGAGCTACTTTGTAATCCTCATATTTCACAATGGAAGGCCGCAGCGCCGTCACAATTTCGCCGGCGCGTTTTTCATCGTCGGCATTCGCCGACCGCAACGCAGTCATATACATATGCGGTCCCATGTCCATGTGCTCGTGCGACATGGAATCATTCGCGCCGCGAGCCTCATCTGCGTTCCCCGCCGCGTCATGGCTCATCGAACCCATTTTCGACATGTCCATTCCGGGCATCTCAGGCTTGCTCTGGCCTTGCGGTTGCGCGCCCTTCTGGCTCTGCCCACCTTGCTGTTGCGCGTTCACTTGGGGCAAGCAAAATAGCGCTGCGGCCAGAACGAAAGCGAATAAGATTCCGGACGTTTTTCCCAATTTCATGACAGTTTCTCCTACTCTGTATAACGCATCCCGCAACAAAAAGTTTCGCCCACCCGAGATGGCTGGGCCGTGCGATTTCCGCACCCCGATGGGTTTCATCGGGGCGCCCTCTCGTGCAGCGTCGCACACTTTGAGGGCGACGGGAAAATAGCGCCAGGTGTTATTCCGAGCCCGCTTTATGGGCGAGGAATCCAGAGAAAGACCCCAATGCCTGAGAAGCAATGAATTTCTCACTGCCGCACCTTTCGCCCGCAACCGGGTAGTATCCTAATTCGGTGTTACTCCTCCTCGCGGCGCTTCGCCGGCGTAGGCCTGAGGGGCTAAAGCCCGATTGTTTAGCGGATCCTGATGTCGGAGCTAAAGAGTCTGTGTGGCAACTCGGTTTTGGTTGTTGCCACATGTGGCTGCATTTTGCCAAGTGGTTGAAAGCAAAGATGCCACCCTGAAGGGTGGCGCTACACGATCACTCCTACTTGGCGTTGCCACACAGACTCTGAAGCTCCGACCACCCAAAAACCTGGACTAGAGGCAATTTAGGACAGCAACCGCAACTGCCAAAAGTAGACTTGGCGCAAAGCCTCGACTACACTCTTCCGGTCAATTCTAAAGCGTTGCAAGCAGCCCGGATGGCACGCTCGGCCCGTGAAACGCGCAAAAAAGCGGCCCATCCTGGACTGTCTTTGAGACAAATATTTTACATCCGATTGGAAGAAAACCGGAATCCCGGCCAGCCGCAAAGCATCTATGCACACTTGCCCATGATCACCTTCGTATCCGCCGATTGGATGCAGCAGCGCCTGGATGATCCGGATTTTCTGGTCATCGATCCGCGTTCCGTGATCCGCTACATGTCCGGGCACGCGAAGAATTCCGTCAGTTTGCCGGCCGCAAAAGTTTTCACATCGAATGGACTGCGCCCCGCTGAAGAACTCGCGCGCTGGATCGGCGCTGCCGGGCTCGACGACACGAAAACTCCGGTGCTTTACGACAACTTCGACGGCCAAAGTGCCGCCATGCTGGCATGGCTTTTGCTTTATCTGGGCCGCACCGATATTCACATCATGGAAACTTTCTGGGAAAAGTGGACCGCCGAAGCACGAGAAGCGTTCTATCGCCCCGTTCCGCCAACCCCACGCACCTTCACTCCGCGCATCCGCAACGATTTTCGCGTATCGCTGGCCGAAGTTCAAAAATCAGCGAACCGCAAATTGGTGGATTTCCGCAGCCGCGACGAGTTCACCGGCAAGCTGGATACCGAAATGAAGCCGGGCCACATTCCTGGCGCTGTGAACCTGGTTTGGCGGGAATTAAACGGCCCCAATCAACAATTTCTCGCGCCACGCGAAAAACTACTATCCCTTTTTGCGAATTGCGGCATCTCATCCACCGATCATGTGACCGCCTATTGCCGCAGCGGCATCCGAGCCTCGCTGGGCTTTCTCGCTCTCGCGCAATTGGGAATTCCGGTTGCGCTTTATGATGGTTCCTACTCGGAATGGGCCCGCAACGGCTTGCCCGTCGAGCATTCCGAACTACCACCTCAAACCTAACGGAGAAAATCAGATGCCCGAATCGCAATTATTTCCAGTCACCGTGGTTGGCAGCATGCCTCGCCCCGCCTATCTGATCGCCGCGCTGCGCAAACGCCAGGCCGGTGAGTCGAGCGCCGAGGAATTCAACGCCGTCGCCGATCGCGCCGTGCTGGAATCCATCAAAATCCAGGAAGATGCCGGAGTGGACATCCTGACCGACGGCGAGCAGCGCCGCGATAATTTTTATTCCTTTGTCGTGGAAAAATTGGGCGGCATGCGCCTGATGAAGGTTTCGCAGTTGATGGACTATATGAAGGACCGCGCGCGCTATGAAGAAGTGCTCCGCGCGCTCGACGTGCCCGCCTTCGCCATCAAAAGTCCCATCGTGGTCGAGCGACTCACCGAAAAGAACGGCCTTTCCCTCGATGAAATGGACTTCCTGAAGAAAAACACCAAGCGCAAAATCAAAATTCCGCTGCCCGGCCCTTACATGCTCACCCGTTCTAGTTGGTTCGAAGGCCTTTCCGACAAGGTGTATCCGAATCCGGAAGATTTGGCGAAAGATGTGGTCGCCATCCTGCGCAAGGAAATCCTGGCGCTCAAAGCACGCGGCGTCGATTTCATCCAGCTCGATGAACCCATCCTGAGCCAGATTATTTATGGCGCCGAGAGCACCGAAACCTTCATGTGCGCCGCGCTGCCCAACCGCCGCGATCCCATCGAAGAACTCGAACTCGCCGTCCGCCTGATGAACGAAACCGTGAAGGGAATCGACGGAGTGAAATTCGGCGTGCATATCTGCCGCGGAAATTGGAGCCGCCGCGAGGAAGTGCTGCTCAAGGGTAATTATGGCCCCATGCTTCCCTACCTGATGCAGATGAATATCGACCAACTCGTGCTGGAATTCGCCACGCCACGGGCCGGCGAGCTCGACGTCTTCAAGGAATATAAAAACGAAAAGGAAATCGGCCTCGGAGTGGTGAATCCGCGCACAGACGAAATCGAGCCGCCTCAGGAAATCGTCAAGCGAGTAAAGGAACTCACTAAGTTTTACGACCCGGAAAAAATCTACCTGAACCCAGATTGCGGATTCGGCACCTTTGCTGAACGAAACGTCAATTCCGCCGAAACCGCCAAGAAGAAATTGGCCACCATCGCCGAAGCGGCCAAGCTGTTGCGCGCCGAATACCAATAGCGCGGGCGGCCCAAATTACAATCCAGCACAACTCAAAAAGGAGAAAACAAAATGGCACAAGAAGCAAAACCAGCCGAGGACAAATTAAACGGCCTGCATCCCCAGAAAATCGAGGGGATCCTCGATTCCCTGAAAGATCCCATCGTCTGCAAGGAAGTTTCCGGCCCCTGGAAATCCCGCATCGTCTGGCAGGAAGGTTTCCGCGTAAAAGCCTACATGCGCAACCACGCGATTGAAATGGACGAGCCCGCCGGACTCGACGCCAGCGACACGGCCGCTAGCGCCCACGAACAGCTTCTCTCCGCCGTAGGCTCCTGCTTGACGGTTGGTTTTGTCCTGAACGCCACTCGCCGCGGCATCCGCATTCACGATCTGGAAATCGCTCTCGAAGGCCACTTCGATAATATCCTGAAGTGGGCCGGCCAGAGCAAAGACGGCAATCCCGGCTACCGCAACATCACCGCCAAGCTGTTCGTGAAAGCGGATGCCGACGAAGCCACTCTCCGCGAAATCTGGAAGCTGGCAGTCGACGGTTCTCCCGTAACGCAATCCGTCGTCCGTGGCACTCCCGTGATCGCCGAATTCGAAGCCATCTAACTGAGTCCGCGGTTTGAACTCTGCAAGGGGCCGGCCTTCACTCAATGCGCTCTGCAACGTCGCGCGGCGATGAACCGGCCCCAAGCCTCTTTTCCTCGCCCCTCGCGAAAAACCTTTTCTCCTCTCCACCCACACGCTTGCGATAGAATTACGCCCGCCACAGAGCCTGGCGATCTGCTCCTGCCCTGTGCGCCACAATCCAAATTTTAGCGCTTCCCTGCGTCCCGCGCGGTAGCGCCTTGGAAGGAGCATTCCACATGAAGAAATTTTGCCTGGCCGCTCTTCTGATCTTTGCTTTCACTTTCATCTCGCAAGCGCAATCCGAACGGCCGCTTCTGCTGCAGCAGCCCACGGTGAGCCGCACGCAAATCGCTTTCGCCTACGCGGGTGAACTCTGGACCGTCAGCCGCGATGGCGGCGATGCGATTCGCATCACTTCCGCGCCCGGAGTGAAGTCCGAGCCGAAATTTTCGCCCGACGGAAAATGGATCGCGTTCACTGGCAATTACGATGGAAATACAGACGTCTATATAGTTCCCGCCACCGGCGGCGAACCTCGCCGCCTTACCTATCACCCAGGTCCGGATAGCGTGGTCGGCTGGACCCCCGACGGAAAAAATATTCTCTTCACTTCCGCGCGCGATAGCTATGCGGCCTTCCTGCGTCTTTACACCATCGCAATCGACGGCGTCTTTCCCGCGCAACTCCCGCTCCCGATGGCGTACGACGGTTCCTATTCCGCGGATGCCTCGCACATCGCGTACCGGCCCATGGCCTTCAGTCACGGTAATTGGAAGCGCTATCGCGGCGGCATGACCACGCCGGTTTGGATCGCCAATCTCGCCGATTCCAGCGTCGTCGCCATCCCGCGCGACAATTCCAATGATTCCGGCGCTATGTGGATAGGCGACACAATTTATTTTCTTTCCGATCGCAATGGCCCGGTCACGCTCTATTCCTACGACCCGAAATCAAAAAAAATCAGCGAACTGATTCCCAACCGCGGTTTCGATATCAAATCCGCTTCGAACGGGCCCTGGCGCGTATCATCTACGAGCAATTCGGAGAAATTCATATCTACGATCTCTCCTCTCGCAAGGAACATAAGATTGATATCAAAGTCACCGGCGAGTTGCCGGAGGTTCGCCCGCATTTTGAATCTGTCGCCAAGCATATTCTTTCCGCCAATATTTCACCCACCGGAGCCCGCGCCGTCTTCGAAGCACACGGGGAAGTGCTCACGGTCCCGGCCGAAAAGGGCGACGTCCGCAACATCACAAACACTCCTGGAATCGCTGACCGCACTCCTTCCTGGTCGCCTGACGGCAAATGGATCGCCTATTTCTCCGATGAATCCGGCGAATATGCGTTGCACCTGCGCGATCAAAATGGCATGGGCGAAGTCCGCAAAATCGATCTCGGCACGCCGCCATCGTATTTTTACGATCCGATCTGGTCGCCGGACAGCAAGAAAATTACCTACACCGATAAGCGGCTCAATCTCTGGTACGTCGATCTCGATAAAGGCTCACCCGTAAAAATCGATACCGATACCTACGACACTCCCACCTACAATATGAATCCTTCCTGGGCTCCCGATAGCCGCTGGATCACCTACACGAAGCTCATGCCCAACCACATGCGCGTGGTCCTGGTCTATTCGCTGGAAACCGGTAAAAGTACGGGCATCACCGACGGCATGAGCGATGCCGAATACGCGGTTTTTGATAAGAACGGAAAATCGCTCTATTTCACCGCCAGCACGAATATCGGTCCCACCACCGGCTGGCTGGATATGTCCAGCTTCGATCACACGGTGACGCGCAGCCCCTATGTCGTTGTCCTGCGCAAGGATCTCCCCTCTCCTCTCGCCCCCGAAAGCGATGAAGAAAAAGTGAAGGGCGCCGACAAATCCGACAAATCGGACAAGCCCGCTGCGGCAGAAAAGAAAGATGATTCCGCCGAGAAAAAAGAAGACAAAAAGGACGAAAAGAAAGACGCCAAAAAGCCCGACGAACCGGCTCCCGTCACAATTGATTTCGAAAACATCGGCCAGCGAATTCTTTCTCTCCCAATTCCGGCTCGCGACTATGCCGCTATGGCAACGGGCAAGTCAGGCGAGTTGTATCTGCTCGAAACGCCGCCGGGGCCCGGCGGACCTGGCCCGCGCCCATTAGTGCTTTACAAATTCGATCTCGCCAAGCGCAAAACCGACACTTTCCTTTCCGGCATTCAAGGATTCGATATTTCTTTCAACGGAGAAAAAATCCTCTACTCGCAGGCCGGCCATTGGGCAATCGCGCCCACCGCCGCGCCTCCCAAACCGGGTGAAGGAGTCCTCAAACTCGAACAAATGGAAGTTTGGGTGGATCCCCGCGCCGAATGGAAACAGATGTACCACGAAGTTTGGCGAATCGAGCGCGATTACCTCTACGCTCCCAATCTTCACGGCGTCAATTTGCCGGTCACCGAGAAAAAATATGCGCAATTCCTGGACGGAGTTGGCAGCCGCGCCGACCTGAACTATTTATTCAGTGAGATGCTCGGCCAAATCAACATCGGCCACATGTTCGTGGGCGGCGGCGATCTTCCGGAAATGCAGCCAATTAAGGTCGGCCTGCTTGGCGCCGATTATTCCATCGCGAACGGCCGCTACCGTTTCTCGCGCGTTTACAATGGCGAAAATTGGAATCCGCAACTCCACGCTCCCCTAACGCAGCCGGGCGTAAATGTAAAAACGGACGAATATCTACTCGCCGTAAATGGACGCGAACTGCACTCCACCGATAATCTCTACAGCTTCTTCCAGGAAACCGCGGGCAAACAGATGGTGCTCAAGGTGGGTCCCAATCCTGACGGTTCGGGTTCCCGTGAAGTCACCGTGGTTCCGGTGGACAGCGAAGGCAATCTGCGCAACCGCGCCTGGATTGAAGACAACCTTCGCAAGGTGGACGAAATGAGCGGCGGCAAGGTCGCCTATGTTTATCTGCCGAACACCGGCGGAGGAGGCTTCACCAATTTCAATCGCTATTACTTCGCGCAAGTCGGCAAGCAGGGAGCCGTGATCGATGAACGCTTCAATTCCGGCGGCGCGATCGCCGATTACATCGTCGAGTACATGCAGCGCAAATTGTGGAGCTATTGGGCCACCCGCGAAGGCGAAGTATTCGCCTCGCCCTTGGACTCCATCTACGGGGCAAAAGTGATGATCGTCAATGAATATGCGGGTTCAGGCGGCGATGCCATGCCCTGGTATTTCAAGCACGAGGGCGTCGGCAAACTCGTGGGAAAGCGCACTTGGGGCGGTTTGGTTGGAATCTATGGTTATCCGCAGTTGATCGACGGCGGATTTGTCACCGCACCGCGCGTCGCGTTTTTCAATCCCGATGGCCAATGGGACGTTGAAAATCACGGCACCGATCCGGATATCGAAGTGGAATTTGATCCGCACGCCTGGCGCGAAGGTGACGACCCGCAACTTGAAAAGTCGGTTCAAGTGGTGCTGGAGGAGTTGAAGAAGAATCCGCCGCCAGCTCTGACGCCGAAGCCGCCGCCCTATCCGGATTACAGCAAGGATCGATAATAAGACTCAAATCGTGTCTTGATTCCTCGGGCCGGACGCAATCCGGCTCGAGGATTTTTTTTCAGTCAGCTGAACTCACGCCGAATGCTTTACCAGCCGAGTCTCCCGCGAAAAATGACCCAGCAAATAAGCCGTCAATCCCGCCGTCAATCCTCCGCTGATAATAATCGTCTCCCAAACCAATCCCACTGCCACCGCCAGCGCCGCAGGCGCGCCAAAAGGTCTGAGCAAAGCAGCTAGCGCCGCCTCTCGCACTCCAATTCCGCCCTGCGTCAGTGGAACCAGCGCCGCAATCTTTGCCAGTGGCCATGCAAAAAGCCATACCCGCAGCGGCAAATGCAATCCGCAGGCATCCGCCACCTGTGCTGTGAGCAGCACGAACAATACTTGCACCACAATCGCCAGGCTCAGCACCGCCAGCACGTACTGCGGTTGCCGCACCAGCGAACGCCACGCAATCACCAGTCGTACCAGCCGTCTCCGCATCCGGTACGAAAATCGCCCTGCCGGAAGCCACAGCACCACCGTTCCCAATAAAACGGCAGCCGCTACGAACGCCGCCGCTACGACCAGGAAGATTTTCCGGCTCGCGGGACTAAGCGATCCCGGCACGAACACCGCGCCTATCACCGCCAGCATCCCCAGCGCGGTCACGTCCATCAGCCGGTCCAGCAAACTGCCCAGTAAAATTCCGGCTTTGCTTCGGCCCAATTTCAGCGCCAGCCCGGCGCGCACCACATCCCCTCCTACAATTGACGGCAGAAACAACGTGCTGAAGAGTCCCGCAAAATAACTTCGCGCCGCCTGCGCGAAGCTCAATCCCGCCCCCGCCAGGTTCACCATCATCCGCCACTTGCTGACGGCGATCGTGTGCGCCAGCAAATAGCCCGCCAGCATCAGCAGCCATAGCCCCAGCGGCAGTTGCCCCATCGCGGACCACACTTGCCGCAGCGGCAAAAAATGGAAAAGCAGCGCCAGGACGGCCACGCTGCCAGCCACGCGCAGCAACGTGAAACACATCGCGCGGGTTGAGAATCGAGTTTCGTTAGATTGGTTCACACTGGGGAAATCGCCCTGCCATTATGCTGGTCCACCCCTTTGCGAACAAGCCTTTCAAAAAAACGATTCCGCGAACCCGGTTCCGCCGCCGATTGCTGTATGATATTCGCCTTGGAATGCACAAGAACGGAGAGCTAAGCCGTGAAAAAGAAGATTCGCGTTGCTCAGTACGGAATCGGTCCTATCGGCGCCTCGATTGTCCGCCTGATGCGGCAAAAGCAAGCGCTCGAAATCGTTGGCGCGATTGATACCGATCCCGCCAAGGTGGGACGCGATCTCGGCGACTTGGTTGGCGCCTCCGATGCTCCCTGGGGCATCCTTGTTTCGGACGATGCCAAGAAGATTCTTGACGGCCCCGTGGACGCCGTAATTCATTCCACTTCTTCCTACTTGACCAACGTGGCCGGCCAGCTGACCGCGTGCTTGCAGGCAGGTTGCTGCGTCGTCTCCACCTGTGAAGAGCTGGCATATCCATTCCACAAGCATCCCGATCTCTCGGCAAAGCTCGACGAGCTTGCGAAGGAAGAAGGAGTAGCGCTCGTCGGCACTGGAGTAAACCCTGGATTCGTGATGGATAAGCTGGTGCTCACTCTCGCTTCCGTTTCGCAGCGGGTTGATTCCGTCAGGGTCACCCGGATCGTCGACGCTTCCAAGCGCCGTTTGCCGCTCCAGAAAAAAGTTGGCGCGGGCATGACCGTCGAGGAATTCCGCGAAAAAGTTGCCGACGGCATCATCAAGCATCACGGCTTGCCGGAATCCATCGCCATGATTGCCGATGGAATGAGCTACTCGCTGGACGACATTACCGAAACCATCGAGCCTGCCATTGCCGATGAGCGCGTCAAAACAGAATTCCTGGAAGTCGAGCCGGGTCAGGTGGCGGGGGTTCACCAAATCGCTCGCGGAATTTCCGCCGGTGAAACAGTGGTGTATCTCGAATTGAAGATGTACGTGGGGGCGAAAGGATCATCCGACACAATTGAACTCACCGGCGTACCCAATATTAATCTTACGATTCCCGGCGGCACGCACGGTGACATCGCCACCGCCGCCGTTGTCGTCAACGCGATTCCATTGATTCTCGCCGCTCCCGCCGGCCTTCGTAGTGCCCGCGATCTGCCGGTCGGTTTTTTCTCCGCCAACGCCCAGCCCTAGCCCAATGTTCAAGCTTTTGTAGGGGCGGGCCTTGGCCCCGCCCGCCTTTCCGCGCGGACAAGCAATCCTCCGCAAAGTTCGGCCATTTCTCGCCGCGCACTCAGTTGGCGGTCATCCCTCTCCAAGAGTGTTTCGCGGGGAGAGGGATCCCGAGCCGCCGCCAATCATTTAGGACCAACAGCATTTCGTTCTAAATTCTTGTCTCCCCCCTAATTCTTCCTCCAGAATTTCGCCACCGCCGCATAATCCACATCTTCCTGGGTTGCAGCCTTCACGGCGCTGTAGGTCTCTTGTGCCGCCTTTGTCGCCGGCAACGACACGTTTTTCTCCTTCGCCAAATCCACCGCCAGTCCCAGATCCTTCAACATCAGCCGCAGCGGAAAACTTGGCGCGAATTCACCTTTCAAAATTAATGGCGCTTTCACATCCAGCACCGGCGCGCGTCCCATGCTCAATTGCATTACTTCCATCAATCGTTCTGCCTGCACGCCGGCGCTGGTCACCAGCGTGATCGCTTCCGCCAACGCTTGCACCTCCAGCGCCAGAATCGCATTTGTCGCGATCTTCACCGTTTGCCCCGCGCCATGTCCCCCCATCAGCAGAAATTTCTTCCCCACGGCGCTCAACACCGGTTCAACCCGGTCGAGCACTTCGCGTTTTCCGCCCACCATGAAAACCAGTTCGCCTTTCTCCGCGCCCCATGTGCCGCCCGTCAGCGGCGCGTCCAGAAAATCCACGCCTCGCTCGGCACACGCCGCAGCCACCCGTTGCGCCAGCGATGGCGATACCGTGCTCGAATCGATCAGCACACTGCCCCGGCGCAAACCTTCCAGCGCTCCGGATGACGATCCCTTTTCTCCCCACAGAACCTGCTCCAGCGCCGCCGGATCGCTCACAATCGTAATCAGCACATCCGCCGCTTCCGCCGCCTCTTTCGGTGACGCCGCAAGCGTCGCGCCTTGCTGCACCAGTTCGTCCGCCTTCTCACGCGTGCGATTCCACACCACCAGCGGAAATCCCGCCTTCAGCAAATTCCGTCCCATGGGCTTGCCTATCAATCCCAATCCAATCAGTCCAATCGTTTGCTTCATCCGTTCCTCCCTTTTCGCCCTCGAATATAACCCGCGGGGAAACGGATTCGCAAAGGGCGCCGGGTAGCGCAGCCACTCATGGCTGTCCACGCAGGCCACGCCACGTCGGGCGGCGCGTAAATATCCACGGCCCGGCGCCACGGACTGGAACTGGCCATACAACCTGTCAGGTAGAATCAGCAGAAATTGCGCAAGGATCAAATCTGGTTAGAATTCAGTTCGCTGAGGGGACCGTGGCGCTCGGCTCTCCGGAGCCGAAGAAGAAACCGCAGCCGTTTCCGGGTCGCTCGAGTGTTCGGATATCCGGGCAATACAGGGATAGGGAATTTCCAGGCGTAGAGTTTTCGTTGTTCCGCTCTGGACAAACCGTTCTTCCAGGAAGATGGACTTCCCGGAATCCTGCACCAGCATTCCGCTGGCGGACAATTGAATGTCGCTGGCGCGATATTGAACGTCTACGTGTTTACCTTTAAGTACATTATATCGGGACATACATAAAGTTTCACAGTAGTACGAAAATCCGTCAATAGTACGATTCGGTGGTTCGTACTATCAGCAACCTGTCCTTTCCCCTTCCTCACAGCTCAAAATACCAGCCGATCCTCTTCCACGAACGTCCGAAGTCAATGGTGCCCGCCGCCATGACCCGCCGCAGGCTGCTCGTCAGCCATCACCGGCAACGCCACCTCCGCCTTCAATCGCAAATCGCCTGTAAGCATCAATATCAGGGGCGCAACGATACTGAGCGCCAAAAATCCATAGACCAGCGGCAGCAGCCACCCCAGCATTTCTCCACCCGATCTTCTTGCCGCAAAAAAATAAACCGCCGTGCCCGCCGCCAGCCCCGCCGCGATAGCAAGATTCCGGCTCACTCCTGCAATTTCCAGCGGCCGCTGGCAGCCGGGGCATACCAGATCATAAGAGTGCGCCACCACCGCGCCCGCCGGCACAACCGTCAAACAATAGGGACACCTGCGAATCGCCACTGAACCTCCTCCTGAAAGAACCAGAAGCCTACCGGAATCTCTCCCCGCTGAAAAGGTTTCGTTTGCTTCCAGGAAACGCGAAAATCACACTGTCGGCGCCAGCGAGAATTCCACCCGCAACCGGAATGGATCGATCCGGTCCGCCCGCACTCGCACCCGGTCGCCCAAATGAAAGCTTCGCCGCCCCCGCGCAGTCACAATCGCCTGATCCTGTTCCCGGTAAAAACACCTCTCGCCGGTTGCTTCCTCCAGATGATCGATCGGCACCAGCCCCTCCACAAAAATCTCGATCAACTCGACGAAGAATCCGAATTTCTGCACCGATATTATCAGCGCATCATATTCATCGCCTAAATGCTGCTCCATGTACTGGGCCGTCTTCCAATCCATCAAATCGCGTTCGGCCAGATCGGCCCGCCTCTCCGCGTCGGACGATTCCGTGGCAACCGATTCCAGGTCGCTCCGTTTATACGGTCCCAGCGATGCCGCCGGACGCTCTTCTTTCCCGCGGTCGTGTTGGAAGGAAATGTGCGGAGCCACCGCCCCGGGATTTTCCAGCGCCCATTTCAGAGTGCGATGCACGATCAAATCCGGATAGCGCCGGATCGGCGAGGTGAAATGCGTGTATTCATCCGTCGCCAGCGCAAAATGCCCCAGCGGATCGACGGCATAACGCGCTTGCTTCAGCGACCGCAACATTAAATACGAGACAATCCGTTCTTCCGGCTTTCCCGCGATCTTCTTTGTCAATCGCTGGTAATGCTGCGGAAGAATTTCAATCTCATCCGCGGCAGGCAGCTTCACTTCCATCGGACGCATGCGTCCGTGCCCGCCCCGATGCGGCCCGCGCGCTGCCGCCTTCACTTTTCCGTGTCTTACCGCCACGCGCCGCTCCACCAGTTCTTCCATGCCCAGCGTGTAACCAAACGCGTGCGCCAATCCCTCGAATTCCATCACTTTCTTCGGATCGGGCTTTTCGTGCACGCGATGCAGCGAAGCGATTCCCCGGCGCTCCAGATAACTCGCCACCCCCTCATTCGCCGCCAGCATGAATTCCTCGATAATCCGGTGCGCGATATTTCGATCGCTTCGCCCGATCGAAACCATCCGCCCCATCTCATCGAATTCGATCACTCGCTCCGGTAAATCGAAATCGATCGAGCCTCGCTTGGCGCGCTGGGAGTTCAACAACAGCGCCAATTCCTTCATCAACCGGAATTCATCCGCCAATGCCGCGTATCGCTCCAGCATTTCCGCGTCGCCTTCCAGCACCTTGTTCACGTTCGTATACGTCATTCGCTCCGCCGACCGGATCACTCCCGGCATGAAATCAGCGCGAACAACATCGCCTTTCCCGTCGATCTCCATCAGCGCCGACATCACCAGCCGGTCCACCTGCGGCCTCAACGAGCAGATCCCGTTCGATAGTTCCTCGGGCAGCATCGGCACGGCACGGCCAGGAAAATAAACGGACGTGCCGCGCAGCCGCGCTTCCCGGTCCAGCGGCAATCCGCGGCGGACATAACTGGCCACGTCCGCAATATGAACCTGCAGCTCGTAATTGCCGTTGGCCAGCCACCGCACATGGACGGCATCGTCAAAATCCTTTGCCGTCTCCCCATCGATCGTAACGATGGGCAAACCACGAAAGTCGCGTCTGCCTCGCAGCTCCGCTTCGCTCACCTCCTGCGGAATCGCTCGCGCCTCTTCCAGCACTTCAACCGGAAAGATATTCGGCAGGTGGTGCTTGCGAATGATGATTTCAATATCGACGCCGATTTCACCCGGCCGCCCCAGAATCTCCACCACTCGTCCCGCGGGCGCCACACCGCTTTTCGGAAAGCGCGTCAGTTCCACATTCACCACCGCGCCTTCCAGTTCCGGCATCCGCGCGCGAGGTCCGGCTGTGCCGCCAATTTTCTCGCGAAGCGCCGCAGTCAATTCTTCTCCCGGGGGAATCACAATTTCGTGATGCAGCCTTGCGTCATACGGCAGCACTACATTCCCGCGCGGCCCGTAGCGAAATAGCCCGACGACTGTGGGATGGGCGCGATTCACCACGCGCACGATTCGCCCTTCCGCGCGCCCATCGCGGCCGCGCCGGTCGATGCGCGCCAGCACGCGGTCCCCGTGCATCGCGTCGCCCATTTGATCGCGGCCGATAAACAGGTCGCCATCCATCCACGGCACCGCCTGTGCCGGAACCACAAATCCATATCCGTCTCGATGCGCCACCAGCCGCCCCTCGATCAGATTCGGATCGCGCCCCGCGCGTGGCTGTAGCTCTTGGTCCGGGCCCTTTGTCGCGCCGGGCCGCGATGCAATCACCCCCGCCTCGGGCAGTTCCGCTTTGCGGCCCTGCCCCGCCAGCCGAAAACGGCCCGTCCGCACTTCTTCGATCTCGCCAATTTTTTTCAGGCGCGAAAGTATCTTCGGCAGGTCGCGCCTCCCACGGTGGCGCAGGCCCAGCGCCTTCGCGATTTCCCTTTCACTCGCGGGCTGCGCGCTTTTTCTAAGCGAATCCAGCACGCCATCGCGAGTTACCTCGGGAAGGCGGATTTTTTCTTGGCGTGGCTTCTTATGGCGGGTCATCTTCTTTTTCGGTTGGCCTTGCTTGCCGTGTTCCGCCGGCGGCCTTCGCCGCCATTGTACCCGGCTTTGAGCCCTGCCTGCCGCCGCAACTTTTTTCGACTGCACGGGTTAAAGCCAGCAAGGAAGCTGAGCTCTCGCCGTTTGCCTCCTTCAAGGCGCAAGGCGTGAGCCGGAAGTAGACCGGGGGCGGTCCGAACCCGCCCCCCTATTCCTCCGCCGCCAGACGGGTTTTCCAAACCAACCGACAGCAATCGCATACCTATTTCCGCTTCGGCATCGGCTCGGTTAAACTGCAATCCAGTGAATTGTTGAATGCCAAATCGTTTCCGCGCGCGAAATCCAATTCGAGAAATCCTGGCCGCCCTCCTCTGCTGCTCAATTTCCGCCAGCGCCAGCCCCGCCGATCTCTCATGTAGGGACCGGCTTCAGCTTATCCTGAGCTCCGAAGGGCCGCGCCCCTGTGCACCGCGACAGAGCCGCCGGCTTCAGTTCACCCGCAGTTTCGAAGCGCCGCGCCCAAGTTTTTTCGCCCTCCCGCGACCCGCTGTCCAGTCCTCCACGCCCCCCGTCCAATCTCCCCTGCTAAAAGTCCGTCCCGACGACGCCTACACGCGCGAAGGCTTTGACCGCTTCTACAACAACGATTACGACGCCGCCATCGCCCAGTTCGAGCAAGCCCAAAAGGCCCACCCAGGCGATCCCTTCGCCACAAATCATCTATTGCAGGCGGTTCTGGTGAGCGAATTAGACCGCGAAGGCGCTCTCAGCGCCCAGCTATACGTCGGAAACGATTTCCTCCGCGCCGAAAAAGTTCAACTCAATCCTCAGGTACGCTCTCGAATTGAAGAGTTGATCAACCAGGCCATCGGCTTATCCGAGCAGCAACTCAAAACGAATCCCAGCGATGCGGACGCGCTCTATGCCCGCGGAGCCACTCGCGCTCTTCGCGCCATCTACGAAGGCCTGATCGACAAATCCTGGTTTTCCGCCCTGCGCAGCGCGCTCGCCGCCTATCACGATCACCAGCGCGTGCTCGAAATCTCGCCCAATTACGCAGACGCACTTTTAGTCGTCGGCGTTTACAACTATGTGGTCGCCGCCTTGCCCTTGTACGAAAAAATTGCCGCCTTTCTCTTGGCCATCACCGGAAGCAAGACAAAAGGCATCCAGGATGTCCGCCAGGCCGCAAACTCCGGCGGCGAGGCCAGCGTGGATGCAAAAACAGCTCTATCTCTGTTTCTCGCCCGCGAACATCAATACCCCGAAGCCATTCAACTGATGCGCGGCCTTTACGAAACCTATCCTCACAATTTTCACTTTGGCCTTTGGGAAGCCGATCTGCTCCGCGCCTCCGGCAACCTCCCGGAATCCGTGGCCGCCTATCGAAATTTGCTGCTGCTCGCGCGGCAAGGTTTCTTCCCCAACGCGCGAGCGGGCAAGGCCGCCTACGGCCTGGGCGAATCCTTCCGTCTGCAGCAAAAATATCAGGACGCAGCGGATTCCTTTGAATCCGCCGCGCGATTACCCGGTTCCGATGCGCAGATCACGGCTCGCGCGAAACTTTCCGCCGGTGAAATGTATGATTTGCAGCAAAAGCGCGACGAAGCTGTGAAAAATTACAAGGAAGTCGTCGCGCTGGCCGCCGATTCCATGGAAGCCCAGGAAGCGCGGCGCCTCCTGAAACAGCCCTATCGCCTTCCTTAAATTTGGCCTCGTCGGAGAAATCTGTGGGTCACTGATACGCTCCAATGGCGGCCGCGAAAAGGTGAATCGCGGCGAACTTTGAGAGAACCTTGACCATTCGATCGAATTTCGTATAATCCACACATGCAAGGAATGCCTTGGAGCACAATTGCGCTCGGCTCGCTGCTGCTCCTCTCGGCCTCCTTAAGAGGAGAACAGGAAGTGCAATCTCCGCAACCTGAAAAGACGAAGCCGCCCGTTAAAATGGAGCAGCGCGGGCGCATCCTTGGAATCGGCGGTATCTTCTTTAAATCCGCTAATCGTGATCAGATGCGCGAATGGTATTCGAAGCATCTTGGACTCGCTGACAAAGGCGGAGGCGCGATGCTTCCGTGGCGCGAACACGACGACCCGCAAAAGGAACACGTTACGGTTTGGACTGTTTTTCCCACCTCCTCTAACTATTTCGATCCCAGCCACGCGCCGTTCATGATCAATTACATTGTGGACGATCTGGATGCTTTGCTCGCCCGCCTGGAACAAGAGGGAGTGAAGATTGATCCCAAACGGATGAATGAATCCTACGGCCGCTTTGCCTGGATCTATGACCTGGATGGAAATAAGATCGAGCTCTGGCAGCCGTTAGCAAAGCCCTGAGCGCCTTCCACTGCACTTACTCAATCGGTTTTCTGTAGCTACGTTTCCGTAGTTGTAGAATGGCCGGAGAATCCCGCCGGATGGCGAGCGAAGGCCGGTCACCGCTACTGAAGAAGTCGCGATGGCTCCTGCTCAAAGCGTTCCCGCATCGAGCCCAGGAAGAAAATCGCCCGCTCGTTTCGCCAGCATCGCGAGCTAATTCTTGACTAAAAGGTATCTCAAAAATAATTGTTAGGGGGTCGGAGCCTCAGAGTTTGTGTGGCAACGCCGAGTGGGCGAGTTCGTGTAGCGCCACCCTTCCCTGTCCCGACGGGTTCGGTCGGGAAGGGTGGCATCTTTAGTTTCCACCACATGGCCAAATGCGGCCACGCGTGGAAACATGCAAAACCGTGTTGCCACACAGACTCTTCAGCTCCGGCATCAACATTCGCTAGAAAATCGGGCTGAAGCTTTACGCTGGAGTAGCACCGCGAGTCGGCGCAACGTCATATCAAGACACTACCGCCTGCCCCCTTAGCTTCCGATTTGGCTGGCTAGTGTGGTAACTTTGCGTTCCCTTGGGACGCCCGACGCTGAGGGTGAAATACGTTCAGCGTGCCGCAGGGAAAAGCTCGTCAAGGAATTCAGACCATGCCTATGCAAGCACGAATTGCTTCCTGGATCCGCCCGATTCTCTATCTGAGCCGCAACACCATTTCGCTCATTGGCATCGTGCTCACCACCAGCGGCGCCATCGCGATGATTGCCTATTGGGTCTTCGAAATTGTTCTCGGCGGCGGCGCGGCGAGTTCGCCTTATTCCGGAATCATCTTCTTTCTGGCTTTGCCCAGCTTCTTTGTCGTTGGCTTGATTCTGATTCCGATCGGTGTAATTTTGCGCCGCAGGCAACTGGCTGCTCGCGGCGAATTGCCTTCCGTCTATCCCAAATTCGACCTCCGTGATCCGTTCATCCTGCGTTCGGCGGAATTGGTGACCATCGCCACCATCCTCAATTTCATGATTCTCAGTGTGGCATCTTACCGCGCCACCGAATACATGGATTCCGCCACGTTTTGCGGTCAAGCGTGCCACACCGTGATGCAGCCTGAATACACGGCCTACCTCGATTCCCCCCACGCCCGGGTGGAATGCGTTCAGTGCCACATCGGCCCGGGAGCGGGATGGTTTGTCCGTTCCAAGGTTTCCGGATTGCGCCAGGTGTACGCGGTCACCTTCCACACGTATCACCGCCCCATTCCCACTCCCGTGAAGTATCTCCGCCCCGCGCGCGGAACCTGTGAGCAATGCCACTGGCCCCAGCGCTTCGAGGGCGACAAAGTATTGATTCGCACCAAATATTCAGAGGATGAAAAGAATACAGCCCTCACCACCGTGCTGGTGATGAAGATCGGCGGTCACACCTGGCAGGGAGGCGTGGGCATCCACGGCAGGCATCTCGATACCAACGCGCCCATCACTTATGTTTCCACGGATGAGCAACGCGAGACGATTCCGCAGGTCACTCAGCTCAGTGCGGATGGAAAGCTTGTCGTTTTCCAATCCACCGATTCCAAACCCACCGAGCAGGAATTGGCGCGCGGCGATCATCGCACCATGGATTGCGTGGACTGCCATAATCGGCCCACCCACGCATTCCAATTGCCCGATCATGCCCTGGATTTAGCCATGTTTCAGGGTCAGATCAATACCGGGCTGCCTTACATTAAGAAGAAATCTCTCGAACTGCTGAAGGCCGATTATCCCGACCGCGCCACCGCAGCCCGCCAAATTCCCTCCGCCATTTCCGAGTTTTATCGCGCCAGCTATCCGGATGTGTATGCCCAGCACCGCGATCAGGTGGAAACCGCGGCCGAAAAAGTGAAGGCCATCTACCTTCGTAACATTTTCCCCGAAATGAAAATTACCTGGGGAACGCACCTCAGCAATCTGGGCCACATGGATTCCAACGGTTGCTTCCGCTGCCATGACGGAAGCCACACCAGCGCCAGCGGCCAGACGATTCCGAATGATTGCTCCACCTGCCACAACATCCTGGCCATGGACGAAAAGGACCCCAAGATTCTCAGCGACCTCGGAGTCAAATAGTCTGTTCTAGTAGTGAAACAGCACTCGAATTCTTTTTTGTAATTTCTCTCGGCGCGCTCTGGCTCCGCGCCTCTGCGCTAATCATTATTTGCTAGGATGGGCTTTGCTTCGGAGGAACGTGCTTTTCCGCTTCGCCTTCGCCAGTTTCTGACTTCTTTGCCTTTTCCGCTGCTGCCGCCTTCGCTTGCTCCGCCTTCGCTTGCTCCTGCAGCGCGCGCAGATACGCGGGGCGCGTATGCCGCAAGTGGTCCGCGGAGGCTTTTCCCGTCAGCCAGGAAAGATCGAGCGGATAGACGTCCGGATCGAAAATGGTGGTGTAGAAATGCCAGATAACGATTGCCAGCGTCGCCAAAATCGCCTCGTAATAATGAAGCATGGTCGCCGCGTCGCTCACCCACTTCGGAAAATGCCGCAAAGTAAAATTATTGAACCACAGCAGAAATCCGGTCAGCATCATCACGAACGAGCCCCACATAAATGCGAGATACTCCACCTTTTCCGCGTAGCTGAATTTTCCAAATTGCGGCCCTTTGTCCGATAGTCCGAAATTGTAAAGAAACATCTGCACCAGGTCGCGCGCGTCCTTCGGAACCGGAATCATGTGCCGCAGCATGGACCGGTCGCGCCGCGAAACAATCAAATGCACGATGTGATACACCAGTGAAGCGATCAGCACCACGGCGGCGATTCGATGCAACGTTCCTCGAAACGCATACCGGTTTTCCCCCAGCAGCAGCGGCTCTGCCCACCATGATCTGGGAAATTTCAACGCAAAACCCGTCACGACCAGAGTTGGAAAGCTCACCACTACCAGCCAGTGCTCGATCCGGAAGTGCAGATTCATCCGCGGGACCTTTTCACCGGTTTCGACGCGCGGCTTGTGCCTCAGCAATTTCCCGAAGAAATCTACCGCGTTATGAAACACCATGAACAGGATCGTCAGCGGAATCAGTACCCAGTAAAATAAACGAATCCATCGAACCACGCGGTGTTCGCTGGCCGACGACGCGCGCACGTGCACGGGCCCGATCGCGAACGTGGTACCCGCCCCCGGATGGCATGTCCCGCAGGTCTTCGCCAGATTCCTGGGATTGATCGTCGAGCGCGGATCGCGGGGCGGAAAAATATTATGGACGCCGTGGCACGAGGCGCAATTTGCCACCGTTTGCGATCCCGATGTCAGCGCCAGCCCGTGATAGCTGTCTTCGAACGCCGGCACTTTATCGAGCGGAAGATTGTAGCGCTGCGCCAGCCGTTCATCCGCGTGGCACCGGCCGCACGTCTCCGTTGAAACGCGCGCCGGGTTCACCGGCGATAGCGCCTCGCCCGGCGCCAGGATGTTGTGCTCGCCATGGCAATCCGTGCAAACGGGCGCGCCCGCAACGCTCTCTTGCACTGCTTTCCCGTGGACGCTCTGCAAATAAATGTCGCGAATCTGCGTATGGCACGCTCCGCAGGTTTGCGGCACATTCCAGTGGTTGATTTTCGATCTCGGATCGCGCGCCGGCAAAATATTGTGAACTCCGTGGCAATCCGAGCAAGTTGCCGCTTTGTCATTTCCCGCCGCCACCGCCCGTCCGTGGACGCTTAACCGGTAGGCTTCCACCGGCTGCGCAAACGGAATCAGATGCTTTTCCAGGTAGGCTGTATTCGAATGGCAGGAGCCGCAAGTGGTGGGCAGATTTCGCTTGGCTACCGGCGATGCGGGATCGCTTTGCGCCACAATTTTGTGCGCAGTGCCGTGGCAGGATTGGCAAGTTGCGATCGAGGCCCCGCCGTTCGGCCCCATGCGGCCATGCACGCTCTTCCCAAATTCCTTGATTTCGTCAGCATGGCACGCCTTGCACTCCTGTCCCGCCTTTTTCCCCGCCGCTTGAATTTCATGCGGCTCGCCGTGGCAGCTTGTGCAGGCATCCGGGCCGAGCATCTGGCCGTGAATACTCTTCGGCACCGCGGCGGCCTCTTCCGCGTGGCAAGTAACGCATTCCACCTTGGCCACTTTCTTCGGGTGTGGATAATCCTTGATGTCGCCGTGGCAATCTCCGCAAGCAAGAATGCCGTGAACGCTTGATTTCTGGTGTGCGCCGTCCACGTGCAGACTGCGCCCCTTATCGTCCTTAAAGTCCTGTTGGCCGTGGCAGGCGAGACAATCCACATTCTGGGGTTGCGAAGCGTGTGAAGACGCGGGCGCTGAAACCGTCAGCCAGAACGTCGCGAAGAGGCAGAAGAGTGTAATTGGACTTTCCTTCCGCGAGTCGGCAGGCTCGGCGCAAACTCGCACTGGCGGGAACTAGTAACGATAAAACGCCATGGACGCCCCGGAGGCGTCCATGGCTTCATGTCGAGAAAACTGAATCAGATCAGGGCTTGCGGCCGTGCTTGCTACTTTTTGGCCATCCCGCGAATGTAAGTCACCAGCGCTTTGATCTGGTCGGGCTTCAGGGTCTTTTCATATCCCGGCATCTTGTTCTTGCCCTTGGCAATGATCCCCGCCAGGTCGTCATCCGATTCCTTCTGGACTTCGGGGGAGGCGAAATCGCGGGCGCCCAGTTTCTTGCCCATCGTGTTGTCGCCCTTCCCATCCGGCCCGTGGCACATGGCGCACTTTGCTTTGTATGTGCTTGCCGCGTCCTGTGCTTGCGCGGGCGCGGCCACCAGAAATAAGGCCGCAACCAGAAGAAACATTCCTCCACTCACTCGAACCAACAGCTGTTTCATCTCATTACCCCCTGAAAAGATGCCGAACCATATCACGTTTTGATCTGTTTCCGCTTCACTCTCTATCAGAACGCGTAGCGTACCCCAAACGTTGCCAGGCTGCCGTTGAAGTCCTCGGAACCGATTGGCGCCAGTCCGGTGATCGCCGTGGGATTCTTACCGTTGTACCCGTAATAGTTCCACGTTGTCTTGTAGCTGAGCCCCTTGTACAGATCGATCTGAATCATCGCGTAGGGTTTCTGGAAATTAAAAGCCAGCGCCGTTAGCGGTTGAAGCGGATTCAGAACCAGCGTGCTGCCCCCCACAAACGATCCCATATAACCGAACGATGCGGTGATCACTTTCATGGGCTTGAAAATCACATCGCTGTATACGAAATGCTGCAGGCTGTTGTAGAAACCGTTCGCGCTCAGGGCCACCGGTGAACCTACGATCGGGCAGGGAGCAGTGGGCAACCCCGCTTGTCCCGAGGCCGCGAAGCAGACCAGGGCTTCCGAGTGAATATCGTTGTAGTTGTAGCCCAGGTCGAAGGTAAGCTTCGGATTCGGCGAGAGGATGGTGCCGAAGCTATACGTCCGGCCGTGCGCCAGGTAATTCACTTGGAACACGTTGTCACGGTTCTCGTGAAGATCGATGGCGCCGTCGACGCTCATCCACGGCCGCGGCGTGTAGGTCGCGTGAATCTTGTACTGTTGCACTTGCCGCGGGCTGGTCCGGAACAACGAAAAATCGCTGTAACCGAACAGGAAATCTCCATTGATCCGCAGCGTATCCATCGGCCGGAAATTAAATCCCGCCACTAGTGCGTTCGTGTGGATCTCCGTGATGTTGCGCTCTGTATCTGTGCCCACCGCATCCTGACCAGTCGCGATAATCGATCCGTCCGCCTGCAGGGTGCATTTCGCCGGCAACTTGCCGGCCACCAGGGCGCAATCGCCGCGGGCAGCAAGATGGAAGTTCGCGTTGGTGCCCGTCGGTCCGCCCGGATCGTAGATTTCCGCGATGTCAAAGGCTTGAAACATATCGGCCACCACGCGGTTCTCATACAAATAACCGAGTCGCGCGCTGAACCGATTCGAGAAATCATAAGCCAGTTCGAAATTGTTGGTCTTCGAATTTTGCCCCAGGAATCTCGAGTTCGTCTCCGTCTCGAAGTCCTCGCCCGAACTCGAAGTGTGTTGCGGGCAGGTCGCGGCTGTAAAGGGAGCCGGACAGGTTGCGGCGCTGAACGCGGGGGACAGCGGAAGCAACATGGACGGGAACAGGCCGCCCGCCGCCGGCGCTACCGAAAAGCCATTCCCCAGGACGGCATTCCACCCGCCGGGAATCCGCCAGTTGTTGTAGGAGAAGGATTCCTCGATGCGGAATTTCTCCGTCACCGAATAAATTCCGGCCCAATCCGCATTTACGGTAACCCTCTTGGCATCCGACGGGCCGGCGTTCGAAGTCGTGCGGCCGGCCGTCCTGCTGCTCAGTCCGTTGGTAAGTTCACTGTAATTGTTCATCTGGCTGTTCGCCGAACTGTAAGCCGCCGACATGGACATCTCGAATTTCCGGAAATAAGACGACCGCAGTGCCAAACGTTCCGTCGGCATGAAGTTGCGCGGGCTTCCTGTCAGGCTGTAGGACAAAAGTCCGCTGCAATTCGCCTTCACCGTCGGAGGAGTTGTCCCGGCATTGGTCACCGGCGCCGCGCAGGGCGTTGTCCCGTTAAATGGGATACCCAGGTCAACCGGCACTCCCCCAGGAAGCTGAAAAAGAAAGTGCTGATCCGTGGCCGTGTCGTCTCCCTTGAAGTAGTTCAGGAACTGGTCATAGGTTATGGTGGTGCGCGGCAGTATGGTGTAATCCACTCCCAGGCGATACGCATTCATGCTGCTGGAATCCACTCGATTAAAGCTGGAGATGACCGGACTATCCGTCGTCCACGACTGCGGACCTTCGTTGCGGTAATGGGAATAGCCCAGGCGGAACCGCACTTTCGATTGCGGCAGCAGCGTCAGGTTGTAATCCTGCATTCGCCGCGTCAGGTCCAGCGAATGCGGAGAATTGAGGATCGGAGTCGCCGGATTGAAAGAAGTCGGGTTCAGCGGATTCGCCAGCAGGTTGTAGTTCCAGAAATTCTTGTCCCGCCGGAACATGCCCCGAAAATCGTACCAGCGGTTCTTCTCAATCCGCAGCCGCGTCACGTCGTTCGGATCGCCGCCATACCCGAAATTGCTGAAGCTCAGGTTGTCGAAAAAAACTCCCCGGTGATCCAGCGACCGCATATCCAGTGTGTAGTCGAACAACCGCATGCCGGACCCCAGGTTCACGAATGTATCGTAGTTATTCTGGTTCCCGTTGATCCAGTTCGCGCGATATCCGAATTCCACCGATTGCTGGATATTATAATTGCCGGAATCAATCCCTTTGGTCCCGGAATTGTCCTGGGCCTTAGATGCGGTCGCGAAAAAAGGCCCCGCAACCAAAAGCAAACAGCCGAGCAATCGAATTCCGACCCGAACGTTCATGGCTTTTCACCCCGCTGAAGTATGACTTGATATCCTGGCGACTCTTGGGCCGCGTCCGTCATTGGTTTGATCTGAATTAGAGAATTCATGACGGCGCTTATTTGAAAAACGTCCTGTCGACATTCGATCCGTGGATCTGCGCATGGCACAGCGTACAGGCCTGGTATTGCGCCGCCTGGTTGTGGAACGAAGGTGTGCCCGGAGCGCCGCTAAAGCTCGATGTTGTATGGCATTGCAGGCACAGCAAATTGACGTTGCTCACCTTCAGCATGTGCGGATTGGGCGATCCATGCGGCGTATGGCAGGAAGCGCATCCTTCCGTCTTCACCGGCATGTGCTCGAATACGAACGGTCCTTGCTTGTCGATGTGGCAGGTAAAACAGACCGCATCCTGCGTGGCCGACGTCCGCACTTGCTTCGGTTTCACGGTTCCGTGCGGGTTGTGGCAATCGGAACACTTCACCAATCCTTCGTTTACGCGGTGATGGAATGGCATGTTGAACTGCGGCTTCTGCTGCAGGTGGCAGGTATAACAAAGTTCGGGCTGCGATTTCACCAACAGGAATTCTCGGCTCTGCGCGTGATGCGGCGAATGGCAGGAAATGCAGCTCACCTCGTTTTTGCGGTGCAGCGAATTCGTCGCGTTCATTTGCTGCGGTCCTGAGGCGTGGCAGGTAAGACACTTGCTATTTATCTTCTCGGTGGAAGCGCCTTTGAAGCTGAAAATTTTGGTCTTGTCGGCGGGGTCTCCGGTGTGCTCTTCGCCCGGCCCGTGGCACGCCTCGCAGCCTTGCTTCGATGCTGTGGCATGCGGGTCAAGCAGGGTCTTATAGTGAGGAGACTTTTCGTATCCATTGAAGACGTCTTCGTGGCAAGTCTTGCAGGTATCCGACCCCACGTACCCTTTTTCAAGCGGTTTTTGATCCGCTGCTTTCGATGTTGTCGAATCGGACTTGCTCTTATCGGGCGCCTTGTCCTGCGCTTGCGCTGCACTGATCAGCATCCCCGTAAACATCAGCATGGCTGCGAAGCCAACTACTCCCAACTCTTTCACCCGCCCCATGAAAATCCTCCTTCGAGTTACTGATCAGAGTTCCATCTCAACGGACTTTGCATACCTCGGTCATCTGCTAGCAAACCGCACGTTACTATGCAAAAAAACGTAATTGGGTGACTGTTCAAAATTGCTCATGTTCCTGAAGATGCACCGCATCGAAAGATCCG
Source organism: uncultured Acidobacteriota bacterium (assembly GCA_963756355.1). GTDB lineage: Bacteria > Acidobacteriota > Terriglobia > Acidiferrales > UBA7541 > JBGPTK01. The sequence goes on along the minus strand of CAVWOD010000015.1, from coordinate 160,705 downwards.
CACATTTGGTACGCGATGGGCAATTAAGCCCGATGACTTCCTCGAAATAGCTCGTCTCCGAAATAGGTTCTATGTGGTTCATTATGGTGCAGCGCCAATGATCAGGCACACCGATACATAAAATCCGTGACTAGAGTCACTTTTGAATGTGATGGCCATCACATCTCCCAACGGGATTGCGATGACGCGATTCAGCTATGGAAGGGGATGAATTACGCGCCCCCAAGAATCTCGAGGGCTGGACGATTGGAAATCACAATACTGGAGCCTTTCATCTGCACCAGCTTCTTTTTCTTGAAATCGGAAAACAGCCGCGTCACCGTCTCCCGCGAGGCCCCAATCATCTGGGCAATCTCCTCGTGCGTAAGAGTCAACGTAAGCCGGTTCGCATCCTGCTGCGTGCCGTGATGATTGCCCGCCCAATCCAGCAGGAACTTCGCGAGCTTTTCCGCGGAGGAACGGGAAAGCCCCAGTGAGCGCACTTCCTGATACGCCGTACGATAAATATTGGCGAGCAGTTGCGCCACTTTCAGCGCCGCATCGCCGTGATCCTGCAAGAAACGGAGGAACGACTCCCGCGGAATGAAATTGGCCTGCCCCGGTTCCAAAACCTCCGCGGTCACCTCATACGGTTCACCGGAAATTGTTCCCGGAAGTCCGACGATTTCCCCAGCTTCGGCGATTCGCAGGATCATGGTCTTTCCGTCGGACGATGCTGCCGAGAGCTTTACCCGCCCGGAGCAGACAATGAATACCCCTCTGGGCGGCTGCCCTTCGACAAATAGAAACGCCCCTTTCGGATACGTCGCGCTCGAAGTGATCGCGGACAACTTCTGTATCCCCGTGGGCGACAAATCACAGAAAATCCGCTCCTCCCGCAAGGGACAGGCAATGCAGTCCTCGATTATTCGCAACCCGTATGGTGTCTGCATGGAGATCGTCTGCAAGTATATGCCCAAATCACCAAACATCACCTCACATCTTTAACAGTTGCTCGATCGCTACCAGCCCGGCATTCGAACACCACTATGACTCCCACCGCTTGATTCCAGTTTCCTTCCTTCGCGTGATGCACATCACGCTGACCGGTGATCTTGGTCACTGCTCGGAACAACCATTTTCGCGCAGACTAAACAAAGGACTGAGGAGGGCGTGATGGCACATGACAATCGAAATTTGCTCGAAACCCTGAAATTTGAACTGAACTTTCTAAATAAGGGCGGCTACAACCCATCACCTCGAACCCCTTGGAAACCACAGTTGATCTTCCAGGATTCGCCCACCTGTCTGAATTATGATTCCAAGAACAATCCTCAACCCTGTTCCGAATGCCTTCTGATGCAATTTGTTCCGCCCGAATCTCGAGACGACAAAGTTCCATGCCGGCACATCGTCCTGAACGAGGAAGGCCTAAGCATCGACTCCTTTTACCGATACGGGACCCAATCTGAACTCGAAGATTCACTTCGATTCTGGCTCGAGCAAACCATCGCTCGCCTCGAAAAACAAACATCCAGTGCGGCAGCTTGCACAAATTGCTGCGGAACGTGTGAAACCAAGCACTAGAAAATCCGTCCTCCCGAATTAAGGCCCGCGTGCCGCGCACCGCGCAATACCCTGATTTCTGACCTTCTCCTCCCTCGCAACTCTCGAGTGGCCTTCCAGATCAACCTCTTGCGGCATCGCCTGCGGCATCCCCTTTTCCCGCAAACGGCTTCGCAAGGTTTTATTGACATAAAGTACTTTGCTTTATAAAGTATATCCATGAGCGATTTCCAGCAGCCCTTCCTGCAATCCCTTGAACGCCCATGGTCCCCCGCGGAAATGACCCGGCCGCCGCTTCTCGATGTCGCGAATTCCGGCGGTCCGATCAAGCCGCGCTACGCTCTCCTGATCAACCCCTTCTACCCAAAAGACCCCAACGCCAGCTTCGGCAAGCACGTGCTTACGCCCACGCTGGCCCTCACCAGTTTCGCGGCCACCACGCCCCAGTATTGGGAACTTCAGTATTGGGACGAAAATCTCCTCGACGGCCGGCCTCCTTTCGCGCCGATGCCCGAAGTGGTGGGGATCACGGTCCACCTCACGTTCGCGATCCGCGCATTCGAACTTGCACAGTGGTACCGCAGCCGCGGCAGCAAGATCGTGCTGGGTGGACTGCACGTGCTGTCCTGCCCCGACGAGTGCGCACCCTATGCCGACACGCTCGCCCTCGGCGACGGCGTGCAGCTTTGGCCCAGGATTCTAGCGGACGTGGAATCCGGCCGCCTGCGGCCGATATACACCGCAACCTATGAGAGTGATTACCGCCTCGATCCCGCTCCAAAGCGATCGATTCTCCCGCGAAAAAGTTTTCTCACCACCACCAGTTTGATTGCCACTCGCGGCTGCCACAATCGCTGCGGCTTTTGCTATCTGGCAACGGAAGGCCTGCGCATGCCGTATCGCATGCGCGATCCCGCCCAGATCGCCGCGGAATTTGTTGCGGATGGGCAGCCTTACGGCGTCTTCATCGATAACAATCTGGGATCGAACCCGGCGTATTTGCGCGAATTGTGTCACGCGCTGCAACCGCTGAACAAAATCTGGAGCGCGGCAGTTTCCATTGACGTCACCGACGATCCCACTCTGATCCGCGCCATGGCTCTGGCCGGATGTACCGGGGTGTTTATTGGGTTCGAATCACTTACCGATCGCAATCTCGCCGATGCAAAAAAGAAAACTCCCAAGACTGGCGACTATGCCCGCCGGGTCCGTATCCTGCACGAGAACGGCATCCAGGTGAACGGTTCCTTCGTCTTGGGATTCGATCACGATACAAAGGAAGTTTTCGCCCGCACAGCCGATTGGATCGAGCACAACCGCCTGGAGTGCGCCACGTTTCACATTCTCACTCCCTATCCCTCGACGCCTCTCTTCCGGCAAATGCAATCCGAACAGCGCCTGCTACATCGCAATTGGTCTCTCTACGACACAGCTCACGCGGTGTTCCGTCCCAGAAACATGTCCCCTGAAGAACTTGAACAGGGCTATGCCTGGATGTACCAGCGCCTCTTTTCGCACGCCTCAATTTGGCGCCGCCGTCCCCAGGATTGGCGTTCCGTTCCTCCGTATCTGGCCATGTCCTATCTATACAAGCGCTCCAACCGTTTCTGGCGCTTCCTCATCAAGCACCACCTGGTCCACGCCGTCTGGCGGCCCCTGGTCGAACTAACGCGCCTCCGCCACCTAAGCTTCCGCAAACAATTGCACGCATGCCAGAAGTTGAATCAACAGGGCGCCAACCTGATAACCGCAGGCGTCTAGCGCCCGCGCCGTTCACCATTTCCCTGGTTTTGCGCGCGCACGTCCAGGCGCCGCGACACGCCGTGCCGTGCCTATAAGATCGTGTTTTATCAGAGCGCCAAAGGCGCGCCAGAAGTTAGCCCAACCCGTAAGGGTTGGGAACGCCCGCAAACAAAATTCCCAGCGCCGGGCCCGGCTAATCGCCAGTGGCAACCACAGTCACGAACCCACAAGCTCTTTGATTACAATGGGATATGGATTTCTAATCGCTCCTATATCGTACAGTTACGTGCCCTTGTTTTGGGAGCCCGAACTGTCGCAAAAAAACGAAAAGAATTCCGCAAAGCTAGTCAGCGAGCAGGTAAGTAATGGGCAATCGGGTAGCCTGCAGAGCGGGAAGCGCGCTCGCAACGATCGTAACCGTGGAAAGAATCAAAATGGTTGCGGCAGCGGAGAGAAAGTCGATTCCCGGCAGGCCGTACAGCAGGCGCGAATAGGCGTGAAACGCGCCGAAACAGAAAAGTACCCCGAAAAATTCGCCCAGCAGCACTGCGCGCATTTCGCCTTGCATCAGCAGGAACAGAACTTCGCGCGGTTGCGCGCCCAGCGCCAGGCGAATTCCTACTTCACGGCGGCGCTGCACGATGGAATCGGAAACCAGGCCGTAAACTCCCACGGCCGCAAGCAACGCGGCGAACACTCCGAACACCGAAAAAAGCAGCATCGCAAAGCGCGGTCCGGTTTTGGTGGCGGCGATCGATTGTTCCAGCGTGCGCACTTTCGAGACGGCTTGCCGTCTATCGAGCGCGGCAAGCTCTTCGCGAAGAACGGGGAGAAACGATTCCGGATCGGTTTTGGTGCGGACCACGACATAGCGGAGAGGAATATTGGTTTGAAGAAACGGAATGAAAATGTCGCGCTGGGTGATGCCCAGTTTGCGGTATTGGGCGTCGGCCGCAACGCCAACGATGGTCCACCACTCGGTATTTTCATCGGGGCGCGCGCGGCCCAGCTTAATTTGCTTTCCGATGGCGTTGCCGGAATTCGCAAACAAATCGCGAGCGACGGATTGGCTGACGATTATTACTTTCTGGCTGGAGTCTCGATCCTCAAGCGTGAACGAGCGGCCCGCCAGAACCGGCGTTCCTACCGCCCGGAAATAATCGGGCGTGATCACTTCAAAATTCGAAATGGGATTGCGGGCAGCCGCGCCGGAATCTTGCCCTCTGGTTTGATAAGCCACGTCCCAGCCCACCGTGCCTTCGAACGGCCGCAGCAAAATGGCTCCGGCGGCCGTGATTTCGGGATGCGCGCGAATGCGATCGAGCAGTTCAACGAAGAAAGCTTTGGAGTGAGGCTGGTCATAACCCACAAGGCGGATTTGAGCGGTGAGAGCGTGATCGGGAAGAAAACCCAATCCCACCCGCTGCATATTGTAAAAATTATGGATCACCATTCCAGCGCTGATGAGCAGCACGGCGGTGACGCAAATTTCTGCAACGATCAAGCCTTTACGGAAAAATGCTCCGCGGGGATTGCCCGCCAGCCGGGCGTTTTCCAGATTGAGCGAATTCTGCAAATCGCGCCGGTTCATCAGCAGCGCGGGCGCCGCGCCGAATGCCAAGGCGATCAGGATGCAATTGGCGCATGCGAACAAAAGCGAATACGCATTCAATTGAACGGACGCCAAACGCGGAATTCCTTCCGGCGCCAGGGCAAGCATCGCGCGAACCAGAAATTGAGCAGCGGCGCATCCCCCAAGCGCGCCTGCGAGCGACAACACAATCCCTTCCACGATAAATTGCCGGAACAGATGCGCGCGCGTCGCCCCCAACGCCAGGCGCAACGCCACTTCTTTTTCCCGCGTAATTGCCTGCGCCAGCAGCAGGCTGATGATGTTGATGCACGCAATCGCCAGCAGCAAAAGCGAAGCCGCCCAGAGCGAAACAATCGCAGGTTTGGCATTTCCGAAAATGTAGTCGGCCAGCGGCGTGATTACGGGAAATTGTTTTTCAACGGATTCCCCCGGTTGCGGATGTTCTTGCGCCAGATGATCGATCACGCCCGAAAGATCGTCGTGCAACTGCTCAGCAGACACTCCCGGCTTGAGCCTGCCCACCACCTGAAGAAAAACCGCGTCATAGTTCTGCAAGGTGCTGGCATTCAAATCCAGGGGCGTCCAAAGCTCCGCGCCCGCCGGAAAATCGAAACTGGATGGCATCACTCCAATGACGGTGTAGGCTTTGCCGCTGAGGTTGATCGCTTTCCCGACCAGCGCAGGATCGGAACGAAAGCGGTTGACCCAAAGCGAATGATGCAGAACGACGGTTGGCTCAGCGCCGGGCCGATCGTCCGAAGGCGCGAAGGTGCGGCCCAATTCGGGGGAAACGCCCAGGAGCGAAAAAAAATCCTCCGTCACAGGCGCGCGTTCGAGTTGGATCGGCTCGCCGAATCCGGTGAGCGTTACGCCATAGCCGTAAACGGTCGTTGGCATCGCCGCCATCAATCCAAAAGATTTGGTGCGCTGCTGCCAGTCGCGAAATTCCGGATACGACAATTCGCCCACTCGCGTGACGTCCGTTGCGTCGCCTTTCCAGGCCACCACCAGCCGCTCTTGCTGTTGCAAGGGCAGCGGCTTCAGCAAAACCCCATACATCACGCTGAAAAGCGCTGTGCTCATCCCGATTCCAAGCGACAGCACGAGTATGGCGGTTGCCGGAAGCCTCGGCCGGCGAATCATCCGCCGTGCGGCTTGCGCAAATTCCTCGAAACAACGCGTGGCCAAAAGAAATTCCCTTCTGATTTTGATTTTCAAAACAACTGAATCGCGAGGATACCACCACTGCGGGCCTTCAACGAGCGGACCCGCGAGCGTTAGCAACAATCAATAACCTGCAATCGGCTTCGCGGTTAGCGTCGTTTCTTGTTTTGGACCTGCGACACTCGGGCCTTCACCAGTTTCCTCACGAGTGCGGCTGGCAATGGCTTGACAGTCGCGGGGAGGCTGGCATAGGTTTATTTTGCTGTCGCAACTGTCGAGGAAGATGCTGTAAAAAGCTGCTGGGGGTTCAGACAGGCGCTCTGAATTTCCGATTTTTTGACGACGACCGCGTTGAGTGCCGTTCAACTGCTCGAGCCGAGGAGGCATTTCCGTGAAAAATTTTCTCTTGTTTCTAGCCGTATTTGTATTGGGACTTTGTTTCGCTTTCGGCGGACGCGTGATTCGAACCGCCGCGGCTGCTCCGGCATCGCCGCAGGGGCGAGTGATGGGCTGCGACTCGAATGACATGCGACGGCACATTTGCGCGACGGATACACGTGGCGGCGTGCAGATGATCCGGCAAAAAAGCGATGCCCCGTGCGTCCAGGGCAAAACCTGGGGATACGACGGCGGAGGAATCTGGGTGGACCGCGGCTGCCGGGCGGATTTTCAAATCGGCGGGGGCGGGGGAGGCGGATTTAACGGCGGAGGCAACTGGGGAGGATGGGATCGCGGCTACAATATTTATTGCCCCTCCGATGATGGCAGAAAAAATTGGTGTCCAACCGATACGCGGGGCGGAGTTCAAATGGTGCGCCAGCGCAGCGGCTCGCCGTGCATTCTGGGAAGCACCTGGGGATTCGATCAGCGCGGCATTTGGGTGGACCGTGGCTGCCGAGCCGATTTTCAGATCGGAGGAAAAAACGGCTGGAATCCCGGCGGTGGCGGCATGATCACGCTGAACTGCTCGTCGAATGATATGCGGCGGAACGTGTGCCCGGTGAATACTCGCGGGCGCGTCAGGCTGATTCGGCAGCGCAGCGATGCGGATTGTATTTACAACCAGACCTGGGGATACAACAACAACAGCATCTGGGTGGATCGCGGATGCCGGGCCGATTTTGAAGTGGGCGGGAGGTAGGGAGCCAGCGAACGCCCGCGGAATACTGATCCGGAAGACTGGGGCCAATGCGGCTACAGATCGAGGACGGCGACGATCAGGTCGGGTTCGCCAGATTCGCGGACGGCGAAACCGAAACGGACGGCTAGAGCTTGCATGTCGCTATTTTCGGGGAGGATGTTGGCAATCACGCGATCGAGCTTCTGGTCGCGGGCCACTTGGATGAGAATTTTGAGCAGTTGTTTGCCCAGGCCGTGGTGCTGCCATTGGTCGGAGACCAGCACGGAAATTTCGGCTTCATTTTCAGTGCGGGATTTGGAAAGCCGCGCGACGGCGAGAATCTGGCGTTCCCCGGTAAGGCGATTCAGGTGCTCGGCCACCAGCGCCATTTCGCGATCATAATCGATGAAGCAGGAGCGGATCAGGCGATCGTGAGCCACGCGCGAGCTTAAATTCATCACGTGGAAATAGCGGAGATAGACCGTTTGTTCGGAAAGCGTGGCGTGAAATTTGGCGATCAGGGGTTCGTCTTCCGGGCGGATGGGGCGAATCGTGATCGGCTCGCCGGCGCGAATTTTCCAGGGCGAGACGTATTGTTGCGGATAGGGCTGGATCGCGGCTTTCGGCAGGCGATCGTCTGGAATTTCGAGGCTGTGAACGATCACGCGCGCGTCCAGCGCCAGCAGTCGATCCGAGGAAGCGAGCAGCGGGTTGATATCAATTTCCTTGATCAGGCGCTGCTCGACGACCAGGCGGCTGAAACGGACCAGAAGTTTTTCGAGTTGCAGTAGATCGACGGCGGCGCGGCCGCGGACGCCTTTCAACGCCGCGAAAATTCTGGTCTGCTCCATCATGCGCTGGGCGAGAGTGGTGTTTAAAGGCGGAAGGGCCAGCGCGTGGTCACGATAGACCTCCACCAATTGGCCGCCGGAACCGAACAGGATCACGGGACCAAATTGCGGATCAAGGCTGCTGCCGAGAATTAATTCGTAGCCGTCAAGCGGGACCATGCGCTGCACGGTGACGCCCAGAAAACTTCCCGGAGCCGCTTTTGCTTTTACGGCTGTTTCGATTTCGCGGTAGGCGCCGCGCACAGCGGCTTCATTTTGCAAATTCAACTTCACGCCGCCCACGTCGGTTTTGTGAGTGACAATTTCCGAATAAATTTTCAAGACCAGCGGATAGCCGATGCGCGCGGCGGCTTCGACGGCTTCCTGCTCGCTGCGCGCGGCCACCGTTTCCACCACCGGGATGCCGTAGAGCGCGAGGAGTTGCTTCGATTCCACTTCGGTGAGCACGGTGCGTCCGGCGGCTCGGACTTGCTGGAGAATGGCCGTGGCTTGCCCCGTGAAAGCGCCGTCGTCTCCCTCTTCTTCGGCCAGGACGGGAGTTTCGTAGAGGCCGCGAAGATTGTAGGAATAGCGCCACATGTAGGTGAAGGCGCGAGCGGCGGTATCGGGATAATTAAACGTGGGAATTCCGCCGGAATTCAGAATGGATTCGCCCGGGGCGACGGCTTCGCCGCCCATCCAACTGGCCAGAATCGGCTTTCCCGTGGATTTGGCGAAGGGAGTGAGGCGCTCGGCGACGCTGGCCGGGTTCGTCATTCCTTGCGGCGCGAGGACCACGAGGAGTCCATCGCTTTCTGGGTTGGCGGCGGCAATTTCGAGAGCGTGGGCATATCGTTCGGGATCGGCATCGCCAAGAATGTCGACGGGATTTGCGTGGCTCCAATGCGGGGGAAGAAATTGATCCAGCGCTCGCATGGATTCCTCTGGCAGCGCGGCCAGCTGACCGCCGTTGGCGATGAGTGAATCCGTGGCCAGGACGCCGGGGCCGCCTGCGTTGGTGAGAATGGTGAGCCGCGAACCGCGCGGGCGCGGCTGCTTGCCCAGCACTTCCGCCATGTAGAAGAGGTCGGAAATATTCTGAACGCGGAGGACGCCGCAGCGGCGCAGGGCGGCGTCGAAAACCTCGTCGCTGCCGGTGAGCGCGCCGGTGTGCGAGGCCGCGGCGTGCGAGGCGGCTTCGGTGCGTCCGGCTTTGATCACGATGATTGGCTTTTTCTGGGCCACTTCGCGCGCGGAGGAAAGAAAAGAGCGAGCGTCGCCCACCGATTCCATGTACAGCAGAATACTTTGCGTCTGCGGCTCATCGCCGAAATAATCGATCAAATCTCCGAATCCCACATCGAGCATCGAGCCAGTGGAAACGATGGCGCTGAAACCGACCTGTTCCTTGGCGCTCCAATCGAGAATGGCGGTGAGCAGCGCGCCACTCTGGCTGAGGAATGCGACATTGCCGGTGCGGGCGGGCGCCTGCGCAAACGTGGCGTTGAGCCCGATCAGCGGATTCATCACGCCCAGGCAATTGGGGCCGATCAGGCGCATACGGCCTTTGCGAAGCTGCGCCTGAATCTGCTTTTCCAGGTCCGCGCCCGCTGCGCCGAATTCGCGGAATCCCGCGGAGATCACTACGGCTGCTTTCACTCCCGATTCCACGCATTCTCCAACGGCGGCGGGTACGCTGGGCGCGGGTGTGACGATAATGGCGAGATCCACTCTTTCCGGGATCAGGCCGATCTGTTTATAGCAGGGAAGGCCGAGAACTTCGGAGCGATTGGGATTCACCGCATAAACTTTTCCGTGATATCCGCCATCGAGAAGGTTCGCGAGAATCGTACGGCCAACGCTGCTGGGACGGTCAGTGGCGCCGATGACGGCGACGGTGCGCGGCACAAAAAAAGCGTCGAGGCCGCGCAGAATTCCTCGCTCGGAAATGTTGATCTTACTCGTGTTCATGGCGCCTTTTTTTGCATGGTTACATTCTTAGCCTTGCACTTGTAGTGCCAGAGTGCCGCCCGATGCAAGGACCGGCCTCCGAGCATAAACCCGCGAAGCGATTCTGAAAACGACCAATGCAAGAATTTTTCAAGGGAAGATATTTGTGAGGCGGCTCAATCCCGATTCGACACACTCAACAAGTAAGCCGTTTCATCCGCGCACAGTCAGAACAGGACAAGGCGCTTGCGTCACGATTTGATAGGTCATCGTCTCAATAAAGTGTGAAGTGGCAGTGAGATGCTTTTTCACCGGCCGCACACCCAGGACGATCAAACCCGACTGGTGCGCCTTCGCAAATTCCAGAATTCGATCGGTCGGCGGACCATACTCCACATAGCATTTTGGATGGCACCAGAGTTCCGCTTCGGCGGGCACCAGCGCATGCAGCCGGTGCAACAGGCTGGCGGCGCTGTTTTCGGGGGCTTTCAGATTGGAATCCTGCAGGTGGTGAAGCACATGCAGCAGCGCCAATTGCGCCTGGTGTTCCTGGGCCAAGGAAATGGCGTAGGGAGCAGCCGTAGTGGAGACTTCCGAGAAGTTCGTGGCATAGAGAATGTTGTGGAGTTCGACGAGTTCCTTGGGCGGGGTGACAACATGCGGACCCACCGTCAGTACGGGGCATTCCGCCGTGCGGAACGCTTCCTCGGCCACCGAGCCGAGCATCATTTTTTCAGCTCCCTGCCGTCCATGGGTGCCGATCACCAACATATCGATTTCCCGGGACTGAATTATTTCCGAGAGAACTTCCCAAATTCCGCCTTCGCGGAATTCCAATTCGTGGGGGAAGCCATTCAACTTTTGCTCCAGATGCTTCGCGTCTTCGCGAGCTTGCGCTTGTTCCGCTTCCACGATCGCAGGCCAATCGGCTGGGGGGAGAGACGGATAGAACGCGGGAGTGGTGACGTGGACGGCAAACACCTTGGAGCCGAAACGCCGTGCAATGGAGAGGGCATAGGGAAGCGCCGCTTCCGACGGAGTGGAAAAATCAGTCGCATAGAGAATGTTCTTCAGGGACACTCGGGTCTCGGCGTCTGTGAGTTTCACGGCACACCTCCAACACCCTTATAAATACTTGGAATGGAGTGGAGGTGGCTGTGATTCGGGTCACCTTTGAACGTGACGATGCTCACCGCCGGGCGCGCGTGCTTACCGAGGATGGTGAGGAATCTAAAAGGCTTGGCGTGTATCTCGGCGAGAGTATCTCGGCGCGGTGTATCATCAACTGCCCACGGAACTGGCCCGAAGAGTCTTTCCGGACGAGCAGGCATCTAAACAAGCACGCTTTGGACGCTCCATAACCTATGGCCACTGAAAATACAGCGGAAGCACAGAGCAAAGCCGCCAGGTCGAAACAGGCCTGGAAGCTGCTGCCCGAAGTGTGGGCGCTGATCAAGCCAAGACGCGTGGTTCTCCTGGTGAGTTTTGGGCTGATGGCGATCAATCGAGTGGCGGGATTGATCCTGCCGGCTTCGACGAAATACCTGGTGGACGACGTGATCGGAAAACGCCAGGTACGCCTGCTGACTCCCATCGTTCTGGCGGTGGTGGCGGCAACCTTGTTGCAAGGGCTGACTTCCTTCAGCCTGACGCAACTGCTTTCGAAATCGGCGCAGCGGATGATCACGGAATTGCGCCGCCGGGTGCAGGCGCACATCGTGCGGCTGCCGGTTTCGTTTTACGACTCGAACAAGACGGGCGTTCTGGTGTCGCGAATCATGAGCGACGTGGAGGGCATTCGGAATCTGCTGGGAACGGGACTGATCGAATTGGCCGGCGGAATCATGACTGCCGTATTCGCGCTGGTGATTTTGTTGCGCATCAACGTGATGATGACGGCGGTGGCTTTTGTGGTCCTGTTGATTTTTGCGCTGGGATTGAACCGCGCTTTCAAGACGATTCGTCCGTATTACCGGGCGCGGCCCAAAATCAACGCGGAAGTTACGGGAAGGCTGACGGAATCGCTGGGCGGCGTTCGAGTGGTGAAGGGCTATCACGCGGAGGAGCGGGAAGAAAAAGTATTCGCCGCAGGAGTGGGACGGCTGCTGGATAACGTGCTGAAAACTCTGACGGCAACGTCGCTGATGAGCCTTTCGGCCACCGGCGCAATGGGAATCGTCAGCGCCACGATCATGCTGATGGGCGCGCGGCAAATTCTTTCCGGCCGCATGACCCTGGGGACGTTTCTGACTTACGTGATTTTCCTGGGCATGCTGATTGCGCCGATGGTTCAGATTGTGGGGATTGGAACGCAACTCACCGAAGCCCTGGCGGGCCTGGAACGCACTCGCGAGATTCTGAACGAAAAGCCGGAAGACGATGCGCCGGAGCGCACGCAGCGGCTGGAGCGCATTCGCGGGCAGGTGACCTTCAACCAGGTGAGCTTTGCCTATGATCCTGGCAAACCGGTGTTGCAGGACATTCGCTTTCAATCGGAGCCTGGCACTTCGACGGCGCTGGTGGGTCCATCCGGCGCGGGAAAATCCACAATCATCGGGCTGATCGCGGCATTCTACTCGCCCACCGGAGGCCAGGTGCTGGTGGATGGAGTCGATCTATCGCAAGTGAAACTGGATTCTTACCGGACTCAACTGGGTGTGGTGCTGCAGGAAACGTTTCTCTTCGACGGCTCGATCCGCGACAACGTTTCGTTCGGCCGGCCAGAGGCCAGTGAAGAAGAAATTTTGCAGGCGTGTCGAATCGCGCGCGTGGATGAATTCGCCGAAACTTTCGAGAAAAAGTACGACACCTTGGTTGGCGAACGCGGCGTGAAACTTTCCGGCGGACAAAAGCAGCGAGTCTCGATCGCCCGCGCCATTCTGGCCGATCCGCGCATTTTGATTCTGGACGAGGCCACCTCCAGCCTCGATTCCGAATCGGAGGCGCTGATCCAAGAGGGATTGCGCTTCCTGATGCGCGGCAGGACCACGTTTGTAATCGCGCACAGGCTCTCGACGATCCGGCGGGCCGATCAGATTCTGGTGGTGGAAGCCGGCCGGATCATCGAGCGCGGCACGCACCAATCGCTGTTTGCCGCCGGCGGCCGGTATTTTGATCTCTACACGAAACAGCACGGCCTGGAAGCGAATCTCTTCCTTGCGCCCGGAGAAGGAGCTTCGGAAGCCGACGAGACCACCGGCGCTTCGGCAGACCAGCGAGAAGCCAACGATGCGCAAGGCCCGGCTCTTCCGGATGCAATCCGCATCATCGGCGGACGCGCGAATTAAAATCATTCTCTTGAAAACACCAAGACCACAATTTCTTAGACCACTCGGAGCTTCGACAATTGCAAGGGCATTTCGGCTGGGAACGAAACGTTTTTGCGATTTGGGAATGTCGCGCAGCGAATTCGCCGCGTCAACTATTGAATACAAAACGATGCACTACTATGGCGAGTAGTAGAGACGCGAAATTGGCACGATATTTTATTCCCTCCGGCGAAACTTTCCTCTTCCGCGTGGCGCCTTGCTCGTTTTCAGAAGCAGCGGGATAGAATCGACCTCGGCAAATCCGTTGAAATACGCAAATCCTTAAACAAAATGGGCGAAAAATACACGTGCGATATTATTTCCGCGTGCGATAGACGGACCCCATTTTAGGCGCGTCCTATTCTCGTTCACTCGGTTTACCTAGCACGATCTAAACCCCGTACTGCACTTTTGCTTATCTCTGTAAGCTGCATCTGCACGCTCCACCACCCTCTCGAGGAGATTGAAGATGAAAACCAGACGAATTTTGATTGTGATGTCTTTGATGTTGCTGGGACTAGCCGCCGGAATTCCAACCCCGCAGGCCTTGCATTCGAATGAGCCGATGATGCTCTCGGACGGCACCGATCCGGCGCCGCCAACTCCTGTTCCTCCGTTCCGAGCGTATGGTTCTGATGCAGTGTCCCCGGTGCCAGTTCCCCCAACGCTGTTAGCGGATGGCACTGACCCGGCGCCGCCTCACTCGAGGTCGGCCGATCCTGGCGCGGCCCCGGCAACGGATGGAGGCAATCCTCAACCCGACCACCCGGCACATCCATCTCAGCCAACACCGCCGGTTCCGATCACCTTTTCGGCCTAGTTATGAGCAAATAAAAAGGGGGAAGATCGGAGACGATCTTCCCCTGATTTTCGTGATAAATTAGCAAGCTATCTCATTCTTATGACAAGCGCATACATCTCGTGGATCGGCATCTCGTTAATCGGGACGCTGCTCTACCGGGCGATTCGAGGGCGCTTCCTATCCGAGTATCCGTTTTTCTATTTCTATCTGGCGTTTGTTCTTTCGCAATCGGTGGTGCGCTTCGCCGCATCGCGGGTAAGTGCGGACCTTTATGCAAACGTCTACTGGTCGACGGAATTCCTGAGCGCCATCGTGGGATGCCTGGTGATCTGGGAAATTTATTCACGAACTCTTTCACCGTATCCGGGCGTTTCACGATTTACGAAAGCCATGATCGTGAGCGCGATTGCCGCAGTTCTGGTCAAGCTGCTGCTCACCCATGCCGATAATCCGATGGCAATTTTTGTCCAATCGACGACCGAATTCGACCGAAGTCTTCGCAGCATCCAAGCAATCTTTCTGGCGTTCCTGCTGGCCTTGCTCTATCACTATTCGATCCCACTTGGAAAAAACATGCTGGGAATTATTAGCGGCTATACGCTTTTTGTGGCGGTGAGCGTGATCAGCCTGGCTGTGCGGTTCCTGCTCGGCCCGGAACTGCAACTACAACCAATAAGCTACCTCATGACCCTTCTACTTTGGTGTATAACTCTTTGGTACTATCAACCCAATCCGCAGCCCGCGCCCGAGAAGAGGCTTGAGACCGATTACCTTGTGATCTCGTCCGCGACGGCCCGGGCCTTCTCGCAAGCGAGAAGCTATTTGTTAAGAAGCGTCCGCCCATGATTGAACTTTGGATATCGTTCGCGATCGCAATCCTGGTTCTCGCCATGCTTGCAGCATGGTTGTTCCGCGCTTTCCAATCCGCGGAAACACCGCCGCAAGGCCCGTATTCTTCTCAAGTCCTGATCCAAATGAATCTGGCGCTCCCTTCGCCGGAAGTGGTGCAGCGGATCTTCGCCACCAAGGATTCCGAGTATATTTCCCGGGAGGGCAGCCGGCGAGTGGAGGCCCTTTTTCTGGCCGAGCGGAAGCGATTGGCCCTGGCCTGGCTGCGGCGGACGCGCGAGGTATTGCGCCGGCTGATGACGATCCATTTGAAGATTGTGAGTGAAAGCGCAGGTTCCAGCCTGGCCACGGAAATCCGCCTGGGCATCAACTATTCCTTCTTTGTGATCACGTATGGGTTGTTGATGACGCTGATTTTTTTGAGGGGTCCGTTCTGGGCGGGAAACGTTATCGGCCTGGCATCGAAAGTGGCGGAGAAGGCTGGATCCTCGTCAGTCCGCCTGCTGGGATCGCTCGATCCGATTTACCTGGGAAAGATGAAAGAGAGCTAGAAGCGCTTATTTTACACAGGGAACAAAGGCCCGGAACGTGGAGACCCGATACGTCAACGAAGCCTTGGAATCAGCGATTGACGATTTGAACGATCGATCGCTGGAATGCATTGAAACCAGTTTTGCAAGGCTGGTCTACCTGGCTTCCACCCGGGATTACAACACGGGTCACTATCATCACGAAGGCCTGGCCCGGAAATTCGGGGAAGAGATTGCGGAAAGAGGGTTGGAGGAGACTCACCATCGTGTTTTTGATGAACTGGCCTTGCTGCCCATCGAAGCGCTGGTGGATGAGTTAGAGCGATACATTCATTCCACGCGAGTGCCTTACGAGGAAGTGCTCAATGCCTGGTGCAACCTGGAGCCTTACCGGGTAATCGTGCCGGCGGGATACGAACCACTGCTCATCGAAACATTTGTCTCGGACGTCAGGGTCGCTCTGGCAATTTTGCTGAATCGCCAGCAGAAGAAGTCGTAGTCCCCACGATTCGCATCGCAACGCCCACCACCCGTCCCACGATTTCCGCCTCGCCGGGATATTCAAACTGGCGAATCCGCACCGGAGAAAGCGGATGAGGCAGCAAGATCAGCCGGTTGCCTTGCAAGTCGCACCAGGAACAGGCATAACCATCGCGCAGTTCCACGAAATAAATGGGGCGGTCAAATTCGGTGCGCCACGCCGCGGGATGGACTCGATTGTGGCGGTCATCGATTTGGACGAACGAACCGGGCCGTAACAACGGATAGAGCGTGAAGTCTTCCATGCCGATGAATCCGTACATGCCGTTCCTGAGATCCAAATTCTGAAGCAAATTGAGCGGCACTTCGCCCCAGATTTCGACCATCCGCGAGACCAGGTTTGTTTTCTCGACGCGAAATCCCTGATCGAACCTTACCGGAAACGTAATCGGACGGTCCTTATCGTAGACTTCCAGTGACGTGAGATGAGTCTTGGCCAGAGGAGTTGCCAGTTGGTGCTTGGCGGTTTTCTCGAGATCCACTCCGTACAGCCGAAGGACTTCGGTGTAGTTTAAGCGGTAGATCACACTCAGGCTGTAGAGTTTATAGATGCTGGGAACGGAGTCTTTGTTTTCGATCTGGGTGAGCCAGGCGTTGGAGACGTAAAATTCGTCGTTCTTTTCTTGATCGGCAACTTTGCGGCTGTAGTCTTCCACTTCCCGCGTTGTAATCCCAAGACGGGAACGAACTTCTTTTAGTTGTGTCCCAGGCCGCATCAAGTATTAGAAATGCCCCAATTGTGCTTGAGTTTGTAATTGTCCCACAAAAGACCGCGAAAACAGAGAGTGCGGCCCGAATGTCGAAGACTTGCGGAAAAGAGCAGCTTGCTTACAATACCGAGCAGAATCAGGCATCCCTTCCCAGTTCGTGGGGGTGAAAATGGCGCCTGTGGGGCGCTGATATTTTGACCAAAAATGCGGTTTCCCACCGCTTGCGCTGCTTGCTGCGGGCAAAAATCTTAGAGATACTAGGGCCGCTTGGACGCGGGATTTGCAGCATGCTTCAGATCATGAAATGGCGAAAAAAGAGAAGAGCAATCCCGGACCGTCGGAATTTACGCTGCGCGCAGTCCTGCTCGGCTGCATTCTGGGAATCGTTTTCGGTCTCGTCACCGTCTATATCGCGCTGGAAGTAGGCCTGAATTTCAGCGCGTCCATCCCCATCGCGGTGCTTTCCATTACAGCGCTGAAATATTTGGGTCGATCTTCGATCCTGGAAAACAACATCGTGCAGACGGTGGGCTCGGCCGGGGAATCGATCGCTGCCGGAGTGGTGTACACGATTCCGGCGCTTTTGTTTCTTGGCTACCGCCTGGAGATCTGGAGGATTTTTTGGCTGTCGCTGGTGGGCGGAATTTTGGGCGTGTTTTTCATGGTGCCGCTGCGGGATTACCTGGTGGTGAAAGAGCACGGCAAGCTTCTCTATCCCGAAGGCACCGCCTGCGCGCACATCCTGATCTCCGGGGAGAGAGGCGGAAAATTTGCGCGGCTGGTGTTTCTGGGGCTGGCCACCGGGCTGGTGTACAAATTTTTGATGAGCGGGCTGCGGTTATGGCGGTCGTCGCTGGAATGGACCGCGACAAGCCTGCGCGGAGCGGTGTTCAGCATCGACCTGTCGCCGGAGTTGCTGGGAATCGGATGCCTGATCGGCTTGCGAATGGCCCGGCTGATCTTCGCGGGCTCGGTGATGTCTTCGATTGTGTTGATCCCGCTGATTTATTTCTTTGGCGAGAACGTGGCTTCGCCGCTTTATCCTTCGACGATTCCCATCAACCAGATGAATCCGGGGGAAATTTGGTCGAACTATCTGCGCTATGCAGGCGCGGGAGCCGTGGTGACCGGCGGAGCTTTATTGCTGCTGGAGGCGCTGCCCACGGTGTTTCAATCGGTGCGCGGCGGGCTGCGAAAAATGCGGGGACCGGGCTCCGGCTCGATTTCAATCGATGAGAAACGGACCGAGCATGATTTGCCGATGCTCTATGTGGTTTTGGGATCGCTGGGAATGCTGACCGTGCTGTACGTGCTGCTGGCTTGGAAAATCAATCCACACGGCTCGGCCAATCTGGTATCGGTGCTGCTGGTGGCGATTTTTGGGTTCTTTTTCGTGGTGGTGTCGGCGCGGATTACGGGTTTGATGGGTTCTTCCGCGAATCCCATATCCGGGATCACGATTGCCGTCCTGATGCTCACGTGTTTGCTGTTTGTGGCGGCAGGCTGGGTAGGCGGGACGTATGAAATTATCGCGGTAAGCATTGGAGCCGTGGTGTGCATCGCGGCATCGAACGCGGGAACCACCGCGCAGGACTTAAAGACGGGTTATCTGGTGGGCGCGACTCCCAGCGCCCAGCAAACGGGGCTGCTGATCGGAGTAGTGACGTCGGTTCTTCTGATCGGCCTTACATTGACGTGGCTGAATGGCGCTTCCGGAAAACCCAGTGCCGTGAGCCCGGTGAAAATTCCGGAGTTGAGCCAGCGGGTGGAAACGGGCGTCCGCTATGAGGGCGCGAATTACGATCTTTATTCGGTGCGAGTGGGTGCGGGAATTCCGCCGGGACGCTACATGGTTTCGCCCGCGGATGGAATGGTCCGTTATCGAGAAACGCAGCGCATTGGAACGGCGCAACTGCCGGCGCCTCAAGCGCAAGTGATGGCGCTGCTGGTGGAAGGATTGCTGAACCACCGCATGCGTTGGCGGTTGCTGCTGATTGGCGCGTTTGTGGCACTGGTGATCGAGCTTTGCGGAATTCGTTCGCTGCCTTTTGCGGTGGGCATGTATTTGCCGCTTTCCGCAACCGCTTCGATACTGGCCGGAGCATTGATCGGACATTTCGCGGGGATGAAGTCCGCCGGCGGCGGGGAAAAAGAAGAGTTTCAGCCGGGAATTTTATACAGCTCCGGATTGATTGCCGGCGGGGCAATCAGCGCGATCGCGGTGGCGATTATTGCGGGGACGGGATACGGCGATCGTTTCGATCTAGGCGGACGGATCGGAGCCGGTTTTCTGGAATCGCCGCCGTGGGCGATTTTATTTTTCACAGCGCTTTGCTGGATGATCTGGAAAGAGTGCCGGAAGCATGGATCGGAAGATAGCGCTTAGCCGGAATCTTTTGGGCTCCGCGGATTGCCGGCGTCTCTCTCTTCACTCCACACGCTTAAATCTGGGCGCGGTGATAGATGCGGAATTCCGGGATGATGGTGTCCGCATCCTGCTGGATGCAAAAGACGATCGCTTTTGCTACCGCATCCGCATTCAGCCAATCGAGGCCCAGCTTCCATTCCGCGGATTCGTAAGCCATGGGTGTTTCGATCATGCCGGGCGTGAGCGAGGTCACTCGGATGCGCGTTTTCTTCAGGTCCTTGGCCACGGATTCCGCAAATCCGATGATTCCCCATTTCGAAGCGCAGTAGGCGGATGATTCTTCTTCACCTTTTTTCCCCGAGCCGGAAGAAACGAAAATCAAGGTGCCGTCGCCGCGTTCGAGCATATTCTGGGCGAGCACTTCGCGCGTGCACAGAAAATGGCCCTTCAAGTTGCTGTCGTGAATCTGGTCCCACATGGCCGAATCCGTTTTCCAGACGGGTGAAGTGATGCGGACTCCCGCGTTGTTGATCAGAACATCGATGCGGCCGAAAGCCGCCACGGCTTGCCGGACCATTTCCTTCACGGCATTCTCGTTGCCGATATTGATGGGAAACGCAAGGGTGCGCACGCCGAATTTCCTGGCGACACCTTCCATTGCTTTTTTCAGCTCCTCGTCGCGCATGTCCGCCCCGGCGATGTTCATGCCCTCCGCGGCCAGCCGTTCCGCAACCAACAGCCCCAGCCCGCGAGCCGCTCCCGTGATGAGTGCAACTTTCCCTTTTAAGTCCACGCTCAATTCTCCTTCGCTGAGTTCGCGCAAATGTAGAACCGTACTATTGAAAACGAATTGATGGGAATTCTATTTTTCGCCGCCAGGATCCTGGCCGCCGGTTTCAGGTTTTCCCTGACGCGGATAAAACGAAATTCCGGCAATGCCGCTCCTGGCCATTTCCTGGTTGAGCGAAACCAGATCTTTATCCATTAATTGCTTCCAGTCGCCGAGTTGCTGATTAACTTTTACGCTCAAATCCTGAAATGCCGCGTAATTTTGCTTCGTGGGAAGCGAATCGGCGTCTTCGACGTTGCTTTCGAGTTCGGCCAATTGGCCCGAGAGTTTAATCGGGAATTTAATCAGGTCTTTCAGAGTCTTCAACTTGATCTGGATCAGGGAATCCTCCACCACGGCTGCTTTTTTCTGCAATTCCGCGGCAGCCGCGAGCACGTCTTTCGCTTTTGGATCGCCGCCAAGCCGGGTTTGCAAGGTTTCGAGTTGAATCCGCAATTCGCGCGTTTCCAGAATGGCCCCGGAAGAGCGACTGAGCAGATCGCGAATTTGCAGAGCGAATTCGAGTTGTTTTCCAAGGTCCGCTGAGCTGATCTGCACGCGCGGATCGAGCTTGACTTCGATTGGAACCGTTTGCGATTGGCCGTCCACCGTCATCTTCACTTGATACTGGCCGGGAGTGACCAACGGTCCGCGGGGGCGGCCGGAAAGAAATACGGCGCCCGGCACCGTATTGGGAGGAGCGTATCGAAGATTCCAAACGAAGCGGTTCAAGCCGGCGGAATCCGCCATGGGTGGAGCGACCGGCGGCGGCAAGATCACGTCTTCGGAAACCTCCGGCGCTTGTTTTCCGGGATTATGAAATCTACGTACGAGCTTGCCGTTCGAATCGGTGATTTCCAGCGTCATAGGTCCTGAAGGCGCCGCGCCGAGCGAATAATAAATCAATGCGCCGTTGGGGGGATTGGTGCCGACCGATGACTGGCGCGGCAAAAAGAATTCTCCCGGATTGATCCGGAAGGCGTCAGCGGGTTTGAACAGATGAAATCCAGCGCTGGCTGTGGCCGCGTCGAACTGCCGGAGCGGCGAGATATCGTCCAGAATCCAGAACGCGCGGCCGTGCGTGGCGATTGCCAGATCATTGCCTTTCACAATTAGATCGTAAACCGGCGCCGTGGGAAGATTTAACTGCAGCGACTGCCAGTGCGCGCCGTCGTCAATCGAAACCCACACTCCCGTCTCTGTGCCGGCAAAAAGCAAATCAGGGCGCTGCGGATCCTGCCGCACCACATGCACATAAGAATCCGGCGGCAGGCCCTCGGCGATGGAGGCCCACGTCTTTCCGAAATCCTTGGTTTTGTAAGCATACGGCCGGTAGTCATCCAGCCGGTGCCGGTCGATTGCCATGTAAGCCGTCCCGGGATCGTGCGCGGAAGCGTCGATCAGGCTGACCATGCTCCACTCGGGCATTTGTTTCGGGGTGACGTCCGCCCAGCTCTTGCCGCCATCCCGCGTCAGGTGAACCAGGCCGTCATCCGAACCCACCCAGATCAAATCTTTTTCCAGCGGAGAGGGTGCGATCGCAAAAATCGTATCGTAGTATTCGACGCTAGTGTTGTCCTGGCTGATCGGCCCGCCGGACGATTGTTGTTTTGATTTGTCGTTGCGCGTCAGGTCCGGACTGATAATGGACCAGCTCATTCCTCTGTCAGTAGTTTTGAAAAGAACTTCGCCGCCATAATAGAGAGAATCAGGATCGATCGGCGAGCTGGCCAGCGGCGAATTCCATTGGAAGCGGTGCTCTAATTCTGCCGCGGCTTTGCCGATGGGAGGCAGCGGCACGGGAGAAATATCCAGTGCTTCCCCGGTGCGCTTATCAAAGCGCGAGACGGGACCGCCGCCGTGAGAATGAAACGCGCTGCCGTAGACGATATTCGGGTCAGGTAAATAGGGAACCAAAAATCCGCTTTCGCCGCCTGCTACCGGATACCACTCGGGCTTGTCGATATATCCCAGATCGCCGCGGCTGGCGATTGCTACGGTAGTGTTGTCCTGCTGCGCGCCGTACAAATAATACGGAAAGCGATTATCCGCCGCGACGTGATAGAACTGCGCGGTGGGCTGGTTGTCGTGCCCGGTCCAGGTTTTGCCGCCATCCTGCGAAATTCCCACTCCGCCATCGCTGGCCATGATCATGCGATCCGCATTGGTGGGATCGATCCACAAGCCGTGAATATCGCCCAGCGGAACGGTGACTTCGTCGAATCGATAACCACCGTCGGTAGAGCGATAGGCTTGCGCGCTCAGCACATATACCGTATCCGCATTTTTTGGATCGGCCACGACATGCGATTCATACCACGGACGCAGCCGCAAGCCATGATCGCTGTTCACGCGCCGCCAGTTTTTTCCGCCATCGTTCGAGCGATACAATCCGCCATCCTTGGCTTCGATCATTGCGTAAACGCGATTCGAATCCGCGCCGGAAACAGAAACGCCAATTCGCCCGAGCACGCCTTCGGGCAGGCCGTGTCCTTCGAGATGAGTCCAGGTTGTGCCGCCGTCATTCGAGCGGTAAATTCCGCTGCCCGGTCCGCCGCTGACCAAACTGTATGGAGTGCGGTACGCTTCCCACAGCGACGCAAAAAGAATGTGTGAATTGTGCGGATCGAAAGCAACATCGATGGCGCCGGTCTTTTCGTCCTTGTAAAGAACTTTTTCCCAGGTCTTCCCGCCATCGATGGTCCGGAATAATCCGCGTTCCGAATTCGTTCCGTATGCGTGGCCCAGCGCCGCGACGAAGACGCGATTTGCATCGAGCGGATCGACAATTACCCGTCCAATAAATCGCGTGTCTTTCAATCCGATGTTGGCCCAGGTCTGTCCGCCGTCCACGGATTTGTAAACACCATCGCCATAAGAAATATCGCCGCGGATGCACGCTTCTCCCGTTCCCACATAAATAATATTTGGATCGGAGGGAGCGACATCCATGCTGCCGATGGAAGAAATCGGCTGCTGATCGAATAGCGGTTTCCATTGGATTCCGCCGTCGCTGGTTTTCCAAACGCCGCCGGCGACGGAACCGAAGTAGAAAACATTCGAATCGCCGGCAATTCCGGCCACAGCGATGGTTCGTCCACCACGTATGGGTCCGACAAGACGCCAGCGGAATCCCGCGAGTGACCGAGCGGAATCCGAGGGGTTTTGGGCTTGCGAGAGCTCGGCGGGAACCCAACCGGCCGCGGCGAACAGCGAAAGAAAAGCAAATCCAAGCAGAACGAATTGCTGCCAAAAATTAGATCGGATCATGATATTCCTCTTTGGTGCTGGCCCGGGACCTCCGGTTTACGCTCGAAGAGGCGGGGCCGCCAGCTATGGAAGAATCGGTGTCTCTTGATTCAAAATGGCTAGCCATTTGCCTTTCCGCAAAACCCAGACGGAACCCTCATGGACGGACGAGGGAGGAAAGGGCTTTCCTTTGTAAAGGCCGGACCGGGTGGCTTTATAGATGAGAATCACAGTTTGAGCGTTGGGCTTTAGGACGGTGAAAGATTCGAGCTTGTAGTCGGTGATGGTCCGGTCAGGCAGAGAAGCCAGGAAATCGGATTTCGTTAGAATTCCGGTATCGAAAACGATTCGGGCATCGTCCGCCACCAGTTCGCTGAACTTAGCGGCGTCTTTTTGTTTTACGGCTTCCCAGACGGCATGTTCATTGGCGATGACCTGCTGGTCCGGGTTCGCGGGAGCGGCCGAGGCAGGAGCTTTCTGCCCGGGAAGGGCAACAGGTAAAAACAGAAGTAGCAGCAAAATGAATCGACACGACGAAAAATCTTTCATCGGATTTCCTTAGTGATGAGCCGCGTGTTCGAGACCACGAATTAAAGCCCGTCTCATAAATGGTCCAGCAGGTTTCTCAGCCTGTCTTCAGGGGCTGAAGCCCAACTTTTCAACGCAATTTAATTTCGGAGCTGAAGCTCCGACCCCCCAAAAAACCATTTACGGGTTAGTTTCTAGATACAGACCCCGGCGTGAGCCGGCTTGCCTGGGCACGAGAGCGGCCGGCTTACGCGCGACGGGATCAAACGAATCGTTCCCATCCTTAATGAATGGTTCTGCAGGTTCTGGGCCCGCCTTCAGGGGCTAAAGCCCAACTTCTCGGCGCAATTTGATGTCGGAGCTGAAGCTCCGACCCCCTAAAAACCATTTGTGAGACAGGTTCTAGAAATTCACCTTGAAAACAAATTGAATCACGCGCGCGCCGCCGGTGCCACCATCGGCGATGATGTTGTTGAAGCCGGCGCTGCCCACATACGCATAGCTCTGTCCCAAACCGGCGTCCACGGCCAGCAGGTTGGCCAGGGTGAACTGCGGATGATTGAACAGGTTGAAGAATTGAGCGGCGAATTCGATGTTGCGCGACTCTCCTAGCGGGAAGAGTTTCTTCACCTGGAAATCGGTGTTGCTGAAACCGGGTGCACGCAAGCTGTCCCGTCCAGCGGTGGGGAATGATCCTGTCTGGGCTTGGACAAAACGGGCGTTGGGATTATTGGCTAGATAGCCGACTGTAACGCCGGAAGAATTCTTTACCGGTGTGACCAAGGAGGCAGAGCCGCCGATGCCATTGGGATTGACGATCGCGCGTTGCACGGTGCTATCGCCATTTCCGGTGGAATTGGCCAAGCTCAGCGGAGTCCACGGCGTGCCGGAGGAGCCTGTGTACGAGAACGCGGTACTCCAACCTCCCAACACCTGGCGTTTCAGCCCGGCTCCGGTGTTGTACCAGGGGAGATTCCAGATGCCCACGAGCACGAAACGCTGCGGCACGTCGAGGACGGAGGGTCCTCGCTCATTGCGGAGGTTGCGCCAGTCCTGGGGACGGCGAGGGTCGGTGTAATTGTTGAAGAATTCGTTGGTGGCGTCATCGATCGCCTTGCTCCAGGTGTAATTCGCGTCGAATTGCACGCCATGGCTGAAGCGATGAGTGAGTTCAAAAATTCCGGCGTTGTAATTGGAATCGCCGATTGGGAGATGGGTGGTAAGGGGACTGGTAAACCCATATTGGGAATAGGGACCCTTGCCGACCGCAGCGGTGAATTGGGTGAGAGTTGGCATGGTATTCAACACCGCTTGCGAAGGAACCTGTGACGCGGAGAAGTAGGTCGGCAAAAATGCGCTCAAGGGAGGCACGAAGGCAGCGTTCAAGCGGGACTGCACGCTCAAGTGAGTTCCCTTGGTGTACAGATAACGCCCGGTGAGAGTCCAATTGTGCGCCAGATCGTGCTCGACGCTCAGAGTGGCGGTCTGGAAATTGGGCCGAATCTGGTCCGGCACGTAGGACGCGATAATGCTGCGGGCCAGAGCCGTGGTGGTGAGCGGGACGAGAGTATTGGGAATGCCGCCATTCTGGAGGAAGCTGGAAGTGGGAATCGGGATTCCGCAGGGATTGCAGGGAGTAATGATCACCTGCTGAAGAGACGAAGGCAATTCGCCGCCGCCGACATACGCTCCAAAAATGGGCGAGTAGGAGATTCCATAACCGCCTCTTACAGCGGTCCTGCCGTTACCGAAAACATCCCAGGCAAATCCCACCCGCGGACCCCAATCGTTTTTCGAGACGGAGGGCACGCCGAAGGTGATCACACCGGGAACGTTGGCGATCGCTTCGCCTTGTTGACTGGCCATGTCGCGCATCAAGGAATTGAATTCGTAGCGAATCCCCAGATAGACAGTGACGTTATGAGTCAGCTTCCACTGATCCTGCGCGTACCAATTGATTTCGTAATTGTTGAGAGCGATGTTGGTGCCGCCATTGCCGCGCTCGCCGGCGACGGTTGGCGGGATGTCGGTGACGAAATCCTCGAGGTTGACATAGTTGTACTGCCCTCGGGGCGCGACGTTGCTGATCGCGGTGACGATGTTGTTCTGCAAATCGACGCCGAACTTGAACAGGTGCTTGCCCTTCTGCCAAGACACATCGTCGAGCAATTGATAAATGTCGTTAAACGAACCGCTGGGCACCGATCCGGGAGGCCCGATCTGCAGGGGAATCTGGCCCAGGATGATGTTGGGAATATTCTGCGCGGCGGGATTGACGACGGCGAAATTCGTAGTTTGGCGGTGGTAGGCCAAATGCGCGTCGTTGAGCAGCGCCGGGCTGAAGGTGTGAGAATAGCCGATCGAAGCCAGGTAGTTGCTGATCTGGCGATTGGCATTGAGCGAAGCCACGGGAGCGCCGGCGATCACGCCGTTGGGCCCATCGTTATAGTTGAAACGGAAATGAACCTGGTCATTGGCACCGACATTCCAATCCGAACTGGCCAAGACGCGCTGGTTATTTGCAAAGGTGGGAATGGCATTGGTAACGGGGCCCACGGGAATCGCGGTTCCTAAAACTACGGGCCAGGTGGCAGCGCTATTCGCGGTGGCGGCGGTGGCGCCGAACGACTTCATGAAATTCAGGATGAAGGGACTGACGGCGGCCGGAGTGCCGAAGCGAGAAGTTCCCGCTGGAAGAGCCGCCAACGTGGCATAGCCGGCGGCAGTGGGGAAGACCGTGGTGCTGGACAGGCTGGAAACTCCGGTAGCCTCGTGTTCGTAGGCGCCGAAAAAGAAAAGTTTGTTGTGAACAACAGGACCACCGAGAGTGCCGCCGATGCGGTTGTAGTCAAATCTGGGATTTCCGGTAAGGGCGCCGGTACGGACGCCTTTTTGGGTGGTGGCATCGGTGGCGTTGTAGTGGCGATTCTGGTTGTAGATATAGGCATTGCCGTGGAATTGATTGGTGCCGGTCTTGGTGACGATGTTGAAAAGGCCGCCGGCAAATTGTCCGTACTCGGCGTCGAAATTGTTCTTGGTGAGACTGAATTCCTGCACCGCGTCTTGAATGACGAAGGCTTGCGGACCGGTGTTAATGGGATCGTTGTCATCCACGCCGTCGATTACGAAATTATTGTTCCGGGCACGAGCACCGCCGATTGAGCCAACCGAACCGCCGGCCACGGTGCTGACCTGTTGCAGCGCCTGGCCGCGAGTGAGACCGACGGTGTTAATGTCAGCAACGCCGGGGCTAAGCAAAGCAAGCCGATTCACGTCCACCGAAGCGATCGGAAGGTTCGCGATCTGGGACTGGGTAAAGGTATCGGTGATCTGGGTGCTGGTGGTTTCCACCGGCGCCACCGAGCTGCTTACTTCCACTTTCTGGGTGACTTCACCCAATTGCAACGAGATGGCAATCGAGGAGCGCACGCTCAGTTGAACTTGTACAGACCCGACAGCGGACTTGAATCCTTTTGCGTTAATGGTGAATGTGTATTGGCCCACCGGCATCGAGGGAAAGGTAAAGATCCCGGAGTCATTGGTGGTTGTACTGGTAGTGACTCCCGTATCGGTGTTGCGAAGTTCCACCGAGGCGTTGGGAACCGCCGCGCCGGTGGAATCGACCACGGTGCCCGCGACAGAGCCCGCAGTAAGTTGTCCGAGAGCCGGCATGGCCCACAAAAGAAGCGCGGCGAGAAGGGTGCAAAGTTCAATTCGGCTCTTTCGCATCATATTTTCTCCTCAGTAGGCCATTAGACGCACGGCGCGATCCGCGGCGAGCGCAGGCACATCAGCTGTTTTTCAGAACTTGCTTATAGACTCGCAGAAAGTTGAGGCCGAGAATTTTTTCAATATCGCCGGTGGAATAACCGCGCTTGCGCAAGCCTTGCGCGATTACGCGATAGCGCTGGGGACCATTGACCGCGTCGATATACGGAGGGAAGCGGCTCTTCAAGGCCTTCATTTCCCGTTCCCCGTAGAGCCTCATGTGCCGGTCCCACTCCGCATCCGGAGCGCGGCCGGCCCAGGCGGCAACATTGAAGTCGGAGCCGATGCCGATGTGATCGGGGCCGACGAGCTTCATCATGTAATCGTAGTGGTCCAACAGATCGTCGAGCGACGAAAGTGGCTTATTGCTGACGAACCAATTGAAGCAAGTGAGGCCCATCACGCCGCCCTTGGCCGCGAGCGCCTTGATTTGCTCGTCGGTTTTATTGCGGGGATGATCGCAGACAGCCTTGCAATTGGTGTGGGAATAGACGATCGGACCCTTGGAGACCTCGACGGCATCGAGGGTGGTCTGATAACCGGTGTGGGAAACGTCCACGAGCATTCCCAGTTCGTTCATCCGGTGGACCATGTCCACTCCGTAATAGCTAAGCCCGGCCTGGGTTCTCTCCGTGCAGCCATCGCCCACCCAGTTGCGCCAGTTGAAGGTGAGCTGAATCTGGCGGAGGCCCATATCGTAAAAAACGTCCAGGTTTTTCAGGTCGAGGCCGATGGCGGCGCTATTTTGGAAGTTGATCAGGACGCCGAGTTTGCCTTGCTTTTTGGCCAATTCCACGTCGTTGGGGCCGCGAATCAGCATCATGCGATCGGGGTAAGTGGCAATCTGATTCAGTTGGTTGGAGATGGCAGCGACGGAAGTGGTGTAGGCATCGCCCGGCTCGACGTCGCCGAGAGTTGGGCCAACCATGGTGATTCCGGCTTCCTTGATGATCGAGAAACCGGCATCCGGGAGCGATGGTTTGGGTTGGAACCCGGAAAGATCGTCGATCACGATACTGCGAGTGATCAGTTCGTCTATTTCAGAAGTCGCACCCTGTGGATCAGCAGCCATAGCCGACATGGGCAGGGTTGAACCAAGAGAGGCGCCGACCGCGGAAACTGCGAATCCTTTCAATACCTGACGCCGCGAAATCGCCATTCTGATGCTCCTGTTTGAAAGGACGGCCCCCCACCAGAGGCTGTCATTCTAGTAGTGACAGATTGAATGGTTTTATGCCTGGAGATGAAGGAAGTCAAGCGCCAAATGGAAGCGCCGGGAGTTCGGCGCGTACAAATTTGCATACATGCTATCGGGGAGATTTATGGGCGGGAGGGCGGCGTGGCTGCTGGTGAGCCATGAAAATCCAGTTGCCTGAAAAACAAGCCGGTGCTATTTTGTCACTCGATAGATGACAAAATAAGTAACCGACGAATTCATTCTCGCCCGGCTGCGAGGATATGGCTTTGGCGAACTGGCTCTGTGCGAAAAAACAGGTCTTGAATCAGGAAGCAGGGATCGGCCCGGTTACTGGATGAGCCAACGAAAAGCATCTCCAGCTTTTAAATTCACACTCCAGAAGGAAAGCCCGGTTTCGCCGGAGCAGCAACTTGTGGCGAACGTAAAGATCGCCATCATGCTGGGAGCGTTAAAGCCGGGAGAAAAACTTCCGTCGGTGCGGCAACTGGAAACGGAACTGGGCGTCGGCCGGAACGTCATCTGGCGCGCGTATTCGAAGCTCGCGGAATCCGGCGCGCTGACGATCGAGAACCGGCGCCGGGCGGTGGTGAATTCCCATTCACGGAGGGAGGAAGCTGCCGAACTGATCAAAGTGTTTGACTGGCTGGCGCGGGATGTGATCGCGCGGATGCGCGCGCTGCGGATCAACCCCCAATCGTTCCAGCGCCTGCTGAATTACCGCATTCAGGAGCTGGACCTGGAATCGAAGGATATCGTTTTCGTGGAGTGCAACGAAATTCAGGCGGAGAACTGGTCAAACGAGATCAGCCAGGTGTGGGGACTGCCAGTGAGTGGGATGGTGATCAAGTCCCTGCGGGCGATTCCGGAAGAGGAGCGCGCGAAATTCAAGACGGTGCTGACTCCTCTTTATCATTACGAAGATGTCTCGGAGCTTTTTCACAACCCCTACACGCGGACGATCGCGCTGCGCTTGAAATGGGACCGGGAAAGAATCCGGGAATGGCGGGCGCTGCCCGAGGGGTCGGCAATGGCATTTATTCTGGAGAAATCGGAATGCCAGGGGTATGGAGACCCTTTTGGCCGCGAACTGAAAATGCTGTGCCCGAATTTGCGGATCGAGGTGGTTGCTTTCAAGAACAATGCGCAGGTGCGAAGCGTTTTGGATTCGGGGAAATATGCGCGAGCGTTTTTGAGCGGTCCGGTGCTGGAAGCGGTGGACGAGGACACCCGAAAATCTCCGCGAATCGTGCGAAGGGCGCTGCGGGTGGACCGGGATTCCTTAAAGGATGCGCAGATTCAAGCGGGAGTGGTGCTTTAGCGCGAGCGCGGAGGGATGCGAGTGGTGCGGAGGACTGGAAATTATTCGCGCCAGTGATTGATGTGTTTCGAGATCTTCATTGCCAGGAGGCAAGTGGATGTCACAAGCAAGCGAACTGGTGGGGAAAATGGTGGATTGCTATTGCCGGATGGATGCCGACGGACTTCGTCCGCTGCTGCATCCGCAGGTGAAGCACACGGCGCCGGGATCCGATTTCGGGACCGACCTGGAAGGGGATTCGAATATCGTGGAATACTTCCGGAAGAATGTTTTTCCTTCTTTTCATAGCGTGAACTTCGAAGTGGTATTTCAGTATGAAGATAAGGAGAAATCGGCGGTGATCGTGGAGTGGCGCAGCCATTTGAAACCGAAGACGGGGAAGAATTACAGCAATACCGGCGCGTTTGTGATTGAAATCAAGGACGGGAAGATTTATTGGGTGCGCGAATATTTCGATACGGAGAAGGCGCACCAACACGTGTGATTGGCGGCGATAGTTCGCTTCCAGCCGCCGCGGTTTTTCTGGAAACTTCAGTTTCTGATTTCTTGTATCTGACATGTAAGGGAGAGCTTTCATGCATAGAAAAATAATCAGCCTGGTTCTTGTGCTTGCTGCGCCGCTGATTTGCCGCGCGCAGTCGCCCGCCACTCCGGGGCCGGCTGCGCACGTTACGGCCATCGTGGGCGCTTCGGTGGTGATGCTGGACGGGTCGGCGCCAATCAAAGACGCGGTGGTGCTGATCGAAGGCGACCGGATCACGGCCGTCGGCCCAGCCGCCACTATAAAAGTGCCGGCTGGCGCGGAAGTGATTCACGCGCCCGGAAAGTGGATTGTTCCCGGGCTGATGAATATGCACGTACACCTGGGGCTGGCGCTTCCCGGGCGGCAGGGCGCCGAGCTTGCCAATGAAACCGATGCGGAGCTGGCGCTGCGCATGGCGGGAAATGCGCGCGCATCGCTGCTTTCCGGGACCACGACGGTGCGCATGACCGGTTCTCCGCGGCATGCCGATTTTGCGCTGCGAAAAGCAATCGATCGCGGCGAGGTGGATGGCCCGAGAATATTTACCGCCGGAGAATTAGTGGCGGTGACGGGCGGGCACGGCTCGGGCCGCACCGGCGAGGGCAACGACGGCCCTTACGAATTCCGAAAGGCGACGCGAGAAGAGATTTTTCTGGGCGCGGACTGGATCAAGATCGCGATTTCGGGCGGCATCGCCGATATGCATGGAGACATTGCCGCGTCGACCATGACCAAGGATGAAATGGAAGCGGTGATCGATACGGCTCACCGGCACGGAATCAAGGTGACGGCGCACTCAGGTTCGCCGATCGCCACCAACGAAGCGATTGACCTGGGACTCGATTGCGTGGAGCACGGATATTTTCTGACTCCCGAAGTGCTCCACAAAATGAAAGACAAGGGCGTGTGGCTGGTGCCGACGATTGTGGTGAGCCAGCCGACGGTGATGGAATTTTTCAAGAAAATCGGATCGCCGGATTGGTATCTGGCGCGGGTGGCGTCGGTGGGGAAGCAACATTGGGCTACGTTGCAGATGGCGATTCAGATTGGCGTGAAGATCGCGCTGGGGACGGATCAATTTCCGTTCGAGCCCAATGATGGCACTACGGCTACGATTCGCGAGGCGCAATATTACGTGCAAGCGGGGATGACGCCGCTGCAAGCTCTGCGCGCGGCTACAATCGAGCCAGCCACTTTGCTGGGTGTGGCGGACAAGCTGGGCAGCGTGGAAAAAGGCAAGCTGGCGGATTTGGTCATCGTGGATGGCGATCCCACGCAGGATATTACCGCGCTGCGCACGATTCGGCTGGTGATGAAAGGCGGGAAAGTGTATCGCGATGAGACGGCTGGAGCGGCGGGTGCGTCTTCGCGTTGATTAATTTCTTCAGTACTGCTGGCCTGGGTACGATACAATCAGTTCGTGCCCGAATGGCGGAATTGGCAGACGCGCCAGGTTCAGGACCTGGTTCTCGCAAGGGAGTGGAGGTTCGAGTCCTCTTTCGGGCACCAAACTCATTTTCCGCAACTTTAGATCACCGCTTGCCAGTCTGAAAAAACTTCAAATCCGATTGACGTTGCGTGTAAAACTGCCTACATTAGCGCCGTCGTACGAAAAACAGGAGGTCCTACCCCCCATGGCCTCGAGTTCTCCGATGCGCGAACGGCGGCGCGGCGAGCGCGTGCGAATTCGGATTCCCGTGCAATTGTTCACGGATAGCTGGGATGGTCACCCGGTGCGAGCAGCGGCCGAGGCGATCGAGGTGAATCGCTGGGGCGCGTTGCTGCATACTCCCATCGCTCTGGGAAAGGGTACCACTGTCGAAGTGATGAATACTCTTTCCGAAGAAGTGAACGAATTCCGCGTGGTGAGGGTGGCCGAGGAAAAGAGCGACGGCCTGTTCGAAGTGGGAATCGAAAGCCTTTCTCCCTTTCGGGATTTCTGGGGTATCCAATTCCCCGAACCCCCGATAGCCGCTTGATGTTTCCCCTTGCTTCCGGTGTTATAATGCCTCCCAGAAAGGCCTGCTAGGGCCACAATCAATGGAAGGATCAATCTCCGTGGCCGGGGGGCTTGGAGGATCCCATGGAACCCTCTCTCTTTAACGTGGTTTTTCTAACCTGGGGTGTTATCACTGCCGGGCTGATTTGCCTGGTGATCTACCGGAGCATGCTGGCGAACCGGGAAGGGGATCAAATCTTCCCCGACGCCGCGGAAGCTGCATTCGCCAGAGAGCAGCAGGAACTGATCGTCCGAATCGACAAGCTGAGCAAGCCGATCACCGGCTTGATCATCGCTTCGAGCCTACTGTTCATTGGAGTTGCGGTTCTTTGGCTTCGCGATGGGTTCCGGAGTTTCTAGGAACGTGACGGCACGCTGACATCCTTTCGAATCCACTGACCAGAAGTGCTCGATTCCTTCCCGTTTCCGGGACGGGGTTGGATAAGTCCATTCAGATAGAAAGTTTTAGCTTTCTCCAGCCGATTATTGAATCCTGAAGCGAATCAGCAGAAGCCAGCGCCGTTCTAAGGGTGCGCGCCGGGCGGAGGCTGCTGGGATGGCTGTATCGCCGGCTGCTGTGCCTCGCAGATTTCAGATGTGTGATTGTGCACGATAAACCAGCGATCCCCTTGTTTGATCAAGATAAGGGTTGTTTGGCCGCGGTCAGCCGCAGCTTTGCCGTCCACCGTCCCCGAAAATTCCCATTGATAGGCTGCCCAGGCCACATCTCCCTTGACGAAAATGAATGTGTTGCGGCGGTCGAGCCGGACGCCGGTGATTCGCGCGCGTTGCCTTTCGTAGGCAGCCGCATAGTTGGGCCAACCGGTGACCGGAGGCTCAAAGGCTCCGCTTACCAGGGTTACCGTATCGGAATAAAACCTATGCAGATTGTCTAGATCGCCCACCTGCCAGTAGCCCAACATTTCGGAAATTTCCTGGTCGATTACCTGTTCGGGCGCCGATGGGACGGGCGGGATGGATGAATCGGCGGGCGGCGGGTTTTTCTGCTTGGACTTTTTTTGAGCGTGCACGGCAATTCCGGGGAAAAGCAGAAAGGCCAAGCCGGCGGCGAGCCAACGAAGATTCATCGAAATCTCCTTGAAAATCCCGCAATTTCCATTCGACGGCGAGGATAACACAGAAGAGCGCGGGCAAATTCCGCCGTGATTCAGGCGATAGTGCGGCTGCGGAAACCTGGGAACGAAGTTTGCGGAAAAAATCGAAAACCGCCCTCCGGCGAAATGGCCACCCCGGAAACGTTCACGATAAACTCGCTACTTCTCAAGCATTTTGGGTTCTCTCCGGATCCCTCTCCCGCAGGAGCGGGATGACCGCAAGTTGGATTTTTCCGCAGAAGCTAAAGATGCCACCCTCCCGGCAGAATTCGTCGGGCAAGGAAGGGTGGCGCAACACAACCGCCCCTAATCGGCATTGCCACACACACTCTGAAGCTCCGGCGGCCTAAGAACCAATTGCTTCGACCGGTTTTACATCGCGGGCCACGCGAAAACCATAGTCCGCGTATTTGAAATCAGGAGGGATGCTGGAGCGGGCGGAGCAGCGTGAGACTTTTGTGTAGTGCCGCCACGATCCGCCGCGGGATGCCCGGCGAGCGCCATCTTCCGGGCCGCGTGGATTGCGCTGCGGCGACAGCGAATAATATTCCGGCGAATACCAATCGGAGCACCATTCGTGCACATTCGCGCCGATATCGAGAAGGCCGAAACCGTTGGGCTTGTCTTCACCAACGGGCTCGGGACCGGTCTTCCAACGCGCGGAATAATTCGGCAGCGATTCTGGCGGCTCGTCGCCCCAAGGATAAAGTTTTCCTTCCAGGCCGCCGCGGGCGGCGCGCTCCCATTCGGCTTCGGTGGGCAGGCGGTAATGATGGCCCGTTGCGCGGCCGAGCCATTCGCAATAGGCATTTGCTTCGAACCAATTAACGGAAACTACCGGTTGTAGCGGAAATGAAAGCTGAGAGTCATCCCAATTGGGAGGAGGATCGCTTTTCGTTGCTTCGAGGAAACGAGCGTAGTCCGCGTGCGTCACTTGAAAGATTGCGAGTTCAAACGCATCGATCCAGACTCGATGCACTGGCTTTTCGTTGTCCTGGCCCGTTTCTGAACCCATTTCGAACCATCCTTCCGGGATGCGGACGAGGGTGGGTTCTGCAGGACCCGGTTGGATGTTTGAATCTGCGCGGGGTTGTGGATTTGCGCTCATGATTCGTTTCAAGAACTAAAGACAAGCGCACAGCCAGGAGTGGCTGTGCTACCAGAACCCATTAGCGCGGGGCTTTGGATTGGCTTAGCAAATTCACGAACAGGCGAAACGCTCCGGGCACGCCTGCGGGCAGTTCACGGAAAAACGATAACCCGGTGAAAATGTAAACGCCCTTGCCGTCGCGCGCGTAGACCAGGCTGCCCAACTCTTCTTTTTCTCCGGGATCGCGCAACGCCAGGATCGCCTGGTAGCGCGGGTCGAATTCAGTCCAATAATAAAGCCCGCGCTCCTGCACCCAACCCTTGAAATCATCCATGGTGATCTTGTTCGGGAAATTCAACACCGGATTATCGGGAGCGACGAACCGCACCGGCGAATTCTCGTCGGTAGTGCGGGCAATGTCGGAAGACATGGAAGCTGGGAATGGCGATGGATGCAACCTCTCCCAAGTCGGCGGCCGCTCGTACTGGACCACCAGCGTTCCGCCCTGGCGCGACGTAATCGAGCAGGCGGAGATTGGCCCGCACCACGTCGGCGCGCAATTCATAGGCTCGCGTGCCGACGATGATCGCGTCGTAGCGGCTCAGGTTACCGAACGCGAACGCCCTTTCATCCAGCAGGTCCACGCGAATATCGAGGCTTCGCAGAAGGTCGGGGATGGGATCGATTTCCGCGGCGATGTAGCCGACGCTCAAGCCGGGTGGCACTTTCAGATCGAGGACGTGCGCGGTGGCCTCCGCCGGATGCATCCAGCTTCTGGTAGGAAGAGAAGGAAGCGGCTCGATGGATTCGCGAAACGTCTGATTGCCAATTCGTGCAAAGGGCTTCAACGGATAAGAGCCCGCGGAGAGTTTCGCGGGGGTGGTGACGGCGAAGCGGATCAATTGATCTTCCGGCTTCGAGAAATGCAGCGGCGCCACGGGAGTGATGCTCCATCCGGTTGGCGCTTCCACGCCCACCGCGACTTCGGCGGCAGCGGTGCCGTGGTAGCGCACGCGAGCGAGCAATTCCACCTGCTTCGCGGGTTGATCCTGGCGCAGCATAATTTGTTCCGGCGCGACATGCAGGGAAACGGCGGGAAGCAACTCGAGGGGATAGGTGAGCAGTTCCGTGGAAGTCACCTGGACGGACATTACCGGGGTGCTGTGCGTGAAATCATAGCCATCCACTGAAATTTTATAGCGGGCTTCGACCAATGGCGGAGGCCAAGGCAGGACTGCGTCGGCAGGCGTGACCGGCGGCTGCGCGTTCGCCGGAATGGAGACTTCGAGCTTTGTGCCGCCTTGGGCGCTGGGTTCCTGGTTGCCGATTTTCCAGCCGCTCGGAAGAGACAACGGGGGATCTGCGAGGCTGACTGGAAACTCGGGCCGCGCCGCGGCATTTGCCACGACGGAAAAACTTTCTCCTGCCACCAGATCGCGGCGGTCGGCACGGGCCTGAGCGTTGAACGCGATGGAATCCGAGAGGGCAGCTTCAATTCTTCCGAGAGCAGCCTGCAAATCGAAAGCAAGGCCGGTGTTGGAAGAAGCCGGCACTCGGCCGGCGGCCGATTTAATTTCCTTGGCGGCCTGCGCCAAATGCCTGGCAGCGTTTGGCCAATCGAGACGGAGGGCTTCCTCGCGGGCCGACTTCAAGGCGGATTCGGCGGCATTGAGATTGAAAGCGATTTCCGAATTCTTTTTCGCAAGACTTGTCAACGGCGCGCCCAGATCAGCGAGGGTGAAATTATTCTTCGCCTCCGATCCTCCGGCGACCTTTAGGTAGATTGCGCTGTGCAGAAAGGAAGAGCCGGCTTCCGCGGGAGTTCCCTGCGAGACGTGCTGCGAGCGGCCTTCGATTCCCAGGTCGTTGTAGCTTTTTCCGAAGAGCGGAGAAATTTCCTCGGCGGGAATGCGGATCGCTCCCGGGCCTCCGCCGAATGCGGGCGCCAGCATTATCGGCGTTTTCCACGCGGGCAAGCCTTCGGAAATTTGATCCGGGAAATTTTTGGAGTCGCCGGCCATTTCCACGGCGCGCGGGGTGAGAATTCCGGAAGCCTGGTGCTGTCCGTGGCCGCCATGCACGCCGCCCCAGCCATTGATCACCACGTCGGGGCGGAACATGCGGATGACTCGGACCATGTCTTCGAGCGGAGCGTCGCCCCAGATTTTCAGGGTTTCGTCGGGGCTTTTGGAGAACCCGAAATCGGCGGCGCGGGTGAAGAATTGATGTTGAACGCCGTAAATCTTATCGGCATTCAGCAATTCCTGAGTGCGGAGAATTCCGATTTCATCGCCCTGCTCGGGGCCGAGCGCGTTCTGCCCTCCCTGGCCGCGCGTGATGGTGAGCACGGCAACGTCGGCGCCGAGGCCGCGCGAAAGGTAGGTGAGCAGGCCGGGCCACTCGTCATCCGGGTGGGCGGTGACGAACAGGATGCGCGTGGTCACGCGGGCGCGGTCGATCGCTTCCACGCTCTGCGTTAAATCCTGTGCGGCAAGGGAACTGGCTCCTGCCGCCGCCAGCAATACGAGCAACGCGAAACAAATCGAGATGCGGCTTGCGAGATCGTTAAATTTTCTCAATGCAGTCATCGTCAATCCAGAAATAAGGAGGAAACCTGATAAGAATAGCAAGGAACCGGGGCTGGCTTGATGAAATTTCCTTATGAGGGAAATGGCGGCGACTGCCAATTGGAGTGCCCGAAATTTTCGGGTGGCTGGGTTAGTATGGGAGTTGCATGGTCCCGCTGCGTATTCCCACGAAGGCCGCGACTGCAACAACGGTGATCGCTGAGCGCCTGAGCGATTGCCGGCAGCACAAACCCCTGAAAATTCGGAAACCGGCGCGCTGGGCCGATTGCAGCGTGATCGCCCCAGTATTGTTCTTGCTTGCGGCGTTGGGTATCGCCACCGCTCCAGCGAAAGCGAATCAATTGAATGTGCCGCCGGAAGTGAAGCAAGGGCTTGACCGGATCTTCGACGGCGATCCCGATGCCGCAATCGAACTTGCGAAGGTGGTGCAGCAAAGGCAGCCCGAGCATCCGATTGGATACCTGCTGGAAGCCGAGGCGCGCTGGTGGAAAATTTATTGCGAAGCGCTGGAAGTGAAGTACGGCATGGTGGATGCCTGGAAGCGTTCGCGGCTTCCGGGTGATGATGAGTACCTGGCGCTGGCGGATCACGGGATTTCCCTGGCACAGGCGCAATTGCAAAAATCGGATTCGGCGGAAATGCACCTTTACGCCGGAATGGGCCTGGCGCTGAAAGCGAAACTTTTTGGCTTGCGAGAGGAGCGGCGCGCGACGGCACATGCCGGCGTGGATGCCCGCGAACAGTTTCTGCGCGCCACGCAGCTTGATCCCAATCTTGCCGACGCCTACACCGGGCTGGGTCTTTATAACTATTATGCGGACGCGCTTTCCGGCGTCGCGAAGATGCTGCGTTTTTTCATGGGAATTCCGGGCGGCAGCAAGAAGGAAGGAATCAAGCAACTGGAAATCGGAATGAGCCGGGGGGACTGATCGCTCCCGAGGCGCGCTTTTACTATGCCCGGAACCTTCGCACCTATGATCAGAAATACGAAGAGGCACTGGCAATCGTACTTCCCCTGGTGCAGCGCTACCCGCACAATCCGATTTTTTTGCTGATGGCCGGAAATCTGAATGCCGAACTGGGCCGCAAGCGAACGGCAACGGAGAATTTCCGAGCGGCCGAACAGATGCCCGTTCGCGATCCGGCCTGCGCGGAGCGAATTCGCAAGGTTGCGGAAACGCTGCTAGCCGCGCCATGAGATCCCTGAATTATTTTCGAGGAGCGTAAATCAATTTCGCGCGGATTCTTCCTGTTCGAAGGCGTGATAGGACGAGCGGACCAGCGGCCCCGCTTCCACGTGCCTAAATCCCATCTGCTCGCCGAGACTCTTGAATTCGGCGAATTCGTCGGGATGAACGTAGCGCACCACCGGCAGATGCTCGCGCGTGGGCTGCAGATATTGCCCTAGTGTCAAGATGTCGGTTTTCTGCGCGGCCATCTCCGCCATGGCTTGCAGCACTTCTTCGCGCGTTTCGCCCAGACCCAGCATCATTCCTGTCTTCACCGGCATCTCCGGAGCCAGCTTGCCGCGCGCGACGCAACAGCTCCAAGCGAGCGCTCGTAAATCGCCCCTCGGCGCACCTGGCGATAGAGCCGCGGAACGGTCTCGATATTGTGGTTCAGCACGTCGGGACGGGCGGCCATCACCGTTCCCAAGCGCGGCCCAGTCGCCGCGAAAATCCGGGATCAGCACTTCCACGCTGCAGCCCGGCACGCGGCGGCGGATTTCCCGGAATGGTACGCGCGAAAATCGCGACGCCGCCATCCGGCTGGTCGTCGCGGTTCACCGAGGTCACCACCGCATAGCGCAGGCCCATCTGCTCGACTGCTTCCGCCACGCGCTCCGGCTTCGCCTCTTCCGGCCGGCCCAGCGGCTTTCCGATGGCACCGCGCAAAATCCGCAGGCTCGCGTGCAGACGTTGCCCAGAATCATGAATGTCGCCGTGCGATGATCCCAGCACTCGCCCTGATTGGGGCAGCGCGCGCTTTCGCACACGGTGTGCAGGTCGAGCGTGCGCATGATGCGCTTCAATTCCTGATAATTTTCGCCGCCGAAGAACGCACCTTCAGCCAGGCGGGACGCGGATGCGCGCCCGGCGGTGGAATTTCGCCGGCCGGAGAATTCGAGAGAATATTGAACGGAGCCGCCATTTGGGTGCGTTGCAAAATTCCATTCTACTCCAGGTAGTCAACTGGGCTGAAATAAGTCAGTGGACCGGTTCCAATCGAGGCTGTTCCCAAGAGAAGAACGCGCTTATTTGGAAGCTTCCGTTTTCTCGGGATCCCTCACGTTGTTCGGGATGACTGCAAAAGCGTATGTGCGTTAATCCACTTGCTGCGGAGAAGGCTGAATCCGGGATAGAGTTGTTCCTTTCTGGCAACGGAGGAGCTTGCTGTTTGTGGTAATTCTACAACAGCATTACCATCTAAGCACAAAGATTGTCCATAAATCATTGATTCCAAAAGCTAAAATTGATAATCATGGGGCCCCACAGATGCTATGCTTAGAGCTGATTTAGCAGACATGTCATATCAACTTACGATCGAGAGGCCGGCCGAAACACACGGCGTGGGACTGCATACCGCGGTTCGCTGCCGGCTCCGCCTGCTGCCGGCACCCGCCGATACAGGCATCGTTTTCCGGCGGGTTGATCTGGACAATTTCGAGATCGAGGCGCATGTCCGCAATGTCGCGCGGGTGAGTTATGCCACCAGCCTGATGAAAAATGGCGTGCTGATTTCGACCACGGAGCACCTGCTGGCTGCGCTTTATTCGTGTGGAGTGGATAACGTTTACGTGGAAATCGACGCGCTGGAATTGCCGATACTGGACGGTTCTGCGCAGCCCTTTATCGAAATGCTGCAACATGCCGGAATCCGGCGTTTGCGGCGCAGGCGGCGTTACTTAAAAGTGCTGAAGCCGCTGGAATTTTCCGACGGCGACCGCCGCATCGGAATTTACCCCAGCGATGAATTCCATGTCCGCTGCTTTATCGATTATTCCCATGCGCTGATCGGGCGGCAAAACGTCGATCTAACCATCAATCGTGAAACTTTCAGCCAGGAACTGGCCAATGCCCGCACGTTTGGATTCGTACACGAAGAAGCGCAATTGCGGGCCATGGGATTGATTCGCGGAGTTTCCTACGACAACGTGGTGGTGCTGGACCGGGAGAACATTTTGAACGGGCCGCCGCGTTTTCAGGATGAGTTTTGCCGGCACAAGGCGCTGGATTTGATTGGCGATTTGGCGCTGGTAAGCCGTCCGCTAAAAGCGCTGGTGGTGGCGCACAAGGCGGGCCATGCCCTGCATACGCAACTGGTTACGCGCCTGCTGGCGGATAGCTCGCTGTGGACGGAAACCACGGAAGAATCGCAGCCGCTGCAACGCGCTGCGATGGCAGCACAGACTCTGGCTAGCGACTAATCCGGCTAACGGCCAAGCGCCATTTTCCCCGAAGTTATCTTCCAGCCGTCCGCAGAACCCGCCAACTTTTGCGGTCCGGAGTGTTTGCGGTCATCCCGAGCCAAGCCCGACTTTAGCAACCCAAAGAAATCCACGCAGCGAGGGAGCCAGAGTTGCCGTTAATCCAGGCGCAATCTGGCCTTGTCTATCGAATCGCCCGGCTATGCCGTGTTGCGGTGGCATTTTCTTCCACTCGAATCACACCGGTTTCGTCCACGAAGAAATGCCTCATTCCGGTCGATCCGGGGGTAGTGGGATCAGCGGTGACCGTAAAATCGTTGGCGCCGGGGGAGGAACATCCCGGTGCAGCCGTGGCGACTGGTGAGCCCGGCTGATAACTGAAGATATATCCCGTCTTTTCGCTGGAGTTTCCGGAGCCGTTGTTCGAGAGCACGCTATCGATCAACAACGCGTGGTCGCAGGAGGGATCCTTTGCATCGGCTGCGCCGCCCATCGAACCCAGGCTGGGCGGAAATCCGTTGCCATAGGTGGCGGAGTAGGTGACTGATGCCACCGTCATGGTGCGCAGGCGGCCGACTGCGGAGGCTTCATTCGCCGCCATCTTCGCCCTGAGAAGGTTCGGAATCGCGATAGCTGCAATGATAAGAACCGGAATCATGGCGGCTCCAAAATACCCGAGCACCAGTCCTGCGACCGCGATTCCGTTGCCGCTCAAACGGCCGGCGCTGCGCCGGATGTCAGCGAGAGACATGTGACCAAGTACGATGGCGGCGATGGCGGCCGGAAAGAACAGGAATAAAATTCCGCAGATCAGGCTGCCGATCGCTTTGCCGCTCGGATGCACTTGATCTGGTGGAACCGCGGCAGCCGGCGCCGGCAGGAGGGCGTTTCCGCAGGTTAGGCAAAAGCGGCCTTCATCGGAATTGGGGTAACCGCATTTTTGGCAAGTCTGCATGGCGCGCCTCCGTCGAAGAACAGGGCAGCAGTGCGAAATTAGCTCAGTGGTTAACGGTTTTTCTTAGGAAAGTCAATCCTTCAGCGCGATTGCCAAACGCGAAGTGGAGCGCGACAATTATTGCTATTATGACCTCTCCTGACACTGTCGTTGTAATCCTTGCCGCGGGGAAAGGCACGCGGCTGAAATCCGATCTTGCGAAGGTGCTGCATCGCGCGGGCGGGCGTCCTCTGGTGGAGCACGTAGTGCGCGCCTGCCAGCCGCTGGGCGCTGCCGAAATTCTTGTGGTGGTGGGCCACCAGGCGGAGGACGTGAGCGCCGCAGTGATTCCGCTGGGCGCGAAGACCGTTCTGCAGGAGCCGCAAGCAGGCACCGGCCACGCCATGCAAGTGGCGCGGCGGGCCATCGGGACGCGCGCGAAATATGTGGTGGTGCTACCCGGCGACGCTCCGCTGATTCGCACCGAAACTCTGGCGGCGCTGATGAATCTTCACCATTCCGGACAGGCCGCGGCCACGATTCTTTCCGCGAAGCTGGATAATCCCACCGGCTACGGGCGGATTATCCGCAAGCCCGGCGGTTCGGTGGCAGCCGTGGTGGAGGAAAAGGCCGCGAACGAATCACAGCGCGCCGAAAAAGAAATCAATTCCAGTATTTATTGCTTCACACTCGAAAAATTGTGGCCGTGCCTGGAAGCCCTGCGGCCGGAGAATGCCCACAACGAGCTTTACCTGACGGACACGATCGCCCTGCTCAACGAGCATGACGAAAAAGTTCTGGCGCAAGTGGCCCCGGACGCCAACGAAATTATCGGCTGCAATACCCGGGTGGAATTGGCGGAAGTGGACCGCTTTTTCCGGCGGCGCAAGGCGGTGGAGTTGATGGAATCCGGCGTCACGATTTATTTGCCGGATACCGTGCTGGTCGATCCCGATGTGGAAGTGGGACGCGATTCGCTGATCGAGCCTGGCGTGCAACTTCTGGGCAAGACGCGCATCGGGGCAGGCTGCACGATTCGCACCGGAAGCGTTTTGGTGGACGCAGTGCTTGCGGAAGGCGTACACGTGCGGCAGCATTGCGTGATCGCGTCAAGCGTGCTGGGACCGCAAACCATCGCCGGGCCGTTCGCGCACATCCGCGAGGGCTCGGAATTGATGTCGGACGCACGCGTGGGCAATTTCGTGGAAGTGAAAAAAAGCACGCTGCACGAAGGCGTGAAGGCCATGCACCTGACGTATCTGGGCGACGCCACCATCGGGCGCAAAAGCAATATCGGCGCCGGAACGATTACTTGCAATTACGACGGGACCAATAAGAATCCCACGATCATTGGCGAGCGCGTGTTTATCGGCAGCGATTCCGCGCTGGTGGCGCCGGTGAAAATCGGTGACGGCGCTTATGTCGCCGCAGGTTCCACGATCACCGGCGATGTTCCCGCCGATGCGCTGGCCATTGCTCGCGGCCGGCAGATCAACAAGGAGGGTTGGGTGGCCGAGCGCCGCGCCCGCGCAGTTCGTTCAAAATCCCGCGGAGCAGATGTGGATAGTCCAGCCGCAGCGAATCATTCGCCCGCGAAACCGGACGATGATTCCAGCACGGTCGAAAAATCCCAACAGAAACAATCGCCCGCGACCAGGAAAAAACCCAAGCCGATATCGCACGGATAGGTAAGGGGCGCGGCTGAATCGTTTGCGCAAAAAGCCGAGAATTATCCTGCGATGGAAAGGGACTCCGGAAGCCCCATGGAGAAAATCCCCATTTCTCAAGCATTTAAAATCAACTCCGGATTCCTCACTTCGTTCGGAATGACCCCCTGAGAGTATTTCTCCGCAGCCTGTAACGCCAGCCCCTATATACGGAAACATACGGAAATTCGAAGGCTTCGGAGTTAGTTTTCACCTGCCTCTCGGAACGCCCCGCATCCCTGTGTTAGAATGAAATTTCGGAGGAAAATCAAGCGATGAAATTTGGCGTGGTGGTGTTTCCCGGCTCGAATTGCGATGAGGATGCGCATCACGCACTCAGCGCCGTGCTCGGGAAACAGGCCGAATTCATCTGGCATCAATCCGAGAATCTGCAAGGCCTGGACGCGGTGATTCTGCCGGGCGGATTTGCGTACGGCGATTATCTGCGCACCGGAGCGATCGCGCGATTCTCGCCGGTTATGCGCTCCGTGGAGCGTTTCGCGCGCGGCGGCGGCCTGGTGATCGGCCTGTGCAACGGTTTTCAAATTCTGCTGGAATCCGGCCTGCTTCCCGGAGCGATGCTGCGCAATTCCGGGCTGCGTTACATTTGCCGGCAGGTGCATTTGCGGGTGGAAACCACGGACACGCCATTTACCTGCGCCGCGAAGAAAGGCCAGGTGCTGAAAATTCCCATCGCGCATAACGATGGAAATTATTTCTGCGCGCCGGAAACGCTGGCGGAACTGGAGCGCGGGGAGCAAATCGTGTTTCGCTATACCACGCCCGAAGGGCGCGAAGAACCCGCGGCGAATCCCAACGGGTCGATCGCGAATATCGCGGGAATTTGCAATCGCCAGCGCAACGTAATGGGCATGATGCCGCACCCGGAGCGCGCGGTGGAATTGGCGCTCGGTTCCGCGGATGGCCTGGTAATTTTTCAATCGATGATCGAGAGTTTGGCCCGGCACACGGCCGTGACTGCCTGAGAGTTTGCGGAAACGCTCAGTTCCCTGTTCGTTCCGCAGCCGGCCAGTCGTAAGAGCAAGTCACTTCCCTTCCGGAGATTCAATGCAACGAACCGTTTCATGGCTTTCAGCAGCCATCAGTCTGGCCGCAATTTTATTGCTGGTCTCCGCGCGCCCGCCCGCCGGCCATTCCAGGAGTCACGATCGAAAAACGGCCGCACGCGCCGAGGTTGCGCCGGAATGGCCGAAACTTGACGAAGAAGCGGTGAAGAACTTATCCGAATACATTCGCGTGGATACCGCGAACCCGCCGGGAAACGAAGCGCGCGCGGTGGATTGGTTCAAGAAAATATTCGACGCCGAAGGAATCCCCTATGAAACAGCTGAATCGGCTCCTGGGCGCGGCAACATTGTG
This sequence comes from uncultured Acidobacteriota bacterium, assembly GCA_963756355.1. GTDB lineage: Bacteria > Acidobacteriota > Terriglobia > Acidiferrales > UBA7541 > JBGPTK01. The sequence continues at coordinate 116,000 of CAVWOD010000015.1, read as the reverse complement.
GCGCGATTGAAAAGCTCGAAGCCGAATGGCGAGCCTGCCTTGATTTTGCTGAACCACACGGACGTGGTGCCGGTGAGCCGCGAATACTGGACAGTCGATCCCTTCGCGGGACTCGTACGCGACGGTTACGTCTGGGGCCGAGGCGCGGAGGACATGAAATCCACGGGCATCGCGCAATTGATGGTGTTCCTCGAACTGCACCGCGCGCAAGTTCCTCTGCGGCGCGACGTGATTTTCCTGGGCACCGCGGACGAAGAAGCGGGCGGACTTTTCGGCCCTGGCTGGCTGCTGAAAAACAAGCCGGATTGGACCGCGGGCGCTGGATTTCTGCTTACCGAGGGAGCGAACACCCCCGCGGGCGACGCGGGCCAGGCGATTTACTACGGCGTAGGCCCGACGGAGAAAACTCCCGCTTGGCTGAAACTGACTGCCACCGGACACTCCGGCCACGGATCGGTTCCCATTCCGGATTCCGCGGTGAACCGGCTGCTGGTGGCGCTAAACCGCTTGCGGGAATACCGGCCACCGCTGGAGGTAACGCCTCCGGTGGAAAGTTCCTTCCGCACGCTGGCGCCCTATGAAACAGGGCCGTGGCGCAGCCGCTATGAAAATATTCGTACGTTCATCGCCAGTCCAGGCGCGTACGAGGAATTGCAAAAACGCCCGGCCACGCTCGCGCTGTTGACCAACACGATCTCGATCACCGGCCTGGAAGGAACGAAGAAAGTGAATATTATTCCGCCGGCGGCGTCGGCACTGCTCGATTGCCGGCTGCTGCCCGGCTGGACCATTGAGCGGTGGCGCGAACAAGTGAAGAAAATCATGCAAGACGATTCGATTCAGATCGAGACGATCTTAAATTTCGCTCCCGCCACTTCATCGGTGGATACGCCACTCTATTCCGCGATGGTGGACGCGGTGAAGCGCATGCACCCGGAGGCGGGCGTGGCGCAAACGATCGAGACGGGATTCACCGACTCCCATTATTTTCGCGAGCACGGTATCGTCAGTTACGGATTTGAGCCTTTCCCGCTGACCGGAAACGATACGTCGCGAGTACACGGGAATGACGAACGGATTCCCGCGAAAGCGTTCACCGATGGCGTGCACTTGACGTGGGAAGTGGTGTACAACTTCAGCCGGGAACAATAACGGCGAGGAAATTTTTCGATGCTGGAAACGGAAATCAGAGTGACAGCGGAAATTGCCGCGCAACACGGCCTGACGGCCGAGGAATATGCCCGCGTGCTGAAAATTCTGGGGCGCGAGCCGAATATCACGGAACTGGGAATTTTCAGCGTGATGTGGAGCGAACACTGCTCCTACAAATCCAGCAAGGTCCATTTGAAGCGGTTGCCCACTCGCGGCGAAAAAGTGGTGCAAGGCCCTGGCGAAAACGCGGGTGTGGTGGATATTGGCGACGGGCTTTGCGCCGTCTTCAAAATCGAATCGCACAATCATCCCAGCTTCGTCGAGCCGTTCCAGGGCGCGGCCACCGGCGTCGGCGGAATCCTGCGCGACATTTTCACCATGGGCGCGCGGCCGATTGCCGTTCTTGACTCTCTACGATTTGGGCCGATCACAGCGCCGGATGATCCGGCGCGGAAATCTGCCATTCCCGCCGCTGAACTTGCGAACAACCGCCGGATTTTGGAAGGCGTGGTGGGCGGCGTGGGCAGCTATGGAAATTGTTTTGGCGTGCCCACGGTGGGCGGAGAAGTGCAATTTGAGCCGTGCTACTCGCGCAATCCGCTGGTGAATGCGCTGGCTTTGGGAATCGCCAAGCGCGAGGAACTTTTCTTCGCTCGCGCACGCGGCACCGGCAATCCGGTGATTTACGTAGGCGCGAAGACGGGCCGCGACGGAATTCACGGCGCATCGCTGCTCGCTTCCGCTGAATTCACCGAAGAATCAAAGCAGAAGCGGCCCAACGTGCAAGTAGGCGACCCGTTCATGGAAAAATTGCTGCTGGAAGCGTGCCTGGAAGCGATGCACACGGGCGCCGTGATCGCCATTCAGGATATGGGCGCGGCCGGACTCACTTCCTCTTCCTGCGAAATGGCTTCGCGCGGCGGCACTGGAATCGAAATCGACCTGGCGCTCGTTCCGCAGCGCGAAACGGGGATGACGCCCTATGAAATCATGCTCAGCGAATCGCAGGAGCGCATGCTGCTGGTGGGCGAACGAGGCCGGGCGGACGAACTGCTGAAAGTTTTCAAGAAGTGGGGACTGGATGCGGTGGTGATCGGCCGCGTCACCGATGATGGCCTGGTTCGCGTGCTCGATGGAAAACTGCTTGCGGCCGCCATTCCGGCGCATGCGCTGGCGGAAGAAGGGCCGGTGTACGAGCGTCCGGTGGGATCGCCGCCAGCGGCGCGCGTGGAACGGCTGGCTTCGTTTTCTCCGGAACACGTGAACCTGACTCCGAACTTTGCGAACGCTTGCTTTGCTCGCCCGCGATTGCTTCGAAGAACTGGATCATTGATTCCTACGATTCCATGGTCCAGACCAATACGCGCATTGCTCCTAACGCCGGCGATGCCGCCGTGGTGCGCATCAAAGGCACAAAGCGCGCGCTGGCTCTGAGCGTGGACGGGAACGGCCGCTGGTGCTGGCTGGCGCCGAAAACGGGAGCGATGCACGCCGTGGCGGAAGCCGCGCGCAACGTGGCATGCTCCGGAGCGCGCCCCGTGGCCGCCACCAATTGCCTGAATTTCGGCAATCCAGAAAAGCCGGAAGTGATGTGGCAATTTCGCGAAGCGATTGACGGGATCGCAGAAGCTTGCCGCGCACTGGGTACGCCTGTAACCGGCGGGAATGTCAGTTTCTACAATGAAACGCTGGGCCAGGCGATTTATCCCACGCCGGTGATCGGCATCCTGGGAATTCTGGAAGATGCTTCGCAAGCCCTTGGACTTGCTTTTGCGCGCGCGGGCGATTTTATTATTCTGCTCGACGCGCAGCACTCTGGCGCGACTCCGGCTGCTTCCGCGGCGGCGCATGAATTCTCTTCCTCCGAGTATTCCAAATCTGTTTTGGGTGTTGTTGCGGGCGCGCCGCCCGCAATCGATCTGGCAGCCGAAAAACGGCTGATCGATTGCCTGGTGGGGCTGGCGGCGCAAAATGTGATTGCCTCCGCGCATGACGTAAGCGACGGGGGACTGGCGGTGACGCTGGCGGAATGCTGCTTTGCGAGCGAAGGCCTTTCCGCGCGGGTAGACCTGGAAAGCGAAGAGCCCGCGGAAGCCGCCTTGTTCGGAGAACGCGGCGCCCGGGCCGTGGTGTCCATCTCGCCCGACTCGCTTGCCCCGCTCGCCACGCTTGCGGCACAATACAATGTACGGGCGCAGGAAATCGGCACGGTCACGCGCGGCGAATTCCGCATCCAATTGAACGGCACAGCACGAATCGCGGCACCCGTTTCTTCGTTGCGCGACGAGTGGGCTAGTTCGCTCGAACGAGCGCTCGGAATCCAATGACCCAGGTCTTCCAGCAACAGGACGACAAGTTTCACGATGAATGCGGCGTCTTCGCCATCTTCGGGCATCCCGAAGCGGCCAAGCTCACCTATCTGGGCCTGTTTGCCTTGCAACACCGCGGCCAGGAATCCGCCGGAATTGTTTCCACCGATGGCGCCGATCTATACAGCGTCAAGCAGATGGGCCTGGTGCAGGATATTTTCACGCCGGTAGTGATTCAGCGTTTGCCCGGCCAGGTTGCCATCGGCCACACACGCTATTCCACCGCCGGCGACACCACGCTGCTGAACGCGCAGCCGATCATGATCGATTGCAACAAGGGAAAACTCGCCCTGGGACATAACGGGAACCTGACCAACGCTCTGGAGTGGCGCCGCAAACTGGAACATCGCGGGTCCATTTTCCAGACCACCAGCGACACCGAAGTGATCTTCCATCTGATTGCGCGCAGCAGCGCCCGCAATTTGCCCGGAGCGGTGGCGGATGCGCTTAATTCGGTGGAAGGTGCATTCTCGCTGATCATGCTGACTCGCGATGAGCTTTATGCGATTCGCGATCCTTATGGTTTTCGTCCACTGTGCCTGGGCCGCCTGGGCGATTCCTGGGTGGTAGCTTCGGAAACTTGCGCTTTTGATTTGATCGATGCGGAATATGTGCGCGATATCGAACCCGGAGAAATGCTGCGAATTTCGCGCAGCGGACTGGAGACGATTCAGTACGCGCCGGAACGGCAGCATCAATACTGCATTTTCGAGCATGTTTATTTCGCGCGTCCCGATAGCCTGGTGTTCGGCCGGCCGGTGAACCTGACGCGCGAGCGCCTGGGCGAACGCCTCGCCGTGGAACATCCGGCGGATGCCGACCTGGTTGCTCCCGTGCCGGATTCCGGAGTGCCCGCCGCGATCGGATACGCCAACGAATCCGGAATCCCATTTCGCATGGCGCTGATCCGAAACCATTACACCGGCCGCACATTTATCGAACCGCAACAAGCCATCCGCGATTTCGGCGTGAAATTGAAATTGAATCCGGTGCGCCGCTTGCTCCAAGGCCAGCGTGTGGTTCTGGTGGATGATTCCATCGTCCGCGGCACCACCAGCCGCAAGATCGTCCGGATGGTGCGCGAAGCGGGGGCCGCTGAAGTTCACGTGCGCATCAGTTGCCCTCCGACGATTTCGCCCTGCCACTACGGCATTGATACGCCCACGCGCGAGGAATTAATCGGCTCGCATAAGTCCGTGGAAGAAATACGGCGCTTTCTGGGCGCGGATTCCCTGGGTTATCTTTCTCTGCGAGGCCTGCGCGAAGCGATCGGCGACGATAGCGGAAAATTCTGCACTTCCTGCTACACCGGAAACTATCCCACCGAATTCGTACAGCTCGAAGTCGAGGTACAGCGTGAATACTGAACAGCGTGCGGTTAGAACGGCCTCGCCCATGGGCGATCGCGTCTGGCGCGAAGCCCTTTCCTGGCTTTGGGTGCTGATCGCGTTCGTCCTGATCGAAGGGACTCTGGGGCAGGCGCGGGTGATTCCCAGCGCGTCGATGGAAAATACGTTGCTGATCGGCGACCACTTGATCGTCAGCCGGTTCGGCTACGATGCGGGTGTTCCATTCACCAGTTGGCACGTTCCGTTGTGGCGCAACCCGCGGCGGCAACAGGTGGTTATTTTCCGGGCGCCGCTGCCCGGCTCGCCCGATTTTGTAAAACGAGTGATCGGGGAGCCCGGAGACAAAATTGCAATAAAGAATGGGATGGTCTACATCAATAACCAGGCGCTGAATGAGCCTTACGTGGTGCGCGAAGCCCCTTCCGCGAACTCCGCCGGTGATACGTATCCGCCGGCTCCGAGCGAACTCTGGCGCTTCGGCCTGCAATCGGATTGGGCGGCTCAGATCGCAAACTATATTCACGATGGCGAACTGGTGGTGCCACCGGACCACTATTTCGTTATGGGCGACAACCGGGATAATTCGTACGATAGCCGCTTCTGGGGATTCGTGCCGCGTTCCTCGATTGTTGGGACGCCGCTGTTCGTTTATATGTCCATCGACGCGCCGGAAGAAGTTTGGGAGCCGGGGCACATCAGCGAGCGCTTTGCCGCGTACTTGAACGCAGTGCTGCACCCGCATGAAGTGCGCTGGCGCCGCCTGTTTTCCACGTTCTAGTAGCACAGCCACTCCTGGCTGTGTTCGAATTTTTGATCTTGTACAGCACGCCGCTGATGGTTTGGTGAGCGGCCGAAAAATTCCAGTTCCGCCGCAACCGGTTCGAGTCCCACCCTCAGAAACCGGGAAAAGGATTTCCCGATGCGCTATGCCGATGCAGGTGTTGATATCTCCGTTGCCGAGCAGGCCAAGCAGCGCATTCGCACGCTGGCAGGCCGCACTTTCAATAGTAATGTCCTGGCGCCCATCGGCGGGTTCGGCTCGCTTTTCCGCTTCGATCCGAAGCGCTGGCGGGAACCCGTGCTTGTCTCCAGCGCCGACGGCGTAGGCACCAAGCTGAAAATTGCCAGCGAGCTCGGAGTGCATTCCACCGTGGGCATGGATATCGTCAATCACTGCGTGAACGACATTCTGACGCAGGGCGCCGAGCCCCTTTTCTTCCTTGATTACCTGGCGATGGGAAAACTCGACCCGCGCGTGATCGAGCAAATTATCGAAGGCATGAGCCGCGCGGCGAAATTGGCGGGTTGTGCCTTGATCGGCGGCGAAACCGCGGAAATGCCCGGATTCTACGCACCCGGAGAATACGATCTTGCCGGTTTTATCGTGGGAGCGGTGGATCGCCGCAACATGCTCGGAGCAGCGCGCGTGAAAGCGGGAGACATTTTGATCGCTCTCGCATCCAGCGGCCTGCACACCAACGGCTATTCGCTGGCCCGCAAACTGGTGTTTCAAGTGGCGCGCCTGAAACCGGAATCTTATGTCTCCGATGTTCACAATAAAATCGGCGCCGAATTGCTCAAGCCCCATCGCTGCTATTGGCCCGTCCTGAAAAATATCGTGGCGCGTGGATGGCTTTCCGCCATGGCCCACATCACCGGCGGCGGAATCACCGGAAATCTTCCGCGAGTGCTGCCGCGCACGGTGCAGGCCACCATTGATCTTGGCTCGTGGCCAGTGCTGCCGATTTTTCGTTATCTCGCGCGCATCGGAAAAATTGAAGAAGAAGAATTGCTGCACACCTTCAATCTCGGCGCCGGAATGATTCTGGTCGTTCCTCCCAAATACGTCCGCAAGGTTGAAACCGAACTCAAGCGCCGCCGTGAAAAATATTACGTCATTGGCCGCCTAGAACCCGGCCGCCCCCGCGTCGTCTACAACGGCCGCCTGCCGGCATAAATCCCGCTGACCTTTAGCGCGCAACATGGCAAGTTTTGCAGCTATCGATTTGTGCCACCGGATCGGTGTGATGCCTTTCCGAATCGAACGGCATTGGAATGTTGTGGCATTGCACGCACTGGTAATTCCGTTCCAGCACCACGCGATGCGCGGAATCAAAATGGATGAAGCCCTGCTGGTGCTTTGCAATTTGCGCGGCCACGTCGTGGCAGGCCAGGCACTCTGAGTTCGCCGCTTTCCCAGCAGCAGATTTCCTTGCGGCCAAAGGGGGTGTCGCTGGCACGGCCTTCCGGCTCGCGGCGCTTGCCAAAGCCGCATCTTTACCAGCAACTCGGCCGGTCAAAATCCCGGGGCCGAGAAAAGTTCCCTCAAGCCCCTCTTTGCCATTGATCCCGCCAAAGCCCGCGGCCTCGCCGGCCGCGTAGAGGCCGGGAATAATCTTGCCTTCGCGATCCACAACCCGGCATGAATGATCGATGCGAATTCCGCCCATGCTTTTTCGCGACAGCGGAAAAATTTGCGCGGCATAAAAGGGCGGCTTGGAAATTTTCGCGGGCTTCTCCTTCGAGTCCGCTCCAAACGAGTGAAATTCACTATCCACGCCTTCCGCGATCATCCGGTTGTAGCGCGCAACGGTCTGCTCCAGCGCGGCGGCTGGCAATCCTTCTTTCGCCGCAAGGCCGGCAATCGTATCGGCCGATTTCACCAGGCGCGGGTCATCGAGTATCCATTTTTGAATGTATTTAAAATCGCCCCAATCCGTTCCCGACACCCAGAAATTCGGCATTGCGTTGCTATCGAAAATTGCCCAATACGTTGCAGGCTTTTGTTGCAGCAGAGCCACCATCTCGGGCACCGGGCCACTGGTTTCGTTCACAAACCTGTGGCCGCCGGAATTTACCCAGATGGAATCCTGGACGTGAACGTTCAATCCGCGCCGCATCGCCGGATCCCTGGGATCGGGCAGGCCATAGGGATAATTCCACTGGTGATCCATTTCGAAATAGTCCGCGCCCACCGCTCGCGCCATTTCGTGCCCCGATCCAACCGAATTCACTCCCGAGCCAATCAATATTCGCTCCGGAAACGGCACGTCCTTCGGCCAGAACTCGCGCACCATATCCAGATTATTCTGAAATCCGCCCGTCGCCAGGATCACCGCCATCGCGCGAAAATCTTGAATTTCATTGGTTCGAAGATTTTTCCCTCGAACTCCGGCGATTCGATCCGCCGCGCGCAGCAGTTCCGTGGCCTTCACGTTCCAAGCGAATCGAATGCGCTGGGTGTTCAAGCACGCCCGGTAAATCGGGCTAACCAGCCCCAGGCCTCTTCCCACCGTGTTGTGGCCACGATTCACGCTGTTACCGGCGAACCACCCCAGTCCGGAAAACCGCACGCCCATCGCCTCCACCCAGTCGTAAATATCGGAGCGGGAGTGGTTGACGTAATAGTGCACCCAGTAGGGGTCGGCATCTTTTCCCCAGTTGATGAAATCCTTCTCGGCAAGTTCGGGGCTATCCGCGATGCCTTGCGCTTTCTGCTCCGGCGTTCCGATCAAACACACCGTGCCTTCCGACATAACAGCGTGCCCACCGAACACCGACGACATGTCCACAACCGTCACGCTCGCGCCATCCCGTGCGGCTTCGAGCGCCGCTGAAAGTCCCGCAACTCCTGCTCCCACAACAATCACGTCGCTGGTTATAGCCGGAGCCGCTTGGGCGGCAGTTTCTTGCGCGGCATAAACCGCAAGCGCACACGGGTTCCCCCGCAACTGCAAAGACACGATGACAAGCAGCAATAAAGATAATCGGCGCATGTTTGCTTTAAAAAACCTCGGAAGGGTATTACCAGAATTCCCGGATCAAATCTAAACGTTTCGCAGCCACGATTTCCTATCTGCTGCTCGCATCAATTCATTGCTGCTTCCGGTTCGCCTCAATCGCCGCCACCATTTCACTCTTCTCTTTCAAGTGCTGTCGCAAACTCGCCGCCGTCGGAGCAACTCTCTCCCGTTCCCGCCAATAACCATCGAGTGCCGCGTCGATCTGCTGCTTGTCCGGACCGCGCGGATCAAGATCCCGCCGGTATTCCAGGTACGCGACAATAGCCTGCGCCTCTTCCCGCGTGAAAATCGAAAGCCGGTGCCGCGCATAATCATGAAAAGTCGCCGCTCCATACCTCCGGGGATTAATCAATTCCGATTTTCCGCTGCGCACCAGGAATTTTCGGCCTCCCACCTCCATGTTCACTTGCACGTCGGAAAATCCCATCGTCAACAGCATCACCGGATCGGCCGTCTTCAATCCCTGTTCCAGGTCCGCCACTAGATACGCCGGAAGAAAAAACCGCAATCCCGCTTCCGAAAAAAAGCTTAGTGCGCTTGCATGCCCATCCAAAAAGCCCGGCTCGATCGCTTCCCAATTCGTCTTCCCCTGAAATGGACCAACTTCCTCAGCCGGCTCGCACCCCTCGTTGCTCCCCTGCAAATAAGAGTCCCCGGGATATTCGTTCCCACCAAATGCCCCACGAATCTTCTGCAGCACAACTTCCTTCGCTCCCATTCCCGCTCTCCCTGTGCACACCGCAGCGAGCGATTTTAAACCGCAAGCCCGTCATCCCATCAGGATTGCAAGTATACAGGCGGAACAATGCGGCCCACGGAAGGAATTGGTTTGCGGAACCACTGCAGGTACTTCTATTCGTACCTCAACGCAACCATGGGATCGACGCGCGTGGCCCTGCGCGCGGGAATAAAACAGGCCGCCAGCGCCACCAGAATCAGCAAAATGGCGACGCCCGCGAATGTGAAGGGATCGGTGGCGCTCAATCCATAAAGCTGGCTGGCCATCAAGCGCGTCAATCCAAACGATGCGGCAAGCCCGATGCCAATCCCGATTCCAGCGAGCGTCAATCCCTGGCCGAGAACCAGGCGATAAATGTCGGAGGGCTGCGCGCCCAGCGCGACTCGGATTCCCACTTCGCGCACTCGCTGCCTGACTGCATAAGCCTGCACGCCATAGATCCCGATCGTGGCCAGGAGCAAAGCCAGGCCTGCAAAGGCGGTCAACAAAACCATGCTCAAGCGGTTTTGCGAAATCGATTGGTCCACTACTTCGTCCATGGTCAGCACGCCCACCACCGGTTCCGAAGGATCAACCTGATGCACGGCGTCCGTCACTGCGGATGTCAAACTTCCAGGGGGCAAACTGGTGCGTACCGTAAGCATCATCCCGGTGGTTTCATCGTTCTGCGCCATCGCGTGATAGATGGTCTCCACCGCGCGCCTATCGCCTAGCCCGTGGATCCTCACATCTCCCACTACGCCCACCACCGCGCGGCCCTCTCCCGGCAAAAAAGTAAGCTTCACGTGCTTGCCGATCGGATTTTCATTTGGCCAGAAACGTTTCGCGAACGATTCACTCACCAGAATCACCGGCGCGGATTCGACTCGATCCGCAGCCGTCAGATCGCGTCCCTGCAAAAGCGGAATCCGCATGGCGCGCATATACCCTGGACTGATCAACCGCACAGCTACCTCCGGTTGGTCCGCCATCGGGACCACTGGCTGGCCTTCCGCGATGATCGGCTGGGTGGAACCTCCCTGCAGCGGCAGACTGTCGATAGCGCCGGCAGATTCGACTCCCGGCAGCACGCGCACACGTTCCAATACTTGGTTATAGAAACCGTTTTGCGCTGAACTGGTGGCGAATTTTGCTTTCGAAATGGACAGCGGAACAGTCAGAACATTGTGAGGATCGATGCCTGGATTCACTCCGCGCAGCAAATAGAGTGTCCGGATCATCAGCCCCGCTCCCACCAGCAGCACCAGTGACAGCGCCACCTCCGCCACCACAAACACGCTTCGCGCCCGGCCGCCACCCGAATCGGAATCCGTTTTCCACACTCCTTGTTTCAACGATGCATTCAAATTGGTTTTCGACAGGTGCCACGAAGGCGCAAGGCCCGCAATAATCCCGGTCAGAACCGAGATCACCAGCGTAAACCCGAGCACCGATCCATCCAATCCAATCGCCACGGATAGCGGCAAGTCAGGTCCCAGGAACGTCGCGATCACCCGGATCAAAAAGTGCGCCAGCAAAATCGCCAGCGCGCCGCCCAGCAGCGCCAGCAGCACCGTCTCCGATAGAATCTGCGACATGATGCGCCGGCGCGTTGCGCCCAGCACCGTGCGGATGGCAATTTCCTTGCGCCGCCCCAAGGCTTTTGCCAGCGCCAGGTTCGCCACATTGGTGCAGGCGATCAGCAGCACAAACCCCACTGCGCCCAGCAGAACCAGCAAAGCAGGCCGCGTCGAACCCAATAATTCGGCGCGGAGCGGACGCACAGCGGCGCCCCACCCCGCATCATCGGCGGGATATTGCTGTGCCAGCCTGCCGGAAATCGTATCCATTTCCGCCTGGGCAGTCTGAATGTCCGCTCCCGGCTTCAGCCGCGCGAATACAAAATAATTATGATTTCCGCGCACCGCGCGTTCTTTTTCGGTCCAAGCCAGCGGCTTCCACAGCTTCACCTGATACGGAAAATCGAATTGCGCGGGCATCACGCCGATCACCACATTGCTCTGGTCATTCAACGTGATCGTTTTTCCGAGGACATCCTTGTTCCCGGCGAAATGGTTTTGCCAGAAAGCGTGGCTGATCAGCACCACGTTACCGTGTCCCGGCTGGTCATCCTGGGGATTAAAATCGCGTCCCAGCGCGGGGACTGTTCGCAACAACGTAAGAAAATTCGCCGCCACTTTCGCGCCCAATACCGATTCCGGCTGTCCCAGATTCGTCAGGTTGAAATTGCCGAATCCGACCGCCGTCATCTGTTCAAACGCCTGGGTTTGCTCGCGCCAATCAAGATAGTTCGCCGCGGAAACCACAAAAACGGGGACTCCCGGGAAACTTTTCTGTGGTGGCGTATGCCACACCATCATCAGCCGCCCGTTGTCCGAGAACGGCAGCGGCCGCAGCAGCACGGCGTTGACCACGCTGAAAATGGCGGTGTTGGCGCCGATTCCCAGCGCCAGCGTCAGAACCGCCACCAGCGTAAAGCCGGGCGATTTGCGCAGCACCCGCATGCCGTACTGCATGTCCCGTAGGAAGTTTTCAATCGAAAGCCATTGCCACACTTGGCGGCCTTGTTCTTCGGCCGAAGTCACGTTGCCGAATTCGCGCCGCGCCGCGGATTCGGCTTCCTTCCTCGACATTCCGTTGGCCAGCAACTCCTCGATCTTTTCGTCCAAGTGCGCTTGAATTTCTTCGGAGAGCTCGCCATAGAGCCGCCGGCGCGAAAAAAATTGCCGGATCGGGTTCATGGCTTCACCGGGGCCAGCACGCGCGCGATTCCGTCGAGCATTCGTTCGAAGCTGGAAACTTCGCGTTCCAGATGTTTCGCGCCCGCCGGAGTTAATTTATAAATTCGCACGCGGCGGTTCGTCGCGGAAACGCCCCATTCCGCTTTCACCAAACCTTCCTTCAGCAGGCGCTGCAGCGCGGGATAGAGCGATCCTTCCTCGATCTGAAGCAGTTGGTTCGAGACTCGCTTGATGTGCTGCACCAGGGCATAGCCGTGCGAAGGCTGGCGCTTCAGCGTCCGCAGTATCATCATTTCCAGCGCCCCGGGAAACAGATCGCGTTGTTCACTGCTTTTCATGTTGGCTCAATCCTTCGAGGCCCCGGATTAGAAGCTATATCGCTCAAGGCCTAGAGTAAACTAGTATAAATCTTTTCCGCAGTCAATTGGGGATTCGGGCCTGGTTTTGCCGCCCGCCGTTGTTATGCTAACGTCCTTGGCACATGAAAAAGCGGATTGCAGTGCTGCTTTCCGGCCGCGGCTCGAATTTTGAGGCCCTGGCGGACTCGGTGGACCAGGGAAGAATTCCCAATGCCGAGATGGCCATCGCCATCAGCAACCGCGAAGGCGCTCCGGGAATTGAAAAAGCGAAATCGCGCGGCATCCCGGCGAAAGTGATTCCGTCGAAGGGATTGCAGCGCGAGGAATACGATCGACTGGTGGTCGCGGCGATCCAGGCGGCGAAAGCCGATCTGGTCTGTCTGGCGGGATACATGCGCCTGCTGTCGCCGGTTTTTGTGGCGGCGTTCCGGAATCGCATTTTGAATATTCACCCGTCGCTGCTGCCCGCGTTTCCGGGACTCGAAGCGCAACGGCAGGCTCTGGAGCATGGCGTGAAATTTACGGGATGCACGGTTCATTTTGTGGATGAGAATCTGGACGCCGGTCCCGTGATTCTGCAGGCAATTGTTCCGGTGCTGGATGCAGACACTCCGGAAACGCTCAGCCAGCGCGTTTTGAATGAGGAGCACCGCATTTATACTGAAGCCGTGCGGATCGTGCTGGAAGGCCGCTATCGCATCGAAGGACGCCGCGTCCTGATTCTTCCGGAGAAGATGAATGCCTGAGGCAAAAAGCAAAGTGGTTTTCAAGCCAGTGGATGACCAGCTTGCGCTGCTGCGAAAGGGCGTTGCCGAAATCATTCCTGAGAATGAATTGCGCGCGAAGATCGAGAATTCGATCAAATCCGGAAAGCCGCTGCGCGCCAAACTGGGCGTCGATCCCACTTCTCCCGATCTTCACTTGGGCCACACGGTGGTGATGCGCAAGTTGCGGCACTTTCAGGAAATGGGGCACACCGCCGTGTTTCTGATCGGGGACTTCACCGCCCTGGTGGGCGATCCTTCGGGCCAGTCGGAAACGCGGCCGCAACTTTCGCGCGAGCAAGTGGAAGCCAATACCAAAACGTATCTGGCGCAAGCGTACAAAATTCTCGATCCGGAAAAAACCGAAGTCCGGCACAACACCGAGTGGCTCGACAAACTTTCCAGCTACGACATTGTGAAATTGTGTTCGAAGTATCGCCTGGCGCGCATGCTGGAGCGAGAGGATTTCCGCTCGCGCCTTTCCGGCAATCATCCCATCGCCATCCATGAACTGCTGTATCCGCTGATGGTGGCTTACGATTCGGTGGCGCTGGAAGCCGATGTGGAATTGGGAGCTACGGAACAGAAATTCAATTTGCTGATTGGGCGCGAAATCCAGCGCGAGTACGGCCAGCCCACGCAGGTTTGCATCACCATGCCGATCCTGGTGGGCCTCGACGGCGAACGCAAAATGTCGAAGAGCCTGGGAAATTATGTGGGCATCACCGAATCGCCTTCGGAAATGTTTGGAAAGCTGATGTCAATTTCCGACGAGCTGATGTGGTCCTACTACGAACTGCTGACGGACCTGGAGCCGCGCGTGATTGTGCGGCTGCGCGAGGAAGTGAAGCAAGGCGTCGTCCATCCCATGGAAGCAAAGATGGAACTGGCGCGCAGCATCATCGCCGATTTCCACGACGAAGATTCCGCGCAACGCGCCGAACAGGAATTCAAGCGTGTCTACAGCGAACGCCAAAGTCCTTCTGAGGATGCCCGAATATCGGCTCAAGCCAGTCCCAGGTAGGCGCGCTTTCTTGTCTAGAAAGTTGGTGAAACCTTCTCGTCAGTACCGATTTCAATCTCCCAAGAGGGCAGGGAAAAGTGGTCAAAACTCCTTGTGATACTGGGAGCGGCCCCATCGAGGAGCGTTGCTGATCAGTTGATCAAAAGCAATTCGGTGGACATCGATGGCAAGACGCTCACCGATCCCGCCGCCGAGATCATCCTAGATCACACGGCGACATTCACGGTGCGCGTAGGAAAGAAACACTTCTTCCGAATCTCTGTTGGTTGAGCCACGAGCGGTTTGCATCGATTCCCGGGGGTCTTGTCAGCCCCGTTCCACCAGCCGCTTGAGCCGCGCCAAATACTCACGGTCGCGGCGCGCGACGGCGCGGCGCGTTAACATCCAATCGAACATGCGCCCCAGCCGCCCCGGCATTTCGTAGTTGTCCCGCATGGTCACGCGAGTACAGGCGCCGCTCGCCGCAATTTCCCAGCTCTGCAGGCCGCGTACTCCGAATGCATCCTGAAACCGCCACTCGAGAAATTTCCCGTAATCGTATCGCACAATCACCACGGTCAACGAGACCTGGCGTGTTCCCAACTTGCCACTGATCCGAACTTTTTGCCCCGCCGAAAAATCCGGTGCGCCCCCCGCCACTTCGAAACAGCTCTCCATTTCCGCGCCATACCAATACGGCATGCGCTGCGGCACAAGAAAGGCAAAAACCAGATTTGGAGGCGCGGAAATTTCCGTGACAATTTCGAGCGAGGCCATCGTTGCTTACAGAACTTCCGCAAGCACAAGCGAAGTGTCGTCGGCTGGCGGCCCGTCCCGCCACAATTCAATTTTTTGGAGGATGGAAACCTTCATTTCGTCCAGTGGCAGCAGCCGGGTGGTGCGAACGATGTCCTCGAGCCCCTCGATGCCCAGCATTTCGCCGTGGCGGTCGAAAGCTTCGTTCAGCGCGTCGGTATACAGCACGATGCGATCTCCTTTTTCGAGATCGATGTGTTCGGTAGCATCCGGGCCCACCGCTCCGTCGAGCGCGCCCAGAATCATGCTGCGCGATTTCAGCAGCCGGATATTGCCGTCCGGCTGCACGATCATTGACGGAGGATGCCCCGCTCCCGCGAAACTCATCTTGCGCGCCGCGCCATCCAGCCGCGCCACCGCAGCGGAAAAATAAAACCCAGAAGTGTGCAGATTTTGCAGCACGAAGCGATTCAATTCCTTCAGCATTTCTCCCAGTTCCGTGCCGCGTTCCAGGTGCGCCATCGTTTCCGAATAGATCCGGTTGGCCATCAGCGCCGAGCTGATTCCGTGGCCGGAAACATCGCATACCATCAGGTTCAGGAATTTTGTTCCCGCGGGGCTCACCAGGCCGAAATCGCCGCCGATCGTGCGCACCGGAAGATAAAATGTTTCCACGGCCACACTTCCCCATACCAATCCCTGGGGCGCCAGGCTCTGCTGCACGCGGGCGGCCAGGCCCAGTTCCATCTCGATTTCCTGGTGCCGCGCTTCTAGTTCCGCATTCGCTTTTCGAAGCTGCTCCTCGGTCCGCTTCAGCTCCGAAATGTCACTAGCGGTGATGACGGCAAACAGCCGGCCATCCGGATCTTCCAGTTGCCGCCCGCTGATCATCACCGGAAGCCGCCCGCCTTTTTTCTCGGGCAAATAGAATTCGAAGCGATTTCTTCCCGCCGTTTCGCCCTGCCTCATCTGCTGAAAAAGAAAATCTTGATCTTCCCCGGAATAAAATTCTCCAGGACCGTGCCCGACCATATCTTCGGAGGAAAAACCGGTCATCTCGGAGAAGCGTGCATTGATAAACAGGATGTGGTTGCAATCGTCGCGGATCAAGACGCCTTCGTTCAGCGTCTCGAGCACACCCGCCATCTCGTCCAACCATTCCGGCCGTTCGGTTTCCACTTCGTCCTCCTTCCAAAAACGGCGAACTCCTCATGCGCGGGAAGCGCTATTCTACTGAAGCCGGGGAGATGCGTCTAATGGAACTCCGCTTGCAGCAGTGCGTAATGGTTTAGCATCAGAGACGCAAAAAACGGGACCGCTCTTGATTGCAATGAGGTCAAATACTCCCTTCTCTCGTAGCGAGAGAGTCGAAACTTAACATGTCTACTCACCATCACCGGGTACCGCCCGGTCCACGTGGAATTCCGCTTCTCGGAATGGGCTGGCGCTGGCGGCGAGACTTGCTGCAAATGCTCACCGCTCTGGCCAATGAATATGGCGATGTGGTGCTGCTCAAGCTCCCCGTCGGTCATCGAATCCTGCTAAACCACCCGTCAGACATCGAGCGGGTGCTCGTTCTGGAACAGAACAAATTTCAAAAAAGCACTTTTACGCGGCGAGCCACAGAACGATTGCTCGGCAATGGGCTGCTGACCAGCGAAGGCCAGTTGTGGCGGCGCCAGCGACGGCTGGCCCAGCCAGCGTTCCAGCGCTCGCGAGTGGCGGAATATGCGCTGAACATGGTCGATCTTACGCTGGCGCACATCTCCTCCTGGCGCGATGGCGAGCAACTCGATCTCGCCGAGGAGATGATGAAGCTGACGCAGAGCATCGCATTGAAAACCCTGTTCGGCAGCGAATTGAAAAGCGAAGCTGCCCGCGTGGGAGAAGCACTGGGAACGGTGATGCGCTATCAATTGAACCGTTTGCGCTCGCCGATCCGGTTGCCGGAAAGCTGGCCCACCAAATCCTCGCGCCGCGCGCAGGGAGCCTACGATTTTCTCGATTCCATCGTCTACCGGATTATCGCCGAGCGGCTCTCCGATCCAAAACCCGCCGACGATTTGCTTTCGCGGTTGATCCACGCGCACGACGAAGACGGCAGCAAGATGAGCCCCAAGCAACTGCGCGATGAGGTGATGACGATTTTTCTTGCCGGCCATGAAACCACTGCGTTGACTCTCTCCTGGACCTGGTACCTGCTGGCCGAAAACGCGCGAACCGAACTGTGCCTGCAGGAAGAATTGCGCCGGGTGCTCGCTGGGCGCGCTCCCACCGCCGAAGACCTGGATCGCCTCCCGTATCTAGATGCTTTGATTCGCGAATCGATGCGGCTGTATCCGCCGGCCTATATTGTTACGCGGACATCCGTTGAGCCGTTCGACATTGCCGGCTACTCGTTTCACGCCGGGACAACGGTATTGATGTCGCAATGGGTGATGCATCGCAGCGGAAAATATTTCGAAAAACCACTGACGTTTCTTCCGGAACGCTGGCTGGATGGGTTAGCCGATCGTTTGCCGCCCTTCGCCTATTTTCCATTTGGCGGGGGGCCGCGCCGCTGCATCGGGCAAGGATTCGCGCAATTGGAAGCGGCGTTGCTGATCGCCACGATCGCGCAGCGATTTCGATTTCTGCTGGCGCCGGGATATCGCGTGGTGCCGGAACCGCTGGTCACCTTGCGGGTGAAAAACGGCATGCACGTGACCGTGCATTCGCAAAACTAGCGGTTTGATTTCCGCCCCTTTCTCATTTCACAAATTTTGGCGATTCGCCCTTCGACCACGGGTCGTAATCCAGCGCAAACCGGACCCGCTCGGACTCTGGCGGATGGTTATACAGCCAGATCTTGATGAATTCACTGGGATCAGGATCGGCCAGATCGACTTCGCCGAGAATCTGGAACGAATCCGCGGCCACCTGGCCGGAATTCGGCGTGAGTCCGTGCGTTACTTCCAAGCCGTAGATATCCGCTTCGTGTTCCACGTGTCGGCTGAATGTGTTGGAGATCGGCGAGACAAAGAAACCGGCGATGGAAAGCAGCAATAAGAGCGCCGGCAGCGAAGCCCAATCGTTGATATCGCGTATTCCCCAGCCCCCTCCATACCGCGCCAACAATCCTCCGATTCCTTTGTAGGAGAGATAGAACAGAATAAAAAGCACGGCCGCCGCGAATGCGATTCCCTTGAAAACGTGGTTCAGCACGTAATGTCCCATCTCATGGCCGATGACGAACACCGTTTCCTGCGGAGTCATTTTCGCAATCGTTGTGTCGTACACCACCACCCGCTTCGACGCACCGAAGCCGGTAACGTAGGCGTTTAATGCCTTGGTTTTTTCACTCGCCAACATCAAGAACATTCGCTCCGGTGGGATGGACACTCCAGCGCGGTTGACCATTTGCTCGAGTGATTGAACCAGCTGTGGCTGAGTCTTCTCGAGCGGCTCGAACTTGTTGAATAGGGGATTGATCACCAACGGCGCGATGAAAATCAAAAACACGACAATGGGCAAAGTGGCCAGCCAAAAATAAAACCACCAGCGGCGCGGACTGCGCCGGATGGCCCAATACAAAATCCAAATCAATAAGATGCCCAGCAAAAAGCTGAGCAACTCGCCTTTCGTCCAATCCCAGAACCACGACGGCCAGCTTTGCACGGAGATGTCGTATTTCAAGGAGAGCCAGTGGCCGTAGAGCTCCGTGGGAAGGCCGAGGACATCGATGGTCAATAAGAAAATCGGGGCGAAAATCACCACCTGAAGGAATCGGGTGGAAGTAGCCTTCTCGGCCCAATCGCGGTACCGGGGCGCAAGCTTCCACCGCAGTACCAGCAGAAGCACCAGCAGACCGTAAACAAATTCAATGAAATAGAGGCGATACTGCGCGCGGGAATAAGCCACCGCTTTCTGATATTTTTCGGGCGTCAGCGTATAACTCCGCACCGGGGGCTGCTTTTGCGCCGGCTCGGATGCCGAAGAGGGCGGCGATTGCTGCTGGCCTGCGGGTGATTGCGCCGCGGCCCCCGGCGGGTTGCTCGATTGCGCGTTTGCGTGCGCCGTGATTTCACCAGGCACAAAGCACATCGCCAACAAGAAACACGACGCCACCAGAGACAGCCGTAGCCTTCTCATGTGTTGCTCCTTTCAGAAATTCGCCCCGTTCTAAACGTCTGAAACACCCGCAAGCTGCGCCGGAGTATTCCTTTTTTTCCATCGATCCGCAAGTGTCCTGTCCATCCGCTAAAATGCCGGCCAGTTGACGCATACCATCGATCCCAACGTGGATAAGGAACGGGAATACATCGCCGATGAATTGAAGAACGCCGAGGCGGTGAAAGGCATTCAGTATGCCACGCCGCCAAATCCCGTTCGCGAAGCGAAGACCGCTACGGGAGGATCGTTCCATTCCGATGGCCGCATCGCGATTGTTTATTTGAAATCGCTTCCATCGAAACAAAGCACCGAGAAATAAATCCCGGACAAGGCAAAAAGGGCGCGGCTTCGAAGCAGGATAACTGAGCCGGCCCCTACAACACATCGCCGCGGCTTCCGCCCCGAAGATTCCACGCCACGGCGGAAACTTTTTCGGGCGCGCTCCCGTTATCTGCAGTAGAGTGCGCATTCATCTGCTGATCTATTAGGAGCGCTTGCTGTGAACCTTTCCATGCATCAAGTGGGCAAGTTGTATCAGGGAAAAGTGTGGGCGTTGGCGGATTTCAACCTGGAACTGGGTGCGGGAGTACTGGGCTTGTTGGGACCGAACGGAGCCGGAAAATCGACGCTGATGCGCATTCTGGCGACGGTGACAAAACCAACGCGAGGCCAAATTACGTGGGAAGGGCAGGACATTTTGCGCGATCCGGATTCGCTGCGCTCGGTGCTGGGATATTTGCCGCAGGATTTCGGCGTTTATCCGCATTTGAACGCCGTGGAGTTTTTGGAATATTTGGCGGCGGTGAAAGGCCTGGGCGGCAAGGAAGCGCACCGGAGGATTGACGAACTGCTGGAAATTGTGAATCTGGCGGAAGTGAAGAAGCAGCCGCTGGGCGGATATTCCGGAGGGATGAAGCAGCGCATTGGAATCGCTCAAGCGCTGCTGAACGATCCGAAGTTGCTGATCGTGGATGAACCGACGGCTGGGCTTGATCCGGAAGAGCGTGTGAGGTTCCGGAATTTACTATCGGAACTTTCCGGCGAGCGCATCGTGATTCTTTCGACGCATATTGTTTCGGACATTGAAGCAGTTGCCACGGACATCGCGATTCTTTCCCACGGGCGATTGCTGGCGCACGCCGCGCCCGAGGAATTGCTGCGCTCCGTGGAAGGGAAAGTGTGGGACTGGACCGTGCCGAGCGGCGAACTGCCGCGAATCAAGCAACAATTTCCGATCAGCGCGAGCGCGCGGCGCAGCGACGGGGTGCACCTGCGAATCGTGACGGATGTTTCGCCAGCCCCGGCAGCGGCGCCGGCTGTGCCGTCGCTCGAAGACGCCTATCTTTATTGCCTTTCCCGCCAGCGGGCCGGGGCGGCCGCATGAAACATTTCCGCGCGCTGTATCAAATTGCGCGAGCCGATTTTCTGGAGCGCATTCGCCGCTACAGTTTTCTGCTGACACTGGGATTCACTTTGTACCTGGGCTACCTGGCGGGAGTAGGTCGGCTGGTGCTGAAGATAGGTGAGTATCGCGGGATTTTCAATTCCGCCTGGACCGGATCGCTGATGGCGCTGGTGTGCACTTCGTTCCTGACGCTGGTGGGATTTTACATTGTGAAGAATACCATCGAGCGCGATCGTGAATCCGGGGTGGGGCAGATTCTGGCGGCGACGCCGCTTTCGAATACGCTGTATTGCCTGGGAAAAGCGCTGAGCAATTTTCTGGTTCTCGCCTCGATGGTCGCGCTGCTGGTGCCCGCCGGAATCGTGACGCAACTGGTGCGCGGAGAGGACCGCCACATTCATCTGTGGGCGCTTCTTTCTCCCTTCGTAGTGCTGGCATTGCCGGCGATGGCGTTTGTGGCGGCTCTGGCGGTTTTATTTGAAACGATTCCGGGGCTTCGCGGCGGATTCGGAAATGTTTTTTATTTCTTTTTCTGGGCCACGCTTCCCGGCATCTCGATCAGCCAGCACAGCGCCGCCGGTGACATCTGGGGATTTCAAGCGGTGTGGGACAGCGCCGCGGTAGCGGCGCGCGAGCAAACCACCAACTACACGCGCGATTTTGGCATGTCGTTCAATATTGGCGGCTCGCAACTTCCGCCGATTTCGCAGGCCTTCCGATGGGAAGGAGTGCAGTGGTCCAGTGGATTCTTATTGAGCCGCGCGTTATGGGTGCTTGTGGCTGCGAGTCTGGCGCTTCTGGCTGCGCTATTTTTCAATCGATTTGATCCGGCGAGAGGATGGCGAAGCCAGAAAGAAGCACGCGATATGGCGCCAACGCCGGCGGCAACTCCAGAGCTTCCGGAAAATCGTGGAGCTGCAGTGGGGAAGGTGACCCATTTATCACCGCTGCCGGCCGGAGTGCAAGGAAAGACCGGTTTCAGTCAAATGGTAGCAGCGGAACTTCGATTGATGCTGCGGGGACAAAAATGGTGGTGGTATCTTGTTGCGCTGGGGCTTTTTGTTGCCAGCGTGGCTTCGCCGCTTGCAGTGAGCCGCGGCAAACTGCTGGCGTTCGCTTGGATCTGGCCCATGTTGATCTGGTCCGCAATGGGCACGCGGGAAAAGAAATGCCAAACCAACCAGTTGGTGTTTTCCGCGGCGCATTCGATCCGCCGCCAATTTCCGGCGTTGTGGCTGGCGGGAGTGATCGTCGCAATGGCGGCCGGCGGCGGCACGGCGATTCGTCTGTTGATCGCGGGCGATGGGCGCGCGCTGATGGGTTGGCTGGTGGGAGCGATGTTCATTCCGACGATGGCGCTCGCCTGCGGCGCCTGGAGCGGAAGCAGCAAGCTGTTTGAAATTCTTTACACAGTTCTCTGGTACATCGGGCCGATGCAGCCGACGCCGCAATTGGATTTCATGGCCGTCTCGCCGAAAACCATCGAAATGGCGATGCCGCGAATCTTCCTGCTGGTTACAATTGCGTTGATCGTGCTGGCCACCATCGCGCGGCGACGGCAATTGCAAACCTAGAATCCGGCCGCTGGCGGCTGCCTGGGCACCTGCCCGGCCTGTCCCGAGGGACAGCATTGCACTTGCGAACGCGGCAAATTGCCGGAGTTGCCGATAGCACCAAACGCGCATACCATACTGGGTAAGAAACGTCTCTCTAGGAGGGGAACCGCCATGAAGACTTTGCGGGTTTGTGTGGCGATACTATCCGGAACGTTCATGCTCGCTGGAATTGTGTCCGCGGCTGCGCAGCAAACCGGGCAGCAAAAACCTTCGCTGGGAGAGATCGCGCGGCGTTTGCGCGAGCAGAAAAAAGAAGCGTCGAAACCCGCTCACATTTGGGATAACGACAACATTCCGACTACTCCGAATGCAGTGAGCGTCGTGGGTGCTCCTCCCCCACAGCCAGCTGCGGCGAAGGACGAAACGAGCGCGGGAACTGCTCCGCCTGCGGCTGGCGAAACGGATCCGATTAAAGAAATTGCCGATACACAAGCCGCTTTGCTCGATGCGAAAACCAGCTTGCAAAACCTGCAAAGCGACCTGGATTTATTGGGCCGGCAACTGCAACTGGACGAGCAGATGTATTACGGAAAGCCTGATTTTGCTTCGGATAAATCGGGTAAAGCAAAGCTGGATGCCGAGGCCGCGCAGGTGGAATCGAAACACCAGGATGTGGCCGCAGCGCAGGCTAAAATCGATGAATTGCAGGCTCGCCTGGACGGATTGAAGGCCATTCCAAACCCGACAACTCCCCCAGCGAGCTCCGGAGCGCCGCCAGTCGAAGCACCAGCGCCTGAGCCTGCTCCTGCCCCCGCGCCGCCCGTAGCACCACCGCCACCGGCTGATTCCGGGTCTCCTCCCCCGCCGGCAGATGCGGGTCCGCCACCCCCAGGAATAGCATAGAGCGCTGTTCCGTTTTGGGAATCCCGATTTGAACCAATTTCCCGGTTTGGAACCCAGCCACCAGTAATTGTATGGATTCCCCCTTGACACACAATCGGACTACGCGCACAATCCCGCCAAGTTTTCGGTTTTGCTGCCGGCCAGGGTCAAGCAAGTTCGAGAAATGGTTTGGGGGGAAAAGATGCAGTATCTTCCGGGTTGGACGGTGCAGTGTTTGAATCCGGAATGCCTGGCGCGGGGGCAGTGGCTGCGAGTGCAGAGCATGACGCAGGATCAGTGCAGTAACTGCGGGCAGCCCCTGCAAAATGTGCCACCGCCGCTGGGGCCGCGCTTCCGGATGCGGCCGCGCCCGTTGACAACCTACCGGCCACTTCGTCCGCGATAGGGCCGGAGGTTATTCGGCGCGTGCCGATTAGAAGTTAGAAGTTATAGGAACGGATCGAAGAATTTAGGGTTGGTAGCTGCCAATCGCGTTCTGGGGGTCAGGCGCGATTTCGCCCCCGCAGCCATCCTAGGTGCAAAAGGCTCGTCTGGGAAATTCCAGGCGGGCCTTTTGCTTTTTCAAAACGCCGGCAAGCTCGCAGAGTCGGGCTCGAGAAGGATACCCGGCCGCGGTGAGCAAATCTCTGCCGCCCTAAAGGGACGGCGCTACACAGGAATGGCGACGGCGGTCTACAGGTTGCGGATTCCACGGAAAATTGGGGCCTAAAAAAAGGTGAGCGGCCGGTGGGGGTGCCGGCCGCTCGTGGGCATTGGGGGTGATGGAGGTGCAGACACAGTCAGAAACCAGTTCGGCGCACTCAGCCTCCCGTCAAGTTTGACGCTCGCCGGATCGTTATCTGGATGCTGCCCTGATTCCTGAACAAGTTGATAGTGCCGCAAGGGCTGTTTTCGGTCGATAGAGCGAGCGGTTCATTTCTTTCAGTACCGAAGTACTGGGAAGCCCCGCGAGTTTTTCGTGGGCGCTAGCGGCCGCGCCCCGGCGGCACCTCAATTACCGTGATGTACGGAACGCCCGCAGCGTTCAGGGCCTTATTCAGATTGGCGATGTCATCGTCCGTGAACCGCTTAACCTCGGCCATGGTGTCCACGAGCATTTTGGAAACAACTGCGAGATCTTCTACCTGGGGGGGCGAGGGAGCGGCAGTGAACCCTTCGATCTGGAACATCAGTTGGCCGATTCGATTGGGCAATGGAGGCGGCTCGTAGTTCAGCGGAGCGCCGGCAAATCCCTCGGGCCTTACGGGTGGGACGAACTTATCGTGCAGGACCTCCACTTTCTTGGCTGCGGCTTCGGCCTGTTTCTGGATGTCGTCGGGAATTTTCGGAGCGCCAGGTTTTTTCCAGGATTCGCGGGCGGCTTTGAGCGAAGCATCGAGACCAAGAACCGTTTTGCGGCCTTCTTCAGCCGTTTTCGACATTTCGTAAAGCTGCATAATGGACTGGTGGCGCGCCGCGCGATCGGCGTCGCTAATTTGAATGCGCGGGTCGTCTGCAACTTTCAGCGATTGCGTCATTTCCGTTTTGCCCAGAGAAACTTTTACGGTGTAATCGCCGGGCTCGGCGCGCGGTCCGCGAGTGCCGCCACCGAAGAATCCCTGTGCCAGGGCTTCGCGCTGTTCGGCGGTCATTTCCACGGGAGCGTTATAGCGGAGATCCCAATTGACGCGGTTGATTCCAGCATTCTTTTCGCCATCCATTTCGCGAACGGTTTTGCCGTCTTTATCGAGGATGGTGATTTTTACTTTTTCTTTTTCGTCCGGCTTGGCTTTCAAGTAGTAAGTGATCAGTGCTCCATCGGGCGGATTGGGACCGGTGAAATGCTGGTTGCCGGTGTACCACTTGTTGGAATACATGCGCCAGGCAATGGCCGGCCGGATCGGGAAAAGATGCAAATCGTGAGAAAGAATCTGGTCGTTGAATTGGAGAAGCGGAGCGATGTCGTCCAAGATCCAAATGGAACGGCCGTGCGTGCCGAGAATTAGATCGTTTTCGCGAGGCTGAATTTGAATATCGTCCACCGGAACAGTGGGGAAATTCATTTTGATGCGGCGCCAGTTCGCTCCGCGATCAAGCGAATAATACGCGCCGAATTCCGCGCCCGCGAACAAAACATTCTGATCCTGCGGGTGTTCGCGAATTACGTGCAAGGTTCCGGAGCTTTCCGGCAAGCCATTGGAGATTGCCTTCCAGGTCTCGCCGTAATTCGTGGTGGTGAAAGCGTAGACATGAAAATCATTTCCGCGATGGCCGTCAAACGTGACGTAAGCAGTGCCCTCGGCATATTTTGAGGCGACCACGCGGCTGACGTAGGTTCCCTTAGGAACGCCAGGGACGCGATCGGCCACGTTTTTCCAGTTTTGTCCTCCGTCGCGCGTGACTTGCAAATTGCCATCATCGGTGCCGGCCCACAGAACGGATGCCCTGAGCGGCGATTCGCTGACCGTGGTGATGGTGGGAAACCACTCGACACCATCGTTGCGCGAGAGCGTGTCCTTGCCCGGCTTCTTGCCGAAAATTTCCATCGAGTTGCGGTCGACTCCGGTGGTCAGATCGCCGCCGAGTTTCGTCCAGGTGTCTCCGCGGTCGGTGGATTTGAACAGAAAATTTCCGCCGTAATAAATCGTTTTCGGGTCGTACGAGGAAATCACCAGCGGAGTATTCCAATTGAAGCGATAGGGCGGCTCGCCTTCCTTGAACTGCGGCTTGATGGGACGAGCTTCGTTGGTGGCCAGATTGCGGCGGGAAAGATTTCCGTCCTGCGATTCGGCATAAACGATGTTGGGATCGGAAGGATCGCGCATGGCGAAGAAGCCGTCACCGCCGACCACGCGCACCCAATCGTCGTTGGTGATGCCTTCGTTGAAGGAGGTGCGGCTGGGTCCGCACCACGCGGCGTTATCCTGCAAGCCGCCGCAAACGGTGTAGGGCTGCTGCATATCGTAACTGACTTCATAGAACTGGCCGATAGCGATGGAATTGTCGAAGACCCAATTGCGGCCGCCGTCGCGGCTGATCTGGATGCCGCCGTCACAACCGGCGAGGATGTGATTGGAATCAGAGGGATCGATCCACAGTGTATGAAAATCGCCGTGGATTTTATTGGTGACGAAAGCTTGGCTGTAGGTTTTGCCGCCGTCTTCGGAATAGTAAATGTTGGCGCCCAGGGCCCAAATGCGCAGGTCGTTGCTGGGATCGATGATGAGCTGGCTGTAATAGGAGGGGCGGGGATTGACGTCGCTCATTTTCTTCCAGGATTCGCCCTTGTCCTCGCTGCGGAATGTGCCGCCCTTGGCATTTTCGATCAAGGCATAAACGATGTTGGGATTCTTGCGGTAGACGGTGAGAGCGATGCGGCCGGTATCGCCTTCCGGCAAATCCTTGGTCAATTTTTTCCAAGTGGCGCCGCCATCGGTGGTTTTGTAAATCCCGCTGCCGGGGCCACCGCCGTTGTAACCGTAAGGAGCGCGGCGGCGCTGATAGGCTGCGGCGTAAAGAGTATTGGGACTCTGCGGATCCATGGCGACATCCACGACGCCGGTATCATCATTGATGAAAAGAACGCGATTCCAGGTTTTGCCGCCATCGGCGGTTTTATAGAGGCCGCGCTCAGGATTCGATCCCCACAAACTGCCGAGTGCCGCGACGTAAACCACGTCGGGATTGGTTGGATGAATTACAATGCGGCCGACGTGGCGGCTGGCGTCGAGGCCCACCTGATTCCAGGTCTTGCCGCCGTCAGTGGATTTGTAAACACCGTTGCCCCAGGACGAACTTTGGCGGTTGTTCGGCTCGCCGGTACCCACCCAGACGACCGACGGATCGGAAGGCGCGATGGCGAGATCGCCGATTGAAGAATTCAGTTCCTTGTCAAAAACCGGAGTGAACGTGACGCCGCCATTGGTGGTTTTCCAGACGCCGCCCGAGGCAGCGCCAACGAAAAATGTGTCGGGATTGTTTTCAACCACGGCAATATCGTCGATGCGGCCGCCCATGATGGCAGGGCCGATTTCGCGGAGCTTCAATCCGGACAGCGCGGAATCGATGGTGGGAGGCGGCGCGGGAGTGCTGGTGGCCGGCGGCGTTGATTGCTCCGCCGGTTTCGCGTCCGGCTGTTTTTCAGGCGCGCGCTTTTTCTCCTGAGAGAAAATGCCGGGAGCGAGGAACGCCGCCAGCATAAAGAGGACTATCGCCGTAGTAATTCTGGGCCGCATGATTCCATTCGACATCGATTCCCCCGTAAGAAGAATTTATAGGTACAGATCGCGTATGCGGGCAGATGCTAATCCCCAAGCCGTCGAATTGCAACGGAACACGCCCATGGAAAAGTCAGGAAGAAGCAGTCCTACCCGTTTTTTAGAGACGCATGGCGCGGACCGTGCGTTCCATCAACACTGCCGGTCACATGGCTGGAATCTCGCTGTGTATCTCAAGACATACTGGTACCCCTGTTGAACTGGGGCTGAGTGGGTGATAGCCTCAGCGGTGAGAGACGTCTCCATCCATCGCGCACAGCAGAGAACGTAGCCGGGCGCGCCGCAGGAATTGCCGTGGCCAGTCCAAGCACACAAGCCGATCGAGCCGCCGCCCTGGAACGGGTTGTGGGAATCGTGCGCAAACTTTTGGAGGAACTGGGGAGCGAAAGCGCGATCCGCGATTTAGATGTGCGCGGCTTGAGCGCTCATTTGGAAAGAGAGCTTGGGCTGGGGAGCCTGGAGCGCGTGGAATTGATGCTGCGCCTGGGCGATACTTTCCGTGTTCGCCTGCCGGATAAAGTGGTGGCGGAAGCCGATACTGTGGGAGATCTTCTGCAAGCAGTTCTCGGCGAGGGGACAGGAACTGAAGAAGCGAAAGGGGCTTCGGCCGCGGCCCGCTATCGCCCGGGCCTTGCCGAGATTGCGGCGGTTGCCGCGCCACGCGATCTGACGCCGGAACTTGCCGCGGCGCAAAGCCTGAACGAAGTTCTGCGGCTGCATGCTTTTGCCTCTCCGGAACAAGTCCACATCTACTTCAAGGAAGACGACGGCAAGACGCTGCCGATTACCTACCGGAAGCTTCTGGAAGGGGCGAATGCGGTGGCCGGTTCGCTGCTGCTGCGCGGAATCCAGCCGCGAGATACCGTGGCGATCATGCTGCCCACCTGCCCGGAATTTTTCCCCACGTTTTTCGGGATTCTGCTGGCAGGCGCGATACCCGTGCCGATTTATCCGCCATTTCGCGCCGATCGAATCGAGGAGTATGCGGCGCGGCAATCCGGCATCCTGCGAAACGCGGAAGCGAAAATGCTGGTGATGTTTCAGCAGGCGGCGGGAGTGGCGCGGCTGCTGCAGCCGAAGGTTCCCAGCTTGCGCGAGGTGGTGACGGCAGCGCGGCTGGCGGAAGGTCCGGGAGTTTCTCCTTCCGCAAACGTACCCGGAGCACCGGGGCGCGCGCTGGATGCGAATTGGCACCATGCCCGCGGCGAAGATCTGGCGTTGCTGCAATACACATCGGGTTCGACGGGCGATCCAAAGGGAGTGATGTTGACGCACGCGAATTTGCTGGCCAACATCCGATCGATCAGTGAGGGAGTCGGCGTGCGGCCGGATGACGTGGCGGTGAGCTGGTTGCCGCTGTATCACGACATGGGATTAATCGGGGCGTGGCTGGTGCCGCTTTATTTTGGAGTGCCGACGGTGGTGCTGTCTCCGCTGGCGTTCCTGAGCCGGCCGGAACGGTGGCTGTGGGCCATCCATCACCACGGGGGTACGATCAGCCCCGCTCCCAATTTTGCTTATGAATTGTGCGCGCGAAAAATCGCGGAGCGCGATATCGAAGGTCTGAACCTGAGCCGTTGGCGCGCGGCGCTGAATGGGGCCGAACCTGTAAATCCGCAGACGATCGAACGATTTGTGGCGCGCTTCGCGCCCTACGGATTGCGGAGCGAAATTGTGCTTCCGGTTTACGGATTGGCGGAAGCGACGCTGGGCGTTGCGGCGCCACCGCTGGGCTCGGGACTGAAGGTGGATCGAATCGAACGGAATGCATTCGAGCGAGAAGGGCGCGCGGTGGTGGTAGAGGCATCCCAGGCGGCGGCTGATGATCCTGCGGGAGTGCTTGAATTCGCTTCCGTGGGAAAGCTTTTGCCGGGAACGGAAGTCCGCCTGGTGGACGCCGAGCGGCGAGACGTGGAAGATCGGCGCGAAGGGCACCTTTGGTTTCGCAGCGCGTCGGGCACGCAGGGTTATTACCGGAATCCGGAAGCGACACAGGCCATTTTGTGCGGCGACGGCTGGATCGATACGGGCGATTTGGCGTACCAGGCCGAGGGCAATCTCTACATCACTGGACGCGCCAAGGACATCATCATCAAGGGAGGGAGAAATATCTATCCGCACGAAGTGGAAGAAATTGCGGGGCGCGTGAAGGGCGTGCGCACGGGCTGCATAGTGGCTTTCGGCCTGGAGGACGAAAAATCCGGAACGGAGCGGCTGATTATCGCTGCCGAGCTTCGGGATTCCTCGGCGCGTGACCGCGTGGTTGCGGATATTACCGAGCAGGTTGCCGCGGTGATTGGAATGCCGCCGGATTCGGTGGAAATTCTTCCGCCGCATTCGATTCCTAAAACGTCGAGCGGAAAACTGCGCCGCAGCGAAACCAAGAGACTTTACGTAGAGCACCGATTGGGAAAGCGGCTGCTTCCGGTTTGGCTGCAAGTGGCGAAGCTTTCCGTGGCGAGCGCCGGGCCAAGCGTTGCGCGGATCACGGGAAACGGTCTGCGCCGGGCGGCTGAATTTTTATACGGCGTGTATGCCTTGACGGCATTTGCCATTGTTTTTGGCGCGACGTGGGCCGCCATTTGCATTATGCCCGCGCGGGCAGCGCCGGAAATCACGCGGGTTGGAATGCGATTTATGCTGGCGGTGGCGGGGATTCGAATCCGCGTGGAAAACGCCGCGCTGCTCGGCGAATTTACCGCTTCCGGGCCGTGGATATTTGCCGCGAATCATACGAGCTATCTGGATATTTTCGTGATGACGGCTTATCTGCCCGCCGGAGTGCGCTTCGTGGCGAAGGGTGAAATTCGCACGATGCCTTTTATTCGAACCTACGCCAAGAAGTTGCGCCACTTTGCATTTGACCGCAACGATCCTCAGGCCCGGCTGGAACAGGCCAAAGAAATTAATGCCGCGCTATTGCAGGGCAGCTCGGTGGTGATTTATCCAGAGGGCACATTCACGCCGGCCCCGGGAATTCGCCCGTTTCAGCTCGGCGCATTTAAAGCAGCCGTGGATACCAGCCGGCCGATCTGCCCCGTGGTGGTGCGCGGAGTGAGGGAAATATTGCGGGATCAGACGATTCTGCCGCGCTTCGGGCGGATTACACTGACGTTGGGTCCGTTGATTTTGCCGGAAGGAAACGATTGGCCGGAAATGGTGCGATTACGAGATGCCACGCGCAGCGTATTCGCGAAACATTCCGGAGAGCCTGTGTTGTAGGCAGAATTTCCCCTCGCCAAGACCGCATTTTATTGCAGGCCGCTTGCCCGGATCAATTTTCGCGCTAGTGGTTCCCGTCGTGATCGTGGTCGTGATCCTTGTCGTTGTGCTTGTCGCGATCATGATCCCGGTCGTGATCGCGATCTTTGCATCTGCCGTCGTGATCATCCCCGTGATGATTGTGGTCCTTGTCGCAGTCTTCGCGGCCGCCACCGTTTCCACCGCCACCGCCGCCAGTTGATCCCACTCCTATGCCTGTACCGTTTTCCTCGAGCGCGACCACGAATTGCCGGGAATCGGAGGCATTCCCGACGAGTTGACATTCGATGGCATTTTGTCCGGCGACATTCTGGCGGTCCTGCGTGGGATTGGCCGGATCGTTCCAGGAAATCTGGTTGGTCCAATTGATGGAACTGTTCCCGGAATTCCAGATCGCCTGATTGCACTTGATGCTGACGTTGCCGCCGAAACCGCCGGGAAAAGCCAGAATTCCAAGGCCGGATTGATCGGTGGAGAATACCCAGCCAACGGGCAAATTCTGATTATTGACGATTTGCGGATTGACGGAAAGAGTAGGCACCCAGGCGCCGTATCCGTCACCTTTATTGGCCGTCCAGGTGACCGGAGCAGAGTTATCCGCGAATCCCCAATTCTGCTGGAACGTATAGCCCACGGTTGCGATGCGAAGAAAAGTGCCCGTGGGAGTCTGCATATACAAACTTGCCTGGTAGGCCTTGTTCGTCATGTCCGACTGGCCTTGGGAATTCTGCACGCGCCACAGCAAATAACTGTTGGAGTGTTGGAGGAGCATGGTGTGGCGAATCTCCGCGCCCGCCGCCGGAAATGGAGTGGCCTTGGTTTTGGGAATCTGGCCGATCTGGCCGAACTGATCGTTGGCGCCGATCATGTACGGCTTGCGAGCTTGGCCGCCCACGATTTGGGGATTCGGAAAACCAGGTGAAGTGCTGTCGTTCCACGCAAGCACGTTTTCCATCAAATCATTTTTCAGGCCGAGCCAGCCGTCGGAGCGGCGCTGGTCGAAGATGTGGCCGATGGTGCCGTTGCTATAGAAGGGAGCAAACGTCCCGCCACTGGCCATGGAGGTCCAGGGATAGTAGGTCCATTTGGTGATGGGGCCCGCCTGGTTGGGCAAGTAGGTGTTTCCCAGGTAATAAACTTCGTCGCCGGGATAACTATCGAAAGTGGAGCTGATGGCGCCGCTGGTTAAATTCACCACGTTGAATTGCTGCCCCGCGTCCCAGGTTTGGATGGCGATGGGATAAGCGTTGCCGCTGCCGTCAGCGGGAATTTCGATGCTGCCGTCCGTGCGAACAAAAAGTCCGGAAGTATTGTTCAAGACCGTGAACGCACCGGCCGGAGTTTGTTCGCGCAGGAGATTTTTCTGAAAGCCCGGAGTGGCTTGATAAGCAACAAACGCGCCGTTGCGGAGCCACGGGGTGGGGTTGCTGTACGGATAAACAGGATCTTGGGCGATGAATCCTTGAATTTTGGTGAAGTCCTTGTTGGTGCAAGTGGGATAGTCAGTGCACCAATATTTGCCCTGAATCGTCCAGAGGAGAGAATTTCCCTGGTTGGGTTGAATATCGCCCATGAAGAACGGGGTGGATACATTGCCGCCATCGGCCGTCAAATTATTCCATTGCAGGGCCTGGCCCACGTTGCGCGGGTCGAACGACCAGCCATATTGAAATAAGTGCTCGAGAGCCGGATAAAAATTCGGGTCGTTGCCGATTTGGATGTATTCGTCGGAATTCCAAGCGATGTTCTCGGTAAGGCCAATGTGATCGAGATCGGTGAGGCCGTCGCCGGCTTTGGTATTGGGCAGATAGGGAAGATAGAACCGCGAATAGCCGGCGCAGCTAGTGGAATTATTTTGCGCGAGGATCACCTGGCTCCCGTCGCCAGTTTGCGTGGTTTGCGGGGATTTGGCGGAGGGGCTGCCGCAATTAATTTTCGCGCTGGAATCGGGCGGAAGGATGGTTCCTACGGACCAATTCATGGAGACCTGATTCTGATCAAAATAGGAAAGCGGATGCTGGTAGCCGTAAGCAATGGTCATATTTTCCGGGACGGTGGAATAAACCGGATAGGTGATGCCGAGAAAATCGATCGAATCGGAGCCAGGGCTGGATTTAACGGTCAGCTTTTTCTGGATAAAGGTAATGGTCCCAGCAGGGCCTGAAACCGAGGGGTAGTTGTAAGTGAAGGTGCGGCTGAATTCAACGGGCGCAGCCTGCAACGTTCCATCAGGATTATATGTGGGCACGGGCGGAACGGGATCCTGCGAAGAAGCTTCCGGAACAAAGCCGATCGGATCGCTGGCGGAACGAAACGCGAAGCGGCCGGGCTGAGGCAAAGGAGGCGTTTGCAAGGCAGCGGCAATTAAGATAATGCAGCACAGCAGAGCAAACAGAAGTCCTGTGGATTTCTTCATTATGATTCCTTCGGGAACAGATTCTTGAACGGGCCTCGGCTACTGGTGCTGTGCGGTGAGGCAATTCTTATGCAGGGCGCCTGAAATTGTCAATTCACAAGATGATGCAAAACTTTGGAGGAAGTACTGGTAGTTTTATGCTCGGCCGAAGTCAGATCTGAAATTCGCATATTCAAGATTGCAGCGCGAGGATGCGGTGGCTTTGCGCATCCTCGCATCTGCGCGTCAGCGATGCATGGTGTAAATCACGGTAATGGAAGTTTCCACTTCGACGGCTTCGCCATTGAGCAGCGTAGGACGATAGCGCCACTGGCGAACGGCATCCAGCGCGGACCGGATCAACAGCGGGTGGCCGCTCAACACTTCGAGAGATTGTATTGTGCCATCGCGTCCAATGATCGCGTGGAGCTGCACCGTTCCTTCCAAGTGAATTTGCCGCGCGAGAGCGGGGTAAACGGGATCGACGCGATGAATGAGCAGCGCTGCTTCGAGCGATTCGCTTCTGCGGATGGCGCGCGCTGGAGATTTAGGAATTGGAGGGGGAGACGGCAGAAATGCAGCGCCGGTTTCCGTTCCGCCAGGAATCCCGAATGGGCCGTCGCCTCCAGGGACCGCCTGCCCGATGTTTGGAGCTTCATCCGTGGCGAGATTCGCGGTATCCGTAAGAGCCTGATGCCGTTCGGAATTACGCGCGGCTCAACGAGTAAGGAATCCTGGATTATCCTCGGGCCGGGTGCGCGAGGCGTTCTCTGAGATTCGGGGCGTGTGGAGGCGGTGTGAGGCGCCTGCGTGAACGCGAAATGGTCGGAACGGGAGTCATAGACATCATGGGTGGCAAGACGGATGTTTTTGCAAGCGGCGCCAACAGCAAGACGCTGAGGGCGAGCGCTTCGAGTATTAATGCGATCGAACAGCGCTTTGCGGCGGCGATCGCGGCTGCAGCGATTGGATCCGGATTCGCCATCGACGAGACATTGGCTGAACATATTCGGGTCGCGCATCGTGCACCTCCATTGGTGCAGTTGCCGGATTTGGAATCCGGCAGCTCGAGTTGATTTGGAGTCCGAAGGTCGCGCGACCTTTCCTATGATTGGACACCGTGCGGCAAAGTGTGTTCCCGGATCGAAGAGGAATTTATTGGAGGGGTTGGTGGAATGCGTGGTTCCGCGGGTAACGCCTAATTTAAGATCTTTCACTATCGAGTGTTGTCACGTTTGAGCACTACTCGGCTAGGTGGTTGAAAGTGCAGAATGCCACCCTAAAGGGTGGCGCTACACGTCCATGCCCTTCCAGGGTCGCAATGCCTCCCGGTTCCACTTTGGGAATTCCGGACACATGACAGTTCGAATTCAACGATGGGGAGCATTGGGGGAAGCGGGGCTTCGCTATTTTAAAGAACTGCAAGGGTTTACGGGTTTAATGGGGTTTAAGCATCAAATGTGTGGTGATCTGCATCAGATGTGTTGGATATTGGGAATGAAATCATGGAAATCTTTCTGGAGTGGCTATCATGAACCGATCACCTGAAGTCGTAGGAAAGCGTTTTACCGGCTGGGCGGCCCTGAATCGCGATCCGCAAGAAGACCGGCTGGAGTTTAACTGCCCGCGTTGCGGAGCGGCTGGGACAAAGCCTGCGCGACGTCCGCGTGCCAGTTATCACTTCACGGATGGGTTCGTGCAGGACATGCAGGGCGAGGCAACTACTTGCCGGGCCTGCCGGCAATCGCTGCGCATTGTGCCGGTAGTTTTGCTGCACGATCAGGACGAAAAGCGGCGCTTTGAAGCTGTGTTCGCGCCGACGTTGGAACTCTCGAAGAATTAAGTCTGTTCAATATTTTCACCGAAACCGGAGAATCCCTCCTCCGCAGGCAGGCGCCAAAGGCATGCGCGCATTTGAAAAATGCGCGCATGCCTTTTTTGTTTCTCCACAATTTGCATTCTGAAAAAGCAAAAGGGGAAGGAGCCAAGCTCCTTCCCCTTTTAACCTTCCACTGGATGTATGAATTGACCGCAGTTATGAATTGACGGACAGTTTCGCTGCCCGGGTTGCTACCGGTAACGGCAACTGGCGATCGCGCGATTTAATTCGCGTCGCTCCTGCTGCGCTTGCCAGCTGTAATAACCGTGGTGCCGGATCGCGCGGTCGAGTTCCCGCTGCTCGTGGTTGATGCGGGCAGTGCAACCGCGACCCCAATCGTCCGCAGCACGCGCCGGCGACGCCCCACCCAGCATGAGCACAGCACCCAAAGCCAAACCCAACAGACTCGCTTTTCTAAACATGTGAGCCTCCCGGGCAGCCTTTGAAACCCGCTGGGTGGTTTCTGTAGCCTCGCTGTCCTGATCAATGGATGGCGCGTTCCCGAGGAGGGTTGCCTTTATACGGACGGCGCCTGCATTTCCAGTTAACTGCTTATTAATGAGTAGCTTATGGCCTGGCTCTATTGGGGTGCCTCCCAAATTATACTTTTGGGGCTGAAAGTAAAATTTGATTGAGAGAGTTGTACCTACTTATCTTTCTCTCTCTCAGAAGATAGGCGGGATAGAAGCCTCGTGGGCGCTCGGCTGGTTAGATGGATTGCTTAGCCCATCCAGTCGGTGTCTATCTCCAGATGATGCTTCTCGAGGCTGGTGTGGACGCACTCGAAGGCTTCGTCAACCGTGTCGGCAAACTGCAAAAGGCTATACTCCTTTTGGGTGATCATGCCGTTGTCTACCATGGCGCGCCAATTGATTACTTTGTCCCAATAGCGGCGTCCGTAGATCAGGATCATGCGGTGGCCTGGGAGCTTGTGGGTTTGAAGCAGCGTCAACATTTCCCAGAGTTCATCCATCGTGCCGAAGCCGCCGGGAAAAACGATCAGAGCCTTGGCCAATTGCGCGAACCACAATTTGCGCATGAAAAAATAATGGAAGCAGAAATTCAATTCCGGCGTGATGTAGGGATTCGGCCGTTGCTCGTGCGGCAATTGGATGCTTAAACCGATGGAGGTGCCGCCGGCTTCGGATGCGCCGCGATTGGCCGCTTCCATGATGCCGGGTCCGCCGCCGGAACAAATCACGAAACGGCGCGGCTGGGTGCCGAGCGTCATGGCCCAACTGGTGATGCGCTTGGAGAGTTCACGAGCTTCTTCATAATAGCGGGACATATCCACCACGGCGCGGGCCATGCGAACCTTCCGCTTCGTCGCGGGAGTTTTGGAACGGCGGGATTGCCGGATGGCCTGTTGCAGTTTAGCGTTTGATTCAGTGAGCGGCCGGATGCGCGCGGAGCCGAACATCACGATCGTATCGCCCACGCCTTCGCGCCGCAGGCGCGAAAGCGGATCGAGGTATTCAGCCAGGATGCGCATGGGCCGCGCGGTGGGACTTTCCACGAACGCCGGATCGAAATACGCGAGCTGAGACATGGGCAAATGCCGGACTGGACTCATTGGATTTCCTTAACACAGCGACCTTGAAACCGGCCGGGAAGCGAACCTGGAACTAGACATTTTAGGAGCATGGGCGAGGCAAAAGCCAGCGGGTGCGACGTAGCAGCCAACGCCTGGCCATCAAACAGCCTCGAATTAGTTAGACTGATATGGTGAAACATATTTCCCAATTCGCGCTGATTCTCTGCGCCCTCTGCGGCGGGCTGGCCGCAGCGCCGGCCTGGAGCCAGGCTCCGGCCGGCCCGTTAACGCCGAATCCCCGCGCCAAGGCGGAGAAAATGCCGCCACGCGACGCCAAGGCGAAGGCGCCCATTCGCGTTCGCGTAAATTTAGTGAGCACGCCAGTGACCGTACGCGACAGCAAGGGCGAAATGGTCCTGAATCTTCTGGAAAAAGACTTCAAAGTTTTCGATAACGGGCGCGAGCAGAAGATTCAGCATTTCGATCTGGGCGGCGATTTGCTTTCGGTTGTGTTCGTGGTGGAGACCAGTTCACACATCGAGCCTCTGCTGCCGGCGATTCGCCGCACTGGAATTGTTTTTACGCAGACGGTGATGGCGCAAACCGCCGAAGCCGCCGTGGTGGGATTTAATGATGAGATTGACCTGCTCGCGCCATTCACGGCGGACCAGGAACAAATTCAACGGACCATCAACCAACTGAGCGAGGGAACCTCTGGAATCAAGCTCTACGACGGGCTGGAACGGGCGGTGCAATTGCTGAAGGAACAGCCGGAAATTCGCCGGCGGATTATTGTGGCGGTTTCAGAATCAACAGACACGGGAAGCGAAGTGAAGCTGGGGGAAATATTGCGCCAGGCGCAACTGGCGAACATCACGATTTACACAATCGGATTGAGTTCGACCGCGGCGGAATTTCGCGCGCCACCCTCACAGGCGCAAGGCCCGCGGCTTGGGCCGCCGGGAACTCACCCACTGCCTCCCCTGGCAGGAAGGCCCGATACCGGTGAAACGGATCAGCAACGAATGGGAAATATCGATTTGCTCTCCGCGGTGATCTGGCTGGTGAAGACCGCGGCGAACGGAGTGGGCCTGGGAGATA
Organism: uncultured Acidobacteriota bacterium; assembly: GCA_963756355.1. Taxonomy (GTDB): domain Bacteria; phylum Acidobacteriota; class Terriglobia; order Acidiferrales; family UBA7541; genus JBGPTK01. Next base: position 78,523 of record CAVWOD010000015.1, on the reverse strand, counting down.
AAAGCCTGGCGCTGGCAAGCACTGCCACCGGCGGGTTGCATTTGAAAACGATGCGGGATCGTTCCATCGAAAAAGCGCTGGATCAAATCGGCGGAGAACTGCACGCGCAATATGTGCTGGGATACCAGCCACCCGCGAGCGAATTGACGGGCTATCACGATATTCAAGTGACGGTGCAGAAGGCGGGCGTGGACGTTCGTTCGCGCCCCGGCTATTACATCGCCCCTCCGCCTGAAGGACCGAGTTGATCAGCTCTTCGGCGGCTCGATCGCCGCGGCTTCTTCCTCTTCGGGAATGGAAGCGGCGGCGGCGATGCGGTCGCCTTCGTCCAAGCGCAGCAAGCGAACGCCTTGTGTGGAGCGGCCCGCTTCGCGAATCTCGGCGGAGTGGACGCGGATGACTTTGCCTTGACCGGTGATGATCATTACGTCGCCTTCTTCCTTCACTTGCAGGGCGGCGAGGACGGGACCGTTGCGGTCGGTGCTCTTTAAATTGATAACACCCTTGCCGCCGCGCGAAGTGACGCGGTATTCGGCGAGAGGGGTGCGCTTGCCATAACCTTTTTCGGAGACGGTGAGCATCAACGAAGTGAGCGATTCGCGGATTTGATCGCTTTCCAGTTCATCGAGATTCTGCGATTCCAGTTTGAATTCCTTTTTGATGATTTCGAAATCGGGCTGCACCGCGTCCATGCTGACCACGAAATCGTCCTTATCCAGATCCATACCGATCACGCCGCCGGCCTGGCGCCCCATGGAGCGCACTTCCGTTTCGCGGAACAGGATGGCCTGGCCCAAGCGGCTGGCCAGGAAAATCATCTGCTTGCCGTCGGTGAGTTTCGCGCCGATCATTTCGTCGTTGTTTTCCAGGTTGATGCCGATGATTCCGGAAGGGCGCGGGTTGGAAAATTCCGCGAGCACGGTTTTCTTTACGGTGCCATTGCGCGTGGCCAGAAAGACGAAGCGGCCTTCTTCTTCCAGGTTGCGCGCCGAGACCACCGCGGCGAGTTTTTCGCCATCCTGGAAGCGCACCAGGCTGGTGATGGCCTTGCCGCGAGTGGCCGCGGCGGCTTCGGGAATTTCATACACTTTCAGCCAGTAAATTCGTCCCTTGGAAGTGAACAGCAGAATGTAGCTGTGCGCCGAAGCGATAAAGAAATGCTCGACGAAATCTTCCTCGCGGGTGCGCGCGCCGATGCGGCCCTTGCCGCCGCGCGATTGGTGCCGGTAAGTATCCACCGAAGTGCGCTTGATGTAGCCGGCGTGGCTGACGGTGATCACCATTTCTTCGTCTTTGATCAGATCTTCGAGCTTGATTTCCTCGACGCGGTCGACGATCTGAGTGCGCCGGTCATCGCCATAAAGCTTCACGATGTCTTTCAACTCGACGACGATCACGTTGCGAAGTTTCTTCTCGCTGGCGAGAATGGACTTCAGTTCCGCGATTTTTTCCTGCAGCTCTTTTAATTCCTGAAGAATCTTTTCTCGCTCGAGTTGCGTCAAGCGATGCAACTGCAAATCGAGGATGGCCTGCGCCTGGCGGTCGCTGAATTTCCATTCCGCCATCAAGCCTTCCTTCGCTTCCTTCGGCGATTTCGAGCGGCGGATCAGCTTGATGATGTCGTCGAGGTGTTCGAGGGCCTTCTTGAAGCCGAGCAAAATATGTTCGCGCTCTTCGGCTTTGCGCAAATCGTATTGCGTGCGCCGGCGGACCACGTCCACACGATGCTCGATGAACAGGCGCAGCAAGGGGATGAGCCCAAGTTCGCGCGGCTGGCCCGCCACGATGGCCAGCAGAATCATTCCGAACGATTCCTGCAACTGAGTGTGCTTATAGAGCTGGTTGAGGATGAGCTGAGATTCTTCGTCGCGCTTCAGTTCGATGACGATGCGCATGCCGTCGCGATCGCTTTCGTCGCGTATGTCGCCGATGCCTTCGATCTTTTTGTCCTGAACCAGGTGGGCGATATGTTCGATCAACCGCGCTTTGTTTACCTGGTAGGGCAGCTCGGTGATGACGATATTTTCGCGGTCCTTGCTCGATTTTTCGATGGCGGCTTTGGCGCGCACCTGAAACGAGCCGCGGCCGGTGGTGTAAGCCTGCTCGATTCCTTCGCGGCCATAGATGTAACCGGCCGTGGGAAAATCCGGGCCGGGAACCAGCTTCATTATTTTTTTCAGGCTGGTTTCGGGCTCTTCGATCAGCAGGATCGCGGCTTCCACCACTTCGCGCAAATTGTGCGGCGGGATATTGGTGGCCATGCCGACCGCGATTCCGCTCGAGCCATTGACGAGTAAGTTGGGGATTCGCGTGGGCAGGACAACCGGTTCCTGGGTGCTCTCGTCGAAATTGGGAACAAAATCAACCGTTTCCTTTTCGATATCGGCGAGCATTTCCTCGGCGATTTTGGAAAGTCGCGCTTCGGTGTACCGCATGGCCGCCGGCGGATCGCCATCCACCGAGCCGAAGTTTCCCTGGCCGTCGACCAGGGGATAGCGCATGTTGAAATCCTGCGCCAAGCGGACCAGGGCGTCATAAACAGGCGCGTCGCCGTGCGGGTGGAATTTGCCGAGGACTTCGCCGGTGATTTTCGCGCACTTGCGGTAGGGCTTGGTGGAGGTAAGTCCGAGCTCGTACATGCCGTAAAGAATGCGGCGGTGGACGGGCTTCAGGCCATCGCGGACATCGGGCAGCGCGCGGCCGATGATTACGCTCATGGCGTAATCGAGGTACGACTTTTTCATCTCCGATTCGATGTCCACCGGAGTGGTGATTGATTGGTTCGGTTCGTCAGCCATTCATCCCTCTTGGTGATTTTTGTTTGCTTTGGACGTCAGTCCGAGACCCGCGCTCTTTGCGGGCCGAGGAATCCAGGGTTACCTGACCAAAATCGCAGTCATCTCGCGCTCCCTCGTCCCGATCAAAAACATCGGGACGCAGAACCCGCGCTCCGCTTGGGATGAAACCTCAAACCGTCCGCGCCAACCTCGTTGTTCCTACGCCTTCCGCGCCGCGCGTTCGAGCACGTACATTTTCACGGTTTCGAATGCCGAGGCATTGTTCGAAAAGCGCTGCGGGCCGAAATGGGCCTCCAACTCTTGCACAAGGACGGCGCATTCGGCTTCGCTTGCGCACTCGATTGCAACGCCGCGCTCGTTGTCTGGCGCCGCTGTGGGCGTTGCGCGAAATTCCGAACAACTCAGACCACGCAATCCCGGCAAAATCTTCCAAGTGAGCTGGTAAATCATGTTATTTCTTTATTCGCGGCTTCAGTCCGCCCCGGGCCGCGTTGGCCCGAAACCTTTCAGCTTGCTGGGGATCCCTCACTTCGTTCGGGATGACCCCTCAAAGCTACGGATCGAACGCGGAATACTAAATGTCGAGGTTGACGACTTCCAGCGCGTTTTCCTCGATAAACTTGCGGCGCTCCTCGACGTTTTCACCCATCAGCGTGGAAAAAATGTTTTCGGCGACGACGGCGTCTTCCAGGCGCACCTTAAGAAGCGTGCGCGTTTCCGCGTTCATGGTGGTTTCCCAGAGCTGCTCGGGATTCATTTCGCCCAGGCCCTTGAACCGCGTGATGGCGAAATCTTTCTTGGCGTCTTCGAGAACGAAATTCAAGACGTCTCGCGTATTTTCCTTTATGGCCTTATCGCCATTGCGTGTGACGGTGAAGGGCGGGCTATCGATTTCCGCGATGCTCTGCTGCAACGTGCGCAGGCGTTTGAATTCGGCCGATCCGGCCAGCGCCCAATTGACGCGGCGCTCCACGCCGTTGGTCAACACCAGTTCGTAGAGGCTGTGTTCCTCGTCGAAAGTGATTTTGCCTTCGCATTTCAATTTTTCTTTTTCGATGGCCTTCAGCAGCTTTTCCAGTTTCTTCTTGTCGGCGAAATCGGTTTTCTTGTCGAGCTCGCTGGAGGCCAATAATTCCACAAGCTGCGCATCGCGCAAGCGGCGGGCGAGCTTCGCGGCCACCTGGACAAATTCCTGCACATTGAGCAGGAAGGTTGTCAACGGGCCGCCTTCGAGCGATTTACCGTCTTTCGATTTGACGACGTGTTCTTCGGTGGCGCGCTTCATCAACTCGCGCGCGAATTCCCGCTCGTCGCGGATGTAGCGCTCGGACTTGCCTCGCTTGACGCGATAGAGCGGCGGCTGCGCAATGTAGATGTGTCCCTTATCGATCAGCTCGCGCATGTGCCGGAAGAAAAACGTGAGGAGCAGGGTGCGAATGTGGCTGCCGTCCACGTCGGCGTCGGTCATCAGGATAATTTTGTGGTAGCGGACTTTATTGGCGTCGAAATCGTCCTTGCCAATGCCGGTGCCGAGGGCGGTGATGATGGCGCGAATTTCTTCGTGGCCCAGCATCTTGTCGTAGCGCGCTTTTTCGACGTTGAGGATTTTGCCCTTGAGCGGAAGGATGGCCTGGTAGCGGCGGTCCCGGCCCATTTTGGCCGAGCCGCCGGCCGATTCTCCCTCGACCAGGAACAGCTCGCAGCGCGCCGGATCGCGCTCCTGGCAATCGGAAAGCTTTCCCGGCAACCCGCTGGAATCGAGAGCGGACTTGCGCCGCGTGAGCTCGCGGGCCTTGCGGGCGGCTTCGCGGGCGCGCGAGGCGTCAATGCATTTGCCAATGATTTTACGCGCGATGGAAGAATGCTTGTCGAAATATTCGCCCAACTTTTCGTTGACGAGCTGCTCGACCAGTCCCTTGATATCGCTGTTGAGCTTGCCTTTGGTCTGGCCTTCGAATTGGGGCTGCGGCAATTTAACGGAAACGACGGCTACCAGGCCTTCGCGAACGTCGTCACCGGTGATTCCCACTTCGCCCTTTTGATCCTTGAGCATGCCGAACGAGCCGGCGTAATAATTGATGGTGCGCGTCAGTGCGGAGCGAAAGCCGGAAAGGTGCGTCCCGCCATCCACGGTGTTGATGGTGTTGGCGAAGGCGAAAATATTTTCCGCGTAGCTGTCGTTATATTGCAGCGCGATTTCGATATCCACCGTATCGCGCTTGCCTTCCATGTGGATCGGCGAATCGTGCAGGGTTTGTTTGCCGCGGTTCAAATGCTTGACGAATTCCGCGATGCCGCCGGTGAACCGGAATTCCGCTTTCTTGTCGGCGCGCTCGTCGTGCAGCGTGATCTTCAAGCCCTTATTCAGGAAGGCCAGTTCGCGAAGGCGCTGCGAAAGCGTATCGAAACTGAAATTCAGCGTGGTGAAAATCGAGGGGTCGGGGTGAAAGGTAACTTTCGTGCCCGTCTTCTTGGTCTTTCCCGAAGCTTTGAGCTTTGTTGTGGGGACCCCTTTTTCATAGGCTTGCTCCCACACTTCACCATCGCGCCAGATTTCCAAATCGAGCCAGTCGGAAAGCGCGTTGACGACCGAGACTCCGACGCCATGCAACCCCCCCGAAACTTTATACGTGTCGCTATCAAATTTTCCGCCGGCGTGCAGCACGGTCATCACCACTTCGGCGGCCGGCTTCTTTTCCGTGGCATGCATGTCCACGGGAATGCCTCGGCCATTGTCGATTACCGTGACGGAATTATCTTCGGCCACCGAGACATTGATCTCGTCACAATATCCGGCCATGGCTTCGTCAACGGAATTGTCCACCACTTCCCAGACCAGGTGATGCAATCCCAATTCACCGGTCGAACCGATATACATCGCGGGACGCTTGCGAACGGCTTCGATTCCACCAAGTACTTTGATCGAAGTAGCGTCGTAGCGGTGCCCCGGACCTTTGGCAGAGGTCTCTTTATCACCCATGGTGTATACGTCTCCTGGCGTTGCGTTCGGGAAGGCGGAAGAGCGGGAAAGCTCGACACTCGCCTTACCCTGTGGTCTGCCGCTCTCGAAAGAGCGCGAGACTCGAAGGGTTTACTTGCTTCATCCCGTCCCGTTCCGCCGCGGAAGGCGGGAGGACGTGGCGAAGACTTATTCCCCGTGAGGGGATCTTCCGGGGCGTGCTGCCGGTTGCTGAGCCCTGGCGCGGGCCCAAAAAATCAGAGGCAGCCTGACCCGGCCACAGTGCCGGTCCAGAAGGAATCTGTGACCTGAATACTTTAGGATATTAATGGAAATCGGGGCAATTCTCAAGGCAAAGTTGCGGGTTGCCGGGGAGTTTTATGTTCCTTTATTTCAACGGCTTAGGCGCGGCCTGCCAAGCGGGTTTTGAAGGCCATAGCGGGCGAACGTGAGGCGAAGATAATTAATCCTCCTGATGGCTAAATAGAGAAGTTTACTTATGAGTATTCACTGCCAAAGTTGACGCATGCGGCGACGCTCCTAGTTGCTGCAACAGAGCCAGACGATCACCCAACACCCATCCATCGAAAATTTTTCCGTTGGCAATTTTGAAAATCGCGGTGCCCCGGTAATGGATTTGTTTTCCCGCCGGGGCAATACCGAAAATTTCACCGCGATGAGTGCCGCGATAGGTCAGGCGCGCGACCACTCGATCGCCCTCGGCGACGAGTTCCTCGATCTGATTGTGAAAATCCGGAAACGCGGCGCGGACCGTGCGCATGTAATCGCAAAAAGCCGCGCGGCCTTGAGTTGCCACTCCCAGCGAACCATAAAAAAGGATTCCGTCTGAAAGAATTTCACCGGCCGCATCGAAGTTCCAGGGATTCCACATTTCTTCGTAATAGCGGCGGATCAGTTCTTTGTTCTTATCCTCAACGGAATTGAACGGCGTGACGATGTCTCCTACTCGAATTTTTCCCTCGGTCAGGATTTCCACGCGCAAACCGCCACGGTGAAGCAGAGCCTGGTTCACACCTTGTTGCGTGAGTTCCTCCAGGTATCCGCAAGGCTCGCAAAGCCTCACGCCGTGGAGCAGCACTTCGCCGACGCGGAAATCCTGGCCCACCAGATGGTTCAGCGGCACGCCGCGCGTCACCAGGTTGCGGCGCGCGTCCGCGGCGGCGAACGGTTTTACCAGCTTTTCCGCGGCGGCTTGCAGGGCCTCGCTTTCGATCAGCGTGAGTACACGGCCGCCGCCCGGATGATTCGAATAGAAGCCGCGCGAAAAGAAATAGCGGTCACCTTCAAGTCCCCGGCCCGGCATGGCGCGCACTTCGTCGCGAGCCTCCATGGAAACCCGCGCTTCCGGCGCGATCAGAATCGAAACGATGTTGCCTTTCCACATCTGTTTTCTCCTTCTGTGTCTCGCTTTCCGGCGTCTTTCAGAGTGAGAATGCCAAATCAGTTGTGCCTTATGTAGCGCCCGCCTTCAGGCGGGCATTCGGGCGAAACCTTTGACCAGTCTAAAGACGCCGCCCTGAAGGGCGGCGCTACAAATTCGTCACAAATCCGCGGCGCCACTCCGGACTTCGACCAATTCCATTCACGCGGGCAAAATGTGTTTGCGCATCAGGAACAGTGAGCTTGCGTGAATGAACAGGCAAGCAGCAGTGGCGGTGGTGAAAGCAAGAACCACGCCCCAGTGATCGATCATCAGCGCTACAACCAGAAAAAAAGTGGCGAAGGTGAACAGGCCGATCAGCAGCCCGCGAAGCAGCCGCGTCGAAGCGGCCGCTCCTTGAAATCGTTGTGTGAACACGGCCAGCACGCTGGACATTACCGGAAACGGGGTGAGCAGGCCGCTCAGATGCGGCCCGAGAAATGCTGCCGTGCCGGTGAGAATCAGGACTATGGCGGTAGAGGCAATCATGCGCACAAGAATTTCCCAGTGAGGCGTCGCTGGAAGCCCTTCGGCTGGGCTTGGCTGCGGGATAAGCTTCAGCACCACCAACAAAATCATCAATGGGCCTATGATGGCCAGCACCATGGGAATTCTAAGTCGATCCATCACGAATGTGAGCGCGAAAAATGCGCTCCAACTGGCAAGAACACTGCCCAGCCATCCCGTGCGTCTGGAAATCCAGATATAGGTAAGCGAGAAGCCGCTGAGGGAAATAATTCCGGCCAGCGCGCCCTGTGCAGCGGCGGACGCAAACTGGTTTCCCTGTTCCAGGGCAAAGAAGAACACCACAGGCCCCGAACTGAGCGGCAGGCCCACCAGCCAGCCGCTGACCGAAGGTCCCCAGCGCCGCCCCGCCAGGCTTACAGCGCCGATAAACAGGGGCGTGAGCAACAGCTTGTAGGCGAGCATCGGCGGTACAGCGATTTATTTTTCCTTCCCAAGCAGGCGGAGTGCCACCAGAGCATAAACCGCCGCGCAGGAAAAAACATCCTTCATTGCAACGAATTCGTTGGGTCCGTGGGCAACGGAAAGTAATCCCGGGCCGTAGGCGAACGCGGGCGCGCCCTGTGCCGCATAGAAGCGCGTTTCGAGCAGGCCGGGGCACATTTCGAATGATGGCTGCTTGCCGGTGACTTCAGCGACGCACTCTGCGAGGGCTCGCGCGGCGGGATGGCTTTCGGGGGTGCCTGAGGCGCGTCCTTCCTGAAAAACTTCTACGTCGAGATCAGTTCCGTCTTTGCGGGCGCGATCGAGTGTTTCGAGCAGCACGCGCTTTTCCGTTTCGAAATCTTCCTCGGGATTGGTTCGGCGATCCACGGTGAAGGAGCATTCGGCGGGAACGACATTGAAATTCGAACCGCCGCGAAATTCTCCGCCGAGCATCAAGATGGATTTGCGCGCTGCCTCTGGAGAGATGCAAAAGCTAGTCTCTCGTTGTGCCACTTGCGCCTTTAATTCGCGCAGATGCTGTGCGATATCCAGCATTTTTTCGAATGCGTTTATGCCGCGGCACTCCAGGCCCACGTGGGCGGGCTTGCCCTTCACCGTGACGCGCAAAGAGATGGCGCCGCGATTTGCATTCCAGATAATGCCGCCAGTTGGCTCGGGCGTGAGCATCGCGATCGTGTCACGGCCCAGCAAGCCGGCTGCCGCCAGCGCTTGCGAGCCGCGCGCCCCACCGGTTTCTTCGTCGGGAACAAACACCAAGCCGATTCGCCCGTTTAGATTTACGCCGAGGTCCTTGAGCGCCTTGACGGCGTAGAGCATCGCGGCGAGGCCGCTTTTCATGTCCGCCGAGCCGCGGCCAAATAAATTGCCGTTTTGCAGGCGGGGCTCGAATTGCGATTCGCTCGCCGCCGGCACCACGTCGTAATGCCCGTGGAAATAAAGCGTTCGCGCGCCTTCGCCGAACGAGCTTGTGAGGCAAGATCCGCGTTCCGAGCCCGCGCCTCCATATGCCGGCGCAGAGAATTCGTGGACCTCGCACGGCAATCCAAGCTCATCCAGCTTTCGGCGCAGCACCGCGGCGCATTCCGCATATGCGCGACCCGGCGGATTCTCCGTAGGAATGGCAACGAGTTCGCGAGTGAATTCGGTGATCTCGTCGCGATACGATGAAATCACGTCCTCTATTTTCTTCTTCATAGTCGCGAGCTGTTCCCGACGACGAGAATGGATTTCGTTGTGAGCAGCTTCGGCAGGCTAGCTTGCGTAGCGCATCGAGGAAAGCTCCAATTTGGCGGGGGCAATAACTTTGCGGGCGTGGTCTTCAGGGGTTAAGACCCTGGCTCGTAAGCATGCTTGATGTCGGTGCTCAAAGCTCCGACCCCCTAAAAAGCGTGGAATGAATTCCTGCCTCTCGAAACGTGGGGTGCGATCAGATGCGCATGGGCATTACTACGTAGCGGTAGCGGCTTTTGTCGTCGGCTAGCGGACGGAGCTGGCCGGCGGATTGGTCGTCTTTCAGGTCGAGGGTGATGGGGCCGTCGGCGGCGGCGGCGAGGAAATCGAGCAAGTATTGGGCATTGAAGCCGATGGCGATTGGCTCGCCAGTATATTCTTTTTCGATGGCTTCCTTGGCTTCGCCGTATTCGGGGCTGGAGGCCGAGATTTCGATGCCTTCTTTCGCCAGCATGAACTTTACGGCATGCGAACGCTGGTCAGCCAATTGCGATACACGCCGCAAGGCGTCTTGTAATTCGTTGCGCTCAAGGACCACTGTTTTATTGGTTTCGCGCGGCAGGACGGCTTCGTAAGGAGGAAACTGTCCGGTGAGTTTGCGGGAAGTGAGCAGGCGCCCGCCGATCTGGAAGAAAAGATGGCTTTCGTCCTGGGCAAACTCGATCTGCGCGTCGTCAGAGGAATCGTTGGTCAGGCGCTGCACTTCGGTCATCGCTTTCTTCGGAACAAGCACGCGAATTTCCGTCGGCAGGCCTTCGAGCTTGTGATCGGTTTCCGCCATGGCCAGGCGGTGCCCGTCGGTAGCCACCATGGTCAGCGATTCGGGCTTCAGCACCAGCAGCGCGCCGTTGAGCGTGTAGCGCGATTCCTCGGGCGAAATGGCGAAGGTAGTCTTGGCGATCAGCATCGCCAGTTCCTTGGCGGGCAGCTTCACCAGCGCGTGCGGAAAGGCCGGCAGCGCCGGAAAATTATCCTTGGACATGCCGACCATCTTGTAGGTCTTGCGGTCGGAGACGATTTGCACCCAGTGATTTTCCAGCAGCTTGAATTTGATTTCGCCTTCCGGAAGCAGGCGGACCAACTCGAGAAGCTTTTTCGCCGGAATCGTGCCGGCGCCTTCTTTCTTAATTTTGGCTTCACAGGACGTGCGGATGCTAAGTTCGAGGTCGGTGGCGGTGATGGTGAGCCGGTTGCCTTTGGCTTCGCACAGCAAATGCGAAAGAATCGGAATCGTGGTCTTGCGTTCCACCACTCCTTGCGTATAAGTGAGTTCCTCGAGCAAATCGAATTTCTTGACGCTAAATTCCATGGACCAAGCCTCACTTTGTTCGTGCTGGCAACCGCTAACTCTACTCTTTATTCTTTATGAAGTATAAATGAAAACCAGTAGCAGTAGCCGGGCCTGTGGAAATTGCGGGTATCTCCGCAAGTCCAATCCGCCGCGCGATATCCGCCGCGAAAAACAAACGGCGCTCCTGTGGATGCCGCCGCGCCCGAGTGCAAAATCGCGGAAAGGTTTTTCACCAGCCGGCGAAAGGAAGATATTGTCCACAGGGTTCCACAGGACAGCACAGGCAAAACACGCGGCGGATACCAGCCGCGGGTGCGAAGTCTAACCGAATGAATCCAGTAATCTGTTGATCGTTCTGTTCAAATCTTTATCGGTGCGGCGCAGGTTTTCAATCTTATTGATGGAGTGCAGAACGGTGGTGTGGTGCTTGCCGCCAAATTGCCGGCCAATTTCCGGCAGCGACGCGGCAGTCAACTGCTTCACCAGGAACATAGCCACCTGGCGGGGATAGGCTATCACCTTGGAATTGCTGCGCACCTTTAAATCCTGGGCGCGTAAACCGAAATGTTCACCCACGCGCTTCTGAATCTGCTCGATGGTTACTTTTTTATCGTGAGTATCGATCAAATTGCGAAGCACCTGCTGCGCGGTGGCATGATCGATTTCGCATCCCGTGAGCGAGGCGTAAGCGGTCAAGCGGATCAGCGCGCCTTCCAACTCGCGGATATTCGACTTGATCGAGCGCGCGATATATTCGGCCACGTCATCCGGCAACTTGACGCGCTCGCTTTCCGCCTTCTTCTGCAAGATGGCGATTTTCGTTTCCAGGTCAGGCATCTGGATATCGGCGATCAAGCCCCACTCGAATCGCGAGCGCAGCCTTTCTTCAATCGACGATATTTCCTTGGGCGGACAATCCGACGAAATCACAATCTGCTTCTGCTGGTCATAGAGCGCGTTGAAGGTGTGGAAGAATTCTTCCTGGGTGCGTTCCTTGGCGGCGATGAACTGAATGTCGTCCACCAGCAGCACATCCATGGAGCGCACCCGGTCGCGGAAACTGGTCATACGGTCGAAGCGGATCGAGGCGATCACTTCATTTGTAAATTTTTCCGCGCTCACATAGGTAAGCCGCGCCGCAGGATTGCGTTTCTTGATGGTATGGCCGATGGCCTGCATCAGGTGCGTCTTGCCCAAGCCCACTCCGCCGTAGAGGAACAGCGGGTTATACGATTTGGACGGCTGCTCGGCCACTGCCTGCGATGCGGCGTGCGCAAACTGATTCGACGCGCCCACCACGAAGGTATCGAACGTGTAGCGCGGGTTCAGTTGATGGTTTACAGAATCAAAATCGAGCTTAGCTTGCGCGGATTGGGGAGCAACGGCGCTAGAAGCGGCCAGTTCGGGTTCGGAACATATGAATTCCAATTGGGCATCCGGCAGCCCCACTTCCGCCAAGACACCTTGGAGGATCTGGCTATAAGTTTCCGTCAGTCGCTTGCGGAACAGCCGCGTGGGCACCCGGACGATCAAGCGGCCATCGGAAGACTCTTCGAGACGCGTGGGGCGAAACCAAGTGTTAAAGCTGTGTGGATTCACACGGCGTTCGATATGTTCCAGGATCTTTTCCCAAGGATTCATTAAACAGCCCACTCCCATAGATTTCCACTGAGGTGGAAATCTTGTGGAAAACCACGCCTGAATTGCAGGGTCCCGTTAAGAAACAGCTCTATTTGCAGCCAAGCGCCTGATATTACCCCCCAGCTACAGGCATCCGCGCTAGAGGAGCGCGAATAACCAATCCTGGCAAGAGCGGGGTTTACCAGGACGAGGCGGGGATTCTGCCTAAATGTGGGCGCGGGAGCAAGAAAAAAGAATATGCGCCAGGCGCGCGATGTTCACACACGATTCACAGGATTTCCACAGTTCGAATCCGGCGCAAATTAGACTTTACTTTCGTTAAAAATTTCATGCGGCCTTCGCGCGGCTGGGAACGGAAAGTTTTGGGATCCACGCGGGCGCGTACCGCATTAAGAAAGCGTTCAACAGAATCGTGATCAAGGAAGCGGCCAAGGTTGCGTTATATACGTCGCGGCCCACCAGGCCGGCGGAGCGCGAAACCTCAACCAGCAGAAACGAAAATTCCCCGATCTGCGTCAAGCCGATCGCCACGGCCACCGCGGTCCAGAAAGGATATCCAAAGACGCGCACCACCACGGTCCAAATCAGCATTTTTCCAACCACGATCAGGACCAGCATGGCGGCCAGCAATCCCAGGCTCGAAAATAATTCTTGGGGCTCGATCAAAGCACCCACGGTAACGAAGAAAAGCGCGACAAACGCGTTGCGCATGGGCAAAAGTTGCGTAAGCGTCTGATGCGTATATTTGGAGCCGCTGATCACAAGCCCGGCAAGGAACGCGCCAAATGCGGCGGAAAGGCCGGCTGCGTGCGTCAAGGAAGCCGTGCCAAGTGAAATCGTGAGCGCTGCCAGGAGAAATAATTCCTGATCGTTCGTCTTGGCAACCCTTGCCAGCAGCGGCGGTATGCCCTTCACTGCGATCAACACCACGGGGATAAGCAGCAGAAAAGCCTTGCCCAACGTCCAGGCGATCTGGCCGAGGTGCGAAGCTCCTTCTCCGGCCAGGGTGGGCAGCAAGACCGTCAGGATCACCACGGCAAAATCCTCGACCAGCGTAATCCCGATCATCACGTGGCCATGCAAGGTGCCCTGATCGCCGCGATCCATTAGCAAGCGAATCATCACCATGGTGCTGGCAACCGAGATGACCGCGCCAATCACAAGCCCCTGGACCAAGGGCCAACCCAATATTTTCGCGGTGAGCGTGCCCAGGCCGAGCGAGAGCATGATGCCAAGAGGAGCGCCGAGGAGGGCGATCCACTTCACCTGCAACAATTCTTGAATGGAAAATTCCAAGCCCACCGTGAACATCAGCAAAACCACGCCGATTTCCGCGAACAACTCGAAATTATGCGGGTCGGAAATGCTGACGCCCGGCGTGAAAGGACTGATGACGATGCCGCCGATCACAAACCCCAGAATTAACGGGAGGCGCAAACGCCAGGCGAGAAGGCCGCCAGCCAGGGCAGCCGCGAAAATGCATGCCAGGTCGCGAAACAGAACAGGAGTATCCATGGGGGCAGCATCATAACATTGGAGGAACCTCGGAAAACCGTCTCGCTGAAAAAAGCGGAATTATTTTTGGGGGGCGGTTGGCGGGGGGATGGAGGCTGGCTGGGATTTGTCGGGCCGGGCAAAATCGTAAATGCCCAGGGAGTCCGTGGCCAGCAGAAGGCGATCCGGCTCGACAAGAATCGATACAGGTTCGACGCGCTCCCCTTCCTTGGTATACGTGCGGTAGGTCATTTTACGGTTTCCTTCACGATCGAGCAGAAGCAATTGATCGCCGATGGCCACGAAAACCGCCTGCGTCTGCGGGTCCACCCCCACGGCGTTGATCACTCGCTTGAAATTGGGAGCGGCTTTTTTGGCATCCTGTTCGGAAATTTCGCGGCGCACGGCGGCGGCCTCTCGCTGGATATCGAGCGAGGTGAGCGCAACATCGAAGGTCGCGAACCCGAAGCGATCGTACTTGCGCAAAGTGGGTTCCGGAAAATAGGAAAAGGAATAGTAAACATGCCCGGCGGCATCCGTCTCCAGATTGCCCATATTCAGAAAGCGATTTAAATCCGCGTGTTCCGCCAACTCGGCCACATCGCCAAATTCGCGAACGGTTTTTCCCCTCGAGTCGAATACCTCCACAAGATGTGGAGTTCGCATGCTGGAGACTGCGATTTCACCGCCGGGCAGCAGGATTACGGAGGTGGGCTCGGGAACCGGAATGGTCATCACCAGTTGACCCTTCGAATCGTACACTTTCACGGCGTTCGCCCCGCGGTCCGCCACGTACACTGCGCCGCCGGGATCAACGTCCAGGTCTTCACCGTAGACGATTCCGGATTGTTTGGTGTTTACCGGAGTCTTACCGAGCGGCCGGCCGTCCGCGTCGTATATGGTGACGGCGGCTCCCGGCGCTGTGAGGATGTAGTAGCGTCCGGCCCCATCCCGTTTGATCGTGCGTACGCCAGGCCCCACTCCGGGGAACACTTTGGCACGAGCCTCGAGCGCCTTCTCATATTCGTCAAATTGAGCGCGTCCCAAAGCAGAAAGGCTTGTCAGGCAAAGTGCTACAAGCAGGATTGCGCGCCAGCCGAACGAGGAGGCAGGACGGATCGTGACACGCAGGCCCGCCGCCAGAAAAGTATTCACCATTGATTTGCCGCCACTTTCCTTGGAAACAACCAAATCACCCCAGCGCATCCGAAGAGATGCCCTGGCGCCTGCTTCCGTTGCCCTTGATGTGCCTGAAGCGCCCGAAGGATTCGATCATAGGGCTACAGAGGGGCTGGCAGGTAATTCAACTCATTCCAGAAGGAACCGCTGCCGTGTGATGGTTTGCGCGCGGCCGGTGGAAGGATCGACCTCCAGCAACACTGTGTTCATTTGCAGGTCGCCATCGGCAACCGCAAAACGCGCGGGCATGGAATCGATAAACCGGCGGATGATCCCTTTCTTTTCCATCCCGATGATCGAATCGTGCGGGCCGGTCATGCCGGCATCGGTGATAAACGCGGTGCCGCCGGGCAACACATGTTCGTCGGCAGTAGCCACGTGAGTGTGCGTGCCAATCACAGCGGATACCTTGCCGTCCAGGTACCAGCCCATGGCCTGCTTTTCCGAAGTGGTTTCCGCGTGCATGTCCACCACGATCACTTTCGTCTCGGCGGGAATCCGCGCCAGCTCGCGATCCGACGCGCGAAACGGGCAATCGAGTGGAGCCATGAACGTGCGCCCTTGCAGGTTCAACACCCCAAAGTTCACGCCGTTGCGCGCCGTGCCCAGGAACAAGCCGCTTCCGGGCGCTGTCGGCGGAAAATTCGCGGGACGCAACAAGCGCGGCTCATGCACGAAATAATCATGAATTTCTTTCCGGTCGAAGATGTGATTTCCGCCGGAGAGCACTTCCACTCCCGCCGCGATCAGTTCTTCCGCCAGGCGCGGCGTCACTCCGAATCCGGACGCGGAATTCTCGCAATTGGCGATCACCAGGTCGATTTGTTGTTGGGTGACGATGTCCGCCAGCCGGTCTCCCACGATTTTGCGGCCCGGCGATCCTACGATGTCTCCAATAAAAAGAATCTTCAATTTTGGTTTCTCATTTCGCGCGATTTGTACGGAGCGGCCCACTTCGCCGTGTGGAGCTAAACCCTGAACCCCCACAAATAGGTGGGAACCCTGCGCCTGCCTTCAGGCTTTCCCGTCCCGGTTTCCCGGTCGGGACTTGCACACCGGCAGGACGACGGGAGCTCCCGAGGATCCAGTGTTGGTTCAAATAGGTTTTCGCACCATCACGGGCGTCGCAGGCCAACTCCGCAATTCATTGTAACCGGGGCGCGGAAGTGCGCCAAATCGGAAACGGACTAAGGTGCGGGAAAGAAGGCGTGAGGGATGCAGGAAATGCTCTTATTTCGATCGAATCCATCACATTTTGCCGGGGCCGATAACCAAGTTCCGCCTCGCGAGTCTAATGCCGGAAAGGGAGCGGGGTGATGGCATCTCAACCGAGATCGGCGATGGCAATGACTCTTGCGGCCGTCACCCTGGCCGCAGGCGCGCTGCTGGCCGTTCCAGCGAAACAGAAACCGGCAACTCGCGCTCCTGGCCTGCCTGCGCCGTACACGGTTGAAGGCAAAGTTTCAGAACCGCGCATCTTTGGCGAGGGGATCATCTCGACGGTTGACAACGAACAGGGCGGAACGTTCAGCCCCGATGGTAGCGAGTTTTATTTCACCAAGGTCGGGGCATACACCACGTTTCCACGCTACTCCATCATTTGCGTTTCGCGCTTTAGCGCCGGGAAATGGAGCACGCCGGAAGTTGTGCCGTTTTCCGGGCGCACTCTGGACCTACCGCCGCGGCTCTCCCCGGATGGGAATAAGATGTATTTCGCTTCGGCGCGTCCGCTTGCGGGAGCCAAGATACCGGTGCTGCGGATCTGGAGCGTGGAACGCACCGCTACGGGCTGGGGCGAGCCAAAAGCGCTCGAAGCCCCCGTGAATGCGCCGGAAGATCGCTGGAATCTCGATCCTTCCGTCACCAGCGATGGCACTCTTTATTTCACGTCCGACCGCGAAAAACAGTTCAACTTTCATATCTACCGCGCGCGGCTGGTGGACGGAAAATATGCCGAGCCGGAAAAATTGGGGCCGGCAATCAATTCGGAATTCAACGAAGCACAGCCGTTCATTTCCGCCGACGAAAAGATTCTGGTATTCAGCTCAACGGGGCTGGAAGAACAGCCCTTTCCGCGGCGTCCCGAAGAAATCGAAACCGGAGGCAAATTTTATCTTCGCGGCGATCTTTACGTAAGCGTAAATCGCGGCGGGGAATGGACGGCGGCGAAGCATTTGGAGCACGACATCAATTCCTTCGCGGAAGAAAGCTATCCATCGCTCACGCCGGATGGACGATATTTATTTTTCAGCAGCGAACGCAACCCATTTACGGTTCCCACCGTACCGCGGCTTACGCATGCGGAATTGGATCGAAAGCTCCGCACTCTTTGGAACGGTCAAGGAAATATTTTCTTTGTTGGCATCGAAGCGTTGGAGCTGCCGCAATGATCAAATTGCGATCGCCGCTCGCGTGTGCCGGTAGCACAGCCACTCCTGGCTGTGTACCCACCGAGCGCCAGAACCTAAGTTCACAGCCAGAAGCGTCCGTGCCACCCAAACGGGCGGGTGTAAGTAAATTTGTATTCCCGCTAATATTTCTCCTGGGGTTTGGAACGCTTCAACCCCGAGCCCACCCGCTCGCCGCGCCAGCGCAAAATCCGGGCGAAGAAAAAGCGCCCGCGGCGGAAATGATCGGCGAAGGAACAATCTCAACGCCCGACGACGAATTCGGGGGCTCCATCACTCCCGACGGCCAGAGCATTTTCTTCGATATCACTGTTCCGCCGCACTACCTCTACGTGATGTGTGTTTCCCACTGGATCAATGGCCACTGGGGCGCGCCGGAAGTCCTGCCGTTTTCCGGCGCCTATCGCGATTCCGACCCCGTGCTTACGCCCGACGGCAACATGCTGCTCTTCGCATCAGACCGGCCAACGCACGGAAAAGAAAGCCGCAACTTTTACATTTGGGCTTCGCGGAAAACCGCCAAGGGATGGAGTGAACCGGAATTGCTGGAAGGCTCCGTCAACAGCGCGGGCAGCCAGGTATTCGCCTCGATGGCCAGCAATGGAAATCTTTATTTCACGTCGGAACGCAAAGGCCAATTCGATATCTATGTTTCACGCCTTGCCAATGGCAAGTATCAAGAAGCGGAAGATTTGGGCCCGAACATCAATGGTCCGGGCATCTCAAGTCTGGAGGCGCTGGTCGCGCCGGACGAAAGTTACCTGCTTATCGGCAGCTTCGGCCGGCAACCCGGCTTCGGAAATTCCGACATGTTCATCAGCTACCGCCAAGATGGTGGCTGGACGGTGCCGAAAAATCTCGGTCCGGCGATCAATACGCGAGCGCGCGAATATAGCCCGCGCGTGACGCCCGATGGGAAATGGCTGATCTTCACCAGCGAGCGCGGCATGTCGTCCGAAGCCCGCGAGAAGCCTTTCACCTATGAAGAATTCGTAACCAAATCGCGCGGCACCCTCAATGGCCTTGGAAACATCTACCGCATTCCGATGGACTACGTGCTCAGAACCACTCGCCCCTGATTGTTTTCGAGATTCAATCCTCAGCGAAGCGACTTAATGTAGCTGACGATTTGCCAGCGCCGTTGCTCTGGCAGGCCGGACCACGAAGGCATTCCCGCCGCGATATTACCGTTGCGCAGGATCCACGCGAGATCGCCTGGCGTTGCTTCCTGCACCGCGCGCGACCGCAAGTTCACAGCGTGGCCGATTCCACGAGCGTCGTTCCCATGGCATTCGGCGCAATGCTGCCGGTAAAGTTTTCCGCCAGCCAGAACGGCATCCGGCTGCCCTTCGTAAGGATTTTTCCTGTCGCGCGCTTCGGCGGGCACCTGCGCAATTTCGGGATGGACGTGGCGTTCTTCAACGGCTTGCTGGCGTGCCGCCCCAGTAGCCGCGATCAGCGAAATCAGGAACAGAGACGCAGGAAGCAGCAGCCGGCTCATCGGAACAGGCTCCTCAACCGCCGGCCGAAGCCGGCAATTTCGTATGAGGCTCCCCAGCGCAGCAGGAAGCGATGACTGTTTTCATTCAGGCCGAAGCCTGGAGAAACGCGCAGCGTAACCCCGCTCGGCAACTGCAAGCCCAGAATTGGCGCGGCGTAATGAGATGTCCCGGTGGTTGTAAAATTCTCCGCCGTCCCCAACCCGCCATAGAGTTCGATCCCGGCCAAAAAATTCTCGCGGCAGAAATTGCACGGCCGCGGAGTGGCTTCCAGGCGGAACGGCCGGCTGGCGCCCACGGCGTAGCCGAATTCCCACGGCTCGCCGCTCAAATTTTTCTCGGCGATAAAATTTTCCGAAATATTCCAACCCTTGAAATCGCTGGAAAGGATCAGCTTGGTTTCGATTTCGCGTTTCGTTTCGCCGTGCAATTCGGAATTCCGCGGCGCGAAATCAGCCTCGTTGTCAAAGCCCACCACCTCGATCATGGCTTTGTCCGCGCCGCCCAGATTTTCGTATTCCACATAAAGCACCGGATTGATCCAGTGTTCGCGCATCAACGGCCGGAAGCGGTTCTCCCACCGGAATCCGGTGAAGAGCGTGCTGTCGCCGAAGGTGGACTGGCCGTCGAGATAAAACTCGGTGGTCCACCAGGCTTTCATTCCATATTCGAATTCCGTCGTTCCCGCGAGGTAGTTGTTGCCTCCCCGCTGCGTGCCGAAAACGGGATTGAATTCCACATCCAGGGTTCCGGGTTGTTCCAGATGGTGGCTGTAGGTGACGAAATAAGGGCTCTCCTGTGCGGCCACCGGCAAAGATCCGCCGGCAACCACGGCGGCGCAGGCCAGGCTCAAACCGAACCAAAACAGAACGCGCAAGATTTGATTGCTCCTTTTTGGTTTATGCCGGGAAAACATGGGCGGATGGAAGCGCAGCTTCCCGGTTGCAAAACCAGGAAGCAAAATACTCCAGTTGATACACGGTTGCAACTAGTATTTGAAACTGTGTTGCAACTGGAAACAACACGCCGCTTCTTCCGCTCGCCTCCAGGTCGAACCGCTTTGTGGCGAGCGCCGCCTGCTAGATCAAATCTTCCTTAGGCAGCATGATTCTGTAATTTGGATCGAAAGGGAGGCTTCCGAATTTGTGAGGCAACTCCGTCCTGCTTGTGGCCATTTCTGCCAACATTCGCTTATCTACTTGAGACGAAAGATGCCACCCTGAAGGGTGGCGCTACACGACCACCCTGCCCGGCATTCCCATACAGGCGGCTTCAACTCGATAGCAGGTGGCAGGAATAAGTCTTGATCACCAGCCAGAGCTCCCGGCCGGCGCTCAAATCAAGAGTGTGGACCGCGTTGGGCGTCAGATGAACTTCAAAGCGCGCGCCGCAATCCACCGTGGCGATCACCGTGACGCCTTGTTGATCGAGCGACAACAGTTTTCCGCGGATCACATTGCGGGCGCTTAACCCATGCGGCGGTTCAGTGGCTACGAGAATATCGCCGGCGCGAATCGCCAATCGTACCGGGGAGCCCGCCGCCACTCGTGCCAGCGGCACTTCGAGTTCAACGCCATCAGCGATACGGCAAGTCATGGTGCCGTGCGTTTCGTGCAGCGCGGTGATGGTGCCATCAAAAAAATTTTCGAACCCAGCCGCCTGCGCCAGCATTTCGTGCCGAGGAGCGGCAAGTACTTCCTGAGGCGTGCCTTGCGCCAGAATGCGCCCGCGATCCAGCACAATCACTCGTTCGCCCAATGCGAATACTTCTTCCCGGCTGTGCGTCACGTAGAGAATCGGAATGTTATGCGCCCCGTTCCATGTGCGCAAATCGGCGATGATCGTTGATTTTGTGGCCGGATCGAGCGCCGCCAGCGGCTCGTCCAGCAATAGCAGGCACGGATCGGTGACCAGGGACCGTGCCAGGGCCACGCGCTGGCGTTCACCCCCGGAAATTTCGTCCGGCTTGCGATCGAGCAATTGTTCCACGCGGAACGATTTCAGCACCGCGCGGGTACGGGATTGTTTCTCGACGGCAGGCAGATGCGTCAGGCCGTATTGCACATTCTTTTCCACCGTAAGATGCGGAAAAAGCGCAAGCGATTGGAAAACGTATGCGATGGAGCGTTGGGCAACCGGGATATTGATATCGCGCGCGGAATCGAACAGCAAGCGCTGACCCACGGCGATGCTTCCCGCGTCTGGCTGCGCCAATCCCGCCAGGCATTCGAGCAGCGTGGTTTTTCCCGCGCCGGATGGGCCGAACAGGATGTTGATGCCGGAGGGCGCGGTGAACTCCACGGAAAGCTGGAATTGTTCCTTTCCAGAATTAAATTGTTTCTGAACGCGAGCGGACAGCCCCGCGCCGCGCTCTCAGATTTTGGCTGCTTTTACTCACTGGTTTGGAGCGCCCAACCGTTATTGCGATGAAGCAACACGCCAAGGCCGCCGCCATGCTTGGCGATTCACCGCGGAGACCACGGCCAGCGCAAGGAATGAGACTAACAAAAGAGCCAGCGCGGTGGTATTGGCCGCCGCATAATTCAGGGCTTGCACGTCATCATAGATGGCAATCGAGACGGTGCGCGTGGCGCCGGGAATATCACCGCCCACCATCAACACGACTCCAAATTCGCCCAGCGTGTGCGCGAAACTCAAAACCGCCCCGACGATTACTCCCTTTCGCGCCAGCGGCAGAACGATGCGAAAAAATGTCCTCGCGCGTGAAGCCCCCAGCACAGCCGAAGCGCTAACCAACTTGCTATCCACCGATTCGAATGCCTGCGCCATGGGCTGCACTGCAAACGGCAGGCTATATAGCACGGAGGCAAAGACGAGCCCAGCGAAGGTAAATGCCAGGCCGTGGCCAAACACTTCGGCGTAAACGCGGCCCAATGGCGAACGCGATCCAAAGGCTACCAGAACATAAAATCCCAGAACAGTGGGGGGAAGAACCAGCGGCATCGCCACAATCGATTCGACCAGAAATTTCCACCGCCAGCGCGAAACCGAAAGCCAGTATGCGACCGGCATGCCCATAACCATTAAGATCGCGCACACCGAGAAAGCCAATTTCAGTGAAAGCAGCAGCGCCTGCATGTCCATGTGGTGTTCACCTCTCCTGCCCGGCACCAGTCATTCCGAGGACCGCCTTTCGATCCGAGGAATCCGGAGTTAACTTTCGATTCCTCTCCCCGCATAATCAGCGAGAGGGTTGGGACTTTACACGGGCCTCGGAATTGCTGTGCGAATCGAAATCACTGCCTGGGCGTCCGTGGCGCTGGGGATTCCGGAACGGAAAATCCAAAATCGCGCAACAAATTCAGAATTTCCGGCCGGCGCAGAAAATCCAAAAACTGCCGCGCCACCACCTTTTGCCTCGACGATTTCAGAACCACGCCGGCCTGCTCGATGGGAGGATACTCGTCCGCCGGGATCACAAAATACTTCCCCTTATCCTTTCCCGGCGGCGCGACCACCAGCGCTAACGCCACGATTGCCGCATCCGCATTGCCGGATTCGACGAATTGCGCGGCCTGTGAAATATTTTCACCCAGCACAAGCTTGGCCGACACCTGATCGTAAATATTTTCGTGCCGCAAGGCGGCCACCGCAGCCCTTCCGTAGGGCGCGTGAGCGGGATTCGCGATCGCAATTTTGCGCACGCCGGGATCCAGAAGCGCCGCAAGCCCGCGACTTACATCAAGCGAGGATCCCTTCGCGGCCCACAGAACAATTTTTCCAGTGCCATAGCGGACCAGCGTACCTCGCTCGGTGAACCCATTTCTTTCGA
The DNA here is from genome assembly GCA_963756355.1 of uncultured Acidobacteriota bacterium. GTDB lineage: Bacteria > Acidobacteriota > Terriglobia > Acidiferrales > UBA7541 > JBGPTK01. The sequence continues at coordinate 55,818 of CAVWOD010000015.1, read as the reverse complement.
GCAATTCGGGGTAGCCAATATCTGCTGAGAAAAATAAATCAAAAGGAGCCCCATTCTGAATTTGCGAATAGAAATTACCGGAAGAGCCAAAAACCAGCTTCACCGGGTGCCCGGTCTCCTTCTGAAATCGCGCCGCAACTTCCGGAAACACAAACTGAAGATCAGAAGCAGCCGCGACGGTGATCTCCTGCGCCGCCGCAGCCTGCGAACAGGCACAGAGCAATAATCCCGCAAGCACAATGCGCCACGCCATTATTGGGTGATGCCCAAGGCCGCTCATTCTTCTGAACCAATCGGATTGTCTGGGTTGTTTCAGCCTCATCTTGGTTCCAACAGCCGCGCCTTGGCCGGCGCCCCTGCAGCTATGGCCGAATTTATACGTATCAATTCGTCAGGTCAATCTGAATCAATACTGATTGCATGTGAAGGAGAAGAATTGAATATGCGGCAGAGGCCTACACGCGGACGATCATTACTTCCGTCGATTTCACCAGGGCGGCTGCCAACTGCCCTCTCTTCAGCCTCATTTCGCGAACCGCGTCGGCGGTAATGATCGACGTAATGTGTTGGTCGCCGATGGAGAGCGTCACCTGCGCCATCAACCCGCTCACTTTCACTTCCAGCACGCGCCCCACCAATTGATTGCGCCCGCTGATGTGGCGAAACCCGGTCCGGCGTTCCTTGATCTCGCGGCGATTGAACGTGTGAGAAAGAAAGCGGTCAATTTCCTTCTCGGGAATCCGGTGATGCCCGCCTGCCGTCTTCACCGTGCGCAATTTGCCCTGGTAGATCCATTGCTTGATGGTGGGATAGCTGATTCCTAGAATTTTCGCAGCCTCCCGCGGCATATAGAGTTGCGGCGTTGGCATCAAAGCACCTCGATGCCGGGCAGTTTAATGCGAATTTATATACGGTTCAATACGGATTGGCAAACGGCAATCTACAATTACACCTGCAGAACATCGCCATCGCGAGCCACCATTTCGTACAACACCGGATTCACGAAGAAGCCCAGAAAGAGCCGCGAAATCAAGCCGGCCACAATCACGATGGCAAAGGGCCTTTGGGTGTCCGAACCGATGCCGTGGGAGAGCGCCGCGGGAAGCAGTCCCAGGCAGGCCACCATGGCAGTCATCATGATCGGCCGCAAGCGGAGCAGAGACGCTTCGAGCGTAGCCGTGCGGATATCGGCATTTTTCTCCAGGCGCAGTTTATTGATGTAGGAAACCAGAATCACCGCCGTTTCCACCGACACGCCCATCAACGCCAGCAAGCCCAGCACGGAAGAAACGCTGAACGGAGTGTGAGTCAACTTCAAGGCAATCAGCGCGCCTACCGGCTCCGTCATCACCACGCCCAGCGCGATCGAAACCGGAAATTTTAAATTGCCGTACAGCGCGAAAAGAATCAGGAAAATCAGCAGCAAGGCCAGCGGACCAATCACATAAAGCTGCTGCTTGGCTTCGACGAGTTCGCTGTATTCTCCGCCCCATTCCATCCAGTAGCCGGGAGGAAGCGTCACCGTCTTGGCCACTGCTTTTTGCGCCTCGCTCACCGCCCGTTCCAGATCGCGGCCCTCGATGCTGTATTGAATTCCGATGTAGCGCGAATTATTTTCGCGATAAATAAACGAAGCGCCGTTGCCCTGGGAGATAGAGGCAAGCTGGCTCAACGGAATTTGCTGGCCTGCCGGTGTGCCCACCAGCAGGTTACCGATCTCGGTGGCGTTCGAGCGGAACTGTGGCTCCATGCGCACCACCAGGTCGAACAACCGTTCGCCCTGGATCACCTGCGTGGCAGCCTGGCCGCCCACCGCCGCCTGCACCACCGCTTCCACGTCGGCTACATTGATTCCGTATCGCGCGATCTTGTCGCGGTCCACGTCGACCAGCAAACTGGGCTGGCCCAGTTCGCGCACCACGGTCAATTCCGCAAAGCCCGGCACACTTTCCAGGACGCTCTTCACCTGCAGCGCTTTGTCCTGCAATACGCCGAGATCGGGGCCGTAAACTTTTACAGCGAGCGCACTCTTCAATCCCGTGAGCGCTTCATCCACGGCATCTTCGGCCGGCTGCGTATAATTGAAAATCACTCCCGGATACGTTTCCAGCTTGCTCTGAACGTCTTTGACCAGTTCTTCCTTACTGTTCAGACGCCCATTTTTCCAGACTTTGTCCTTATAGGGTTTCAGTCCTACATAAAATTCGCAGTTGAAAAAACCCGTGGGATCCGTCCCATCATCGGGGCGGCCGAGTTCAGAGCCGACTTCCGTCACCTGCGGATAGGACATAAAAATTTTGCGAATCTGCGGCGCGAACTTCGCGGCTTCCTCGTAGGAAATTGTGTAAGGAAGCGTGGCGCGGACCCACAGCGCGCCCTCATCCAGGTGCGGCATGAATTCGCCGCCGATGTAGGGAACCAGCAGTAGTGTGAGGCCGAAAATCAAAGTGGCCACCGCCAGGGTGGCCTTTGGATGTTCGAGACACCATTCGAGCCGCTCGCCGTAAACCCGCTTCATCCACTCATACGGCCGGTTCACTTTTTCCTTTACGCCCGCCTGGAACAAATAGGAACAAAGCACGGGGACCAGCGTAAGGGTGAGGATCAGCGCGCCCAGCAGCGCGAAGGCCATCGTATCCGCCATGGGCCGGAACAATTTTCCGGAAGGGCCGCTCAATGCATAAATCGGGATGTACCCGGCGATGATGACGGCGACGGAATAGAAGATAGGGCGATCCACATCATGCGCCGCCGCCAGAATCACATCGTTCAGCTTGTAATCCCTGCCGGCGCGCTCGCCGAGTTCGCGGTAGATGTTTTCCACCATCACCAGCGTGCCGTCGATGATGATTCCAAAATCGATCGCGCCGATCGAAAGTAGGTTCGCGGGAATATCGCGCGCGTGCAGGAAGATGAAGGCGAAAAGCAACGAAAGTGGAATCGTAAGCGCCACAATCACCGCCGCGCGGAAGCTGACCAGGAAAAAAACCAGCACAATCAGCACCAGCACCATGCCGCGCAGCAAATTCGCTTCCACCGTGTCGGTGGTCAATTTCACCAAGTCGCTGCGGTCATAAAACGCGCGAATCTTCACATCCGGCGGCAGCACCTGTTTATTCAGCTTTTCAGTTTCTGCTTCCACGCCTAACAGCACATTCTGGGTCTGCTCGCCGCGGCGCATCAGAATCACGCCTTCTACGGCATCATCGTTGTTCTGGAATCCGAATTCGCCTAGCCGCGGCGCGTTACCGATCGTCACTTGCCCGATATCCTTGATGCGCACCGGCACGCCGTTAAAGCTGCCCGCCAGGATGTTTCCAATATCGGCGGTGTCGCGAATCAAGCCAATCCCGCGAACGTAGTAAAACTGCCCGCCCTGGGAATAAAAGCCACCGCCCGCGTTGCTGTTGTTGGCCCCCAACGAGGTGATTACCTGCGGAATGGTCAGGTGATACCCGTAAAGACGCGAAGGATCGAGCAGCACCTGATACTGCATCACCGTTCCGCCGAATCCGGAATCGTCCGCTACGCCCGGGACGGATTTGTAGGCCCGCTCCACAATCCAGTCTTCAATTGTTTTCAATTCCTGCGGAGAACGATCAGGACTTTCCAGCACGTAGCGATAGACCAAGCCGCTGGGACTGAAAAGCGGAGCCATGGAAGGAACAACGCCTGCCGGCAACTGCAGGTCGCTCAAACGCTCAAAAACCACTTGCCGCGCGAAGTAGGGATCGGTTTCCTCGCGAAACGTCAACCGAACATCGGAAAGCCCATAGAGCGAGATCGAGCGCATCACCTCCATATGCACCACGCCGTTCATTTCCACTTCGATGGGAAGTGTGACCAACCGCTCCACTTCTTCCGCCGCGTGCCCCGGCCATTGCGAAATTAATTCCACCATGGGCGGCGAAAGGTCTGGATACGCATCCACCGGCATTCGTTGAAACGAAATGGCCCCGCCAACAAGAATGAAAATTGTCAGCATCAGAACCAGAAATCGTTGGCGCAGAGCGAATTGAACCAGACTATGAATCATCGCGTCAGCCCCGCCCCATGCGGCCCGTTTTCTGATATTGAGTTACGCCCATTACTTTGCCTGCTGGAGTTGATTCGCAAATTGCAGGAAAAGGCTGCCGTCGCCTGCCACGCGGTCGCCAGCCGCCAAGCCGCTCAGAATCTGTGTCCGCCCGGCCTGGCTTTCGCCAATTTGCACTTTGCGCCGCGCGAACTGGTTCGTACCCTGCGCCAGATACACGAATGGGAAATTTTCCGAGTCGCGAAGAATTGCGGAATCGGGAACCGCCAGGGCGTTCTGAATTTCGCCCGCGGCAACCACGGCCGTCACGTACATGTCTTTTTTCAGCTTGCCGCCGGGATTATCCGTGACGATGCGCGCTTGGAGCGTGCGCGTATTGGGATCGAGCGCCGAAGCGATGTAGGAAATTCTTCCGCGGAAGCGTTCGGGATAGGCGTCGGTTTCAATGCTTACGCTATCGCCCGTGTGAACGTAGGCCAGGTCATTCTGATAGACATTCACCAGCACCCACACCGTGCTCATGTCGGAAATCGTGAAACACTGTGTAGCGCCAGCCGCGAGCAATTGTCCCGGCGAGCACAACCGCTCCACGATTTCACCGCCCAGCGGCGCCAGCAGCGGAATTTCCGCCGACGGTGTGCCCGTGAGCAGTTTTTCCGGGTTGGGAATTCCCAGGATTTTTAATGACTGCTCGGAAGCTTGCAGGTCTGCCTGGGCCTGCGCGCGATCGGATTCCGCCTGTAGCAAATCACGTTCCGCAATCGCATGATGCTCGTAAAGATCCTTGGCCCGGTCGTAATTCTTGTCCGCCACATGAAAAGAAGTTTGCGCTTTCAAATAAGTGGCGCGCTGCAGGGAAAAATCCGGGCTGGCCACCTCCAGCAGCGTCTGACCTTGCTTCACCGGTTCGCCCGGCGCCACCAGGATGCGGCTCACCGGTCCGCCAATCGGGCTGATGATCTGTGTTGTCTTGAAACTATTAAATGCCACCGCTCCGGTCAGGCGCAGCACGCGTTGCAGCTTGGTTGGCTCCACATCCACCACCTGCACGTGCGACATTTGATCGGCAGGCACGGAGAAGAGCTCCGCCTTGGCGGCGTTGGCGGAAGAGTACGAAGTCATTTTTTCGGCGGCATTGTTTTCGGCCCCGCCGCAGCCGGCGATGGCCAGTGCAGCCGCAAACGCGAGCATGAATAGGGAGAAGGGCGCGTAAATCTTCATGGCAAGTTCCTTGTTCCTACGGCTTCGCGCAGTTGCTCAAGCGCGAGCAAGTAAGAGGCGAGTGCTTGGCGGTAGGCGAGTTGAGTGGCCCGGTAGCTTCGCTCGGCATCCAGATAATCCAGCAAACTGGCGGCGCCGCGCTTATAGGCGTATTCACTGATTTCGCGATCCTGCTTGGCCACATCCAGGTAGCCGGAGCGGTACAGTTGCACAACCTGATCGTTCGTTTTCAATCCTTCGTAAGCGTCCCGCACATCCGTCAACACCTGGTCGCTGGCGGCCAGTTGCTGTTCCTGGGCTTGAGTGATTGCGAAGCGGGAACGCGCGATTTCGCCCTGGTTGCGGTCAAAGATCGGCAGTTGAATCTGTCCGAAAAGCGAAGCGGTACTCAGGTCCGCGACGTGCGTGTAATTAATTTGGCCTGTGACATCGCGCTTGCCGATGGATTTCTGCAGCTCGTACTGGCTGTTGGCCGCCGTCACGCCCAGCACCGCCGCGTGGAAGTCCGGCCGCGTACGCAGCGCCTTCGCCTGCATGTCTTCCAGGCCAACGTTCAGCGCTTGATAATCGAATGAGCCTGCCACGTCGTAATCCGGCGGCACTGCGTCGTATCCCAGCAACTGACGCAGGTCCGAAAGGGCCTGCACCTTGGCAAGCTGCGCCTGCGAATAGTCAGTCTGAAACTGCAGAAGCTGCAGCTTGATTTTCAGGAATTCATCTTCGCTGATGTCGCCCGCTTTGTAGCGGTATTCGCTGAGGTCCACGGAATTCTGAAAGCTCTTCAGGTCTTCCTGGGCCAATTCAATGGTGGATTCCGCCAGTTGGACGTCGACGAAGAGCGAAGCCACCTGGAAAGTACAGTGCTCGCTCGTTATCCGCCACCTGTGCCCGCGTTACAGCCGTCACATCCCGCGCGGCTTGCAGCCGGTGCTGCCGCTTCTTGCCGCGCTCAAATAGATAGCTGAGTCCCAGATCGAATTGCGCCGATTCATTTATATAAGTGGAGCTGAACTGGTCCGCGTGGAAAAATGGCAGGAACTGCGCATCGCCAACCAGCACTGGGTTCGGCCGCAGGTTGGCCGTGATTTCCTCGGCCTCGCTTTGTTGGATCGTGGTTCGGGCGGCCTTTAGAGTGTGGTTGTGTGCAAGGGCCATCTGAATTGCGTCGTCCAGAGTGATCCGGATTGCCCCCTGCGTGCTGCCCTGTGGGGATGCCGGCGTGGGCGCCGCGGTTGGGGTTTGCCCCGCCGCCATTCCCGCGGAAAGCGCCACCAGCGCGGCGATAACCGAAACTTGCAAACCGCAAAAATTCCTCCGCTTCCGAACCGCCCGCGCGGGCGTTCGGGCTGCTCTCTTGTACGGGGGAAAAGTTGTTGCCTTCATGAATTTCCAATTCCGCTTCGGGGCCGCAAATTACGCTCATTGCCCCAAATACAAATCCATTGGATGAGAAATATTTTGACCGGATGGCCGAGGAAAAAATTTAGACGGAAGGGGGACTGCGGGAAGACGTGCGGCGATCGAACAAGCTGGGTTGAGTTACCGGATCGGCGGGCGCCGAATTCCAGTGCAGCAAAGTGAGCGCGGAAAAATTAATCACCGCGAACGGCTGGCCCACCGTTTGATGCACCACTTGGCAAGCCACGCATCGCGAGTCCGTGTTCGAATCGTGGTGATGCCATGCACCACTCACAGTGGTGGCCATCAAAAGAACAGCCACCATCAGCACGATAGTGGTCAAAACCCGAATTGGCCTGCCCTGCAGCATCGGATATGAGATGTAGCATACCCCAGGTAGGGTTGTGACAGGTAGGGATCAGCGAGGAAAAGGCACAAAGGCGGCAATAGCCGTGGCCAAACCGCTGGAAATCAGCACCCGGAGCCTGCCGCCAGCTTGCCGATACGTCTTAATCCGCCGCGTTGGCGGATTCGAGAGTGCGTTCCACTAGGGAAACGCAGCGCTCCACGCGTTTTTTCAGCGGACCTTCCAGCTCGGCCTGCCGTTTGCGCAGGGAATAAAGTTCGTCGGCAATATTGAGCGCCGCCAGCACGGCCACTCGCAGCGAATCCACCATATGTGTGGAATCGGCGATATCGCGCATCTTGCCGTCGACGAATTCCGCAAGCTCTTTCAGGTAAGCCTCGTTGCCGTCGGCCTGCACATTATAAAACTGGTCGTAAATTTCGATTTTCACGGTAAGCACTCCCCGCTGGACGCCCGTATTCTCTGCCGCCGAGCTCGCCCGCGCAACCCAAGAAATCTAACTAACGCCGCATCGTTCGTGGGGCGCTGCTTGCTGCGCCCGCTGGGCCAGCGCGAATGTTCTACCGTTCGCCTGCTTTTAGCTACGACGCCCGCAGCACCGCCTCCAGATTTTTCTCCAGCGCCGCAACAATCCGCCCGCTGAACTCGCTCACCTGCGCATCCGTAAGCGTTGCTTCCGGATTCACAAATGTCACGCGCACCAGCAGCGAATATTTCCCGGCGGGAATTTGCCCGCCGCGAAACAGGTCCACCGGTTCAACGCTGGCAATCTCCGGTATCCCGAGCGAGTGAACCGTTTCGGCCACTTGCGCAAACCTGGCGCCATCGGCAAGCACAAGCGAGAAATCGCGCTCCACGGCCGGGAAGCGCGGCAGCGGCTTGAATTTCAGAGCGGAGCGCGCGGCCTGGCATCGGTCATGGAACGGCCCGAGCCTCAATTCGGCAACGTAAACGTCCTGCCGCAGTTTGAATCGTTCACGGATCGCGCGCGCGAGTTCTCCCGCCACGCCGATTGATCCCGCCTCCGCAAGCCGCAGCCGCGCAGCGCGCGCCGCATTCAGCCAATCGGGCCCGCCATGCTCCCACGAAAAACCGCCGGCCAGTTCGCCGATGCGGTCCAGATCGCCCTTTAAATAATCGAAAGTAAATTCAGCCGCCGCGCCATGAACCGTTTTCGGATTCGCCATTCCCGTGGCGGCCAGCGTCAGAATCCGCGTCTCCACCGGTTCACCGTTTCGCATTTCGTAGGTTTTGCCGATTTCAAAAAGCCGCAAGTCGCGCTGGCCGCGGTTCAAATTCCATTCCAGCGCCGCGATCATGCTCACAATCCCCGATGTCCGCAGCACCGAAGCATCTTCGGCCAGGGGATTCGCAATCACCGCGGGCTGCATCCCCTCGGCGCGAAACAGCGCATCCTTTGGAGGATCGACCAGCGGGATCGAAACAATTTCCTGATAGCCGAGAGCCACCAGCCGCCCGCGCAAGCGGTCTTCGGAATCCGCATGCGGCAGGCGAGCCGCCGCCTGTTTGGCTGCCGGCAGCCGCGGAGGAAATTTTTCCACTCCGTAAAGCCGCGCCACTTCCTCCACCAGGTCGATTTCCCGCGAAACGTCTCGCCGCCACGAGGGGCGCTTGCATTCCCAACGGGCCATGATCGACCCGGCGCTGCCGCGATTCGCGTCCACTCGCTGCGGCGCGAATCCCAGCGCGGACAAAATTCCTTCAATATCTTTATCGGGCACGTCCGCGCCAATCACGCGCAGCAATTCCTTTCGTGTAAATTCGATATTTTTTCCGGGTTCGCGACCCGGATAAAGATCGATCATGCCGGAGAGGACTTCGCCACCCGCAATTTGCTGAATCAGTTCCGCGCAACGGCGATTGGCCAGCGCCGCCATTTCCGGATCGGCGCCGCGTTCGAAGCGCATCGAAGCTTCGGTGCGCAAGCCCAGCGCTTTCGAAGCGCGCCGGATCGAGATCGGATCGAACCAAGCGCACTCCAATAAAATATTTCTCGTCGAGAAACTGATCTCGGTTTCCGCGCCGCCCATGATTCCGCCGATGCCAATCGACCGTTTCCCGTCAGCAATCACGCACATTTCCAGCGTCAGAGTGCGTTCCACTCCATCCAACGTGCGCATTTTTTCGCCGGGACGCGCGCGCCTTACCACGATCCGGTGCTCCGCAAGCGTATCCAGATCATACGCGTGCAGTGCATGCCCCAATTCCAGCATCACGTAGTTCGTCGCATCCACCACGTTGTTGATCGAATTGTGCCCCAGCGCCGCCAACCGCTCGCGCAACCAGTCCGGCGAAGGCGCCACTTTCACGCCCCGAATCACGTGAGCGGTGAACCGCCCGCACAAATCCGGCGACTCGATATCCACCCGTGCCGCGGAAGAAGCTTTCTCCGCCGCTTCCTTCAACTTCGCATGAACCGCCTTCAACGGAAGGCGATAGAGCGCCGCGATTTCGCGCGCGATTCCCAGGTGCCCGAGGCAGTCCGGCCGGTTGATGGTAATCTCCGCGTCCAGCACCGGCCCCGCCGGAGTCTCATCGATCGCATCGATCGCCGTGCCGGAAAGCGCCAGCCGCGAACGCACCTCTTCCGCCGTCGCCGTCACCGGCACAAATTCCTGCAGCCATGAGTAAAGAACTTTCATCCCAGAATCAACTCAAAGTCACGCCGTTCCCAACAACCCAGGAATCTCTGGCGTCCTCTCTCTGCGTTCTCAGCGCCTCTGCGGTAAAGCCTTTGCATTTTTAAGCTCGTCCCACCAACCGCCCATAAGAAACCTGCGTGTCATACGCCAGCCGCAAGTAACCATATTCCTGGTGCGCCTCAAAACTCCGCTCCAAATCCGCGATCATCGCCGTATACCTGGGATGATCTTCCTTCGGCGAGTAAGACGAACTCAGCAGCCTTCCTTTTAGCCCTTCAAAATCAAAAAGCTGCTCATTCTTGAAATGCGCGTCGTTGAATTCTCCCGGCGCGAAAAAGTCCGTCATTTTTTCCGTGTCCACATGCCGTTCCTTCACGCCCTGGTAATCGATCCCGTAGGTTTGCAGGATGCGTTCATATTCGCGCGCGAATTCAGTGGAATCCCTATCGCGGTGGTTGTAAATGACCGCCACCCATCCGTCCCGCCGCAGAATCCGCGAAAATTCCGCCCGGCAGCGCTCCCGGTCGAACCAGTGAAACGCCTGCCCGGCCACAATCAAGTCCACGCTCGAATCCGCCAGAGTCGTTTCCTCCGCCGATCCCACAACACTGTGAAATTTCGGAAATTCCTCCAGCAGCCGCTCGCCTGCCTCGCGCATCGGCGCGTTGGGCTCCACGCCATAAACCACATTGCCCACTTCCAAAAACAGCCGCGCCAAAAATCCCGTGCCCGAGCCGATATCCGCCACAATCGAATCCGCCGTCAGCCCGCATTCTTTCCGCAGCAGATCAATCACCTCGCGCGGATACCCCGGCCGGAAGCGGACATAATCCTCTACCCGGTTGGAAAAGCGCGATTTGGGATCTCTCGTAATCACTGGCCATCCACCCTACGGAAACTGCCTCAGGAACCGCACGTCATTCTGAAAAATCGTCGGCAGATCGACGCCATATTTCAGCATGGCAAACCGGTCCACGCCGATGCCGAACGCAAAACCGGAAAGCCGCTGCGCGTCGTATCCCTTAATAAAATCATAGACCGCCGGATTCACCATTCCCGCTCCGAACAATTCAATCCATCCGGATTGTTTGCACACCCGGCACCCGGCCGCGCTGCCGCCGCACACGTGGCAGGTCGCGTCCACTTCCACCGAAGGTTCGGTAAACGGAAAATGGCTGGGCCGCAGCCGCGTCTTCACCTTGGGCCCGAAAAACGATCGCACAAAATATTCCACCGTTCCCTTGAAATCGCAGAATGTGATATCCGTATCCACCGCCAGCCCTTCCAACTGGTGGAACATGAAGCCGTGAGTCGCGTCCGGATTATCTCGGCGGTAGACCTTGCCCGGCACGATAATGCGCACCGGCGGTTGCTGCATTTCCATCGCGCGAATCTGCATCGGAGAAGTATGCGGGCGCAGCAGCCGGTTGCTCGCCCGCGGCTCCAGGTAAAACGTATCCATATTGTCGCGCGCCGGATGGTATTCCGGAATGTTCAGCGCTTCGAACGCGTAATAAGGCGTCTCGATTTCCGGCCCTTCCACCACCGAAAATCCAATCGAAATAAAAATCCGCTCGAGTTCCGCAAACGTCTGCTGGATCAGGTGCCGCGTCCCGATCGTCCGCTCGATCCCCGGCAGCGAAAGATCGATGCGTTCTCGCGCCAGCGCCGATTGCTCGCCCGCGGCCAGAATTTCCTTTTGCCGTTCCGCGATCGTCGCTTCCACGTGGGCCTTCAGTTGATTCAATTCCTGGCCGACCACGCGCTTCAATTCCGGCGGCGCAGGCTTCAGCCAATTGTCCGTGATCTTTGAAATCACGCCGGATTTCCGGCCCAGCCAGGCATCGCGAGCCGCTTTCCAGGAAGGCTCGTCACTCACCGCGCCAAATTCCGCATCAAAAGCCGCCCGCACCTCGGCGAACCGTTGCGCGACAGCTTCGCCAGAGGCATCGCCAAGCTCGGCCAGTGTCTTGCCCACGATTTTTCGTTCGTCCGTCATCGCTCGTATGTAGGGGCCGGCTTCAGTTTATCCTGAGCTTCGAAGGGCCGCGCCCCTTTCCCTCTTGCGAACAATCGCGCCCAGAGAATTCGACAGATTACACCAATCCGCCCAGCGCGTCTAAGGGACCCCACTGCAGGAAATGAGTCGGTTTCCGATTACCGCGTTACACGTCCAAGTGGATTATTTCCAGGTGCTTCGTCAATCGAACTCAGGTGGCAGGGGGCTAATCGTCCACTGGCTCCCGCCGAAAGCGGCCATTCGACCAAAAGTAGATGTCGGCTTCGTATTCCTGTTCTGCTGAATCTACCATCAAAATGGCCTCAGTAACCTGCACTTGCAATTTTCTCTTGGACTCTTCACTGAAGAACCTACTGATGGGAACTTTCCGGACGAAATAATTAGACGCTCCGTGGCCGTCGGACTTCTCGACAACTGTGGTTTCATAGAACGGCTTTCCAGTTTTACCGCTGAAGACCAGGAACCTGTACCCAGCATCAGGATGACCAATGGGGACAAGCAGAAGAGCAAAGGAGGGTGCCTTCGCGCTCTGGAATAGACCCATAGCGATTCCCGGACATCCGGGTAGATTTTTACCAGCCCAAGTCTTCCGAGCGTACTCGTTTAGATTTTCCGGTTCCTGAACCTTCCAAGAACCAAACTCCCGTTTGAGATGATTTTGGATATCTGAAGGCAAGGAACCCAAGTTACAGGGAATAGATCCCTCGGCAACGCTGGCTAGCACTGGCGAGGGAGAATCTGTCTCGCCAAAAGCCAGAGCAGCCATCAGCAAAAAGAGTAACCCGAGGGTCGAGGGTGCTGCGATCGTTGTATGTTTGTCCAAAGGTTTCACCTCACTGGCCAACGACGAGTATAAGCCGAGTTTGAGCCGTCTCTAGCCTCCTAGGTGCTCAAGTTCCTGATAAGCTGGGCGAGATCCATGGGCCGTCGCAACACCGGCTCACTGCCCTCCGAGCAGAAATTGCACTCCTGGCCCTCAGCCCTGCCGATCCGGACTTCCGCAAAAACTCTATATTTCAAAACTAACCTTTACCCCTGCCCCGGCGTCTATATATGGAACTGCCACATATGGACACAACAATGTTCACCGACCGCGAACGCAAAAAAGGCAGCGCCGAGACGTTGATCCTGGCCCTGGTGGAAGACCGAGCCCGCCACGGCTACGAAATCGCCAAACTCATAGGACTCCGCTCCGGCGGCGTCCTGCAATTCCACGCGGCGTCGCTCTATCCGCTGCTCTATCGCCTGGAACACCGCGGCTGGATCGAAGGCCGCTGGATCGAAAAATCCGGCCAGCGCCGCCGCCGTTACTACCGCCTTACTGCGCCCGGCCGCAAAGTGCTGGCCGAGCAGCGCCGCGGCTGGCGCACGTTTATCCGCGCCATCCAGCGCGTCGCGCAATTGGGCCATGCCTAACTGGAAAAATTACGTCCGCGAACACCTTCCGCCGCTGGGACTTTCCGGCGCGCGCGAAGCCGAAATCTGCGAAGAATTGGCGCAGCAACTCGAAGACGCCTACTCCGAAGCAGTGGCGGCGGGCGCCAGCGAAGAAACCGCGGCCGCGCACGCCGCAAGCCAAATTCCCGATTGGCAAGTGCTCGCCCGCGAACTCCGCGAAGCGGAGCAGCGGCCAGCCGAGCGAGTGGCCGCGCGCCTTGACCAAGCCGCTTATCCCGTGCCCAGGCTAAATGAAAAATTTGCTGAAAATCCGGCCCGGCGCCGGTGGGGAATTTTCATGCCTCATCTTTGGCAAGACATCCGCTACGGAGCGCGCACGCTGCAAAAGAATATCGGATTCACCGTCGTGGTGGTTCTCACGCTCGCCCTGGGCATCGGCGCCAACGCCACCATTTTCACGGTGATCAACGCCGTCCTGCTGCAATCCCTGCCGTATCCCGAGGCCGGCCGCATCGTGGTGCTCCACGAAAGCAACTTGGCGAAGGGTCTGGCGACATTCAGCTTTTCGCCGCCCAACTATCTGGATTGGCGCGCGCAGAATCACACGTTCGAGCGAGTGGCCGCATTCAACGAAGGGGGATATACCTACACGGGCGGCGATCAGCCGGAGCAATTGAACGATCTGGAAGTTGCCGACGGTTTTTTTGAAATCCTGCGCGCCAGGCCCCTGATCGGGCGAACCTTCGCTGCCGACGAATTCCAACCAGGAAAAGACCACGAAGTAATTCTTACCTATGCCTTCTGGCAGCGTTCGTTCGGTGGCGATTGGAATGCCGTGGGAAAAACCGTCCCTCTCGACGGCACAAGCTACACAATCATCGGCGATCATGCCCGCCTCGTTTTCGTTTGGGGGACGCCGCGTGCAGTTTTACGCCCCACTCAGCTTTCCGCCGGAATACCTGAAAGCACGCGGCGCCCATTACCTGGATGTGATTGCCCGTCTTAAGCCTGGAGTGAGCGTGGAGCAAGCCCGCGCGGATGTCTCCGGCATCGCCGCGAATCTGGCCCGGGAATATCCCAAAACGAACGCAGGCTGGAGCGCCGTTGCAGAGCCGCTGCGCGATTCGATCGTCGGAGAAATCCGCCCAGCGCTTCTGATTCTTGCGGGCGCCGTTGGGTTTGTCCTGTTGATCGCTTGCGTCAATGTGGCCAATATGCTGCTCGTTCGCTCCACCGCCCGCCGCCAGGAAATTGCCATCCGGTCGGCAATGGGCGCCAGCCGCGGAAGGCTGATCAGCCAACTTCTAACCGAAAGCTCTTTGCTCAGCATCGCGGGAGGCGCACTGGCGCTATCGTTTGCCTACGCGGGCACCAAGGCCTTGATCGCGGTGAATCCGGGAATCATTCCTCGCGCGCAATCCATTCACATGGACCTGAACGTTCTTGGGTTTACATTCCTGCTTTCGATCGTCACCGGCCTCGCGTTCGGACTTTTTCCAGCGTTCGCCACCACCCGCAGCAATTTGCAGGATGCGCTTCGCGAGGGTGGCCGCACGGGAGCAGGAGTAGCGCGGCGCCGTCTGCGCGGAGCTTTGGTTGCTGCGGAAGTGGCACTCGCTTTAATGCTCCTGATTTGCGCGGGCCTGCTGATCCAAAGTTTTTCGCGGCTCACAGCCGTAAACCCCGGATTCCGCACTGACCATGGGTTAACTCTCTCGATCAGCATTCCTCAATCGAAATATTCCAAGCCGGATCAACAAGCGGCCTTCTTCGACCAGGTCCTCGAAAAAATTCGCGCGCTTCCGGGAGTCCACTCCGCCGCCGCTTCCGGAGTGGTGCCCATGACGGGCAACGGCCTTCTCTATAGTTTTCGGATTGAAGGACAAACGGTTCTCTCCGATGCCCAGCAGCCGTCAGCGGCCTACTTTCTCGTCACTCCGGGCTATTTGCAGACCATGGGAATTCAGCTTCTCTCCGGCCGTGATTTCTCGCGGCAGGACTCCCCGGACACGAAACGCGTCTGCCTGATCAATGACGTGCTGGCACGCCAGTTTTTCTCCGGCCGCAATCCCATCGGCCAGATTCTGCACATCGGCCGCAAAGATTCTATTGCCCGTGAAATAGTCGGAGTGGTGAGCAGTGTGAAGCCCGACGCACTTTCGCAGAAAGACCGTCCCCAGGTCTACGAGCCATTCGACCAGGCGCCAGACAACGCAATGTCGCTTGTGCTGCGTGTGGCTGGAGACCCCACCAGCCAGGTCTCCGCCGTGCGCAGCGTGGTGCAGTCGGTGGATTCGCAGGTCGCGGTAGTCGATCCCGAAACACTCGAAGATCTGGTGAGTGAATCGACAGCCTTGCCGCGTTTCCGCACTTTGCTCTTGGGATTATTTGCGGCGCTGGCGCTGGTGCTGGCTTCGGTGGGTTTGTATGGCGTGATGTCCTATTCCGTCGCCCAGCGCACGCATGAAATGGGAGTGCGCATGGCGCTCGGCGCGCAGCCACGGCAAATCCTGCTGCTGGTTGTGCGCGAAGGAATGACTCTGGTCGCCGCCGGTATCGCGGCGGGAGTTATTGGCGCGTTGTTTTTCTCGCGAGTGATGCAAAACCTGCTGTTCGGAATCGGACCGCGCGACACGGTCACGATCGCGAGCGTTTCTGTTTTCCTGGCGCTTATCGCACTGCTCGCCTGCTATTTGCCCGCTCGCCGCGCCACGCAAGTCGATCCGCTAGTAGCCTTACGCTACGAGTAAGTCCGTCCTACTCGACGGCCGGCGGTTGCCCATGTAGGGACCGGCTTCAGCCGGCGCCCTTGCCGCCGCTCAGGCCTTCGCTTTCGGCGCCGCAGCCAGCGTCTGCTTCGCGCCTTCCGCCAAATTGGTAAACGCCGCGGCATCCTTCACCGCGATATCCGCCAAAATTTTGCGGTCGATTTCCACTCCGCCCACTTTCAATCCATGAATCAATTGACTGTAGGTGAGCCCATTGTTGCGAGCCGCAGCGCCGATGCGCTGAATCCACAACTGGCGAAAATCGCGCTTGCGTGTGCGCCGGTCGCGATAGGAAAAGCGCAGCGAACGGTTCACCGCTTCCTTCGCCGAACGGAACAGCTTGCCCTTGGTTAGAAAAAATCCCTTGGCGTGCCGCAGCAGTTTTTTGCGACGGGCGCGGCGTTTTGTTCCTCTTTTCACTCGAGGCATGGCTTGATTCTCCTAAAAAAACGGAACCGCACTTTTAAGTGACGGGGTTAGGCGGAGACGAACCCGTAAAAGCCGCGCACCTTGCGCAACTCAAACCGCGTACAGCTCAACGGGTGAATCTCCACGGCGTGTTTTAGATGCTCCCACAAAATATCTTAGGGGAGCGGAGCGAGCCGAAAACGGCTCGACCGGCCGGCAGGCCCGCCGTGGCGGGTTGCGCGCTGCCTGGCACGGAACAACAAAAAGCAAACTAAACTGAAAAACACTTCAACGCAATCAGTAGCACAGCCACTCCTGGCTGTGTGCTTCTTGATCGCCTGAACGCAAACACACAGCCAGGAGTGGCTGTGCTACCAAATCCTACGCATACGGAAACATTCTCCGCACGTTCGGCGCATCCGCCGGATCGACCACCACCGCGTGCCCCAAATGCCGCATTCGCTTCGGTTTCTTGGTCCCCAGCAAATGGCGCCTGCCGGAATGCGAACGCATGATCTTGCCAGTCGAGGTGATCTTGAATCGCTTGGCCGCGCCGCGATGCGTCTTCAACTTCATCTTTTTCTTTGTCGCTTTCTTGCCTGTCTTGGCCACTGGTTTCCTTCCTATCTCAATCTCGATTTCAGGACTGGCCCGATGCTTGCGCCGGAGCCGGCGTTCCTGCCGGGCGGCTGCCCGCGCCTTTCTTGGGCGCCAGCAGTGCCAGCAATATATTTGCTTCCATTCGCGGACCGAATTCCACCAGCGCGTAATCGTTGATCTCTTTCAGCAGCCGCGTCATCTTCGCGCGGCCCACGTCCTGGTGAGCCATCTCGCGCCCGCGATGAAAGATCATCGCCTTCACTTTGCAGCCTTCGTCGAGGAAGCGGATGATCTGTTTCTTGCGAACCTGGTAGTCATGTTCGGCCGTGGACGGCCGGAATTTCACTTCCTTGATTTGCGAGCCTTTCTGGTGCTTGCGCTGCTCGTGCGCCTTTTTATTCTGCTCGTAAAGAAATCGTCCGTAATCCGTCAGCTTGCAGACGGGCGGCACCGCGTTCGGCGATATTTCCACCACGTCCAAGCCGGATTCACGCGCTTTCTTCATGGCGTCAAACAACGTAACCACGCCAAGCTGGTTGCCTTCGTCGTCGATCAGCCGCACTTCTCGAGCGCGGATTCTTTCATTCACGCGGATGCGATCGGCCATCCGCCCGCCACGTTCTACGATAAACGCACCTCCCCTCCCGCTGCGAAGCTCTGCCGTGCAGGAGGAAAACCACCACCCCAACCGCCATTTGCCGCCAGTTTAGATGCCGCGAAAGCACCAAGGGGCGCAATAAGGAAGACGGGCCGCAAAGTATAGCACGCTTTCAGGGTAGCCCAGCAAGAGGCTATCTTGGCGGGAATGATTATATTTGAGCGCGTCAGTATTGGGCGGTCTTCCCGAGCAGTGCGAACGATCCGGAGCAAATCACAAATGCTTGACGAACCAAAGTCTCCACCACTTGCCCATGCGAGTGCGATGCGCGCAGCTTGGGCGAAAGCACTTAGAATCGCGTAACGATCAAAATGCCTCCGGCTATGGCTACCACGTCTTCCGCTAACGCGATCACCAGGTCCGGAACCTTAAGAGCCTTCACCAGGCCCTTGCGCACGTTATAACCCCCAAATGCGCCAATAATGCTGCCAACCGCCCCCAAAACGCCTCCCAGCGCCAGCGATTGCATCCCCGCTATGCCAAGGCAGACGCCCGCCAGCCCGCCGAAAAGAATGCGGGGAATCAGCCCCATTAGGGAAGTGCGGTTGGGGGTTTTCGGAAGCTTGTCGTTAACGATTTCAGCTAAGGCCAGCAGGATGAAAAGACCGGCAGCATATTTTGATCCCATGAATGACAGCAGCGAGTGTTGCAAATCGAGCCGGCCCAGATGAGCGGCGCAAGCCACCACAGCGGGGGCCGTCAAAGACCGCAATCCGGCAATCACGCCGATCAGCAACGCAAGGAGCAAAACTTCAGAAGAACCCATCGAAAATCTCCTCCAACCGCCCGGCTATCCCAAGCCCATCCGGCGGCGGCGAAAAACGGAGTGATCCTCGCAGAATTCGTCCCCGGAATGCAACAATTGTGAGAATTCTCCAGCACTTCGCCCGGACCGGAGTGAGCGAGGCAGGCCCCAGGGACTACAGCGACGCCTGCCCTCGTTTCCCATTTTTTCGGAACACGCTTACTGCACGATCGGCGGGTCGTCGAACTTGCGCGCCAGCGACTTCAAGAAGTCGTCAGCCGTACGCGTGCCCGGAGCAAATCTCTCGACAACGCGCATCCAGGGATCGGGAATCGTTGAAGATTGAAACATCTCCACCTCGCTGGCCTTTCCCACGGCCGCGACATCGAATTCCCAGGTCATCTCCGGAACGCCGTGGGCATTCACGAACAGGCACACCAGCTTGTGCGGAGGAATGGCTTGGGCGATTTCCATGGTGGCTTGTTGTCCGGCCATATCGGTAGCCTGCCAGGTTTCCCGGCCATCGCGATCCTGCAATCGTTCCATTCCGCGAAGATTCGCGCGCCATTCAGGATGCGCGGCGTAATCCGTAAGCACTTGCCAAACGGCATCGGGAGGCTGCGAGATCACCACCATTCGCTTGAACGAGTATTCCGGAGGGAAAAAATATCCCGAGCCCAGCACTCCCGCCACGGCCAGCACGCCAACCACAAGAATGGACAGAATGCCGTAGACAAGTACCTTCGCGGTTGTGGAGTTTTTCAAGGCTCGTTACGCTAGTTAAATGATCGTCCTTAACCGGCTGCCTTGGATTCTACTTCAGCCCGCAGCGCTGCGATAAAACTTTCCAAGGGTTGTGGCCCCAAATCGCCCTTGGATCGGTGGCGCACGGAAACGGTTCCCGCTTCGGCTTCCTTGCCACCCAGAATCAGCATGTAGGGAATTTTCTGCATTTGCGCGTCGCGGATTTTCGCCTGCAATTTTTCGTTCCGGTCGTCCAGATGCACGCGGATGCCCGCCGCTCGCAGCCGGCTTTCCACTTGTTTTGCATAATCCGAAAACTTGTTGCTCACCGGCAGCAGTTCCACCTGCATTGGCGCCAGCCACGCCGGAAACGCTCCGGCATAGTGCTCGATCAAAATTCCAAAAAAGCGTTCCACCGACCCCCACAACGCGCGATGCACCATCAGCGGCTGGTGGCGCGCTCCGTCTTCGCCCACGTATTCCAGCTTGAAGCGCGCCGGAAGATTGAAATCGAATTGCACGGTAGTTAGCTGCCAGGGCCGCCCGATCGCGTCGATCAGCTTGATGTCGATTTTCGGCCCGTAAAAAGCGGCTTCCCCTTCAATCCGCTTGAACGGAATTTTCATGCGATTCAGGGTATTTTCCAGCGCGGAGCTGGCCATCTGCCAGTCCTCCGGCTTCCCGGCATAATTTTCCGGATGTGCGGCATCCCAATCCGACAATTCCACTTCAAACTCCGAGAAGCCGAACGTGCGCATCACCGCATTGGCAAAATCCACGCACGATTCCACTTCGCTTTCGATCTGGTCCGTGGTGCAGAAAATGTGCGCGTCATCTTGCGTGAATCCACGAACCCGCAGCAATCCGTGCAGCACGCCAGAGCGCTCGTAGCGGTAGACGGTGCCCAGTTCCGCCAATCGCATCGGTAAATCGCGATAGCTCCGCAAATGCGATTTGTAAATCAAAATGTGCCCGGGGCAATTCATCGGCTTGATCTGGTAATCGGCTTTTTCAATTTCAATCGGGCTGAACATGTTGTCGCGATAAAACCCGGTGTGCCCGCTGGTCTTCCACAGATCGAGCAGCATCACGTGAGGAGTGAAAACAAGATTGTATCCGCGGCTCAGCAATTCCTCGCGCAGCCAGTCTTCCATCAACTTGCGCACCAGGCCGCCCTTGGGATGCCAGAAAATCAGCCCCGGCCCGGCGGCATCCTGGATGCTGAACAGATCGAGTTCCGCGCCCAGCTTGCGATGGTCGCGGCGCTTGGCCTCTTCCAGCTTGTGGAGATAATCATCCAGCTCCGCCTGGGTATAAAAGCAAATCGCGTAAATCCGTTGCATCTGCGGATTGCCTTCCTGCCCTTTCCAATAGGCCCCGGCAACATTGGTCAGCTTGAACGCTTTGATTCGCCCGGTCGAGGGAATGTGCGGCCCGCGGCAAAAATCGATAAATTTCCCGGTGGTGTAAAACGAAACCATCGGCTCAACCGCTTTTTCTTCCACCAATTCGCATTTAAAAACCTGCTGCGAATCCTGGTAAAGCTTCAGCGCTTCGGGTTTCGGCAGCAGTTTGCGTTCATTGGGCACGTCGCGCGCCGCGATCTCATGCATTTTGGTTTCGATTTTTGCCAGGTCTTCCGGAGTGAACGGCTCCTCGCGCAGAAATTCATAGAAGAAACCATTATCGATCGGCGGTCCGATCCCCAGCTTCACGTTGGGAAATAATTCCAGCACCGCGGCAGCCAGCAAATGCGCCGCTGAATGCCGCAGCACCTGAATCGCTTCCGGATCCTTCGCAGTCAAAATTCGCAGCGGAGTATCCTGCTCCAGCGGACGGCTCAAATCGATCAAATCGCCATTGGTCCGCGCCACCAGCGCTTCCCGCGCCAGTCCGTGCGAAATGGAACGCGCAATCTCCGCGGGCGTAGTCCCCCTCGGCACTTCCAGCGATTTCCCATCCGGCAAAGTTACGTGAATGCTATCCATAGGCCCCTTCCAGCAATGCGGAAAATATCAAAGTTAGCACCCACCTCAAACCACGGTCAAGGTAAGCCGATGTTTGGTGGTGGGTCAGTTTCCGGTGACGGCGCTAGTCAGGCGTTCGTCTCTATCGGAGCGGGAATGGGCAGATCGTGCTGCGATGCGGCGCTTTCTAAAACAAGGCATGATCCGTGCAGCTTACCGGGACACTTGCCTCGCTAGCCCTTGAGCTCGAGTAGCTGGACGGTCAGAGAAAATCTTAAGGACGGGCTCCGTGAGCCGTTCCACTTCGACGATTCGCCGGCTTACGGGAAACTTGGGCGCGCCGGAAAAATCATTCCGAGCGAAGCGCTTGCATCACGTCGACGCGGGCGGCGCGCGCCGCCGGGAGCATCGAAGCGACTACCGCCGCGCCTAACAGCACAAACGCAGAAACGATCACGGGAAATGCGCCCGGCATTTTTAAGTCGCCGAAATAACTGCCCGTCAGTCGCGCCGCGACGAACCCGAATGCCGCACCCGCCAGAACGCCAACCGCGGCCATCACCGCGCCTTCCGCGACAACGCCTCTGAGGATATTTTGCGGCTGTGACCCAAGCGCCAAGCGGATGCCGAATTCGCGCGTCCGCGCGCTGACAGAAAACGCCAGTACGCCCGCGACGCCAACGACGGCAATCAGCAACGCAACCCCTGCGAACACGCCAAACACCAGGGAGCTCAAGCGGTCTGGCGCGAGCACTTTTGCACGGATGTCTTCGAGCGTGGCGGCGTGCTCCACGGGTTCATCGGCGGACATCTGCCGAATAATTTTCGTTACCGGCGTTACCAGCGAATAGGGATTTGCGGTGGTGTGGATGAACAGGTGGCCGCCAAACATGGGAGAGTCTGCAAAGGTGCCATAAATCGTGGAATTGGGTTCAGGAACGATGTGCAAATCATCCAGGTCCGCGGCCACGCCGATAATGCGGTGCGGCGACTTGATTCTAGACTTTTCGGCTTCGCTGCCGGGAAGGAACTCGAGGACGGGATCGGTCCAATACACATGCCGGTTGATCGGATCCTGGCCAGGGAACATGCGCTGCGCAAGGGTCTCGCTGACGATGACGACGGGCTCGTTATTCTTGCCATCCAGGTCGTTGAAATCGCGTCCCGCAAGAAGGGGAACGCCAAGCGCGGCAAAAAAGCTCGGAGAGATGGTTCGCCACTGCGCGCGTGGATCGTCTTTGCCATGCACGTGACCATCACCCGAAAATTGCAAACCTATACCAAAGGCGTCCGCATCGCGCCACGGCGCAACGGTGCTGAAAGCAGTCTTGGTGACGCCGGGGAGAGCCTCGACGCGGCGGATCGCTTCCTTGTAGAAATCGAGGACTTGCTCAGGCGTTTTCCCGTAGGACATCGCCGGAACATCGACGGCGAGGACGCGGCGCGTGTCGACGCCCGGCTGCGTCTGTTGTAGTGCGATGAGCGTAGTGACCAACATGCTGGCGCCCGCCAGCAGAATGAAGGACGCGGCGATTTGCGTGACCGCGAAGGCGCGCTGGCGGCGGCTGGTGCTGCTGGTGATGCGCACGCTGCCGCTCGCCAGGTTCATGCCATTCGACGCATTGGCCGAGGGCAGGCGCGGCACAAATGCCAAAATCACCGCGGCGATTACTGCCAGGGCCACTCCCATCCAGAGCAGGCTGGAGTCTACCGTCAGATCGAGAGCACGAACAGAGAAGCGCGAGGCGTACCGAGCCAGGATTGTGACCAATGGCTGCGCGCTGATCACGGCGATTGCTGCGCCCACCCCGCAGAGCAGAAGGCTTTCGGCTAACAGCATGCGACGCAGCGCCCAAGTGCTTGCGCCGAGCGCGGCACGGATTGCGAGTTCGCCCTCGCGGCGTACCGTACGCGCGAGAATCAGGTTGGCAACATTGGAACAGGCGATGATGAAAACGAGGCCCGAGGCAGCCAGAAGGACGAGGAGAACGGTACGCGCGCCCGAAGTAATCTGATCGCGAAGCATCCTGGCGTCGATGCGGTAGCCGGCGTTATCCGGATAGGCTTCGGGATGGTCCTTTTGCATGGAGCTATAGGCGGTGCGTAACTCAGTGCGAGCCTGATCGAGAGTGGCGCCGGGAGCGAGCTTGCCGAAGAGTTCGGTCATGCGATGCACGCGGCCCGTGACCATGGTGGCGGAGAGGTGGTGCGGGCTGGTGACGATGTTGCCGATAATTTCTGTGTCCGCGGGATACGGTACACACGGTTCGAGGACTCCGATGACCGTGGCCAATCGATCGCCAATGCTGCTGAGGCGAACTGTTTTGCCGATCACATTCGGATCTTTTCCGTAAACGGTGGACCAGAAACGATACGTGAGTACGATGACCCCAGCAGCATTGGGACCATCGTCCTGAGGTCCAATGAGACGGCCGAGAACGGGGCGCAGACCCATCACTTCGAAGTAGGTGCCGCCGACCACGCCACCTTGAACTCCGCGAGGTTCACCGAGACCGATCATCGTGAAGCCCATCGTGGAGAAATCGCCGAACTCGCTGACGGAGTGGATGTTGCCTTCGAGATCCTTGAGTTCGGGGACGGAAAATGTAGTGTCGTTATCGCCGAGGGTCGGGGCGCTCTGGCGGATGTAGATGAGCCGGTTCTCATCGCGGTTGACGAGCGGCTTGAGCAGCACTCCGCGCACCAGCGTGAAGATGGCGGCGTTCGCGCCAATGCCAAGCGCCAGCGTGAGGATCACAATGGTCGCAAGCCCTTTGCTGCGCATCAGCGAGTAGAACGCAACTCTTACATCGCGGAGAAATGACATGTTTCTTCTCCCCCTCGGCCTGTATCAGCACCACGCGTGCCAATAGAAAGGCCAACATTGTACATCACTTACCATTGGCTGCGTCGTAGGGGATGGTCGCTTTCGAAAGCCCATGTCCGAATTCGGACGCCGGCCCGGCTGTGGAATCCCGTGACACATCGCGCTTGTCCTTCGCACCCGGCGCCGCGATCTGGTTCGAAGCCAACTTCCGCAATGTTCCGCTTCCGGAAGTGACCGGGAGGAACCAAGAAAGAACTCTCTGGTGTAATGGTACGGACGGCTTTGCTACGCTGAACCAGCGCTGTGAATCCACAATTTCGTCCCCGCAAGGCTCCATTCGGAATTACGATTTTTCTCAGCGCCTTTCTTCTGTTCTGGGTGCAACTGCTGCTCGGCAAGTTTATTCTGCCCTGGTTTGGCGGGGCGGCGGCGGTGTGGACCACCTGCATGCTGTTTTTTCAGGTGTTGCTGCTGGGAGGCTACGCGTACGCGCATTTCCTGAGCAGCCGATTGAACTCGCGCGCACAGGCGTGGCTGCACAGCGCGGTGGTATTCAGCTCGCTCCTCTTATTAGCATGCCTGGCGTTTGCCTGGAATTCGCCGATCACTCCCGGTTCCGGTTGGAAGCCGCATGGCGTCGATCATCCCGTCCTCCAAATAGTGCTGCTGCTCAGCGTGGCTGTGGGATTGCCCTATTTTGTTCTCTCCTCCACGGGACCGCTTCTTCAAGCGTGGTACTGGAAAGTTCACGAGGGCGGTTCTCCCTACCGGCTGTATGCCCTTTCGAATTTGGGTTCCTTCCTCTCGCTTCTGGCATTCCCGGTGCTGCTCGAGCCCGGATTGACTTTGAGATCGCAGGCCTGGCTCTGGTCTTTCGCGTATCTTGCCTTCGCCATGATCTGCATCTATAACGCCTGGCGGGGAGTTGCGAAGGCTCCGGAAGCGCAATCCGCGCAAGAAGCAATACCGGCCGAAAGCGCCAGCGAAATGCGGCCGAGTAAGGGGAGTTATCTTCTGTGGGCGAGCCTCTCCGCGTGTGCTTCGATCTTGTTTCTCGCCACCACCAACCAGATTTGCCAGGACATTGGCGTCGTCCCCTTGCTTTGGATCGTGCCGCTCGGCATTTACCTGCTCTCGTTTGTGATTTGCTTCGAACACGAGCGCTGGTATTCCCGAGGCTGGTTTCATTTTGCGTTTGGATTGGCAATGTGGGCCGCTTGTTTCGTCTTGCACGATGGCGCCCTGGGCAGCATTTTCGCGCAGATCGGAATATACCTGTTTGTACTTTTCGTTTCCTGCATGGTGTGCAACGGAGAATTGGCGCGCTCGAAGCCGCAGCCGCGTTTTCTCACCTCTTTTTACCTGACGATGGCCGCGGGCGGAGCGATGGGAGGAATTTTTGTCGCGCTGGTGGCGCCGCACATCTTCAAGGGATTCTGGGAGTATCAGATGGGGCTGTGGATGGCGGCTTTATTGCTGCTCATTATTCTGATCCGGGACAAGGAGTCATGGCTTTATCGAAGCAAGTTCGGATCACCCGTAATGGTCGTCGCTTTGGCAGCTCTGCTTCCCGAAAGCGCGGTGCTGACGATGACCAAAACGAATAAATCGGGTAGCCACTTTTCCGCTCTTATTGCGCTTGTATTGGTCGTCTATGTGCTAATCAATCGAAACAGGAAGGGCTCGAATACAGCAAGGGAAAAGGCTGCACCGGCCTTCTGCGCGGCGGCCTTGCTCTTGGCGGCCATTGTCCTTGGTTCGACGGCCTTTGCACGCGCCCGCAACGCCGTCCAGGTGTCCCGAAGCTTCTATGGCGTTCTTTCGGTGGTGCCCCAGAACATGGACGATCCGGCCCGGGCTGCTTACAACCTGACGCACGGACGCGTGGTGCATGGCTTCCAGTTGCGCGCGGAGGACGAGCGGCGAACGCCAACGTCGTACTACGGCCGGGAGAGCGGCGTGGGCCTCGCAATTGTTCACGCCGCTTCGGCAACTTCCCGTTCCCAGGGAAACCTTCGAATCGGGATTGTGGGGCTAGGCGCTGGCACGATCGCCGCGTACGGCAAGCCGGGAGACGTTTTGCGTTTCTATGAAATCAACCCGGATGTCATTCGAATTGCGAGCGACCGGAGGTACTTTAGCTTTCTGAGTGATTCTCCCGCTCGAATCGATGTGATTCCAGGCGACGGGCGGCTCTCCTTGGAAAGCGAATTGAACCGGAACGAACAACAAAATTTCGACATTCTCGTGATTGACGCATTCAGCGGAGACGCCATTCCAGTGCATCTTCTGACGCTGGAAGCATTCGAAATTTACACAAAACATCTGAAAAATCCTTCCGGAATTCTGTGCATCCACATCACCAATAGCTATCTCGACTTGAGGCCGGTGGTGTTCTCAGCGGCAAAACGCCTCGGACTTAACGCTGCCTGGTTCCATTCCGCCGGAGATGGACGGGCTTCCACGGATAGCAACTGGGTGCTCCTTTCAAGGGGTGACTTTCTTCCAAAGTCCGATGCCAAGCTGCGCGGGGTGACGGGCCAGACCGCTCAAGTGCCTGTCATTCGTCCTTGGACCGATGATTACAGCAATCTTCTCCAAATTTTGAATCGCTGATGCTCCCCCAATCGGCGGCAGAGGAATGGGGGCGCCCTCAGAACGCAGGCGCTCAAGTCCGCTGGCAGGAGATTGTTTGTAACATTGCCTTTCTTCCTGGCGCTCTGTCTAGATGGACGAATGGAGGGCCTGCGGGCCGCTGGACGGTTAAGCCTAAAACCGGCTCAGAGCTTAGTTCGATGTGGGAGTGATCTTGGAGTCGGCCAGAACGGTGTAGACGTGCCAGAAATCACCATCGTTGGTGGTGAATTCCAGCGCCACTTGTTTCTTGCCTTTCACTTTCGCGCCGGTATAGACCACCCGGCATTCGCGTTCTTCTCCCGTAAAGCTGTTCACCAGGACAACCGACTGGCCGCGCTTTACCTGAAAAGAGAGCGGCAAAAGTCCGCCATGGGCGCTGATCAGCTTGGTGGAGGTGATGTCCCGGAACGGAAGATTCTTCGGCGTACGGCCATACACACGCACCGGTATGGAGAGGGGCAAACGCTTGCTGCGCCGCTGTTTATCGGTCGGGTTCGCTTTTGCGGGTTTAGTCGCCATAGTTGCCTAGTATTCCTTCCGCAAGCGGTCAAAACAAGAGTACTCATGGGCGTTGTTTCCCTGTCCGTTGGGCGGGTCCGTCACCTGTCCGGAGGTACGGCTCCCGACTGACCAAGAAGCACGTGCCACGCCCGGCCCGTGATTCCGAAGGCCGAACTTGCCAAGGAATCCGGTGCAGCAGCAGCCCTTCACATCCCAAAAAGCTTGCGCGAGCCAGACGCCCGGCCTCGATAGGTCATCCACTCAAATCCGCGGCTTTCGACTTGAATGCCGCGTAAGCGTATGGCAGCATTCCGCCACCCTGATCTCTCAATTACGGAAGGTGCGCATGTATCGGCAACGGAACCGGAACAGTCTGCTGGGCCTAACGATTTGCATCCTCCTGGCCGCAGCGCCGTATGTGTCGGCAGCCGCAACCGCGCGCGATTGGCAAAGCGGCATGTTGGCGGAAGTGGAACAGGAAAAAATCCGTGAAGGCAGCACCCGTCACACCACCACCGACGGTTCCGCCAAGGATCGCGGCAACAAGACCGATTATTCACAGAACTCCACCACCACGACCACGGATAATATCGAGACCTACCAGGTCTACACCATCGAGAGCGACAAGAAGATTTACGTCGCCCGCGAACATCTGCTCTTTCCCTGGTCAAAACCCGCCGACGTCACAGTCGGCGATTCAGTCAAATTCGCGGTGGAAAAAGGGAAGCTCTACATCCTGGACGATAGCGGCAAGGAACACAAAGCAAGCATCGTAAAAGTGAAAATGAAAACAGCGCAGGACTAAGCAACTCCCGTCGCTCTCCGATTCTCTACAAGATAGCCTGTCGCCACTTATTGTAGGGGCGCTACTTGTCTACCTTGAGCTTCGAAGGGCGGCGCCCGAAGTCATCGAAACATTGCGAGGCATTTAGGGACAGCATACTAGTCTGCCGGTCTCAGGAGTTGCACGGATGCCCGCCGTCCCCAAAAAAACCCGGATTTTCAGAAGTGGGTCAGCCCGCAGTAGCACGGCCACTCTTGGCTGTGCACCCACCGGATGCCTGAACTTACGCACCCCAAACAAACTGACCCGCTACCGGATTTTCGCTTTGTCTCTGCTCCTGGCGGGCGCATTCTCCGGATTATCCGCATTTGCTCAGTCCAAGCCCGAAGAGAAGCCCGCCATACCCTCCACCCCAGCAATAATGAAGCCCGCCGAAGGCGAACGCTTTCCCATGACGATTGCTCCGCTATCCTGGTCCTTGCTGGGCAGTGGCGTCTATCCTGTCAAGGGTTCGGACGGGAAAATGCATCTGGCCTATGCGTTGCTCGTCACCAATTCCTGGCCTCGCTCGGCAACTCTGAAATCGATCGAAGTGGTCGATCCCGCCCGCGGAAACGAAGTCACCGGGCGAAACAAAGTGCTGAGCCTGAAAAATGAGGATATAACCGCACTCTTGCGGTCCTTCACGCTCCCCGCATCCATGGATTGGGCAAACTATACCGCTGACCTCGCCGGTGGCCGCTCCTCGGTAATGTATTTCGACGTGACCTACGAGGATGCCGGCCAGGTTCCGCGCGCCATCGCCCATCGCGTTGTGGTCAGCACCTCTGACGCACAGGGAAATTCCACGGATTACACCGCAATCAGTGAACCACTGCCAATCAGCGCGACGGAAGCTCTCGTTCTGGCTCCTCCTATAAAGGGCGATGGATGGGTCGATGGCAACGGCTGCTGTCTGGAAATCGGTCCGCACCGCTACACCGCGAATTCCATCAACGGCAGCTTGCACCTGAACGAAGCATTTGCAGTGGATTGGCTTCAACTCGATTCCCAAGGGCGCGCGTTCAAGGATGATGACAAGGTCTTGAAAAATTGGTTTGGCTATGGCTCCGATGTGCTGGCCGCCGGCGCTGGAACCGTGGTTGAGGCGATCGACGGAGTCCCCGATTCCGAAATTGGCAAGCCTCCTGATAATCTCACCCTCGCAACCGTCGGTGGCAATCACGTGACGATCGACATGGGGGGTGGGCGATTCGCCATGTATGCCCATTTGATCCCGGGAAGCGTTATCGTTCACGCCGGCGATCACGTAGCTCGCGGCCAGAAGCTCGGCCTGCTCGGCAATTCCGGAAATTCAGACGCACCCCATCTGCATTTCCAATTGATGGACCGCCCCGGTAGCCTGGAGGGAACTTCTCTCCCCTTTGTTTTCGACAGCATGGAACTAGAAGGCCGCGTCACTTTGCATCTTGACGAACTGTTTCGGGTGGTCACTAAAGGGTTGGCGGTCCCAATTGACCGGAAGGCAACAGGCTTGTTGAAACAGATGATGCCGCTGACCATGGACGTCGTAAACTTCAAGTGAACAGCAATTGAGCCATCTGCCAGGGGAGGCGGTTTGGCCGTTTCGCCAACTGCATCGATTCCCATTGAAATCCTGAAATGATTATTTGCCCGAATTGCGGCCATCAGCAGATGAGCGGCACGAAGTGCGACGCGTGCACCACTATTTTTGCCTACCATACCAGCCCCACCGCGCGGAGGCTCACACCCGTCGTGGGCGCTCTGCCGGATAAGCCCGCCAGAAGTACCTGGCGCACGATTTACCAGGTTTCAAGTTGGCTGGCCCTGGCCGTTTTGATTGCCGCCCTTGTGCTGGTTCTGCACAAATCTCCGCCCCCCGCGCTGAAGCCAGATCCCGAAGCTGCCGCCCGATTACAGGGAAAATTAAATTCTCCACCGCCCCCAACCGGAGAGGGCGCGCCCGAGCCGCTGCGTCTGGACGAAGCGGAACTCAATAGTTACCTGCTTCAGAACCTGGCGCTGCAGCCGCTGGTCAGCGGCGATACTTCCATCGCCGAAGTCCAGTCATCCGTGAAGGACATCCAGATCGCGCTCGAAGGCGATATGGTGAAGACCTATGTGCTGTTTGATTTCCACGGAATGGATCTGTCTCTGCTGCTCGACGGACGAATCCATGTCGAGGATGGCTATCTCCGTTTCGAGCCGGTAAGTGGTCTGCTGGGCTCGTTGCCGCTGTCCGAGTTCACGCTCAACCAGGCGGTAAAAAAATTGATGAGCTCGCCCCTGAACAAGGAAAAATTCCGCGTCCCGTCCGAGATCAAGGATATCCGCGTGGAGAACAGCGAATTGGTGGTCACCTACCGCTAATCGGACCCGCTTCTTGCCATACCCGCGGAGCCGTGAGGAAACTTGGCAACGCGATGGCGTTCCTGCGGCGTTGCGTGTGGCTCATTACGGGTTTTCGAATGGCCTGTTAGACTGGCCCCATGAAAACGGCTTTTGAGATTATCGAGCATCCCGCGGACGTGGGATTTCGCGCCTACGGCGCCACGCTCGAGGAATTATTCGCGAATTCGGCGCTGGCCATGCTCTCGCTGGGATGCGGACTGGAAGGCGTGGAGCAGCGCGAACAACGCGAAATCATCGCTACTGGCGCCGATGTGGAATCGCTGCTCTACGCGTGGCTCGCGGAAATTCTCGCGATCGGCGATGCGGAGCAGCTAGTGTTTTGCCGCGCGGAGGTATCAAGCGTGTTGACTTGCAAATCGCGCAACGAAGTTCGTGGCGAAGTACGTGGAGTCGTCTACGGAGAAAAATTTGATCGCCAGCGTCATCGTGCCGGGACCTACATCAAAGCAGTTACCTATCATCAGCTACACATCCAGAAAACGCCCGGCGGGTTCCAAGCACAAGTCTTTCTGGACGTGTAAATGCCGCCAAGTTTAGAAGGGCCCGGAAAGTTCCCTCCATTCGCCAGGCGCTCGCCGATTTCACAAGGTGATTCGTCCAGCCAGAATTGCGCGCCGCTGGCAGCACGCGTCATTCCGAATCCCGGCGCCGTTTGCCGGGGTGAGGAATCCAGGGCGACTCGCGCTTCACCTCCTCGTTAACTTGCACCGAATGTTTCTCAACTGCGCAGGGTTGATGCGCCAATCACCGTTTCCGCGATTGCTCCATCTGTTCCCA
This sequence comes from uncultured Acidobacteriota bacterium, assembly GCA_963756355.1. GTDB lineage: Bacteria > Acidobacteriota > Terriglobia > Acidiferrales > UBA7541 > JBGPTK01. The sequence goes on along the minus strand of CAVWOD010000015.1, from coordinate 24,866 downwards.
CATCGCGTCGGGCAAATCGGCCAGGTCGTTGAATTCGCCGGCTCCGCGCAGCCACAACGCTCCATCGATCACCACGCATTCTCCGTTCACATATTCCGCCTGATCGCTGAGCAAATAAACGGCCAGGTTTGCAAGTTCGTCGTGTCGGCCGAACCGCTTCATGGGATGTTGATCCTTGGCCCGCTGTTCATAATCTTTCGTCGGCATCAATCGCGACCATGCCCCTTCCGTCGGAAACGGGCCGGGTGCGATGGCGTTGAATCGAATGTGGTGCCGCGCCCATTCCACCGCCAGCGAGCGGGTCATCGCCAGCACTCCGGCCTTCGCGCAAGCGGATGGCACCACAAATCCCGAGCCGCAATCCGCGGCAGCATACGTGGTGACGATGTTGAGCACGTTGCCCGGCTGCTTCGCGGCGATCCAGCGGCGCCCCAACGCCAGCGTGCAATGGAACGCTCCGTGCAGCACGATTCCGGTGACGGCGCTGAACGCATTGGGAGAAAGCGTTTCCGTCCGCGCGATAAAATTTCCGGCGGCATTGTTCACCAGCGTATCCACGCGGCCAAATTCTTTTTCGGCGGCCTCGATTGTTTTTTCGACGGCTGCAAAATCGCGCACGTCGCACAGGGCAAAGGCTGCCTGCCCGCCCTTCGCGCGGATTTCCTTGCAGGTTTCTTCCAATGGTTCGGGCCGCCGCGCCGCCAAAAACATTTTCGCGCCGAGCTCCGCAAAGCGGAGCGCCATCGAACGGCCCAGCCCCGTTCCGCCGCCCGTGATCAGGATGGTGCGTCCTTGGAACAAATCCGATTGGAACATGGCGTCTCCTTAAAATCCCCGTGCGGCGATGCCAAATGAAGGCGCTGCCGCGGGCGCGTCTGAGGTATTCTTGTCGCCGCGGCGCAAAGCTGCAAGCGGGATTATTCCGCCGGGAAAATGGCATGACACTTTCCAGTTGAATGTGCTATCCAGAGTTCCGGAAAGATTCCCGCTTGGGCGGCAAGCCGCAGCGGCGGCAGGGAGCGCGCAACAATGAGAAATTTTGTGATCGGAGTGGTGGCGGGAATATTGATTCTGCCGGTCTTCGCTTATTTCTACATAAAGGGCGGGCACATGCCCGTGGCGGCCGTCGATAATCCCATGCCCTTCGAAAAGTTTTTGGCGAGGGGGAGCCTGCGCGCGCGAATTCAAAAGGAAGCGCCGCAACGGGATGCCGCAGAATTTACGCCTGCGGACCTGGTGATCGGCGCACAAATTTACCAGAGAGATTGCGTGTTCTGCCACGGCTCGCCGCAGCAATCTCCTTTCGAAGGCGCTCGCGGAATGTTTCCCCGCCCACCGCGTCTTTTCACCGACGAAATGGTGACGGACGATCCCCTGGGCCATACCTATTGGGTGGTGCGCAATGGCATCCGCCTTACCGGCATGCCGGGATTCAAGGAATCGCTGAGCGATCAGCAAATCTGGCAGATCAGCGCGTTGCTGGCTCGCGCCGATAAGCTGCCGCCGGAAGTGATTGATTCATTCCGCGCCGCGGCTGCCGGCCTTCCGGTTCTAACGTCCCCCGCTGCGCCGGTTCCTGCCGCGGTGGCTCCTCCGCAACACTAGCGGAGAACGTAATAGGGCAATCGCGCCGCGATCTTGGTAGCGCAGGCACTCCTGCCTGCGTGGGGCAAATAAATTCGCGGTGCCGCCACAAGGCGGCCAACGAGCGAGTTGCGATGCCAGGCCGTGCGATGAAAATGGAAACAAGAAGATGAAAACGCTAAATAACAAACTTTGGACCGCCGCATTTCTGGCGCTCGTTCTGTGCGGAACGGCGGCGGTTTGCCTCGGCCCGCTCACCGCGGGCGAGCCGATTCGCCAAGCCGCGCCGGCTTCCACAAAAACCTCCGCGGAGACCGCGCTGAAAGATGCTCATCTGATCGAGCCGGAAGAACTGGCCAAAAAAATCTCCGGGCCCAAGGAAGGCGTGCCGGTAATTTTTTTCGTGGGCTATGCCGTGCTTTTCCGCAGCGCGCACATTCCAGGGGCGCAAAACGCCGGGCCTGGCGCGACCAAGGAAGGAATCGATCAACTCAAATCGCTCGCTTATCCTCTCCCGCTCGATCGGGAAATCGTGCTGTATTGCGGCTGCTGCCCTTTTGACAGGTGCCCGAACATTCTCCCGGCCTACCGCGCCCTCGAAGCGATGGGATTCAAGCGCTTGGAAATCCTGAATCTTCCGCAGAGCTTTGCTCACGACTGGGTGGAGAAAAGCTTTCCCGTAATTCGCGGGCACGGCTAATCCGCTCGCGAAAAACGCCCGGTTCCGATTTCTAGGTGTGATTCGTGCAGGGGCAGGCTTTACAGTTTGCGGAAAAATGTCCTGGATGTCATTCCGAACGAATTGAGGAATCCAGAGTAGATCTCAAGCGCTTGAGAAGTGGGGATTTTCTCCCTGCCTCTTCTGGAATGCAATTCCGCCTCAGAAATCCACGTGCAATCGAAGTCCCGGCACAAAAACCGGGCCGCGATCCTGATTGTAACCGGGATTGGTGGCAAGCTGCAGATCAAGCGAAGCAAACGTGCCCCGCCACACATGCAAAGTGTAATAACCCTCAAAAATTTCTTCGCGGCCGTAGCGCAGCGCTCCATCACCTAACAAAAATCCAAGACCGCCCAGCGCGAGATAACGCCGGTGATCTCCTGAAATCGCATTCAGCGAAAATGCGCCGCCCATACGATCGTGCTTTCGGTGCCAGGCTTCGCCGGAATAATCCGCCCCCAATTCGACAGCCTGGTTCACTTCCGTGTATGCGAACGATTCGTTTTCCCCTTCATTCCAACCGAACCTGCCGAACACTCTCGCGTTCGCCGTCAATTCCTGTTCAAAATTTCCGCCAAATCCATATTTGATTCGTCCCTGCGCGCGGTGCTTTGTAACATCGGGCTGTTTATCATGTCCGGAAAGAAACGCGTCAATCGCCTCGCGATAGTTCCCCATGTTGGCGTGATTCACATAGCTCAGCACCCGCAAAACTCCAGAGCGATCGGCAAGCCAGCGCCCCAGAAAATTCCGCTTGTACTGAATTTCCACGTTTTCAGAACGCGCCCGGGCAATGTCGGCATCCAGATTAATTCCATTGGCCACTTTGGGCATCAACGCTTCGGCAAAACGCACCGCCCAGTTGTGATCATCGTATTCCAGCATCACGCCATCGGTGTAGCCGCGCGTGTTCGCGGCATAGTCGTAGCCGCCGTTGTTATCCACAGTCCAGTTCAGGAATTGCAGATGGCTGTCATTTCCCGCCGAATTCAGGTCGAAAAAATCAACTATCCCAAATTTTCCCGCCCAGATCTCCAGCCGCCTCGCCGGAAGCGAAGTGGAAAGTGAATGCACCGCGCGTTCCGCCTTCCTCCGCTCGCTGCTCAGCGGAATAATTTGCCGCACCAGAAACCGCGCGAGATATGGATTTTCCCCAAGAGTCGGATTTCGAACCACGTCCAGATTCGTGAACCCGGCCAGCCCCAGCGCTTCGCTGATGCCGTGCCCGCCCGCACTTTCGATATCCACAAAAATTTCCGTGTCCCGCGCCAGCTCCAATCCGGTAAAGAGCGTGAAAACCCGCGAAGTGGCATTCTCCGCATGCGGCTGCAAGCTATTCGGCCCGCTGTATTGCGCCGGAAAAGACGAATGCCATTGCAGAACCATGTTCCCTTGTCCCGAAATCCAGAATCGGCTGGTCTCCGAATGCGGAAACATTGTCACCGGAGAATCGCTCGCGTCCTCGGGCGGCGATGCGGATTGTTGAGCCAACAATGGCATTCCCGAAAGCAGCAGGAATAGAAAAAGCGCCCACCCGCGCGCGGCGGGTGGCGGAGCAGGCAAGGATAGCGTTGAGATCAAAATTGAGTTCCATTCACGGCTAGCTTCGGCCAGCCGGGGAAGCATTTTATCCTATAGGCCGGTTTGTTACCCGGTGATGAAACCCACTCAGAAAATTGGGCCAACCAGGGAACTTCCGCTGCTCTTCCCGCGTAGTTCTTCATATGAAGCTCAAACACGTTCTCCGGCGGCTTTTCCAGGCTCCCCTGTTTACCGCGATCACCGTCCTGACTCTGGCCATCGGCATTGGCGCGAACAGCACGATTTTTGCGGTGATTGAAGGGGTTTTGCTCAATCCGCTGCCGTTCATCCGTTCCCAAGAATTGGTGGACGTGGACCACTCCGCCCCGGGCGTGAATTTCACCCATACGGGATCCGCTCCCTTTCTTTATTTCACTTACCGCGAGGAATCCCACACTCTCCAGGACGTGGGCCTGTGGCAGCGCGACACGATGACGCTTACCGGCAGCGCGGAGCCCGAAGAACTTGTCACCCTGGATGTCACCGATGGTGTTCTGCCCCTCCTCGGAGTTCAACCCGCGTTGGGCCGGCTGTTTTCTCCGCAGGATGACAAGCCTGGCAATCCCGAAACGGTCGTTCTTACCTATGGATTGTGGCGCACGAAATTCGGCGGAGATCCCGCCGTGATTGGCCGCCGCATCATTCTGGACGGAAAATCCCGCGAAGTGATCGGGATCCTCCCCGAAAAGTTTCGATTTCTGGATTTCAAAGCCGCAATACTTGTGCCGCTGCAGCTCGATCGCGCCAAAATATTCCTCGGTAATTTCAGCTACCAATCCATCGCCCGCCTGAAACCCGGCGTCACCATCGCGCAGGCGGAGGCCGATGCCGCGCGAATGATCGCCATTTCGTTTCATCGCTTTCCCGCCCGCCCCCGGCTACAGTCTGAGCATGTTTGAAGCTGCCCGCCTCACTCCCGAGTTTACTCCCTCTGAAGCAGAGCTTGCTCGGCGATATCGGAAAAGTGCTTTGGGTGCTGATGGGCACGGTGGGAATGGTGCTGTTGATTGCCTGCGCGAACGTGGCCAACCTGATGCTGGTCAGGGTCCAGGGCCGTGAGCACGAACTCGCGATTCGCTCCGCGCTCGGCGCGGGATGGCGGCGCATTGCAGGCGAACTGATGATGGAAAGCATGACCATCGGCGCATTGGGCGGCGTTCTCGGGTTGGCTCTCGCTTATGGGGCGCTCCGGCTGTTGATCGCGCTTGGCCCCGCGAATCTTCCGCGCCTGGACGAAGTTTCGTTAGATGGCCGCACCATTCTCTTCACGTTTGGAATTTCACTGCTGGCGGGTGTTTTGTTCGGACTTCTTCCTGCCATCAAGTATGCCGGTTCCAGCATCGCTTTGGTGCTCCGCGCCGGTGGGCGCAGCATGAGCCAGAGCCGTGAACGCCGCCGCGCCAGAAACGTCCTCGTCGTCGTTCAGATGGCGCTCGCCCTGGTCCTGCTGATCAGTTCCGGATTGATGATTCGCACCTTCCAGGCCCTAAAGCACGTCGATCCAGGCTTCGTGCGGCCCGAAGAGGTGCAAACCCTGCGCATCGGCATTCCTTCAGCCGCTCTCCCTGATGGCGTGAAGGTGGTGCGCATGGAACAGGCTATCGCCGACAAGATCGCCGCGATCCCGGGCGTCACGTCGGTGGCCATGTCCAGCGCCATTCCCATGACCGGAGATAGTTGGAACGATCCGCTGTTTGCTCAAGATAAAGAATATGCCGAAGGCAAGCTGCCTCCGCTGCGCGAATTCAAGGTGGTCTCGCCCGGTCTCTTGAAGACCATGGGAAATACCCTGCTCGCGGGCCGCGATTTCACCTGGACCGACGTTTACGAAAAGCGGCCGGTGGTCATCGTGTCTGAAAATTTCGCGCGGGAGATGTGGCAGGACCCTGGAAACGCCCTCGGCAAGCAAGTCCGCGAAAGCACGAAGGCGCAGTGGCGCGAAATCATTGGCGTCGTCAGCAACCAGCGGGACAAGGGCATCAACGAAGCACCTCCCAGCATCGCGCTCTTTCCCATGATGATGAATAATTTTGAAGGCGACGATGTCTTTTTCCGCCGCTCGCTGGCCTATATCGTCCGCAGTAATCGCGCGGGTTCCAGCGCGCTCGTCGCCGATATTGGCAAGGCGGTTTGGTCCGTGAATCCCGACCTGCCGCTGGCGGACGTTCACACCTTGCAGGAAACTTACGAAAAATCGTTGGGGCGCACTTCGTTCGCGCTGGTGATGCTGGCCACCGCCGGAGGAATGGCTCTACTGCTGGGCGTTGCCGGAATTTATGGAGTGATTGCCTACTCGGTGGCTCAGCGCACCCGCGAGATCGGCATCCGCATCGCGCTCGGCGCGCAAACTCGCGAAGTCACGGGAATGTTTGTCCGCCAGGGCGCAACCCTGGCCGCGGTAGGAATCGTCTTCGGCATAGCCGCAGCCGCGGCGCTAACGCGGCTGATGTCGTCGCTCTTGTTCGGCGTCAAACCCTACGATCCGATCACCTATATCGGCGTCTCAATCGGCTTGGTCTTTGCCGCCGTGCTGGCTAGTTACGCTCCAGCTTCCCGCGCCGCGTCCGTCGATCCGGTAGAAGCTCTCCGCGCCGAATAGCACTCAGTAGCACAGCCACTCCTGGCTGTGTGCCTTACCCCCCAGGAACGCCATTCTCCCGAATGGCGCTCTCGAAAATCGTCTGGCAAGCACCGCGCACGCATTCGATAATTCTTAACTCTCTTAGGAATCAAGCAATCGCATCACTTCTTGAGCAACGCCTCAATCGTCCCGCCAATTTTTTCGTGCAAATCCTCCGGCGCGCCGTAAACAATCGAAGCCGTCTTGCCGCTGCCATCAAAAATGTACATGGTCGGCACGCTGGTAATATCGCCGAACGCCAAAGCCATTTGGTCGTTCCCCATCACCAGGTGATACCCAAGCTGCATGGGATCGGTCAGTTTCCGCACGTCCGCTTCGCTGGATTCCACCGCGATGCCGATTATCTCCACTCGGTCCGGATGCAGCCGCTGGAGTTCGCCAAGCCACGCAAGAGTGGAACGGCAAGGCACGCACCACGTGGCCCAGAATTCCACCATCACAATTTTTCCAGCAAGCGAGGAAGTATCGATCGCGTTTCCCTGCAGGTCCTTCATCGAAAGCTTGGGCAGCCGCGCCAGGTCAGGAGCTTCCTGCGATATTGTTCCGGCGGCCTGCGCGCCTTGCGAATCGCCGCGCAACTCGAGATCAACCAGGCGAGCCAGGTCTTTTTTGAATTTTTCGGGATTGGCCGGATCTTTCCAGGAGTAGCGCGCCTTTTCTCCGAACCATCCGAAATCTTCGGGGCGCGCCAGCAGCACGTCGTTCACGAAAACGGCGGGGTACCGCTTCAGCCCGAATCGTGACGCAAGTTTCGAATCTCCCCAATTTTCGCTGACGAATTGCACCCGGCTGCCGTAATTCTGAGCCACTTCCTTGGCCAGCAAACTTGCTGGATCGGAAAGGCTTCAAGTGTAGGGCCAGCGGACCAGCGTGATGGTCACCTTCGCGTCGCCGCCGCTGACGGCAACGGCCCCGGCTGTTGTGCCGCCGCTCATCGAACGAAAATAACGAGGCAGAACATCACTCACGATGATCGCGGCGCGCAGGGTGCCTGTTGTATATGTCTTGCTATTCGCCGATGCGGCCAGTTCGCTCTGCGCGATTTCCCAATACATTTGGCCGATGCTTTGATCGCTTGAATTTCCGCGGAAATGGTCCTTCGGCGGCGAGCAATTGTTTTTGAACTTCACCGGGATTATTTTGATTTTCCCCCGCCCCATTCAGCGATCCGAAAGCAAGCGCCGCCCGCAGCATTTGCTGCAGCGCCCCCTCGTTCTTTCCCGCGTGGTCGAGTTCCCCGGCGAATTTGAGCGTGGAATTCACCTGGTTGAAGCGGATTTGCTGCTCGGCAACCCCCGGACGGTTGTAGGCCTGCAAAACTTCTTTTTCCAGCTCGCTGATTCCGGCGCGCGCGGATGGAATCGCCGGCCGCGCTTCGCTTGGAAACTCCAAGCCGGCGGCCCACACCGCGAATTCCATCATCCCCTTGGCCAGGCCGTTGTATGCGAGTCCGTTCTGTACTCCGGTTTCCTGGCCGTACAAATGCCCGGCGTTGTAAAGCGTGCGGCTCTGCAGTTGATTCGCTTCCACCAGCGCCCGCACGGCGGCCGGCAGCGCGCGAATTTTCGCTTCCGTCAGCGCGGATTCTTCCTTGCTCAAGTCCAAGCCCACCCTCTGCCACTCCTTCTCGAACGCGTCCATATCGTGGATTTCGCCCGTCGAACTGCCATATTGCTGCATCACCAGGTTTATGAACGGTGATTGCAATTGGTACAAACTGGCCAACAGTAGCCCCGAATCGAGCGATGTGCGCGATTGCCGAAGAGCATCCATGTCGCCCGTAGCGTCCGGCGACTTCGCCGCGGGCAACTGCTGCAGGCGCTGAATCTCCGAAGCGATCTGCTCCTTCGCTCCGGGCGCCACCGTCTCTCCGATCGCCGAATTTGTCGCCGCCGAAATCCCCACCACGGCGGCAACAACCAATGCCACAATCGCCACGCGTCGGAAAAAATACCGAAATTCGGATTTTTCATGCAAGTTCCGCATATGCAGGCGCATATTTTTCCTTCCAGTTCCCGCCGGAATCCCTTTCGTTATTCAGACGTGCGCGGATCAGAAGTGTAAGCAGGGGAAATTCGTGCCCGGGTAGCACAGCCACTCCTGGCTGTGTGCTCTTGCCCTTGACTCTAAAGCCGCGCGAAATCTCATGTAGGGGCAAGCTTCACAGCTTTCGGAGATATCCGCTCGCGTGTCATTCCGTCTCTGACGAAGCACGGTTTCTGTGCCCCGACGGTCTTGATCGGGGTGAGAAATCCGGAGTTGATCCCAAATGCTTGAGAAGTGGGGAATTTTTCCAGGCCAGACCTGGAGTGCGATTCCATCGCGGAGCAATTTCCGACTTTTTCCGCAAACTTTTCAGCCGCGGACCTATTTACTCCAGTCAGCACGCTTCAACGCGGCTTCGAGCGACTTCAAGGTTTCCGTGAAGCCATCGATTTGCTTTTTGGTCAGACGCCGCAGCGTATCTTTTTCGATCGATTCCAGCTCGCGGTAGGCCCGCTTCGCCAGTGGTATTCCGGCAGCGGTCAAGCGAACAATGAATTCGCGCCGGTCGCGCGGATTCGTGGTGCGCGTGATCAACCCGCGCTCGTCGAGCCGGTCCAGAATGCTGGTCAGCGTGGACCTTTTGTGCGCAAAGGCCTGATGCACTTGCGAGATGGTGCTGTCTCCAAAGCTCGCCAGGTGCGCCAGGATGTGCGCCTCAGGCTGGTTCAACTCTAGGCCGGCAATGCGCGCCAGGTGCACGCCGATCCGGTGCGTAGCACGGTGAATTTCGGGGATGAGTTGCAGTTGCTTGGCGGCCATATTTCGCGCGGCAAGTATGACGGGGTTGCGGCAGCAAGACAAGTTTACGCATCCGTTGGCGCGGTTCTCATACAAGATTAGTCCGGGTGTTTAGGGGTTCGGAGCTTCAGAGAGTGAGTGTGACAACTCGGTTTTACTTGTGGCCAGGCGTGGCTGCATCTTGCCAAGTGGTTGAAAGTAAAGATGCCACCCTGAAGGGTGGCGCTACACGATCACCCCCACTCGGCGCCGCCACACACACTCTTCAGCTGTTTTGTATCATGACATGCGTTACACCGTGTATCAGGACATCCGTTACACTTCCTGGTTTGGATTCTCCCCTTTGGGAGGCCTCCCAAAGGCCCGTGGTAGCCCATTTGGCTTCCACGCCAGGACACCACCGTTTCATCGTTGAAAGCTCTGCTCTCGCCCCTACGGCAGCGCCTTCAAATCAGGCTCAACCCACGCGGATCGTGCGCCGTCTGAAAGCAGGCGTTCCCGCGAGTAAAACTGGAACGGCAGATTCTGGTCCAGCAACTCCGGATGCTGCCGGAGGAAATCCTCAAGCGTGCCGCCGCCTGGGAATTGGCGCATCGCCGCCTCCACCAAACGCAGCCATACGAACGTAATCGTCTGGTGATATTTTTCGCTGACGCCGAGATGCGCGGCAAACCCGCGAATGCTCCGCTCGATGCGCGCGGCGGCAACGGGAAGCTCGCCTTCGCGCAGATAGAGCCATGCCAGGCGGATGTGATCCCGGTGATGAAACGACTGTTTGGGGAGCGTGCAGGATTCGAAGGCATCCACGAACGCGTCATCACTCAAGATGAAAGTTCCCGTGGTCTGCTGTGGCATTTGATTTTTCCTCAAACGTGGAACGGCGTTTCCCGCCTGTTCACGGAGCGGCCTGCGCGGCCTTGGCGCAAGACCGCCCCGCTGTCAGGGCCGTGTTGATGGCCTTTTCCCAGTGCGGCGCCTGCTCCGGGAATTCCTGCAAATGGCGAGCTAGAATCGTTTCCCCCAGCGGCGAGAGAGTCGTCCAACGATGAGTCACGTTGACCAGCGAATTCTTGCTCGTACCTTCCCGCACATCAATCAAGAGTTCCGTCACCATCACGCCCGGGATCACTTGCAGGTATTGAAGCTCCCGGCGCTGAACGTCATAGGCGCTCAGTATCCAGATGGCTTGAGTGCCGTGCGGGCCGCCTGTGGTGAAAACGGCGCCTTCGCTGGTTCCGCCGTTCTTAGGGTGCAGAAATTCCGGCTGCCAGCCGGGAGCCCACACGCCTTCGCATACCGGGCCGAAAAGCGGGAAAACGGTTTCCGGCGCACCCGCAAGCTCAAGCGTCATCGTGCGTTCTTCATGGAGAATCGCCCCCGAACTTTTCGGCGACACCTGCAGGCGCGCCAGCGCGAAATGCGCCAATAGAATCGCCGCCCCCGCCAGCACCGCGACCCCTGCGATTCCACGCACCAGCCAGCGCACGCCGCCCCCATTACTACGATCTCGAATAATACGAAAGCGTATTAAATAAAGAGGCGAATGTCAAGCAGGAAGAAATCCGCCCGCCGGTGCGTTGCGTGCCGTCCGCAAAAAAAGGGGCGGGTGAAAAAACCTCACCCGCCCCGCGATAGCCGCACTGTGTTCGTTAGAACTGGAACTTCAACGCCAGCTGAATCTGCCGCGACGATCCGAAATCGCCCGTCGGCACTCGCGTGCTGGTGATCTGGCCGAACGTGGATGATCCCGCGACGCGCCCGGGATTCCCGAAGTTCGGATGGTTGAAAATGTCGAACATCTCCGCGCGGAATTGAATGTTGGTCGTCTCGCTGAGTTTGGTGGTCTTGATCAGCGAGAAGTCCGTATTCACGAAATCCGGGCCAAGAACCGCGTTCCGGCCCAGATTGCCGAAGTGGACGGGAGTGGTGTTCACCACGAACACGGCCGGATTCGCAAACCACTGCGCGGGATTGCCGGTGGTCACGATGGGGCCGCTGATGTCGGGACGGACGGTCTGGTTGCCGGTGAACGCAGTGTTCGCGGTGATGATGTTGAGCGGATTTCCGGACTGGGCTTGCGTGATGACGCCCAGCTCCCAGCCTTCGTACAGCCGGTTGCCTTTGAACGGCAAGTCGTAAATCCCGCTGAACACGATGCGGTGCCGCACATCAAAATCCGACGGGCCGTAATCGTTCCGGATGTTCGTGCTGTCTTGGACGACGACTCCCGTGGACGTGAGCGAATTTTCATCCAGCGAGTGCGAGTAGGTATACGACGCGTTGAACTGCAGGCCATGCGAAGCGTGTTTAGTCAAAGTGACCCACAGCGCGTTGTAATTCGAATTGCTGCTGCTATCCACTTCGGTAATGTTGCTCAAGGCTTTGCCCGGCAGGATCGGGCTTGCAGCGGAAAGTGCCGGGAAAGGAACTGTCGCCGCGCTGCCTTTCTGGTTCTGGTTCAAGGCGATGCGCAGATGGGTTCCCTTGGAGCCAAAGTAGCCGACCATCAAACCAAACGAGGGAGTAACTTCCTGTTGGATATTCAAATTCCACGATTGAACATAGGGGTTATCGAACGTGGAACTGATCGATGAGGGCCCGATGCTGCCGGCCGTTGCTGCGCCAGTGTTCAGGAACGTGATCGAGTTCGTTGCCGAGGTGGTGGTAACCGGCAAAGCGAACGGCGGGTTGCTGCTGAGCGGCGAGACGGCGTTGCTCACCGGCTGATCCGTCAGGATGGCGTACGCGGCTCGCACCACGGTCTTATCGTTGTGGCGCGGATTCCACGCAAACCCCAGGCGCGGCTGAATGTTCTTGTCGTTGGTGTGGAATACCTGGCCCACCCCGTTCGTCCCTACCTGCACCAGCGAAACGGTGGAGGGAACGAAAACGCTGAACAGGCCATGTCCGTCAGTAGGCGTGGAATTGTAATCGTAGCGCAGCCCGAGCTCCAGGGTGAAGTTCGGCGTCAGTTTGAAATTGTCCTGGATGAACATTCCCCAGGCCGGCTCCAGAATCTTGTCATTGCCGCTTCCGATGGTCACATTGAAGCGGTTCGACTGGTCATTCAGGAAATTCTGCAGCGTCGCGAAGGTGTAGCTGCCGATATTCTGGGCCACGTTGTTGTTATAGAAGCGCCGAATCTCGCCGCCGATGGCCAGTGAGTGGCGGCCGCGCAGCCAGTGCAGTGTGTCGCTCAAAACCACCGTGGTATCGCCGCGGCCCTGCGGAAAACCAGATGGGCCGCCGATATCCAGCGCGCCGGCCGTCCCCACCGCGCCGATGATGATCTGAGGCAGTCCAATTGGCCCGGTAATTCCATTGACGATTCCGAAATCGGCCGGGTTCAGCGGCTGATTCGGCGAGAACAAAATGTGAATGCGGTTATAACCCAGGCGAACTTCGTTGGTCAGATTGGGTCCGAAGATGTGATCTTCATTGATGGTCATGATTTGGCGGCGCGATGCTCGTGTATCGCCCCAAGTGGGCAGGGTATTGCCCTGGATGGTGGGTTCCTGGCGCAGGTCCTGCTGTATGGCCAGGTAGCCGTGCAGCCGGTCGTTCGGTCCCAGGTTGAACTGCAAATCGCCGGTGCCCTGATCAATATTGACCGGGGCAGTAGCGGAGCCCACGAAAAAGGGAAGTCCGTTGATGGTGGTGTTGGAATGTTGAATCAGCGGAAGAATCTTCAAGACCACCGGATCCACCACGGCGGCCCGCTGCGCATCGGAAGGTACGTTGGTGCTGAGGCTAAGCCCCTGGCGCTGGCGCAATCCTTCGTAGCTCGCGTAGAAAAACGCCTTATCCTTCAGGATCGGACCGCCGGCATCGGCGCCGAAACTATTGCGCACGAAAGGGGATTGCGGATTCGACGCGCCGGACGACAATGTGGTGGGGTTGAAGAAGTTGCGCGCATCCAGAGCATTGTCGCGGTGATATTCAAACGCCTCGCCGTGATACTGGTTGGTGCCGTTGCGCGTGGCGATATTGATGATCGAGCCGGAGTTCCGGCCGTATTCCGCGCTGAACGTGGAATTATCGATGCGGAATTCCTGCACGGTGTTGATCGAAGGCTGGAACGTAATCTGATTCTGCACTTCGTCATTCAGGTTAATTCCGTTGATCATGTAATTCACGGTGTCTTCGCGCTGGCCGGCGGTGTTCACGCCGAATGCTCCCTGGCCGCGGAGAGGCGCCGTCAAGAAACCATTTGCCGGCGGCATCACCGTGCCCGGAGTAAGCAGGGTCAAATCCACAAAGTGACGGCCATTCAAGGGAATATCTTGGACGGTTCGCTGGTTGATGGTTTGACCAACGCTGATCGAGCCTGCCTGGATCACCGGCGTTTCCGCTGTGATCGTCACTTGTTGATTGGTGGCGCCCACTTTGAGCTGCACATTTCTTACCACCGTGCTCGAGACGTCCAGCCTCAAATCGGTGAGGATGACGGTTTGGAAACCCGTGCCGCTCACTTCGACGCGGTACGTGCCGACCGGGAGGCCGGGCACCTGGTAGTTGCCTTCCTCATCAGACAGGGTATTCCAATTCACCCCGGTATCCTGATTGTGAACCAGGATCTTGGCCTTGGGCACAGTTGCGCCGCTTTCGTCAGTCACGGTGCCGCGCAGGGTGGCGTTGGATTGCGCGCGCACAAGAGCCACAGGCGCCAGCACCAACAGAATCAGCAGCGCCACAGACGCCACTGAGCGCAAAAATAGAGAAGCCTGCTTACCGAAATTTATCATGTCATTTCCTCCCATATTTTTGTAACCGGCCCGCTTACGGCCGGACGATCCCGCGCAGGCTTGCCAGGCGGATCGCAACGGATGGCGTGATCGCGCGCAAGAATCAGCTCCCGGAATCGGAATGCCGTAGTTTCTTGTCCCCGTGGCGCGGGCACGTCTAAAGCATCACTGGCAATGCCTAAGAGCAATTCGAAGTCCAGCGCCGCGATTCTTCACATGCTTGTAAGTCTCAAATACTGCTCGACTAGCAGGGAAACGCGGGAAGGCGAGCGCCTGACCTGGAGCTCAATATTCCATGTACCATATTTCCACCTATGTAAGTTCATATCAGTTATGAAATTATGGCACCCCAGGAAGCCGTCGATTCGAAAGATTCAAGTGGAACCTGCCAGGCTCGCTGCCGATAAGTCGCGCTAGGACAACCTTTGCTAACCCGCCGCAGCCGGCCAAGTTTCTGCCCGAGGCATCCTGATTGCTAGACTGCCGCATCTTTAGTAGTCTTTCAGGTTGTCGAGCGGGGAAATGGCGCCTGAAACGATCGAGGAGAGTGAGTGTTCAAACGGTCTCTGGTTTCATCACTGCTGTGGGTGACTCTCGCACTCGCCTTGATTTCCTGTTCGGAGACTATCAACAATCCATCTCCGTCGCTTAAATCGCTCTCGCCCGCCACTGCCATCCAGGGCCAGCCTGGCTTCACATTAACATTGGTAGGCAGCGGCTTTGCTCCTTCTTCGCAAGTCCTGTGGAACGGCGGCCCGCGGCTCAGTCTCTTCCAAGATGGCAACCACATGACGGCGACCATCAACCCGATCGACGTTCAGGTTTCCGGCACAATTCAAGTCACGGTGACCACCCCGCAGCCCGGCGGCGGCGTTTCCAATGAAATCGATTTCGTCATTAAGCCCACCACCAGCGGTATTCCCACCATCACTTCCATTTCTCCTTCGGGTGGTTTTGCCGGCAATACCCAATTGACTCTTCAAGTGACTGGCAGCAATTTTCAACCGCAATCCGTGGTTACCTGGAATGGCAACAATCGTTCGACCAGTTTTACGGATTCGTCCGACATCGCAGCGACTATCTTTCAGTCCGACCTTATTTCCGCCGGCACGGCGCAGATCGCCGTGTTGAATCCTCCACCGGGCGGCGGATCGTCGAACCCCGTCGCATTTCAAATTACGGACCCGGTTCCATCAATCACTTTGCTGTCTCCTGCTTCCGTGATTTCCGGAAACCCGAGTAGTACCATAACGTGCCCACCGTGTTCCTTGCTGGTCCAGGGATCTGGATTCACCGCTGCTTCCGTGGTCACCTATAACGGCGCGCCTAAAGCGACCTCGTTCAGCGCGAATACGCAGCTCACTGTCACAATTGCGACAACGGATATGGTTGCCGCGGGGACTGTGCAAATGCAGGTGGTGAACCCGTCTCCAGGCGGTGGTCCCTCGAATATTGTGGGATTTTCCGTGATTCCAACCAACGCGGGAGTGGGACTTCCTGAACTGATCGACATTGCCAGTAATGGAGTGCAGGCAGATAAAGGGATTGGCAATCTGACGAATTCGGGCCCCTCCATCAGCACCAACGGCCGGTTCACGGCTTTTGCTTCCACTTCCACCACGCTCGTCCCCATTGCCATCAGCAATAATGCTCAGCAGCAGCAAGTCTATCTGCGGGACACCTGCATGACTGGCTCGACGGGCTGTTCGCCGGCGATTGTGTCCGTTAGCCTGGCTCTGGACAATATCAATCAGCCGACCGCTCCCAGTTTCGAGCCTTCGATCAGCGGAAGCGGCCGCTATGTGGCGTTCAGTTCGGCGGCCACGAATATTCTGGTGGGAGCAAATGGGCAGCAGCAAGTGTATCTTCGCGATGCCTGCGGCGGAATCGCCGGCTGCACGCCCGTATCCAATTTGATCAGCGTGGCGCCCGATGGCGTCACTCCGGGCGACGGCACCAGTTCCCAGGCTGCAGTCGGCTCCGACGGACGATTCGTCGCATTCGTTTCCACTTCCAGCAATTTAGGTCCCAGCAATCCCGGCCACGCGCAGGAAGTTTTTCTTCGCGACACTTGCCTGAACGTCGCCAGCGGCTGTTCGCCCACTACCGTTCTAATTTCAACGCCGGACGGCACCGCGCTTGCCAATGGCTCGAGCTCCGAGCCTGCGATCGGAGACGGCGCCACCGGCCAATTTGTTTCGTTCACATCCACGGCCACCAATTTGGCCGGAGGAACCACCGGAACGCCGCAAATTTACCGGCACACTGCGTGTGTGGGAATCAGCAGCTGTACCGCGGCGACTGTGCTGGCCTCGACAAGCGACGGCACGACGCCGGCAAATGCGGCTTGCGGACAGTCTTCCATATCTCTGAACGGAGAATTTATTGCATTCGCATCCTCGGCGAGCAATCTGGGCACGGTCACCGCGGGAATCCCGCAGATTTTCCTGCGTGATACGGCGGCTTTGGTAACGCTGGTTTCAACGCCGGACGGAACCACGGTGGGAAATGGCGGAAGCGAAACGCCGCACATCAGCAACAACGGCCAATTCGTCACCTTCGGATCGCTTTCCGATAATCTTGTGGCAGGCGATACCAACGCGGTGGAGGATGTCTTCGTGCGCAACACGTGCGCCGGCGCCACTGCTTGTACGCCATCGACGAAGCTGGCGAGTAAATCCTCGGCGGGCGTTCAGGGCAATGCAGCAAGCTTGCGTCCGGTGATCAGCGGTGACGGCCATTTTGTTTCTTTTATTTCTTTCGCCAATAATCTGGTCAATTTCGATACCAACTCGGTGGAAGACATTTTCCTTGCGGTGACAAGTTTCTAGCAGGGACCGGGTGGTCTCAGCCGTATCCGTATCCTCTCGCTCCCGTACCAGCGCGAATCGAATTCGATATTTTCCTGGAGCCCGCGAATGAAAACGACTTGGAAAATTGTGGCTATATTGGCGGCGGCGCTGGCAATGATCCAGCCGGCGCGGGCGCAAACCGCCGATGAGGTTGCGGCGAAAGCGCTAGCCGCGCGCGGCGGAATCGAGAAGCTGAAAGCGGTTCAATCCGAAAAAGTCACCGGCCGCATTGTCCTGGGCCCCGGCGCCGAGGGCCCTTTCTCCGTGCAGCGCGAGCGGCCGCACAAAATGCACATGGAAATGGTGATTCAGGGACAGACTGTTATCCGCGTCTTCGATGGCGCCGCGGGCTGGCAGGTAAATCCATTTGAATTTCAAGGCAGCAACGATGTTCATGCGCTGGCGCCCGGCGAATTAAAGAATATCGGCGAGGAAGCCGATTTCGAAGGCCCGCTGGTGAATTGGAAAGAAAAGGGAAACCAGATCGAATTGGTGGCCAAGGAAAAAGTGGGAGACCGCGACGCTTACCATCTGAAAGTGACCGAGAAAAACGGCATCGTGCAGAATATGTGGTTTGATGCCGGGAATTTTCGCGAGATCAAGTGGGAAAGTATCCGCCAGAACGGCGATCAAACCATCGACGTGCAGTCTTTCTTCAGCGATTTTCGCGATGTCGGCGGAATTTACGAACCGTTTCTAATTAACTCAGGACTGGTGGGGGAAGATCTGGGGCAGAAAATCGTGATCGAGAAGGTGGAATTAAACGTGCCGATGGAGAGTTCGCTCTTCAAAGCGCCTCCTTCTCCCACGGCCCCGGCCGATCCGAAACCGCACTAGCGCCCTGCCGCGCTCCCCGGTGATTTTCGCTGCAACGCGGAACGTGTGGCGGCCAGCGTAAACGTCAGCGATTCGCGCGGCACGCTATTCACGTACGGCCCCACCAGCCAGCCCAGGCCTGTGGGAATATCGCGCGTCAGCGAAACGGATTGGCATTCGATGTACGTGCCGCCGTCTTTTTCCTCGAACCGCCAGTACGTGTACATCCTCCACAGCAGGCCCCGGTCGTCGCCTTCCGGTTTCAACTGTTCATCCGATTTTCCGGCATTTTCCACTTCACGAATGCGTGTGCTGCGCGAACGGCTCCAGGCTTGCCGCGCGTTTACATTTTCATAGTGAACTTCGTGCTCCGTATCGAGCACCGACGTGAGCACCTTCTTTTTGTAGAAGCGCAAATAAATCCGGAAGTCGTCGCCGGTATGCTGCAGGATTCGAGAGCGCATCACGTCCGGTTTGTAATATTCCGATTGATGATCGTAATCCTTCAGCAGCGCCAGCGTTTGCGCCAGTGTGGCTCCGGCAACGAAAATAGTTCCGATCCAATGGTGGACCATTCCGCCGGTGATCGGGATCGCTTGACCGTTTTCAAGCGTTTCCATTCGCTCGATCAGCACCTGGCCCTGGTGCAATTGTGCCAGGGCAGCGTCCCGGCGGGATTCCGAAAGGCGGTCCAGCAATAGAAAGCCGGCGGCCCCGCGCGGCGCGGAATCGATCTGTTTTTCCGTGAGCTGAACGTAGTGATTGAAGGCACTAACTGTTTGGGAGGAGAGTTCGGCGCTGTGAGTTGGCAGCGGGCAGGCTAGAGCAAAAATTGCCAGCAGAGCGAGTACAGCCCTCCCAGTGCCCCTGGGCTCTCTCCCGCGCCGACTGTCTGGTTCTTTTGTCAACTGTCGCCTGTTTCCATCGCTTTGGCTTTGCGGGGGCGCCAGCCACCCATGCTTATCGCATTCTGCTGATGCACTTACGCACGCCCCAGGTGGCCGTGCATTGTAAAGTTTGGGTGCTGTCCTAATTTGAGGAGCCCGCTGTTCAACGGCCCGGCTCCAGCCATTGGTTATGCGGCTTTTGGTTAGTCATGGTGGAAATAGAAAAGGTTCCCGTCCAGATCCTTTACGGTGAATTGCCGTAATCCCCACGGCTTTCTTTCCAGTGGCTCCATGATGTTCGCACCCAACGACTTAAGTTCCTGGTACGAAGCATCGATATCTTCGGCAAACACCCAGTGAACCGCAGGTTCGAACGGCGGCTTCCTCTTCCGAAAGAATATCGCCACATTACCTCGTGTCACCGCTCCAATTTCTTTGCCCGGGTAAAGCCATCCAATGTCAAAGCCGAGTGCATCTCTGTAATGCTGTTGGGCGAGTTCAACGTCAGCGACGGGCAACTCCGGCACTGGCCTGCCAATTGAGCTCATTTTCTCTTTTGCCCCCATGGAGCCCTCCCCGGTGCGACAAAACAGCCCACGCGTCATATCAGGACACTAGCAAAGTTTGCAAGTGGATTGCCATTCGATGCGGTTGCGGATTCTCTAATTGGGAATTGCCAGCAGAGGGAAGATTAAAGCCCAACCTGCCAACGGGGGGTCAGGAAGGGTCGCGTCGGCAGGCGGGCTGGACGGGTTGGAAAGCGTGCCCCGGCTCCTCTCGGAACCGTCGTCCCCGCAGCGCAGCTACCAACCCGTACGACAATGCTAAGAGATACCCCAAGTCCGGACAATGGCTCGAAAGGCTCACTTTTTCTGGCACCGGGGTCCTGGTACCTAGTGCCCAGGCGGTGCGGCAGGCGGAGCGGGTTTGGGCTTTGCGGCGGGCTTTTTCCGGATCAGGCGGAGTTCGACGTTAGTTTCCGCGTTTTTTCGCACCAGAACATTGTGATGCCATTCCGACCAGAAGCCGTGGCCGTAGGCGCGCAGATCGTAGAGCCCCGGATAAATTTCCTTGAAGCGAAAATGGCCGTGCTCGTCGGTCACGCTGGTTTGCGGGCTGCGAGCTTGCGCCGATTCCAGCGTTACCCGCGCGTCGGCAACAGGCGATCCGTCGAAGCCCCGCACCGTGCCGGAAATCGAGCCGTTGTGATCCTTGGCCGGCGCCGCGGCCAGCTGGCCGCCATTCAATGGGAGCAGAAAAAATGCCAGGACGGCGGCTTGCTTCGCGATCGTCGGCAGTTTGAACAGGTTTCTCATGGAAGTTGCGAGCAATGCCTTCCCATGATTTTACGATAGCCAGGCGCGCAAGCACGATGATCTTGCGACTCGTTTTCGTCAGCGGCAACACTGGAATGGAGGCCGCTAAAATTTGTAAAGAGTATGCGCTTTCGCATGCGGCGCCTGATCCTGACGGCCGGTATCCGGATTAATGCCGCGGTCGAGCGCCAGGTGATAGGTGAGCAATTGCACCGGCTCGACCAGCACGAGCGGCGAAAGCCATTCTTCCACTGCTGGAGTTTCCACCACATGCTCGGCGGCGATGTCGTGATTTGCTGACGGCACCGTGATGGCGATCCTTAAAGCGCGGACTTCGCCCGCCGAACGAAGCACGGTTCGGGCTCGTTCGTCTGCTGTTCCACCCGCAAGCAGCGCCACCAAAACGGTGCGGGAATCAATTTCTGAAAATGGGACCGTGCAGCACCTGTTCGTTTTCGGAGCCTTCCGCCCGCAAGTAACTGGTCTCCTTGATTTTCAGCGCGCCTTCGAGCGCGGTGGACCAATTCGGCCCGGCGCCGAACAGCACGATGCGATCGCGTCCGTTCGCCGCTTTCGCCACTTCGCGAATTTTTGTTTCGGTGGCGAGCGCCTGCTTCATCTGCTCGGGGAGTTGCTTCAATTGATTCGCTGCCGCATCGGTTTTCGCGCCGCGCCGCTGCGCCACGTCCACGGCAAATTGCGCCAGCGCGGCCAGCGCAGTGGTGTAACTTTTCGTGTAAGCAAAACAAACTTCCTGTTCGCAAGTTTCAATGCGAATCTCCGCAGCCGTGGTTCCTTCGCCGCTCGCTTCGCCCACCACGGCGATGGTCAGCGCGCCCGCGGCACGAGCCGCCCGCAACACTTCAATGTTGTAACTCGTGGTGCCGGTGTGAGTGATCACCACCACGGCGTCATCCGAGGAAAGCGCCAGCGGATAATTCACCAGTTCAAACGGCTGTTCCGCGCGCGCTTCGGCGCGCCCGCCCGTGAGATGCCTCAAAAAATGTTCCGCCACTTGCGCCGCGTGCAGTGATGTTCCGATGCCCGCGAAAATAATCCGTTTTTTCGCGGCAGCAGCATCGGCCGCGCGCCCAATCGCGTCGCGCTGCGATTCGAGCACATGCTCCACCAGCGCCGGTTGCGCCAAGATCGCGTCATACATGTGATAGGGATGAGAGGTCCGGGTTTCCGCCATTTGATCTTTTGCCTCGCGCAGTGTGTTCGAGTGGCCGTGTTTCGAAGACGCCATTCTAGCGGAACAGGAGAGCGGATGCCTCGCTACATTTCGTTTCACATCATTGCGCGCTTAGCGCGGCGAGTGTCTTTAAGAGTTCCTTGGTTATGTCCTCTGGAACCACGTTGCGATGATGTTCGTCGTATCGAACGAAGATCAACTTGATTTTGTGGTTGCGCGCAAGGCCCAGCAGCACGCAGCGGGCGGATTGGAGATCGCTCTCATCTTTGCACTTGCGGTATTCAGGCTTTGCCCGGATGCGCTGCGCCACACTTTTTGCCTCGGGGTGAATTCGCCACTCGGGGAGGTACGTGTACCCGGAGAAAAAATAGATGTACAGAAAAGCGAAATCCTTCAGTACGGCGACGGGGACATCGCTCGAAGAAACAAAGCCGTGGCAGGTGTTGTCCGGGCAGAATTCCAGCAAGTGCCCATTTTGTTTTATCGCGACCGAATGCGGAAAACTATTTGAAAGACTTGTGAGCGGGTCGAACTGTTGGGCAGCAGCGCCAGAAGCTACCCGTTGCCGCACTGATTTGTAATTTCCATGCGCATGAGCAGCTTTTTGGCCGGTTGCCCAAAATCCGGCCACAGTCAAAGTGAGCCAGGCGAGAAGCCGTCGATCACTCATTGTTCCTTCCTATCGCCCCAGCAATACCCGCCGAATCTCTGAGATTCGGGTCAGGAATTTAGCGAGTCCTCACACTTGACGGCCATCCCTCTTATCGGGATATAGAATTTCGATGAGCCCGGCTAACAGGGCCAGTGTGAGCATAGCCACCCAGTAGACGACGTGTCCCCGAAGGTAACTTCCGTCTGTCCGCGAGTCGTAGTGCGTGAAAAAATCAAACTTGGCGGCGATGTAAGCGACTCCATCAACACCGATCAGGACCGCTATGATCACTCGAGCTATGTTCTTCATTTTCGCGCGACGGATGTTCCCCACTCAAGTGGGTAATTGTTGTTCGCCTGCGTGGGACATCGTAGCTTGAAGGTACCATCTTTGATAGGTGTGTGGAGCGTTATAAGGGCGCGGATGTGGTACCCGATACGAGACTAGAAGGAACGCGGAGAAGATTCTTCGTCCCTTACTGCGGGCCTCGGAATGAAAATATGAAAGCGCGACTCCTGCCGTCAGCGTAGGCTGGCGGTGGAAAACCCCTTTTAGAAAAGGAGAGGAGCCGCGCATGGAAGAATATATCGCATTTGATAGTCACAAGCGGTACACCTGGGTGGACCGGCAAGACCACTCGACCGGGAAAAGCAGAGGCCATCGGCTGGAGCATGCGCCGGGAGCGGTGCGAGACTATCTGAACGGATGTGAACCCGGGAACCGCCGTGGCCGTGGAAGCCACCGGGAACTGGTATTGGATTATCGACGAGATCGAGCAAGCCGGCCTGGTGCCGCAGTTGGTGCATCCGCGAAAAGCGAAGCTGATGATGGGGCAGACCAACAAGACCGACAAGCTGGATGCGCAAGGGCTGAATCGTTTGCAGCGCAACGGCACGCTGCCCACGGTGTGGATTCCGCCGGGGCCGCTGCGCGATCTGCGCGAACTGACGCGCACGCGGTTGGTGCTGGTGGCGCAGCGCACGCGGCTGAAGAATCGGTCTTTCGGCGACGCTGGCCAAGTGGGGAGCGCCGCCGAGCGAATGCAGTGACCCCTACGGGAAGCGCGGACGCGCCGAGCTGGAGAAACATCTGGAGCGCTTGCCGGAGCAGACGCGTTGGGTGAGCGAGCAGTTGCTGGCGCAGTTGGATTTTGTGAGCGGCCAGGTGCGGCAACTGGAGCAGCGGCTGGAGGAGTTGGTGGAAGTCACGCCGGAGATGCAGTGGCTGCTGAGCATGCCGGGAGTGGGAGTGATTCTGGCGGCCACGATCGCGTTGGAGATCGGAGAGGTCAGCGCTTTCCCGAGCGCCATGCACTTGGCCAGCTACGCGGGAACGACGCCGCGGGTGCATGCCAGCGGCGGGAAAGTGCGCTACGGATCGCTGCGCGCGGACGTGAATCGATATTTGAAGTGGGCCTTTGCGGAAGCGGCCAATTCGGTGGCGGTGAATCACACCCGATGTCCGGACCGGCACGTCAGCCAGTTGTACCGGCGGCTGCGAGTGCGCAAGGGACATCCCAAAGCGATTGGAGCGGTGGCGCGGCATCTGGCCGAAGCGGCGTTCCATGTGCTGCAGGGAAAACAGATGTATCGAGATCCGGGCTTTGGTCGAGGTCGGACCAGCAAGGGTAAGCGCGATGCTGTCATGATCCCGTTCGACGGGATCGCGGAATGAATGCGACACCCCTGGCGAATAACTCCATGCCCCTTCGAGGGCGAAGAGATGACTGGGTACGACCCGTTCAGCAGGATTTTGCCATTGACACAAGCGCTTTCAGAGATGACAGCCTACAGCGTTACGCTGTCGGTGGGAAAACCGAAAGGAAAGGAGTCGCGCATGAGCGAGTATATCGCGTTTGATTCGCACAAGCGGTACACCTGGGTGGACCGGCAAGACCCCTCGACCGGGAAAAGCACCGGTTACCGGTTGGAGCATTCGCCGGGGAGCGATTCGGGAGTATCTGAAAGGAGGGGGAGGCGGGAACGGCCGTGGCGGTGGAGGCGACGGGCAACTGGTACTGGATCGTCAATGAGATCGAACAGGCCGGCATGACGCCCCAGGCTGGTTCATCCTCGAAAGGCGAAGCTGATGATGGGGCATGATCAACAAGACCGACAAGTTGGACGTGCACGGGATGAATCGGTTGCAGCGGAATATCAGAGTTTGCCGACGGTATGGATTCCGCCGGCGGAGTTCGCGTGATCTTCGGGAACTGACGCGGGCGCGGATGGTGTTCAAGCCAGCAGCGGGCGAGGTTGAAGAACCGGTTGCAGGCGACGCTGTCCAAGTACGGCCTGCTGGCGGAGGGGGTGGAGCGATCTGTTCGGGATGGCGGGCCGCAACAGTGTCCATGAAGATACGGCTGATGGAGGAGTTGCCGGACCAGACGGCGTAGGGCGAGCCGGATGCTGCTGGAGCAGTTGGATCTGGTGGAGAAGCATCTGCAAGAGCAGGAAAACAGGCTCAAAGATCTCTTGGTAGAAGTGACGGAAGAGTGAAATGGCTGGCGAGCCTCCCGGGGGTGGGTTTGATCCTCGACGGGGTTGATGGCGTTGGAGATCGGCGAGGTGGATCGATTTCGGCGAAGAGCGAGCGTTTGGCGAGCTATGCGGGGACGACACGACGGGTGGATTCAGCAGCGGAGGGCGAGGCGGTTGTGGCTCGCTGCGTCCGGACGTGAACCGGTATCTGAAATGGGCGTACATGGAGGCGGCGAACGTGGTGTCGATCCATCACCACCGATGGAGCAAGGGGAACGGACCGAACCGGCACGTGGGCCGGCTGTACGAACGAATCAAGCAGAGAAAAGGTCACGCCAAGGCGATCGGCGCAGTAGCGCCGTTCACCTGGCGGAATCAAGTTGGCATGTTCTGAAACACAAGGAAAGTTACCGGTCGCCGGGCGTACCGGCGGAGCGGGTTGTGCCAGCGGGGTGTAAGCGCGTCCTTCGTCATGGCGCCCGTTAAAGAGGCTCGTCGAATGAATGCGACACACCCTTGCGAACAGCTTCATGCCCCACCGAGGGCGAAGAGATGACTGGGCAAGACCCGTTCCGCTGGATCGTTGTCCGTTGACAAAAGCGCTTTCAGAGA